>DDGC01000026.1 GCA_002337455.1 Rhizobiales bacterium UBA1912 | reverse complement strand
TGCTCGCTCCGCGCTGAGCCCATTGCCCGACCTGCCGTACGCACATGCAAAGGTGGCCGCAAGGCCGCCTTTTTGTTTGTGACACCGGCATCGGCATTTTTCGCAAATTCTTCGCATTACGGCATGGAGCCAAGCGGATCGCGCGTTGACGCCGTTACATGGCGGCTCAATGACAATCAAATTTGAAGCTCGTTAACACATAGGTTTTAGTGCAGGGGCACGCCTTAAATAACCATTGTCGAAACGGGTCATCATGCTGGGTATGCGCAGTTCGGTCGCCACGCGCGCCCCCGACGATACCGCCAATGTATTCCGCATCGTGGCCGATGCTGAGCCAGTGAATCCGGCGGTCGACTATGCGCGGGCATCCTGAACTTGACCCGCCGAACATGTATGCAATTGGGGCCGGCGACGGGCCCAATTGTCAAAACCGCCTAAAAAGGGGGCAGGTCCAGTTTTGTGCGCGCTAAGCCGTCATTATTGTGCGGCTTTCGGGCTCAAATTGAACCTTCATTAACCCCGATCGCTCTTACTGTCCTTACGCATTATCCCAGAAGGGACAAGGGGGCCGATATCATGCTGTCCAGACTTAGCGTGGCGCAGCGCATCTACGCATCGTTCGGCGCGATGATCGCGCTTTTGGCTGCGATTGTGGCATTTGCCTATTTCGGGGTAAGCGCGGTATCGCAAACCTTCATGGATTATCGGGGCGCCGCGCGGCAGACCCTGGCGATCTCGGGCTTTGTCGAGCAGCTTTCGGCAGCCCGGCTGGCCGATCTCGACTATCGGCTGGAAACCTCGGCGGAAAAAGCCCAGGCATTGGCCGATCGCATTGCAACGCTTCAGTCGCACGACCCGGAAATCATGGCAGTTTTCGAAGGGGACGCGGAGACAGAGGCGGCGATTGCCGAATTTGCCAGCTCGGCGCAGGCCTATGAGGCCGCCTTTGTCGAAATGACCGAACTCCAGTCCCAGATCGATGCCGAGGTTATCGAGTTGCGTGCCGTGGGCGACGAGCTGCGCGCCGATTCCACGGCGGCGCTGCGGGCGGTGAGCGGCAATTTCAACGCCACGGGTTCGGCCGGGTTTGGCGTGCAGTCAACGATCCTCACCCAGTTTGAGGTCGAGCAGTTCCTTTTGACCGCCGATCCGGCGCGGCTGGAGGTGGCGGCCGAAAATGCGGCCTTTGCCAAAGAGAATTTGCAAAAGCTGCACGATGCGGTGATTTCCAATTCCCAGAAGGCGACGGCCAATCGCATGATGGAAGGGCTCGATACTTATATGGCGCAGGCCGGGAGCCTGGCTGAAGCGACCGCCGCCCGCAATGCTGTGATGAGCGGACAGCTCGACGTGCTCGGACCGCAGATGCAGGAAGCGTTTGGCGCCATGCTGGCCTCGGTGCAGGCGCGCCAGGATGCGCTTGGGCCTTCGGGTGCGGCGATGGCGGCGACGACGCTCAACGTCGTTCTGATCGCCGGTATCGGGGCGCTGATTATCGGTATCGTATTGGCGGTGATCATCGGCCGGGGATTGTCGGGCACCATCAAGCAAATTGCCGGGCGCATGCGCCAGCTTGCCGATGGCGACCTCGATCTGGAGCTCGACCAGCGCCAGCGCCATGAAGTGGGCCAGATGGTCGAAGCGCTGACCGTGTTCCGCGACAATGGCCGCGCCATGCGCGACATGGACAGCGAAAAGGCCCGGACGGCTGCAAAGGACGCTGAAGAGCATCGCATCCGCGCCGATTTGCAGGCCCGCATCAAGACCGTGGTTTCGGCCGCCGTGGCCGGGGATTTTTCCGGGCGGGTCGACGTTCGGTATGACGACCCCGAACTCGAGAGCTTTGCGCAAAGCGTCAACATGGTGATGGAAATCGTGGACCGGGGGCTTTCGGAAACCGGGCAGGTGCTTTCGGCCATGGCCGATGCCGATCTGTCGCTGCGGGTAAACGGGGCCTATGAGGGCGCATTCGCACAGCTCAAGGACGACACCAACGCGATGGCCGACACGTTTGCCGATATCGTCGGGCGGCTCAAGGACACTTCGCGGGCGCTCAAGATCGCGACGGGCGAGATCCTTTCGGGTGCCAACGATTTGTCCGAGCGCACGACGCGGCAGGCAGCAACGATTGAAGAGACTTCGGCGTCGATGGAACAGCTGGCCGTCGCCGTGACCGGTAACGCGCAGAACGCGCAGGACGCGCTGGACAAGACCCGCGCTGCCTCCGATCTGGCCCAAAAGGGCGGCACGGTGATGGGCGAGGCCAATCAGGCCATGGAGCGCATCACGACGTCCTCGGCAAAGGTTTCCGACATCATCAAGATGATCGACGACATCGCCTTCCAGACCAACCTTCTGGCCTTGAACGCTTCGGTGGAAGCGGCACGGGCGGGGGAAGCGGGCAAGGGATTTGCCGTGGTGGCTGTCGAAGTGCGCCGGCTGGCGCAATCTGCCGCTCAGGCCTCTTCGGAGGTCAAGGTGCTGATCGAAGAAAGCGCGAACGAGGTGGGCGGCGGGTCCAGGCTTGTTGCTCAGGCCACCGAAACGCTGCGGGAAATCCGCGAGGCGGTGATCGAGAACGCCGAGATCATGGGCGGCATTTCCACGGCCAGCCGCGAGCAGGCTTCGGCGATTTCCGAAGTGTCCTCCGCCGTGCGGTTGCTCGACGAGATGACCCAGCATAACGCTGCGCTGGTTGAGGAAACCAACGCGACGATCGAGCAGACCGAGGCGCAGGTGACGACGCTGGACGGCATCGTTGCCCGCTTTACGATCGATGGCAACGCTGTGGGCAACGATATGACAGCGTGGGAGATCGACCAGACCGAAGAGGCAGGCGCTTTAACGCAGCCGCCCCGCCATACCAGCGCGGGCAACACGGCGCTTGCGACCGACTGGTCCGAATTCTAGCGCGACACCGAAAAAGCCCCGCCAGTGCAGCGGGGCTTTTTGTTTTCAGGTTACTTTGCAATCAGGCGACGGGCGTACGCCGGCGGGCGAAGAAGGCCGTAACCGTGTGCTTGTCGCGGTGATTGCCGCCCGTGATTGCGGCAAACCAGGCGCCCGCAGCGCCGATGGCGAGCGAAGCGGCCGTCAGGAAAGCGCCGAGAATGCCTACGGTCCGAGCCTGTTCGGCAGCAGCAACGACGTCTTCTTGCACCGCCTGGGCCTGGGCGATGGTTTCATCGACGCGTGTCTGGGCTTCAGCCTCGCCAAGATTGGTGCGGGCCGCGACCAGTTGAGCGAGATAGGCGCGGTCATCTTCGGACACCCCTTCACCGGTCACGCCATCGATCAGGATGCGGCCGACTTCGTCGCGGGTTGCTGCCGCATCGCCTTCAGTGGCCGTTGCAGTGCGCAGCAGACGGTCGATGCTCGACTGGAACGGACCAGCTTCATCGCTGATCGCCTGCCCGGCGGCGGCTCCTGCACCCTGTGCGGCGCCACCGACGGCTGCGCCGAGGCTGTTGGCAACAGTGCCGATACCGCCAAAAGCGAGAATTGCTGTAAAGACAACGGCAGTGGCCCAGACCAGAAGGCCGTGGAAGCCGTCGCGAATGTCGGACTCGTCTTCGGTCGCGTCATAATTGCGCTTGCGCATGCGGCCGGTGAGATAGCCGCCGATCATCAGCGCGGATACCTGCACCCATATGACCCAGATGGCCATGGCGATGGCAATCCAGAACAAGGAAACACCTTCGCGCCCGAACGGGTTTGTCATGGTCAACCCGATGGCCGAGCCGAAGGCGAGCAGGACGAAGGAAATGGCGGCGGCGACGATGCCGCCCGCCAGAATGGCCGGCCAATCAACATAGGAAGAGTTTTCCTGGGCGGTTGCGGGCTCGGTGGGCGTTATTGTCGTCATGGGCGTATGTCCTTTTGGTGTGGCGCTCAAGCGAGGCCGATGAAGGACAGGATGGCCATGACCACGACCACGAGGCCGACGAGATAGATGATGGAATTCATTGTCGTTCTCCGTATGTTTTACCCGCGCACCGGACGGGGAAATATTGATCGCTCTGGTATTGCGTGCAGCATCTAAAGCACGAAAATCAGAAGCAGGATGATCAAGGGCAATGGTATGCCGATCATCCAAAGCAAAAGTCCTTTGAACATTTACGCTTTTCCCTCACTGCACTTCGTGTGCGGTTATTTATCGAGGGGAATAAGAGTCATGGGGCCGTGTTGGTTCCACTGCCGGCCAAAGCGAGAGCACAGAGAACGAAAAAAGGGCGCCGGGGCGTCACATGACACACCGACGCCCGATATGGTCGCTGCCAACGCCATCATGGGCTGGCACTGCACTTTTATTGAACGGCTCTAATAGTCCTGCTCGTAGAACAGCCCGATGCCGGAATTTCCGGTCGTGCTGGTGGTGCCGCGGGCGCGCAACTGCTCGGTGATATCGAGATCGATGGTAACGCGGCTTTCCCCTGCCCCTGCTTCCACACCGAGATAGATGTTGTCGTCGATATAAGCGCCGGCCCGCACGCCGACATTGCCTTCGGAATCGGTGACGATGTCGAGATCGTCGAGCCCTGCGGCCTCGCGCAGCGAGCCGAGCAGCGAGCCCGAGCCGCTGCCACCACCGGCCAGTTCCGCGGCCGCCGCGGCCAGTTGGGCCAGTTGCAGCGGCGAGAGTTCGCCGACGCCGCGATCAAAGATCAGACGGGCCAGCACTTCATCCTGCGGTAACATGGGATCGGACGAAAAGGTGACCTCGGGCGAAGAGGCGCGGCCCGACACGGTGACGATGACTGTGATGTCACTGCCCTCGGTACGCGCGACGAGATTGATGAAGGGGTCGAGATCGCCGATCAGGGTGACGGTGCCTTCGTCGAAGTCGATGCGCTGGCCCAGGATCGACAGACGACCCCGGATCAGCTCGAGCCCGCCGACCGGCTGGATACTGGCCACATTGCCGTTGATCTGTACTGCGCCGCCCACTTCTGCATCAAGCCCGCGGCCGCGGATGAACACCTGATTGGGTGCAGAAATGGAGATGGCGAGTTCCAGCGGTACGCCGGGCGTGGTGGTGCTCGACGCGCGCTGGTCGATACGGGCCCGCGCCAGGGTGGCAGCCACAGGCGATGGTGGGCGGACATGATCGACATCGATGACGCTCACCGCACCGCCAAAGCCATCGGGAACGGTGATGTCGGCACGGGCGACGGCGATATTGCCGGCCAGCCGCCCGCCATTGGCGATGGGGCCGGTGAGCCGCAGATTGCCGTTGAGCGTAGCGACAACAAGATTGCCATCGGCATAGCGCGCCTGATCGAAATTGATCGCGATATCGGAATTGAGGCCCGCATTGAGCCCGACAAAGCCCGAGGCCGAAACCGAGCCGCCGGTGGCGAGGTTGGCGGTGAGGGTGTTGATGGTCACCCGATCTGCGGTGAGCGCGGCGTTGCCGGTGATGCCGACCAGCCGCAGCGCAAGGCCGGGATCGATAAACTCGCCATTGGCGACCGAAACCGTGCCCGAAAACTGCGGATTGTCGATGCGTCCGGTGACCCTGGCGTTGAGTGTTGCGGTGCCCGAGATCTGGGCGCCACGATCTGCGACAAACCGGTTGGCGAGCGAGAGCGGCGCCGAGCCGTTGACGGCGATGTTGAGCCCCGCCCCTTCGAGCGGGATGGTGCCCTGTGCGGTTGCGCTGAGCCCACCCGACCCGTTGGCGCGGGCCTGCGAAAGGGTGATCGTGTTATCGGCAAAGCTGCCCTGGGCGGAGAGCGAAAGCGGTGCGATGCCGAAGTCGGAGATCGCGGCGGCGTTGATGCCGCTCGCTTCAACCGAGAAACTGGCGCGCGGATCGCTGGCTTCGCCTGAGATCTGCGCGGTGCCGGACACGGTCCCAGCCAGCCCCAGATCGGGGACAATGGTATTGGCGATATTGAGCGGAAGAGCTGTAACATCGAGGGCTATATCGAGACTTTGCCCGGCGCTGCCAGTTGCGCTGATGCGGCCCGAGCCGACGGCCAGTTCGATCCCCGAGAACGACACAGCCTCATTGGCGACTGTCAGTTCGGCCGGGCGGGCGAGGCTTGCGGCCAGCTGGCCCTGGGTGAGCCGGAAACTGTCGAGCGCCACGCGGTAGCCGTCGGCGATGGGTTCGAGCAAGCCGGCAAGGGTCAGTTCGGTTCCGGCGTTGAGCGCCGCATTGCCCGAGAACTGCGTCGTCTCCTGACTGGACGTTGCGGTGAGCGAAACCGACTGAATTTCTGTGCCTGCCGCAACGATATCGGCGCCATTGATCGACCCATCGATGACCGGGACGCCGAACAGGTCGGCGACAACCGCCTGAGCATTGGCCGAACCGATTGTGATGTCGTTGAACCTTACCGCGTTGAGGGCGGCCGTGAGCTCGGCGCCCTGGGTTTCGCCCTCCGGATCGAGGACGATATCGGCATTGACCGCACCGCTCGCTTCGACCAGCGCGAGGGAAGCGGCGGTTTCGATATTGGGCGCATCGAGGGTCAACCGGCCGTCGAGCAGGCCGTTGGCAAAGCGGGTGAGATTGCCCGAGAGCGCCGTGCCGGGGGCGTCAAACGTAATGTCGGACAGCCGTAGGCGCTCGGCATTGTTGTCGATTTCGCTGGCGAGGGTGATGCGGAACCCATCGAGCGATGCGGCGCCGGCGAGTGAGCCGACAAGCCCGGTTTCGCTTGAAGTGCCGTCAAAGCCGATATTGGCGTTGCGCAGGGTGCGCCCGTCGAGCGTGCCCTCGGGGATGTCGATATCGGCGGTCAGCGCGATATTGCCCTCCGCACCCCGCGCGGTGCCCGTCGCCGTGAGGCGGCCTGTCATTGCGGGATCGATCAGGGCAAGATCGGCCAGCGCCAGATCGAAGGTGAAATCGGCGGTACCGGTGGCGTAGGTGCCGTCGGCGACCATTTCCACCTGGTTATTGGCGATGCGGAAATTTTCCGCTTCAAGCCCTATTTCATTGCGGGCCACCCGGCCCGAAAGGGCCACTGTGCCTTCAAGCAGATTGTCGGCGATATCGTCATCGACCGACAGGTCGGTGCCATTGCCCATGAGCGTGAGATCGAACCCGCCCGACAGGGGCGAAATCGTTCCCGTGGCATTGAGCGCGATGGCACCCGAGAGATCGCGTTCGGCAAGGCCCGAGAAGGGCGCGATGGAGTCGGTCGTGAGCGCGAGATCGCCGGTGAAGACATTATCGGCGATCTGGCCGGCGGCTTCGAAATTGAGCGCCTGAGCGACGAGGCGGAGCTGGGCCAGCGTAATGGGTTCTCCCGCTTCCCACATGCCCGCCAGACCAAAGCCGAAGGACGTGCCCAGCGCCTGCGAAATCTCTTCGGATGACGAGGTGACGCCTTCGAGCATGCCGTCGCCATTGAAGGTGATGCGGCGGGTAGCCGGATCGTCGAGATCGGCGGCCACGCCCGAAGTGTCGAGCACCAGGCTCTGGGCGGCGAAATCGGGTGTGGAAAAGCCGAGCAGTTCGAAGCTTCCCGTCCATTGATCGGAGCCTTCATTGCCATAATCGACATCGAAACGGGCGCGCTGGATGGACGTAGAGGCCCCGGGCATCGGCAGGGTGACGGTTTCGCCCGAGACGGGCGAGATTTCGCCGGCTATGTCGAGGCGGTTCAAGAAGCCGTCCGCCGTGGTGGCGGCGTTGGCCAAAAGGGACAGCTCGCCCCCTGAGAGGGAAAGGTTTGAGACTTCAAACCCGCCAGCGTCGCGCATCAACGCTTCGAGCGAAAGCGCCGTCTCGGTGCCGAAGAAATCGCGGTAGGCAACGGGAAGGACCGTGGACAGGGGGCCGTTCAAATCGGCGGCGATGGCGAGGCCTTCACCGGTCTGATCGAGCGTGCCTTCCCCGGTCAAAATACGGCTGCCATCGGCATCGAAGGTCAGGGTGATATCGAGATCGTCGATGGGTCCAGCGCCTTGCAGGCCCAGGGCGATTTCGGGACGCCCCTCGATATTGAGGAGGTTGGCGACGATGCCGTCCTCGGGCTCGATAAGGTCGAGGCCGAGATCGATTTCACGGGTGTCATTGGCATATTGCAGGTCGAGGTCGAGCGTGCCACCCGGACCATCCAGCCGGACGATGTCGAGCTGGGCGTCGATGGCGCCCCCATCCAGCGTCATCGATCCGGCCAGCGAGATTTCCGAACCCAGGCCAAAGACCTGCTCGCCAAAGCGCACATTGGGGACCGAGAGGTCTTCGAGAATGACCGCGACGGGCAATTCGGGCACCGAGAACCCGCCCGCCTCGGGGGATGGCGCAGCGGGGGCTTCGGTGGACACCGGGTTGCGGATATAGGCTATGGAATCGGCGGCAAGCGACTGGATTTCCAGCCGCCCAAACAGCAGGGCGCCCTGATTCCATTGCAGCGTCGCGTTTTCGACGATCAGCCAGATGCCCTCGGTATCGGAAATGGTGATCTGGTCGATCGAGGCGTTGGACGAAAGGGCGCCATCGATGCCGTTGAGCCTGATCTGGCGGTCGGGCGAGGAGATCTGGTTTTCGACAAAACCGACCAGCGCGCCGCGTTGCTCGGTCTCGTTGAGCTGGGTGGCGCGGGCCAGCATGTCCATGAGGCTTTCGCGCTCTGCCTCCTGCGCCATGACGGGCATGGCGAGCGTGACGGCAGCGATTGCGGCGGCGAGAACACGCATCAGAACGACTGTCCTATACCGACATAGAGCGCGTAATCGGGATCGCCCGGGCTCTTGTTCAAAGGCACAGCGACGTCAAGGCGCAAGGGACCGAGCGCCGTATAATAGCGGATGCCGACGCCCGCCCCGAGGCGCAGTTGTTCAAGGCCGGGGAAGGTATCGGCGGCGACATAGCCCCCATCGACGAACGCCACGGCGCCGAACTGATCGTTGAACCGCACGCGGCCTTCGACCGAGGCTTCGAGGAGATAACGGCCGCCGGTGATGTTGCCCAGGCCATCGTCGACACCGATGGAGCGATAGGCGTAGCCGCGCACCGAGCCGCCGCCACCGGCAAAGAACAACAGGTCGGGCGGGATTTCGGTGAGCGATGGACCGGCCACGGCGCCGGCCCTGACGCGGGCGGCGAGAATGTAATTGGCGTCCTCGTCGAAGGCGAAGTAGGCGCGGCCTTCAACCGTCGCCCGGGCCAGGAAATTCTCGTATTCGAACTCGTAGAGCGGATCGATCGTGGCTTCGAGATAGAAGCCCTCCGTGGGGTCGAGATCGGAGTCGCGATTGTCGAACACGCCGCGCCCATAGAGGCCGGCCGAGGTGAAATTGCGGTTTCCGAAGGTCGCATCATCTTCGAAATAGGAGTGCTGGAACTGCAGTCCGACACTGCCGGAGATATCGTCGGTGAAGAGCTGTTCGATACCGAGGCGGCCCTGAACGGAGGTTTCGGTATAGAGCGGCAGGACCGAGCGGTCGGCGCTGAGCGAAGCCACAAGATCGGTCTCGGGGGTATAGATGCCCGGCTTGGTGAAGGTGCCGCCGAAGGCGTAATCGAACTCTGCGGTGTCGATGGGGAAGCTGATGCCGGCCACCTTGGCATCGAGCCGCAGGCGCTCGGCCTCACCGAACAGGTTGCGGTGCAGCCAGTAGCCTTCCACGCCCAGCCCGTCGAGCGTGCCGTAGCTGGCGCCGAAGCCGAAGCGGCGCAGGGCCTGTTCCTGTACGATGATCTGGTAGGGCAGCAGCCCGTTGGCCGAAACCTGCTGGGCGGCCTCGATGCGCATCGAGCGGAAAACGCCCAGCCGGGTCAGCCGCTCGCGGGCCCGTTCGATATCGTCGGGATCGTATTCGGCACCCTGCACCAACCCGGTCTGGCGCACGATAAAGGCCGGGCTCATGTTTTGGGTGCCCTCGACCCCGATAGGGCCGATGGCGGCGTAGGCACCCGGATCGAGTGTTATGGAAACTTCCAGCGTACGGCTGGGATGATCGGCGACCACATCGCGCGAGGCGATCTGCGCCTTGGGATAGCCGAGTTGGCGCCAGGCTTCGACAAGCCGTTGCTCGGCCTGGGCGATGACCGTGGCACGCGCCACCTGACCGGTGACGAACCCTATTTCGGAGGGCAGCTCGACCACATCGGCTTCGATTACCGGCATTGGCGCGCGGTTGGCGACGCGCAGGGGGCCGAAGACAAATTCAGGGCCCGGATCAACAGTAACCCGGATCTGGCTTGGTTCGGGCAAGGTGGCGTCGGGCGGAATTGAAGACGCCTCGCGTCCATTGACCAGAATGGAGATCGCGCCGCCGTAATAGCCCAGATTGTAGAGTGCGCCGGTCATGCGGGCATAATCGCCACGCGCCATGGCCAGAAGGCCGGGCACGCCCGAAGCGGGCTCATCGCGGCCGCCCCAGAGGCTGGACGCTCCGCGCAGCGCGCCGTCGACCGGACCTTCGGTGCCGGTTTCAAATGTCAGATCATAGGTGCGCGGATCGGCAATCACCGCGTTGGCGTCCTCGGCCTCCGAGCCAAAGAACTGGATGCCGAAGAGCTCGAATCCGAGTGCCGGGCCGGTGAGAAGCGTACCGGCCACGCAAAGGGCAATCAGGCTATGGCGCTTGTTGGCTTTCACGGCTGGTACGCAACCCACACTATCCATTCCGCTCAACTGGAGGGCCGAACTGCGAGGCAGATCGTTCCAATTTGACCAAAATCCTAGCACAGAGGGGGTTAACGGCAACCCCGCCAACTACATCAGGGGCACGATTGTGATCGGGGTGTCGCAGACCAGGCACGGTCAGCGCCGCGCCGTGGCCATCGAATCGAGCAGAGCAAAGGTGCTCGTGACGAGATCGATGGATGGGCGCAACTGCGTACCGGCCCGCGAGGCGATCGCCGGTTGGGGTATGTCACTGGACGCGCGGTATTCGGCGTAGGCCAGACGTTCCGGTGCGGGTTCGGCGGCCTCGGCCTGCGCCAGTGTGGGCGTCGCCGCAGGCGCCTCCACCGCAGCTATGGCGACGAGCGCCTCGGCCCCGGCGGGCGCGGTGTCCTCGATCTGGAGACCGAGCGGGCGGGAGGGCGGCAGGAAACCGAGCGGCGTGCTTTCAAATACCGCTTCGACCGGCTCGGCGGCTGCGACTTCGATCGTTTGAACGACATCAGCGACGGGCGGCGGCGGGGTGACGGCGGCGACAACGGGCGCCTGGAACTGCGGCGGCGCGGGCGCGATGGGCGTAGCCGGTCCCGGTCTCAGGCCGGTTTCCTCGAGCAGGCCGGCGGCCTTGGCTTCGTAATAATAGCCCTTTGCGTAGAGCTGGACGGCGCGATCATGACTGCCATTGGCCAAAAGCCAGGCGCCGCGCAGGTATTTGACGGCGTAGATCATATTGGTTTCGGCATTGAGCAGATCGGTCGGTTGGCCACGGAAGCCCATGGTCCCGGCCGTGGCGGGGAGAATCTGCATGAGCCCGTAATAGGGACCATTGCGGGCCGAGGGATTGAAGGTGCTTTCGCGATTGATGACGCGACGGACCAGTTCGAGCGGGACGCCGTAATACTGTGCGTAATATTGCGCGAGGATCTCGATCTCTCCACGCGAATGGCTCTGCGCGCTGGCAGGGACAGCCGACAACCCCAGAACGAGGGCGGCAAACAGCGCGATCAGCCGTTTTGCGATCATGAGACCCGAAAAAGAAATTGAACCCTGAGCCGTGCGCTTAGCACACGGTTCACAATAATGGGAGCGGATGTGGCAAATTGTGGGCGACAATCGGGCAATGCGATAACTTTTCGCCCCGGCCTATTGCTGATAGAGGGTCAGCATGCTCAATCCCATGCCCAAGACCTTCGACTACCGCCCGCCCACCGAACCCTGGCTCGACATCGTGCATGAGGATGACGACATCGTCGTCTTCAACAAGCCGTCGGGCCTTTTGAGCGTTCCGGGCAAGGACCCGCAACTGTTCGACAGTCTGCAGAGCCGGGCGCTGGAACGGTTTGCCGGCGCCGGGACGATCCACAGGCTGGACAAGGACACGTCCGGCATCATCATCATGGCCAAGCACAAGGCCGCCCATGGCCATATCGGCAAACAGTTCGAATATCGCCAGACAACCAAGTTCTACATCGCTCGTGTCTGGGGCCAGGTGGCGGAGGACGAGGGCCTTGTCGACCTGCCGCTGGCGACCGATTGGGAGAACAAGCCACGCCAGGAAGTCAATCACGCCCGGGGCCGCGCGAGCCAGACCCGCTGGCAGGTGATCGGGCGCGAGGACCACGCAACGCGGCTGAAACTCATCCCCATTACCGGGCGCACGCATCAATTGCGTGTGCACATGAAAGAGATCGGGCATCCGATCCTTGGCGACGAGTTCTACGCGACCGGCGAGGCGCTGGTGGCTGCCGATCGGCTGCAATTGCACGCGGCGGAACTTGGGTTTCGCCACCCCAGCGGCGGGGAACCTGTGGTGTTTCGGTCCGAACCTCCATTCTGACCGCATGAAAAAGCCGGCCCCCGGGAGGGGACCGGCCTGTCGTTGCGTTGCCATCGGAGGCATCCATCAGGCAACGCGACGAATGTCTGCTCGCGCCTTACGCTCGGCTCGCTCTTCCACAAGACCTTTGTGGAGCGCGATGATCGCGGCGTCGAAGTCTTTTTCCTCGACGAGGACCTGCAGATCGACCTTGCGGATCATGTCGGTCAGCCCGATCGGTTCGATCCCGGCATCCTCAAGCGCGGCGATGGCGCGAGGCAGGATCCGGACGCCGCCCAGGTCACGCCCGATGGCCGAAACCATGGCGAGCTTGCGCAGCGTGGTGCTGGCCGTCGGAAACGCCTGAGCCAGATCGGTTTCGACCCGCTTGATCGCCTTCATCGACCCCTTGAGATAATGGGTGATGGTGTTGGCGTTCGAGGTCTTGGAAATGATCCAGACCTTGTGGCGTGTCAGGGCCTCGAGGATTTTTGTGTCGTAGCCCTTCACCCCGACCATGTCCTGATCGTAAAATTCGAGCGCGAATACGCCCTTGAGCCCCGTGACGATCTCGGCGCCGGGCGTCTTGGGTGCCAGGTCGCTCATGATGACGGTGCCCGGATGATCGGGCTCGAACGCGTTGGTGACGCGCAGCGGAATACCAGCCTGGCGCAGCGATTTGGCCGCGCGCGGGTGGATGGCTTCCATACCCATGTTGGAGAGCTGATCGGCGACGTCGTAGTTGGTTTCGCCAATAACCTGCACCTTGTCCGAACCGACCAGTTTGGGATCGGCCGAAGAGAGGTGGAACTCCTTGTGGATGATCGCCTCGGTGGCGCCGGTCACCACCGCCACGCGGGACAGCGTCACTTCGGAATAGCCACGGTCATAGGTTTTCATCAACTGTTCGGCGCACTGGGCATAGCCGGTGACGATGGGCAACTCGGTTTCGAAATCGACGCCATCGAACTGGCGCGCGATATGCTCGTCGAGCGGCAATTCGCCATCCTGGCGCCAGCCGGTCAAATCGATGAAACGGGCGTTGACCCCGTTCTGGTTGAGCAGCAGGGCAGTGTTGAATGCCGACTGCGCCTCGCCCAGCGCCGAGAGCATTTCGCGCACAGTGAGGAGATGCGCTTCGAGCTGGAAATGACCGAACGAGCACAGGCGCGAAAGGTCGATCAGACAGGAGCGCACACCCTCGATCCGCTCGCGGATGAACTTGTCGGCCTGTTCGCGGGTCGCGGCGTCGGGGAATATCTCGGCGTTCTTTTCGACCATTTTCGAAGCGACCGAAGAGAGCGCATCGCCCCATTGCCAACCGCTTTCGGCGCTCGCAAACAGCGCATAGACGCCGGGCTCGTCCGATTTCTTGTGTTCGAGCAGGGCGTCGGTCATGCCGCCGTAAGCGGACACGACGAAAATACGATTATAGAGCGCAGAGCCCTTCCGGTCGCCGACAAGCACGGTGCGCAAAAGCTCCTGGCTGCGCGACATCGACGTGCCACCGATTTTTTCGACTGTGTGGGTCTTGGCTGTCACTTGTTCCCTCCGATTGGGTCGGGGTGCCCGGCGGAATGAGGACATCCCGCCGAATGGTTGATGGCCCGGTTACGGGCTATTCGAGTTTGCCCGAGACAATCTCGAACGGACCGTTGGGGTCGCGGTTCGAAAGAAAGTCAGGACGGGGCTTGTTCGCCGCGAACGGCTCTTCGACCCGGTTGGACCAGGAATTATAGACAAAGAACGCATTGGAGCGCGGGAACGGGGTAATGTTGCCGTTCGAGCCGTGGATCGTGTTGCATTCGAACAGGATCACCGTTCCAGCCTTGCCCGAGGCGTATTCGACGCCGAATTTTGCGGCCAGATCGCTGAGTGCCTTGTGGCTGGGGACACCAATTTCCTGCTTTTTGAGCGAGGATTTGTGGTTGTCATCCGGCGTTTCACCGGCGCAGGACACGTAGTGCTTGTGCGAGCCGGGCATGAGCATCAGCGGACCGTTGAGCGCGTCATTGTCCGTGAGCAGGATCGAAGCGGAAATGGCCCGCATGCGCGGCATGCCATCTTCGGCGTGCCATGTCTCGAAATCGGAATGCCAGTAGAATTCCTTGCCGGTAAAGCCGGGCTTGTAGTTGAGCCGGCTCTGGTGAAGATAAAGATCATCATCGAGCAGGAAGCTGATCTTTCCGGCAATACGCTCGTCGCGGGCAACCCGGTTGAACAGCGCGCTCTCGTCCTCAAGCCGGAAAATGGTGCGCACCGCATCCGAATCGGGTTCGGTCACCACATTATCGGAGTTGAGGCCGGCCTCGCCGGACCGCAGACGACGCGATTCGGCCTGCAGCTTTGCTACCTCGGCGGGCGAAAAGACGTTGTTGAGGACCAGAAAGCCATTCTTGTCGAATTCTTCGGTCTGAGCGCGGGTCAACGGCGCCTGGGGCGTCCAGTTGCCCCAGAAGACGGGATCCTTGCGCTCGAGCCAGTTTTCCTCGGCAAGCCGTGTTGGATAGGCGTCAGATCGGGTGTGAACGGCAGAGAGTGTCATTGCTTCCTCTACTCCTTGGTTCGGGGTGTGCAGGTGCGCTTTAGGCGCTTTCGGCCAACTCGGCGGCCGGAGCATACGAGCCATCCTCACGATGGACTTCGGTGCCGGTCACCGGCGGGTTGAAACAGCACGCCATCACCATCTCCTCGCGGGCAGTCAGGCGGTGCCGGTCGTTCTTGTCGAGCGCGTACATGACGCCGGGCTTGATCTGGTAGACCGTGCCGGTTTCGAGATCCTCGATCTCACCATCCCCCGAAACGCAGTAAACGCTCTCGAAGTGATGCTTGTAGTGAAACTCGTGGCTGGTGCCGGCGTGAATGCGAGTGATGTGGAACGAAAAGCCCATGCCATCACCAGCCAGAAGCAGGCGGGTGGAATCCCAGCCATTGGAATTGACGAGGCGGTCGCCCTGACGGGCGTCTTGAAGATCACGAACGATCATTGGTTTTTTCCTTTTTTCTTTCTTGGTCGCGCTCCCGAACCGAAAATCCGGCAACCACTTTTTCTGGGAGCGCTCCGGTTCGCTGCGCCGCCGGTTACTCGGCCGCTGCGCGCGAAACACTTTTGTCGAGCACGGCTTCAAAGGCGTCCTCGATAATGTCGAGGCCCTTGTCGAGCTGTGCGATATCGATGGTCAGCGGGCAGAGCACCTTGACCACTTCGTCGCGGCCGCCCGAAGTCTCGATGATGAGACCCTTGTCGAAGCACCTGGCGCAGATGTCGGACGCAACATCACCGTTTTCGGTGTTGATGCCCATCATCATGCCGCGGCCGCGCAGGGCCAGCCCGTAGCGCTTGGCGATGGCGCCGAGCCGCGTTTCGAGGTGGGCGCCCTTGGCCTTGACCGAATTGGCGAAGGCATCGTTGCTCCAGAATTTTTCCAGCGCCACGCGAGCGGTGACAAAGGCATGGTTGTTGCCCCGGAAGGTGCCGTTGTGTTCGGCGGGCTTCCAGATGTCGTGCTCGGGCTTCAGAAGCGTCAACGCGAATGGCAGGCCCATGCCTGAAAGCGACTTGGCCTGGGTGATGATGTCGGGGTCGAGGCCGAACTCTTCAAAGGAAAAGAACGTGCCCGTGCGACCGCACCCGGCTTGAATGTCATCAAGGATGAACAGCGCGCCGTGCTTTTTGGCGATGGTCTCGATCTTTTTGAGCCATTCGCCCGAAGCGGCGTTCAGCCCGCCCTCACCCTGAACGGGCTCGACGAGGATCGCCGCGGGGGCATCGATGCCGCCCGAAGGATCATCGAGCATCTGTTCGAGCATATCGGCGGTGTCGACATCGGCGCCGAAATAGCCCTCGAAGGGTGCGCGGTGGATGCCATTGAGATCGATACCCGCACCACCGCGCTTACCGGCATTGCCCGTCGCGGCAAGCGCGCCAAGGGTCATGCCATGAAAGCCATTGGTAAAGGCGATCACATTGGTGCGTCCGGTCACCTTGCGGGCCAGCTTTAGCGCAGCCTCGACGGCGTTTGCGCCGGTGGGGCCGGTGAACATTAGCTTATAGTCCAGCCCACGCGGCTTTAGGATGATGTTTTCATAGGCGACAAGGAAGTCTTCCTTGGCCTTTGTGAACATATCGAGCCCGTGGGTGATGCCGTCGGAGGTGACGTAATCGACCAAGGCCGCCTGCATGTCGGGGTCGTTGTGCCCATAGTTGAGCGAGGAACAGCCGGCGAGAAAGTCGATATATTCGCGGCCGTCTTCGCCATAGATGATCGAACCCTTGGCCCTGCCGAAGAGTTTGGGGAAGCTGCGCGAATAAGAGCGAACCTGGCTCTCGACGCGATCGAATGTTTCATGTGTCGTTGTCATTGTGCCTTGTCTCCTTGCCTTTCTCGTATCGCGCTCCCGATCCGCAAAAGTGTCTTCCACTTTTGCCGGGGACGCTTCGAGCGGGACGGCGGAATTTGGAATTAAAGGAATTCTTGCCTGCATGAGATCTGATGGCGCTGCCGGTCCGCAGTCAGTGGCGGCAGCGTTCCCTATCTCTTAAGCGGCCGAACGAACGGGCAGCGCCGCGCGCTCGAACGGGCCGATGGTGACAAGAAATTCGGTGTCGTGCAGGCCGGCGAAATGATCGTCGCGCTTGAAGTGCGGCTGACGGACCAAATCGGCGTCCAGCGTATCGGCGATCGACCCGAACAGGGCCCATGAGGGCTTGTTGTCCTTGGTGATTGTCGACTGAACCTGAGTGACGCCAGCGCAGACCTTGCGGGCCAGCACTGCATTGATCAAGCGCTTGGCCATGCCCTTGCCGCGCGCCTTTTCGGCCACGCAGACCTGCCAGACGAAATAGGTGTCGGGATGCTCGGGCGGAATGTAGCCCGATACCCAACCGACGATTTCACCGTCCATTTCAGCCAGCGCGCATGTGGACGCGAAGTGGCTGCACTGGAGCAGGTTGCAATACATCGAGTTGTCGTCGAGCGAGGTCGTGTCGGAAATGAGCTGCCACACACCAGCGCCATCCTCGCGCTTGGGAGCGCGAATCGTAATGGATGAGCGCGGGTCGGCGCTGAGGTCCGTATCGCTGACTGCTGCGAGTTTCATGGGATGCCTCCAATTTGCTTTCGCGCAGTTAGTTAGCTTATACAAACTAAATGTCAACCCTCGGAAATCGTTCCGGATTGGCCAATATTTTGATTTAATGTGTTATTTCATAAGTTTAACTGCAGAAATGATAATTATGCAACGCCTCACATCCTTTGGGGAAAGGCTGCGTAGCTTGCCAAATTCATTAGGTTTATCTAAATGATTTCGTCAAAACACCACCGGTTGGGGCTTGGGAGAGCCGGCAAGCAGAGGTAAAGACCATGAACACACTCGTGCTGGAGCCAAGCCGCGCCGTGCAAGCCCCGACAAAGACTGCGCTTTCCGCGCTGCGCAAGATCCTGCGCAAGACAGAACTCAATTCGAAGGCGCTGATGCGCGAGACGGGGCTGACCCCGTCGCAGCTCATTTTCATGCAGCTGCTCGATGACGGACTGGAACATACCGCAGGCTCGGTTGCGGCGCGCATGGGGATCACCCAGGCGACGACCACCGCGCTGATCCACAAGCTCGAAGCGCTCAATATGGTGGCCCGCCGCAAGGGCCAGACCGATAGGCGGCAGGTGTGGCTGAGCCTCACCGAAAGGGGCCGCAAGATCCTCGAGATCGCCCCGGACGGCGCCCACGCGCAGTTTCACGACGCGTTTTCCAGCCTCGAGGAGTGGGAACAGCTCATGCTGATCGCAGCACTGGAGCGGGTCGCCTCGATGCTCGATGCCGAGGACGATGCCGCGGCGGTTCTGGCGTCCGATCCGGTGCTGGCTCCACGCACGGAGCCCGGCGCTTAGAGTATCATGAAATCGTCGAACGCGTCGTCGGCAGCGGGGGCGGCCGCGCTCATCTCGGGTGGCCCGAAAAGCGCGTCATGGACAGTGCGCTCGGCCTCCATGGTATAGAGGCGGCGCAGACCAGCGATCAGCTCGGCCAGCTCGTCGGCGTGCGCGGGCGGCGCTTCAGGTGCCAACCCGGCAATCTGCATCCTGATATCGTCCATGGCTTCTGACAGCGCGCCCAACCCGTCCAGCCCGTTTGCCGCCATCTGGAGCAGCGCGATGACCCTGGTGCCGTCGGTATCGAGGCTGGCTAGCGCGCCGGCCAGTTTCTGATCGAGCCCCGAGAGCAGTTCGAGCGCCAGCGTGGCGCCCTGTTCGAGCCCCCCGCCCCGCGCCGCGCCATCAGCCGCTGTGGTTGCGCCGAAGGCATCGGCCAGAGCTGCGGACTGGCTGAGCCAGTCGACGGCGCTTTCGGCGGCCGCCACGGTCTCGCTGGTCAACTCGCGCAATTGGGTGGCGATGACGGTAAGCGAGGCGCCGCGCGGGCCGAGCTGAGCACACCGCACCGCTGCGTTGAGGCTGACGAGCCGCATATTGGCCTCGATGTCCTGCACAGCTTCGACATGGCCAAGCAGTATGCCCACGGTGCGGCGTACAACGGCCCCCACCGCCTCGAGCTTGGCGCGCTCGGCTTCGAAATTGCCCAGCAGGGACACGGCGGCCCGCAACTGATCGCTGAGGCTTGCTATGGAAGACGACTTACCGGCATCCGAGCCGTATTGCCCGCGGCTGCGCGTCATGATCGTTTCGGCATCGGTGGCCAGCGCGGCAAGGGAGCGCTCGGCATCGTTCACCTCGACACCGAAATCGCGCGCCGTTTCGGCCAGCTGCGCCTGTTCGAGCGTGGCGATCACGGCAAGGGCGCCAGTGCGATCTTCGTGTTTGAGGTCGATATCAAAGACGGGTTCGCCGGACAAAACATTGGCGAGGTACTCAAAGCCGGCCTCGATGTGCTCGAGCCGCTGACGCGTGGCATCGCCGACCTGGAGCGCCATCACGGCGCTGCCGATCTGGCCGACGACCTGCCGGGACAGCCTGCTGGTTTCGGCGCTGCCATCGACAGCCGAGGCGCGCTGGTTTTCGAGGGCGCGCAATGTGGAGGTCAGGCGACCGGCAAGATCGGACAGGGTATGGGCGTGGGCGCCCTCGAAGCGGTTGCGCTGGCTGACGGCGGCATCCACCTCGACGACAAGCTGGCGATAGACCTGCGAAAATTCCTTGAGCGTGCGGGTGGCGGATTCGGAAAGCGTGGCGATATCGGTGGTGAACACGTCGAAATCGTCGGTATCCTCGGCGATGCTCGCGGCGGTCACGCGCGCATTTATCGAGACGATACCCATCATCTTGATGGTCCTTTGCAGATCGGCAATCGGCAGATTGGCGGCGCGGACCACCTCGAACAGGCGTTCAAGATCGGCCCTTTCCTGCGCAAAGGCGCCAGATAGCGTGGCGGCCCGGCTGGCAACGGCTTCGAGGTGGCCCGTCGCTTCTTCTACCTCCGCGCCCCTTAAGGCATCGGGAAGCGCATCGAAGAGCTTTATGAGCTTGTTGAGAAGCGAGGCGCCTTCCGTAAGGCACCCACCGACCGACACGAACGCGGCCTCGATCTTTTCGCGGTGCCCGGCCAGATCGGTGGCAAGCTGGTTTATGGCGGCGGGCGTAACGGACATACTCATAAAATACTCTCTCCGGGCCGGGCGGCCTTGTGGCTGAACGCCACGATTTCATCGGCGATTTTTCCAAGCGGGAGGATCCGGCCCGCGGCGCCGCGCTGGATGGCCTCCTTGGGCATGCCGAAGACGACCGAGGTTTCCTCGTCCTGGGCGACGGTGGAGCTGCCCATCTCGCGCATTTCAAGAAGACCGCGCGCACCATCGTCGCCCATACCGGTCAGGATGATGCCCAAAGCGTTGCGGCCCGCCGTCTGGGCGGTGGAGCGGAACAGCACGTCAACCGATGGACGGTGACGCGAGACGTGGGGGCCGTCAGCGATCTTGACGTTGTAGCGTGAGCCGTTGCGCACCAGCATCATATGGTGGTTCCCCGGCGCCATCAGCACCTGACCGGCCCGCACCAGTTCGCCATCCTGGGCTTCCTTGACCGATACGGCGCAGCCGGCATCGAGACGCCGGGCGAAGGCGCCGGTGAATTTTTCCGGCATATGCTGCACGATGAGGATGGGCGGACAGGCGGCCGGCAGCGCTTCGAGGATCTCGCGCAGCGCCTCGGTGCCTCCCGTTGACGCGCCAATGGCCACTATGGGTTCGGTTATCGGCAGGCGTTCGATGAGGCTCTTGCGGCGCGTTTCGGAAATGGACGGCAATATGGCATCGGCAGTCAGCTTGGATTCGACCGTCAGGGCCGGGGCCTGCTTTTTCATGCCGCGCATCTTGGCGTGAGCGGCGCCCTTGGCCGCATCGCAAATGCGCATCCGCGATTCATGGAGGAACTGGGCGGTATCGACGCGCGGCTTGGCCACAACATCGACGGCGCCGGCTTCGAGCGCCTGCATGAAGGTGTCCGAACCGGCCTCGGCCAGGCTCGAGCAGATGACTACGGGAATGGGGCGCTGAGACATGATCTTGCGCAGGAAGGTCAACCCGTCCATCCGGGGCAGTTCGATATCGAGGAAAATGACGTCAGGCACTTCCTGACGGATACGCTCGGCGGCCACGTAAGGGTCGGACGCCGTGGCCATGACCTCAAGGTCGGGATCGGCGGAAATAATATCGCTGAGCGTCAAGCGCACCGAGGCGCTGTCGTCGATAATCAGGACGCGGATTTTTTCGCTCATTGGTTACGCCCCGGCCTTCTGGAACACTGCAGGCGCCACCTGGCGCATGGTGACCGAGGTTCCGATCATCGATTCCGAATGGCCCAGCAGCAAATATCCTCCCGGTCGCAAGTGGCCGACCAGCCGGTTGATGACCGCTTCCTGATCGGATTTTTCAAAATAGATCAAAACGTTGCGCAACAGGATGATGTCGACGTCCCGGTCGAAGGGATAGGTACCGGCCATCAGGTTCAGGCGCGAAAAGCGCACGTAGCGCCGCAGTTCGGGCACGATCCGCACTTCGGGCCGTGGCCCGGCCTGGCGGGCGAACATCAAATAGCGGCTCTGCTTGGTGGGCGGCACGGGCGCGATCTGTTCGGCAGGGTAGACGGCCCTGCGCCCCTGTTCGAGAACGTCGGTGGAAATGTCGGTGCCAAGCAGGGCAAAGCGAAAATCGCGGCGTTGGGCGGCCATATCGGCCAGCACCATGGCGGCGGTATAGGCCTCGGCCCCGGTCGAGCTTGCGGCGCTCCACACCTTGAGCAGCGGCATGCGCTCACTGCGCCGCGCCTCAAGGAGCTTGGGCACCATCAGCTTTTCCATGAGCTCGAAATGTTCGGGCTCGCGGAAGAAATCGGTCTTGTTGGTGGTAACGGCATTGATGAGATAGGGGAGCTCGCTGTCGAGCCCGCCCCGCCGGAAAAGGTGGTCGCCATAGGCCGAAAAGCTGGTCAGTCCCAAAACCCGCATTCTGCGGCGCAGCCTGCCCTCGACCATCAGGCGCTTGGTGGGCGGGAGCTTTATGCCCACCTCGCGGCCGATCAGCGTCGAAATGCGCTGAAAATCGGCCTCGCTGAGGCGGTCGTCGTCAATACTGGTGTTGAGGCGGGCTAAGGCAGACAAAGATGAACTCCATGGCGTGCGGCCGGCCGGAAAACCCGGCCAGCCGAAGGCGCAATCACGCTGCGAGGATCGGCTGCTTGACGATGTCACCGAGCAGGCCATCGAGATCGAGCACCGTCACGAACCCGCCATTGCGGCGGCCAATGCCGGCTATGCAATGCCCGCTCCAGCCGGCACTGATGGCGGGTGCAGGGTCGAGGGTCTCGGTGTCGAGCACCGTGACCTCGAACACCTTGTCGGTGCGCAGGCCCAGCGTTACCGGCCCCTCTGGCCCCTTGATGGTCAGGACCACGATCCTTGTGTTTTCGGTATCGGATGCCGGAGCCATGCCAAGGGTCAGGCGCAGATCGAGCACCGGCACCCCCTTGCCGCGCACATCGATCATCCCGAACAGGTTTTCGGGCGCGCGTGGCAGGCGGGCTATGGGCAGCATGTCCAGGATTTCCTGGACCGTGGCGACCGGCGCCGCGAAGATTTCCTCCGCGACACCGAGCGTTACATACTGGATTTGCTCAGCCATGACGGGTCCCGGGATCAGGCCGCGCCGCGGCGGGTGAATTGGGTGTCCAAATCGTCCTGCCCGTCGTCCAGATCGAGGTCGAACCCGCCGCCCGATGAAGCCGGCGCCTTTGCGGGCGCTTTTTTCATATGGGGAGCCTTGGCCATAATCTCGTGCTTGAGATCGGGCCGGGCCGAGGGTGCCGATACGGAATTGGCAGCCGCCGGCATTGCATTGGCATCGATGCGGAAATACCCGATCGCCGACTGGAGCTGTTCGGCCTGGCTGGCCAGCTCTTCGGAGGTTGCCGACATTTCCTCGGCGGCCGAGGTGTTTTGCTGGGTGACCTTGTCGAGCTGCTGGATAGCGGTGTTGATCTGGGCAGCACCGGCATTCTGCTCGCGGCTGCCGGCCGAGATTTCCTCGACCAGTTCAGCGGTGCGCTGAATATCGGGAACCAGCTTGGAGAGCATTTCGCCAGCCGACTGGGCCGCCTTGACGGTATCGCCCGAGAGGGTCGAAATTTCCGCTGCGGCAGCCTGGGAGCGTTCGGCGAGCTTGCGCACTTCGGACGCCACGACAGCAAAGCCGCGGCCATGTTCGCCCGCACGGGCCGCTTCGACGGCTGCGTTGAGGGCGAGCAGATCGGTCTGACGGGCGATTTCCTGCACCACCATGATCTTTTCGGCGATGGTCTGCATGGCGCTGACCGCATTGTCGACAGCTTCACCCGAGGCGATGGCATCGGCCGCGGACTGGCGGGCGATCTTTTCGGTCTGGGAGGCGTTGTCGGCCGACTGCTTGATCGTTGCAGCCATTTCTTCCATGGAGGCCGAAGCTTCCTCGGTCGATGAGGCCTGTTCAGTGGCACCCTGGCTAAGCTGTTCGGCGGTCGCCGACATTTCCTGAGAACCGGCAGCGACGTTGCGGGTTGCGGAGGTAACCTCGGCAACCACTTCGCGCAGCTTGGCGGTCATGGCGTTCAGCGCCTTGATCAGATCGCCCACTTCGTCATCGGACCTGTTATCGACACTGGCGTTGAGATTACCATCGGCGACCTCGTTGGCGAGGCGCACGGCGCTGGACAGGGCCCTGGAGATCGAAACGACGATCCAGATGGCGGCAACGAGCGCGATGAGAGCCGAACCGACCAGCAGGCTGATCAGCAGCAGCATCGAATTCTCGTAAAGCGCCTGCGCCTCGGCCGAAGCCTGCGCCATGATGTCCTGATTGCGATCGATCATCGCCTGCAGGATCGTGTTGGCCTCACGGCGCAGCACACTGGCAATTTCCAGTTCTTCCATGGCGAAGTAGTCGCCATTCTCGACGCTGATGGCCACGGCACTGTTCATGGCGGCGACCATGTCGTCATAGGCAGCGCGTGCGGCGTTGAACAGCGCCATATCCGACATCGGCATGGTGCGCTGCATATCCGGAATGCGCGCGGCATTGGCTTCGACGCCGGTCAGGTAATCGGAATGCCAGGTTTCCTGTAGCGTCCGGTCCTGCGATGCGGCCAGCAGCACGTTGCGTTGCTGGCGGAACATGTCGGTGCCGGTCAGGAACATTTCGGTGGCCGCCCGATAGGCCGGGAAGGCGGACAGGTCACCAGTATCGACCTTGCGCTGTAGCGAGGTGCGCAGAGCGGCCATGGTTTCCTCGAAGACGCCCAACGTACCGCTGCCATCGCTGCGGCTGATGGCAAGCGCAGCAGCGTCCGAATTTTTCAGCGTCAGCTCGGTCGCCTTGTTGATCGAGGCCCAGAGTTCCTCGAGTTTGGTGCCGAAGGCTGGAAGCTGATCGCGGATGAAGGGGTCCTGCGCATTGGCATCGAGCGTGGCAAGGCCTTCGACCAGTTCATCGTAATCACTGCGGATCGAGGTGACGTATTCGTCCTTTACCACGGGATCGGTGGTCAGGATCTGGGCGCGGATACGCGACCCGAGGCTTTCCAGGCTCGTCTGCATCTCGGCAGAGGTCACAAGGTTGGCCGAACGGACGTTGACGATGGTTTCGAGCTCGGTGTTGAGCTCGCCCAGGTTCTGCAGGGCAATGAACATGCTCCCCGCCGAAAGGGCGACGACGACGCCGAAGACGGCCGCCAGTTTTGTCTTGATCGTTAGTCTCACAATGCAGACCTTTCTTCTGATGCTGCAGCGGGCGAGGTTCTATCGCCCGGTGTTTCGAATATCCGTTCCATGTCCGGGATGATGATGAAGCCGCCATTGCGCTTGCCGATGCCCTTTACGTATTCGGGCCTCCAGCGCATGCCGACCTTGGGTGCCTCTTCGATTGAGGCGGCTTCGATGTCGGTGACGTCGTGAACCTTATCGGCAAGGATGCCGGCAACAGTGGGCTCGCCACCGATATTGACTTCCATGACGACGATGCGAGTGTCTTCGTTGGGTTCGGGCCGTTCCATGCCGAACATCACGCGCAGATCGGCCAGTGGAACCACACGGCCGCGTACGTTGATGAGGCCGCCCACAAAAGCAGGGGCATTGGGCACCTCGGTGATGGGCACGAGATCCAGGATTTCGCGCACCTGACTGGCTTCGACGGCAAACAGCTCATCGTCGAGGCGGATGGTCAGCGCATTCATTGAAGTGGCTGGCGTGCTCATGCGGCCCTCCCGCTCAGGCTGTAGCTGTCGCTCTGGGGCTGGCCGGAGGCCACTAGGTGGGCGGTGTCGAGGATCAACGCTACGGTGCCATCGCCCAGAATTGTTGCGCCCGAAAAGGACTTGATGGAGGAGTGCAGTTTGGAGAGCTGCTTGATGACCGTCTGGTTGTTACCGATGATCTGATCGACCACGAGCCCGACCCGGCCATCGCCCGACGAGACGATAACCACCTTCTGGAAAGGTTCGGGGGGAGCGGAGGTGCCAAACACCTCGCGCAACCGCAGATAGGGCACGAGAGAGCCGCGGATATCGAGGAAATTCCGGCCCTTAGCATGCGCCTCGATGCCTTCGGGCAGTTCCACGCATTCCTCGACGGCGGCCAGTGGAATTGTGTATCGGCCATTGCCGACGCGGACGAGCATGCCGTCGATGATGGCGAGCGTCAGGGGCAGGCGCAGTGTTGCCGTGGTCCCCTGTCCGGGGACGGTGGTGAGATCGATGGTGCCGCGCAACCCGTCGATGGTGCGCTTGACCACGTCCATGCCAACACCACGGCCCGAGAGCGAGGTCACTTCCTTTGCCGTCGAGAAGCCCGGCGCAAAGATAAGGTGGTAAAGTTCCTGCTCGGTAAGCTTGGTTTCGGGCGTTATCAGCCCGTTCTCCTCGGCCTTGGCGCGGATGCGGGAAGCGTCGAGCCCGGCCCCGTCGTCGGACACCGAAATGGCGACTTCGGCGCCCGAATAGACGGCGGAAAGCCGCACCGTTCCCTTGGCGGGCTTGCCCGACGCCGTACGGGCTTCGGCGCTTTCCAGACCATGATCCATGGCGTTGCGGATGAGATGGACCAAAGGATCGGCCAGACGCTCGATCATCGTCTTGTCGAGTTCGGTGTCTTCGCCCGACGTCACGAATTCGATGGGCTTGCCCAACTCGCCCGAGAGATCATGCACAAGCCTCCGGAACCGGCCGAACAGCGAACCGATGGGCACCATGCGGATGCCCATCGAGGTATCGCGGAGGCCCGAGGAGAGCCGTTCAAGTTCTTCGGCAACACTCTTGAGCGCAGTATCGGAGCTCAGCGCGGCGATCTGGGTCAACCGAGCCTGGGCGATAACCAGTTCGCCGACGCGATCCATGAGTTCGTCGAGGCGTTCGGCGGGGACGCGTAGCGAGGTGGCGGCGGTCCGGTCGGGCTCGGTCTTTTCGGCAGCCCTGGGGCGCTTGGCGGAAACAGCAGGCGCAGGTTCTGATGCCACTGGCGTTTCGACTGCGGGCGGAACCGGATCAGCTTCGGCCTGAAGTGTTTCAGGCTCGGAAACGTCCACTTCGAGCGGGGACAGGCTCAGTTCCATGCTGTCGCGCAGGAACATGAAAATGTCATCGATTGCCGCGGCGGGATCGGTGGCCTCGATATCGACCTGCCAACCGACATACGGCGTCTCGGGGTCCAGGACGTCGAGATCCGGAATGCGGCCGGTCAGCGCCGTGATCCGAGTGGGGCCGAGTTCGGCAAGTTCTTCGAGCAACAGGATTGGATTGGTGCCGAAGGCCAGGCAATCGGAGGGCAGATAGAAAACCAGCCGCCACCATTGGGACCCACCGGGCACCGGCGTGCTGTCCTGGGATGGCGCAGGAGCCGTCTGCTCAACGTTCGCGGCGGGTGACCCGCCATCCACGATGACACGCAGGGCTGCAAGGATTTCATCGCCACCCGAGACGTCTGCGTCGGGTTCTTCGATCAGGCGATGGATATGGTCCTTAGCATCGAGCGCGACTTCGATAAGCGCCTTGTTGGCCTTGCTCTGTCCCTTGCGGACCCGGTCGAAGGCTGTCTCGAACTCATGGACGAATTCGGCGACACGCGTGAAGCCGAACATCGCGCCCGACCCCTTGATCGTGTGCAATGCCCGGAACGCGAAATTGATGAGATCGGAATTGGCGGGGTCCTGTTCGAGATCGAGCAGGCCGGCTTCAAGCTGCTCAAGAAGCTCGCGGGCCTCCTGGCGGAATGTATCGGCGGGATCTGAAATGTTCATGCCCCGACCACTTTCTTGATGATGGCCAGAAGCTGATCCTGCTTGAAGGGCTTGACGATCCATCCGGTCGCACCGGCCTCCTTGGCCTGGCGCTTGAGCTCGTCATCGGACTCGGTGGTCAAAAGGATAATCGGGATCCCCTTGCTCGAGGGATGGGTGCGATACTTCCGCACGAACTCGATGCCGTTGAGGACCGGCATGTTGAGATCGGTCAGCACCGCATGGACGGGCTGGGCTATGGCCTTGTCATATCCTTCGGCGCCGTTGGCGGCTTCGATGACCTCAAACCCGGCGGCGGTCAGTGTCATCGACACCATCTGGCGGATGGACGCTGAATCGTCGATGGTCAGAATTGTCTTGCTCATGGCTCAGTGTCCCGCCTCGTTTTGATGGATCCCGTTCCAGAACGCGGCATGCTCCTGCCCGGGGCTCAAAAAGCCGGCAGCGTTCAGCACCGCGATCAGCGGCGCGCCGATGGGCGCCAGCATGTCGAGCGATTTGCCCATCTGGGTGGCCTTGGCCCTGGCGGCCAGAAGCGTCTGGATTGTGGTGATATCGGCGTCCGAGAGGGTCTGGGTATCGATGCCGATGCTATCGTGTTCGGAGAGGGCTTGGGTGAGGCTCGTCGCTACGCTCTGGGCTGATTTTATGCCTGCATCGGCGCCCAGAACGAGTGTGTAACAATCGTCATGGGGCATAGGCGAAGCCCGATAAGCATATGGGTCTGGATGACATTCTGTCTCTCCTGCCGTTGCGATGGCCGGGAGCAGAAGGCGCAAACCATCCTTGCCGATAGCAACGCCGCTCAAACACGACGTCATTACCCACAGTGTATTCCCCCGGAATATGGAAATACACTCACATCCAATGATTAAACAACGGTTACAATTTTATAGTTTCTAAGCATGTGTTATTTACAAATACAACCGTCTAAATTGTAGTAAATTTGGTTATTACTTTATTTATACAGAATCTCTCGAGAATCTATCCGTTGATTTCCAGAGTCGTTCGGATTTCGATTCTGAATCGACTCACGGAGAACGAGGCGTGAATACTTCACCTTCCTCTTGAGTCCAGCGCCCAAGTGGCCCCCAGAACCCGCGCGAGTGCTTGGCGGGCGCAAAAATGCGGCCGGCAGGGCCGAACAGGCGATCAGGTGACTGATGGCGCAGAAGAGCCCGATGACACGCTCGCGCACATGCGCGTCGTCTGGATCGATGACTTCGATTGATCGGAAAGCTCTGAAGCGGCCTAAACGGCTTCGGAGAGGGTCGCGCTCGCAATGAGGGCGTTGATCTCGGACCATTTGGCGCGGAAGGCCGCAACGCAGGCCGGATCGAAATGGCTACCGCTGCAGCGGACGATTTCGGCATAGGCAGCCTCGACCGTCCAGGCCGCCTTGTAGGGTCGCTCGGAACATAGCGCATCAAAGACATCGGCGATGGCCACGATACGGGCTTCGATGGGAATATCGGCACCCGAGAGCCGGTCTGGATAGCCGGTGCCGTCCCAGCGCTCGTGATGGCTTTGCGCGATAAGTTCGGCGGTCTTGATGAGATCGGAGGTGCCGCGTTCGAGAATGCGTGCGCCGATGGTCACGTGTTCTTGCATCTTGGCGAATTCTTCCGGGGTCAGCTTGCCGGGCTTGCTCAGAATGGCGTCGGCAATGCCGATTTTGCCGATGTCGTGCAGGGGCGCGGCCAGATAGATCATCCGGCACTGCTCCTGGGACAACCCGATACCCTCGGCGATGAGCTGGCTGATCTGGGCCACGCGCGACACGTGTTCGCCGGTGTCGCCGTCGCGGTATTCGATGGCGCGGGCCAGCCGGTAGATGATTTCTTCCTCGCGAGCCAGAAGGTGTGCCGTGGCCCGCTCCACTTCGCGGGCCAGCCATTGCGCCCTGTCTGCCAGTTGCACCTGCGCCTTTCGCAGGGCCAGGAGGTTGGCGACGCGGGCCTGGAGTTCGGTGGGATCGAAGGGCTTTTGCAGGAAGTCGGAGGCACCGGCCTTGATCGCCTCGATGCGGATTGCCTTGTCGGCGTCCGAGGTCACCATGACGATGGGAACCAGGCTATAAGCCGGCCGGGCGCGCAACGCCGCAGTAAACTCGATACCATCCATTTCGGGCATTATGTGATCGACGATCACCAGATCGTACTGATGCTCGCGACAAAGCGCGATTGCCTCGAGCGGATTGAGACAGAGCTCGATTTCACCGGGAACCACTTCGCCGATTATCGATCCGATGAGCGCAAGGCTGGACCGACTATCGTCAACAATAAGCAAGCGCATGTACCGCCCCCACGGCCACTGGAAGGGTGACTATGGGGCTCAACCCTTAGAACAAGCTTAACCGGTCGGGTTGAATGGGCGTGATGCCGGACACACGGCTATTTCCAGTATCGCGCCAGCGTCGATGGGGTATGCATGGTGCCGTAGAGATAATGCCAGAAGCGAGTGCGTTCGGGAGCCGGAACGTCCTTCCAGACCCGTTCAACAGCGGTATCGCCACACCAGTAGGCGTAAACGAAGGGCGCCCTGAGATCGTGATGGAGGAACGCCAGCCGCCCCTTCACGGTCTCATCGGTCTGATAGCCCTTGGCGGCAATGACCGGCACGATCTCTTCGATAGGCTTTTTCTCCTCGTGCATCATCCATGCAGCGTTGCAGCGCAGGGCGCTGCGCAACCGTTGTAGCGCAACGGCGATCTGGTCGCCGGGGGTGTCGAGCCAGTCGAGAAAAGCCATGCCGTTATCTGCGATGCCCTCGAACAGCGCGCTCGAGGCTGAGCTGGTGACGACCTGGGCGCCGTCGAGCGGCATGGAGCCGTCCGCAACATAACGCTCACGCAGCCCCAGATGGACCAGATGGCCCGGAAACGCCTCATGGGTTGCCAGATGCTTGAGCGCATAGACGGTGTAGGGGAAATCAAGGTTGAGCAGGACCTGACGGCCCGGATAATCGCAATAGGCGGAAAAGGGCTTTTGGGTGACGCCGACCGGCTCGATCCACTCGTGGGAGAAATCGTACATGGTGGCCGCGACACGCTCGCGCGATTGTTTGAGCAGATCGTCGAGCACGGCCACGACATTGTCGCGCGGCACGATGGTATCGGCCTCCCAGCGAGCAATGTCTGCCGCCAGATCACCGTCGCGATAGCCTAGTTCGTCCAGGCCGTTGCGGATCGTTGCGCGGTAGGCGTCGAGAATCTCGTCGCCGATCACTGTGGTATCGACGCGGATCTGGCGCCGGACCCGCTCGGCAAAGCCAATGGGCCTGCCTTCGAATGTGTCCATCAGGGCCTCGAGGGAATCGATCATCTCGGCGAGATAGTCGCGGCGCAACTGGGTGTCGGCAGCGGTATCAAGCGTTTCCGACAGATTGGCCAGGGCTTCACGCGCATCAGTATAACTACCGAAAATCCGCGGTTTGACCGGAGCCACCGCGACCGGGATCAAGCCCTCGGCGTCGAGAAAGCCGTCGCCCTGTTGCTGTGCCCTATAGAGCCGGTCAATTCCGGCGGTGATTTCGGCAAGATCCTGTCCCGGTTCCATATATAGCTCCTGGCTCCTTGTTTCGCCTTTCGAACCGCAAAACCGGTTCCCACTTTTGCTGAAAGCGCCCTAGATATGCCCGGCCACGGATTTGGGCCGATAAGGCGCTTCCATGAGCGCCAAATCCTCATCGGACAGTTCGACCTCGAGCGCGGCGATGGCGTCATCGAACTGATGGAGCTTGGAAATACCCACGATAGGCGCCGTGATGCCGGGGCGCGATGCGACCCATGCATAGGCAATCTGGGCCATCGCGCGGCCGTGGCGTTCGGCAACCGTTCGCACTGCCGCGATCACCGCTTCGTCCTGTTCTAGGGTGGCGTCATAAAGCGCGTTGGCTGTCTTGTCGGTCTGCGAGCGGGTCGTTGCATCGCCGCGACCTGCCAGGCGGCCACGGGCCAGCGGGCTCCAGGGCGTTACGCCAATGCCTTCGGAGCGGCAGAGCGGCAGCATTTCACGCTCTTCCTCGCGATACATCAGATTGTAGTGGTTTTGCATGGCAACGAACGGTGCCCAGCCATTGGCGCGCTGGATGCCGATGGCCTTCATGAACTGCCAGGCATGCATCGAGGACGCGCCGAGATAACGCACCTTGCCGGCCCTGACGACGTCGTTGAGCGCATCGAGGGTTTCTTCGAGGGGGGTGTCGTAGTCGAAGCGATGGAGTTGGTAGAGATCGATGTAATCGGTCCCCAGACGTTTCAGACTTGCATCGACGGCGTCGAACACATGCTTGCGCGACAAGCCGCGATCGTTGGGATCATCGCTCATGGGATTGTATAGCTTTGTGCCCAGCACCAGCTTGTGACGGGGGATGTCGCGCAGGGCACGGGCCACCACGACCTCGCTCTCGCCACCCGAATACATGTCAGCCAGATCGAAATAATTGATCCCGAGATCGAGGGCCTTGGCGATGATGGGGCGTGATGCGTCCTCGTCGAGCACCCAGGGCGCCCAGGTCGACGAGCCGAAAGTCATGCAGCCCAGAACGAGGCGCGACACTTTCAGGCCGGTTTTTCCGAGGTTGATATAATCCACTAGTACACCCTTTCATCACATAATTTTTCCGTAGCCGCCCGCGGAGAGCGGAAAGCTGCCTTCAAAACGGCCCGTTTCAGCTACGAAATTCGCATATTCGCGCAATAGATGCATAAATAAGCGGCGTATGCAATTTGTGTACAAAAATTTCTCACACCCACTTGCGCTGAAAAAAATACCATGCAACCGTTCAGGTGTACTGAATGGATAGCACACTTAATGTTCACGCTAGACGCATCCAGCATCGACAAATCGCTGCCCGTTCCGGTGGGGACGCAGCTGCACGGCCTGCTCGCCTACATGCTGAGCTTTGGCGATATTCCCGATGGCACGAAGCTGCCTTCAGTGCGCGCGCTGGCAGCCGATATCGGTATCGCGCCGATGACCGTGGCTCAAGTTTACAAGCAGCTGCGCGATGAGGGACTGGTGGAGATGCGCCACGGGCTGGGCGCGTTTGCTATCCAGGACCCCAAAATACGCATTCCCGGCTCCAACCCCCTCGATGCGCTGCGCGCCGACATTGGAGCCCTGATCGAGAAGGCCGACAATCTGGGCATTTCAACGCTGTCGTTGATCTCGATGATCAATGCGCAGTCTCAACTGCCCAGAGGCGGCGACGGGCTGAGCATCGTCTTTGTGTGCATATTCGAGGGCCCCGGACGCGATTATGTCGAACAGATCCGCCCCGCCCTCGCCCCGGACGACAAGGTGCGCCTGATAACGCTCGAGAGCCTGACCGGCTCGGACACGCTGCGCGAAACCTGCCGCAAGGCAGATCTGGTGCTGACCTTTGTCAATCGCGAGGCCGAGGTGCGCTCGCATGTGGACAGCGACAACATCCTGGGGCTGCGGTTCATTCCGTCCGAACAGACGCGGCAGAACCTGGCGCGGCTCGACCCGCGCACAAGGGTCGCTGCAATCACTCATTTCAAGGAATACATCGCCATCATGCGCCCCAGCGTGCGCGAGTTCGCACCCCATGTCTCCGATATCAAGGTGACGTGGTCTTCAGCGCCCGACCTTGAGGAAACGCTGGCCCAATGCAACGCCGTGATCTTTGCCTCCGGGGCCGATCACGTTGCCGAACACGTGCCCGATGGCATCCCCTGTTTTGAATACCGGCACGCACCCGATCCGGGTGCCGTGGAAAATGTTCTCGCGCCGCATCTCGCCGATCTCAGACGGCAAAAGTCGCGGCGCCTTCAAGCAAGCCATCCATCCCAGAAGGTGGCAGGAAAATCCAAGGGAAGCTGACAGCTCCATCCAACAGCGGAATAATCAAAGGGAACAATCATGAAGGCATTTCTCCTTTCCACCACAGCGGCCATTGCCGTTACGCTGGCTCCGGCCACAGCGCTGGTCGCGCAGGAAACCGACACCATCGTCATCGGCACCGATGTTGACGCCGGTACGCTCGATCCACGGCTGACGCGCGACACGACGGCGTCGCGCACCGCCAATCTCATCTATTCCGGCCTTGTCGAAATCGCGCCCAACCTCGAAGCGGTCCCCGAACTCGCCGAGAGCTGGGAAAGCCCCGATCCGCAGACAATCATTTTCACACTGCGGCCCGACCTTACATTTTCGGACGGCAGCCCGCTGACCGCCGAGGATGTGGTGTTCACCTACGAGACCATCCTCGATCCCGATTTCAACGCGCCCCAGCGCGCGCTCTACACTCCGATCGACTCCATCGAGGCGGTCGATGAGCGCACCGTGCAGTTCAATCTCTCGGCGCCCTATGCGCCGCTGCTGTCGTATCTGGACATGGGCATCGTCTCCAAGTCCGCAGTCGAAGGCGGTGCCGATATAGCGCTCGAGCCGATCGGCGCCGGGCCGATGAAGCTTACGGCCTGGAACAGCGGCAGCGACATCCAGCTCGAGGCCAATGAGAACTACTGGGGTGCTGCTCCGGAAATCGAGAACGTCACGCTCCAGATCATCGGCGACAATTCGGCCCGTGCGCAGGCGTTCGAGGCTGGCGATCTCGACGTCGTTCAGTCTCCGCTTTCTCCCCAGGACATCGAGCGTCTGGCCAATGACGACCGGTTCGGCAATGCGATCATGGCGGGCCTCGGCGTCACCTATCTCAACTTCAACGTATCCGATCCGCTGCTGTCGGACCCGGAAATGCGGCAGGCCTTTGCCATGCTGGTCGATCAGGACACTATCGTGAACCAGATCTATCAGGGCGTGGACGCGGTGACCCATTCGGTGCTGCTGCCAACCTCGTGGGCCTATGATGAGGCAATCTCACAGCCGGTTTTCGATCTGGCGGGAGCTGTCGAAAAGTTCGCCGAACTGGGCTGGACCGACACCAATGGCGACGGCATCCTGGACAAGGACGGCGAGCCCTTGCATGTCGTTCTCTCGACCCACAGCGAAGATCCCAACCGGGTGCAGTCGGTCGAATATCTGCAGGCGATTTTCCAGTCTGCAGGCGTCGATGCGGAAATCCAGATCAGCGATTGGCCGTCGTTCTCGACCAATTACGTGCAGCAGGGCCAGCACCAGATCGCCCTGCTCGGCTGGCTGAACCTTGTCGATCCCGATCGGCTGCTTTACGCGCAGCTCACCACGGGCGGCTCGACCAATTGGGGCGGATACTCCAACCCGGAAGTCGATGCGCTGCTCGAAGAGGGCCGCTCGAGCCTCGACCAGGCCGAACGCGCTGCAGCCTATCATGGTGCCGCTGAAATCCTGGCTGAAGAGCTGCCCTATTACATCATCTCGGCCCAGGGCTATCAGCTGTTCTATGCGAGCGATCTTCCGGTGGAAGTCGAGGCCAATCCGCGCGGCACGCTGCGCGGCCTGATCGGGTTGTCCGACTAAGCGCTTTTGACCGGCGCGAGCATTCGCGTCGGTCCCCTTTTCCTTATGCCACTATCCGGAGCCCGGAATGACTTTCCATCAGGTGCTCGGCGCCGACTTTTACACCAGGGTTCACGCCGATATCCGCAAGCGCATGGCAGCTGCGGACATCGATTTGCTGCTGCTCGATTCCAATGACGACGTCATCTATACAACCGGATTTTCCCACTACACGACCGAGCGCCCCGTGGTCTTTGCCATCACGCAGGACGGCGCCTGGCTGCTGATCCCCGAGCTTGAACGCGCCCACGCCGCACACCAGAACATCGCCGCCGAGCCAATCCTCTATTTCGAATTTCCGGGCGTCGACAAACCCTTTAACGTTCTGGGCCGTGCCTTTCCCGATATGAAGGGCACGGTCGCCTACAGCCACGCCATTTCGCTGGCGCGGGTGAGCCAGATCGAAGCGGCGTTTCCCAACGCAAGGGCCTGCAAGCCGACCAACCTCGTCCAGCAGATGCGGCTCATCAAATATCCAGAAGAGATCGTTCTGCATCGCGAGGCGGCTCGGATTTCCGATGAAATGGTAACAGCCGGCGTCAATCTGATCGCCGATGCCATGGCCTCGGGGGGCACGCTGCCAAGCGAGATCGAAATCGAATCCTTTGTTTCCCGCCATGCCATGAAGATCATGCATGAGGACCACGCCGATCTCATGCTGGTTCAGGGGCTGGCCAGCGGGCTGGTCTATTCCGGCGCACGCTCGGCGTTCCCGCATGGCATGCCGACCGGCAATCCGGTCAAACGTGGGGAATCGATCATCCTGTCGCTTGGCTGCCGGGTGGGCGGGCGCGCTGCCGAAAGCGAGCGGACGCTGTTCATCGGTGAGCCGACCAAGGAGCAGGAAACTCATTACGGCGTGGCGTTCGAAGCGCAGCGCATGGCCACTGCGGCGCTGATCGCGGGGCACACCTGCGCGTCGGCCGATAATCTGGCGCTGGCCTATATCCGCGACAGCGGCATGAGCGAGTATCTGTTGCACCGTGTCGGGCATGGCATGGGCGTGATGTTTCACGAGCCGCCCTGGGTTGAAGCCGGCGACGATACAATTCTCGAGCCAGGCATGGTGACCTCCAGCGAACCGGCGATCTTTGTGCCCGGGTTTGCCGGATACCGTATTGCCGACACCGTGCTGATCGCCGCCGAAGGCCCCGACAGCATGACCAAATATCCCCGCACCATCGACCAGGTGGTGATTGGCTGACCGATTGAGACAAATGATCCTTTCCTCACACACATATACCGGGTGGACGCCATGCTAGCCTATGTTGCCCGCCGCCTCCTTTTGATGATCCCCATGGCGATTGGCATGGTGGTCATCACCTTCGGGCTTTTGCTGCTCATTCCCGGCGATCCTGCCGCTGTGCTGCTGGGGCAGGAAGCATCCGCCGAAGCCATTCAGAACTTGCGCAACGCGCTGGGGCTCAACGATCCCTGGTATATAAGGCTCTGGGACTATTTCGCCGGGCTGTTGCAAGGCGATATGGGCACTTCGATCTTCCAGAACCGGCCGGTGGCTTCGATCATCGCAACCCGGCTGGGCGCAACGCTCGAACTGGCCATAGTTTCGCTGGTCCTTGCCACGGTGATCGGGCTGACGCTGGGCGTCATCGCTGCGATCCGCCAAGGCTCATGGGTCGATACAGCCACCATGCTGTTTGCCCAGCTCGGCGTGTCGATGCCGGTCTATTGGCTGGGGCTGCTGCTGATGCTGGCCTTTGCGGTGATGCTTGGCTGGCTGCCGGCCGTGGGGCGCGGGGTGCCGCTGCCCGAAGCGATAATGGCGATGTTTACCGGCAATTTCGGGCCCATCTGGGATTCGCTCTCCCACCTTGCCCTGCCCGCCATAGCTTTGGCGGCCAATTCGGCGGCGGTCATTTCGCGCCTGGTGCGCGCCGCAATGCTTGAAGTGCTGCGCGAAGATTTCGTGCGCACGGCCTATGCCAAGGGCCTACGCCGTCCGCGTGTCGTGATCCGGCACGCATTGCGCAATGCGCTTTTGCCGGTGCTTTCGATTATTGGCCTGCGCTTTGGCGCCCTTTTGGGCGGCGCGGTGCTGACCGAATCCATCTTTGCCTGGCCCGGCCTTGGTCAGTTGACCATCTCGGCGATTTCACAGCGCGATCTGCCGCTGATCCAGGGCATCGTTTTGACCTTTGCCATCATCTTCGCACTGGTCAATCTGGTCGTCGATCTTCTCTACGCCGCGGTCGATCCGCGCATCAGGCTCGGATAGGATCCATGCGCATCCCAAAGGCATTTAGAAACACCTCCCTTGTCGTCGGCGCGCTGATTTCGCTCGCCATCATCTTCTGCGCCGTCTTTGCGCCCTTTGTCGCAACGCATGGGGTGGAACAGATGGACATGATCAACCGCTTCGCGTTGCCGACACCGGGCCACATTCTGGGCACCGACAATTTCGGGCGCGATCTGTGGTCCCGTCTGGTCTATGGCGCGCGCGTCTCGCTCTCAATCGCCCTCATCTCAGTGGCCTGCGCCGCCGTCGTGGGCACTGTGGTCGGGTTGGTCTCGGGCTATTTCGGGGGCTGGGTCGACCAGCTTTTGATGCGGATCACCGATATCTTTCTGGGGTTTCCACCGCTGGTTCTGGCGCTGGCCATCGTCGCCGTTATGGGGCCAGGCATTGCCAATATCTCGTTTGCCATCATCATCGTCACCTGGACCGAATATGCCCGCGTGGTGCGCGCCACGACGCTTGTGCTGCGCGAGCAAAATTACGTGCAGGCGGCGCGGGCACTGGGCGCCAGCCCGGCGCGCATCCTGTTCCGCGAAGTGCTGCCCAATGCCTTCGGCCCGATCATCGTCCTCGCCTCGTTGGGGCTGGGCACGGCGATCATTTCGGAATCGGCACTGAGCTTCCTGGGTTTCGGCCTTCCGCCCCCAACCCCGACCTGGGGCTGGACGCTGGCCTATGGCACGCGGTTCATCCGCGACGAGCCCTGGCTTTCGATCATTTCGGGCGCAACGATCATGATTACCGTGCTCGGCTTCAATCTCCTGGGCGATGGCCTCAGGGACATCTTAGACCCCCGTCAGCTTTCGCGCAGCGGCGGCAAGTCCAAATAGACGCGAAAAAAGGACACCACAAGAATGGTCAAATCCATCAACCCCGTTCGCCACAAGTTCACAACGCTCGCCGACGGCTCGGATGCCGTGTTGCTGATGCATGAACTGTTGGGCGAAACGGACGGACCGACAGTGGGCATTTCCGCTTCGATCCATGGCAATGAGAACACCGGTTCCCAGGCCATTCTCGAGCTGTTCCGCATTCTGAAGGATACCCCGGTCTCGGGCCGCATTGTCCTGTTGCCGGTGGCCAATCCTTCGGCGTTTGCGGTCAACCAGCGCTTTGCGACCCATGACAAGGTCGATCTCAACCGCCAGTTCCCCGGCTCGCCCAAGGGCACCTACAGCCAGCAGCTTGCCCTTGCACTGTCCAACGAATTCCTGCGCAAGATCGACATTCATATCGACCTGCATTCGGGCACCGACCGCCCGACTGTCGACTATGTCTATATCTGGAACGACGAAGAGCTTTCGCGCGCCTTTGGCTCAACGGTGCTCTATCGTCCCGTCCCCGACAAGCAGGGGACCGTCTTTGCCGGCACGTCCAAGGCCGTGACCATCGAGGAGCGCGATATCCCGAGCGTGGTCGTGGAACTGGGCGGCGGTATCGTCGATCAGACCCCCTATATCGAACGTACGGTCAATGGGGTGCTCAATATGCTGCGCGTACGCGGCATGATCCCGGGCGATGTGGCACCCAACCCCAAGCAGATCGTCTGCAACGAGTTGGCAGGCGTTCGCCCCACCCAGGGCGGCTTTCTCGAACCACTTTGCCCAGCCAATGGCGAGATCATCAAAGCCGGACAGCTCCTTGGACGAGTGGTGAGCCCCTACACATTCGAGACGCTCGAAGAAATCGGAGCCCCATTCGAGAACGGCATAATGATCATGCAGCACCTGACCCGCAATGTCGTTGAAAGCGGCGACTACGGGTTCATCGTGGGCAATATGGACGGCGCGACCGACTAATCCCGGTCAGCGCAACAGCCCGCCCGGCCGGTTGCCAAATTCAGGCCGGGCGGCAAACTTCAAAGGGATATTTGACATGTCCGCACTCGCCGAAAACCCAGCGCAGCGTCCGGCCATTGCCGTGAGCGAGCTCAACATCGCAATCCGTGGCGATCACGGATCGTTTCCTGTCGTCCAGGATATGAGCCTGACGGTCGCACCGGGTGAAACGCTGTGCATCGTGGGCGAAAGCGGGTGCGGAAAATCGATGACCGCGCTGGCGCTGATGCGGCTGCTTCCTGATGCTGCGCAGGTCACCAGCGGATCGATCACTATAGAAGGCGAGGATTTTCTGGCGTTCGACCAACACAAGGTCGAAGATTTCCGCGGCGAGGAAATCGCCATGATCTTCCAGGAACCGCTGACCGCGCTCAACCCCGTTCTGACGGTGGGCGAACAGATCGCCGAATCCGTGCGCCAGCACCGCAAGGTTTCGGGCCGGCAGGCCTTCAAAAGAGCCGTCGAAGCGCTGCAGATGGTCCAGATGCCCGACCCCGAGCGGCGGGCGCGGCAATATCCGCACGAGCTGTCAGGCGGCATGCGCCAGCGCGCCATGATTGCGCTGGCTCTGGCGTGCGAACCCAAGATCATCATCGCCGATGAGCCGACCACCGCGCTCGACGTGACCATTCAGGCCCAGATCCTTGGGCTGATTTCCGAGCTGCAACACCGGCTGGGCACAGCGCAGATCCTGATTACCCACGATCTGGGCGTGGTGGCCGAAGTTGCCGACCGGGTGATCGTCATGTATGCGGGGCGCCGGGTGGAAGAGGCCAGCGTCTATGATCTGTTCGACAATCCCGTCCACCCTTACACACGCGGCCTGATGGGCGCGGTGCCGCGTTCGGGGCTTGCCGAGGGCGGGCGGCTGACCGACATTCCCGGAACGGTGCCCCCGCTCTGGGACCTGCCCAAGGGCTGTGCCTTTGCGCCGCGCTGTCCGGGTGCCTCCAAACGGTGCCTTGAGGAGCGTCCGCCCCTTGTCGAAAAATCCCCCGGCCATATGGCCGCCTGCTGGGAGCATGACGATGCAGCCTGAAAAAGCGCCCCTTCTGGCCGTCGACGATCTGGCGGTTCATTTTCCCATCCGGGCCGGCGTGTTCAAACGTCAGGTCGGCGCCGTCAAAGCCGTCGATGGGGTTAGCTTTACCCTGGGTCGCGGGGAAACCCTGTCGCTGGTGGGCGAGAGCGGGTGCGGTAAATCGACAACCGGGCTGGCGCTTATGGGGCTGGTCAAGCCGACCGGCGGCCGGGTGCGGTTCGACGATCAGGAGATCACGAGCTTTAGCGCCAGCGCGCTCAAGGACTATCGCCGGCGCATGCAGATCGTCTTTCAGGATCCGTTTTCCTCGCTCAACCCGCGCCAGAAGGTCAAGGATATCATCCGCGCGCCGCTCGACATTCATAATGTCGGAACGAGCATGGAGCGCGAGGCCGAGGTGGCCAGCCTTATGAAACGGGTCGGGTTGCGCCCCGATCAGGCTGACAATTATCCACACCAGTTTTCGGGCGGCCAGCGCCAGCGCATCGGCATTGCCCGCGCTCTTGCGCTTAAGCCCGACATCATCGTGTGCGACGAGCCGGTTTCGGCGCTCGACGTTTCGGTGCAGGCCCAGATTCTCAATCTTCTGGCCGATTTGCAGAACGATCTGGGCGTATCCTACCTCTCGGTTTCCCACGATCTTGGCGTCGTCGAACACATCTCGCACCGCGTGGCGGTGATGTATCTAGGCAAGATCGTCGAGATTGCATCGAAAAAAACCATCTTCTCGGTGCCCCGCCATCCCTATACCGAATTGCTCATGGGCTCGGCCCCCTCGCTCGACCCGCGGTCCAGGCACACATTTTCCGCCTCCAATGACGATATCCCCAGCGCCACCAACAAGCCTTCGGGCTGCGCGTTTCACACGCGCTGTCCGCTGGCCAGCGAAATCTGTCGCAAGCACGAGCCTGAGTTGACACCGCGTGACGACGGGCAACTCGTGGCCTGCCACCACCGATAAGGACCGCCCATGACCACCAGCTATCTGTTCACCGGCGGCAAACTGCTCGATCCGCGCGACGGCGTGCTTCGCGACGGGCTGGACGTGCTCGTCATCGATGATCGCATCGCCGAAATCGGCCCCGGCATCACCCCGCCCGAGGGCACCGAAACCATCGCTCTCGAGGGCCGCACGCTGATGCCCGGGCTTATCGATTGCCACGTGCATGTGGTGGCCGAAACGCTCGATCTGTGGGGCAACATGATCGCTCCCGCTTCGCTGGCCGCGCTGCGTGCGGCGCGGGTGATGACCGAAGCGCTCTCACGTGGATTTACCACGCTGCGCGATCTGGGCGGCGCCGATATCGGGCTGGTGCGCGGGGTAGAGGACGGGCTGATCGATGGGCCGCGCCTCATCATCTGCGGCAAGGGCCTGACAACGACCGGCGGGCATGCCGATCTGCGCCAGCGCACCGATGACCGGCCGGGGCTGTTTTCCGACCGTGTCGGGTCGATGGGACTGATCGTTGACGGGGTGGACAATGTCCGCACCGCGTGCCGGACGCTGATCAAGGAGGGTGCCAATTTCATCAAGGTGATGGCCAATGGCGGCGTCTCGTCCCCCAACGACCCCATCCATTCGATCCAGTATTCGCGCGACGAAATCGCGGCAATGGTCGAGGAAGCGGAAAATGCTGGGCTCTATGTCTCGGCGCATCTCTATACCGACAAGGCGATCCGGCGCTGCATCGAATTGGGCGTCCATTCGCTCGAACATTGCAACCTCATCGAACCGGAGACCGCACGGATGGCGGCGGAGGCCGGCTGCATCGCCGTGCCCACCCTCGTCGCCTATGAAGCTCTTGCTATCGAAGGCAAGCAATTGGGGCTCGGCGCTGCTGAATTTGAAAAGATCGATGTCGTGCGCAATGGCGGGCTGCGATCGCTCGAAATCATGGCCGAGGCGGCCCTGCCCATGGCGTTCGGCTCGGACCTGCTCGGGCAATTGCGCAAATATCACTGCATGGAATTCGAGCTTCTGGCCAAGGTGCTTTCGCCCGCCGAAATCATCCGCTCGGCAACGCTGGTGGGGGCAAGGCTCTGCCGGCTGGAGGGGGAAGCGGGAGAGATCGTAAAGGGCGCGTCGGCCGATCTGATCGTGGTCGATGGTGATCCGCTTGCCGATATCTCCCTGCTCGGGGAGGATGGCGCGCATATGCCTCTCATCATGGCGCGCGGGCGCCTGCACAAATCGGCCCTGGCCTAAAAAATCCGACTGAGGCTGTTCGTCATTTCATGGCCCTGAAGGTGGGTGTGTATTGCTCTGGCGACGACGCGGCGGCGTTCGGCGCGATTGCGCGTAAAAGGTCACACAACAGACACCCGGTTGCGCTAGGATGGCAAATCTCACTTGGGGAGGATGCCATGCGTATTTCTCAGCGGGTTCTGGCGGCCGTGACGCTACCGTTTCTCGTTCTCCCGGCCACGCCCGCCTTTGCCATCGATCCGGTCGGGTACCTGGGCACTGCAGCGCGCGACAGCAGCCCGCACTTGACGGTGGCGCGCGCCTTCATCGGCGGCGAGAATTTTGCCGGCGCGATTGCGGCGCTCGAACCGATCCTCGCCGACAATCCCAGCGACGTCGACGCCTTGAGCCTCATGGGCTTCTCCCAGCGCAAGAACGGCGACCACGACGCCGCGCTGGGCTATTACACCCAGGCCCTCGCCCTCGACCCCGAACATCTCGGGACAAACGAATATCTGGGTGAACTCTATGTCGAGACCGGCCAGCTCGCACTGGCCGAGGAGCGTCTGGGCGTGCTCGAAACCACCTGCGGCGCGGAGTGCAACGAATACAAAGAACTCGCTGCCTTCATCGCGGCGGCGCAGTAGCCGTACCTTTTTGATTTGACCGTATTTCCAGCAGAGTGATAGCCGCTTCGATGGGCGGCGGCATTGCACCGTGCGGATGGCGTGCGCTCATAGCACTGGCGCGCCGCGGCGATGCGATCATGCGCCGGTGGATCGTTGAGTTTTCTTGAAAAGATTGGTGCACCCGACACGATTCGAACGTGTGACCTCTGCCTTCGGAGGGCATGGAAATCCAGGAAGTTCGGCTCTTGTTCTCATTACGTGCCCATTTTGAGCACTGTTCAAAGTGCTGCGGAGCACTTCAAACTGTGCCAGGTCACAGTTTTCTTTCGAGGATCTCCAGCGCCCGGTCCATATAGTGGGGCGAGTGATGATAATACACCCTTCGGATGGTTTCGGCTGACGTGTCGAAATAGTCTGCCGCGTCCTCCACGGTGAGGCCCTTTTGAATGGCCCAGGTGATGGCCGTATGCTTCAGAACATGCGGTGTCACGTCCGGAAGGTTCGCGCGGGCCCTCGCACCTTCAAAGGCATGCTTTATGTCGCCCACACGCTGCCCACCGATCTCGACAAGCCAACGTGCGCCGCTGTCGTGCCATCGCTTGCAGTGGGAAAGAAGACGGCGCGTCATGCGTACCGGCTTACGACTCTTCTTGGTCTGACGTTCCTCTGCGCCCCGCCGATATAGCACGCCCTTATCCACATCTAACCAGCCGCCCGCAGTGCTCTGTTGGAAGCCGAGATTCAAGATGGCCTCCTTTCTCGTCCCGGTGTAGAGCGCCACTAGAATAAAGCGGGCCAAGTGCTTCCCTTTCGGTGAGCGGTATGCAGCCCATAATAAGCGAGCTGCCTCGTCGCGGGTAAGACAGCGGTCACGGGAGGGGGGCTTCTCAGGTAGAGTGACAGTCGCCGGGCTCAGAAGATAGCCTTCCTTGTGGCAATAATTGATAGCAGCCTGAAGCACGTTTAGTTCGCGTCGGATAGTTCCTTCTGCGATGGGTGCAGTACTGTCGTCTTTGAATCGGCGAACTCGGCTTTTCGCATAGCGTCGGCACGTCTCGCCCTTTACGTGAGCGACGGTTAGCGTCCCCCAGAAGGCAAGCAGGGCTTGGATAGCGTAACCTATTCGTTCAGGCGCCGCGGTGGTAACCGCATGCTCACGCCCATAGATGTCTAAGACTTCTATCAGCGTAATCTCATCTGCGCGACGAGTGTGGGTGACCGTGTCTTTTGTAGCTATATACGTCGCGAGCTTTTTTTCAGCATCTCGACGGTTTTCTGTACCGGTTGATTTGTCGGGGCATCCGGTGTCACGGATGAGCCAGACTTGTTTATCGGCTCGCCAATATAGGCGGGCTCCAGCGGCTTTTCTCGGCATTTGGCTACCAATGTCGTCAATGATTCATATTCAATTCGAGTGGCTCGGCCCATGCGGACCAAAAAGCCATGATCGCCGGCGGCCCTTCGCAGGGACCCTTCTGGGACCCCTAGTGCGCTGGCCGCTTCCTTAATTGTGAGGAGCCGTCGCAAGCTCTATCCTTATCGCTAGTCAAATTGGACGGAAGCCGGATAACGGCTTCCGTCCAAGTGGTGGCTAACTAATCGAAGGCAAGAAGGCGGCGTCGTCAGTTCTATTGGAGATCAATCTAGTATGATCGTTGATCTGTATTGAATAGCCCCTAGATTTCTGGACGCCTTCTTCCCTAAATTTGAGGCAAGGAGGCCATGATGCGGTCTGGCAATTTCAGTGATGAGTTCAAGCGTGATGCGGTCGCGCAGATTACCGAGCGGGGATACCCCGTTGCGGAGGTTTCGAAGCGTCTCGGCGTGAGCCCGCATTCGCTCTATGCTTGGAAAAAGAAGTTCTCTAAGCCCTCGGGATCGGACGATGTGGATCAAACAGCAGAGATCCGGCGACTGAAGAAGGAACTGGCGCGCGTCACCGAGGAGCGCGACATCTTAAAAAAAGCCACCGCGTATTTCGCCAAGGATGCAAAGTGAGATACGCGTTCATTGCCGAGCATCGCCAGCAGTTCACGGTTCGGGCAATGTGCCGTTGCCTGCGCATCCGACCCAGCGGTTTCTACGCGTGGCTGAAGAATCCGCTGAGCAAGCGGGCGTTGGAAGATGCACGTCAGACGGAGCTCATCAGCAATGCCTGGAAGGAAAGCGGCAGGGTCTATGGCTACCGCAAGCTCCATGACGACCTTCTCGATCAGGGAGAGACCAGTTGTGCCAACCGCATTGCTCGTCTTGCGAGGCTTGCCGGGATCAAGGCGCAGATCGGCTACAAGCGACGGCCCGGCTCCTATGGCGGCAGGCCCTCGATCGTGGTCGACAATACCTTGGCCCGCCAGTTCGATGTGGAGGCTCCAGACAGGGCGTGGGTGACCGACATCACCTACATCAGAACCCAGGAAGGCTTTGCCTATCTGGCCGTTGTCATCGACCTGTTCTCACGTCGTGTCATCGGCTGGTCAATGCACAGCCGCCAGACAACCGACGTCGTGTTGCAGGCTTTGCTCATGGCAGTGTGGCGTCGAAAGCCCAAGAACAAGGTCCTGATTCATTCCGACCAGGGTTCCCAGTTCACCAGCATGGACTGGGCAGCATTTCTCAAGCATCACAATCTTGAGCATTCAATGAGCCGACGGGGGAATTGCCACGACAACGCTGTGGCAGAAAGCTTCTTCAATCTGCTCAAGCGTGAGCGGATACGGCGCAGAACCTATCGAACACGCCAAGAGGCAAGGCAGGACGTGTTCGACTACATCGAAATGTTCTACAACCCAAAACGAAAGCACGTCCGGAACGGGATGCTGTCACCCGTCGAGTTCGAACGACAGCAGGAAAACTAACCCGAGGGTGTCCACGAAACTCGGGGCTATTCACACCGCTCGATTGCACCAAATGTGAGTCAGAGCCAATATTCCATGCCGAATGACACAGGGCCTCAATCGAGGGTCAAATGATCCTTTCCCGCAGGAGCCAGTGCGTCTTAGCCTCCAGGTCGCTGGCCTTGACGACCGCCTCCCCGTGTTCGTCATTCGCAAAATCGGCGAATATCAAATCGTAGTCGAACTTGCTTTGGCCGTTCCGTTCGAACCGCCGGAACAGGCGCATGCCCTCACGACATCGATATGCATACAGGTTCCCATATTTCGGGAACCAGGTGCCTTTGACAACACCATTGTAGGTGACTTCGAATTGCGGACGGTGCGACTCCGACGCGCGTTTAGGTGTGACAGATACCTTCTTCTGATTAATCGCCATGGTTTTTCCTTCGGCATGCCGGCAAACACCCCTGCCGTCATGGGGCGAAGCTCAACTTCGAGTTCGATCTGGATTGCCGAAGGTGTGAGTGCGACTGGGCCATACGCCCAGCCACATGTTTGCCTTAGCGTCGCTCAACGCTGAATATGATGGCCTCGCAAAGAGCGGCCCAAGTAGCCGTTGTTAGGCGTCAACGCGGGGCGGGATTCCGAACTTGAGTTCGATACGAACATCGTCCGGCTGCTCCATGCTGAAATCCTCTGCCCAGCAGCGCGCCTCTTCCGTTAGGTCCGCGTTCAGCGCCGCATCGAATAACCTCAAGAGGCGGTCGACGGCGCGGCACGTCTCGTTGATTAGGTCGAGGTTTGACGTGATCTGACTTGCAAACCAAAATGCGGTTTCGCTGTTGAGCACGCCATAGCTCTGCCGTGTCAAGTCGGCCACCACATCTGACGCGCGACCAAAGCGAAGGGCGAGGCAGGTCAAGTCGCTGAGTAGTCGCTCCCCGGTTGGCTCGGATGTGCCGTGACGCAGTCGAAACCAATCGGCTTCAGCAAGCAACAATTCCTGCATTTCGAAATTCTTGTCGTCATCACAATGCAGAGACGAGAGGGTGGGAACAAGGTTATCCATGTATAACTCCTTGCGGTTTACCGCTTGCTGCCCATCAAACTATTTGACGGGTCGATCTATGATTAGGCAGCAGGAGTGACAGCTTATTATCAAACTGCGAATACTTGATCAATAAAAAAATGCTTGTCCTAGTCCTTTGGAAACATTTATCTCTGCGCTTCGACCTCACCGGTTAAGTGTGACGCCGAAGCCGACGCATTGCTGCAGTGCCGCGCTCTATCGAATGACCAAAACACCGGCGATTGCCGAGGCGGTAAAGTCATGGTCGAAATCAGCGAACCATTCCCCAATTGGTCTGAACAGTAACGTTCCAAGGACCCTGTCGGTGTAATCAGTGATCTCGGTCTCACGTACCGTCAATAGCTTCCAGCCCGACGGGCCTATCGCCGGCACAACAGCGCCGACGATTTGGTTGTTCTCACATGCTGAATTCGAAAAATTCAACATATTTCGACTTGTTCGCGTCCCAGGCATGTCCATACGGACACCCAAACTCTCGCTGGCCGCCGTCGATTTTAGCGGCCAGCGAGAAAGCTCAAATGATACGGCGGTTGAGCAGCTTCCGCGTAACGAAAACAATATCGTTACTTCCTGTCAGAAGAATTCGCCAGCCCGACCGTGGCGCATCACTTCGCAACATATCAAGCCCCCGACGGTCAAAATCCCGAATGTCGTTCTCGTCTGTGCATAAAACTCTATCGTCCGAGGTCTTGAGCACAAATAAGCCAGGATAGGCATGAATCCACGCAGCCTTGCACTGCCCCTGGTATAGTACGATGTAGAGTTCAGTGCCGTCGGGGTGAAATTCCCGTTTCAAGGTAAACCGACCGGGATTATTGTTATAATGTTTCATTGTATTCAATCCTCTTAGTATTGCCGCAATAAAGCGGTCTTATAGGCGGCCAAGTGGCAGCCTTTCGATCTATTTTGAGGATTGAGAATTTTGAGTGTTGAATCGAATTCAAACTCGGCGCCGGAACATCCGCGTTTGTATTTGCTTGTATCTACTAGATACGACAGGTGCTTCGGGAAAAGCAATATGGTCCAGCAAATATGGGGTTTGTTGGGATCGTCCTCAATGAAATCAAAGGCTTATAAATCATAACCTTCCGCAACTGGCGGAACGCCGGGCGGGTTTCTTCCTGCTTACATTCGCGTTGGCATAGGGGCAGGGTTGGCCCCGGACCTTCGACGGGCTCCGACCTGGACAGGATGAGGCAAAGGGCCGGCAGGTCTATTCGGACATGTTTGCAGTCAGATTACGCCGTCTCGATCGCTAGAAGGTCCCGAAGTAATTTCATTGGCCATACGGCAACCTTCCCGAGCACGAGCCCATCGCTGCCCTACGATGGGATCCTGCTGATGGTGCTGGCGCTCACGTTGTAGCTGCGAGCGATTTCCCGAACAGGCTCCCCAGCCAATTTCCGGCGTCGAACTTCGTCTTGTTGATGCCGTGTGAGGGTGGGACGCCTTCCCAGGCTTTGACCGCGTGCCTTGGCACGGGCTCGTCCCTCGCCGGTTCTGGCCCGGATCAGCTCGCGCTCGAACTCCGCCACCCCGCCCACGATGGTCACGGTCAGGCGACCATGAGGGGTGGTCGTATCGGCCCACCCCTCGTTGAGCGAGCGGAACATTGCCTCTTTTTGGGAGAGACCGTCCAAAATATTCAACAGGTTGACGGTGGACCGCGCCAACCGATCCAGCCGCGTCACCAGTAGGGTGTCCCCTTGGCCGACGAGGGCCAGCACCTTGCCCAGTTCAGCACGGTCGGATTTTGCCCCGCTGGCGGTTTCCGCGAAGATCTTCTCGGCCCCAGCGGAAGTCAGCATCTCGCGCTGCGCGTCGAGCGTCTGGCCGTCAGTGGATACGCGGGCATAGCCATAAATCATGCCATCGTTGTGCAACGGACTTCTGCAACGCGCAAGCCACTGAATACCTTGGCCCGGCAGTTCGTTGCACAAGTTGTAACTTCCGCAACGGCGGTGTGGGCAGCCTCATGAATACGGGTGGAAGGACGATCATAACCCTTCGTCTTGCCTATGGCCCGGAAATCATGGCACCAAACGAACAGGGTTCGGTCATTTCAGTTCGAAAGTATTTCATGTCGTCCATTGATGAATTGCTCGCGGCATACCGGACAGCCGCTGTCAGCGAACGCGAAAAGGGCACTTATTTCGAACGGCTGGCGCGGGCATATCTATTGGCCGACCCCATCCAGTCCGAAGAATTCTCGGAAGTTTGGTCATGGTCCGAATGGGCCAAAGAGCAAGCGCAGGACGGCAGGGACGTTGGCATCGACCTTGTGGCCAAGCTCCGCAATGGGGATGGCTATGCGGCCATTCAGGCCAAGTTCTACGCCCCCGACACGCGTAATCAGATCGCCGACCTGCTGATAGGGCTGACCAGGGCAAGGAAGACATGGGGGTTCGGGCTGTGCTTCCTGTATCTGCGCAACGTCCAGGGACATGGCTGGAACCACAAACGCGTCTACCGCATCTACCGTGAGTTGGAGCTGAACCTGAGGATCAAACCACGCAAGCGGCTCAGACGAGACAAGCCCGATGCATTGGTTGTCCCGGAAGCACCAAACATGGTCTGGTCAATGGATTTCATGGCGGACCGTTTGGGAGATGGCCGGCAGTTTCGGCTGCTGAACGTTCTTGATGACTTCAACCGCCAAGGTTTGGGCATCGAGGTGGATTTCTCGCTGCCCGCTGAACGGGTCATCCGGAGCCTGAACCAGATCATTGAATGGCGCGGCAAGCCCTTTGTGATCAGGGTCGACAACGGCCCGGAATACGTCAGTGGCAAACTCATGGAATGGGCTGAGAACCAAGGCATCGCCTTGAACTACATCCAGCCCGGCAAGCCGCAGCAGAACGCTTATGTCGAACGCTACAATCGCACGGTCAGGCACGAGTGGCTCGATCAATACATCATCGACACCATCGAAGAGGCACAGGAATTCGCCACGCAATGGCTATGGACCTATAACAACGAGCGACCCAATATGGGCATCGGCGGCATCACACCCGCACAGAAACTGAAAATGGCTGCGTAAATTCTACCGCAGAACCCCGTTAAAAACGGGGGGATTACCCGATGAGCTGCTGCCCTGGAATTGGCGGCCATCCGAGACTCCAGCGATTGTCGCTGCGGCCTAAACGATCGATTACCGCCGATGTCTTAAATAGGAGAAATGAAAGTGCAGCACAGGAGTGGCTCCTGCCAACGCCCGCGCTTTGCCTGTCCAG
>DDGC01000003.1 GCA_002337455.1 Rhizobiales bacterium UBA1912 | reverse complement strand
GTAAGACCAGTGGATTGTCGCGAAACTTTTATTAGATGCAGGGCCTTAGCCCTGCATTTTTTTGTTCTGAATTAATTGAACGAACTGGTCCGTTTGACCGCCCTAGCTCCAGTATTCCTGCAGCCACGGGCTGCTCATCGCCCAGAAAATAAGTACCGTCAGGACCGCGGAAATAAGCGTGGTGGCAAGTGCCTTTTGCCACAGATGGGCCTTGACCGGCGCACCTGGGTCGGTGCCATCGGTCACCTCCCCGTCTTCGTGCTGGCCGCGGACGCCGAACGGCAGGACGGCAAAAAGCACCGTCCACCAGACCACGAAATAGATCGCTACATAGGTAAAGGGCTGCATTATCTAGGCTACACCTTATGAACGAAGACCTTGACGATGGGCTTGCGGCCCCAGGCAGCATTGAGTTCGGACCGTACGGCGCGGCGGATCGCTTCGGCAAACCGCCCGGTATCGGCGCGACGCTTTTCCGGAAAGCTCTTGATCGCCCCCCGTGCCGCCGATTGCGCGACGGCGCTGAGTGGATCGTCATCGTCTGCCAGATCGGGAAGCCCGTCCAGATCGAATTCGGGACCTGAGACGATCTGCCCCCGTCCGTTGACCACCAGACTGACAATCGCGACACCGCCGAACGCCAAACGCCGGCGGTCGCGCACGTTCGATTCCTCGGGCGTGCACAAGAGATTGCCGTCGAGATAGAGAATGCCGGTGCGCACTTCGCCACGGTGGTGCTTGGTGTTGGGGAACAGCTGAACCATGTCGCCATTGCGGATCGACAGAACGGTCTTGATGCCCTTTTCGCGCCCGAAGGTGGCGTGGGCTTCGAGATGCATGGGCTCGCCGTGAACCGGGATAAGGATATCGGGCTTGAGCCAGTCGTAGAGCTGGGCCAGTTCATGGCGCCGCGGGTGGCCGGACACGTGGATCATTTCGTCGCGACCCGTAACGATCTCGACGCCTTTGTCGACCAGCTTGTTCTGGATGTCTTGCACGGCCTTTTCGTTGCCGGGAATGGCCCAGGACGAAAAGATCGCCATATCGCCAGGTGAGAGATCGATTACCGGATGGGAGCCATCGGCGATGCGGGCCATCGCGGCGCGGGATTCGCCTTGGCTGCCTGTTGCGATCAAGACGACCTTGTCGCGCGGCAGGTAGCCATAGGCGTCCTGATCGAGGAAATCGGGAACACCTTCCATCAGCCCCAACTCGCGGGCAATTCCGGCAATGCGGTGCACCGCCCTGCCCGCCGCAACGACCTGCCGGTCGGCCTTTGCTGCGGCGCGGGCGATGGAAATCATGCGGCCCAAATTCGAGGCAAAGATGGTCACGGCGACACGGTTTTTTGCTGTGGCGATCAGCCGTTCGAGATTGACGCCAACCTCGGTTTCGGACGGGCTGTCGCCCTCCTTCATCGCATTGGTCGAATCGCAGATCAGGGCGAGCGGCTTGCCGTCCGAACCGATTTCCTTGAACCGCTTGATGTTGGTCGGCGCAGTGCCGATGGGCGACGGATCGATCTTCCAGTCGCCGGTGTGGATAACGCGGCCGGCGGGGGTCTCGATCAGCAGAGCGTTCGACTCGGGGATCGAATGGGAAACCTCGATTGGCTCGACCTTGAAGGGGCCGACCTGGAAGGGCACACCGGGCGTAAAGATCTGGATTTCGACATCGTCCTCGATGTTGTTCGATATCCGCTTCGCCTTGAGCATGGCAGCGCCGAAGCGCCCTGCAAACACCGGTTTGTCGAAGGCAGGCCAGATGTCGAGGATGGCGCCGTAGTGATCCTCATGGGCATGGGTGAGGACCAGCCCGACGACGTTGTCGCTCTCTTCCTCGAGAAACGAGGGATCGGGCATGACCAGTTCGATGCCGGGGAGTTCGGGGCCGCCGAAGCTGACACCGCAATCGACGACCAGCCATTTGCGATCGTCGGCCGGGCCGAAGCCGTAAAGCCCCATGTTCATGCCGATCTCGCCGACACCACCAAGGGGCAGGAAGACCATTTCGTCCTGTCCGGACTGTTTATTTGCCATAGGCTATTCCGCGACCGGCTTTGCAGTCGCGCCCTTTCAAAATTGGTGGCAATCGCCCTCTCAGCGCAGCGTTGCCGTGGTTCCAAAATGGACGTCGCCCGCTGCTATTGCGATACGATGTCCCTCGTCGTCGCGGACAATCAGATGGCCCGCATCATCAATTGTTTCGAATATGCCGCGCAAGACGCCATCGCTGCGCTGAACGGCAACCTCGGCACCGATCCCGGCGGCGCTCTCACGCCAGCGGCGGATGATCTGCCGGGTGCCGGCTCCATTGTTCCAGGTCTCGTAACACTCGACCCAGCTTTCGGCCAGCGCCTCAAAGACCGATCGCGCATCAAAGGGTACGCCCAGCGACGCCAGCGACGTGGCTGGATAAGACAAGCCTTCAGGCGCTGCGACAACATTGACGCCAATGCCGATAACGATTGCCGTGCGACCGTCGGGGCGCTTTTGTGCTTCAAGCAAGATGCCGGCGAGCTTGGCGCCGTCGGCGAGCACGTCGTTGGGCCATTTCAACGCAATGCGCGCCCTGCCTCCGTCGCTAGCGTTTTCGTTTTGTCGTGTGGACGAACCGGAAAAGTCTCCAACTTTTCCTGCCCACACTCCGGTGCCATCGGCTCCATCGATCCCACTGCGAATTGCCGCTGTTGGCATAAGGCGGGCCAGCGCGGCGTTAAGCGCAACGCCTGCGACAAAGCCAAGGCCCGCCAAGCCAGAGGACGGCGCATCGGGAACCATCATCAGCGAAGCAGCGAGATTGCCGTGGGGGCTTTCCCAAGCGCGACCACGGCGGCCCCTTCCCTCGGTCTGTTGCAGGGCGGCGTACCAGATCTTTCCCGCATCGCCCGCCATGGCGGCTCTCATGGCTTCGGCGTTGGTCGATCCCACGCTGTCAAAACCGATTACGCGATAACCGGCCTCGACCGCGTTCTTGGGAAGGGGAAAGGCGACCACCCGTCCCTGCTCTAGAACAGAGAGTTTGCAGCAGCGTGGGCAATGGCCGTCAGAGGCGCGCCGACGGTGAAGAAGTAGCTGAGCACCAGGAAGCCGGTAAGCGCCATCACCACGCGCAGCTCGATCGCTGGCACGGCGTAGGACTGCGTGGGTTCGTCGAAATACATAACCTTGATGACGCGCAGATAGTAAAACGCACTCACCGCGCTGGCCAGCATGCCAATGACCGCCAGAACGAACAGCTGGGCTTCGATGGCCGCAAGGAAGACCTGCCATTTGGCAAAGAACCCGGCGAGTGGCGGGAGGCCGACCAGCGAGAACATGAAGAGCGCCAGAATGGCCGCGACGAACGGACGGGATTTTGCCAGCCCTGCCAGATCGTCGATGGTTTCGACATACCCATCGTCGTTTTTAAGCGCAAGGACACAGGCAAAGGTCCCGACGGTCATGGTGATGTAAACCGCCATGTAGATGGCGACACCTTCCACGCCGATGATGTTGCCTGCCGAAAGACCGACAAGAGCAAAGCCGACATGACCAATCGAGGAATAGGCCAAGAGGCGCTTGAGGTTATTCTGACCGATAGCGGCGAATGAGGCCAATACCATCGAGGCGATGGAGAGGAAGATCACGACCTGCTGCCAATCGCTGGCGATGGGCTCGAACGCATCGAACACGATCCGGATGAGCAGCGCCATCGCAGCAACCTTGGGGGCCGATGCGAAAAATGCGGTGACGGGGGTCGGTGCGCCTTCGTAAACGTCAGGCGTCCACATGTGGAACGGGACGGCGGATATCTTGAAGGCAATGCCTGCGAGGAGGAAGACGAGACCGAAGATGATGCCGGGAGTCCGTTCACCGAGCGCTACGGCCTCAGCGATCTGGTCGAGCTGGGTGTGGCCGGTGAAGCCGTAAACAAGCGAAGCGCCATAGAGCAGCATGCCCGAGGATAATGCGCCGAGGACGAAATACTTCAGGCCCGCTTCGGTCGCCTTGCCACTGTCGCGCTTGAATGCAGCAAGGACGTAGAGCGCAAGAGACTGCAGCTCGAGACCGACATACAGGCTCATGAGATCGTTGGCCGAGACCATCATCATCATGCCCAGCGTGGCAAGGACGATGAGGACCGGATATTCGAACTTGTTGAGGCCGTTTTCGACGGCACTGGAGACCGAGAGGACCAGCGCGAAGGCCGAGCCCGCAAGGATCAGGACCTTCATAAAGCGGGCAAAACCGTCATTGATGAATCCGCCTGAAAAGATCACGCCCTCGGAGGGCACAAACGAGATCAAGACGGCAATGGCGATCAGGAGCCCGATGGCGATGCCCGTAATGCCAGTGGCGATCTCCTTTTTGGCGAAGACGCCAGCCAGCAGCAGCACCAGGGCGCCAACGGCGAGAAGCATTTCGGGATAGGCAGGCGCCAGAGAGGCGAAACCGGCAAATTCAGACACCACATTCACCTCCTAATGAGCCGTGCTGGCGGGCGCCGCGGCTTCGGCCGCAGGCACCGTCACATCGACAAGCGCAGACATCGGTTCGATGCCGACGGCGGCCTGATACTGATCGACAAGCGCCCCCACCGAAGTGGCCATCGCGTCCATCAGGGGCGCCGGGTAAAAACCAAAGAGAATGGTGAGGATGATCAGGGGAACGATCGTCACCATTTCGCGGGCATTGAGATCGAGAATGGATTTCAGGCTCTCTTTCTCGAGCGCACCCCAGATGACTTTGCGATAGAGCCAGAGCGCATAGCAGGCCGAGAGGATAACACCGGTGGTGGCGAAAACCGCAAACCACGTGTTGACCTGGAAGATGCCCACAAGCGTCAGGAACTCGCCCACAAAGCCGGACGTGCCTGGCAGTCCGACATTGGCCATGGTGAACACCATGAAGGCGAAGGCGTATCTGGGCATGCGCTCGACGAGCCCGCCATAGGCGTTGATGTCGCGGGTGTGCATGCGGTCATAGATGACGCCAACCGACAAAAACAGCGCGCCCGACACGATGCCGTGCGAGATCATCTGGAAGATCGCGCCCTGAACGCCGTAAATATTGCCCGCGAAAATGCCCATGGTCACAAAACCCATATGGGCAACGGACGAATAGGCGATGAGTTTCTTGATGTCGGTCTGAACCAGCGCCACCAGCGAGGTGATGATGATCGCGGCGACCGAAAGGAAGAACACGAAGTTCGAAAAATACAGTGACGCATCGGGGAACATAGGCAGCGAGAAGCGCAGGAAACCATAGCCGCCCAGCTTGAGCAGAATTGCCGCAAGAATCACCGAGCCAGCTGTGGGCGCTTCGACGTGCGCCTCGGGCAGCCAGCGGTGGAATGGCCACATGGGCATCTTGACCGCCAGCGACGCGAAGAAGGCAAGCCACAGCCAATACTGCATGTTCTCGGGGAAATCGTAATCGAGCAGCCGCGCGATATCGAGCGTTCCGGCCTGCCAGTACATGGCCATGATGGCCAGCAGCATCAGGACTGAGCCGATGAAGGTGTAAAAGAAAAACTTGTAGGACGCCTGGATGCGCCGCTTGCCACCCCAGATGCCGATGATGAGGAACATCGGGACCAGAGTGCCCTCGAAGAACACATAAAACATGGCCAGATCGAGGGTCGCAAAAACGCCGATCATCAGCATTTCGAGGACCAGGAACAGCACCATGTACTCGCGGATGCGGAAGGTGATCGAATCCCAGCTCGCAAGGATACACATGGGCATCAAGAGCCCGGTCAGGACGATGAAAAGCACCGAAATGCCGTCGACGCCCATGCGGTAGCCGATGACATCACCAAGCCATACGTGGTTCTGGACGAACTGGAAGTCCGCAGTGTCTGGATCGAACATGCCCCACATGACCAGCGTGAAGACGAAGGTCACGACCGTGGTGGCAAGCGCAATACGCTTGATGTTGAGCTGGGCGACGGCGTCGCCCCCCGGGGTCAGCAGAATGAAGAAGGCCCCGACCAGCGGCAGAAACGTAACGATGGTCAGGATGTTGTTTTCAAGGATCATCCCAGAAGTCCCCCGGCGGCGATGGCCCAAGTGATAAGGGCGGCAACGCCGATGAGCATGGCGAAGGCGTAGTGATAGAGATAGCCCGACTGCAGGCGGGTGACGTAGCCCGTTACCTGCCTGACGCGGCGGCCAAGACCCTCGACAAGGGTCTGATCGATCAGCCAGTCATCGAACCCTTTCCAGAGCGCCGTTCCGATCCAGCGGGCGGGCCGCACGAAGATGCGGTCATAGAGCTCGTCGAAGTACCATTTGTTGAGCAGGAACTTGTAAAGCAGCGGCTGTTCGGCAGCGAGCTGCTTTGGCGCGGCCGGGTTGCGGATGTACATGTACCAGGCGGTCGCGAACCCGACGAGCATGGCGATAGTTGCCGACCATTTGACCCATGTCGGAACGCCGTGGGCCTCCTCGATAATGTGTTCATCGACCACGATGGCGCCGTGGAAGAAGTGCTCGATGTGCTCGGCATGGCCGAAGAAGACATCGTAGAACACAACGCCCGACAGCACCGCTCCGGCAGCCAGGACGTAGAGCGGGATCAGCATGATGTTCGGGCTCTCGTGAGCATGATCGAAGGTATGATGATCGGCGCGGGTCGGCCCATGAAAAGTGAGATGGACAAGGCGCCATGAATAAAAGCTTGTGAACAGCGCGGCGATGACCAGGAGCCAGAAGGCGAATGAGCCGGCCGTGCCACCGAATGCATAGGATGCCTCGATGATCGCGTCCTTGGAGAAGAACCCGGCAAAACCCAATGATGTGCCCGGAATACCGACACCGGTGAGGGCGAGCGTGCCAATGAGCATCATGGCGTAGGTGATGGGGATCTTGCGGGCGATACCGCCCATGTTGCGCATATCCTGCTCGTGATGCATCGCGTGGATGACCGAGCCAGCACCAAGGAACAAAAGTGCCTTGAAGAAGGCGTGGGTGAACAGGTGGAAGATACCTGCCGAATAAGCTCCGACGCCCAGAGCTACAAACATGTAGCCAAGCTGGGACATTGTCGAATAGGCGATGACGCGTTTGATATCGTTCTGAACCAGACCGATGGTCGCCGCGCAAAATGCGGTGATGGCCCCGATATAGATGACGAACAGGGTGGCCGCTTCGCTCATCTCGAACATTGGCGAGAGCCGCGCGACCATGAACACGCCTGCGGTCACCATTGTGGCGGCGTGAATGAGGGCGGAGACCGGCGTCGGGCCTTCCATGGCGTCAGGCAGCCAGGTGTGGAGCAGGAACTGCGCCGACTTGCCCATGGCGCCCATGAACAGCAGGAGGCAGATGACCGTCATCGCGTGCGCGTCCCACCACAGGAACGGCATAGAAGCCTCCGCGACGCCTGGAAGCGCGGCGAAGGTTTCATCAAAGCCCAGGGTTCCGATGAGAAAAAACGTGCCGAAAATGCCCAGCGAGAAGCCGAAGTCGCCCACGCGGTTGACGACGAACGCCTTTACGGCGGCGGCGCGGGCGGACTCTTTTTTGTACCAGAAGCCGATCAGCAGATAGGACGCCAATCCAACCCCTTCCCAGCCGAAGAACATTTGGACGAAGTTGTCGGCGGTCACCAGCATGAGCATGGCGAAGGTAAAGAGCGAGAGATAGGCAAAGAACCGGGCGCGATGCGGGTCTTCGTGCATGTACCCGATCGAATAGAGGTGAACGAGCGAGGAAACCGTGTTGACCACGACCAGCATGATCGCCGTCAGCGTATCGACGCGCAGCACCCAGTCGATCTGGAGATCGCCTGCATGAATCCACGTCAGGACGGTGACCTTATAGGCCTCGCCATCGCCCAGAAAGAACGGCAGAAAGACAATCCACGAAAGCACCGCTGCGATCATCAGCAGCGATGTGGTGATGATTTCCGCGGGCTTGTGGCCGATGGCGCGGCCAAAAAGGCCAGCCACCAGCGCGCCGATCAGCGGCAGGAATACAATTGCCTGGATCATGGCCGCCCTAGCCCTTCATCATGTTGACGTCGTCGACAGCAATCGAGCCCCGATTGCGGAAGAAGATCACGAGGATCGCGAGGCCGATGGCGGCCTCTGCCGCGGCGACGGTCAGGATCAGAAGCGCGAACACCTGCCCCACCAGATCGCCCAGATGGGACGAGAAGGCGACGAAGTTGATGTTGACCGCAAGCAGGATCAACTCGATCGACATCAAAATGATGATGATGTTCTTGCGATTGAGAAAAATCCCGAACACGCCAATGGTGAACAGAATTGCTGCTACGGTCAGGAAGTGACCGAGCCCGATTGCCGGTGTCATCATAATCCCCCTTACAGCCCTTTTCCGCTCTCGACCTTGACGATCTCGAGGCCCGTCGCCTTGGTCCGCGCAACCTGCGCGCCAATATCCTGTCGCTTGACGTTCGGCTTGTGACGCAGGGTCAGGACGATCGCCCCGATCATAGCCACCAGAAGCACGAGGCCGCACGCCTGGAAGAGATAAATATAGTTGGTGTAGAGCACGCGCCCGAGCGCACGGGTGTTTTCGACACCACCATCAATTGGGAGCACGCCGCCCGTCGCAACGTCCGGCGCCAGATACGCCGAGCCTGCGACCAGCAAAAGCTCCAGCAGCAGTATAATGCCAACCACAAAGCCGATGGGAGCGTATTGCAGAATGCCCCGGCGCAGTTCGGCAAAGTCCACGTCGAGCATCATGACGACGAACAGGAACAGCACGGCGACCGCGCCGACATAGACGACAATCAGGATCAGCGCGAGAAACTCAGCCCCAGCCAGCATGAATATGCCGGCGGCGTTGACGAAGGCCAGGATGAGAAACAGCACCGAATGCACGGGATTCCGCGACGAAATCACCATGATCGCCGAGGCAATGACGATGGCCGAAAACAGGTAGAAAAAAAACAGCGGCAAGGTCACCTGTCGCTCCTAACGGTACGGCGCATCAAGGGCGATATTGGCAGCGAGTTCACGCTCCCAACGGTCGCCATTGGCCAGAAGACGGTCTTTGGAGAAGTAGAGCTCCTCGCGCGTCTCGGTTGCAAATTCAAAGTTTGGTCCTTCAACGATCGCATCGACCGGGCAGGCTTCCTGACAGAAGCCGCAATAGATGCATTTGACCATGTCGATGTCGTAACGGACCGTGCGGCGCGTGCCGTCATTCTGGCGCGGGCCGGCCTCGATGGTGATGGCCTGCGCCGGACAGATCGCTTCGCACAGCTTGCAGGCAATGCAACGCTCTTCCCCATTGGGGTAGCGGCGCAGGGCATGCTCACCACGGAAGCGCGGCGAAACCTCGCCCTTTTCAAACGGGTAGTTGATGGTGGGCTTTGGCGCGAAGAAATAGCGCATCGCCAGAAAGAACGTCGATACGAACTCCCTGAGCAGCAGCGCGTCGAGAAACCGCAAGGCTTTCATTTGTGGTTCTCTCCTTATGCCATGCCGCCGTGCCAGCCCCAGCCCGTAAGCTGGAGAACAAAGGCAACGACAACAATCATGACCAGCGAGATCGGCAGGAACACTTTCCAGCCCAGACGCATCAACTGGTCATAGCGGTAACGAGGGACGAAGGCCTTGACCATGGCGAACATGAAAAAGACCAGCGATAGCTTGAGCACGAACCAAACGGCGCCTGGGATCCAGGTGAAGGGCGGCAGATCGATCGGCGCCGTCCAGCCACCCAGGAACAGGATGGTGGTGAGCGCACACATGAGAATGATCGACACATACTCGCCCAGCATGAACATCATGTATGGGGTCGAGCCGTATTCAACCATGAAGCCGGCAACCAGTTCGGATTCGGCCTCGGGAAGATCGAAGGGCGGGCGGTTCGTTTCGGCGAGGGCCGAAATGAAGAAGATAACGAACATCGGGAACAGCGGCAGCCAGAACCAGTTCAGGAAGGTCAGCCACGGAACGCCGAGCAAGTGGGCAAGGCCACCGGCCTGCTGCGCCATCACGATATGGGTCAGATTGAGCGAGCCGACGCACAGAAGGACCGTGACGATCACAAAACCGATGGAGACTTCGTATGACACCATCTGGGCCGCGGACCGCAGAGCGCCCAGGAACGGGTATTTCGAGTTCGACGCCCAGCCGCCCATGATGATGCCATAGACGCCCAGCGAGGAAACCGCGAAGATATAGAGGATGCCGATGTTGATATCGGCCAGCGCCCAGCCTTCGGCAACCGGCACCACGGCCCAGGCCGACAGCGCCAGAAGCACGCTGACCAGCGGCGCAAGGAGGAATACGACCTTATCGGCGCCGGCGGGAATAACCGGCTCCTTGAAGACGAATTTGAGAAGGTCGGCAAAGCTCTGGAACAGACCGAAGGCGCCAACCACGTTGGGACCGCGGCGAATCTGCACAGCGGCCCAGATCTTGCGGTCGGCAAGCAGGACGTAGGCGGTGAACACCAGAAGGGTTACCAGAAGCAGCAGCGCTTTCCAGACAAACCCAACCATCGTGCCCAACCCGAGGATCGGGGCACCGAGCAGATAGTCGAGCGCGTATAAAATCCAGTCCATATCGCTGCCTTACTCCGCGGCCTGTTTCAGACCCGACATAAGCTGCGAACATTCGGCCATGACGGCGGATGCACGCGCTATGGGGTTGGTGAGGTAGAAGTCGCCGACCGGAGAGATCAGGGTGTAAGTCGACTTCGGCGCTGCAGTATCTGCCAGTGCGGATACATCGGAAGCACTGCCCGGCGCAATGGCATCGAGCTGGGCAAGATGGGGATATTCCCCATAAAGCCGCGCCCGAAGGGCCGAAAGCGAGTCGAAGGGCAGCGGCTGGCCGAGAACGGCCGAGAGCGCGCGCAGGATCGCCCAGTCTTCCTTGGCATCGCCGGGCGCGAAGGCGGCACGCGCCGTCATCTGCACACGGCCTTCGGTGTTGACATAGGTTGCCGATTTTTCCGTGTAGGTCGCGGCCGGCAGGATCACATCGGCCCGGTGGGCACCAGCGTCGCCGTGCGTTCCGATGTAAACCACCTTGGTTTCGCCAAGCGTTGACATGTCGATTTCATCGGCGCCGAGCACGAATATAACGTCGAGCTTCCCGGCGCCGGCCGCCTTAAGCATGCCAGCTGTATCGAGACCGCCGCGTCCGGGAACGAACCCGATATCGAGCGCACCGACCCGCGACGCTGCGTTATGGAGGACGGCAAAGCCGTTCCAGTCTGCAGTCAGCGCACCAGCGGTCCTGGCGATTTCGGTAGCAAGTCCGAGAACATTTTTGGCAGACGCGCCCGTGACAGCACCCTCGCCCACGACGATGATGGGGCGCTGGGCGTTCTTGAGCACCTTGGCGAAGCTGCCTTTTCCTGCAGCGAGGTCGGACAGCGAGTCGATGCCGGCGCCAAGATGCGCGTAATCATAAGTCAGATCGGCGGCTTCACCGATGACACCGATTTCCACGCCGCCGGCGCGCCATGCCTTGCGGATGCGGGCGTTGAGCACCGCAGCCTCGCGGCGCGGATTGGCGCCGATGATGAGAATGGCGTCGGCCTGTTCGATCCCGGCGATGGTGGGGTTGAAAATATACGACCCCCTGCCCTTTTTCGGGTTGAGCGCCGACCCGGCAGGGCGGGCGTCGATATTGGTCGAGCCGAGCGCAGTCAAAAGCTGCTTGAGAGCGTACATTTCCTCGACACCAGCCAGATCGCCGGCGATGGCGCCGATACGGCCCAGCTCAGCGGTCTTGACCAGGGCAGCAACCGCCGCGAAGGCTTCGTTCCAGGATGCGGCCTGAAGCTTCTTGCTCTTGCGCACATAGGGCCGGTCGAGGCGCTGGGTGCGCAGACCGTCCCAGATGAAGCGGGTCTTGTCGGAAATCCATTCCTCGTTGATGCCTTCGTGGATGCGCGGCAGGACACGCATGACTTCGCCATTACGGGAATCGACCCGGATGTTTGAGCCAACGGCATCCATGACGTCGATGGATTCGGTCTTGTTGAGTTCCCAGGGACGGGCCTGAAAGGCATAGGGCTTGGAGGTCAATGCGCCGACCGGGCAAAGGTCGATGACGTTGCCTTGCAACTCGCTGGTCATCGACTGCTCGAGATAAGATGTAATCTCGGCGTCCTCGCCGCGGCCGATCAGGCCGAGTTCGGACACGCCGGCAACTTCGGTGGTGAAGCGCACGCAGCGGGTGCAGTGGATGCACCGGTTCATGATGGTCTTGACCAGCGGACCGATGTGCTTGTTCTCGACGGCGCGCTTGTTTTCCCAATAGCGCGAGGTGTCCACGCCATAGGCCATGGCCTGATCCTGCAGATCGCACTCGCCGCCCTGATCGCAGATGGGGCAATCGAGGGGGTGGTTGATGAGCAGGAACTCCATCACACCTTCGCGGGCCTTTTTGACCATCGGCGTGTTGGTGAACATTTCGGGCGCTTCGCCGTTCGGGCCGGGGCGCAGATCGCGCACGCTCATGGCACAGCTCGCCTGGGGCTTGGGCGGCCCGCCCTTCACTTCAACCAGGCACATGCGGCAGTTGCCCGCCACTGACAGGCGCTCATGGTAGCAGAAACGCGGGATTTCCGCGCCCGCCGCCTCGGCGGCCTGCATCAGCGTGAAGTGATCGGGAACTTCGATCAGTTCGCCATCGACCTTTAATTGCGCCATTGGTTCTTACTCCGCCGCAACCGAGGGCACAGCGCCATCGGAGGTGGACTTGTAGGTGTATGCGTCGATCCGCTCTTCAATCACGTGACGGAAGTTGCGGATAAGGCCCTGGATCGGCCATGCCGCAGCATCGCCCAGAGCGCAGATGGTGTGTCCCTCGACCTGCTTGGTCACGGCGAACAGCATGTCGATTTCGCGCTTCTGCGCTTCGCCACGCACCATGCGCTCCATCACCCGCATCATCCAGCCCGTGCCTTCGCGGCAGGGTGTGCACTGGCCACAGCTTTCGTGCTTGTAGAAAGCCGAAAGGCGCCAGATGGCCTTGATGATGTCGGTCGATTTGTCCATGACGATAACCGCTGCGGTGCCGAGCGATGAGCCGACTTCGCGCAGGCCATCGAAATCCATATGCGCGGTGCGAATTTTTTCACCCGGCACGCATGGAACCGACGAGCCGCCGGGGATTACGGCCAGCAGATTGTCCCAACCGCCGCGAATGCCGCCGCAATGCTTTTCGATCAGCACGTCGAACGGGATGCCCATTTCTTCTTCGAAGGTCGCCGGATTGTTGACGTGCCCGGAGACGCAGAAGAGCTTGGTGCCTGTGTTGTTTTCTCGGCCGAGCCCAGCGAACCAAGACGCCCCCCGACGCAGGATTTCGGGCACGACGGCAATCGATTCGACGTTGTTCACCGTCGTCGGGCAACCATAAAGGCCCATACCCGCCGGGAACGGTGGCTTGAGGCGCGGCTGGCCCTTCTTGCCTTCAAGCGATTCGAGCAGCGCGGTTTCTTCGCCGCAGATGTACGCCCCAGCGCCATGATGGACGATGATGTCGAAGTCCCAGCCGTGGATATTGTTCTTGCCGATGAGCCGCGCTTCATACGCCTGCTCGACAGCAGCTTCGAGCCGCTGGCGCTCGCGCATGAATTCGCCGCGCACATAGATATAGGCAGCGTGCGCATCCATGGCGCGCCCGGCGATCAGGCAGCCTTCGATAAGATGGTGGGGGTCGTGACGCAGGATTTCGCGGTCCTTGCAGGTGCCCGGCTCGGATTCGTCGGCGTTGACGACGAGATAATGCGGGCGACCGTCATTAACCTTTGGCATGAACGACCATTTGAGGCCGGTCGAAAAGCCCGCACCACCACGGCCACGCAGGCCGGAGGCCTTAACCTCGTTGGTCAGCCACTCACGGCCTTGGTCGAGCAGTTCCCTGGTGCCATTCCATGAGCCGCGACGACGCGCGCCCTCAAGGCCCCAATCGCCCTGGCCGTAGAGATTTGTGAAAATGCGATCCTGATCCGTGAGCATCGATCAAATCCCCTAGCGCGGCTTCTTGCCGAAGACGCGGACATATTCGTCAACGCCACCGTCGGCCAGCGCTTTTGCCTGGCCCTTCCAGTTATCCCGGGCGATGCGCCCCTTGAAATTGAGGACCGCATCGACCTGTTCGGCCTCGGCATCGGTAAATGCAGCGACCTGCGCGTACCGCGTGATGCCCAGATCGTTAAGCTTGCGCTCAAGCACAGGTCCGACCCCGGAAATAAGCTTGAGATCGTCGGCTGCACCGGCCGGGCGCTCGAACAGCGGCGCGCTATCCGGCGTCGTACCGACCGATGTTACGATTGTCTCGTCGGCCTTGCCGGGCGTGCGCCCGGTGGTCTTGGTTTCCTGGCCCGTTTCGCTGGCGGTCTTCTCAACAGCGGCGGATTCCGCGCCGGTCGCGCCTTCGCGCGCAGCCTGGTCGGGCTTACGTCGTGTGGGACGCGCCGCCCTCTTTTCGGCGGCTTCAGCTTCGTCAGAGGAAACCTTGCCGTCTTTAGACGGTCCCTTGATCGCCGGAGCAGCTTCCTCATCGATCTTTTGCTTACGGCCCGGCTTCGTCGCTTTCGGCTCGGGCTCAACGCGACCAGTATCCTGATGCGGCGGCGCTTTGGTCGGATCGGCCAATAGCGTAATCTGCCCTTCAAGCGGCGCGGAGAACTTACGGCCATTTTGAGGGCCGGTGGGAACGTTATCGCCCTCCCCGTCGCGGAAGGCGATCAGGATTTCCTCGAAGCGTTCCGGCGTCAAATCCTCGTATGTATCGAAACCGATGGTCACCATGGGAGCGTTGACGCAAGCGCCGGCGCATTCGACCTCTTCCCAGCTCAGCGTTCCATCGTCATTGAGATGGTGCGGCTCGGTGTGAATGTGCTTTTGGCAAACGGCGCGAATATCTTCGGCGCCGCGCAACATGCAGGGAGTCGTGCCGCAAACCTGGATATGGGCGCGGGTGCCGACCGGCTGGAGCTGGAACTGGGTATAGAAAGTCGCGACTTCAAGCACTCGGATATAGGGCATATCGAGCATCTGGGCGACGGATTCGATCGTTGCGCGCGAGACCCATCCATCCTGTTCCTGAGCACGCATGAGCAGCGGAATAACCGCCGACTGCTGGCGGCCAGCCGGATACATGGCGATGCGCTTTTTTGCCCAGGTCGTATTTTCCTTCGAAAAGGAAAAGCTTGCCGGCTGGACAGTTTCTTCTGCAAGGCGACGCACGCTCATTAGCGATCAACCTCTCCGAACACGATGTCGAGGGAACCCAAAATGGCCGAGACGTCGGCCAGAAGGTGCCCGCGACAGAGAAAATCCATGGCTTGCAGATGCGCGAACCCGGGGGCGCGAATCTTGCAGCGATACGGTTTGTTGGTGCCATCGGACACGAGATAGACGCCAAATTCGCCCTTGGGGGCCTCGACGGCGGCGTAAACTTCACCTTCGGGCACGCGGAAGCCTTCGGTGTAGAGCTTGAAGTGGTGGATCAGCGCTTCCATCGAGCGCTTCATCTCACCGCGCTTGGGCGGCACGACCTTGCCATCCATTGTCGAAACCGGCCCCTGCCCTTCGGGCGAATTGAGCAGATCGATACACTGGCGCATGAGAGAATTTGACTGGCGCATCTCTTCCATGCGGATGAGATAGCGGTCGTAGCAATCGCCGTTCTTGCCGACCGGGATGTCGAATTCGAGCTGATCGTAACATTCGTAGGGCTGGCTCTTGCGCAGATCCCATGCAGCGCCCGAGCCGCGCACCATGACGCCGGAAAAGCCCCAGGCCCAGGCGTCCTCAAGCGTAACCGTGGCAATATCCACGTTGCGCTGCTTGAAGATGCGGTTGCCGGTGATCAGCTGATCGAGATCCTCAAGCGCTTTGGGGAAGGTCTCGGTGAATTTGGCGATGTCATCGATCAAATCCTGCGGCAGATCCTGATGCACGCCACCGGGACGCACATAGGTTGCATGCATGCGAGAGCCCGAAGCGCGCTCATAGAAAACCATGAGCTGTTCGCGCTGCTCAAACCCCCAAAGCGGCGGCGTCAGCGCACCGACGTCGAGCGCCTGCGTCGTGACGTTGAGCATATGGGAGAGAATACGGCCGATCTCGGAATAGAGCACACGGATAAGCTGCCCGCGGAACGGCACTTCGATTCCCAAAAGCTTTTCGATTGCCAGGGCAAAAGCGTGCTCCTGATTCATCGGCGCCACGTAGTCGAGGCGATCGAAATACGGGATGGCCTGAAGATACGTCTTGGCCTCGATCAGCTTTTCGGTGCCACGATGCAGCAGGCCGACATGGGGATCGACGCGCTCGACCACTTCGCCGTCGAGCTCGAGGACGAGCCGCAAAACACCGTGAGCCGCAGGATGCTGCGGGCCGAAGTTAATGTTGAACGTGCGAACGTCGTGCTCGGTCATTGCTTGGCCTTCTCGTCGCCTGGCAGCACATAATCGGTGCCTTCCCAAGGCGAAAGGTAATCGAAATTCCGAAATTCCTGCGCCAGCTTGACCGGCTCATAAACCACGCGCTTGCGCTCTTCGTCGTAGCGGACCTCGACAAAGCCGGTCAGCGGGAAGTCCTTGCGCAGCGGATGTCCGTCAAAGCCGTAGTCGGTCAGGATGCGGCGCAAATCGTGGTGGCCGGAGAACAGAATTCCATACAGGTCGTAGGCCTCGCGCTCGAACCAGTCCGCCCCGGGGAAGACGCCGGTGATGGACGGAACAGGTGTGACTTCATCGGTCACGGCCCGTACGCGAATGCGCAGATTCTGCTGCGGGCTGAGCAGGTGATAGACCACGTCGAAACGCTGGGCGCGCTCGGGATAGTCCACGCCGCAGACATCGATGATGGAAATGAACTGGCAGCGCGGATCATCGCGCAGCGTGCGCATGACATTGAGGATCGCGTCGGGCTTTGCCTCGAGCGTCAACTCGCCAAAAGCGACGTTGTACCCATCGAGCGCTTCGCCCAGCTTGAGCGCAATGTACTCGCCGAGTTCAGAAAGAGCGTCTTCCATTGATTGGCCTTATCGCTCGATGGTTCCGGTGCGCCGAATCTTCTTTTGAAGAAGGAGCACGCCATAGAGCAGTGCTTCGGCGGTCGGCGGGCAGCCGGGGACGTAGATGTCGACCGGCACCACACGATCACAGCCGCGCACCACAGAGTAGGAATAGTGATAATAGCCGCCGCCGTTGGCGCAGCTGCCCATGGAGATGACGTAGCGCGGCTCGGGCATCTGGTCATAGACCTTGCGCAGCGCAGGGGCCATCTTGTTGGTCAGCGTGCCGGCAACGATCATCACATCGGACTGACGCGGGGACGCGCGCGGAGCGAAACCGAAGCGTTCGCAATCGTAGCGCGGCATCGACATCTGCATCATTTCGACGGCGCAGCAGGCGAGCCCGAACGTCATCCACATCAAAGACCCGGTCCGGGCCCAGTTGATGAGTTCATCTGTGGAGGTAACGAGAAAGCCCTTGTCGGCCAGCTCGTTGTTGATTTCGACGTAGTACGGATCGGTCGCGCCGACAGGCAGGCTGGTCGCGGGATCGAGAACGCCACGCGGCCGGGGTGCAACCAAAGTATTGTTGTCGCTCAATCCCATTCCAGAGCACCTTTGCGCCATTCATAGATAAAGCCGACAGTGAGGACCCCGAGAAAGATCATCATCGACCAGAAGCCATACCAGCCGACCTCCCCAAAGGCCACGGCCCAGGGGAAAAGAAACGCCACTTCGAGATCGAAGATGATGAAGAGAATCGCGACCAGGTAGAACCTGACATCGAACTTCATGCGCGCATCGTCGAAGGCGACGAAACCACATTCGTAGGCGGAAACTTTTTCGGGATCGGGGCGTTTTACGGCGATCAGGAATGGAGCAACCAGAAGCGCCAAACCAATGACGGCGGCGAGCCCCACAAAAATCAGAATCGGCAGATAAGCGCTGAGCAGTTCGTTCATTGACAGCCAAGCCTTCAATAGGGCCCGGTTGGGAGCCGAGCGAAAGGACTCGCGGCTATCCGAGCCCCTGTCTTTGGACAGGGCTTAACCCACCCCCTATGTGGTTTCAAGGGGAGATAAAACTGACTGTTTCAATCATATTTGAAAGTCAGATTGCGACCCGGTCGACGGCGCCGGTTTCAAGGGCAAATGCAGGCCGCCCGCCCAGTTTGGCGGGCTTGAATGCGATTAATCGGATTGCGCGCCAATGACCTGCCCGCAAACACTTTTTCGAGATCAGCACCGGCCAGTGCCCGCGATCTATCCTAGAGATGGAACGCCAGGCCGGCGGTAACGCGCATATCCGAAGGCATCGAGCCCCAGGCGCCCGTACCGAGCACCTCACCGCGCGCGCTCATGTAGTCGGTGAAGCCGTATTCCGCACCGCCGCCAAGGGCATAGCCGAAACCGCCGGAGACGATGCCGGTGCCGCCGGTGGCGTAGACCAGCGTGCTGCCGAGCGAGACACCACCCTTGCCGAGCAGGAGGGCGTCAATGGAGTTGGTGCCATCAAGATCGGCGCCGAGCTGGGCTTCGATACCGACGACGGCGGTGTCGATTGAAACGTTGACGCCAGAGAACACGCCGGCGTTCCAGGATGTGGATCCGAAGGGAACGCCGCCGCCGTAAACGCCGGCATAAAAGCCATCCCAATCAAAGCCATAGCCGCTTCCAAGGCTGGTCGATCCGGTGACCCCGTAGGGCCCGTAATCCTGGGCAGAGGCGTGACCGGCGAAGGACAGGCCGGCGACGAGAACGGCCGCCATGCGAACAGCGAAAGACATTGGCGTCACTCCATTAAGGTTAATTGACGCCATTATTGCGCTGATGGCCCAGCTCTCAAGCCAAGCCTGCAAACGTGGATAAAATTTTACTAAAATTGCGCCCTGCCCCACGCCCAAAAACATGGGCAACAATGGCGCGAAAATCTACGGACTTGTGTGAAGTTGCCCCATCAGATTGCCAAACATTGGCAACAAAAAAAACGGCCCGGCAAATGCCGGACCGTTTTTCGAAATCGGTTATTAGCTGGCGTTGCCCCCGCCTTGCCAGCCGCGCGGCCGAACCGGAAAAGTCTGAAACTTTTCCGGGCCGCGCTCCGATCCTAGAAGTGGAAGTTCGCACCGATGGTGAACTTGTGGATGTCGTCGTCAGCGGCGTCAACGCCCCAACCGTAGACATAGCGGCCATCGACCGAGATGCTGTCGGAAACAGCGAACTCAACACCGACACCGGCAAGGAACTGATCGCCAACACCGGCGGCAGCATCAAAGTCGGTACCGTAACCGGCGGTGCCGTACAGCAGCACTTCGGAGAATGCCACACCGCCACGAGCGGTGATTTCGCCGTATGCATAGGTGTCGGGAGTGCCGAACACGCCGTCAAGGGCAACTTCAGCACCGAGGACGAACATGTCCCACTGTGCGTTCACGCCGAGCTCGCCACCGATGAGCCAGTCGGTATCGACAGTGTCATTGAGGCCACCGACGCGGACACCAGCATAGAAGCCGGACCAGTCGTAAACGGGATCGACAACCGGAGCGACCGGGGTCACGGGCATCGGCATAATCGGATCAGCAGCCTGAGCGGCCGAAGCGAAGGCAACGGTAGCAGCTGCAGCAAGCAGCGTAGTTTTGAGCATGGACATTATAGTACCTCACAGCACGGGGGTTGATCTCCCTCCATATTGCCCAATCCTTGCCCAATTCCAATACCTTTCAGGCCCTCAACCCCCTCAAACGGCACAATATTGCCATCAATTCTCCGTCCTGTTGCCTTTGTGGCACAGGGATTTTGGTAACCTTACGAAACCGTATACGAAAACGGCCCCGCACGAGGCGGGGCCGTCTGAGAATCGTCGTTGAAGATCGATTAGAAGTGGAAGTTCGCACCGATCTGGAACTTGTGGATGTCGCTCGACGTCGCGTCGCCCGACTGATCCCAACCATAGAGGTACTGGCCGCGGACCGAAACGTCGTCGGTTGCTGCGAATTCGAGACCACCACCAGCAAGGATGTGATCGCCAACGCCGGTCGCAGCATCAAAGTCGGTGCCGTAACCGACGGCGCCGTATGCGAGCAGTTCTTCAGTGACCAGAACACCACCACGGGCCAGAGCCGAACCGTAGGCGTACATGTCCGGATCGTCGAAGACGCCGTCGAGGGCAACTTCAGCACCGACCAGGAAGAAGTCGAACTGGGCGTTCACACCAGCCTGGGCACCAATGGTCCATTCGGTTTCGCCAGCGTCGATGTTGTTCTGGGCGCCGGCGCTTGCACCAGCATAGAAGCCGTTCCAATCGAAGCCGCTACCGGCGTCGTAAACAGGAGCGGGAGCCGGAATGGCCGGGGCCGGGACGCCGATGGCGTCAGCAGCGAGAGCACCGCCGAAAGCGGTCGTGGACAGAAGGGCAGCGAGGGCCACTTTCTTGAGCGAGTTCATATGTATTCTCCTTTATACCGGCTGGTGTGCAACTAATGGGTGCCGGTGAGCACTGGTTCCGTTCCGAGAGCGGCAATCCGAGAACAGGGCCGGGAGTGTTGCCCTGCTGCCACAACTGCGCCGTACGGAATTCCGCACCAATGCGATGGGCCGGACTGTCGTTTCCGAGTGCGGACGAAGTGGGGCCGCCTCGTGGCAGGATTAGGGCAAAGAAGCATTGTTGCTCAAATGCCACGTAAATAGGGTTAACCAGCGGTAAATATTGACGTTTTCAGAGGGCTTTCCCGCCCGATTCAGCCGCGCGGGCGCCCGCGTTTATGGGTTGGTCAAACCGGGCCGACTGGATAAAGTTCATATTGGCATGAATGAAGGGGGATCGCATGAACCGCGCCGAAGGAATCGCCAACAGCCTGCAGGCGGCGAAAGTTGGCGCCCTGATCCGCGCGCGGCGCCACTCCCTGCGCATGACCCTGCAAACGCTTGGTACCCAGTCAGGTGTATCGGTGGGCTATCTGAGCCAGGTCGAACGCGATCAGGCGTCCCCTTCCCTTTCCACGCTGGCCTCGATCGCGCGCGCCCTGGGCGTCGGGGTCGACTATTTCATAGCGACGCCGAGCGCGCAGGATGCCCTGACACGGACAGGCGAGCGGATGCGTTTTTCCGTCAACGATTCGCTGATCTCTTATGAAAGACTGCATGCCGAGTTTCCGGGCAATTTGCTGTCGTCCTTTCTCATTACCATCGCGCCTGGCTACCGCTCAGAAGTGGCCAACCACGAAGGCGAAGAGATCGTTTATGTTCTCGATGGCCGGCTGACATTGCGCATCGAGGACGAAGAAGCGGTGGTCGGCCCGGGCGACAGCCTGCATTTCCGCGGCAACCGCAGCCACTGCTGGTCCAACGACACCGAAGATCCCGTTCGCCTGTTGTGGTCGGGCACGCTGACAATGTTCCGCTCGAGCCCCGACGGGTCGGCTTTCCAGACGGAGCGAACGCCCATTCCCGGGTCCTGACGGCTTGCAGAATCCGTGCGGGGCAAGGCGTGGTGCTGGGCCAAGTCAGTGGTCCGGCCGGCCACCGGTGGCGCGGCAGCGCACATGGACTCCGGCTTTCGCCGGAGCAGCGAAGGGGAAGTGCGGCGAACATAACAACGGTCGTTGCCGGGAATCTGTGATTTGAGCCGTCGGATTTCCGAACCGCAAAAGTGAGTAGCCACCCCCGTTCAAGCCGGGGGCAGGCATTTTGCTGGAAACCCTGGTTTTGCCTGTCGGCTTTCCGAACCGCAAAAGTGAGTAGCCACTTTTGCTGGAAACCCTCTAAGGTCCCCCTGCGGCGGGCTGCCGCAGCAGGGGCCACACGAGGGGACGCAAAACCATGTGGGATTTTTCAATCGGCCGGTCGATCGGCCTTGTGGGCAAGACCTTGCCCTTCGTCATTTTCCGAATAATCGTCTATTTCGGCATTGCCGTTGCCTATGTGCTGGTGACCGGAACGGGCGCCGGCGTGGGCTGGGGTGTCGGGGCGTTCGGTGACACCGACTTTCAGGTGACATCGACCTTCTGGGGTGGCGCCATCGGGTTCGCGCTCACTGCGGGCGTCCTCTATTTCCTGCGCGAATACATTCTCTATATCGTCAAGGCGGGCCATATCGCTGTGTTGACCGAATTGATCGACGGCAATTCGATTCCCGACGGTCGCGGGCAGATCGAATATGCGAGCACAGTGGTCAAGGAGCGCTTCGCCGAGGCAAGCGTGCTGTTCGCCATCGACCAGCTGGTGCGCGGCGTGATCGGCGCGATCATGGGCATCGTGCAGGGTATCGCCTCGATCCTTCCCATCCCCGGACTCCAGAATGTCATGGGGATCGTCAAGGCGTTTCTGCGGATTGCGGTCGGGCTGATCGACGAGGTGATTCTCGCCTATTCGATCCGTACACGCTCGACCAACCCATGGGCCTCAGCCCAGACGGCGCTGGTGCTTTACGGTCAGAACTACAAGACCATGCTCAAAAACGCCGCCTGGCTCACTGTCTTTACCTATGGTCTGGCCTTCCTCGTGTTTCTGGTCATGCTGGCCCCGGCGGCTGCCGTTGCCTATCTCATCCCGGGCGGATGGTCGGCCGGCGGCTTTGTCTTTGCGCTGATCTTTGCCTGGGCGGTCAAGGCGGCGGTCATCGAACCGTTTGCCATCGCTGCGATGCTGCAGGTCTATTTCAAAGCGATCGAGGGCCAGGTGCCTGATCCGGAATGGGCGAGCCGTATCGAGGGCGCTTCGAACAAATTCCGTAAGCTGGGCGAAAAGGCTGCAAGCTGGGGCTCGAACGGCCCGACTGCACAGCCGTCTGTCTAGAGCCGCGTCCTGTTGTACCCAAAGCGGCGGCGCAGGAGGCGGATCGGCCACGACAGGATGCTGATCACGAGCAGCGCGGCCCCTATGGTGACGACGGCGGCCAGCAGTCCAGCTCCCTGGATCATGCCGAGAACCGTGTTGCCCTTCGGCATCACGGTGGTGGGGCCATGAGAGGGGATGGGAGTCAGAATCGTCGTCGTCTTCATTTTTGTCGTTCTCAACTGGGCAGGCAATTTGAAACGTCCCACATGGCCCGCAGGTTCCGCCCCAAATGCCGCAAAGATTATTGCCGAGGATTGACCCGGCAGGACAAGTTGGTCAGCCTCTCGCTGCATACAAAAACAAGGCAGGAAGCATGCTGTTTTCCCGGGCACTACGAGTTCTCATCGTCATGGCTCCTGTCCTGCTCGGGCCGCTACCGGCGATCTCGCAGGACATTTATTACGGGTCGCGTGACTGGAATGGGCCCAACAACGGCTCGATGAATATCTCCTCGTTCGTTTTCCGCGATATCAATGCCAATGGCACATACGATCTGGGGGATCGGGCGTTCGTCGATATTGCCGTGGAATTGCTGATGCCATCAGGACTTTTCGCAATGGCACGCACAAATGTTGGCGGTTACGCCAATTTTAATGCCTCGCTGGCGGTCGCCGGCGCCGAGATTACGGAGGCCGGCCCCTACAGCTTCCGGGTTATGCCGCCTCCGGGCTGGACCATAACGACGGGAAATGGCGAACAGACCATTCCCATGTCCATTCTCGAAGGTGCGCCGGGCGATATCGTTGCCGCCAGTTTGCCCCAGCCGGTCGGGCTTGTTCCCGACATCGAGATTCGGGGCCGATCGGGCGCGTCATCGGAGGCGATTGTTGCCGCGGGGCCCAATGGCGAAGCCGTTCGGGTTCAACCTGACAAGCATGACAATTACAGTATTACCGCGACGCCGGGGGGCTGGACCGTCGGCGCACGCGAGGTGGAGGTTGGCCTCATGCCGGTCGCCTTGCCACAGGACTGGACGGACGAAACGGGCACCGAGGGCGAAGCGGTGATCGTCGGCTTTGACGATCTTATCGTCGGCGATCAACTGCTCAAAGTGCCGAACGGATATGGAGGCCTGCGGTGGGAGAACTGGGTTGCCACCCACGGCCGATTCTATGAGGGCGAGGGCTATATCAACAACACGGTTTCGGGCGAATTTGTCGCCTATACAAGCTCGGGCCATCCTACGGCGACCTTCAGCGATACGCCGTTCGATTTCGTGGGGGGCAATTTTGGCGTGGCCTGGAGCAGCGCGGAGGGCGAAACCTTGCGCATTCGCGCCTGGCGCGGCGACACGCTGGTCCATGACGACCAGTTTGCGCTTTCGGCCTATGGGCCGGTTTATTTCGCCGCCGACTACAAATCGATCACGCGCGTCGAGTTTGCCACAGCCCATTACTGGCAGGCCGTTGCGGACGACCTCGAGTTTGTGGTGAGCGCGGCCGGGCGGTGAGGACAGCGCGGGGTCCTCGGAAAACTGTGACGCTTTGAAGGGAAATGGAGGCCTCGACCGGAATCGAACCGGTGTGGACGGATTTGCAATCCGCTGCGTCACCACTCCGCCACGAGGCCTCTGGAGCGGGGTTTTATTGTAGTTTGGGGGAGTTAGGCAAGGCCGGATGCGGCGGTGACCTGAATTTTGTGAAAATCGGGCTATCGCATTATGCCGAACGGCTGCATCGGATATGTGGACAGCCGGAATTACAGGACGAAGCCCATGAAAATCGTTGGATTGATTCTGGCCGGGGGCGGCGGTCGACGGTTGGGCGGCGTACGAAAAGCACATCTTCGGCTCGACAATCGCGCGCTTATCGACTGGGTCTCGCGTGCGCTTGAGCATCAGTGCGGGACTATAGTGGTTTCCAGCGGTTCGGATGGCGTTGCCCTCGCACCGCACCTGGTTTCGGTCGCTGACGCCGAGGGTGGAATCACCGGGCCCGCGGCGGGACTGCTGGCGGGGGCTTTGTGGGTGCGCGAACACGCGCCGGGCGCTCTGATGCTATCGGTTTCGGTGGATACGCCGTTCTGGCCGGCCGATTTTGCCGAGCGCGCGACGGCGCTGCTCACCGGGGCGACTCACTGCGTTGTCAGTGCGTTTGGGGACCGCGATTATCCCACCAACGCCTTGTGGCGCCCCGATCCGGTTATCGACCATCTCGAGGCCATCCCCCCTGCCCCACGCGGGCCGCGCATCCGGGACGTTCAGGCAGCGCTTGGCGCGCGGCGGCTCGACTATGCGCCGATCAGCGCGGAAAACCCGTTTGCAGGGGTCAACGATCTGGCCGACTTGCTGGCCCTTTCGCGCCGGGTCACCCATCCGGATGCATGAATGGCAAATGGGGGGTTGGCAAGCGCCGCCAAATTGGCTAGATGATCGCCACCTGCCGAGCAGGCTACGCGTTCCCCGGTAGCTCAGTGGTAGAGCAACCGGCTGTTAACCGGTTGGTCGCTGGTTCGAATCCGGCCCGGGGAGCCAATAGCCTGCAAATCCACAAACAAGCCGATGCACTTTTGGCGCGGGCAACGCGGCCTGTGGAAAACTGGCCGCCTACGGCCCTCGACGTACAGGTCAGTTTTAAGAGTCGTCTCATCGGTCAGTCTTAGTGACGACTGCAGTGGATGCGATCAGAACCGAAAAGACAGCCCAACTGAAACCGAATGCGTCGCACCCAGAGCCTGCGCGTTGACGCCGGTTGGAAAGCCGACCAACCCCACGACGCACATGGCGCATACGAAATGCCGCATAATTCCCCCAAAATACCGGCCAACGGGACGACGATGGCCGATTTGCAACGGTCACAATCTGCTGGCCTGTAGCCTGCTTTCAATTGCCCCACAACGATACGCCAAAGTATCAAATCAAATTTGAGGCACGTCGATTATGACCCGCGCCTCTCGCGCGCGGAACCCCGCTTGTTTTTGTGCTTAAATTCTTGACTGTTGTTATCAAGATAAATTATCCCGGTGCGTGAGATGTCCACCGGCGGAGCGAGCGCGATGAGCCAGATGTTTTATGATGTGACGTTGCTTGACCGGCAGGCGCTGACGCCCGGCATGGTGCGGCTCACGTTTGGCGGCGAGGGGCTCAAGGCGTTCCAGACGACGGGAATTGGTGACGAATATCTGCGGCTGTTCTTTCCCAACGAAGAGACCGGCAAGCTCCATCTTCCCCACATCACCGAGGATGGCCGTTGGACTTACCCAGACGGACAGGATGCCGTGCGGTGTTCGACCTATACGGTGCGGCGCTTTGCGCAGGATGGCGAGGATGTCACCATCGATGTCGACTTCGTGGTGCACGAAGGGGGCATGGCCAGCGAGTGGGCCCAGAAAGCCGTGCCGGGCGATCACATAACGATCAACAGGCCGCGTGGGCTTTACACTCCGCCCAAGGACTATGCATGGCAATTGCTGGTTGCCGACGCAACCGGACTGCCGGCGTTGTCGCGCATTCTCGAGCAGACCCCCGAGCACGTTCAGTCGCGGGTGTTCGTTGAAGTCGCTCAGAAAGCCGACGAGCAGATCCTGCCCCATCACGGCGCCGCGACGGTGACCTGGCTGCATGGCTGCGGCAATGGGGTTGCGCCCAGCCGGCTCGAGGAGATCGTGCGCGGCGTGCCCCTGCCCGCCACGCCCGGCTATGTCTGGGTCGCCGGCGAGCAGAAGGTGGTCCGCGGCATCCGCAAATTCGTGCGCAAGGAGCTGGGCTTTCCGCCTGAGCGGTACGAATTGGTCGGGTACTGGATTGCCAACAGCGAGGACTGGGAGGCCAAGTGGGATGCGCTGGACCCGGCGATCAAGGCGCAGATCGATGCCGGTTGGGATTCGGGCCGCGACCGGGAAACGGTCATGGACGAATATATAGATACTCTGGAAAAGCACGGGCTTTGACCGGCTCGCGTTGTTTTATCGGCACCCCTTTTATAGGGGGGAAAAAGAGCGTATATCTCGCCGCGCAGTGCCGGGCCCCTCTGGCGTAGCGCCTTTGATCGCTACGTGATGTCGGAACTGCTCCACTTTTACATGGAGAAGGTCCCGGCGATGGAAAATCTCGCTTTATTTTTATCGACCCCGTTCCTGGATACCCCTGCCTGGTTCTGGGTTGCTTTCATCGTGATCGTCGTTGCGATCATGATCTTTGATCTCGGCTTCCTGCATAAGGAGCAAAAAGAGATCAGCGCCAAGGAGAGCTTTGTTCTCTATGGCTTTTATGTCGCCGTCGCCGTGGCGTTCGGTGCGTGGGTGTGGGCGGTACGCGGAGCTGATGCCGGACTGGAATATTTCACCGGCTACATCATCGAGCAGAGCCTTGCGATGGACAACATCTTCGTCATCGCGACGATCTTTGCGTTTCTGGGCGTACCGCGAGTCTATCAGCATCGCGTGCTGTTCTGGGGCATTATCGGTGTGCTCTTGTTCCGCGCCATCCTGATCGGCGCCGGCGTGGCGCTGGTGCAATCGTTCGAGCCGATCCTGTTCCTGTTCGGCGGCTTCCTGATCTTTACCGGGGTGAAAATGTTCACCAAGGTCGAAGAGGAAGAGGACATCGAGAACAACAGGATCCTCAAATTCCTGCGCAAGCATTTCCGGATCACGCCGCAATTTCACGGCAACAAGTTCCTCGTCGAAAAGCCGCACCCCAAATCGGGCAAGCTGGTGCTCTGGCTGACCCCGCTCGCTGTGGCGCTGCTGATGGTCGAGATCGTCGATGTGATTTTCGCCGTCGATTCGGTGCCGGCCATCTTTGCGATCACGCAGGACCCGTTCATCGTCTATACCTCGAACGTCTTTGCGGTTCTCGGGTTGCGGGCACTGTTCTTCGCGCTTTCGGCCGCCATGGCACGCTTCAGATATCTTCAGACCGCGCTGGCGATCGTGCTCATCCTCGTGGGCATCAAGATTTTCCTCGTGCCGCTGCATATTCACATCGACACGCTGCTCTCGCTGATCGTCACGATTTCGATATTGGCTGCAGGGGTGGTTTATTCGCTCTGGAAAACCCGCAACGATCCGCCGCTTGAACAGCAGACGGACCATGTCGAGCCAGAGGATTTAAAGAGCGAGACCCCCTCCAACCCGTGAGCCGACTGTCCGGGTTCGCTTGACGAAAGTTCGGGCCGGACGTAACCCTTTTCGGAAAACAAGAGCGGCGTGGACACACCACGCCGCTGCCTTTCCGGATTTATTCTCATGACCGCCACGACAGCGGAGCACCAGCCCGCGCGACAAACCACGTCCCTGTGGATTCTGTTCGCCATCAGCTTTTCGCACATGCTCAACGATCTGATGCAGGCGCTTTTGCCTGCGGTCTATCCGTTGTTGCGCGAGATCTATGCGCTCGATTTTACCCAGATCGGGCTGATTACGCTGGTTAACCAGCTGACGGCGTCGCTCCTGCAGCCGCTGGTGGGATACTACACGGACAAGTATCCAAAACCCTATTCGCTGCCCATCGCCATGTGCTCGACGCTGAGCGGGCTGCTTGTGCTCTCGGTTGCGTCGAGCTTTCCAATGCTGCTGGTCGCTGCGGCGTTGATCGGGGTCGGGTCGTCGATCTTTCATCCCGAATCCTCGCGCGTCGCACGCATGGCCTCGGGCGGGCGGCTGGGTTTTGCCCAGTCGCTGTTTCAGGTCGGCGGCAATGTTGGGACGGCCATGGGGCCGCTGCTTGCAGCGTTCATCATCATCCCGCGGGGCCAGGGTAGCGTCTCATGGTTTGCCATGGTGGCCCTGACAGCCATAGCCGTGCTGTTTGCCGTCAGCCGCTGGTATGCGGGCCAGAACCGGATGAAAAAGCCCCAGCCCGTGGCGGCGCGCACGCACGGGCTTTCCCGCTCCGGGTTAATCGGAGCATTTGCCATTCTTGCCATGCTGGTGATGAGCAAGAATGTGTACATGGCCTCGATGACCAGTTTTTATTCGTTCTTCCTGATCGAGAAGTTCGGCCTGGACGCGTCTTCGGCCCAGCTCTATCTCTTCGTCTTTCTCGGCGCAGCGGCTGCGGGCACGTTTATCGGCGGGCCGGTGGGGGACAAGGTCGGACGCAAGGTTGTGATCTGGGTGTCGATCCTGGGCCCCCTTCCCTTTACACTGGCCCTTCCCTATGTGGGGCTTGAGCTTTCGATCGTTTTGACGGCGATTATCGGCTTCATCCTGGCCTCGGCATTCTCGGCCATTCTGGTTTATGCGCAGGAATTGCTGCCGGGCCGGGTTGGCATGATTGCGGGCCTTATGTTCGGCTTTGCCTTCGGCATGGGTGCGCTCGGGGCCGCCGTGCTCGGGGTTGTCGCAGACGCGACGAGCATCATTTTTGTATTCCAGCTTTGCGCTTTCCTGCCGCTGGTGGGGCTGTTGACGGCATTGCTGCCCAACACGGGAGACTGACATGACAGATCAGGCGGAGCATTCCATTACCCTGTCGCGCACCATCGACGCACCGGCCGACGAGCTGTTCGCGGCGTGGACCGATCCGGCGTTGCTCGAGCAATGGCAGGCTGAAATTGTCGAGTTCGAGCCGTTCGAGGGCGGAAAGTTCCGGTTCGAGACCTCAGATGCCGACGAGCCGGGCGTGAGCCATGTCATCAGCGGCACGGTGGCCAGCTACGAGCAGGATCGCAAGCTGGTCGAGCTCTGGCACATGGAGGGTGAGGACGCCGAACACGACAGCACGCTGATCGTGACGTTTGCGCCGGTCGACGGCTCAAGCACGGAAATCACCATCGTCGAGATCGCCGAGGCGCATGCCGATGCTGAATCGCGGATATTTTCAATCGATGCATGGCACGAGGCTTTGGGCGAGTTGGCAGAGCTGCTGGAGTAGATTTCCACAGCCTTGAGACGCCCGGGCGCCGGGCACCCTTGCGCTCGGCACCCGAGTGTATAAATCGGCGCTTATGGACATTTTCGCTGTTGTTGCCGATCCCACGCGGCGCCGGATGATCGAAATGCTGGTTGGCGGCGAATTGCCGGCCGGCGCATTTGTCGCTGCTTTTCCCAGCGTGACGCAGCCGGCAATTTCCCAGCATCTCAAGGTGCTGCGCGATGCAGGCGTTGTGACCGTAAGGGCCGACAGGCAACGGCGGCTTTATTCGCTGGTGCCCGGTGCGCTTGTTTCGCTGCGGGACTGGGTGACACCTCTGGTGCCCGTGGTGGAGACGCCGGCGCCCGAAGCGGTTGAAAACGTTGTGGTCGAAACACCTGCCAAGCCCAAGGCGCGACCAAAACCAAGGCCCGCGCCCGAGCCGGAACTGACGCTGGACCTGTTCGGATAGGCCGGTCGTTTGCGTAAGGTGCCGTTCGGGGCGCAATCGGAAAAGCTGAGTGTACTGGACCCCGGCCCAAGGCCGGGGTGACCAAGAGGGTGAAGGGCTCCGGGTCTTTTCCCTCTCCGTCGCTGCCCCGGCGAACGCCGGGGTCCATGAGCATAACAACTGTCGGCGGAGTCTCGGGCTATGCTGCTGGACCCCGGTTTTCACCGGGGAAGCGAAGGAGGCGGCGGCGGGTGTCCCCTCAAGACCTGGCCAGTCAGGACCGGGGTAGCTAAGGGGTTTGGCGGCTTAGGGGCCGCTTCAGATACCCAGCTTTCTATATATTTCGTCGGTCATTTCTTGAGGTGA
>DDGC01000013.1:52247-52876 GCA_002337455.1 Rhizobiales bacterium UBA1912 | reverse complement strand
GAACCTCGCGTTGCCGCGACGCCTGAGACGGTTTCCAAGCTTGTTGGGTTTGGGGCGACAGTGAGCGTTGAAAAAGGAGCCGGGGAGGCGTCTCGCATCCTCGATCGGTTTTACACCGATGCGGGTGCGAAGGTTGAGGCGAGTGCTTCGGCTGCGGTCAAGGGCGCCGATGTGATCCTTGCTGTGTGGCGGCCCGAAGCGTCGGCGCTGGCCGGGGCTGCCAAGGGGGCGCTGGTGCTGGCCACTGCGGACCCGTTCGGCAATGAAGCGGCGCTGGCCGCGCTGGCCAAGGCTGGATTGTCGGTTTTTGCCATGGAGCTGATGCCGCGGATCACCCGGGCGCAGGTCATGGATATCCTCTCGAGCCAGGCCAACCTTGCCGGGTATCAGGCGGTTATCGAAGCCTCGATGGTTTACGACCGGGCGCTGCCGATGATGATGACGGCGGCGGGCACCGTGCGCGCTGCAAAGGTGTTCGTGATGGGGGCCGGGGTTGCCGGGCTGCAGGCCATCGCCACTGCAAAGCGGCTGGGTGGTGCTGTGTCGGCCACCGACGTGCGGGCCGCTGCGGGCGAGCAGGTTGAATCGCTTGGCGCCAAGTTCATCATGACCGAGGCGCTCAAGGACGC
>DDGC01000013.1:32140-52103 GCA_002337455.1 Rhizobiales bacterium UBA1912 | reverse complement strand
CACATCGCCAAGCAGGACATCGTCATAACCACGGCGCTGATCCCGGGGCGTCCGGCGCCAAAACTGATCACCAAGGCGATGGTTGAATCGATGGCGCCGGGATCGGTGCTTGTCGATCTGGCCGCCGAGCGGGGCGGCAATATCGAATTGACGGTTCCCGGGCAAACCATCGCGCACAAGGACGTGACGATCATCGGTCTGCTCAACCTGCAGGGCAAGATCGCCGCGACGGCGTCCCAGCTCTATTCCAAGAACCTTCTGGCGTTCCTGGAAACGATGATCGACAAGGATGCCAAGGCACTCAAGGTCGATTGGGAGGATGAGCTGGTCAAGGCAACGCTTCTGACCCGCGACGGGGCAATCGTGCATCCGAACTTTGCCGGGTCCGCCGAAGCGGCGCCAGCCAAGACGGCAACCGCCAAGGCGCCGGCCAAGCCAGCCGCCAAAGCGTCCGCCAAGGCTCCGGCCAAACCGGCGGCCAAGTCCGGAGCGTCGGGCACGGGCCGGGCGGCCAAGGTTGCGACCGCAGGGGCGGTTTCGGTTCCGGCCGAGGAAAAGCCGGCCCGCAAGCCTGCTGCGGCAAAGGCGCCCGCGCGTCCTGCCGCGCCCAGGGCAACGGCGGCCAAAAAGCCGGCAGCCAAAGCAGCGGCCAAGACCACAGCAGCCAAAAAGCCCGCGGCGAAAACGCCTGCGGCCAAAAAGACGGACGGAGACGTATAATGGGCGGTGTCGTCGATCCCTTTTTCTTTTTCCTCTCGGTGTTCGCACTGGCCATCTTCGTGGGCTACTACGTCGTCTGGTCGGTCACGCCGGCTCTTCACACCCCGCTGATGGCGGTGACCAACGCGATCTCCTCGGTGATCGTTGTGGGCGCGCTGCTGGCCGTTGGCGTGGCCAGCGTCGGTGAACCCGGCCCGGCCCGCTGGTTCGGCTTTATCGCGCTGATCCTGGCGTCGGTGAATATCTTCGGGGGCTTCCTCGTCACCCAGCGCATGCTGGCGATGTACAAGAAGAAGGGCTAGACCATGATTTCCGCAAATATCGCGGCCCTGGCCTATCTGGTCGCCGGGGCGCTGTTCATTCTCGCGCTGCGCGGGCTGTCTTCGCCCACAACGGCGCGCCGGGGCAACACGATGGGCATGGTCGGCATGACCATTGCCGTGCTCACAACGCTGGCCATCGCCGCACCTACCGATCCGTTCGCCTGGGTTCTGATCATCGGCGGGCTGGCCATCGGCGGCGGCATCGGGGCGTTCATCGCCCGCGGCGTGCCCATGACGGCCATGCCCCAGCTGGTCGCCGCCTTCCACTCGCTGGTCGGTCTGGCCGCGGTGTTTGTGGCGGCAGCTGCGCTTTATGCGCCCGTCGCCTTCGGTATCGGAACGCCCGAGCATATCCACATGCAGGCGCTCATCGAGATGAGCATCGGCACGGCGATCGGTGCGTTCACCTTCACCGGTTCGGTCATCGCGTTCGCCAAGCTTGACGGGCGCATGAGCGGCAAGCCGATCCTTCTGCCGGCCCGGCATCTGATCCATCTGGGGCTGGGGGCGCTGCTGGTCATTCTGGTCGGCGTGTTCTCGGTGACCCAGGATCCGATCCTGTTCTGGATCATCACCCTGATCGCGCTGGCGCTGGGCGGGCTGATGATTATCCCGATCGGCGGCGCGGACATGCCGGTCGTGGTCTCCATGCTCAACTCCTATTCGGGCTGGGCGGCAGCGGGCATCGGGTTCACGCTGGGCAACACGGCGCTGATCATCACCGGCGCGCTTGTGGGCTCTTCGGGCGCCATCCTGAGCTACATCATGTGCAAGGCCATGAACCGGAGCTTTATCTCGGTGATCCTTGGCGGGTTCGGGGGCGACGATGCCGCCGCGGCCTCCGGCGATGTGGAAGAGCGCCCGGTCAAGCAGGGTTCGGCCGAAGACGCAGCGTTCATCATGCAGAACGCCTCGAAAGTCATCATCGTGCCCGGTTACGGCATGGCGGTTGCCCAGGCCCAGCACGCGCTGCGCGAGATGGCGGACGAGCTCAAGGCGGCCGGGGTCGACGTCAAATACGCCATCCACCCCGTCGCCGGCCGCATGCCCGGGCACATGAACGTGCTCCTGGCCGAAGCCAACGTGCCCTATGACGAGGTGTTCGAACTCGAGGACATCAATTCGGAATTCTCCCAGGCCGATGTGGCGTTCGTGATCGGCGCCAACGACGTCACCAACCCCTCGGCCAAGACCGACAAGACCTCGCCGATCTACGGCATGCCGGTTCTCGACGTGGAAAAGGCCGGCACCGTGCTGTTCATCAAGCGCGGCATGGCGGCGGGCTATGCCGGGGTGCAGAACGAATTGTTCTTCCGAGACAACACAATGATGCTGTTCGGAGACGCAAAGAAAATGACCGAATCAATCGTAAAAGCGATGAACCACTGATCATAAAGGGCCCTCCGGGGCCCTTTTCTTTTGGGGCAGGGCGTTCCACTCTCAATCATGGACACGCTGAGTCTGCCCACCCTGCTCGCCTTTTTTGCCACGGCCATCGCCATAGAGCTGACGCCGGGACCGAACATGGCCTATCTCGCCATTCTCGGTGTCGCTAGAGGCAGGGTGGCGGGGCTTTTTGCAGTGACGGGGGTCGCGCTCGGCCTGGCGATCGTCGGCGGGCTTGCAGCGATCGGGCTTGCAGCGCTGATCAGTGAAATCGACTGGCTTTACCAGGCCATTCGCTGGGCCGGCATTCTGTATCTGATCTGGCTTGGATATGACACATGGCGCGATGCTCGCCGCCCCATCGAGCAGCACGCGCTGGCTGTCTCGAACTGGGTGTTCTTCCGCCGCGGCCTCGTCACCAACCTGCTCAATCCCAAGGCCGCCGCCTTTTATCTGGCTGTCCTGCCCAATTTCCTAGCGGATGTGGCGACACCTTCGGCGTTTCTGGTTCTCGCGGCGATCTATGTGCTGGCCGCCACGCTTGTCCACACCATCATCGTCATGGGGGCCTCGGCCCTCCAGCCCTATTTCGTCCAGCCGCAGCATCGGGAGCGGCTGGGCATCGTGTTTGGTCTTTTGCTCGTGGTCATTGCAATCTGGTTGTTCATCGCGACCCGCGCCTGAACCCTGAATTTTGTTCAGGTTACATCGCTGTACGTACTTGAGCGATCTGCGCCGAATGGCCATGTTGGCGGCAACGCAAAAGGATACAAGATGACCCGATCCATCCGCATCGACCTGTTCACCGATGTCGTCTGCCCCTGGTGCCTGATCGGCACGGCGCGCCTCGATCAGGCGCTGGCCACGCTGCCCGAGGACGTCAACGTCGAGATTTTACATCACCCGTTCCTGCTCGATCCCACGACACCGGAAACGGGCCAGAACACAAAGGAACGGCTCAAGGCCAAGTATGGCGGCGATATCGACGCCATGCAGGCGCGTGTCGAGGGCGCGGCGCGGGATGCGGGCGTCCCGCTGGATACCAGCGTGCAGCCCATGAGCTATCCCACAATCAAGCCCCACACGCTGATCCGCTCGGCCGCTCCGGAACACCAGTACGGTTTGGCCAAGGCGTTCGCTGCGGCTTATTTCCTCGAAGGCAAGAACATCACCGACGACGGGCTTCTGGCCGACATTGCTGCCGATCACGGGTTTACGCGCGAAGCGGCGCTGAAGCTGATTGAAGACGAGGCGGAAAACAACACCACGAAAGCCATGGCGGTTTCGGCCAGCGAGCAGGGCATCAATGGCGTGCCGTTCTTTATCTTCAACAACCAGTTCGCCATTTCGGGCGGCCAGCCTCTTGAGGTCTTCCAGCGGGCGTTCCGCGTGGCACTGGGTGAAGAGGCGCTGACCTAGACGAACATTCCTCCCGGCGGTATCAGAGATAGAGGCGGCCGGGAGGAAATCGGAAATGCTCAAGAAGATCATTATCGGCGTTCTGGTTTTTTTGATCGTCGTTTATGGTGGGCTGCTGGCCTTTCTCTATGTCAATCAGAGAGCGTTTTTCTTCAGTCCGGCCGGGGAGACCTACGATCCTGCGGCTGTCGGGCTCGACGCCGAGATCGTCACGATCCCAACGAGCGATGATGAGGTGATTACCGGCTGGTACGCACCGCCGTCGGGCGATGAGCCAACCATTCTGTATCTCAAAGGCAATTCAGGCAGCTTTTCGTCCGAATATGAGCGGTTCATCGCTTTTGCCGCGGCGGGGTACGGCTTTTTGTCGGTCGATTATCGCGGCTTTCCGCTCTCGCCTGGCGAAATTACCCAGGACAATCTTCTCGCCGATGCTATAGCGGCGTTCGACTGGCTGGCAGGGCGCGAGGACGAGATCGTCGTCTGGGGCCGCTCGCTGGGCGCGTCGCCTGCCGTGTGGGTGGCCAGCCAGCGCGAGGCCGAGGCGCTGCTTTTGGAGACGCCGTTCTATTCTGCGGTGAGCGTTGCCGCCGAGCGCTACCCCTTCGCGCCCGTTGCCTGGTTGATGGTCGACCAGTTCCGCTCCAACGAGTGGATCGGGGCCGTGGAGGAACCGGTGTTCGTGGGACACGGCACGGCAGACAGGACGGTCAGCGTTTCGAACGGAGAGCGGCTCTACGCAGAAGCGCCAAATCCCTTCGCCATCTGGATCGAGGAGGGGGCCGACCATTCCGATCTCTGGGCACGGGGGATCTGGGAGCGGGCTCAGGCATTCTTTATGGAGGCAGCACAGGGAGGCTGAAATGGCTAAATTTCTGGCGATCTATACGGGAACCGCGACGGCCACCGAAAAGGCTCAGGCCGAGGGCCGGGTGGACGAAGCCGCAGGCATGACGGCCTGGGGCGAATGGATGGAAACCAACGCGTCGCGCCTGGTCGATCCCGGCGGCCCGCTGGGCAAGACCAAGAAGGTCGGCCCGGATGGCATTTCCGACATCACCAACACGGCTGCGGCCTATGTGATTGTCGAAGCGGCGGACCACGACGCGGCAGCCGAGATGTTTCGCAATCACGCGCACTTCACCCATTTTCCGGGTGAGGGCGTTGAGGTGATGCCGATCCTCGACATGCCGGGGGCTTAGATCATCCTCTGGCGCAAATAAAAACGCCGCCCCGAGGGACGGCGTTTTTCTGCAAATACGTTCATGTCGAACAGTCGCAGATGCAAGGGGTTTCGCGCTTTGCGAAGCCCGCTTAGCGACGGCCGCTGGTTACAACACCAGCCTCGCGCTGTGCACGCTTACGAGCAAGCTTGCGGGCCCGGCGGATCGCCTCGGCCTTCTGCCGTGCCTTCTTTTCAGAGGGCTTCTCGTAATAGTTGCGCAGCTTCATTTCGCGAAACACACCTTCGCGCTGCAACTTCTTCTTCAGCGCCCGAAGCGCCTGATCGACATTGTTATCGCGAACGACTACTTGCACGCGGAACACCCGCCCTTTCGGTTAGAATTTCGGCTGATATCAAACGCCGGAGGCCAAAAGCAATCCAGCGCCGACCGACACTTGCCGGTCACCGTGGCCGCGGTAGTTACCAGAAGAGTCGGGTCGTGTCCACCTGCGAGGCCCGGAAACTGCGCTTTTTGTCAGTTTTCAGGCAGCCTGACGATGTTGAGATGGCCCATCTTGCGGCCGGTCCGCGCTTCGGCCTTGCCATAGACGTGGGGCTGGGTGCCGGCCGCGGAGCGCGAGGCCGTGGCAAAGATCTCCTCGCCGAGCAGGTTTTCCATCACCACGCCGGCCAGTCGCGTCGTGTCGCCCAGCGGCCAGCCGCAAATGGCGCGGATATGGTTTTCAAACTGGTCTGTGACGCAGACCGCCTGGGTCCAGTGGCCGGAATTGTGGACGCGTGGCGCGATTTCGTTGACGAGGATCTGTGGATCATCGCCATCGGACACTACGAAAAACTCGACCCCCATGGTCCCGACATAGTCGAGCGCGGCTGCAATATCGCCTGCGACGGAGCGGGCCTTGGCGACGACTGCGTCTGAAACCGTGGCGGGCAGCGTCGAGGTCTTGAGGATATGGTTGCGGTGAACGTTTTCGGCTGGGTCATAGGTGACCACCGACCCATCGGCACCGCGCACAACGATGACCGAAATTTCCTTTTCGAACGGAACATAGGCTTCGAGCACAAGCGGGGCGCCGGGCTCGAGTTCGGCGAAGGCGCCCTCGAGGTCGTCGGGCTTGCCGAGCATGCGCTGGCCCTTGCCGTCATAGCCCAGCCTTGTGGTCTTGAGGACGGCGGGAAGGCCGATTTCCGAGACGGCGGTTTGCAGTTCGTCGAGACTGGCGACCGCGCGGTAGGGGGCGATGGCGACGCCTGCGTGGCTTAAAAAGCTCTTTTCGGACAGGCGGTCTTGACTGACTTCGAGCGCTCTGGCGGCCGGGCGGAGCGGCACATTGTCGGCGATGACTTTTGCCGTGGCGAGGGGCACGTTTTCGAACTCATAGGTCACAACATCGACGCCACCGGCGAAAGCCCGCAGCGCGGCGACGTCGTCATAACCGGCAATTGTCCTGGTGGGGGTGACGTCGAAGGCGGGGCTTTCGGGGTCGGGGCAGAAGATATGGGTCTTCATGCCCAACTGGCTTGCTGCAAGAGAGAGCATGCGCCCAAGCTGGCCGCCGCCCAGAATGCCGATACGGCTGCCGGGCTGGAGAGGGTGGCTGTCAGTCATCGTCCTTGGGGAACTCCGCAACTGCGTTGGTCTGCCGGGCGCGCCATTCGGCGAGCCGGGCCGCCAGCTCTTCATCGGCCAGCGAGAGGATCGAGGCGGCCAGGAGCGCCGCGTTGATCGCACCAGCCTTGCCGATGGCCAGTGTGCCGACCGGCACGCCGCCAGGCATCTGAACGATCGAGAGCAGGCTGTCCTGCCCATGCAGCGCCTTGCTTTCCACGGGCACGCCGAGCACCGGCAGGGTGGTCATCGATGCGATCATGCCAGGAAGATGGGCAGCGCCGCCGGCACCGGCGATGATGACCTGAAAGCCATCCTCGCGCGCCGCTGTGGCGAAATCGACCATGCGCAGCGGCGTGCGGTGCGCCGAAACGATACGCGCCTCATAGTCGAGCCTTAGCGCCTCGAGCGTTTCGGCGGCAAACCGCATTGTGGGCCAGTCCGACTGGCTGCCCATGACGATGGCGATGGGGGGAGATGAAACCAAGAGCCCTGCCCTCAATTGGCTAAAGCGTGGCTGTATCCGATATCGTGCGCCCGTTCAAGCCGACGGATCGGTGCGAGCCAGCGGCCTGCCCACGGCCATTGCGTGCCCGAACGCGGGATCGGGAGCAACGAAGGCAGCCTCTGGCCCGGCGCCAACCGCATCGAAAAAGCGCGCCATAAAACAGCGCAGCGAAGCGCACAGGGCGATGTCAGCGATCTCGACGTCGCTAAAGCCGACGGTGCGCAGCCCGGCGATGTCGGTTTCGGTAATGCGGTAGGCGTTAAGGGCAATCTTTTCGGCGTAGTCGAGCATGGCAACGTCGCGGCCGGACAGGCCGGCATTGCGGAAATCGGCCTGAACGGCTTTTACCATCCCGGTGGAGCCCAGGTCATCGACCAACAGGCGTCCATAGACCACCGAGCAGTAGCTGGAGGGCACCTGTTTGGCCGCGATGAACGTGATCAGGCGCCAGTCGCGCATCGGCAGTGAAAAGCCCGTTTTGACCTTTTCGAAAAATGCGTGCCAGACGGGTAAAAAATCGGGCCGTGCCGTCCAGCATTCCGTCGCGGACATGACGAAACCCATGTCTTCGATATCGGCGCGATAGAGCGCCGCAATCTCTCCGGTTGCGTCCTCGGGGGCTATGGTTTCCACGAACATCGGGCCCACTCCTTTGCTGCCAGTATCTGACAGGCGGTCAAGACTAGCCCCGCTCGGGGGGTTGTCAATTGTCGTGCGGAACGAATCTGGGTGGCCAAACATTCTAAACCCGAGCCCAAGGGGGGCATGGGGATAGATATGGATACGAAACCGCCGGTCAGTCCGGCGCCTTCGCTGCTCGGCATCCAGCCTGTCGCAGCGATCCTGACCTTTGTTTTGATTGTCGCCGTGCTCTATCTGGGGCGCGGTATTTTCGTGCCTCTGGTTCTGGCCGTGCTGCTTGCCTTTGCGCTTGGCCCTGTCGTTCACAGCCTGCGGCGGGCTGGCACGCCCCATATCGCTGCCGTCATCGCTTCGGTATTTGCGGTCATTGCGCTGATTTCGGGCGTCGCCTACCTGGCGTTTTCACAGATGCTTTCGCTCGCGTCAGATCTGCCGCGCTATCAGGCAACGATCAGCGAAAAGCTGCGGATGCTGCAGGAGACGTTGGGGGGCGGGCAGGTCATCGACAGGCTCGTTGCCACATTCGAACGGCTGGGCGCGCAGGTGGAGGCCAGTGCCGACAACCTGACCGAACAGGGGCCTGAACCGATTCAGGTCGTCATCGCAAATGACGGCATGGGCTCGCTCGAAGCGGCACAGGCCGTATTTTTCTCGATCATCGGCCCACTTGCCTCGGTCTTGATCGTCACGATCTTCCTCATATTCCTGCTGCTCGAACGCGAGGAATTGCGCGACCGGTTTCTCAAACTGGCCAGCCGTGGCGATCTGCGCGCCAGCACCGAAGCCATGAACGAGGCCAGCGCCCGCGTCGGGCGGTATCTTCTGGCGCAGGCGACGATCAGCGCCGGTTACGGGGCGCTGTTCGGGGCGGGCCTTTTTGTTCTTGGCGTGCCCAATGCGATCCTTTGGGGCCTGTTGGCCTCGGTCTTTCGCTACATTCCGTTCGTGGGCACGCTCATGATCGTCACCATCCCTATCCTCTTGTCCATCGCGGTCGATCCGGGCTGGACGATGCTGTTTGGCGTCATCGGGCTCTATCTCGTGCTCGAAGTGGTCTCCAACAACATCATCGAGCCGCGGCTCTACGGCACCTCGACAGGGCTGACCCCGCTGGCGGTGCTGGTCGCGGCAATGTTCTGGGCAACGCTGTGGGGCCCGATCGGGCTGATCGTTTCCATGCCGCTGACCGTGTGTATCGTCGTCATGGCGCGCTATGTGCCGGGGCTGGGGTTTATCGAGACCATTCTGGGAAGTGCACCGGTGCTGTTGCCGCAGGAGCGCTTTTATCAAAGGCTGATTTCGGCCAATGTCGAGGAAGCCATCGAGCTTGCCGACCGCGAAATCGAGAAGGACGGGATTGCGGCCTTTTACGACGATATTGCCGTGCCGGCCCTGCGGCTGGCCGAAGCCGATATCGCGGGCGATCTTGCCGATCCCTCCCATCGTCATCGTGTCGTCGAGACGCTCTCGGAGGTGCTTGACGATATTGCTGAAGCCGAGACCGAAAGTGGCGGGGAGGATGCGCGTATCCGGGTTTTCGGAGGCAAGACCGAACTCGATCAGGCCATGGCGCTCATGGTGGCCGAGCGGGTACGGGCACGTGGCTTTTCAGCTCAGGTGATGGCACCGGTGGCGCTGCGCAAGGAGGGCATAGCCCAGATCGACCTGTCGCAGACCGAGGTCGCGTGCCTTTGCTATCTTGGGCAGAAGCCGGACATCTACGCCCGCTATGCTGCCCGCCGGCTCAAGCGGATCAAACCGGAAATGGTCGTGGTCGCCGGCTATTTCCACCCCGATTACAAGGCCGGGCAGGGGGACGGCACCGCCGACGAGATCGACGTTCTGGCTCATTCGATTGCTCTGGCAGAGCACGCGATCGCCCTGGCGCTGGGTGGGCATGACATGGTCGACGCCGATAACCTCGACACAGTTCCGCAATTGCGCCTTTCGGCCCGGGCGATTTCGGCCCAGGCCGCGGCAGACCCCGACATCGCTCGTTCGTTGCGGAGGCTGGCACAGTCCGCCAAGACCACGGTGGCGATGGTGACCGTCGTGCCCCTGATCGGTTCAGGCGCCGATGGACCCGACATAAGCCATGCCGAGCATCTGGCTCACGCGGTGCTCGATGGATCGGGCACGCTCATCATCGAAGATCTGCAGCACTCTCCTTATGCCCATCTGCGCAGCGTCGTGGAAAGCGGGGTCAGGGCCTATGCGGGCGTTCCTGTTCCGCTCAAGGACGGACAGTTGGGCGCGGTGCTGGCGATCTTCGATCAAGCGCCGAGGCTTTACGACGAAGCGCAAATCGATCTGCTCGAAAAAGCCGTCGTGCCGCTTGCCACTGAAATCAGAGACCTCTTCGTACGGCGCGAAGCCGAGGAAAGCGAGGCCATCGCATAGCGCCGGGACGCGGCTCTAAGGCCTTGCCTTGTCGCGTTTCTCTTGCGCCGCCCTTCGGGTCCGAACCGGATAAGTGGTTTCCACCTATCCTGGAAACGCTCTAATGCGCGTGGCCGTCGTCGAAGTCCTCGCTGCCGGCCTGCCAGTAGCCGGCCGCCTTGATCCAGTCGGGATTGTGCCCACGCTCATCCACCATGTGGTGGCGCACCGCTTTGCTCATGGCGCTTTCGCCTGCAACAAAGACGTAGCCGTCGCCCTGCGGCAGTTCCAGGCCCTGGACGGCACCAAGCAGCTTGTGGAGATCGCCCGGTTCGGCGCCTTCGCGGCTCAGCCAATGGATTTCGGCATTTTCCGGTGCGTCGATCTTCTGGATTTCGCCATTGTCGGCAATCTCTATGACGGCGATGGCACGGGCGTCGCGCGGCAATTCCTCGAGCCTGCGGGAAATGGCCGGCAGCGCGGTTTCATCGCCGACGAGCAGATACCAGTCGAAATCGCCCCGGACAACGAACGAGCCGCGCGGCCCGCCGACGCCGATCGTGTCGCCGGGCTTTGCGTCTTGCGCCCAGCCCGAAGCGGCGCCATCACCATGGAGCACGAAATCGAGCGTCAGGGTGCGTGCGGCGTTGTCATAGTAGCGAGGCGTGTAGTCGCGCGCTTCGGGGCGTTTGCCGTCGGGAAAAACGAGCCCGTTTTCCCCACGCTCGGGAACCGGAAAGCCGGTTGCGCCCGCCTCGGGGAAAAACACCTTGCAATGATCGTCATAGGCAAGGGAAATGAAGCTCTCGAAATCGTCCGAAGCGAGCGTGATCCGCGCCATCTGGGGTGTGATGCGCTCCGACTTGAGCACCTTTGCTACCCGGAATTTGAGTTCATGGCGAACGCGTTCGACAAGGCGGGAATGTTGGGTCATCTCAGGTCATCCTCAAAAGCTTGAGGTTGGATTACAAATGATGATTGCCAAAGTCAACTTAACATAATGTCATGCAATTATGTCGGGGAGGATGATCCGCTCGATCTCCACGATGCGGTCCTTGAGCGCCAGTTTGCGTTTTTTGAGGCGCTGGATCAGCGTGATGTCGGCGAGCCCGGTCGCCGTCAGGGTATGGATCGCCGCATCGAGATCGGCGTGCTCCTGGCGTTTGGTTGCCAGCTCAAGTCCAAGCCGCGCTTCGATTTCCCTGTCCAATGGCAGCATAATTATTTTTCCCCACAGGACACCGTATCAGAGCGCGATCCGCTCCCATACGATCGGCCCGGCACTCTAAGCCATTGTTTTCTCGTGCGGTCGAACCTGGAAAATCTGCACCTTTTCCCCCACGCACTCCAGCTCCTTTCTGCCACAGATTTGCCATTGGACAAAGGCCGCAAAGAATGTGACGATACTGTCGTCCAATGATGAAAGGAGTGGCCATGACCTCACAGACTTACATCACTTCCCTGGAGCGGCGGCATCAGGATCTGGAACGAAAAATCAGCGAAGAATTGCGCCATCCGGCCCGCGATGCGCTGCTGATCGCCGCTCTCAAGCGCAAGAAACTGGAACTTAAGGACCAGCTGGTGCGTGCTCAGTACGAGACCGCTCACTAAGGTCCATAAACTTGCGATTTCTGTGAGGCCACGGCGAAAGCTGCGGCCTTTTTTAATACCCGGTTTCAGGCAAAAAACAGTCCGGCGATCCCGTCATAGATCAGCTTGAGTGCCAGAAGGAAGATCAGGATATAGGCCACGCGATAGAACAGTCCGGCGTCGATGCGGCGGACGAGAAATACGCCCAGAAGCATGCCCAAAATCGCCACGGGCACCAGATAAAGCGCTGCCTGCATATTTGAGAGCGAGAGCTGGCCGAGCACGAAATAAAACGGAATCTTGCTCGCATTGACCACGGCAAAAAACACGGCGTTGGTGCCCGCAAAAAGCGCGGGGGGAAGCCGCATGGGCAGCATGTAGATCTGGACAGGCGGGCCACCGGTGTGGCTCACGAAACTGGTAAAACCGGCAACGCCGCCCCAGAACGTGCCCCATGGCCGGGACGGGGGCAGATCTTCGAGTTTCTTGCGCAGCGGAAGCCAGGCGTCGAGCACGAACGCCAGGGTAATCAGGCCGATGGCCAGGCGTACCATGGCCTCGCTGACGACAGCCGAAAGCGAGAAGGCGACGAGCGTGCCCACCAGTGCGCCGGGCAGCAAAATCCAGAACACTTTCCAATTGACCTCACGCCGATAGGCGATCAGCGCGATGACGTCCATGACGATCAGCAGGGGCAGCATCATGCCGGCGGCATCGCGGGCCGGCATCACCAGCGTAAGCAGAGGCACACCGATGACGCCAAGGCTTGCAACCAGTCCGGATTTCGACAGGGCGACGAGAAAGACTGCGAGCGCAGCGACAAGAAAGAAAGACAATTGGAATATGAGGGCTGGTCGAGGAACGGAGCGGCATAGCGCGGTCAAACGCTCTTGATGTCAAGTCCGGCCAGAAAAAACGGCCCGCTGCGATCTGGCAGCGGGCCGTTCTGAAAAGCTATCGCGGGAAGATTATTCCCGATCGTCGGCGTCAGAGTCGGCGCCTTTGAGCGATTTGAGCTTGGCAAAGACCGACTCGGCCTCGCGCTCGGCATCGTAATTGTCCTGAGCGGGCGTGTGCGCTGCCTCTTCACCATCCTCGGGCTCATACTGGGCGCGGTTGAGCGCTTCTTCAGCAGTCATCAGCCGTGTGCCTTCGGGTGCATCTTCGGCAATGCCGGCGGTGCGGGCTGCCTTGCGCACTTCCATGTCCAGTTCCATCTGCGAGCAGAGCCCGAGAGTAACCGGGTCCATGGCGGTCAGGTTCGCCGCGTTCCAGTGGGTGTTTTCGCGCACGGATTCGATTGTCGACTTGGTGGTGCCCACCAGACGCATGATCTGGGCGTCCTTGAGCTCTGGGTGGTTGCGGACCAGCCATTTGATGGCGTTGGGGCGCTCATGGCGGCGCGAGGTCGGCGTATAGCGCGGACCGCGGCGCTTGGGCGCTGCAACCTTGACCTTGGGCTCGGAAATTTTCAGTTTGTAGTTCTCGTCGGCTTCGCCCTTGGCGATCTCTTCGCGGTTCAGCTGCCCGTTCTGGATCGGGTTCACGCCACGAATGCCGCCGGCAACGTCGCCGTCAGCGATGCCTTGGACCTCGAGCGGGTGCAGGGTGCAGAAATCGGCGATCTGCTTGAAGGTCAGCCCTGTGTTTTCGACCAGCCAGACGGCGGTCGCCTTGGGCATGAGCAATTGTGTGGCCATGGGTAAATCTCTCCTGTGCTGCGGCCCGGTATTTCTCGGGGCCGCCCGCCTCGCCAATCTGGAATGAGGGGGAATTTGACCGTCAATATAAGGGTCAAATGCCCATCATGCAATCAGCAATCACGCAGCGCCGGTTTCGAGCGGGTCGGGGCTGCCGACCGGTTCGCTCTGCGGGGTCGGTTCGGGCGGATAGCCATTGATGACGAGATCGAGAATTTCGGTGTCGCGCATGCCGCGCAGATTGAGATGATCAGCGTTCTCGACCGACATGAACACCCCGTGCGGGGCGGCGGCGAACAGGCGACGGCCCAGAAAGGCGGGGACCACGGTGTCGCGCTCGCCATGCACAATGACGATGGTATCGGCCTGGCTGCCCGCAATACGGCGCGAGGAAAAGAAGGTGTCGCGCACCAGTTGCCCTGGCAGGAATGGCATGGTGGCAGCGACAACGTCGGGCAGGGACGAAAAAGGCGCTTCGAGCACCAGTGCCTGGCTGGGATAGCGCTCGGACATGGCGACGGCGACACCGGTGCCCAATGAGTGACCGATGAAGACAAGCCGGCTGCCGGGGGCATGGCTCTGGGCATAGGCGATGGCCGCCTCGGCATCGAGCAGCAGGCCCTCCTCGCTCGGGGTGCCGGTCGAGCCGGGATAGCCGCGATAGGCAAAGGAAAGCACGCCAAAGCCTGCATTGGCCCATGGCATGCTGCCGAACCGTACCGCTTGCGGCTCGGGAACGCTGCCATTGCCGTGGAAGGCAACGATCATCGGGGCGCCTTCGAGCGGAGGCTTGAAATAGGCCTTGAGCCTTTCGCCATCGGCGGTTTCGAGCGTGATGCGCTCAAAATCGGCACCGACCATGGCGGCAAAGGGCAGGGCATTGACGAAGCGGCGGGGGAAGACCATCTCGCGCTGGAAGGTATAGGCGACAGCCACCACCAGCATATAGAGGATCAGGGAGGCCAGCACGAGGCCACCGACGAGGCGCAGGGTAGTCTGGTTCATCCAGCCTTCAATCAAGATATCGAACACACCGGTTGCGCCCCCGGACGCCTCAAAATCATCGCAAGAGAGATTTCTGGCAAGTGTGGTTGCGATGTTTGACGCAATCGTGACCGATCCGTTGCCAAACCGACACATGGCGATCGGTGGCGAGGCACGGTGTCAGCTCAGCCAGATTTCGGCGGTGTCACAATCAATCCGGGCCGTCCCGCCATAGGGAAGCGTGACGATCGGGTCGGTGTGGCCGAAATCGAGATTGCCGACGACGGGCAGGGTTTTCAATCCACGCTCGTCGAGCGCGGCGAGAACTGCGCGTTCCTGTGCCGCTCGTCCTTCGCCATCCATCCCGGCAGGGCGAGACAGCAAAATCGCGTTGATCCGGTCTAGAACACCCTGGGCTGCAAAATTGCGCATCCAGCGCCTGATGTGATCTGCAGCCGGTGCTTCTTCAGATGATTCGAGAAACAACACGGCGCCGTTCCAATAGTCGAGCGGCGGCCACCAGGGCGTCGCCTTGAGCATTTCGAGAACCTCGAAGCACCCGCCGATGAGGCGACCACTCACGGTGCCGCTGCCGCGCAGGACGCGCGGGCCGGACGATGGCTGGCGGGCGCGCGGTCGGGACTGGTTTCCGGGATCGGCCCAGTCGAGCAACTGGTCGGTCCAGCCTTCTGTGCTCCAGGGCAGGCGGTGCGCGGATCCGTCCATCGCAACGGCCCGGAACGACATCTCGGTCGTCGGGCTGATCCCGCAGTTCTCGGCAAAGCCGGACATTATTGAGGGGCCATATAAGCTCTGCACCCCAGCCTTGAGGCAAGCGAAATGGATGGCCGTCGTATCCGAATAGCCGATCAGCGGCTTGGGATTGTCGGATAAGACCGACAGGTCAAGGAACGGTTCGAGGCTGATGGCGTCATCGCCACCAATGGAGGCGAACACGCCCTTGATCCTTGGATCGGCAAAGGCGGCCATGATGTCTTCGGCTCGCGCCATAGGATTTGCTGCCAGCCAGTCCGCATCGGCGCGGGCATGAGGCATCTCGACGATCTCAAATCCAAAGCGCGCTCGCAGGCAGGCGAGCCCGGCCTCGTAGCGATGGGGAAAGACCGACGGACCGCCCCAGCTTGGTGAGACGATGGCTATGGCATCGCCCGGCGAGAGGCGCTGGGGCACGGCGAGTTGGGTGGGCCAAGGAACGGTCATTGGTCAGGACCTACCATCAGGACGATCTTGCCGAAGTGGTCCTTGGCTTCCATGGCGCGGTGGGCATCGGCGGCATTTTCGAGCGGAAAGGTTCTTATGTGCGGGGGCACGATGTTTCCCGCCCCGATTGCCGGCCAGATTTTGGTGTGGAGCGCCTGGGCGAACCGGGCCTTGGTTGCCGCGGTTTGTGGCCGCAGCGTCGAGCCTGAAAGAGTGAGGGCGTTCATCAGGATCAGGCCGAGGTTGATTTCGGCTTTCGCGCCGCCGCGGATGGCGAGCTGGATGACATGGCCGCCATAGGCGCACGCCTTGAGGTTGCGGTTGGCGTAATCGCCGCCGATGATGTCGATGATTATGTCTGCGCCCCGGCCTGTCGTCAGGGCCTTGATGCGCTCGACGAAGTCCTCGCTGGTGTAGTCAATAGTGTGGGCAGCCCCCATGCTTCGGGCATATTCGGCCTTTTGGGCGCTGGAAACCGTTACGATGGGTGTCGCGCCATAAAGGCGGCAAAGCTGGATGGCGCTGGCGCCGATGCCGCCCGATCCGCCATGGACGAGCACCGTCTGACCGGCGGCAAGTCCGGCCCGTTCGATGAGGGTTTGCTGCAGGGTGAAAAAGGTTTCCGGCAGCGTCGCCGCTTCGACGTGCGACCAGTTTTCTGGCTTTGGCAGCACCTGTCCGGCGGGCACGGCGACATAGGCGGCATAGCCGCCGCCATTGCAGAGCGCCACGACCGCGTCGCCAACCGCAAGGCGGGTTTCGCCTTCTCCCAGCGCTGCGACAACACCGGAGACTTCGAGGCCGGGAAGGGGCGAGGAATCGGCGGGTGGCGGATAGGCGCCCTGCCTCTGGGAAATGTCGGGGCCATTGACCCCGGCTACGGCGACGGCGATCAGCACCTCCCCCGGCCTGGGAACAGGGGTGGCCGTCACAATTGGCTTGAGGACCTCGGGGCCGCCCGGCGCTGAGATTTCGATGGCCTGCATTTGGTCTTTTATTGTCATGGACGCCATCTTAATCGCGCGTCAAAATGGGCCAAGAGCAAATTTGAGGAGATCAGCATGGAAGACGATGCTGTACGCCGCATCCCGGTCCATGAGGTTGGCATGCCTCTCGAGACGCTGTCGGTGGACGAACTTCAGGACCGGATCGAAATTCTCAAGGCGGAAATCGGGCGTCTCGAAGCGGCCATCGAAGGGAAAACCGCCAGCCGCGACGCGGCTGACGCTGTGTTCAAATTCTGAGGGTCATTCCGATTTGTTGTGGATCGGGGCATCCCTGACCGCGGCCCAGGTCAACAGACCCAGAATCGCTATCGCCACAAGATGGAGTACGATTGCTGCAAATGTCCCAGGCCGGTCGCTTCCCAGCAGTTGGCGATAGGCCCATTCGAACGGCCCGTCGCCAGCGCCGATAGCCATGCCCGACAGGCCGACAAGAAAAATGCCGAAGATAATGGCAAGGGTGCCGTAGACGGCGCTGCGATACCATGCGGCGCCCATGAAGATGCCACCCATGACCCAGAGCACCATGATGACAACCCATTGGGCCAGCACGACAGGCAGGTCGAGTGGGTGGGCATAAAGCTCGGCCCCGTGCAGGGCCTGGGGCCAACCCATGAGGGCGTAATAGCCAGCTTCGATGGGAAAAGTGAGCGTAAACAGCACGCCGAGCAGCCCGCCATAGGCGAGTGCGAAGCTGAGCACCTGCGCGGTATAGCCTTTTCTTGTGCCGCCATGGGTCACATAAAGCGGAAACAGCGAATAGCCGACATAGATGCCGATGGCAAAGCCGAACCAGCGGGCCGGCTGACCGGCGAGATTCCAGCCGCTCACGTCGATGTCGCGCACCAGTGAAACGGCGAAGGTCAAGACAAAGATAAACAGTGAAAAGCCGGCCCAGACCATGAGGGCAAAGATGGCCTGTTCAGACAGCAGTCGGCGTGGGATCACTGGTTCGGTTCGGGGCATGGAGATTGTTGTCATGGGGCGGTCCTTTCCGTTTTTCCGGTCAGGTGGATGAAGATATCCTGGATGGGCAATGTGTCGACCTCCACGCCGGCCTGTCGTGCGTCCGCAACAAGGCTTTGCGGAGCGTCGTAGAGGGCAACCGATTTGGTCGGCCCCAGGCTCCTTTCGCTCAGCAGTCTTGCGCCGGAAGCCAGGGCGTCGACGGTGGTTGTTGGGCCGGTGAGGCTGATGCCCCGGCCGCGTAGCCTGTCCGCCGCTTCGTGCAGGACAAGGCGGCCGGAATCGATGATGACGACCTCCTCGAACAGGCGCGCCACCTCCTCGATATGATGGCTCGAGAGGACGATCAGCCGGGGATTGGCCATGAAGTCTTCCAACAGCAGGTCGTAAAATGTGTAGCGGCTGGGGGCGTCCATGCCCAGATAGGCCTCATCGAACAGGGTCAGCGGCGTGCGGGCGGCCAATCCGAGCGTGCAGGCGAGCTGGGCGCGCTTACCGCGCGAGAGGGACGCGACTTTCATCTTTTCGCTCAACTCGAACAGGTCGAGCAGGCGCTTTGCATAGTCCGCGTCCCAATAGGGGCGCATATCGCTGGCCAGCGCAAAGGCTTCGGCAATGGTTTCGCTCCATTCGGCGGTGGTATCGCCGCTTTCCCGGATGATGCAGATTTCCGTTGTTGCTTGGTAGTTTTCGTAAACGGGCATGCCATTGAGGCTGGCGGTGCCGCTCGTCGGCTTGCGAAGCCCGGCAATGATCGACATCAGCGTGGTCTTGCCCGAACCATTGCGGCCCAGCAGTCCGTGGATGCCGGGTGTCTCCAGCTTGAGGGTCAAATCGTCAAGCGCAGTCGTTTCGCCGAAGGTCTGGGTGAGATTTTTGACAGAGAGCGTGGGGGTCATTGTTTTTCCCTCTTGAGGCGGGCTTTTACGAAGTCGAGAACATCATCGCCTGAAATTCCAAGGGTCCGGGCCTCGGCCAGCGCGGGGTCCAGGACATCATCGAAATAGCGAATGCGTCTGCCACCCACGAGTGTTTCGCGCGCTCCGGGGGCGATGAACATGCCAACGCCACGGCGCTTGTAGAGTACGCCCTCGTTGACAAGCTGGGCGAAGGCCTTGGCGGCGGTGGCTGGGTTGATGCCGTAAAAGGCTGCGTACTGGTTGGTGGACATGATCTGGCTGTCGGGCGCCAGCGTTCCGGTGGCCACATCGGCTTTGATGCGGTCCGCTATCTGGCGGTAGATGGGCGAGCCATCGTCGAACACGACATAGCCTCATTGGTTCATTAGTTGAGTAATGAACCATGTAGGTGTGTTGTTCCGCCTCGTCAAGTGGGTCGGGCATGCCACAACCAGTGATCACTTGCCGGTAAGGTTAAAAAAGCGAGTCTCGTTAAGGAAAATTTTACGAGTTCGGTTTAGATTTTCATTATCCAGTTTGCGCTGGAGTTTTTCAGAGCGGTTCCTTCCCTCTGTTTGACGCCTCCCTGTTAACTTTCGAGAGCCGTTTGCTTGACGGCTCTTTTTTCTTTTCTGGGACAGGTGATCGCCGGAACCAAATTGCGTTAAGCCTAGTTGCAACTCGTGGCCGGCCGGTAATGACGGGCGGATCGATTGCGCATAGACTGCACGAAATTATCCATAGCGATCAGGAGTGCCCGTGGACGAGATGAGGTCCCCCAGCGACGCCGTTGCATTGACACCCAGGCTGCTGGCTTCGGGAGGGTTCGACCTTCTCTATCGCGAGGGCATGGGCCTGATCGAAGAGGTGGCGGCCTATCTCGATGGCGAGGGCCGGGGCGAAAGCAAGGGGCTCAGCCGCGATGCGGCCTTTATCTATGCCACCGAGAGCATGCGGCTCACCACGCGGCTGATGCAGCTGGCCTCGTGGCTGTTGCTGCAGCGCGCCGTCAACGAGGGCGAGATTTCGCCCGAACAGGCACGCAGCGAAAAATCCAAGGTCAAGTTCTCGGCGCTGCCGTCCGATCGAGGCGGTCCGGGCTGGGACGACATCCCCGAAACCATGAAGGCCTATATCGCCAAGGGCGACCGGCTGTTCGAGCGCGTCGTCAAGTTCGACCGCATCGAGCGTGGCGAAGACCTGCCCGCCGAGCCGGAAGGCGAAAACGCGCTGTCGGCGCAGATGGGCCGGCTCAAGGCGGCGTTCGGCAGCCCGTGAACAAAGCTGACAACTGGATATAAAAAAGCCCGGCGCAATGGCCGGGCTTTTTATTGTCGAGGCTTTGGGTCTTACGAACCCAGGATGCCCTTGAACTTTTCCTTGAAGCGCGACACGCGGCCGCCGCGGTCGACGAGCTTGCCCTGACC
>DDGC01000013.1:0-31953 GCA_002337455.1 Rhizobiales bacterium UBA1912 | reverse complement strand
GGCCTTTTACAGAATGCAGCGCCGTAGCGCAAGAGGCCGCATCGAGTGGATTAGGGGGATGCAAACTTGCCCCGGGGCCGGGCAAGGACTATCTAGGCCCAAACAGGAATAGCCCGATATGTCGGAAACCGCCGCCAACCCCGCCCCCACCGACGCCGAAAGCGAGGTGCCGCGCCTGAAAGCCGGTGCGCGCGCCTCGTCGCTCAAGCCCCTGGGCCGGCTTGTGCCGTACCTTATGCGCTACCCCTCGCGACTGGTGCTGACGCTTGCCTTTCTTTTGATCGCGGCGATTGCTTCGCTTTCGATTCCTTATTTCGCCGGAAGTTTCATCGACGAAGGGTTCGTCACGGAAAATTTCGAGACCGTCTCGTCTTATGCTTGGCTGCTCATTGTCATCGGTGCGGTGATGGCGATTTCGGCCGGCGCGCGGTTTTATCTGATTTCGGTGATCGGGGAGCGGGTCATTACCGATCTGCGTCAGGACGTCTTCAATCACCTGCTCACTCTCGACGCCACATTCTTCGACGTGAACCGGGTTGGTGAGTTGACATCGCGGCTCAATGCAGACGTCGCGGTGATCCGCAGCGCGGTAGGCTCGTCCGCTTCGCTGGCCCTGCGCTCGCTGATCCTGATGATCGGCGCGCTGTTCATGATGTTTTTGACCAATTTCCAGCTCGCGCTGGGCGTCATCGTCGTGATCCCAATAATCGTCTTCCCGCTCGTCGCCATGGGGCGGCGCATGAAGAACGTTTCGCGGGTGACCCAGGATACGCTGGCCGATCTTTCGGCCATGGTCACCGAAACGCTGTCCTCGGTCAAAACTGTCAAATCCTTCGTGCAGGAGGAAAACCAGCAGCAGCTGTTCCAGGGCTACGCCGAAACCACATACAGGGCCGAACTCAAACGGCTCCTGACCCGCTCGCTGCTCATCGGTATCGTGATGTTTGTCACCATGTCGGCGCTGGTCGTTCTGGTCTGGCTGGGCAGCCAGGCGGTGTTTGCCGGTATGATCAGCGTGGGAGAGGTCGTCCAGTTCGCCATCTATGCGGTGATCGCGACCAGCGCGCTCACCAATATGAGCGATCTGTTCGGCACGCTGCAGCAGGTCTCGGGGGCTACCGAGCGGCTGATCGAGTTGCTCGATACACGCTCGAACCTTCCGATCCGCCCCGATCCGGTCCCCATGCCGGTACCGCCGTTGGGCAAGGTTGCTTTCGAGGACGTCGATTTCTCCTACGTGACGCGCGACGAAGCGCCGATCCTTTCCCATCTTTCCTTTGGTGTTGAACCGGGTGAAACCGTCGCGCTTGTCGGTGCTTCGGGAGCGGGCAAGACGACGGTGTTTGCGCTCCTGCAGCGGTTCTATGATGTCAATTCGGGCGCCATCATTGTCGATGGCATCGACGTGCGCGATGCCGACCCCGCCGATTTGCGTTTGCGGTTTGCTTCGGTCGATCAGGAGCCGGTGATCTTTGCCGGTTCGATCGCCGACAATATCCGCTTTGCCAAGCCCGGCGCCACCATGGACGAAATCCGTACCGCCGCCGACGCGGCTTTGGTGACCGGATTTGTCGAGGATCTTCCGCAGGGGTTCGATACGATGGTGGGCGAGCGTGGCGTCATGCTGTCGGGCGGGCAAAAGCAGCGCGTGGCGATTGCCCGGGCGTTGCTCAAGGACGCGCCGATCCTCTTGCTCGACGAAGCGACCAGCGCGCTCGACGCGCAGAGCGAGCATCTGGTGCAGAAGGCCCTTGAGCGCCTGATGGAAGGCCGCACCACGCTGGTCATCGCCCACAGGCTGGCCACGATCCGCAACGCCGACCGGATACTGGTGCTCGAAAAGGGACAGTTGATCGACGAGGGCACGCACGATCAGCTGGTCAAGAAGGGCGGGCGCTACGCCGAACTGGCCAAGCTCCAGTTCCGGCTCAATGACGAGGCGCTGGCGGGTTAGGGCATCGGCGGCACAAGTGGTGCCGCAAGGGCTTTGGACGAACGGAGTGAGGACCCCGACGCATCATTGCGCCGCCCCGCCGGAGGGCCAGCGAAAGACATAGGGCGACCTCCGCCCGTCATGGCTTTCGCGGTGCGGCCCGTGAGGCCAGACTATGCCTCAGTCAGCTTGAACTCGATGCGGCGATTGCGGCGGTAGGCGTCTTCGTTGTCTGCCGGATCGAGCGGGGCGAACTCACCGAACCCTGCGGCGAGCAGCCGGTTGGGCGATACGCCCTGTTCGACAAGCAGCTTGGCCACCGAGATGGCCCGCGCCGCCGAGAGTTCCCAGTTTGAGGGAAATTGCGGCGTCGAGATCGGGCGGCGGTCGGTATGCCCGTCGATGCGCAGCACCCAGGGAATATCGGCGGGGATCTCATCTTCGAGTTCGAGGATGGCGTCGGCGAGTGCCGTGATCTGGGACTGGCCCTCGGTGGAAATCTGGGCCTGTCCAGCGTCGAACAAGACTTCGGACTGGAAAACGAACCTGTCGCCCACAACCTGAACATCCGAACGGCCCTCTAAAATTTCGCGCAACCGGCCGAAAAAATCAGAGCGGTAGCGCGAGAGGTCCTGCACGCGCTGGGCAAGGGCGAGGTTGAGGCGGCGGCCCAGATCGGCGATCTGGGTGCGGCTTTCGGTATCGCGCAATTCCGACGCTTCAAGAGCGGCTTCCAGCGCCCCGATCTGCTGGCGCAGCGCTGCAAGCTGCTGGTTGAGCAGGGCGACCTGCGCCTGTGCTTCCGATGACAGTTCCTGCTCTTCGGACAGCGCGGTTTCAAGGCCCGCGATGGTGGAATCATAATCTGCGATGCCGTCGCCGAGCCCGGCCAGCTCGGTTTGCAGGCTGTCGCGCTCGGCCTCAACGCCCGAAAGCGTCGCCGAAAGCGAGGAGATCGAAAGCTCTAGCTCTTCGGAATTTGCCCGTTCAAGCTGGAGCAGTTCGGTCAGTTCGGCAATCTGGGCGTTGAGCCTGGACAGCGCCGTGTCGCGGCCGAGGATTTCCTGGTTGAGGAAAAACTGGGCGATCATGAACAGCGAGAGCAGGAAGATGATGACCAGCAGAAGGCTCGACAACGCGTCGACATAGCCGGGCCAGTAGCTGGGGCGTTCAGCAGAAGAGCGTCCGCGGACAAGTGCCATGGGCGAGGGGTCCTAGTTCTGGCCGTCGCGGGGACGGTCATTGTCCTGCAACAGGGTGTCGATGAGCGTCGTAAGGCGCTTGTTGACCTCGGCCTGTTCGGAGATGTGGGCGCGCAGATCTTCCTGTTCGGCCCTTATGTGCTTGACGAGCCCATCGATGCCCTTGGCCAGTTCTGCCATGGCGCGTATGGCGTTCTGGGAGGAATTCTGGGTCTGCATCGTGGCGCCGAGCCGTTCGAACATCTGCTGCATTTCGGGGCCTGAGACACCGAAATTGTTGGCCTGCATTGTGGCGATGGGATGGTCGAGCTCGGTCATCGAACTCATCCAGTCCTCGAGATCGGTGTAGAATGCGTTCTGCGCCTGGCCGGCCTGCAGGTCGAGAAACCCCAGTACCAGCGATCCGGAAAGGCCGAACAGCGAGGAGGCAAATGCAATCGACATGCCGCCGAGCGGGGCCTCGAGACCATCCTTGAGATTGCCGAAGATGTTGGTGGTATCGCCCGATGTGACGTCGAGATTCTGAATCACACCCGAAACCGCGCCCACTGTCTGGAGCAGGCCGTAGAAGGTGCCGAGCAGGCCAAGAAAGACAAGCAGGCCGGTAAGATAGCGTGCCGTATCCTTGGCTTCGTCGAGCCGGATACCCACCGAATCGAGAATTGAGCGCATGGAGGCGGGCGTAATCACCGTCTCGCCGAGCTTGTCGCGCATGATGGCAGCGACAGGGGCGAGCAGGACCGGCGCGCGGCGCAGTTGGCCGGCGCTGCCTTCCTGGAGGGAATTGACCCAGTTGACCTCGGGAAACAGCCGGATCACCTGCCGGAAGGACAGTATGATGCCAACCAGCAAAACGAACAGGATCATGCCGTTGATGAACGGATTTGACCAGAACGCGTCGAGCAGTTGAGGCAGCAGGATAATCGCCACCATCGCCACGAGGACGAGGAAGATGACCATCTTGATAAGATAGACCAGCGGGTTGGCGAGGCGATACGGGTCGTATGATTGCGTCATAAAGGGCCGGCTCCTGGCAGCGCTGCCGGTCGAACGACCGGCGGCGTGTCAAATTTGCGCCAGCTTAGTCAGACCATGGTGACCTGACAATGACTTGAGACGTGGTTAAGGAAAAGTAACCGCGGCCCGGGAAACCCGAAAACCGCTAATTCACTGCCTGGATGGCCTTGAGCAGTTCGCGCTGGATGAGTTCGTTGCCTGCAACCACTTCGCCTTTGGTAACCGCGTCATTGCCGCCCGCAAAGTCGGTGAGGAAGCCGCCGGCTTCCTTGACCAGCAGCAGGCCCGGCGCGACGTCCCAGGGCTTGAGGCCTGCTTCCCAGACCCCATCGAACCGGCCGGCGGCCAGCCAGGCGAGATCCATGGAGATCGAGCCCGACCGCCGGATACCGGCGACGGCGGGTGTGATGTGGGCCAGCTGGCGCAGTTGCAGGGCGTCAAGCGCCCGGCCCTGCGAATTGATGCCGGTACACATGAGCGCTTCGGACAGATGCTTGCGGCCCGCAACCCGCAGGCGGCGGTTGTTGAGCCAGGCGCCATTGCCCTTTTCGGCGGTGAACAGCTCATCCATCACCGGATTGTAGACAACCGAGGAGACGATCTCGTCATTGCGTTCGAGCGCGATGCAAACGGCGAAAATGGGTACGCCATGCAGGAAATTGGTCGTCCCGTCGATGGGGTCGATGATCCAGCGGTGCATGCCGTCGGTGCCCTTTATCTCCCCGCCTTCTTCCATGAGGAAGGAATAGGTGGGGCGGGCCTTCATGAGCTCGTCCATGACCACTTTCTCGGCGCGCTTGTCGGCAACCGAGACGTAGTCGGCGGGCCCCTTGCGGGAGACCTGCAGGTTTTCGACTTCGCCGAAATCGCGGATCAGGCCCCTGCCGGCCTTCATGGCAGTGTTGACCATGATGTTCATCAGCGCTGAGCGAGCCATGGCAGTATCCTTGTGCTTGTCTTTGTCCCGGCCGGGAGACGATTGTGCGGTGCTCTCTAGCACGCACCGCTCTGCGGTCAAAGAAAACACCCTCCCCGGCGGGGGAGGGCGGGTAAAATGCGAAGAGGACCGAAAATCAATCCGCGCGGCGGATATAGGTCACTTCGGTGGTGTCGACGATGATCTTCTGGCCGATGCCGACAAAGGGCGGGACCATTGTCTTGACGCCGTTCTCGAGCGTCGCGGGCTTAAAGGAGTTCGCAGCCGTCTGGCCCTTGACCACCGGCTCGGTGTCGGTGACTTCGAGGGTGACCTGCGCGGGAAGCTGAATGCCGAGCGGGGTGTCCTCGTACATTTCGACGGTGACCATCATGCCGTCCTGGAGGAAGGCGGCGCGTTCACCGACAAAATCGGTAGCCAACTCGATCTGCTCATAGCTTTCGGTGTTCATGAACACCAGCGCGTCACCCTGGGCGTAGAGGTATTGGAAATCGCGTTGTTCAAGCGTCACGCGCTCGACAGTCTCGGCTGAACGGAAACGCTCGTTGAGCTTTGTGGTGCCCTGAATGGCTTTCAGTTCAACCTGCGCATAGGCGCCGCCTTTGCCGGGCTTGACGTGATCGACCTTGACCGCGACCCAGAGGCGGTCCTGGTGCATGATCACGTTGCCGGGACGGATTTCGTTACCGTTGATCTTCATTCTCAAAAAACTTTTCGTTGCTGCGCCCGCGCGGAGGGGCGCGCAAGGCCGATAAGACTGGTGGGCTGGCTTTTGCCCCAGAACGGGGCGGTTTTCAAGCCAATACAACGCGCCCGGGGCGATCAGCCGGCGTTGGTCAGATCGGCAAGCGGAATGGGCGGCGTATCGAGGGTATTGGGCAGCGGAGCGTCCGACGGGTTCTGAGGGGCATCGGAAGCGGGGTTTTCTGAAGGCGGAACGCCGGGCCAATAGCGGGCCCGCTCTTCGGCGCGGGCGAGGGTCGCGGGGTCGGCACCGCGCAGCATCTGGTCGAGCGCGTCTTCGGTCAGGCCCTGACGGCGGGCCAGGGTGCGGTACATGGCGGCGGTCTCGATATCTTCCTCGACCCCTTCGGCAACCGCCAGCATCATCGCGTAGCGCACCTGGCCAACGGCGTTGCCGGCCTCTGCTGCCCGGCCATACCAGCGCGCTGCGCCCTGTGCATCGCGGCTGCCGTCGCGGGCACCCATGTAAAGCAAGGTTGCGTATTCTACCTGCGCTTCGGGCAGGCCCTGCTCGGCGGCCATTTCGAGGAGGTCGAGCGCCCTTGCAGTATCGGGCGCAATGCCGGCGCCTTCGAGCAGCATGATGGCGTAATCATACTGCGCTTCGGGGAGCCCGGCCTCGGCGGCCTCGCCGATCAGTTCGGCGGCTTTGGCCAGATTGGGCTCGGCATAAGTGCCCTCCACGTGGAGCAAGCCGAGATTGTACTTGGCCGCGACATGACCGCTATCGGCAGCCTTTTGAAACAGGGCGGCGGCGCGTTCGCGGTTGCGCGGCACGCCCGCGCCGGTCTGATAGATCATGGCCAGCTGGAATGTCGCCTGGATGTCGCCATTCTGGTCGGCCTGTGCATACCAGGTGATGGCGCGCGGGACGTCCTGGGGTACGCCAAGGCCATTGGCGTGGATTTCCCCGATCAGGGTCTGGGCGACGGCGTCGCCGGTGGCGGCGCGGCGCTCGGCCAGCCGCAACGCGGTCAGGTAATAGCCCCGCTGGAAGGCGCCATAAGCCAGATCGACGCCTTCGGGCGGGTTGAGCAGCATGCGCGAGATGTCGAGCGCCTCGTCCATCTGCTCGGACTGGGCCAGAGCAGCGATGGGTGAGAGCGCAATCAGTCCGGCAAGGAGTGCTGCTTTCAATCTCATGAGGCGTCTCCGGGGGGAACCCTGTCCCAGTCGGCCTGCGCAAAGGCGGCAAATTCCGATTTGAGGCCGGAAAGATCATCGGACGCGCCAGCGCAAAAGACCGACGGCACTTCAAAGGTTTCGGCCCACCAATCGGCCATCTCGCGCCCATCGATATCGTCGCGGTCGCCAAACATCAGATAGTCGATATCGAGCTCGCCGCGGCTCATCGCTTCGTGCCGGGAGCCGATGTCGCCGGTACCGACGATGAAATCGGGCTTGAGTTCATCGAGAGCCTCGCGCAGCGCCTTTATGCCGCCCGACATATGCACACCATCGACATGGGCCTTTCTGACCAGCTCGGGGCGGTTGTCGAGCAGAACGGCGCAATCGTGTTTCTGGGCGATTTTGGCAAGCGGCTTGACCCTGGCGAGATAGGCGAAATCGTCCTCGTCACCGGCCCGGATCAGCAGCGCCGAGACAGCCGAACGCGCCAGCACGCCTTCGAGCTGTGCTGCGAGCGTTTCGGCATCGTCGGTGTTGTCCGCAATGAGGAAGATTTCGACTGTCATGACGCCCCTATATAATTTGTCCCCACTTGCCGCCAAACAATGACAAAAAAAGGGACGCTGCGTCGATACAGCGTCCCTTTGCGTATGGGAAGACTCTTCGGCAGTACGATGCCAGCGCTTTTCCGGCCTTGCCGCCGGAAAAACCCGTTCAGGCAGCCTTGTCGAGTTCTGGCGCCCACTGGCCCAGCGAGGCCAGGGAATTCATGCGGGCGCGGTGAATGAAGGCGCGACGGCCCGCTTCGACATTTTCCGCCTTGCCGCCCCAGGTCCGGAGCGCTTCGGCCTGCAATGCGCGGCCATACGAAAAGGTCAGCGCCCAGGGCAGCTTGCCGATATTGTGCATGGCCGAAAGGTTGGCGCTTGCCTGTTCCGATGTCTGGCCGCCCGAAAGGAAGGCGATGCCGGGAACGATTGCGGGAACGGTGGCCTTGAGCGTGCGCACAGTGCGTTCCGCAACCTCTTCGACTGAAACCTTGGGGCCGTTGACGCCGGGGATCACCATGTTGGGCTTCAAGATCATCCCGTCGAGCGCGACGCCGGCCATGCGCAGCTGCTCGAACACTTCGCCCAGAGTATCGGTCGTGACCTTTTCACAGACCTCGATCGTGTGGTCGCCCGGCTTGCCGTCGGCAAGCACTTCGGGCTCGACGATCGGCACGATGCCGGCTTCCTGGCAGAGCGCCGCGTAGCGGGCCAGGGCGTGGGCGTTGGCGTGGACCGAAGCGCGGGTGGGTTTGTTTTCGCCGATGCCGATGACGCCGCGCCATTTGGCGAAGGCGGCGCCGATCCTTGCGTATTCGGCGAGCCGGTCACGCAGACCGTCGAGGCCCTCGGTTACGGTTTCATCGATATAGCCCGGCATGGGCTTGGCGCCGGTATCGACCTTGATGCCGGGCAGGCAGTTGGTGGCGCGCAGCATGTCGACGAATGGCGTGCCATCGGCCGCAGACTGGCGGATGGTTTCATCGAACAGGATGACGCCGGAAATATAGTCGGTCATCGCCTCGGTGGCGCCGAACAGCATCTCGCGATAATCGCGGCGGCTTGTTTCGGTCGATTCAAGCGCGATGGAATCGAAGCGCTTCTTGATGGTGCCGGTGGATTCGTCGGCGGCCAGAATGCCCTTGCCGGGCGCAACGAGCTGGTTGGCGATCTCGCTCAGTCGGGACATCGGACGCTAAACCCCATGGATGTGAATTTGGGGCTAAAATACCCGAATGTCAGGGCAGTAATCGATTAGACGTTCGGGTATTGAACGAAGGGATTAGGCCCCGAGAGGGCATGCGTCTTCCCTAATGCGGCTTGAGCGCGTCCACGCCCGGAAGGGGCTTGCCTTCCATCCATTCGAGGAAGGCGCCACCTGCAGTCGACACATAGGTGAAGCTGTCCTTGACGCCGGCATGGGCGAGCGCTGCGACGGTGTCGCCGCCGCCGGCCACCGAGGTCAGGAGGCCCTTCTTGGTGCGCTCGGCGGCGTGCTTGGCCACCTCCACGGTTGCCGTATCGAACGGGTGCATCTCGAAGGCGCCCAGCGGGCCGTTCCAGACTACGGTCCTGGCTTCATTGATGGCAGTCTTGATCCTCTCGATCGACTGCGGCCCAGCGTCGAGCACCATGCCGTCCTTGTCGATGGCGTCGAGGCCATAGACCCGGGAAGGCGTGTCGGCCTTGAAGTGCCAGGCGACGACGCCGTCGATGGGCAGGATGATGGCGCAGCGGGCTTCCTCGGCCTTGTCCATGATACGCAGCGCGGTTTGCTTGAGGTCGCGCTCGCAAAGCGATTTGCCCACGTCATAGCCCAGCGCGTAAATGAACGTGTTGGCCATCCCACCACCGATCACCAGCGCCTCGACCCGCGTAACGAGGTTTTCGAGCAGGTCGATCTTGGTGGAGACTTTCGCCCCGCCGACAATGGCGATCACCGGCTTGGTGGGATTGCCCAGCCCCGCTTCGAGCGCCTTGAGCTCGGCTTCCATGGCCCGGCCGGCGGCTGAGGGCAGCGCGCGGGCCAGTCCTGTCGTGGAGGCATGAGCGCGGTGTGCAGCGGAAAAGGCATCGTTGACGTAGAGATCGCCCAGCGAGGCCATGGTGGCGACCAGTTCGGGGTCGTTTTTTTCCTCGCCGGGGTGGAAGCGGGTGTTTTCCATCAGAACGACCGAGCCGGCTTCGGCACCCTCAATCGCTTTTTTCGCTTCGGAAACATCGATCCAGTCGGTGGGTGCGAAATGGACGGGCTTGCCGATGATCCTGTGCAGGGCACCCACGACGATCTTGAGGCTCATCTCGGGATCGACCTTGCCCTTGGGGCGTCCGAAATGGGCGAGAAGGATCGGCAGGCCGCCCTTGTTGGCGATTTCCTGGATGGTGTGGGCCACGCGCTCGATGCGGGTGGCGTCGCTCACCTTGCCGTCCTTGACCGGCACATTGAGGTCGACGCGGACAAGCACGCGTTTTCCGTCGAGTTCGGAATCGTCAAGGGTCTTGAAGGCGGCAGTCATGGTCGCATCCACTCGGTCTGAATTCGGAACGTTCCCTCGGGCGTCACAGTGACCCAAGGGCAGGCGATAGGCAAGAAAAAGGCGCTCCCGGGGGAGCGCCTTGGATCAGGAAGGGTGTGGGCTTAGAGCACCTTGCCGAATGCGACCGCGGTGTCGCTCATGCGGTTGGAGAACCCCCATTCATTGTCGTACCAGCTCAGGATACGCACGAAGGTGCCTTCCATGACCTTGGTCTGGTCCATGTGGAAGATCGAGGAATGGGAGTCGTGGTTGAAATCGGTCGAAACCAGCTTTTCGTCGGTAAAGCCCAGAATGCCCTTGAGCTTGCCCTCGGCAGCGGTCTTGATCGCGGCGTTGATCTCCTCGACCGAGGTGTTCTTCTTGGCGATGAACTTGAAATCGACAACCGAGACGTTGGGGGTCGGTACACGGATCGAGGTGCCGTCGAGCTTGCCGTTAAGCTCGGGCAGAACCAACCCGACGGCCTTGGCGGCGCCGGTGGTGGTCGGGATCATCGAGAGTGCGGCAGCACGACCCCGGTAGAGATCCTTGTGCATGGTGTCGAGCGTGGGCTGGTCACCGGTGTAGGAGTGAATCGTGGTCATGAAGCCCTTTTCGATGCCCACGGCTTCATTGAGCACATAAGCGACCGGGGCCAGGCAGTTGGTGGTGCACGAAGCGTTCGAGATCACCGTGTGCTCTGGCGAGAGCTTGTCGTGGTTGACGCCATAGACCACCGTCAGGTCAGCGCCTTCGGCGGGAGCGGAAACGATCACCTTCTTGGCGCCGGCTTCGAGGTGAGCCGAGGCTTTTTCCTTGCTGGTGAAGATGCCCGTGCATTCCATCACGATATCGACGCCCATTTCGCCATGGGGCAATTCGGCGGGGTTGCGGACGGCAGTGACCTTGATGGGGCCACGGCCCACATCGATCGTGTCGCCTGAAACCGTTACCGTGCCGGGAAAACGGCCATGCACCGAATCGTAGCGGATCAGGTGGGCGTTGGTTTCGACCGGGCCGAGGTCGTTGATGGCAACGACTTCGATGTCGGTGCGGCCGGATTCGACGATGGCGCGCAGGACGTTGCGGCCGATGCGGCCAAATCCGTTAATGGCGACGCGGACGGTCATGGAGCTACTCCTTGAGTATGGATATGCCGAACGGGAGGAAAAGAGGGCGCTGGACGCGCCCCCTGGGAATTTGAAATCTCTTAAAGCTGGGCCCTGGCCGCTTCAACAGCGGCTTTGGTCGTAATACCGAAGTGCTTGTAAAGCGCGTTGATTTCGCCCGAAGCACCGAACCCGGTCATGCCGACAAAGCGGCCGTTCTCGCCGAGGAATTTGGACCACCCCATCTCGATGCCGGCCTCGATGGCGACACGAGCCTTGGCCTTGCCGAACACCGTACGCTTGTAATCGTCGGACTGGGCTTCGAACAATTCCATCGAAGGCACGGACACTGCGCGGGCCGAAATGCCCTCGTCAGTGAGTTCCTTGGCGGCCTCGACAGCAAGCTGGGTTTCCGAACCGGTGCCGAAAATCACGACGTCGGCGTCCTTGTCACCCCAGATCGAATAGGCGCCGCGCAGGCACAGATTGTCCTTGGAATGTTCGGTGCGCAGGGCCGGAAGACCCTGGCGTGAAAGTGCAAGCACGGAGGGCTGCTTGAAACGCTCGAGGGCGATTTCCCAGCATTCGGCCGCTTCCATGGCGTCGGCGGGACGGAACACCAGGAGGTTGGGGATGGCCCGCAGGGCTGCAAGATGCTCGACCGGCTGGTGGGTCGGGCCATCTTCGCCCAGACCGATGGAATCGTGGGTCATGACCAGCCCGACCCGGATGCCCATCAGCGCCGCAAGGCGGATCGAGGGGCGGCAGTAATCGGTGAAGGTCAGGAAGGTGCCACCATAGGGGTACAGCCCGCCATGGAGTGCAATCCCGTTCATGGCCGCAACCATGCCGTGCTCGCGGATGCCGTAGTGGATATAGCGGCCCGAATAGTCGTTGGACGTGAACGGCAGGGTCTGTGAGGTGTTGGTATTGTTCGAGCCGGTCAGATCGGCCGAGCCGCCGATCGTTTCGGGCATCGCGCCGTTGATGACTTCGAGCGCATTCTGCGAGGAGGCGCGGGTCGCCAGTTTCGGCTTTTCATCGGCCAGTTTGTGCTTGTAGCTGGCCATTGCTGTCTTGAGCGCTTCGGGCAGGTCGCCGCGCATGCGGCGCTCGAAGTCGGCCCTGGTGTCCGCATCGGCAGCGTTGAGGCGCTCTTTCCAGGCGCTGCGCGCCTTGGTGCCGCGATTGCCGGCAAGGCGCCAGGCATCCATAAGGTCTTCGGGTACCTCGAACGGGCCATATGCCCAGCCGAGCTGCGCCTTGGCCAATGCAATTTCGTCAGCGCCGAGCGGGGAGCCGTGCGCCTTGGAGGTGCCGGCCTTGTTGGGCGAGCCGAAGCCGATTGTCGTCTTGGCGGAAATCAGCGTCGGCTTGTCGGACTTCTGGGCGTCCTTCAATGCCGTTTCGATCGCAACGGGATCGTGACCGTCGATTTCCATGGTGTTCCAGCCGACCGCCTTGAAGCGGGCGATCTGGTCGGTCGAATCCGCCATCGAGACCTTGCCGTCGATGGTGATGTCGTTGTTGTCCCAGATGACGATGAGCTTGTTGAGCTTCAAATGCCCGGCCAGCGAGATCGATTCCTGGGAGATGCCTTCCATCAGGCACCCGTCACCGGCATAGACATAGGTGAAATGGTTGACCAGATCGTCGCCATATTCGGCGTTGAGCTTGGCTTCGGCGATCGCCATGCCGACCGAATTGCCCAGGCCCTGGCCAAGCGGGCCGGTGGTGGTTTCGATGCCGTCGGCGTGGCCGTATTCGGGGTGGCCGGCGGTCTTGTAACCGAGCTGGCGGAAGTTCTTTATGTCGTCGAGCGTCATGTCCTCATAGCCCAGCAGGTAGAGCGAGGAATAAAGCAGCATCGAGCCGTGGCCCGCAGAGAGCACGAACCGGTCGCGGTCCGGCCAGTGAGGGGCCTTGGGGTCGAATTTCATGATCTTTGTGAACAGCACGGTGGCGATATCGGCGCCGCCCATCGGCAGTCCCGGATGGCCGGAATTGGCGGCCTGCACGGCGTCCATGGAAAGGGCGCGAATGGCATTGGCCATGGCATCGTGTTTGGCTCTGTCTGTCATGGTATCCCGAAGCGTTCGACGTTAGGAAAAATGGCGATGCGGCGGCCCGCACGAGACGGCCCGGTCGCGCGAGGCAGACACATAACAGGTCCGGGTATCGAGTCAATGTCGTGGGGGTCGGCGGCGCGGGGGTGTTGCCCTTGCCATTTCCGCCACTTTTGGGGTTATTGTGGGCGCCAAAGGCAATGGATTCGAAGGACGCGCCCAAAGTGACATCGCCATCGACCGGAGAGAGCTTTACAACCGCCATCGAACGGCTCGACCGTGCGCTCAACCGGCTCGACACCTCGGTTCGTTCGCTGTCGGGGCGGCTGCGCTCCTCGTCCCAGCTTCAGGCCGACAGCCAGCGGCTGGCCGGCGATCTCGACCGGGCCGCGGCGCGGGCTGAAAAGCTCGACCAGGCCACCGAAATCGTCTCCAAAAGGATCGAGGAAGCGATGACCAGCGTGCGCTCGGTACTCGAAGAGGGAGATGCCCGTGGCTGAGGTCAGCGTCGAAATCAACGGCCGCAAATACCGCATGGCGTGCGAGGACGGGCAGGAAACCCATCTGTCGTCCCTCGCCACACGGTTCAACCGCTATATCGACGATTACAAGGGCACGTTCGGTGAGATCGGCGACAACCGCCTGACGGTCATGGCTGGAATCGCCGTGGTTGATGAACTTGTCGAAGCCGAGCGCAAGCTCGAGCAGTTGCGGGCCGAACTCCAGACCGTCACCAAGGCGGGCAATGACGTGGCTGCCGAGGCGGAAACCATGGAAAGCAAGTTCGCAGCGAAGCTGTCCGATGTGGCGCGCCGGATCGAATCGATTGCCACGGCGGTTGATGCCGCCGGCCAGGAACCCCAGGGAAATTCGTGACCGCATCGGGTTCGGTGGTCGGCGTCCATGGCGCGCCCGGGCACAATTTTTCCAAACCTGCCGCCATGTTCATCGACATCGTCGCCGGGCTGGGGGTGGCGGGGGACGCCCATTCGGGCAAGACGGTCAAGCACCGCTCCCGCGTTGCTGCCGATCCAACCCAGCCCAACCTGCGTCAGGTCCACCTGATCGCCTCCGAACTGCTCGACGAGGTCCGTGGGCAAGGCTTCGACGTGTCGCCGGGGGCGCTTGGGGAGAACATCACGACACGGGGCATCGATCTGATCGGCCTGCCGCGCGGCACCATTCTGGTCATCGGCGATGTGCGCCTGAGCGTCACCGGCCTGCGCAATCCCTGCTCGCAGATCGAAAAATTCCGGCCCGGTCTTTTGAAGCTGATGGTGGGAAAACGCGAAGACGGCACACCGCTCTTGCGCACCGGCATCATGACCATCGTTCTTGATGGCGGTTCGGTGCGGGCAGGGGATGGCATTGGTGTTCAATTGCCGGCCGAGCCCCATGTCAGGCTCGAACGCGTTTAGGGGCTCCCTTTCACGGCAGAACGAACGGCAGATCGGTGTCGCCGGTCTTTTCGCCAAACCGGGTGATCAGCGCATGAACCTGCCCGCGATGGTGGGTCTGGTGGTTGAAGATCTGCATGATGAGCAGCGCGCGCGGCTTGGACATCTGGCGTCCGGTCGCGCCGCTGTACCAGGAAAGGGTGCCTTCGATCTCGTCTGCTGTCATGGCGTCGGCCCACGCGACAATCGTGCGGTCGAGTGCCTGCCGCTCTGTCCACAGCGTATCGAATTCCTCGATCATTGTTCCGCTCTGGGCAATTGGGACATCGGGCGCCTGGGCAACGCCGAAACGAGACAGCCATATGCGGTCGGCCCAATAGAGGTGGGAGAGGGTCGCGTGGATCGATTTCCAGAACGCGCCCTCGTCCGAGCGCCTCTGCTCGTCGGAAAGCCGTTGCGCAGCGCCATAGATGCGCCGGTTGAGTTCCTCGTTATAGCGGGCCATGGTGCGCGCATATTCGGGCGTAATCATCGATCTTCTCCCTCGGCTCGTTGCAGGCGTGTCCGGTCTGAATTCAGGTCAAGTATGCTGATATAGTTTGCTTGGGACGCGTCCGCAAAAAACATTCATGGACCCTTTGCCGTTCCGCTATTTGCGCCTATATGATCGCGTGCTGCCCGGTTCGTGTAGGATACTGCATCCCCGGGGCCTTATCGATCCTTAAGGGAGCTGTCCCTGACCGGACCCGTGGGTTCGGATAAACGGCGCCCACCTACATGAGTAGGTTTCCCGGGATCGACACATCCCACGGCCAGGGCGGCACAAATTTTTGAGGAAAGAGAGCGGCTTGAAGGATACCGAAGCCCAGCTTGAAGAGCAAAAGGCGACACTTCGGCAAGAGGCATTTGCCCGCCGTCTGGCTGTTCCACAGGCCGACCGCGCCGATGCGGCCAAGGCCGCCGCCGATGTGTTTCTCGAAGGCGTTCCGCTGCAAAAAGATCAGGTGGTGGCGCTCTATTGGCCGATCCGCGACGAGATCGACTGCAAGCCGCTCCTGACCAGGCTGATGGATTCGGGCCAGAAAGTCGCCCTGCCCGTGGTCATCAGTGAGGACGAGCCGCTTGAGCTACGGCTCTGGGAAGATGGCCAGCCGCTTTACCCCTCGGGCTTCGGCACGCTGGCTCCGGCCGAAGCAGCGCCCATCGTCGTCCCCGATATCGTCGTCATCCCGCTTCTGGCCTTCGACAAGCTCGGCACGCGGCTTGGTTACGGCAAGGGCTATTACGACCGGACGCTTGCGGCGCTGGGCAAAAAACCGCTGCTTGTCGGCTATGCCTTTGCTGCCCAGGAGCTCGATTTCATTCCACGGCTCGGTCACGATCTGCCGCTCGACCTTCTGGTCACCGAGACCGGCCTGCGCCGCTTCGAGGACGCATGAGGCTTCTGTTTCTGGGGGACGTGATGGGCCGGGCCGGCCGCGATGTGGTGACCGAGCGGCTTCCTGGCCTGATCGAGCGCTGCCGGTTCGATTTCGTCATCGTCAATGGCGAGAATGCCAGCCACGGGCGCGGCATCACCGAGGCCCATTTTGAATTGCTGCGCGATGCGGGCGCCGATGTGGTGACGCTGGGCGATCACGCCTTTGACCAGCGCGAGTTGATGACGGCCATCGAGCGGCACGACACGCTCATTCGTCCCATCAATTTCCCGCCCGGCGCGCCGGGGCGCGGCGCCACCATGGTCACCGGCCGTAACGGCCATCAGGTGCTTGTGGTCAATGCGCTCGGCCGGGTGTTCATGCCCCCGATGGACGATCCGTTCCGGGCCGTTGACAACGCCATTGCCCGCTGTCCGCTGGGCGAGCAGGCGGACGCCATCGTTGTCGATTTCCACGCCGAGGCGACTTCGGAAATGCAAGGCATGGGCCATTATCTCGATGGCCGCGTCTCACTTGTTGTCGGCACCCACACCCATATCCCCACCTCCGATCACCGCATTCTGCGCGGTGGCACGGGCCTTATGAGCGATGCGGGCATGTGCGGCGATTATGACAGCGTGATCGGCATGGAACTCGAAGAACCGCTCAACAGGTTCGTCACCGGGCTGGCCACAGCGCGGTTCACCCCGTCCGAGGGCGAAGCCACGCTTTGTGGTGTGGCGATCGAAACCGACCGCGCCGGACTGTGCATCCAGATACAACCGGTGCGCATCGGGGGCTCGCTCTCGCAAGCCGTACCGCAATTCTGAGGCTTTATTTCTCCGGATCGCTCCCCTATAACCCCGCCAATCTCATTTTAACGACCAAACAGGGAACTGTCCGACCATGGCCGGCCATTCACAGTTCAAGAACATCATGCACCGCAAGGGCCGCCAGGACGCGGTGCGCTCGAAAATCTTCTCCAAGCTGGCGCGTGAAATTACCGTCGCCGCCAAGTCGGGCATGCCCGATCCGGCGATGAACCCGCGTCTGCGCCTGGCGATCAACAACGCCAAGGCGCAGTCCATGCCCAAGGACAATATCGAACGCGCCATCAAGAAGGCGCAGGGCGGCGACGGCGACAATTACGAGGAAGTCCGCTACGAAGGTTACGGCCCGGGTGGCGTTGCCGTGATCGTCGAGGCACTCACCGACAACCGTAATCGCACGGCATCGAACGTTCGCGCCATCTTTTCCAAGGCCGGCGGCGCGATGGGCGAAACCGGATCGGTCGCCTTCATGTTCGACCGGGTCGGGGAAATCTATTATCCCGCCAAGGTTGGCGACGCCGACACCGTCATGGAAGCGGCCATCGAGGCTGGTGCCGAGGACGTGCAGTCCGACGAAGAGGGCCATACGATCTATTGCGCTTTTGAAGATATCGGCGAGGTGTCCACAGCGCTTGAAGCCGCGCTTGGGGAAGCCGAGAGCGTCAAGGCTGTTTTCAAGCCCCAGACCAACACGCCGGTCGATGCCGACAAGGGCGCGAGCCTGATGCGCATGATCGACAATCTCGACGACGATGACGACGTCCAGAACGTCTATGCCAATTTCGAGATGAGCGACGAGGACATGGCCAAGCTTTCGGCTTGACCCGTGCTTTTTCGCTGGATGGAGGCGGCCGTTATGGCCGCCTTTTTTATGCGCTGCGTTTGACTTCCTGTCCGCGGTAGACGAGCCCCGTCGGCTCGCTGACAGCTGTCGGTGCCGTGGGGCGGCGGGGCAGCAGCACGACGATACTGACGCTGTTGCGTCCGGTTTCCTTGACCTTGTAGAGCTGCTCGTCGGCGCTTCGGAAGATTGCACCGAAATCGACGGGCTCGGCGGTAATGGCGCCGCCTATGCTCACGGACAAAATGCAGGCATCGGCCCCTGAATCGAATTCGATCATCCGCACCGATTGGCGAATGGTTTCGGCGGTGCGCTGCGCCTGCTCTACATCGGCAGCCGGAAGAAAGACGCCGAATTCCTCGCCGCCCAGCCGGCCGATGATGTCGATAGGCCTGACCGAGGTGCGGATGGCGGCGACAATGAACTTGAGAGCCGTGTCGCCGCTCGCGTGGCCATAGCGGTCATTGATCGATTTGAAATGGTCTGCGTCGATGACAAGAAGCGTACCGCCGCCGGTCTGCTCGTCGTGCAACGCGCCGCTGACCGCGTCGACGAATGCGCCGTGATTGAGACAATTGGTCAGGCTGTCGCGCGCCGCCGCCGCTTCGAGCCTGTCATAGGCGAGCTGGAGTTCGACCTGACGCACCGACATGTAGAAAACCATCGGTCCACCCAGCGCCAGGGGCGCGACGATGGCGGCGATCAGACCGATTTCACCGAGGCCCTGCGAAAACACTTCGAGAATGATGTAGCTCATTACGACCGAAACCACGACCGCGATCGCCATGTGGCTGAGCGTGCGTCGAGCGATGCCCACCCAGGCCTGCCGGGGCAGTCTGAATTCTCGTGCCATGCATATGTACCGAAAGCATTTGCGTCCGGCGTAACCCTATCCGGTAAGGGGTGAACACAATCTTGCCGGGAACGGGAAAATTGAAGCAGCGCCGCAGACTGTGAAGTCAGGGGAAAACATGCCGATGTTTTTGGTTTGTTCACTTTGCGCTTGGTAGGCTGGCGCGAAGCGGCTAATTTGGGAGCATGTTGAGCATCGTGCGAATCATGGGGATCGATCCGGGGCTGCGGCGCACCGGCTGGGGCATTATCGAGGCCGAGGGAAACCGGCTGCGCTTTATCGCCTGCGGGGTTTTGACGCCCGCCGTCGATCAGGAGCTTTCTCTGCGTCTCGTTCATCTCCATGAAGGCTTGATGCGGCTGATCGCCGAACATCATCCGACCGAAGCGGCCGTCGAGGAGACCTTCGTCAATGCCGGCGCGCGCTCGACGTTGCTGTTGGGCCAGGCGCGCGGCATCGCGGTCATGACGCCAGCCTCCATGGGGCTCCCGGTGGGCGAATATTCCGCCAATCTGGTCAAGAAATCGGTGGTTGGCACCGGCCATGCGGAAAAAAAGCAGATTGAATTGATGGTCAAGACATTGATGCCTGCCGCCAATTTCAAATCGGCCGACGCAGCGGACGCGTTGGCAATCGCCATTTGCCACGCCCATCACCGGCAACACCGCAAACTGGCAAAGAGCGCATGATCGGCAAACTCAAGGGCATCATCGAAACGCTCGGCGAAGACACCGCGCTGATCGACGTCAACGGCGTGTGCTACGAGGCCCATTGTTCGGGCCGCACCCTGCAATCGCTCCCCCGGGTGGGCGAAGCAGCCGTCTTGTTCATCGAGATGATCGTGCGCGAGGACATGATCCGGCTCTACGGTTTTGCCACCGAGGGCGAAAAGAGCTGGTTCAAGCTCCTGATGACCGTTCAGGGCGTGGGTTCGCGCGTTGCCTTGGGCATTCTTTCAATTCTCTCTCCCTCCGATCTGTCGTCGGCCATCGCCTTGCAGGACAAGGCCATGGTCGGCCGCGCGTCCGGGGTCGGCCCCAAACTGGCCCAGCGCATCGTTTCCGAACTCAAGGGCAAGGTGCCCGCCGGGGTTTCCATTGATGCCGGGGCGATGGGCCTGCAGACCGCGCTTGGAGAGGGCGTTGCCTCGGGCAATGTGTCGGACGCCGTCTCGGCGCTGGTCAATCTGGGCTACGGCCAGGCGCAGGCGTCAAGCGCGCTGGCGCGGGTTGTGGCCAAGGAGGGCGAGGATACCCCCACCGAAAAGCTGATCCGGCTGGGGTTGCGGGAATTGAGTTCGTGAGGTCCGTTGCAATCGGACGCCGGGGGCAATAGCAAACACCCATGACCGATCTCACCGATGCCGCCACCGGGCGCGACGACAATCTCGACGTATCCCTGCGCCCCTCGGGTTTTTCCGAGTTCATCGGGCAGGAGGCGGCGCGCGCCAATTTGCAGGTGTTCATCGAAGCTGCGCGGCAGCGGCAGGCGGCTCTCGATCATGTACTGTTCGTCGGCCCGCCGGGGCTTGGCAAGACGACGCTCGCCCAGATCATTTCGCGCGAACTCGGGGTGGGCTTTCGCGCCACGTCCGGTCCGGTCATTGCCAAGGCTGGCGATCTTGCAGCGCTTTTGACCAATCTCGAAGAGCGCGACGTCTTGTTCATCGACGAAATCCACCGGCTCAATCCGGCGGTCGAGGAAATTCTCTATCCGGCGATGGAGGATTTCCAGCTCGATCTGATTATCGGCGAAGGCCCCGCGGCGCGCTCGGTGCGCATCGATCTGGCCAAGTTCACGCTGGTGGGCGCCACAACCCGCGCCGGGCTGTTGACCACACCGCTGCGTGACCGGTTCGGTATTCCGGTGCGGCTGAACTTTTATACACCCGAGGAGCTGGTCAAGATCGTCGAGCGCGGTTCGCGGTTGATGGGCATGGCGATGACGACCGACGGTGCCATGGAAGTGGCCCGCCGTTCGCGCGGCACGCCGCGTATCGCCGGGCGCCTTTTGCGCCGCGTTACCGATTTCGCGCTTGTCGAAGGCGCGCCCGAGATCGACCGCAAGGTGGCCGACAAGGCGCTGTTGCGGCTCGATGTCGATGCTAAGGGCCTCGATCAGCTCGACCGACGCTATCTCAAGGCCATTGCCGAATTTTATGGCGGCGGTCCGGTGGGTATCGAAACCATTTCGGCGGCGCTGTCCGAACCGCGCGATGCCATCGAGGAAATCGTCGAGCCCTATCTCATCCAGCAGGGGTTCATCCAGCGCACCCCGCGCGGCCGCATGATGACGGCGCTGTCGTTCCAGCACATGGGCTATGCAGTGCCGCAGGGCTTTGCCGGATTGCAGGCGAGCCTGTTCGAAGAGGATAGCGACCAATGAGCGTCTTCGGCGGGCAAATCGGCCCCGATGGCGTCCATCGGTTCCCGGTGCGGGTCTATTTCGAGGACACCGATTTCTCCACCAATGTCTATCATGCAGCGTATCTGAAATTCTTCGAGCGGGCGCGGACCGAGTTCCTGCGGGCCCACGGTATCCATCACTCCGAATTGATCGCCGAGGGTTTGGCATTTGCCGTGCGGGAGATGACCATTTCCTACGACAAACCCGTCCATATCGACGATCTGCTCGAGGCCGAGACCGAAATGGCCGAAGCTGGCGGCGCCCGGTTCGTGCTCAAGCAAACGCTCAAACGGGACGGCGAGACCCTGTGCCGGGCCGATGTCACGGCGGTTCTCCTCAATGCTCAGGGCAGGCCGGTCCGGCTTCCGCCCGCGCTTCGCGGGCTTCTTGGCGTCCGTTGAGCGCTTCTTAACCTTTTCTTGACCATAAATGGGGCAAGCGGCACTGCTGCGTCGCGGTGACCCGATAGCGGGCATTTGTCTCTCACTTTTGACAAATTTGACCGCGATTGCATCGGGTGTTGCTGGCGGCGGGGCACCCATCGGCAAGGTTTTTTCTCCGAGGAAGACTCATAATGGAAGCTATGGACGCAGTGGGCAGCGCGGCGGCGCACACCGATTTTTCGCCCATCGGCCTGTTTCTGATGGCAGACATCGTCGTCAAGCTGGTGATGCTCGGCCTTCTGGCCGCGTCGATCTGGTGCTGGGCCATCATCATCGACAAATCGCTCAAGTTCACCCGCGTGCGATCCGACATGAACCAGTTCGAAAAGACCTTCTGGTCGGGCCAGTCGCTCGAAGAGCTCTATCAAACGCTCTCCCAGCGCCCGACCACCGGGCTGGCGGCGGTGTTCGTTGCCGCGATGAAGGAATGGAAGCGAAGCCACGAACAGAACGCATCGAGCTATGTCGGCGTGCAGGCGCGGCTCGACAAAGTCCTCGACGTCGCCATCGCGCGCGAAAGCGAACAGCTTGAAAGCCGGCTCTCGTTTCTGGCGACTGTCGGCTCGGCGGCTCCGTTCATCGGATTGTTCGGCACGGTCTGGGGCATCATGAACGCCTTTTCGTCCATCGCGGCTTCCCAGAGCGCCAGCCTTGGCGTCGTCGCAGGCCCCATCGCCGAGGCACTGTTTGCCACGGCCATCGGCCTTGTCGCGGCCATCCCGGCGGTTATCGCCTACAACAAGCTTTCTGGCGATGCCAACAAGCTCGTGGGCCGGCTCGAGGGCTTTGCCGACGAATTCGCGGCGATCCTTGGCCGCCAGCTCGAAGCGCGGAGCCGCAAATAATGGGCATGGGTGTTGCAGGCGGAAGCGGGGGCGGACGCCGCCGTCGTCGCGGCCAGCGCAAGGCCATGATGAGCGAGATCAACGTCACCCCGTTCGTGGACGTGGTGCTGGTGCTGCTTATCGTGTTCATGGTCGCCGCCCCGATGATGACGGCAGGGGTCGCTGTCGATCTGCCGCAGTCCTCGGCGGGCGAGTTGCAGACGCCGCGGACCCCGATCATGGTTTCGGTCACCCCCGACGGTGAGATTTTTGTCGATGACGAGCAGGTCGCGTCCAGCGCGCTGGTCGACGCCGTTGCCGCGCTCGCTGAATCGACCGAAGACCGGATCTACGTGCGTGGCGATACCTCGGCCAGTTACGGCACCGTGATGGACGTCATGGGCACGCTCTCGTCGGCGGGCTATTCGCGCATCGGTTTGATCACGCAGCAGCCGACTGCCGACAGCTCGGGGCAATAGTCCATGCGGATCGGGACCACCGTATCGGTCGTCGGCCATATCGCCATAATCGGGCTCACCCTCGTGCAGCTTTCGAGCGTCGAGCGGCTGGACCCCAACATGGATTCGGCGATTTCTGTCGACCTGGTCCCGATTTCGGAATTTTCCAACATTCAGGCCGGCAATCTGCAAAGCGAAATCGTCGAGACCGAAACACCCTCGGCGGTCGATACCGAGGTCGAGGCCGAACTCGCTGAGCGCACCGGCAATACGGAAGACGCTCAGCCAACTCCCGAAATTTCAGATACGCCGTCTCCGGCCCCGACCGTCGAGACCGCACCAGCGCCCGCACCAGCCCCGGAACCCGAGCAGGAGCCCGAGCCCGAACCCACACCTGAGCCAACGCCGCCGCCCACCCCGGCGCCGCGTCCCGAGCCCACGCCTGAACCTGAACCCGCGCCGGAGCCTGAGCCGGAACCGGCCCCCGAACCGATACCTGCGCCCGAACCCGCGCCAGAGCCGGTCCCTGAGCCAGAGCCGGAACCCGAGCCTGTGCCGGAGCCAGAACCAGAACCTGAGCCAGAGCCTGAACCCGAGCCACAGCCTGAACCCGAGCCGCAGCCTGTTGCGCCGGTGCCGCCGCGCGTCACTTCGGCAGTTTCGCAGTTGCGCGAGCAGTTTGCCGAGGCCCAGAGCCAGCCGACGCCAAGCCCCACGCCGGCGCCGACGCCGCAACCCTCCAACCAGGTTTCCGACGACATTGCCGATCGCATCGGCGATCTCATCAACGAGGACACCTCGCGCGGGGCGACCACCGGCGCCGGCGGGCAATCCTCGCTGGGCGCGCCCAGCGGACAGTCGGCCACGCTTACCCAGTCCGAGCAATCGGCGCTGGCCGCCGCAATGCGCCGTTGCTGGACGCCGCCCCCGGGCGCTCTGAGCGTTCCGGGGCTGACGGTGCGCGTGCTGGTCACGTTCAACCAGGACGGATCGGTCGCCGCCACCCAGATCCAGTCGGCGCTGACCGACGATCTCATGCGCTCGACAGCCTTTGCCGCTCAGCGGGCCGTGGAGCGCTGCGGCCCCTATACGATGCTGCCGGTCGAAAAATACGACAGCTGGCGGCAGGTGGACGTGACTTTCGATCCGCGCGATCTTTGAGCGAGCGACATCAATGCGTGACCAAAATACAATAGCGACCGGAAAACTCATCCCTTACCGATATTCGGACACGATTTGCCGATAATCGGGGCAACCTCAATTTGGCCTCTCCAATTGACCCTTTGGATCGAGGCGGCGGCAACTGCCGTCAAACATGGAGACTGACGTGGAAAACATTTCGATGACCCGCAGGACTGCGCTCAGGCTGGGGCTTTCCGGTGCGGCCATGATGGCCGTGAGCCCGGCGCTGGCCCAGTTGCAGATTACGGTAACGGGGGGCAATTTCACGCCCATGCCGATTGCGATCCCCAATTTTGCCTCCGCCGATGCGGCTTTCGGGGCCGAGGTGGCGCAGGTGGTGCGCAACAACCTGACCAATTCGGGCCTTTTCCGGCTGGTCGATCCCGCCGGCTATCCCGCCCAGGTGGGCGATCCCAACCTGACGCCGGATTTCCCCGCATGGCGGTCGACCGGAGCCGACGCTGTAATCATGGCTGACGCCAACCGGGCCGGGCAGATTCAGTCGAGCCTGAGGCTGTGGGACACCACGGCGGGCGCGCAGGTCACCGGCAAATCCTATGGCACCGATGCCAGCTCGTGGCGGCGCATTGCCCATATCGCATCCGATGCCGTCTATACCGGGCTGACCGGGGAAACTGGATATTTCGATTCCCGCGTAGTGTTCGTGGCTGAAAGCGGGCCGCGCGCCAACCGGCTGCGGCGCCTGGCCATCATGGATCAGGACGGCGCCAATATCCGCTATCTCAGCGACGGCGCCCAACAGGTGCTGACCCCGCGCATGTCGCCCGATGGCCAGCTGGTTGCCTATATGGTTCTGGACGGGCCGACATCTTCGGGCATCTTCATTGTGAATCTTGCATCGGGGCAGACCCAGTCGATCGGGCGGTTCGGGCAGATGAGCTTTGCCCCGCGCTTTTCACCCGACGGGCGCCGGTTGGTGTTCTCGGTCACAAATGGTGCGGTCACCAATATCTACGCGATGGATCTTGGGGGCACGCAGCCCCAGCAACTCAGCACAGGCTCGGCCATCGATACCTCGCCATCCTATTCGCCGGACGGGCAGCGCCTTGCTTTCGAATCCGATCGCGGCGGGCGTCCGCAAATTTACGTGATGTCGGCGGCCGGCGGCGGTGCTGAACGGATCTCGTATGGCGACGGTTCGTATTCGACGCCGGTCTGGTCGCCCAAGGGTGACCTGATCGCCTTTACCCGCCAGTCGGGCGGCCAGTTCTCGATCGGTATCATGGGGCCGGACGGGTCGGGCGAACGTATTCTTGCGACGTCTTATCACGCCGAGGGCCCCACATGGGCGCCCAACGGCCGGGTCCTGATGTATTTCCGCGATCCGGGCGGCAATGACGGGGCGCAGCTTTACTCCATCGACATCTGGGGCCGCAACGAGCGCCGCGTTCCCACCGAGGGCTTTGCGTCCGATCCGGCCTGGGGGCCGCTGCTGGCCTGATAGGCAATTGCAACACTGCAACACTTGGGAGGCGTCCTGTTTCGGGACGCCTTTTCGCCGGGCACATGCCGCAATTGCGCCCGATTAGCACAAGATTAACTATGCCGACACACCCGCGATTAAGATAACGCGGTGTAAATATGCTAACCACAATTTTCCGGTTCTGGAGCTTTTTCGCTATGGGTTCGACCATGCCCCTTTTTCGTTTTGGCAAAGGCCTCCTCATGGCGGTCTTGCTCGTTGCTCTTGCAGCCTGTGCCCGCACCCCGACCACCGGCGTCGGCAATATCAGCGGTGACGCGGCGGGCGGCGGTGGCTCGCCCGGCAGCCAGCAGGAATTCCTGGTTTCCGTCGGCGACCGCGTGTTCTTTGAAACCGATTCTTCGGTTCTGACCGCCGATGCGCAGGCAACGCTGAACCAGCAGTCCCAGTGGCTGCAGCAATACTCGCAATATCGTATCGTGATCGAAGGTCACGCCGATGAGCGCGGCACGCGCGAATACAACATCGCGCTTGGTGCCCGCCGCGCCACTGCGGTCGTCAACTACCTGGTTTCACGCGGTATTCCGCAGGATCGGCTTTCGACGGTTTCCTACGGCAAGGAACGCCCGGTCGCGATCTGCAACGATATTTCGTGCTGGAGCCAGAACCGCCGCTCGGTCACCGTTTTGACAAACTGACCATCCAAATCACGAATGCCAATCTGGAGGCATAGCGTCGGGACCGCGTATCTGGTCCCGGCGCTTCTTTTTTGCCAAAAATCTGCTTTAATCGGGCATCCTTAAATCATTGAACTGCGTTGACCGTGCAGAGGCTGACGCGCGTGAAGGAGATTTGTTGTGTCGAGACTTACAAAGACGCTTTTGGGACGATGGCGGCAGGGTGCCGCAATCGCCGTGACGGCGGGACTTCTGACTTTGACCATGACGGTCGCCGGGCAGGGGCAGGGGAACGATCTTGCAACCATGCAGGTGCGCCTCGATCAGCTCGAAGAGCAGGTTCGGCTCAATTCGGGCCAGATCGAGGGCCTTCAGTTCCAGCTTACCCAGCTCCAGAGCCTTCTTGAGCGCACCCAGGAAGACAATGAATACCGCTTCCAGCAGCTGGAGGGCGGTGGCCTGGGGGAAACTGATGCGGTAACCCCATCCGGCGGCGAGACGCCTGCCGAGCGGTTGCCGCAGGAAACCCAGCCCCAGACCGAGCCGCAGGCCAGCACCCCCACAGTCATCGACCCGCTCGTCGGCGATTCCGATCTCATGGATGGCAGCGAACTGGGCGGTGAGGACAACCTCTATGCCAGCGACGTGTTCGGGCGGGAGTCGGGCCAGGAGGGTTTGGACGGTGTCGTTATGGGCCCACCGGCCGGCGAGCTTGGCAGCACGCCGCCGTCGGAGCCGCTCGATCTCAGTTTCGATCCCAATGCGATCCCGCTTGAGGATGGTGACGCCAACGCCCAGTATCAGGCGGGCTACGACGCCGTTGTACGCGGCGAATACGCCTTTGCGGAAAACCAGTTCCGCCAGTTCATCGAGAGCTTTCCTGAGCACCAGCAGGCGCCCGACGCCACCTATTGGCTGGGCGAAACGCTGATCGAGCGCGCCGCCTATGGCGAGGCTGCTGAAGTGCTGCTCGAAGGGTTCGAGAGCTATGCGACCTCGACCCGGGCACCCGATCTGCTCTTCAGTCTGGGGGTTGCGCTGCACGGGGCGGGAGAATTCGATACGGCTTGCCGGACCTATGGCGAGGTGCTGCGCCGCTACCCGGACTCCACTCAGGCCTTCAAGGACCGCGTGACGGCCGAACAGGCGCAGGCGGGGTGCTGACACCGGCTGACATGGCGCTGAGCGGGCTCGACCCCGCCGCGCTGTTTGCCCCGGTCGCTGGCCGGAAAACCATTGGCCTCGCCGTCTCGGGCGGGGCCGATTCGCTTGCGCTGATGCTGCTTTATGCGGCCTGGCGCGGCAACAAGCCCGATGTGATCGTCTATACGGTCGATCATCAATTGCGCCCCGAGGCGCAGGCCGAAGCGGGCATGGTGGTTGCCGAAGCCGAAAAGCTTGGCCTTTTATGCCGCTCAATCGTCTGGGCGGGCCATAAGCCCTCGACGGGCAAGCAAAGCGCGGCCCGCGCGGCCCGTTACGCCCTGATCGGCCAGGCGATGGACGCCGACGGGGCCGAAATTCTGCTCACCGCCCATCACCAGCGCGACCAGGCAGAAACGGTGCTGATGCGGCTTGCCCATGGCAGTGGTGTTTCCGGGCTCGGCGGCATGCGCACATTTTCCCAGGTTCATGGCATCGAGGTCTTTCGGCCGCTGCTGGGCGTTGCGCCCGAAACGCTGGCCACGTTCGTGGCACGGGCCGGGTTGTCTCCGGCCCTCGATCCGTCCAACGCCGATCCAACCTATGAGCGCACACGCTGGCGCGACGCGCTGCCGGGCCTCGCCGATCTGGGCCTTGGTTCCGACCGCCTGGGCAAGGCAGCCGAACGGCTGCAGCGCATCGATGCCTTCGCCGCCCGCGCGGCCGATGCGTTCATCGCCACCCATGCGTCACTCGATCCGTTGGGGATCGTGCGGATCGATCGCGCGGCGCTCGGCAATGCCGACACTGAAATCAGGGTTCGCGTCATCGAGCGGACGCTCGCTGCTGCTTCGGGGACGCGATCATTCTTTCTCTCGCGCATCGAAGCGCTGGCCGGGCGGATTGCCGCGGGCGAGCATTTCACAGCGACCCTTGCCGGTGCGCGCGTTCTGGCCGATGCGAACGCAATCGTGATCCATCGTGAGGCCGGGCGGCAGGGATTGCCTACGGTCCCGCTCGCGCCCGGCCAGAACCTTGTCTGGGATGGGCGGTTCGCCGTCACGGCTGCAATCGCGGGAACGGTCGCGCCGGCCACCGGGTTGACCCGGGAGGCGTTCAAAGCGCTGACAGGTGAGGCGCTGACGGGTCCTGTCGCCGGTCTGCGGGCTGCGCCGCTTGTTCGCGACGCGCACGGCGAAATTGCCGCCATAGGCTGTCTTGAGGTTCGCGAGGGGTTTTCCGTAGGGCAAATCCCGTTAACCTCGTAGGCTGGAAACTGCGGCAATCGGCCACCGGACGGGGCTGTTGCCCTTGTATCGCCCGAATGACCGCCTTACATTCGGCGGCAACAATTATGGCACGTCGTGTGCCGCGCGGCCCGGTGCCCGGGCTGCTGCAACCTTAAGGGCCATGCCCGACTGGGACAGGATTGATGAACGGAAATTTTCGGAACTTGGCCATCTGGCTGGTTATCCTCTTCATGCTCTTGGGGCTGTTTCAGGTTTTCCAGTCCTCGACCCGCACCGTCTCCACGGTGGAGCGGACCTATAGCCAGTTCGTAAATGACATCGACAATGGCCGTATTGCCGAAGTCACGATCATCGACGACACGGTTCAGGGGCGCACCAATGAGGGCACCCGATTCGAGGTGACGATCCCCGCCGGTGCCGACATCGTCGAGCGGCTCGAAAACCAGAACGTCGAGATCACGGCCCGTGCGCCGGAAGGTTCGCCCTTCTGGTCGATCCTGCTTTCGAGCTGGCTGCCGTTCATCGTTCTCATTGCCGTGTGGTTCTTCTTTATCCGCCAGATGCAGGGCGGGGGCCGTGGCGGCGCCATGGGCTTTGGCAAGAGCCGCGCAAAGATGCTCACCGAATCCTCGGGCAAGGTGACGTTCGAGGACGTGGCCGGCGTCGAGGAAGCCAAGCAGGATCTTGAAGAAATCGTCGAGTTCCTGCGCGATCCGGGCAAGTTCCAGCGGCTTGGCGGGCGCATCCCGCGCGGCGTGCTGCTCGTCGGCCCTCCGGGTACCGGTAAGACGCTTCTGGCCCGTTCGGTGGCCGGCGAAGCCAATGTGCCGTTCTTTACAATTTCGGGTTCGGACTTCGTTGAAATGTTCGTCGGTGTCGGTGCGTCCCGCGTGCGCGACATGTTCGAGCAGGCCAAGAAGAACGCGCCGTGCATCATCTTCATCGACGAAATCGACGCCGTCGGCCGCCAGCGTGGTGCCGGACTCGGTGGCGGCAATGACGAGCGCGAACAGACGCTCAACCAGTTGCTGGTCGAAATGGACGGGTTCGAGGCCAATGAAGGGATCATCCTGATCGCGGCGACCAACCGTCCCGACGTTCTCGATCCCGCGCTGCTGCGTCCGGGCCGTTTCGACCGTCAGGTCGTGGTGCCCAATCCCGATGTCGGCGGGCGCGAGCGTATCCTCAAGGTCCATGTCCGCAAGGTGCCTCTGGCGCCCGATGTGGATCTCAAGGTTCTGGCCCGCGGCACGCCCGGTTTCTCGGGCGCGGACCTGATGAACCTGGTCAACGAAGCCGCGCTGATGGCGGCGCGCCGCAACAAGCGGTTCGTTACCCATGCCGAGTTCGAGGACGCCAAGGACAAGATCATGATGGGCGCCGAGCGCCGCACCATGGCCATGACCGATGAGGAAAAAAAGCTCACTGCCTATCACGAGGCCGGGCATGCGCTGATCAGCCTCAAGTTCAACAAGATTTTGGACCCCATCCACAAGGCCACCATCATTCCGCGCGGCCGCGCGCTGGGCATGGTCATGTCGCTGCCCGAAAAGGACACCTATTCGTTCAGCCGCGAAAAGGCTGTGGCGCAGTTGGCAATGGCCTTTGGTGGCCGCGAGGCCGAAATCTACAAATTCGGTCCGGAAAAGGTCACGTCGGGCGCTTCTGGCGATATCCAGATGGCTACCAATCTTGCCCGTGCGATGGTCATGGAATGGGGCATGAGCGAAAGGCTTGGCCGCGTCCGGTACAAGTCGAACGACCAGGAAGTGTTCCTTGGCCATTCGGTCACCCAGTCACAGCGCATGTCGGACGAAACGGCCAAGCTGATCGACGAGGAAGTGCGCAAGCTTGTCGAAGATGGCGAGTTGGCGGCCCGCACGATGATCCGCGAGAACGTCGATCAGTTCGAAACCGTCGCCCAGGCGCTTCTCGAATTCGAAACCCTGACGGGCGACGAATTGCGTGGCCTGATGGACGGCAAGCAGCCGGTTCGCGACATCGATAACGACAACACGCCGAAATCGACCGGCGTGCCCAAGGCCGGCAAGCCGCACAAGAAGCGCGGCGAGGAAGGCGAACCCGATACCGGGCTCGAGCCCCAGCCGGGCACCTGATCTCCAGGGATCTCCAAAAGTTCAAGGGCTGCCTCCGGGCAGCCCTTTTTGCATTCCGGTGTTTTTTAACTTGATTATTTTAGTCATAAATATATGGAGTCGGCAGCGATCTTGGAGGACGTATTGATGCTGAACCGAATTCTATCCAGCCTTGCCGCCTTGGCCTTGCTGGCCGGGCCCGCTGTTGCCCAAGACTTCCCCGTGGCCGTCGAGCACCATTACGGCTCCACAACCATCCCGTCCGAGCCCCAGCGGGTCGTCTCCGTGGGCCTGCACGAGCAGGATTTCCTCTATGCGCTGGGCGTCTCTCCGGTCGGCGTCAGGGAATGGTTTGGTGACAAGCCGTTTGCGACATGGTTATGGGCCGATGATGAGCGTGAGGCACTCGGCGCCGAACCCGCAATCATGGATGGTGACGGCATCAATTACGAATGGGTGCTGGCCCAGGATCCCGATCTCATCATCTCCACCTATTGGTGGCTGGAAGAAGAGGACTACGCGCGCCTTTCTGCGATTGCGCCGGTCGTCGCGTCGCCCGCCGGGTTCGACGCCTGGAGTGCGCCCTGGCAGGAAGAGCTGCGGACCATCGATCTTGCGACCTCGGGGACGACAGCGAAGGCCGATGAGATCATCGCCGGGTTCGATGCGCGTTATGCCGCAGTTCGGGCGGAGTATCCGGAACTCGAAGGCATGACAGGCACCAACATCTATTACGAAGAACCGAACTTTACGGCGTGGGGTCCGAACGATCTGGCGAGCAAGTTCCTTGTCGATCTGGGTCTGGTTTTTCCGCCTCAGCTCGCAGAGCTCGCCGAGGCGGATAATCGCATCACCATCAGCCCGGAAAACATGAGCCTTCTGGAGATGGACGTCGCCGTCTGGCCGATCGGCGATCCCGCCAATTCCGAACAGTCCATTATTGAGGCCATGCCGGTCTATCAGAGCCTCGATATTGCCGCAGAGGGCCGCTCGGTCTGGCTCGATGACGATAACGGCCTGGCATACGCAGCGATGAGCTGGCAGACGCCTTTGTCGCTGGGCTATCTGCTCGATATCCTGCCGGCCCAACTGGCCGCCGCCGCGGACGGCGATCCGGCCACGCGGGCTGAGTAGGGGTTTCGAGCTCCCTGCAAGGGCCGCCTCGTGCGGCCCTTTTTTGTTGAGTGCGTTCGCCATGCCCCCCTCCATCGTCATGGAGGCGGAGGCACTCTCGAAGAAAACTTATCCCCGCTTCCACGACCTCACCCATACTGCCCTCACGAACCCGCTTTTATGGACGCAAGCGCAACGAACGTTTGGCGGGAGGTTGGCAGGAAAAGTGGGAACCGGTTTTCCGGTTCGCCAACCGACCTGCCAGCTAGTGTCGGTTCGGGTCCGTTGGGAGTCGTCCCAGCGGAGGCCCAAAGCGGACAGATGGCCGGACGAGGAGCCAGGCGTTCCACGTCGTACCGGGGAAACCCGGAGGGGCAC
>DDGC01000008.1:401-81836 GCA_002337455.1 Rhizobiales bacterium UBA1912 | reverse complement strand
GGTTAAGCTTGCCGAAGCGCGGAGATAAGCTCCGGCACCCGGGAAGCCGCCGCGGGGCTCCCTCGCCCCTCTGGGGAGAGGGCTGGGGTGAGGGGTCTTGAGCGGACGCGGTTTACACGGCCTAGCGGCAGCCCGCCCTCAATACACCGTCGTCAGGATTTCAACCTCACGCGGGCTGCCTGCCGAAACCTCGAATTCGCGGTTGTAGACATTCTCGCCAAGCTTGGCCAAAGCCAGATAGTCGCCTTCGGCAAGCACCGTGGCCGGGAATGCTCCGATGTCGGAAAAGATCGTCTCGCCTTGTGGCGTCTTGATCGTCCATTCGACGTCGGCGATCGCTTCGCCGCCGTCTTCGGAGACCAGCCGCAGCGCCACCTGCGCGGCCTTTTGGTACAGCGTGGCCTCGGTGATTTGCCCTGGTTCCACCCGTAACTCGGTGCGCACCACGGCATTGACCGAACCGAAGCGCGAGGTGATCGAATAAATGCCGGCGTTGAGGTGGATGAGTTCGTTTGCCGCCACGTCTTCGGCGACGGTGACGCGCCCGTTAGGCCCGTTGGAATAGATGTCGAAGCGCAAGAGGTCGCTGGGGATCGGCACGTCGCCCGAGATCATCGCCGAAAGCCGCAATCCCCCCACCTCGAAAACGATGGTATGGGTGTTGGGGCCGGGTTCGACAAACATCGTGTCGCTGGCCTGGGCCCGGCCATAAGCCACGTGCATGATGTATTCCCCCGGGGGCAGGCTAAGCGATGCGGTGGCATCCTCCGATTTTGCGACCAGCGCCAATTCGCCGGTCTCGTCGGTCCGCGTGTCGAAAACGCGCCAGACCAGACCGTCGGGAATGAACGGGCCATCATCGGTCAGCCGGGCGGAAAGCGTTACCGGTTGGGGATCGGTGATGCCCGAAAAGTCAGGCCGGTCCGGCCCCGCGTCGGGTCCGTCGCTTGCGCCATCGGGGCCCGTCTCGTCCCCCGAATCGGCGGACTGGGCCGTGCCGCCGAAGTCGGCCGGCCGGGGTGGGGGAACCGGAGCGACAAGCGTTTCATCGATTTCCTGACCGAAGGCCGGTGTGGCGCCGAACGCCAGAACAAAAAGCAAAAGCAGGGACCGAAGGCGCATCAAACCACTCTTTACCAAATACTCCTCGCCAGCGATCACTCTGTTAGGCTTGGATTGGGGAAAAGCTGTGTCATAAGGGAGCGCGATGAGCAAGTTGGGAGCCGATTATCTGTCATGACTGTGAACACCGCCTTGCGCGACTACCTTTTATCCCGACGCACCGTCACTGCGCCTTTTCTGGCCGGGCCCGGCCCATCTGCGGAACAATTGGCCGAGATGCTGACCATTGCCTGCCGCGTCCCCGATCACGGCAAGCTCGCGCCCTGGCGCTTCGTTGTCTATGAGGGCAAGGCACGCGAGGTGGTCGGTGACCGGCTCTACGGGATCGCCAAAGCCAATTGGCCCGAGCGGAACGAAGAACAGCTCGAATTTGAACGCAGGCAATTCCTTCCTGCCCCCCTGACTGTCGGCGTTATCTCGACGGCCGCGCCGCATGTCAAAATCCCCGAATTCGAGCAATTGCTGGCCGCCGGCAATGTCGCGTTCAACCTCTGCCACGCCGCCAACGCCCTTGGCTTCGGCGCTCATTGGGTCACCCGGTGGTTCGCCTATGATGCACAGGCAGCAGAAATGCTGGGTGTCGGAATGGGTGAGCGTTTCGTGGCCTTTGTTCACATCGGCTCGCCGCAGACCCAGCTTGAGGAGCGCGACCGGCCCGATCCTGCGGCGTTGACCACATATTGGCGTGGTTAACCGGGAGTTAACCACGGTAGGGTTTCATTAACTTTCCAAGGATTGTTGAGTCGGATTTCATGGCCTCCCCGATTTCCAACGTGCCGCAACCCATCGCCTATGCCCTCGACCGGGCAGGGGCACGCAATGGCGTGGATTTCGATTATCTCCTGCAGACGGCAATAAGGGAAAGCAGCCTCAACCCGAGCGCCAGGGCGCAGACATCATCGGCCACAGGGCTCTTTCAGTTCATAGAGAGCACATGGCTCGAAGTGATGAAGGACGAAGGTCCGCGGTTGGGCTATCAGGATTTTTCCGACCACATTCAGGAGCATGAAGGCGAGTTTTTCGTCTCCAATCCGGAGGTGCGCCAGCAGATCCTCGAGTTGCGCAACGATCCGCAGGTGGCGTCCGACATGGCTGCGGCGTTTACCCGCCGCAATGGCGATTATCTGATGGGCAAGTTCGGGCGCATGCCCAGCCCGGGCGAACTCTATATCGCCCATTTCCTTGGGCCGAGCGGGGCCGAGCGGTTTTTCGAGCTCGGATTGCAGGACCCCAACGCAGATGCGGCGGCGGCCTTTCCACGCCCGGCTGCCGCAAACCCTTCGATCTTTTACGAGAATGGCCGCCCGCGCAGCGTGCGGGAGGTCTATGAGGCGCTGGTGGCGCGCCACTCGGGGACTGACAACGCGGCCTTTGCCGCCCAGCAGATAGCCAGCCAGCGGCCCTTGCCCTCGCGGGTGGAGATCGACTCGGCGCCGTTGATTCCCGGCGTCTCCTTCACCTCGCTGTTTGCCACCGAAGCACAATCTTCGGTATCGGCGCCTGTTCAGACGCCAACGGCGGTTCCGGGCCGCGCGCTGTTCAGCGGGTTTTATTCGGACGAATAATCTTCGTCGTCTTCGACCGGTTTATGGTGAACCAAAACTTAAACCTTGCAGGCTAGTTTGGACCTCAAGAGTGTTTTGGGGATGCGTATGGTCGCCTATCAGCGTTATGTGCAACTTTCGCAATCGCGCGACAGCGAGGAGCGGGGGCAGGCGGCTCATCTGGCCGCAATGGCTTATCTCGCCCATCGTGGTCCGGCCGACGAGCAGGCCGCGCTTTATGCTGCGTTGATGAATTTTCTCGACGACCCGTCCGTCAAGGTTCGCGCTGCGCTGGCCTATGGGCTGCTGCATTCCGAAAACGCGCCGCGCCCGATCATGCTCTCGCTGGCGCAGGACGCACCGGTCATTTCCCGCGCCGTGGTCCAGTTCTCGCCCGTGCTGCTCGATGCCGATCTGATGGGCATCATCCGTTCGGGCGACCCCGATATGCTGGCCGTAATGACCGCCCGACCGACGCTGAGCCAGCGTGTGGCTCTGGCACTCACCCGTCTGGGCGATCCGGATTTGTGCATTCGCGTTCTGGGCCGCAACGATATTACCCTGCCAGAGGACGACCTCGCGCTGTTGACGGAAAAATGGGGCGAGGATGCAAAGGTGCGCGGGGCATTGCTCAAGCGCCGCGATCTTCCCGGTATAGCGCGCTTGCACCTTGTCGAATGCGTTCGTCAGGCGCTTTCCGGCCTGCGCGTCGTCAAGGGCGCGGTCCAGCCGCGCCGTCTCGAGCGGCTGTTGCGCGATGCGTGCGACAACGCAACGACGGCGATTGGCGAGCGCGAAGCGGGCAGGGGCGCGCGGGGCTATGCCGCTGCCATGTCCGAGGGCGAAAAAATCAATGCGCGCCTGATGCTCCACGCCATGGTGCATGGGCATGTGCTGTTTTTCGCTGACGCGTTGTCCCATTTGTCCGCCACGCCACGGGCCAAGATCTTCACAATTCTCGACAGCGGCAGCCGGGCTGCTCTGCACGCGGTGTTCAGTCGCTGCGGCTTCACGCCAGCCGTTCGGAACCTGTTGGCCCGCCTCGTCGCTCATGCGCGGCAGGCCGATCTGGCCGACGATGTGGCGGCGCGCCATTATGTGGTTTCGCTACTGATCGAGGAGTTGATTGTCGAGCATGACGGCGTGCTGCCGACGGCGCTCGAAGAATCGTTTGCCTATCTCAACGAGCAGAATATCGCGCTGGCCCGCAGCGCGGCACGGGGCGTGATGCCCGCCTTTGCCGCCGAAGCGCCCGACGAGATCATGTTGCCCGATCTTCGCCAGCAGCGCCTGGCGCTCCCGGCGGCCTAGCGTCAGTAGCGAAACTGTTCGATCAGGACGCGCTCGTCGAGGCTGTGGCCCGGATCGAACAGCAGCGTCGATGAATGGCGCCGGCTTTCATGGACCTGCACCTCAACGACATTGTCGAATTGCACATTATCGGCAACCGCGCTGACGGGCCGTTTGCCGTTTTCCTGGGTCGTGAAGGTGATGTTGGCCCGGTTCGACAGAATCGCCCCGCGCCAACGCCTTGGGCGAAACGGTGAGATCGGGGTCAGCGCCAGAAGCGGTGCGGTAATGGGCAGGATCGGCCCGTGAGCCGATAGGTTATAGGCGGTTGATCCGGCCGGGGTTGCCACGATGATGCCGTCGCAGATCAGTTCTTCGAGGCGGGTTTCCCCATCGATGGCGATGCGGATCTTGGCCGCCTGGTAGGACGAGCGATACAGCGAGACTTCATTGAGTGCCAGCGCTTCGGAAACCTTGCCTTCGGCATCGGTCACCCGCATCGAAAGGGGATGGATGCGAGTCGGCAAGGCAGCGCGTAGCCGGACGTCCAGCGCGTTGGCGTTGTATTCGTTCATAAGGAAGCCAATGGTGCCGAAGTTCATGCCATAGACCGGCACGTTGCGGTCCATGACCCGGTGCAGCGTTTCGAGCATCAGCCCGTCACCGCCCAACGCAACGACGATCGAGGCATTTTCGATCCCCGCGTCGCCGTGGCGTGATATCAGTTCCTCCCGGGCCGCATTGGCTTCGGGTGTGTCAGAGGAGACAAAGGCAACCTTGCCATCGGTATAGAGCGCCAAGGTATCCTCCGCAGAACCGTATTCGCCAAGACTGGCAAGGCCTTACCACGGCAAGCTATGTCAGCCAATCGGTTTGGACTGCTCGGTGACCTGACGGATCGACCAGGCGAGATAGCCGATTGCCGCCCCGATGGCGATAAGTTGCAGGCCAACGAATATGGCGATCAGCCAGGGGGCAGCGGTTTCAAGGTTGATGATCAGGATGATCGAGAGGATCACGCCAAGCACGCCGCTGAGCAGCACCCAGAGCCAGCCGATAATGGGGCGGATGGTCAGCGCCCAGACGACTTTTGAGACGCCTTCGATCATGAAGAACACGACAAGCAGAAGGCCAAAGGTTACGAGCGATTGCCCCGGATTGCGCAGGATGAGAAAGCCGATCAGCAGCGCCAGCACGGCCGAGATCAGTTGCAGCCAGACATAGGGCGTGTGCCGGGCCGAGATCAGCCCAACGCCCTGGAGAATTCCGCTGGCGACCAGCAACCACCCGATCGCCCCGATGACCGCCTCGGCCGAAAATATGGGAGAGACTATCGACAGCAGCCCGGCGAGAACAAGCAGCCCCGCCTGCGCCAGGTAAAGAAGGGAAAACCGCCGAACGCCCTCCCGCATTGCCTGACGATAGAGTTCTGCCGCAGCGTCCATCGAGATGGTCATGATGATCGAGCCTCCGCCTGTTCGGCGCAAGACTAGCTCATTCCGTGCAATAGGCAAATCGGCTGGAAAATCGTGGTGCCGGCAGCAGGACTTGAACCCGCGACCCTCTGATTACAAATCAGATGCTCTACCAACTGAGCTATACCGGCAACGGAGCGGTTGCTAGCACCAGTCCCGCTCCGATGCAAGGATCATGGCGCTGTGTGGTTACGAGATTTGTTGCGTTATCCCCGCCCCCGGCGCTACCCATTAAGATCAACGCAAAACGAGGACCGCCCCGGACATGCCAAAGCCTAAACTGTTCGAGCCGATCAGGATCGGAGACACCACTCTGGCCAACAGGATCGTCATTGCCCCGATGTGCCAGTATTCGGCGCAAAATGGGGAAATGAACGACTGGCATCTGATCCATCTGGGGCAGTTGGCAATGTCGGGCGCTGCGCTTCTGACCATCGAAGCAACCGCCGTCAAGCCCGAGGGCCGGATCACTTACGCCGATGTCGGTCTTTACGACGATGCGACAGAGGCCGCGATGAAGCGCGTGCTGGATGGCATTCGCCGGTGGTCGGACATGCCAATTTCGGTCCAGTTGGCCCATGCGGGCCGGAAAGCAAGTTGCGAAGTGCCCTGGAAGGGCGGCGCGCAGCTTCCTCCAGACGATGCCAATGGGTGGCAGACCGAAGCGCCGTCGGCGGTTCCGTTCCGGGACAGCGATAACGATCCTGTGGCGCTGGACCGAGATGGACTGGCCCGCATCCGAGATGCATTCTCCCAGGCGGCGCGGCGGGCAGACCGATTGGAGCTCGATGCCATTCAGATCCATGCCGCGCATGGTTATCTGCTCCATGAATTCCTGTCGCCGATCTCCAACCGGCGCGATGACGAGTATGGCGGGTCTTTGGAAAGCCGCATGCGCTTTCCGCTGGAAATTTTCGATGCCGTCCGCGCGGCATTTTCTCCTGACAAGCCGGTCACAGTACGGGTCTCGGGAACGGACTGGATCGAGGGCGGCTGGGACGGCGAACAAACCGTTGCATTTGCGAAGGCGCTCGAAGCGAAAGGGTGTTCGGCTATCCATGTTTCGAGCGGTGGCGTCAGCGCGGCCCAGAAAATTCCGGTCGGGCCGAACTATCAGGTCCCCTTGGCCCGGCAGGTCAAGCAAGCGGTTTCGATGCCGGTCGTTGCCGTGGGACTGATTACGGAGGCCGAGCAGGCCGAGGCCATCGTTTCAACGGGTGATGCGGACATGATCGCCGTGGCGCGCGCGGTGCTCTATGACCCGCACTGGCCGTGGCATGTCGCGGCGGCGCTGGGCGGGCAGGTCAAGGCCCCGCCGCAATATCTGCGATCCCAGCCGCGCCAGTATTCCAACCTCTTTGTGGCCGACTGATGCTATTCCGCCGACCGGCGTGCCGCTGGGAGGGAGGCGCGGTCGGCGAAAGCCCTGTCGATTTCGGTCAGGGTTTTCATCATCAGCCCGCGGTAAATCGGCTCCCCGGCGTCCGGCACAAGCTGAATGGTCGGCAGCCCGCGCATCCGGCCCATGAGCGATGCCGCAGCGCCTTCGGCGATGCCGGTTTCCATAAGGTCATAAGCAGCAGCGTTGGGGCCCAAAAGGATGAGTTTATCGATCTCGACAATTGAAATCAGGCGACTGATACCATGCCCTATAGCATTCCCCGCCACGGCGAAGGCCCGCTGAGCGGCGCGGTCTCCGTGCCGGGCCCGCGTGATGATGTGCTGGAAATCGGCCGGGGGGACGGCGCTGGCCGGGGGGGCGTGTTCGGGTACGGAATAGGCGGCGCGCAACATCGCATAGTCGGCGGCATAGGCCTCGATGCAACCGCGTGCGCCGCAGCGGCACAGCGCGCCGCCAGGCGTGTGAATCATATGGCCGAACTCGGTGGCCAGGCCCGCGTTGGGGCTGGAATCGGTCGGCAGCGTCAGCCCCATTCCAATCGTCGATCCGATGTAGATCGTCGCGATGCTCGATTTGATCAGGCCCGGATCGAGCCAGCGCATGCCGTCGGCCATCAGGCGGCCACGCTTGAACAGGCGTGCGGTCAATCCGAGGCGGTTGTTGATCGCGGTTACGACGTCATGGCCGCTCAGATGCGGAATCGGCGACCAGGTCAGGCCATGGCCGGAGGCGTCCAGAATGCCTTGTACCGAAATGGAGACCCCATGCAGCGTGTTGCCGATGTCGGCGTTACGCGCGATCATCTGACCGATGCGCTCGATGAACCATGCGGCGGGCGCGACCTCGGAAAACAGGGTAGGGCCAACGCCGGACTCCACCCTGTCGATCAGCACGCCGCCGTAGTCGAGCAGCGACATGCGGCAGCGATTGACGTCGAGTTCGATGAGCAGCACGAAGCCGGCGCCTCGATTGTGTACGAGTTGAACGGCGGGCCGTCCGCGAGATTTCGCTCCGGTTTGAGGCTCGGCCAGTTCGGTGACAATGCCGTCGCTGACAAGGTCTGCAGCGATGGCTGTCAGGGTTGCGTTGGACAACCCGGTCAGCGTTGCGACCTGCGAACGCGACAGCGGTCCGTGCCGGCGCAAAGTGTCGAGCACCAACAGCCGGTTCTGTCGCCGGATCATTTCCGTGTCCGCAACGCCCTGCGCCAAACGGGCCTCCCACTCATGCCGCCGTGGGATCTTCTATGAGGTGCTGCGCGCGGTTGCACGCATTTTTCCACGGCCAACAAATCGAAGTTGACACAGCAATGCACGCGTGCCAATTATTTTTTCGGGTATTGAAAAATATCCGTTGCGGTCGCCCGAGGAGGCGCGCCGCTGGAGGCATAACCCTTTTACTGTGGTTGGGCGGACAAAGATGTCCGCAGGAGGAAAATCATGAAAACTTTCGCAGCTGCCCTTCTGGGCACGACTGTTCTTTTCGGTCTGGCCGGGGGCGCACTGGCTCAGGATCTCACCGTTGGCGTTTCCTGGTCCAATTTCCAGGAAGAGCGCTGGAAGACCGACGAGGCCGCCATCCAGGCCCAGCTTAACGAAATGGGCGCCAGCTACATTTCGGCCGATGCCCAGTCTTCAGCATCCAAGCAGCTTACCGATATCGAAAGCCTTATTGCGCAGGGTGCTGACGCGCTGATCGTTCTGGCCCAGGATACAGATGCCATTCAGCCGGCAATCGCCGCCGCTGTGGCCGAGGGCATTCCGGTGATCGGCTATGACCGCCTGATCGAAAATTCCGATGCGTTCTACATCACCTTCGACAACAAGGGCGTTGGCCGCCTGCAGGCCGAATCGGTCTTTGCCGTGCAGCCGACCGGCAACTACGTCTTCATCAAGGGCTCGAGCACCGATCCCAACGCCGACTTCCTGCACGAAGGTCAACTGGAAGTTCTCCAGGACGCCATCGACGCCGGCGATATCGTCAATGTCGGCGAAGCCTATACCGATGGCTGGCTGCCCGAGAACGCCCAGGCGAACATGGAGCAGTTCCTGACCGCCAATAACAACGAAGTCGACGCTGTCGTTGCATCCAATGACGGCACCGCTGGTGGCGCCATTGCCGCCCTATCCGCTCAGGGTCTGGACGGTGCAGTGCCGGTTTCGGGCCAGGACGGCGACCATGCTGCCCTCAACCGCATCGCTCTGGGCACACAGACCGTGTCCGTCTGGAAGGACAGCCGTGAGCTTGGCGCCAAAGCCGCCGAGATCGCAGTCGAACTTGCTGGCGGTGCTGCGCTTGCCGATGTCGAAGGTTCGGTCATGTTCAACGGTGGCCCCAACGGCGTGGAAATGACCTCGCTGTTCCTGGCTCCCGTAGCCATCACCCAGGACAACCTCGACGTCGTCATCGATGCCGGCTGGGTCAGCAAGGACGTCGTTTGTCAGGGCGTTGCCGCCGGTTCGGTCGCTGCTTGCGATTGATCTGCAACCCTAATCTTTGATCCGCGGTCGCGGCGCTGTTCTGGCGCCGCGACCCGTTCCATAAGGAACCAGCCCTTTGGGGGAGAGAATGGCCGATCAGAACGCCATGTCATCAACATCGAGCTCGTCATCGTCCGGTCTCGTGTTGGGCAATCCAATCCAGCGCTTCATGAGCGCCACTGAAATCGATACCCGCCTTCTGGGTATGATCGGCGCGCTGCTGCTGATCTGGATCGGCTTCCATTTCATGTCGGGCGGTCTTTTCATGACCCCCCGAAACCTCTGGAACCTCTCGGTCCAGACCGCGTCGATCTCGATCATGGCCACCGGAATGGTGCTCGTCATCGTGACGCGCAATATCGACCTTTCGGTTGGCTCGCTGCTCGGCGTTATCGCCATGGTCATGGGTGTAACCCAGACCGAATATCTCCCCGCACTGCTCGGGTTCGGTCACCCGTTGATCTGGGTCATCACGCTGGCGGTGGGCATTGCATGCGGCCTGGCCATCGGTGCCCTGCAGGGCTCGATCATCGCGTATCTGAAAGTGCCGGCTTTTATCGTTACGCTCGGTGGTTATCTCGTTTGGCGCGGCGCGGCCTGGTGGGTGACGTCGGGGCGTACGGTCGCTCCGCTCGATACGACTTTCCGCCTGATGGGGGGCGGGCCCGACGGCGCCGTGGGCTATACGGTGAGCTGGATTTTGGCGATCATCGCCTGTCTGGCAATCGGGGGATACCTCATTTATGCGCGTCAGCAGCGCCGCCGCTTCAATTTCCCGCAGCGTCCGGTCTGGGCCGAGGGCGTGCTTGCATTGCTCGGATGCGGGGCGGTGATTGGTGCCGTGGCGGTATTCAATGCCTATCCCTGGCCAATCCGCATTGCCGAAAACTATGCCAACGCCAACAACATCCCCATCCCGGATGGCGGGTTGTTCATTGCTCACGGCATTGCCATTCCCGTGCTGATCGCCATTGGGGCCGGGGTCGTGATGACATTTATTGCGACGCGCACGCGGTTCGGACGTTATGTCTTTGCCATGGGCGGCAGCCCGGAAGCGGCCGAACTGGCCGGCATCAACACCCGCTGGGTCACCGTCAAGATCTTCATGCTCATGGGAATGCTCTGCGCTGTTGCCGCGTCGATCTCCTCGGCCAGGCTCAATGCGGCGACCAACGCCATGGGCACGCTCGATGAGCTCTATGTCATTGCCGCAGCGGTAATCGGTGGCACGTCGCTTTCGGGCGGTGTGGGAACGATCGTCGGCGCCATGATCGGCGCACTCGTGATGCAGTCGCTCCAATCGGGCATGGTGCTGATGGGGCTCGATAGCCCGCTTCAGTCAATTGTCGTCGGCATCGTCCTGGTGGTCGCTGTGTGGCTCGATACGCTTTACCGCAATCGCGGGCAGTAAGGATTTGAAACGATGAACCAACACGTGACAGCTCCGCTCGTTGAACTCGAAGACATCTCCATTGCGTTCGGGGGCATCCGCGCCGTCGATGGCGCCTCCATTGATCTCTTTCCCGGTGAGGTGGTCGGCCTGCTCGGACACAATGGCGCGGGAAAGTCGACGCTCATCAAGATTTTGTCCGGCGCCTACAAGCGCGACTCGGGTGACATTCGCATCGATGGCCGGGCCGCGACGATCAACAATCCTCGAGATGCCAAGGGATACGGTATCGAGACGATCTACCAGACCCTCGCGGTAGCCGACAACGTTGACGCGGCTGCCAATTTGTTCCTCGGACGAGAGCTGACGACCGCCATCGGTACGCTCGACGACGTCGCCATGGAGCACAAGGCCCGCGAGGTCATGGGGCGGCTCAATCCCAATTTCAGGCGTTTCAAGGAACCGGTTAAAGCCTTGTCTGGCGGTCAGCGCCAGTCAGTGGCCATCGCACGGGCAATTCTTTTCAATGCCCGCATCCTGATTATGGATGAACCGACCGCCGCACTGGGGCCGCAGGAAACGACCCAGGTAGGTGATCTCATCAAGCAGCTCAAGTCCGAAGGCATCGGCATCTTCCTCATCAGCCATGACATCCACGACGTGTTCGATCTCGCCGACCGGGTGTGTGTGATGAAGAACGGGCAGGTGGTCGGTACGGCAAAGACCACCGATGTCACCAAGGACGAGGTGCTCGGCATGATCATTCTGGGTAAATGCCCGCCTGGCGCCACGCCGGGACCGGGGGCCATGAAAGAGTGATCTGAGTGCTTCCATGAAAAGAAGCGCTGAAATGGACTAGCGGGCGCTTCGGCGCCCGTTTCTCGTTTTGAACGTTTGCCCTTTGCGTTCGGGCTGTGTCACTTTTGCCTCCGGAACAGAATCGAGGAGGCGGGCAATGAAAACGCGGGCAGCAGTTGCATTTGAAGCGGGCAAGCCGCTGGAAATCGTCGAACTTGACCTCGAGGGTCCCAAGGCGGGCGAAGTGCTCGTTGAGATCAAGGCGACCGGCATATGCCATACTGACGATTTCACGCTTTCGGGCGCCGATCCCGAGGGGCTGTTTCCGGCCGTTCTCGGTCATGAGGGCGCCGGGATCGTCGTCGAGGTTGGCGCAGGCGTAACCTCGGTTAAGCCCGGCGATCATGTCATTCCGCTCTATACACCAGAGTGCCGCGAATGTCCGTCCTGCCTTTCGCGCAAGACCAATCTGTGCACTGCCATCCGCGCCACGCAGGGGCAGGGGTTGATGCCGGACGGGACCTCGCGGTTCTCCTACAAGGGCCGGCCGGTGTTCCATTACATGGGCTGTTCGACCTTCTCGAACTACACGGTCATGCCCGAAATCGCAGTGGCCAAGATCGATTCCAGCGCTCCTTTCGACAAGGTCTGCTACGTCGGGTGTGGCGTAACGACGGGGGTAGGCGCTGTGCTCAACACGGCCAAAGTCGAGCAGGGCGCCACGGCGGTTGTGTTCGGGCTCGGCGGGATCGGGCTCAACGTCATTCAAGGCCTGCGCATGGCGGGTGCCGATATGATCATCGGCGTCGACCTCAACACTGATAAGAAAAGCTGGGGCGAGCGCTTCGGGATGACGCATTTCGTCAACCCGGGCGAAATCGAGGGCGATATCGTCAACCACCTGGTCAATATGACCAAGCGGGGCGCCGATCAGATTGGTGGCGCCGATTACACCTTCGACTGCACCGGCAATGTGACCGTGATGCGCCAGGCGCTCGAGGCAAGTCATCGGGGCTGGGGCAAATCAGTCATCATTGGGGTCGCCGGTGCCGGGCAGGAAATTTCAACGCGTCCCTTCCAGCTTGTTACGGGCCGCACCTGGATGGGTACCGCGTTCGGAGGCGCAAGAGGGCGCACGGACGTACCCAAAATCGTCGACTGGTACATGAACGGCAAAATCGAGATCGATCCGATGATCACCCACACGCTACGACTCGAAGACATCAACAAGGGGTTCGAGTTGATGCACTCGGGCGAATCCATTCGGTCGGTGGTTCTCTACTGAACATGCCAGAGATTTACGTCGATGCCGATGCATGCCCCGTCAAGGCGGAAGTCACCCGCGTTGCCGAACGGCATGGTCTGGTTCTGACGTTCGTCGCGAATTTCGGGCTGCGGCCCTCGCGCGATCCAATGGTCCGGAACGTCATGGTGCCCCAGGGCGCCGATGCGGCCGACGACTGGATCGTCGATCATGCCGGAGCCGGGGACATCGTCGTCACTTCCGATATCCCGCTGGCGTCACGCGCGTTGGAAAAAGGCGCCCATGTCCTGGGGCCGACCGGCAAGCCGTTTACAACGGCATCGATCGGCATGGCGCTGGCAATGCGCGAGCTCAACCAGCACTTGCGCGAAACCGGCGAAAGCAAAGGCTACAACCGCGAGTTTACCGGCCGCGACAAATCCAATTTTCTCCAGGCGCTCGACGAGCTTGCGGTTCGACTCAAGCGAGGTAGTCCTACCAAGTAACTGTTTGTTAAGCATAAAATCTCGCGTTCTGAACACGTTGTTAACCATGATGCGCGCAGCTTGACCCCCGAGCGGGATGGTTCGGGCGGGTGGTTGTTGTGGTGCGTGCAGCGTGTCTATTGGGAATGGTTGCGGCGCTGTTGGCAGGATGTGCCAAGCCGCCCGAAATGCAGCCTGTACTCGGGACCAGCGCCGTCGTCGATGCGATGAGTACCGGATCGATCAACCCAATGGCGACGGGCTTGAGGACGGCCTATCAACCGATGCCCGCTATGCCTTCTGTGCTTTTTGGAAAGCTGGCCGGACGAACCCTGACGGTTTCGGAGTCCGGGCCGTTGGGGCTGCGGCCTGGCGAAATCATCCTGACCTTCGATGATGGCCCTCGCGCTGGGCCCACGGAGTCCATTCTCGAAACGCTGGACCAGTTCGGGGTTAAAGCGACATTCCTTATGCTGGGATCGTCGGCTGAGCGGTATCCCGCGCTGGCGCGGGAAGTTGCCGAGCGCGGGCACACGGTTGGCACGCACACCTACGACCACGTCGATCTTTCGACGTTGAGCAACCACGAGGCGATTGCAGAAATTTATGCGGGGCAACAGGCCGTCGCTGCGGCGCTGGCGCCTGATAATCTCGCGCCGTCGCGCTTTTTCCGGTTTCCCTATCTGGCGCAAAACGGCGTGATCCGTACTAGCGCTGTCGAAAGCCGCTTCATCGTTCTCGATGTGGACATCGATTCCAAGGATTACTACACCGAAACCCCGCAACAGGTGCTCGAACGCACGCTGGCACGGCTCGATGAGCAAGGATCCGGCGTGGTGCTTTTCCACGACATCCATCTGCGCACCGCCGCAATGCTGCCTGAGTTCCTCAAGGCCCTGCGCGAGCGCGGTTATCAGGTCGTCACGCTGAGGTCGTCCGGTGGCGGGGTGTTTGATGGTCCGGTCATAACGGCCGATGCCTCGAGTGCCGGTTCCGAGATCTAGCCGGCTGTGGCGGCGAACAGGGCTATCGCAGCGGCATTCGATACATTGAGCGATTTGATCGGTCCCGGCATGTCGAGCCGAACCATCTCGTCGCACAGCGACCGCGTCTTCTGCCGCAACCCTTTGCCCTCGGCGCCCAGAACGATGGCGAGTTTGCCACCAGCGGGGCGAGGGCGCAGCAATCCAGGGGCTTCGGAGTCAAATCCGAGGCACACGAGGCCGTTGCCCTTGAGGGTTTCGAGCGCGTCGCCGAGGTTTCGAACCGATACCATTGGAATGAGGTCCAGCGCACCGGACGCTGATTTGGCGAGCACGCCGGTTTCCCGGGGCGCGTAACGCGCCGTGGTTATGACGGCGTCGGCCCCAAAGGCGCACGCGGTGCGTAGAATGGCGCCGACATTGTGCGGATCGGTCACTTGATCGAGGACGATCACAAGGCCGAGCTTTTCGATATCGTTGAGCCCGAACCGGTCGACAGGATCGACCTCCAGCGCCACGCCCTGATGCACGGCGTCGGCGCCGAGCAGTTTGTCGAGGTCGCGCGGCGTTGTTTCCTCTACGGTCATCTGGGGCAGGGTGGCACCCTCAGCCAGTCTGTTGAGGCCGTTTGGCGTTGCCAGAAGCCGCCGTTTGGCGCGGCGCGGGTTGTCGAGCGCCGCGCGAACGGTGTGCAGGCCATAAAGATAGACCGGCCCATCGTCGGGAAGGATGGGCGGGCGTTTTTTCGGCGGGAACTTGTTCTTGCTCATGCGCAATGGCGTATCGCTTTGCCGCGAACTCGGCAAGCGGCAAGCGGAGTGGTGAAACATATGAAATTTCCTTGCGATGGCAGTTGACACGAAAGGTCGCTACCACCATAAACCGGCCCGTGATGGTGTTCGGAAACGGCCGCTGTCGCAAATGCTTCGCTTCGCCGATGTCACGATTGGGGAGGGGTGGGAGAGTGGTTAAATCCATCAGACTGTAAATCTGACCGCTTAGCGTACGCTGGTTCGAATCCAGCCCCCTCCACCAAAATCGTGCTTGCCCACAGGGCATGAACCGGACAGAGTGACGAGACACCCTCGGGCGGGTGTAGCTCAATGGTAGAGCAGAAGCCTTCCAAGCTTACGACGAGGGTTCGATTCCCTTCACCCGCTCCATTTGTCTGAACGCGCTATTCCAAAGTGCTGAAAAAGATGTCGGCGCAGATTTGTTGCAGCGCAATGGTCTGCCAGCGTCGACCGACTAGCGACGAGCGCAGGCTCCCAATAAAATCGAGAGAACCGCTGGCGATAGGTGCTGGCCGAAATAGGTGACTATCCGGCCCGCCTTTCATTCCGGCTGCGCGGGTTGCAGGTCGACCTCGAAGGTTTCGGCAATTCGGCAGGCCAGCATGTAGTGACAGGTCGAGAGCATCAGGTGCATCAGCTGCTCTTCGGTATAGTGCTTCTGAGCCAGCGCAAAGGTCTCATCGGAAACCTTGACGTCGAGCACCACTTCTTCGGCAAATCTAATGGCCGCAAGCTCGGCCTCCGAAAAATATTTCAGGCCCGGGCGCATGCGCAGCGCCAGAATCTTGTCTTCATCGACCCCGTTCTTTCGCAGGAACTGTTCATGCTGGCGCGCGACATAGGCCGAGCGTGAAAGGTTGGCCACGCGGACAATGGCGAACTCGTAAATCAGAATATCGATGGCAAGGTTTTTGCGCAGTTCGGTGCCGTAGGTGAGGTAGGGGCCGGTTACCTTTCCCGCATTGGCAATCATTTTGAAGATGTTGCCGCCCGGGCTGCGTCGAGTGGCCAGAATTGCCTTGGTCTCTTCATCGAGTGCATCCAGATCGGCATATGCCATGCGGGCCATCATATATCCTCCTGCTAAGCTTGTTTCCCGGTGATTGTAGCGGTTGGGGCAGGGGGCAATAAGCGGTCGTTCACACACTCTATCGGTTACGGATCGTGACGAATGCGAGCGGTGCGGCAACGCGGATGCAACATTGTGTCAACGCCCAGCGCGCCCGCGGATGCAGCGATTGGGTTAGGGTAGGGCGCAAAATGGGGAGGTCTGCAATGCGTCTTGTGTCATTCGAGCTTTCGGGAGAGTGGGGCTGGGGTGTCATCACCCCTCAAGACGAGATCGTTTGTGGAAACCGGCGCTGGGAAGGCCGCTATCCGACGCTGAAAGCTGCCCTGGCCGCGCTTGACCATGGGGCAATCGCCGACATGGCCGAGAGCGAGACGCCCGATTTGGCGCTCGACGCCGTTCGGTTGCTGCCTCCTGTGCCTGACCCCGAACACATCTATTGCGCTGGTCTCAATTATCTTGCGCATGCGCAAGAGGTTGCCAAGGCGACGCCCGATGCTCCGCGCATCTTTTTGCGAACCGCGAGTTCGCTGGTTGCGCACGGGCAACCCATCGAACGCCCGAAGGTTTCGACCGATCTCGATTATGAGGGTGAACTGGCCGTGGTTATCGGGCAGGGGGGGCGCAACATCGCGGCCGGGAATGCCATGGAGCATGTGGCCGGTTATACTTGTTTCATGGACGGCTCTATCCGCGACTATCAGAAAAATACAACGACGGCGGGCAAGAATTTTCACGCCACAGGAGCGATGGGCCCATGGCTCGTGACGCCCGAGGAGATAGGTGACTGGCGCGCGCTATCGCTCGAAACGCGACTGAATGGGGAAGTGGTTCAATCCGCCAAGACCAGCGCCATGATGGTCTCGATCGGGGAACTGATCGCCTATGTCTCGACCATCAGCGTGCTGCAACCGGGCGACGTGATTGTTACTGGCACGCCTGAGGGGATCGGGTGCCGAAGAGAGCCACCACTCTGGATGAAGCCGGGGGACGTGATCGAGGTCGAAATCTCCCGCATAGGCACGCTGCGCAATCGGGTCGTCGATGAGACGTAAGGTGCTGGCGGCCCGGGCCGCCAGCATCGGGCTTATTTGGTCACATAGACGTTGAGAATTGTCGTTGTGCCAGCCAGGACGCTGCTGATCGCGTCTTTGACTGCGCTTTCGAGCTGGGCCGGATCGGACACGGCGATGCCCTTGAACCCGAACGGTTCGGCAAAGGCCTCCAGCGGGGGCTGATCGCCGAGCTCGACGCCATGGAACATCTTGTGCTCGACTGAATCCCCGTCGGGGTAGAAGCGCAGATGGTTGTACTTCATCGAAAGGTACTGCCGGTTGTTGAAGACGACCACGAGGATCGGCAAACCATTCTGTTTTGATGCCTGCAGGGCCTGGACTATCGGGTTGTAGAGAAACGAGCCGTCACCAACGGTGAGAACGGTGAACGTATCGGGGTCGGCCAACTTGCCGCCAAGGGCAACGCCGACACCCTGGCCCAGGCCGCCCTGCACATAGAAGTAGCTCGATGCGCGGCTGGGTCGGACGTGCTGCTGTACGACCCGGGCGTGGGTAATCGTCTCGTCAAAGATGCGATAGTTTTCGGGCAGTTGTTCGCGCAATGTGGTCGCAAGGGCCACGGCGTCGATTGCATCGACGTTGGCATTCGCCGCTGTTTCGGCGTCCAGACGTTTGTTGCGCTGCCCCATGTGTTGCGTTTCCACGTTAGCACGGCGTTCCGGGCTGCCGTTTGCGAGTTTGGCGGCTTCGCGCAAAGTATGGGGCACATTGCCGGTGACGTAGCGATCGGCGTGCAGCACCTGATAGACCATCTGGGGACGCTGTGGCACGTCGTCGACAACCACTACCCGCGCGTTGGGAAACGTATTGGATGGTGGGTACCAGGGTGAGCGGCAGTTGACGAGGACGATCAGATCGGTCTTGCCGCGCATGCCGTCGACATTGCCGCCGAGATAGAGCGGATTGTCTTTGGGGAAGTTTGCACAGGTTGCCGATTGCGGCTCGAGCACGGGCGCGTCGAAGGCCTCGGCGAATTCAATGAGGGCGTCGAAGCCGCCCTGCTGACGTCCCACCGATTCCGTTATGATAACGGGGTTGGAGGCTGCGTTGATCTCCTCGGCCAATGCTGAAATGTCGGATGACCCGGCATAGCTGGTCCCGGGAGTTGCGACGGCCTTGGCGTTGGCCGGCTTTTGCCACGGCTCGAGCAGCACTTCGACAGGGCAATTGAGATAAACCGGACCCGACGGTGTGCGCTGGGCGATTTCGCCGGCCCGCTTTGTGAATTCATAGAGCGTTTCGATACCAGGGATCTGGCAGGACCATTTGACGATCCGGTCAACCACGGAATGCGGGCCGCCTACGATCGAGAGGTTGCGATACCATTGCGAGCCCGGATCGACGCCCTCACGGTCGCCATAAGAATTGGCCTCGGAGGAAAACACCAGCACTGGCACGTCGCCAAGGAGTGCGCCATGGATACCGTTGGCGCCCTGCAAGAGGCCGGGTGTTGCATGGAGCAGCACAGCTTGCATCCGGCCGCTGACGAGAGTGTAGCCGATGGCCATATCCACGGCGAGCGTCTCATGCATGAAATCAAGATAGACCGGGCCGGGCGTCTGCGAAATTTTCTGCCGCGTCACGGCTTCCCAGAGCGGCGCCCATTCTGATCCCGACGAGCAGAAAATATATTCGATGTCCAAAGCTCGGAAGGACTCCAGAAGCGCTTCGCCGCCATCAGAATAGTGTGCCATGTCTCTTCGCCCCGGGCTCTTTCTTGATCTTGAAACCGAAATGGGAGCGGGAGGCAAGCCGCCCGCTCCTTGCGTTCGTTGGCTCAGTACTTCCAGCCAATCGTGTCGCACAGGCCTTTGCCCATGATCTGTTCCAGTTCGGCTTCTGCAAAGCCCATATGCTTTGTGAAGTGCTCGACGGTCTGTTTGTAAGTGATGTGCTTGGTGTCGGTGATCCGGGTCATATCGGTGCCCCAGAAGCAGCGATTGGCACCCATCTTGGCGACACAGCTTTTCACGTATTGCGTGATGTTGTCGTACGGGAAGGGGTGGGTCGAATAGCCCGGCACCGCAGACACTTTAACAAAGACGTTGGGGTGGACGTGCAGGTCAGCGGTTTCGTCGACCCAGTATCCGATGGCATCGTCAACGGAACGCGCCAGGATGCCCATGTGGTCAACGATGATCTTGAGGCCGGGATGACGGGAAGCGATCTGGCCGAGTTCTGCCTTCCAGATCGGTGCATGCACCATGATCGGGATGTCGAGCTTTTCAGCAAGCGGCCAGATCCAGTCGCAGGTGCCGTCGATCATCCAGTTGCGGTCCTGCGGACGATGGAAGGTCAGCCGGATGCCCTTGATACCGGCAATGGACTTGTAGTCCTTCATCATGGCCGAGCCTTCGGCCTCGTTGTTCTGGACCACCCGGGCCATCACGCAGAAACGGTCGGGATACTTTTCGGCAGCTTCAACACCATAGTCGATCCGATCGCCTTCCCACGACGGGGGCACGATCGCTACGCGGTCGACGCCGGCCTTGTCCATCTCCTCAAGTGCTTCCTGATAGGTGAAGGGTTCGAGCCGGTGCCCATTGAGCACCATGCGCTCGCGCGCGCCAGCTACCCAGGGACGGTCGGGGGTTTCTTCTTTCCAGATGTGCACCTGGGAATCTGCGATCAACACGGAACAATCTCCTCTTTCATAATCTACCAGGCACCGCTGGTTCCGAGGTTATTTGTGGCCAACTATCGCGTGTGCCGCGAGCCTTGGTTTGACAACATTTGGTTTCCGTCCATGTAACAGTCCCGCACACGGCCGCAGAACCAAGCAAGGACGCGAGCGCCTTGAGAGCGCTCGCGTCCGGAACAAGTATGCCTGGTTGGTTTGGCCTACCCGTGCGACATGACCGAAGGTAGCCAGAGCGCAATTGCAGGAAAGAGCAGAATCGCCAGCAAACGCAGCACGTCAGCAAAGAGGTAAGGAAATATCCCCTTGAAGATCTGGGTAACTGGCACCTTGGGCAGCATCGCCTTGATGACGAAGACATTGAGACCGATCGGCGGCGTGATCAGGCTGATCTCGACGACAATGACGGTAACGATGCCCCACCAGACCAGATCGTAGCCCAGCCCGAACACAACCGGTGCGATGACCGGAACGGTGAGAAAGATCATTGCGAACCCATCCATGAGACACCCCAGGATGACGTAGAAAACGATCAGGCATGCGATCACCTGCCAGGGCTGCAGGCCCAGCGATTCGATGAAGCGTACTGCGTCGCCGGATATACCCGACAGGTTGATGAACTGGTTGAGAACGAGGGCACCTGAAGCAACGATGAAGATCATCGCCGAGATTTTTGCCGCTTCCCCCAGCGATGCAACCAGAACGTTCCAGGTCATGCGGCGGCGCAGAAGCGTGAATATGAACGCTCCGCCAGCACCGATCCCGCCGGCCTCGGTGGCTGAAAACCAGCCCAGGACAAGCCCGCCCATTACCAGTGCGAACAGCAGCAGCACGCCCCAGACTTTCCAGAGCGCAGCAAAACGCTCCCGCCACGTGAAACTGTGCCCTGCCGGCGCCCATTTGGGAAATGCCAGCGCAACAAAGAACATGACCAGCATGTAAAGCAGCAACTGCAACAGTCCCGGTATCATGCCGGCAACGAAGAGTTCAGCGACACTGCCCTCTATCAGCAGCGCATAGATGATGAGCGCGCCAGAGGGCGGAATGAGAATGCCCATGGTACCACCGGCCGCCACGGTGCCGGCGGAAAAGCCCTTGTCGTATTTGGCCTTGTCCATTTCGGGAACCGCTATTTTGGCCATGGTCGCTGCTGCAGCCGACGACGATGCGGTCATGGCTGAAAACCCGCCACACGCAACTATCGTGGCCATCCCGAGCCCGCCCTTGACGTGGCCGAGCCAACGCCGTGCGGCTTCGAACAGTTCCTCGGCCATACCGGCCTTGACCACGAAGATCCCCATCAAGATGAACAGCGGCAGGACCGAAAAGTTGTAATTGAGCGCCAGATCGATGATCTGCTGTTCGGCCACGGCAACGCCAGCGGACAGTCCGCGCGGATGCAGAGCAGAGATGCCTGCCGTGCCGCAGAACAGCATGACGAAGCCGAGAGGCAGGCGCGTGAAAACGATCAGCCCGATCAGGCTTCCGAAAACAAGCAGTTCGAGCAATTTATTTCTCCTCGTCGGGCAGTGCGTGCGGACGCGGGGTCGGTCCTTTTCGGACCTGCCACACCTGCTGAATGCCAAACCACACGGCGATGACTGTCATGATCGCGGCGGCGAACACCCAGGGGGCCATTGGGTGGCGGAAATAGGTGGAAACTGTACCGAACCGCTGCAGGCGGCTCGCCTGGTCGAAAACCATCCAGCACAATACGCAGAGGGCGATTACCTCAAGTATGCCCGTAAAGTACTTTTCGATGCGCGCGAGACGCGGCTTGTAGAGATCTGCAAGCAAACCGACCCGGATCTGGGAATCCTCGCGTACCACGAGGGCCATCGAAGAAAAGAACAGCAACATCAAGGCGATCTCAACCAGTTCGTAGACCCCTAGAAGCGGCCTGTTGAACTGACTGCCAATGCTGTCGATGAATGCGACACCCATCATGAACACAAAGGCGGCGCCCGAGACCACTCTGACGATCACCATTAGCCATCGGTTGATCGACTCGATCATGGGAAACTCCTGTCTGAACGCTCCCCGGACCACCGGTCCGGAGAGCTCAGTGAAATCGGATTACTCTGCCAGCTCACGATCAAGAACGCTCTGGTAGAAGGCCAGGGCGGCTTGCGGGTCTTCGAGCCCGGCTTCGCGAGCGCGCTCAATCCAATCGTTGACCTGCTCGTCCATGACGGTCTGGAAGGCGGCGAGGCCATCGCCTTCGGCAACAGTGGTCGGAATCTGTGCGAAAACGTCCTCGACGGCAACTTCACCGGCATCGTTGGCTTCGCCCGCGCGGCGCGGCAATTCTTCGGCAGCACGCAAAATGGCGTTCTGCTGATCTTCAGTCAGCTCGTTCCACTTGTCCTCGGAAATGATGGTAGCGAACGAGATCGTGCCAAGCCCGCCGGGGATTTGGGTCACGTGCGTAACGTTGGGCCGAATTCCTGCGCCGTCGGCAGAACCGGGCGTGATAAACACGGCGTCGAGATTGCCGCGGGCGACGTTCTCCTGCAGTTCGGGGTAGGGCGTATCCATGGGAACCGCCCCAAAGCCTTCTGCCGCCGCCACCAGCGGGGTGGAGGTTGCCCAGATACGCAAGCCCTGCAAATCGGACGGCTCGTCCGGTGCCAGATCGGCTTTGACCGAGAGAATCTGGCGGCCCGGCAAGACGTGGGTCGAGAGCACGCGGACGCCTTCCCATTCGCCGACTTCCTCAAAGTACTCCTTGTAGGTTTCCCACAAGGCAACCGAGCCCGCTTCCGCAGTGGGCGCGTTGTACGGCAATTCGCCAATACCGTTGAGGACCACGAACTGGGTAATGCCCGAGATGTTCATCACGGCCATGTCGGCGATGCCGTCACGCACCGCTTCGTACTGGCGATCGGCCGGCGCCAACGCCGAGTCGGGAATGGTCACGAGGATGTCGCCCTGGGATTCCTCGATGATGTCCTGGGCGAAATCGCGGATGCCGACCTGATAGGTTTCGTTGAAAGGCGGCAGCGTGTTGTTGAAGATCAGTTCCACCGACTGTGCCATCGCGCCGCTTGCCGAAAGGGCAATTGTGCTGGTGCCGACGGCCAATACAGAGACCAATGCTGAAAGCTTCTTTTGCATATCTCTCCTCCCTGAGAAAAAGCGCCTGTTGATCAACCCCTACGCCCGGCGCCTAAGCTGGCATAGGAATATCGGGTGAATCTTGAAGTTTTCGGTAGCCGGCGACACAGGCGGGCATGGCACTCATGGTGCGATACCAGCGGGCAACGCCGGGATAGTCATTGAGATCGACACCCTGCCAGGAAAACCGGATGATCCAGGGCCAAAGCGCGATATCGGCGATCGAAGGGGCGGTGCCCGCCAGATAGTCCGTTTCCGACAGCCGGTCTTCGAGGACGCGATAATAGCGTTGGACCTCTGCCACCGAACGCTCCTCGGCGTAGGGCGCCTTTCCCTTCTGGAAATGCAGGTAGTGATGGGCCTGCCCGAAGGCGGGACCAATGGTTGCCGAAGCTATGAAGTGCCATTGCAGGACTGCGGCCCGCTCCGGGCCGGATGGCGGCAGCAGCGAGGAGCCGGCCTTTTCGGCGAGATAGAGGAGAATTGCCCCGGACTCGCTCATTTCTACCCCGGTATCGGTATCATGGATGGCCGGTATTTTTCCGAGCGGGCTGGCGGCAGTGAACATTGGGGGGCGCGGGGCGTCGCCACGCAAGGAAATCGCCGTCACCTCATAGGGCAGATCGAGCCATTCGAGCGCGACGGCAATCTTGATCCCGTTCGGCGTTGCTGCAGCAAAAAGCTCGATCATGGCCCGTCCCCTCTGTCCTGTTTAGTGCCGGTTCAGCGGTTGAACGCTTTGCCGACTTTCTGACGGGATTCCTCACGCCAGCTTGGGTTCTCCCAATAGAATTCGAGTCTGTTTCCATCGGGATCATAGAAATAAAGGCTCTTGTGCCGTCCCTCGGCGTGCCCTTCCCAGCCTTCGATCTCGGCGCCATGGCTCTGAAGGCGGGCCTCAAGGAGATCGAGCGTCTGCACGTCACCTTCGGGCTCGAATGCAACGTGATTGAAGCCGTGATGCTGACGGTCCGGATCATCGGTCCCGCCAACTTCGAAGAGCCTAATGTCTGCCAGCCGGTCGCCAAACGAGAGAAAGGCCATCCTGCGGTCTTCGAACCGCATCGTGACGCGCATACCCAGAACGCTGGTGTAAAAATCCACAGCCTTGTCGAGATCGGTGACGTTAAACACCATATGGTCGATGTTCATCTTGGGTCCGGACATCGCTTCCTCCCTACGAGTGGCCCTCTTTCGTAGGGTGAGCATGAAGGGGGACGCCGCGCTTTAACAGGCCCCGAAATGCGACACCTATGTTACACTGCCCGTACCAATCTCGGCCCGTTTGACAATCACCGTCGCGCCAGCCGCACAGCTATGTTGCGGTGCTCCGGGCTTATGGGATGAGATCCGCGCGCGTAAAGCTGACCTCCTGATTATCGTGCAGGGAGGCAAGGCGTATGGGCCGGCTCAAAAATCTGAAACCAGAACACATGACCGAGCGCCAAAAGGAGCTCTATGACCGCATTGCTGCAAAGCGTGGAGCGGTGCGTGGCCCTTTCAATGCATGGCTCTACAGCCCGGAATTGTGCGATCGTGTCGAAGCGCTTGGAAAATTCGTGCGCTACGACGCGTCGTTTCCGATGATCGTGCGCGAGATTGTTGTTCTCGTCATCGCACGGCACTTCAAGGCCCAGTATATGTGGCAGGCGCATTCGCGGATTGCCGTCAAGGAAGGCGTTGCACAGGCGGTCGTTGATGCCATCGGCACGAACCGCCTCCCGCCACTGGCCGATACAGGGGAAAAGGCCGGCGATCGTTACGCCCGCGAATTGCTGGAAACGCATCAGGTGAGCGATGAAACCTTTGAAGCGGCCCGCAAGGCGTTTGGCGAGACCGGTGTCGTCGAGCTCACTGCCTTTGTCGGCAATTTCACCATGGTCGCCATGGCCTTGAACGCCTTTCAGGTCGATCTGCCGGACAATGCCGGGCCTTTGCTGACATAATCGCACCCGCCGCGGCTATTGGGCGGCGTCGGGCTGCCCATCGCCTTCGTCGAGCCGCTTGACCCTGCTCGAAATTGCCGCAATGGCACCTCCCGCAGCAAACAGCGCAATGGTAAGGATGGCAAAGGTGAACGCCATGGCCCATTGGCGTGAGGTCTCGCTTGTCATCGGCGATCCGACCTGCATCAGGTTTGTATCTAGCCCCTGCGTTGAAGCGGCAGCGAACAGAACGACAGTGACCACGGCCGTGCCCAGAACCGAACCGATCGATCGTGAAAAGGTAACGGCGCCGGCCCCAGCACCGCGCAGGTGCTTGGGGACGACTTGCTGGACGGTCACGTGAACAACCGACATCACGGTTCCCATGCCCAGGCCGTTGAAGAACAGCATTGGCAGAAGAACTTGCAGCGGCAATCCTTGACCGAACAGGGCCAGCACTATGACAAGTACGAAGGCCGCGAGAGAGCCGACCGCCGGAAAAATCGCCACCCGGCCGGTGCGTGAGATGAGGTTGCCGGTCAGAACGCCGCCCAGGCCCAGCCCAACGGTGAGGCTCAACAACGCTGCCGAGGACTCAAATATGTCGGCGCCCCAGACCAATTGCATATACAGCGGCAGGAAGGCCGTGAATGAAACCAGCGTCGCACCGTGGCACAATGCCAAGGCGTAGCTGCGCGCGATATCGGAATTGGCCATCAGGGACGGCGGGAAAATGGGGTTCGCGGCGCGGGACTCGACGCGCATCAGCATGCCGACCATGATCAGTCCAGCAAGTATGAGAGTGGCCCCGATTCCGTAGCCTTCAAGCGTGGTGCTCTTGATATATTCGAGCGCCAAAACCCAGCAGCCGACAAAGGCATTGAGCAGGAGAAAGCCCTTGGTGTCGAATTGTCTGTTGCTCGCGCCCGTTTCTGTGACCGGTAGGCGCCAGACCATCACGGCGGCCAGTACGGCGAGCGGCAGGACGAAGACGAACTGGCTCTGCCAACCGAATACGGCGGTCAGCCCACCGCCGATCACCGGCCCGAGACTGCTTGCCACCACGCCGACCGAAGCGACATAGCCCTGGGCCTTGCCCCTGCGCCGCGTGTCGACGGTCTGTCCGATCAGCGCCTGGGAGATCGACATCAATCCCCCGCCGCCGATGCCCTGGATCAGCCTTGCCACCGTCAACCATTCGAAGGTTGGAGCGAGTATCGCCACGAAAGACCCGATGGCGTAGATGCAGGCCGCGCTGACCAGAACGCGGCGTCGTCCGAACATGTCGCCAAGATTGCCGTATACGGGCCCCGCAACAGTCAGGGCGAACATGTACGCGATCACCAGCCAGGACAGCCGGGCAAGTTCGCCCATAGCCCCGCCAATCGCCGGCAACGCCGCCGCTGTCATGGTCTGGCTGGCAATCGCGAGAAAGACCGGCAGCGTGATCGTTATGATCACGCGTCCGTAAGCGGGGTGCGTTGCAGCGATCACGCCGCGGCCTGCAGCCGATCGACGATCATGTCGGCAATCGGCATGGCGGAAGTTGCGGCGGGTGAGGGGGCGTTGCAGACATGGAGCTGGCGGGCGCTTTCGAGGAACAGGAAGTCGTGTATCAAGCTTCCGTCAGCCGCCACGGCCTGCGCGCGGATGCCGGCGCTCATCGGCTGGAGGTCCTCGATTTCGAGCGAGGGGCAGTATTTCTGGCAAGCCCGCAGATAGCGCTGCTTAAAAACCGAATCCATCATTTCGGTCACGCCGGATTTGAAGTTTGCCGCGATGGTTCGCCAGAATCCCGGGAAAGTGGCGTAGGTGGCGACATCGGGGATGGAGAATGAAAACTTGGGATATCCCTCCCGTGAAAACCCTAGGACCGCATTGGGACCAACGGTCAGCCGTCCGTCGATCATCGGTGTCAGATGGATGCCGAGAAAGGGGAGGTCGGGATCGGGCACCGGGTAGATCATGGAGTTGCAGAGCCCAGCCCGTTCAGATCGCAGCCGGTAATATTCGCCGCGGAACGGGACAATCTGGTGGGTGGGCTTCAGGCCGGCGAGCCGGGCCAGCCGGTCGGACTGTAGTCCCGCGCAGGCGATCAGTTTTTTTGCCCGGAAGGCGCGATCGCCCAGTTGCACCCGAACCGCTTCGGTATCTTCGGCAAGCCCGTGGACGGCACTGTTGAGCAACAGCGTGCCGCCCCTGGCAACAAAGGTGTCTGCCATTCTGGCAAGCACTTCGAGGTAATCAACGATGGCAGCTGCCGGCACGAAGAGTGCCTTGGTGCCAGATATGTTGGGTTCGCGCTCAGCGATACTGTCTTTGGTCAGCGCCTCGGTTGCTATGTTGTTGAGCTTGGCACGATCGGCCAGCGCATCGAGCCGTTGCTCCTCGACCGGTGAAGTCGCGACGATCAGCTTGCCGCGCTCTTCGAACGCGATCGCGTGTTCGCGGCAGAATTCCTTGGTCCTGCGCTCGCCCTCGGCGCAAAGCTTGGCCTTCAAGCTTCCGGGAGCATAGTAGATGCCCGAGTGAATAACGCCGCTGTTGTGTCCTGTCTGGTGGCGGCCGAGTTCGGCTTCCTTTTCCACCAGAACCACGCCGGCTCCGGGAAATCGCGTGACCAGCGCAAGTGCTGTGGCAACGCCGACGATACCGCCACCAACGATGCAGTAGTCATACTCGATGGTCATGAAAGGCTCCTTGTACGGTCATCATCGGACCGATCACGGGCATCGGAAATAGTCGAATGTGCAATTTACCGGTGCATGGGATGAGCGTGAGATCAGAGCGGGCCGTGCTTGAACCACCTGGTGAGGTAATCGACGAACAGCTTAACCTTGACCGGTGTGCCGGCGCCGGGCGCGAACGCGGCAAAGAGCGGGCGCGTCTCGATCGAGTAGCTCGGGAGAACCCGAACCAGCTTGCCGTTTTCCAGATCCTCGGAAGCGAGGGGCATAGGCAGCACGGCAACACCGAGCCCCTTTACCGCGGCCTTGTGCAGCACGACATAGGTATTGGAGGTGAAGGCGGCGGGCATGCGGACCTTGACGCTTTCTCCGTCGCTGCTTTCGAGCCGCCATACGGCATCGTTGACCTGAACCAACCCCTTGTGGGTCGTGAGGTCGTCGGGGGTTTCGATGGTGGGATGGTCCGCTATGTAGTCTGGCGAAGCGCAGAGAGCGAATTCGATGTCGGTGATCTTCTTAACTCTTATCAGCGAGTCGGGGATTTGCCGCGTATGCAGCGCAACGTCGTAACCGCGATCCACGAAGTCGTAAGCGTTGGGCGCCATTCCACCTAACGAGAGCTTGAGGATGATGTCAGGATACTCGATGGAAAACGAGGTCGCCGCGTCCGCGACTTCATAATTTGCCAGCCATTTTGGCGCGATAACCGCCAGGGTGCCCTCGGGCGCGCGGTTTTTGCCAGATATCTGGTCTTCGTTCTCCTTGATCTCCTGGAGCACGCGATCGCAGAAATCGAAATATTGCTGACCACCCTCGGTCAGCGTGATGGAGCGGGTCGTGCGATTTAGCAGGCGGATCTTGAGGCGGTGCTCAAGATCGAGAATGTGCCGGGACACAAGCGCACGCGAAGTGCCCAGCGTTCGGGCCGCTTCGGTGTAGCTGCCACGCTTCACGACCTCGACAAAGGATCTCATCGTGAGAAAGTGGTCCATTCCAGTCTCGCCCCTCAGTTTTCCTCGGCTGTGCCCATCAGGTCAGCCTTGGACAAATGTTCAACCTCGATGCCGTCGCTTTCGAAGGTTCGAGTCACGCGCATTGAATCATAAATCCACAGGATGCGCATGGGCATGTCGCCCTTGTTGCGGAAGCAGTGCCACAACCCTGCGGGAATGTAGGTTGAGTCATAAGGCTTAAGAGGCGTGATTACACCATCGACCTCAACCTCCCCGACGCCCTCCAGCAGCGTCACCTGCTCGTCGCAATTGTGCTTGTGCATCGGCGCGCCTTGCCCAACCGGATAGACACTCATGCCGGTCGTGAAATGGGCATGCGGTACGATCTGGTGGACCACCAGCGGCCACGTCTTGATACCGCTGCCGCGTGCGATGACCTTGATGTCATCGACCTTGAGAATGCTTGCAACCATGCGGTCCTCCCGAAAAGCAAGTCGTTCCGAGCCGCATCATTAGCGCAGAAATTGGTGCAGCGTTTGCAACACTGAAAGTAGCGTTTCGGCGCTGCACTGCCAGGGGGCAACCTCTAGTGTTGGGCAACACAAGCACGGGAGAGAATTATGGCAGAGCCCTCGAAGGTCGCCGCGAGCGCGTTGCGAGCCTTTATCGAAAAGACCTTTACGACTGTAGGAATGAGCGCAGACGACGCGGCAGCCATGGCCGACGTTTTCCTTTGGGCCAATCTGCGCGGAGTTGATTCCCACGGCGTCGCCCGAGTGCCGCGCTATGTCGAACTGTTTGCCTCCGGCGAAGCCAATCTCAACGCAGAAATCAGGGTTGATCGCCCACGTCCCGGTGTTGCCTTTGTCTCGGCCGATCATGCGCCGGGTCCCGTAGCTCTAAGCAAAGGCATGCAGTGCGCTATTGATATCGCGCGCGAGCAGGGCGTGGGCTGGGTGCAGGTCAAGGAAACGGTTCACGCGGGCGCGCTGGGCTATTACACCGAACTTGCCGCCAATCAGGGCATGATCGGGTTGGGATTTCTGGCCGGAATGCCCAACATGGCCTATCCAGGGGCGCGCGGCGCAGCGGTGGCCACCAGTCCCTTTGCCGTTACCGTGCCGGCCGGGGATCGCGCGCCGTTCTCACTCGATATGGCCACGGCGATGATCGCATTGGGCAAGATCAATCAGTACAAAATGAAGGGCCTGCAATTGCCTCCTGCCTCGGCGGTGACTGCCGACGGCACGCCCACCACCGACCCTGCGGAAGCGAAAATGCCCCTACCGCTCGGAGGCATCAAGGGCGCAGGCATGTCCTTGGGCTTTGAACTGCTCACAAGCGTTCTTGCCGGCGTTCCCATCGTTGCGCCCTTCCACGGTGAGGGCAACAAACGCCACCGCCAGAATGCTGTTCTGATTGCCGTGGATCCGGCCGCATTTGGCGATGGTGCCGCCTACGCAACTGCGGTTGCCGAAACGCTCTCGGCCATCACGGGGCTCACCCCGCTCGATGAGGTCGCTCCGGTGTCTGTGCCCGGGGAGCGGGGTACTCGTACGGCGCAAGCGCGCAGCGACGGTGGCGTTCCGTTGCCGAAGGGCACTTGGACCGCGTTGGGCGAGATGGCCGAAAAGCTTGGCATAGAGCTGCCCGAACGGATTTGATCCATGGTTGAAATCGTCAGGGCAGGGGATTGGTCGGTCGGCACTATCACTGAACGCGAGGGGCCGCAGCGGCGACCTCACGAGCTGTTTCCCGGGATCGATCGGGCAGCCGCTTCCAGGGTATTGGAAGGGTTTCCCAATTCCTCCTTTGCCCCGGCAACTGGCAGGCTATTTCACACCTATCAGAGCTTTGTGGTGCGCGCGCCGGGCCAAACGATCCTGATCGACACCTGTGTCGGTGACCACAAGGCGCGGCCGCCGCACTTCAACTTTCCTAAGCAGGACTGGCTCGATGCCTTCGCCGCCGAGGGACTTTCGGTTGAAGACATTGATGTTGTTATCAACACGCACCTCCATGTCGATCATGTGGGCTGGAATACGGTGCTTGAAGACGGGCGTTGGGTTCCGACGTTTCCCAACGCAAAATACTACTTTGGGCAGTCGGAGTTTGAGTTCTGGGATGGGCGGGCCAGGAAGGGTTTTGATCTTCCAGCCCGGATCCTCGCCGACAGCGTAAATCCGGTGATTGAGGCGGGCAAGGCAGAGCTCGTCGCTACCAATTTCCGGTTTAACGAGCACATCTGGTTCGAGCCTGCTCCGGGTCATACGCCGGGGCAGTTCGTCGTTCATGTTCAGGCAGGAGCGCAAAAAATCGTCTTTGCCACCGATGCGGTCCACCATCCGCTCCAGATAGCCTTTCCCCAATTCAGCACGATCTTTTGCGAGGACAAGGAACAAGCGGCTCGGACACGCCTCGACCTGCTCACGGCGGTGGCTGACACCGATACCATTCTCGTACCCGAGCACTTCGCCTATCCTGTTGCGGGCCGTGTGGTTCGGGAAGGGGCCGGTTTCGGGTACGTTTATCTATAAAAAAGCCGGGCCAACCGGCCCGGCTTTTTGTTTGTTCAACGCGCTGCTTGGACAGCCCTAGATCGCAAATCCCCAGAACTGGGTGGAGATGTCTGCGACCTGACGCAGCACTCTTTCCTGTGCGTCGGCGTCGGTAATTGCAGCGCTCGTTGTCAGTGCGAGTCGGTCCTGATCGACAATTTCCGCTGCGGCATCGATCAGCGCCAGTACATCCGCATCGCTGCTGCCTCCATCCGGATCGACCAGACCCAGAACGATCATCGCTTGCTCGGGCACTGATGAGAGCTTGGAAAGGTCGTCGCCCTGGGCGATCGCGAAAGTATAGCGATCGGCCTGAAGTTCCTCGGCCACGGTGGCTATGCGTTCTGCGGGCCAGCCGGTCAGGGCGCCCATCTGCATGCCGATCCGGAAGCCATCGGGCCTCTGCAGGCCGCCGAGAGTGAACCCGTCATTGGATGCATCGGAGTCCGGATCAATATAGGGGCGGGCGTCGAATTCGATGATCCTGGCGCCTTCGGTAATCAGGTTGCCAATCAGTCCCCCGAGCAGCATGGGGTCCAGCCCAAGCGAGTCCGGCAGCGGCATTGCGATTTTGACCGGCGAGTCGCCTGCAGCCAGTGCGGTCTTGAGCGCGGCGGATAGATCGGTCAGTGCACCGTGTGGATCGGCCTTGATAGCGTCAGGCTGGACCGGCGCACCGGGCGTGACGACATTGAGGCCGGCCACGGCTTGGGCCTTGACCAGAGTAACGATGTCATTGCCAGCCAGGCTGGCGGGTGGTTCGGCGCGATAAACGAACAGGTCTGCCATTTTATTGTCCTTTCGGCTTGGGACGCAGCGCGTTCCATTCGGAAAAATTGGTGTCATAGCCAAGCCTGGCCAGGATCTTGATGCAGAGTTCCTCGTCTTCCTCACCGGTCCCGCCCGAAACGCCTATACCGCCCAGCAGTTCGCCGTCACGCTTGATGGTGATAGCGCCATGTGTGGCAACGATGGGCTGCTGGCCCATGCCTGATACTGCGGACCAGAAGCCCGGCTGGCTCTCCGCCCACCCCTTGAGCATTGTGCCGGGGCGCTGCATGATCGCGCCGGTGTAGGCCTTGGCGTGCGCTATCGACGGGGTGAGGGGGCGGGCCCCATCCATGCGGTCGCAGGCGACGATGAAGCCGCCGGTATCGACGATCACCACCGTCATCGGCTTCCCGAGCGAGACTGCCTCTTCCTGAGCCGCAACGATCAGCGTGCGCGCTTCATCAAGCGTAATCATATTCGTCCTCCCAGAGCAGGCTACTAGAATGCGGGAACCGTGGGGCGCTCACCGTGATAGACCAGTTCGATCATCGTGCCGTCGGGGTCGTGGACGTAACAGAACTTCGAGTTGTTCTGCGGCCGCTCCACCGGCTTGGTGTGGCGCACACCCTCTTTTTTGAGATGAGCGAGGAAATTGTCCCAGTCATAGACCTCGATCGCGAAATGGAAGGGCGCCATGCGCACCATCTGCTCGGGCGTGCAGGGGGTGAAGTGGATGTCGAAGTTCCCGCGGGTCATCAGCAGCACCTTGGTGTTGGACCAGCGCGACACGTCCTGGTGCTTCAACCCGAACACCCGTCCATACCAGTCCTTGGTCCGCTCGGCGTCGGTGGTTGGGAAATTGACGTGGTGGATCGAGTGGGGCTTGTCCTGCATATCGGCGGGCAATTCGGGCTTCATGATAACTCCTCTCACGAATTCGGACGGGCAAAGCGCCAGTTAGCGCTCATGCGCGTTTATGATGCGATGTTGAATGCAAAATGCGGCGTGTGGAATGTGCTGTAAAGCGAAGCTGCGTTCCAGCTATGTTGCACAAAACTTGACACTACGGCGCCAGAACCAATCATTGTTTCCGCACCTGCACGATTGAGTTGACCACAAAGCGCTTAGTGGGATGCCATTGGTCCATTAGGTTTCGCCCAATGGCCGCTCGCCGGGCGGCTTCGTGCGAAATGTCCGAGGGCAGATAATGACCGATCCCAACAAGGCCAAGTCCCCCAAGCGCAGGCCAGATGAAAAGAAGCGCCCCGCCGAAGATACGGCTTTCGTGGTTTCCAACTCCGGTGGCGTCTTTGAGCACGTGGCCGACGACCTCGACGATGAGGAAACGGAATCGGTCTATCTGCGCGACATCCAGCACGACTAGTCCAGAATTAGAGGAGAGGGCCCATGCCGTACACGCGCTCGGGTGATGTAAGCATATACTACGAGGTTCATGGCAGCGGTCCGGCCATTACGCTGGTCCACGGCTCTGGTGGCCATCACGCAGCCTGGTGGCAACAGGTGCCCTATCTCTCCCAGCATTATACTGTCGTTCTTCCCGATTTGCGCGGGTTCGGGTTGTCCGATCCGGTCGAGGGTGGGCCTGACAGTCAGGAATTCGTCCACGACCTTCTGGCCGTTATCGATGCCGCCGGCATCGAAAAGTCGGTCTTTCTCGGACAATCGATCGGTGCGCTGCCGGGCCTTCGGCTTGCGCTGACCCATCCAGACCGTGTCGCCGGCGTCGTTCTCGCCCACTCGCTGGGCGGAATTTCTGATCCTGAAATCAAGGAACGGCAACTCGCCAACCGTGCCGAGGCCGAAAAGCTCCCGGTGATCGACCGGTTGCTGACCAAAGGGTTTCAGGAGGGCAACCGTGAAATGACCTGGCTTTTTAGGGAGCAGGGCACCTTCAATAACGCCCGCATGCAGGATCTGCGCAACCTCAACGCGCAGGGACCGACCTGCGCCGAGATCGATGCGACGGGCGTGCCCATCCACTTCCTTGCCGGCGGCAAGGATGCGGTGCTCTGGCCCGAAACCGTCAAGCTCGCTGCTTCAAAGCTCAGGAACGCCACGGTTTCCATTGTTCCGGACGGCCCCCATTCCATGTACTGGGAAGAGCCGCGCGTCTTTAACAACGAGGTTCACAAGTTTCTCGTCGAGGTCTATGGGCAATGAGTTTGTCGCGTGAATACTCCGCTCCGCTGCTCTATATTGATGGAGACTGGATCGGCGCGGACGCCCGCGAGAGCGAGCCGGTTTATAATCCCGCCACAGCGCAGGAAATCGGCCGGGTACCGCATGCCACTTCGACGGATCTCGATCGCGCGGTTGAAGCTGCCGGGCGCGCGTTTCCGGCCTGGGCCGCACTGTCCGCTGACGAACGCGGCAAGATCCTGCTTCGGGCCCAGGCGCTTATTCGTGAACGCGCCACGGAGATTGCCCGCGTCGCGACTCTGGAGAACGGAAAAAATTATCGCGAGGCCTTGGCCGAAGTTCAGCGGTCCTCGGGAACGTTGTCATGGTATGCTGAAGTTGCAAAACGTGCGTATGGCCGTGTAATCCCGTCGGATGCCTCCACCCGCCTTTATACAGTTCGCGAGCCGATAGGTCCCGTCGCGGCCTTTGTGCCATGGAACTTTCCAAGCGGCGGCCCTCTGCGCAAGCTCTCGGCTGGCCTTGCCGCGGGATGTACCTTCGTCATCAAGTGCTCTGAGGAAACTCCGGCGACGGCTGTCCAGTTGGTCAAGTGCTTCGAGGACGCTGGCGTCCCTGCGGGTGTCATCAACCTGGTGTTCGGCGATCCGCCGATGATCTCCGAGCATCTCATTGCCGCCAGCCCGATCCGCATGGTTGCCTTCACTGGCTCGGTTCCCGTTGGCAAGTTGATCGCCCAGCATGCTGCCAAGGTCATGAAACCATGCATCATGGAGCTGGGAGGGCATGCACCGGTCATCGTTGCCGAGGACGCCGATCCTGTCATGGCTGCGAAGCGTTCCGCCTTCGGCAAGTTCATAAATTCGGGCCAGGTCTGTACCTCGCCCACGCGCTTCATCGTTCATGAGCGTCATCACGAGGTTTTTGTAGAAACCTTCGTGGAAGCGGCAAAGGCGTTGAAAATCGGCGATGGCCTCGATGATGGTGTCCAGATGGGGCCGCTGGCCAATCCTCGGCGCCTCGATGCCATGGAGCGGCTCGTTCAAAACGCGCTGGAGAAGGGCGCCCGGCTCGCGTTGGGGGGCAAGCGCATGGGCAATCAGGGGTGGTTCTTTGAGCCCACAGTTCTAACGGAAGTCCCGCTTGATGCCGATATCATGATCGAAGAGCCCTTCGGGCCGGTCGTTCCGATCGTCAGGTTTTCCAGCCTCGACACGGCGCTCGAGATTGCCAACTCGACTGCGTACGGGCTCGCCGCCTACTGCTTTACGGAATCGGCCGCGACAGCCGAGCGGATTACCAATGCGCTCGAGGCGGGCATATTGTCGGTCAATCACACCGGCGGTTCGGTCCATGAAGCGCCGTCGGGTGGCGTCAAGGAATCCGGCTATGGCCGTGAAGGCGGTGAGGAAGGCTTTGAGGCCTACCAGATCGTCAAGCGCGTTTCACACAAGTTCAATTAGGAGGAGTTGATGGCCGACCAAGTCTATCACAATGACGGTAGCAAACCCGACGCCGACCACCCTCGCGCCGGCTGGTATTGCCAGGTGGACGATCAGGGCGAGGAAAAAATCTTTGGCCCTTTCGTTTCTGAACAGCATGCCGCCGAGTTCAAGGAGCATGCCGAGACGACTGAAGAAACGCCGCCGCATTGAGCGATTCGGACATCTAAAAAGGGCGGCCGTTGAGCCGCCCTTTCTGCTTATGGTTTGGTATAGGCCGTTTTGGTCGACGTATAGAATTCCACAGCGGCGCGGCCCTGTTCGCGAGAGCCGTAACTTGAATTCTTCCGCCCACCGAATGGTACATGATAGTCGACTCCGGCCGTGGGCAAATTGACCATTGCCATGCCAGCGGTGGAGGCGCGCTTGAAGTGGGAGGCATATTTCAGGCTCGTCGTGCATATGCCTGAAGACAGCCCGAACTCGGTGTCGTTGGCGACCTCCAGTGCCTCCTCGTAATCTTTGACCCGAATGACCGCTGCGACGGGGCCGAAGATCTCCTCGCGCGCAATGCGCATCTCGTTGTTGGCCTCGGTGAAAAGGGCAGGGGCCATGTAGAACCCTTCAGTCTCGCCATTGAGCCTGTTTCCGCCGATCGCGAGTGTGGCCCCTTCCTTCTGCCCGATGTCGATGTAGGAAAGGTTTTGGCCCAACTGGTTCTTGTCGACCACGGGACCGATCTGGGTTTGCGGGTCGAGCGCGTGGCCCACTTTGAGTGCGGCGATCCGCTCGGTCATCGCTGCAACGAAGCGATCGTGGATGCCCTCGGTGACGATCAGCCGTGATGAGGCGGTGCAGCGCTGGCCCGTGCCATAATAGGCGCCATTGACGGCGACATCGATGGCTATGTCGAGGTCTGCGTCGTCCAGCACGACCAACGGGTTTTTGCCGCCCAACTCCAGTTGAACCTTTTTCATGGGATTGGCTGAGATGGCCGACAGCGCCACATGCCGCCCGGTTGCCACAGACCCGGTAAAAGTGACTGCCGAAACCAGCGGGGACTTGAGCATTGCTTCGCCCACCACGCTGCCGCGTCCCATGACGAGATTGAATACCCCGTCAGGAAACCCGGCCGCATCTATGATCTTTGCCAGGGCATAAGCGCTGTGCGGCACGAGGTCGGCCGGCTTGAAGACCACTGTGTTGCCGTAGCAAAGCGCCGGTGCGATTTTCCATGCGGGAATGGCGATCGGATAGTTCCATGGGGTGATGATCCCCACGACGCCGACCGGCTCGCGAGTAACTTCGACGTCGACGCCCTCTCGTAGGGAGGCAATTTTTATCCCTTCGAGGCGAAGGCACTCATTGGCATAAAAATCGAACACCTGCGCGGCGCGCAGCACTTCGCCCTTACCCTCGGCCAGTGTCTTTCCCTGCTCGCGAGCAAGTTCGCGGCCCAATTCGTCGAGCTGGGCGTTGAGCGCCTGGGCGACCTTTTGCAGCAACGCATGGCGTTGGCTGATGGTGCTCAGCGACCAACTGGGCATTGCGCTGTGCGCTGCAGCAATCGCCTCGTCGACGTCGGACGTGTTGGCGCGCGAAAATTGCCCGATGACATCTGAGATGTCGGAGGGATTGATATTTTCGCCGGCCTCTGCGCCACCGCGCCAGGTCCCGCCGATCAGGTTCTCAAACATGAAAGCTTCCTCATTCGTTTTGCCCACCATAGCAAAACGCCGCAGCAATATCGGTGCAGCGCTCGCACAGCTAAGGCGCAAAACCAATGACAATGGCGGGATGATATTGTTTTGCCATGCTGTAGAATGCAGCAACGGAAACGAGGAGGTTTGCCATGCCGATCATGCGCGTTGAGCGTCTGCTCTACGGCGTCGATGATATTGCCGAATGCGCTCGGTTTTTCGCCGATGCGGGCTTTGTTCTCGTCGCCGCTGAAGAGGATCGCGCGGAACTGGCAACGCAGGAAAACCAACGCATCATCCTGCGTCATAAGGATGATCCCCGGCTGCCCAAGGCGGTGGAGGATGGGTCAACTCTGCGCGAACTCTGGTGGGGCGTCGAAAAGAGCGCCGACCTCAAGCAGATCGTCGAGGCAATCGGACCTGCAGCCGAGTATGTCGAGGAAAAACAGATCGTTCGCGCTGTCGATCCGAATGGACTTTCCTTGCGTTTCGAGGTTTCCAATCCCACCCCTGCGGAGGTGACCAAACGCACGTCAAACCAGTTGCGCAATATCGGGCGCGTCAACGAGCGCCTCGAGGCATACGGGCAGGGGCGGCCACTGCGTATCGTCCACGTCGCCTACAACATCACCAAGGCCAAGAACGAGGAATCGCTGGCCTTCTACACCGGTCCGCTCAAGTTCAAGGCCGTCGACAAGGTGCTCGACACCGGCACCTTCCTGCAAAGCGAGGGCGATATCGAGCATCACAATTTCTTCCTGTGCTTTCGGCCGGACAAAGCCGGCATCAATCACATCGCACTGGAGGTCCGTGATTTCGACGAGGTGATGGAAGCGGGCAATCATATGATTACCCAAGGTTGGAAGGAATCGCGTCGTCCCGGCCGCCATACGCTGGGTTCAAATGTCTATCGGTTCGTCCACAACCCGGCCGGCGGCCGCATCGAATACGTTGCCGATATGGATCGCATGGACAAGAGTTGGGAAACCCGGGTTTTTGAAAAGAATCCCGGTCACAATATCTGGATGCTCAAATCCTCCGGCTCCGATACGGGAGAAAACTAGGTTCATGATCCGCGAAGTTGCCCATTTGGAAATAGATCCGGCCCGGACCGAAGATTTTCTCGCCGGTTATCGCGCCGCCATACCCCTGTTTCTGGCGGCAAGGGGCTGCCGGTCGGTGGCTCTGGAACGATGCGTCGAGCAGCCCGGCCGTTTTCATCTGCTCGTCGTCTGGGAGACACTCGAAGACCACACGGTCCATTTCCGCAACTCTGAGGATTTTCAGAAGTGGCGCGGCCTTGTCGGAGCGTACTTTGTAGCCCCGCCCCAGGTGATCCATTTCAAGGTTGAAGAACCTACCACTCCAAACTGACTGCCGGTTCCGTTCACGCAGCGCAGTTGCGGAACGAAGCGGCTCTCGGTGCATTGATCGCGCAGAATTTTCTGCGGAGAAATGCGTCATGACCGGTCAGCCAGCCCAGCATCAGGACAAGCAGCCCGGCAGCGAAAATGCCATGCATCCCGAGCCCGAGTATATGCCGTTCTATCCAGGGAGCGGACGGCTAAAGGGCAAGGTTGCGATCATTACGGGCGGAGATTCCGGCATCGGCCGCGCCGTCAGTGTGTTGTTCGCCCGTGAAGGGGCCAAGGTCGTTGTCGTTTATCTGGACGAGGACCAGGATGCCGAAAAAACCCGCAAGCTGGTTGAGGCAGAAGGCAGCGAGGTGCTTCTTATCGCCGGGGATGTGGGCGATCCCGAGTTTTGCGGGGCAGTGGCCGATCGTACGCTGGCGGCATTCGGGCGGATCGACATTCTCGTTAACAATGCCGCCGAGCAGCATGTGCGCGAAGACCTTGCTGAACTTGATGCCGAAGCGATGAAGGCCGTTTTTGAGACCAACATCTACGGTTATTTCCATATGGTTCAAGCGGTGCTCAAACACCTGGAGGCCGGAGCCCGGATCATCAACACGGCCTCGATTGTTGCCTATCGCGGCCATCCCCAGCTTGTCGACTACGCCATGACCAAGGGCGCTATAGTTGCCCTCACCCGGTCCTTGTCTGCGCGCTTTGCCGACAGGGGTATTCTGGTCAACGCGGTGGCACCTGGACCAATCTGGACGCCGCTTATTCCGGCCAGTTTCCCGCCTGACAAGGTAGAAAAATTCGGTACGGATACACCGCTTGGGCGTGCGGGCCAGCCCAATGAAGTGGCACCGGCCTACCTCATGCTTGCCTGCGAGGACGGGCGATATATGACCGGCCAGGCTATACATGTGGATGGCGGCGATTTTCCGAGCAGCTAACAGCAATGGCCACCGTCAATGACGACGGGCCGGGCATTGCCGCCGGCGAAGAGTTCGTCGTTCGCTAGAGTTTGACGACCGTGCGGGACGCCGCGCTCTGGCGGAGCAGGGCAAGCCGGATCAGGCTGTGATCGGGGCAGTTGTGGGTGTTGGCAATCCGCACTGCGCTCTCTTCGAGCTTGAGCAATTGCCGCCTGTGCTTGACGATTTCTTCGCGCACTGACTGCGCAACCGTTTTTTGCGGTTCCATTTGGGGCTCCATCATAGGCTATGATCTTATAGCAACCATCCCACGACGCATTAACCTGGGATAAGGTCCGGTCGGCGCCGAGTGACACCGTCCCTTGGGAACCTCCCCTGCGACTTTGGCATTGACCCGGGAGCGCCCTCGGTCAGGCCAAGGAGGCTGCATCATGGCGGTGAATGAAGATACCGGGATCGCAGCCGCCGAAAAAGCCGGAATCAAACTTTCGAGCCCGGATAAGGTCCTGTATCCCGGGCAAGGGGTGACCAAGGGGAAGCTTGCCGCCTATTACGCGTCGGTCGCCCCGGCAATGATGCCCTATATCGCTAATCGTCCTTTGAGTTTGGTTCGCTGTCCCGCGGGCCGGGCCAAGCAGTGCTTCTTTCAAAAGCACGATACTGGTGGGTTCGCGCAAGGTATGGATACGATCGAGATCGAGGAAAGGGACGGCCGGGCCGACAGCTATTTCACGCTGGATGATCTCGGAGGGCTTCTGGCTGGTGTTCAGATGGGGGTATTGGAGTTTCACATCTGGGGATCGCGGCGCGATGCCATCGAAAAACCCGACAGAATTGTTTTCGACATCGATCCCGATGAAGGTCTCGATTTTGGCAATGTCAAATCTGCCGCCGGCGATATTCGCGGCCGGCTGGCCGATCTGGGACTCGAAACCTTTGCCATGGTGACCGGAGGCAAAGGGATCCATGTGATCGCGCCCATTATCCGCCGCGCCGAATGGCCGGACGTCAAGGCGTTCGCCTTAGGATTCGCAAGGCAAATGGCCGCGGACGAACCGGATCGGTTTACCGCGACGCTTTCGAAAAAGGCCCGCAAAGGCAAACTGTTCATCGACTATCTGCGCAACGAACGGGGATCGACTGCCATCGCGCCGTACTCAACCCGTGCCAGGGAGGGCGCGCCGGTGGCTGTTCCGGTGGGCTGGGACGAAATCGAAACGCTCAACTCGGCCAATGGTTTTTCCCTGGAAGCTGCTGTTGCGCGGTCGCACGATAATCCTTGGCCACGCTATGCGAAGCTACGCCAGTCGCTGCCCAAGTCGGTGAAATAGCTCAGACCAAGACCGGTCTTGGCTTGCCCGGTTCGCGCAAATGCAGATAGCCCGGGGCAAACAGACCCAAAGCGGCCAGCGCGTCGAAGTCGAACAGTTCAACCATGCCGGACTGGAACGCGATGAGGCCCGATTTGCGCAGTTCCTGAAGCGTGCGGTTGACGTGGACGGTGGAAAGTCCCAGCACATCGGCCAACTCGCTTTGGGTCAGCGGCAGGGGGAACCGCGATCCAGTGTTGCGGCCAACCGCGGCAAGCCGAAGATAAATCTCGCACAGCAAATGGGCGACCCGCTCGAGCGCAGAGCGCTTTCCAATGCTGACCAGCCATTCGCGGGAGATTGATTCTTCAACGAGTGTGGTGCTCCAGAGTGCTCTTGTCGCGCGCGGAGACGTCTCGAGCAGTTTGAGAAGGCTGCCGTTGGGGATGGCGTTCATCGAAAGCGGCGACAGGGCGGCCATAAGTGGTTGCGCTCCACCCAGCACGAACTGGCGTAGGTCGATCACGTCGCCGGGAACCAGGATCGAAAGTATCTGCCGGCGCCCATCCGGCAAATCGCGATAACGGCAGGCAAACCCGTCATCGATGACGTGGACGTGGTTATCGAGCAGCTTGGCCGCAAGCGTTGCATTTCTGGTAGAAAACTGCCGCAATTGAGCCGGAAGAGCCAAAAGGCCCGCGCGGTCTGCCGGTTCCAAAGACATATGGCTTTCGAGCCGGGCAACGAGCAACTCGGTCACGTGTTACACTTCTCCAGCTTCATTTTACGCTCGGGTAGGGATTGTCCCTTAGCAGCCGGGCGAGGTGGACGGTGGTCTCCACCACCATTTTTGCGGCGCTGGCAACCGTCCCGGGAATTTCATCGAGATTGCGAAAGTCCGTCGAACCCATGGCTTGGCCAACCCAGTATGACACGGCGTTGGGCGCTATTGAAAACCCGACATCGTTGAGCGCCTGAAACAGTTCAGCCGATACATGATGCGCTCCATCCTCATTGCCGACAACCGCAACAGCCGCGATTTTACCATAGCTGGGCATGCGTCCCTCGCTATCTTTTTCGGAAATGAAGGCATCCATGCGCTCCAGTGCCCGCTTTATGACGCTGGACGGCTGTCCCATCCAGACCGGCGTGCCGGCGATCAGGATGTCGGCTGCCAGAATTTTCTCTCGAATTGCCGGCCAGGCATCGTCTGGACCTTCGTCCGAGGTCACGCCAGGCAGGATCTGATGGTCGGCGAGGCGTATGGTCTCCCCGCTGATGCCGTGCCGGGCAAAACCTGCCATGAGAAGGCCGATCATGCGGTCGGTCGAGGATGCTTGGTCGCCTTTCGATGTCTTGAGCGTGCCGTTGAGTGCGAGCACCTTGAGAGGGGGAGCCATATTGGACGTCTTGCTGGTTCAGGGCAGGATTAACCCATGTTAATTGCGCTACGGCCCGGCTCCGCTTCCAGAGCCGAACCACGCGGCTATTCCCGGTACCAACGAGCGCGCCAGCAAACGCGTTCCACTGGACGTGAAGTCTAATCGCCTTAATATGCCCAACTTGTGCAACGAAGTTTGCTGTTGTTACTTTTGCACTCGGAGCGGACGAGGCGGAGGAACCAATGAACGCGGCGTACCCAACATTGTCCGGGAAAGCCATTATGGTCGTTGAAGACGAGTATCTCATCGCTCTCAATATCGAGATGGTGATCGTCGATCTGGGCGCAAGCGTTCTGGGGCCGTTTTCTCAAATTGATGATGCGCTCGCCGCGCTGCAAGGCAATACGGGCCTTCCGGATGCCGCCATTCTCGATATCAATATCCGAGGACGGCACGTCTTCCCCGTGGCCGACCGCCTGCAGGAGCGCAACATCCCGTTTGTCTTTGCGACAGGCTATGACAATTGGACCATTCCAAGCCATCTTACCCATGTGAAGCGCTTTGAAAAGCCGACCGATCCTCTCCACCTTGTGCGTGCACTTGCCGATCAACTGGCCGAGCGCGACAAATCGGGTGCGGCATGAGCGCCCTGGAGCAAACGGTCTCGGATTCGATTGCCGGAAAATGCGTTCTGGTCGTGGAGGATGACTACGTTCTGGCGCGTGAGGTTTGCAACGATCTCAAGAGTCACGGCGTCAATGTCCTGGGGCCGGCCCCGACGGTTCACTATGCCAGCCTTATAATCGGAAGACGGCGCCTGGACGGAGCTATTCTCGACATCAAACTGTTTGGTCAAGAGGTCTATGAACTCGTCGACGTGCTGATGGCCCGCGGCGTACCAATCATCTTCGCCACGGCCTACCAGAAAGACCGCATCGATGCGCGTTACCGGTCGGTCGATACATTACACAAACCACTGGATCTTGGGCATCTCAGACGCAAGGTTGCGGCTTTCCGGCCGCAGCAGCCGGCCACCCCGGCTGCAGCTCCCGAACCTGTATCTGAACTGCGCGAAGCGCGGGCGCATGAAACAGTTCAGGACCGATGGGCGCGGTTATTGTTCGACGCAATGCGGGACGACGCCTGATACGGCTCGGGAGGCCGATATGATCGACGATAGAGGCAAGAGCCGCCAAAGGGGCGGGGCCATGCTCTCCATGGACGGCGAGGAGAGGTTCCGCCTTATCGTTGAAAATGCGCGCGACTACGCGATCTTTACAACGGATAAAGACGGCAATATCGATAGCTGGCCGCCCGGCGCCGCCAACGTCTTTGGCTGGTCGATCGAGGAAATTCTCGGCCGGCCGGCAGCCATGTTGTTTACGCCCGAGGATAGGGAAAGCGGGGCGCCGAGGCAGGAATTCGAGACGGCGCTGTCGCGGGGCCATGCTCCCGACGTTCGCTGGCATCAACACCGGTCGGGGTCGCGGGTCTATATCGAGGGCAGTGTATGGCCGCTCACGGACGCGAATGGGGCGCCCAAGGGATTTCTCAAAATCGGCCAGGACATGACCCTGCGTCGCCAGCACGAGATTGCGCTGATGGAAAGCGAGGAGCGCTTCCGGCTGCTCGCGACCACTGTGCCTCATCTTGTCTTTCGGTCCACCACAGAGGGCCGGAGAACTTGGGCCAGCCCCCAATGGACGGCCTATACCGGCATGAACGACGAACAGTCCGAAGGGTATGGCTGGCTCGAGGCAATTCACCCTGACGACCGCGAGGTCGCTCTCGTCAAATGGGACGAGGCAGGGGAGGATGGTGAGACCTATTACGGCGAGCATCGCATCCGGCGCAAACAGGACGGCATGTATCGCTGGCATCAGACCCGGGCCGTGCCTATCCGGTTCTCCATGGATGGCCCCAATGAATGGGTGGGATCGGCGTCCGACATCCACGACATGCGCCAGTTGCAAGAGCGGCAGGGCATCCTTGTGGGTGAGTTGCAGCATCGCACAAGAAACCTGCTTGCCGTCGTTCGGTCCATCGCATCGCAGACGGCCTCCACCGTCGAATCGCTTCATGAATTCCAGGCGGCCTTCGACCGCCGTCTGGGCGCTCTTTCGCGTGTTCAGGGGTTGTTGTCACGCACTGAGGGCGAGGCCGTTACTGTCGAATCCCTGCTGCGCATGGAACTCGACGCCGTCACAGACGACTGGAGCAGAATCGAAGTCGATGGGCCGCGTGTTCTGGTAGGCGATGGCACGTTGCAGACCCTCACCCTGGTGATCCACGAGTTGAGCACCAACGCTGCTCGTCATGGCGCATTGTCCGACCCGCAGGGCAGGATTGTCATCCATTGGTTCCGGCGCGATGATCGCGAAGGCGATGCCGGGCACTTGGTTATCGAATGGCGGGAGAAATTTTCTGCCCGTGCGCCCGATCCAGCCCGTCCGCGGGGGTTCGGCCGGCAATTGATCGAGGAAGCCATTCCCTACCAGCTTGGGGCGTCGACCCGGTTCATCCTGGAAGAAACCGGGCTTCACTGCGTTCTCAGTCTTCCGCTTGATCCACAGGAGGAATAGCGGAACCGGCTGGCAAGCTAGGACATTGAGCAGTGGAACGGTCGCAAACGGGGCAAGCATGAGCGAAGACAGGCGCGCGACACGGGACAATCCGGTTATCGCCGATGTCATGGAGCATGACGTCAAATCTGCAGTGGCCGTTGCGGGCCATCCCATTCACGCCATGATGGTTCATTTTCCCATTGCACTGGTGTTTGCGACTTTGGGGGCCGACGTCTTTTTCTGGTGGACCGGGGATGCGTTTTGGGTCCGTGCTGGGCTTTGGAGCGCGGGCTTTGCCTTCTGGTTTGGTATAGCGGCTGGCCTGGCAGGAACGGCAGAGCTCGTCCTGGTCAAGGGCATTCGGGGGCGTGTTGGCAGCTGGACGCATGCGATCGCGGCCATGACACTTATCGCCATCGCAGGCACGAACTGGGGCGTGAGGCTTCATGATCCAGAGGCGGTCTTGCCGCTGGGATTAGCTCTTTCGGTACTGGCCGGAGTTTTTACCGGTCTGGCCGGGTGGCATGGCGGCAAGCTGGTCTTCGACCATGGCGTGGGCATGATCGTTGGCCCAGACGAATAGTCACAAGCACATGGATGCAAACAGGCTCGGCGCGAAAACGAGGATGGTTGCGGCAAGGGCTGCTGTGCTCCCCATCGCCCCGATCCGGGCAAGGCCAGGTGCTGGACGGGGGGCGTTGGCGGCGCGGCGCCAATGGCCGATACTCCAACCGGCCACGGCCATCATTGAACCTGATGCGGCCAGCGCCAACCCAATCATTACCGCCCGCTGAACTGTCGATGGCCAGGCAAAGGCGCACCCTATCGCGTTGACGGCATAGAGACCGACAAACGCAACGGTCCAGACCCCAAAACCAAGCACGATGACCAGGATAGATCGCGGCGGCACTAGCGTTGCTTGCATCATCTCATCCCCTCAAGCATTCCGATGAGGGACGGCATGAGCAGGATCAGCCCCACACCGAGGACTCCGGTGATCGCGGTATAGTCATGCCACAGCCGCGTCAGCCGAAGGCTCAGGCTGCGACGCGGTGAAACGTAGCCATGGTGCGCCTTGAGCAACGCATTGAAGCCGAACGCCAGGCCACCGAAGGCGTGAAGCCAGCCGTAACCGATCAACGCTGCTACGGTTGCGATATGGGCGTGGCTCGTAGGGTCGGGCAGGGCAAACAGCGCAATTGAAAACAGGACGAGGGTGCCAAGGTCGACAAGGAGCGTTGCCATGAGCGCAGGCATGAAGGCCTTGCCCGATAGGTTCAATCCATTCGTCCTCCGCATGAGGGCCGCCGCAGCCAACAGCAATATGGCGGCGCCCACCACAAAAATATCCACTGAAGCAATTTCTGTCGGTGGCCACGCCGGAGCGACGAGCCAAAGATACAGCGTGCCGAATATCAGCGAAGCGAAGAGTGTGCCGTTTGCCGCCAGAGCGAACACCATGGCCCACCAGGGCGTTGGGCCATCCACCTCGGTATCGGGCAAGGCACGTTCGCCGCATCCGACGTCGATCGGACCCTCGTCATCCTTCGAGCCGGTGCGGGCGGCCCAAAAGAAAAAGCTGGCGAGGGTCGACAGCGCGAATATGACGGCCAGCGGATAGAGCTTGAACAACAGACACAACACCATCGCGCCGGTCAGTGAAGCTGATATCAGCGGCAGATAGGTCGAGTTGGGAAGGACGACGACGTGTTCGAGCTTGCCTGTCGTCATGTCCACGCCAAGCGTTTCCATCCGCCCCTTGCGCACAAATCCAAGATAGCCATGTCCCGACGCCAATTGTGGACCCAAGCTGTCGGGGTCGATGGCGTCGGCCCGCTTGTCGATCGAGGGCAGCGAGGCAAAAGCATAAGATGGCGGCCGGGTGGGCATCGCCCAATCGAGCGTCGAGGCTTTCCATATGTTGCGCCGGAACCCGCGGCCGAACCGGAATTGCAGAATCATATCAACAGCAAACAGCGCAAATCCCATAGTGAGGATGAAGCCGCCAATGCTCGAAAGCAAGTTTAACCAGTCCCAGCCAAAATTGGAGGGATAGGTGTAGACACGTCGCGGCATTCCCATAAGCCCAGTCAGGTGCATCATGAAAAATGTCAGGTTGAACCCCACAAAGATCAGCCAGAACGCGGGCACCGAAATCCTGTGCACGGTTGCGCGGCCAGTGATGTGGGGCAACCAGTAATAAACAGCGGCCAGCATGGGGAATACGAAGCCGCCGACCAGCACGTAGTGGAGATGGGCGACGACGAAATAGCTGTCATGAGCCTGCTGGTCGAAGGGCACCATGGCAAGCATCACACCGGTCAGCCCTCCGATGACGAAGATGAGAAAAAAGCCCGTCACATAGAGCATGGGAATGTCGAAACGTGGCCGGCCGTGGGCCAGCGTCGCCAGCCAGGCGAAGATCTGTACTGCCGTCGGTATTGCGACCAGCGCGCTGGCTGCTGAAAAGAACGCCAGCGCCAGATGCGGAATACCAACAGTGAACATGTGGTGCACCCACAGCCCGAACGACAGAAATGCCAACGCGACGATGGCGGCGATAATCGCGTGATAGCCGACGATCTGGCGCTGGGCGAAGACGGGGATAATCGTTGAGAGTGCACCGGCGGCGGGCAGGAAGATGATGTAAACCTCGGGGTGGCCGAACAGCCAGAACAGATGCTGCCAGAGCAGGGAATCTCCACCCCGCGTCGGGTCGAAAAACGGCAAACCGAACGCCCGTTCGAGCTCGAGAAGGATCGAGCCAAGGATGAGCGGTGGAAACCCGAACACCATCATCAGGGCCGTCACCAGCATGTACCAGGCAAACAGCGGCATTCGGTCGAGCGACATGCCGGGAGCCCGCATCTTGAGGATCGAGACGGTGATTTCCACCGCCGCTGAAACCGCCGATATCTCGACAAAGGTGACGCCGAGCAGCCAGATGTCGGCGTTGATGCCGGGGGTGTAGGGCTGCGACGAAAGCGGCGTGTACATGAACCAGCCGCTATTGGGCGCCGCGCCGAACAGCATGGACACGACGATGATCGTGCCCCCGAACAGGTAGCACCAATAGCCGTAGGCCGTCAGGCGTGGGAATGCGAGGTCACGAGCCCCCAGCATTTTGGGCAACAGATAGATTGCAAGTCCTTCCAGCATAGGGATGGCAAAAAGGAACATCATCACCGTGCCGTGCATGGAAAACAGCTGATTGTAGATTTCGGGGCCCACGAACGCCGAGTCAGGCGTTGCCAATTGGGCCCGGATCAGCATGGCCAGAACGCCGCCAATAGCGAAAAACACAAAGGCAGTCAGCATGAACCGTTTGCCAAGAACTGTATGGTTGACCGCTGAAAGCCGTTGCCAGCCTGGCCCGGTTCGCCAAACCCGGTCCAGGGCCTTGTGCAGCCGAATGGGCGAGAGCTTGTCGGGAGCAGTGGATTCAGCCATCGGCGAGCTCCGCCATCAGGGTTTCAAATGCTGCGCGATCATGGGCCTCGATGGTAAAGCGCATCACGGTGTGGCCATCGCCGCAGAACTCGGCGCAGACCCCGCGATAGGTTCCGGGACGGTCAGCCTGGACGCGGAGAATGTTTTCATGGCCGGGTATGGCGTCGATCTTGCCGGCCAGCCTGGGCACCCAGAAGGAATGAATGACGTCGCCGCTCGTGACGAGCACATCGACGGGCTCACCGGCCGGAATATGGAGGGTCGGGGTGGACTGGGCGTTGGGGCTATCGGGATAGGAAAATCGCCATTGCCACATGACGCCATGTGCCGCGACCCGCGTTGGCGTTTCGGCCAGAGCATGCGGTAGCAGCCTTTCACCCGTAAAAAGAGCATAGCCAACCAGTGCAGCCAGCAGAACGCTTGGCATGACAAGGCCGCCCCATATGATCCAACGCATTGGTGTAACCGAGACGCCAAATCGGGGACGGACCCACACGGCCCACAACAGGACGCCCACGAGCAGGAAAAGTGCTACGGCGGCCCAGAACATGAGCCACCACAGCGAAGCGATCGCTGCCGCAGCGGGACCTGCCGGATCGAGCGTCGACAGCGATCCCGCGCATCCGCTCAGCAAAAGGGCCGTGGCCAGCATAAAAAATGTCGCCAGCAATCTCACTGGAAGTCCCACCCCAGCAAATTGCCAGCAATTTCGGAGAGCCGGCCGGGAGCCAGCCAGTCCGGGGTCAGGCGCGACACATCGATATCGGGTTTGGCGGAAACGACCGCCAGGATGGCTGAAACCACCGCCAGCGTCCCGCCGGTCACGATAACGAAGCGCAGGGTGGAATAGCGGGCGGTTTCATCGAACAGTTTCAGGATCAACAACCCCGACAGGATGTGGATCATCACCATCATTCCTACAAGAACGAGCTTGACCGCGAACCAGGGCTCGAACGTCGAGCGCAGGAAGATCAATCCCGTTCCACTGCCCACGGCGAGAAAAGCTGTGGGTGAGAGGATGACGACATAAAAAAAACGCACCATGGCATGCAGCCGGTTCAAAGCTTCGGGCTTTTCGGCGTCCTTGCGTTGCGCAAATAGGAACGGCAGGCAAACCAGCCCTCCCGCCCAGATCGAAATCGTCGCGATATGGATGAACTTCAGTATCGTTATCATCGGGCGGGGTCCGACGACTGGTGCGTGGAAAGCGCGTTGGTCATGTGCAGGACGAGCCAAATGCCGGCCAACAGGTATGGCACCATGGCGGGTACCCACATCAGCAGGCCGGCCAGTTGCTGATCGGCAAGGGCCGACACGCCGAACGGAGCTGTACTCGCAAGGTGGGGCGCATAGACGGGGAAGGGGGCGAACACCAGGAGCGCGCCCAACAATCCCATCTGGGCGACGAATGCGATGAGAGCAATCAACGCGCCGCCAGTCCGTGCCAGCGGCGACAACACCTCGCGCCAGAAAAGCCATGAGGTCGCCAATAGCGAAAGCTGCATCAGCCAGTACGGGCCGGCGCCCACTATCGCCCATTCATATGCGCTAGGCGCGTGCCACAGCCAGACGGTCAGTGCGTTGAGCAGCGTGAGTGCCGAAAGCGGCAACAGGGGACCACTGCGCCAGGGAAGGGCAATTGCAAGAAGCGGCGCGATTATGCCGATCAGGATGACATGATGAGCGACGCGCGCCGAAAACAGCGCGGTTGTCAGGTCGCAGAAAGGGGAGAAGAACGCCACGAAAATCAGTGACAATGCGGCAGCCAAGGCGCTACGCCCCGCAGAAATCCGCCGACCCGACAGAAGCCATGCGCCGAATAGCGTGACCATCAATACCGTTGCAAATGGATCGAAAGACCAACGTTGCCAGAGATCTTCAGGCAGAGGCGGTGGTCCGCAATAAGCATTAGAAAAATCCATTCGATCGGCCCCCATAACCGAGGCGCGCAGTATGCGCCAGATGGATTTTCCAATGCCGCGAGCGGAAATTTGTTCCCTTCAATGAACCGGCGGGATCGGAAGATGGAGGAGGTCCTACGCCCGGAAGCCTGTGTAATTTTCTGCCAGCGACTGGCGCGCTAGGCGCGAAGCGGCGAGATAGTCAAAATCGGCACGCTGGATACGCCGGCCAAAATCTCCGCTGTCTGGGAATGTGTGCAGGAGCTGGGTCATCCACCACGAAAAGCGCTCGGTGCGCCAGGTGTTCTCCAGTACCTTGCCGGAGTAGGCATTGATGCCGGCGTCCGAGCGTTCGCCGTAAAATTCCTTGAGCGCGGTGGCGAGTTCCATCACGTCATGGATCGCCATATTAAGGCCCTTGGCGCCCGTAGGTGGCACGATATGGGCAGCGTCGCCGGTCAGGAACAGGCGTCCGAAGCGGAGCGGCTCTGCAACAAAACTGCGCAGCGGCGCGATGGATTTTTCGATGGACCGGCCGGTCTTGAGGCTTTCGGCGATGTCGGGATTGAGTCGGGCGCGCAGTTCATCCCAGAACCTGTCGTCAGACCAGTTTTCGGCTTTTTCGGTTGAATCCACCTGCACATAGTAGCGCGACCGGGTGAGAGATCGCATCGAACACAGCGCAAAGCCGCGTTTGTGATGGGCGTAGATCAGTTCCTCGGCGACTGGAGGCTGGTCGACCAGAACGCCGAGCCAGCCGAAAGGATAGACCCGCTCGAAAAGCGAAATGGCACTTGGCGGGACGCTGGCCCGCGACACGCCATGAAAGCCGTCGCAGCCGGCAATAAAATCGCATTCGATCTGGTGAGTTTGCCCATCCTTGGTAAAGGTGACGCGGGGCGTTTCTCCATCGAAATCATGGATATGGACGTCGCTGGCCTCGTAGATCGATTTGGCACCGGATGCAGTCCGTGCGTCCATCAGATCGCGCGTCACCTCGGTCTGGCCGTAGACCATGACCCGGCGAGCGATCAACTCATTGAAATCGACGCGCAGCATCTCGCCGTCGAAAGACAGTTCGATCCCGTCGTGGAAAATGCCCTCGGCATCCATGCGCTGATTGACGCCCATCTGACGGAGCAGATCGACGGAGCTCTGCTCGAGAACGCCGGCCCTGATGCGCCCGAGAACATAGTCGGCGCTGCGCTGTTCGATGATCACGGCGTCGATGCCGGCACCTTCCAGCAGCCGCCCGAGGGTTAGTCCCGCCGGTCCGGCACCGATAATTGCAACCTGAGTGCGCATGGCTTTCCTCCCCGCTTGACGGCTCTTTTTGCCTCATTTGGCTGCAGAGTGTGGATTGCTGAGGCAATTGCCAATGGACAGGCGCGACAAAGAGTTGGATTATAGCAACATGGATGCCATTCCGACCTATGCGCTCTATGGCGAGAACGAGAACAGCGGCGAAAGCTGGCTGCATTGGGAAACCATTACGTCCCGTTCGCGGTTGCATGGCTTTCGTATATCGCCCCATCGCCACGACCAGCTCTACCAGATCCTCTATCTCAGAGGTGGCACCGCCACCGTCATGCTCGACGGCGATACGTTCGAGGTCTCTCCTCCGGCGCTGGTCATCGTGCCACCGCTCACCGTTCACAGCTTCGTCTTTGCCGAAGGCGTCGATGGTTTCGTTCTGACCTTCTATATCCAGGACGTTCGGAACGGGCTTGCAGATATCGGAACCGCAATGGACGGGCTTATGCGACCGCGCATTCTCAAGCCGGTTGCTGGAGTGGTGGATGCCGACGAACTGGATCACGCTGTCGAACGGTTGATTGCCGAGGCCGACCGCAGCGCGCCCGGACAGGTTGCGGCGCTGAGGGCGCGACTAAGCTTGCTTCTTGTTGCAACTCACCGGCTCGATCTGGCCGCCGCGCGAAGCGATGACGCCGGTAATCGGCCTGCCGACCGGCACGCCCACGCGTTTCTCGGCCTTGTCGACCGGCACTTTCGCGATACGCGCAAGGTTGGGTTCTACGCGAGCCGGCTGGGCATAACGCCGACCCACCTCAACCGTGTCTGCGGGCAGGTCCTGGGGCTGTCCGCACTGACGATCATCGAACGCCGTATTCTCCTCGAAGCCCGGCGTTATCTCCAGTTTTCCAGTCTGAGCATCAAGGAAATCGGCATCGTTTTGGGCTATCCCGACCCGGCCTATTTCAGCCGTTTCATGTCGCGACGGCTGGGCCGGGGCCCCCAGGCGATACGCGATGGCCTCAGCCGGCATGTTCGTGAGTAGCGTCGCGTATGGTGCGGCTCAGGATTTCGAGCGAAGCGTTGGAAGGCGAGCCCTCCCAGGTCGTCAGGCCGACAGCGCCCTGCGTTTCGGTAGTGTCGATGGGAAGTGCCACGAGGCGGCCCGCGGCAATCTCGCGGATCACCACACCTTCGGAAATAACCCAGACAGCGTCGGTCTGCGCCACAAAGACATGTCCGAAAGAATCCGAGACCGTTTCTACCGTCTGGGGCAATTCGGCCATGCCATGAGCCAGAAGATAGCGATCGACATAAGGACGGATGACCGATCCGACCGGGGGCATCAGGATGGTATAGTCGCGGATACGCTCGAAATCGAATTGATCGCCGGCGAGGAGCGGGTGCCCATTGCGGACAACAAACCGGACCTGTTCGGAATAGAGATATTCGAACGTCAGCCCGGCCATCCGCTCGGGCGCTGCGAGCCGCCCCACGACGAGATCAAGCGTTCCAGTGCGTAATTGGTCGAGCAGGACCTGGTTCTCACCGGTCACGATCTTGACAGGACTGTCTGTGCCTTCCGCCAGAAAGCGCTCCATCACCCTGGGCATTATTCGCGCCGATACGGTGGGCAAGGCGCCGATCCTGACCGGCGGTCCGGCATCGACACGGCTCAGGCTGTCGATCCCGTTCTGAAGGGCAGCCACGGAGGCGCCCGCATGGCGCAGGAACACCTCGCCGTAACGCGTGATCTTGAGTCCGCGACCGTCCCTTTCGAAGAGCTTCTTGTCGAGAATGTCTTCGAGTTCGCGGATGGTCTTTGTTACTGCTGGTTGGCTGACGGCAAGAACCTGGGCCGCGCGTCCGACGGAGTTTTGCCGCACCACCTCGATGAATGTGCGCAGGTGACGGAAACGGACGCGGCTGTCGATCATTTTCAAACCTATAATCTATAGGTTATCTATAACGCCGATAGTTTCATTTTACAAAACCATTCGTTCGTTCCAATCTGACCCTCTCGGAGGACCTATGGACTGCATCAAGATCGGCGGTACCGTGTTGCACTACCGCCAGCGCGCCGCTGCAAAGGGCGCGGCCACGATTGTCTTCATCAATTCGCTGGGCACAGATTTTCGCATCTGGGACGCTGTAATCGCGGCGCTCGACACTGATATGGGCATTCTTGTCTACGACAAGCGGGGCCATGGGCTGTCGTCGCTGGGTGAAACACCGTATTCGGTCGCCGATCATTCAGGCGATCTTGCTGGCCTTATGGATGCGCTGGACCTGTCGAACGCAATCATCTGCGGGCTTTCGGTCGGCGGGCAGGTCGCCCAGCAGCTCTATTTCGACCGTCCTAACCTTGTTGCCGGACTCGTCCTGTGTGACACCGCGGCCAAGATCGGCGAACCCGATTTCTGGAGCGCGCGTATCGAAACCATCACCCGCGATGGGCTCGGATCGGTCACCGACGGCATCATGGAACGCTGGTTCAGCACGAGGTTCAGGACCTCCGGTGATCCGCTTTACGCCGTTTCCCGCGCCATGTTCGAACGACAGCCCGTTGAGGGGTATCTGGCGACCTGCGCAGCGATAGCCGGATTCGACCGGCGCGCGGATACGGCGTCCATTGCGGTACCCACGTCGGTTCTTGTCGGCTCGGAGGATGGCGCGACGCCGCCCGATCTGGTGGGTGCGTTTGCCGACGCCATTCCCGGCAGCGATTTTCAGATCATAGACGGGGCAGGGCATCTGCCTTGCATTGAAACACCCCAGCCAGTTGCGTCGACCATCGCCGCACTGGCCGCAAGGATCACCAAAAAGGAGCACGCGCAATGACGCAGCAAGAGGGCCCGTCGGCCCGCCACGATCAGGGCATGGCGACGCGCCGCAGCGTGCTTGGCGAAGGGTATGTCGACAAACGGGTGGCTGCGACCACCGCGTTCGAGAAACCGTTCCAGGATCTGATAACGGAGGCCGCGTGGGGGCATGTCTGGTCGCGGGAGAATTGGGACAAGCGCCAGCGTTCGATCGTCACCATCGCGCTTCTGGCCGGTCTTGGCCACTACGATGAAATGGTGATGCATATCGAGGCGACCGTGCGCACTGGCGCCACGGAGGATGATATCCGCGAGATCATGTTGCATGTTGCTATTTACGCGGGCGTTCCCACCGCGAACCATGCGATAAAGCTGGCCCGGCAGGCCCTCGAACGCATGAAGGAAAGCAAGGATGAATGACCGTTTAAGCAATTCGCGCGCTGAAGCAGGTGCGTTTATAGAGCGCGATCATTCCCAGCACCCGCCTGCCTTTGCGCCGGGGTACAAATCCTCGGTTCTACGGGCCCCGAAACAGTCGCTCATCAGCTTTGCCAGCACGCTGAGCGAGAAGACCGGTCCGGCCTTCGGCCACAACATGCTGGGCGAGTACGATAACGACCTCATCATCAATTACGCCAAACCGGGCCAGGAGGCCATCGGCCAGCGCATCGTCGTGCATGGCCGGGTCATCGACCAGAACGCAAAGCCAGTGCCCAACGTGCTCGTCGAGTTCTGGCAGGCCAACGCCGGCGGGCGCTACCGCCACAAGCGCGAGGGCTATCGCGCGCCGCTCGATCCCAATTTCGGCGGCTTCGGGCGTACGATCACCGATGATGACGGATACTACTGGCTCCGCACCATCAAGCCAGGCCCTTATCCTTGGCCCAACGGGGTCAATGACTGGCGTCCGGCCCATATCCATTTCTCGCTGTTCGGCACCGGCTTCGCCCAGCGTCTTATCAGCCAGATGTATTTTGAAGGCGATCCGCTCATCAAAATCTGCCCCATCGTCAATACGATCAGCGATCCTGACGCCATCGACAGGCTGGTCGCGCGGCTCGATATGAACAACACGATCCCGATGGATTTGCGCGCCTACCGTTTCGATATCGTGCTCCGAGGCCGCCGCTCGACCTTCTTTGAAAACCGCAAGGAGGGCAATTGATGTCAAAGCCGCTCGATTATCTCAAGGAAACTCCATCGCAAACGGCAGGCCCCTACGTTCATATCGGGATGACGCCGAATGAATACGATATCAATGGCGTGATCCCCGAGGATCTTGGCCTCCGAGTCGTCTCCGACGGCGTCAAGGGCGAACGCATAAATATTAAGGGCCGAGTCATCGATGGCGGTGGCAATCCGGTGGCCGATTGCGTCGTCGAAATCTGGCAGGCCGATGCCAACGGCATCTACAACAGCCCCATGGAACACCGCTCCGGTGTCGACCCCAACTTTTCGGGCTGGGGACGCCAACCTGTGGGCTCTAACGGCGAGTTCGCGTTCGATACCATCAAGCCCGGGCCGGTTCCCGTTGCAGGTGGCGGCGTTATGGCGCCGCACATCACCTTCTGGATTGTGGCGCGCGGCATCAACGTGGGGCTGCAGACGCGGATGTATTTCTCCGATGAGGAGGAGGCCAACAAAGCGGACCCCGTCCTCGCCAAGGCCCGCATGATCGCCCGCGATAAAACGCTGATCGGTCAGCGCGACGGCAATATTGTAACCTTCGACATCTACCTTCAGGGTGAAAACGAAACGGTGTTCCTGGACGTCTGATGTCTCTTTCCCCCTTCGACCATCCGTTCCTCTCCGGCCTGTTCGGTGATCCAGAGCTGACCGGATTGCTGTCCGCCGAGGCCGACGTCGCGGCCATGGTGGCGTTCGAAGTGGCCCTGGCCGCTGCGCAGGCAGAATACGGGGTCATCCCGCAAGCTGACGCACAGGCCATTGCCCGCCTTGAAACGGAATACACGCCTGATTTCGAAGGCCTGAAAGCTGGGCTGGGACGTGACGGCGTCGTTGCCCCTGAATTGGTCAAGCAGATGCGCAAGGTTCTGGAGGGTGAGGCTGCCAAGTCGCTCCATTTCGGCGCGACCAGCCAGGATGTGATCGACACCAGCCTTATCCTTCGCCTCAAATCGGTCACGACCGTCCTTGCCGACCGTATCGCTGCCGTTGAAAAGGCGCTCGCGCGCTTGTCCGATCAGTTCGGCGACCGCAAGCTTATGGCCCGGACACGCATGCAGGATGCGCTCGAAATTTCCGTTGCTGACAGGATTGCCGATTGGTCCGCGCCCCTTGCCCGGCATCGCCAGCGGCTCGAAGAGATCGAGCCCCGCCTTCTGGTCATCCAGTATGGCGGCGCGGTGGGCGTCCTCGAAAAGCTCGGAGACGACTGCCCGCGCGTTGCAAAAGCGTTGGCAAGCCGGCTGGGCCTCGGCATCACGGGGAAATCCTGGCACAATCAGCGCGACGCCATCGTTGAGTTTTCTGGCTGGCTCGGCCTGGTCTCGGGCAGTCTGGGCAAGATGGGTCAAGACTTGGCGCTGATGGCACAGAACGCCATGGGCGATGTGGTGCTCTCGGGGGGTGGGGGCTCGTCGGCCATGCCGCACAAATCGAACCCGGTTGCCGCTGAAGTGCTCGTGACACTGGCCCGTTACACGGCGGGGAGCAGCGGCACCCTGGCGCAATCGCTAGTCCATGAACAGGAACGCTCCGGTGCTGCATGGACTTTGGAATGGCTTGTACTCCCCCAGATGGTTCTGGCCACTGGCAGTAGCTTGTTGGTCGCTTCCCGCCTGCTCGATTCCGTTGAAACGGTCGGTCAGGACTAGTTGTCTGGGCTAATGCCGGAGCCGTTCGGCGGTATGCTCTGCTCAATTTGTCCCAATCCGCCCAATGTCGGGGTTTGAGCGTTCCTTGAGATCAGCTAAAAGAGCCGCCATATAGCAGACATGGACGATCCGGGTTTGAACTGGGTCACATGTGGGAGAGTTGCGATGACCTATGGCAAGGCGCCCAAGCCACCCCTGAGCCCACCGGCCGTTCTGGCGCGGAAGGGCGGCGAGCCCATAGTGTGCCTCACTGCCTATACCACGCCCATCGCTCAACTCGTCGACGCCCATTGCGACCTTGTATTGGTTGGGGACAGCGTTGGCATGGTGTTGCACGGCCTGCCCAATACGCTCGGGGTCGATCTCGATATGATGGTGATGCACGGCAAGGCCGTCCGCCGGGGCCTGAAGTCCGCCCTCATGGTGGTCGATTTGCCGTTCGGGACCTATGAGGAAAATCCCGAACAGGCGTTCCGTAACGCCGCAACGCTGATGCGCGAAACCGGGTGCGATGCTGTCAAGCTTGAGGGCGGCGTTCATATGGCCGAAACCATTGCCTTCCTGACCCGCCGGGCGATTCCGGTCATGGCGCATATCGGGCTGACGCCCCAGTCGGTCAACACGTTCGGGGGGTACAAGGTTCAGGGCAGGGGTGCCGATGCCCATGCCGTCCTGCGCGATGCCCAGGCCGTTGCCGAGGCCGGAGCCTTCGCCGTGGTCATCGAAAAGGTGCCCGATATCCTGGCGCGGCGCATAACGTCGGACGTCGACATTCCCACAATCGGCATTGGCGCTTCGGCAGCGTGCGACGGGCAGATTCTGGTTGTTGATGACATGCTGGGCATGTTTGCCGACTTTAGGCCCAAATTCGTCAAACGCTATGCTCAATTGGCGGGAGACGCTGAGCGGGCCATAGCGGCTTACGCCGAGGATGTTCGCGCCCGCCGTTTCCCTGCCGCCGAGCATGTCTTTGGCGATCTGCCTGCCAGCGTTCCGGATGCCGGATGAGCATGAAACTTGCTCGTAGCGTCGCCGAGGTCCGGGCACAGGTGAATCATTGGCGCGCGGCAGGCGACAATATTGCAGTCGTGCCCACAATGGGTGCATTGCACGAAGGGCATCTTTCGTTGGTCAGGGCTGCCAAGGGCAGGGCGAAGCGCGTCATCGTCACGCTTTTTGTCAATCCCAGCCAATTCAACAATGCCGAGGATCTGGCCAAGTATCCGCGCGACGAAGCCGCCGATGCTGCGAGGCTCGAAGCCGAACATGTGGATATGCTCTTTGCGCCCGACGTCGCGGAAATGTACCCCGATGGCTTTGCCACCACAGTTTCGGTATCCCGATTGAGCGAAGGACTTTGCGGCGCGCACCGCCCCGGTCATTTTGACGGGGTTGCCACCGTCGTGACCAAGCTTTTGCTTCAGACCCAGAGTGATGCCGCGTTCTTCGGCGAGAAGGATTACCAGCAACTGAGCGTAATCCGTCGTCTTGTGCGTGATCTCGACATCCCGGTGGAAATCGTTGGCGTGCCGACGGTGCGCGAGGCCGATGGGCTGGCCATGTCTTCGCGCAACGTCAGGCTGAGCGGCGCTGCGCGCCGCCAAGCCCCGGCAATGGCCGAGGCCCTGACGGCAGCGGGCGCAGCCATTGAAGCGAGGCAGCCGGTTGCTGCCACAACGGATGCCGCGAAGGTGCGGCTTTTGAAGGCGGGCTATTCGGACGTCGAGTATCTCGAGTTCCGCGACGCCGAAACGCTTGAGCCGGTTTCCAAACTCGATCGTCCGGCCCGGCTGTTGGCGGCGGCATGGATTGATGGTGTGCGGCTTATCGATAACGTTGCCGTTCTGCCGGGGATTGTTTCGGCGCGTTGATGCGCCTTATTGCGCGGCACCGGCTTCGCTCTGCGTTATCAGTGGCAGGGTGATCCGGAAGCACGCCCCGTCTTCATCGGTCGAGACCAGCTCAAGAACGCCGTCCATGCGGGAAATGATCTCCCTGCTGATCGGCAGTCCCAGCCCTGCGCCGGCATAGGGACCGGTTTCGCCCAGTCTTCCGCGATAGAACTTGTCGAAGATCCGCGGACGCTCCTCCTCGGCGATGCCGATGCCGTTGTCCTTGACCTCAATGATATAGGCCCCTCTCTTGAGCCTCGAACGCACCTCGACAACCGGTGCGATCGCGCCGTTGTATTTTATGGCGTTGGAAATGAGATTGATGAGCACCTGGCTCAGCCGGTCGGGATCGGATTTGACATAGGCGGCCGATGCCCTGGTTCCGATCTCGACCTGCGTATTGCTCTGGCGCGCCAGTGCATCACAGACCCTGAGGGCTTGATCGAGGGATTCCTCGGCATCGATGGGCCGGTTTTCCCAGGCGCGTTCGCCACGCTCAAGCGCCGACAGATCGAGAATTTCGTCTAGGAGGGAGGTCAGGCGCAGACTTTCCTTGTGGATCGTCGATACGAATTTGGCTCTCGAGTCTTCGTCGAGATCGCCTTCATCAAGCAGGATTTCCGAAAAGGCCCGGATCGCCGTCATGGGTGTGCGCACTTCGTGGCTCACCTGACTGAGAAATTCATCTTTCTGCAGATCCACTTTGCGCAATTGCCGGTTGGCTTCCTCGAGCTTTTCGGCGGTTGCCCGCAACTGGGTGGAGGTCATTTCCAACTCCTGGGAATATTCGATAGCTTGCTGGGTTTCGTCGGCCATCTGCATGACTTCCTCGAGCGAGATGGAGTCGCCAGAAACCACTTTGGACAGCATGACATGCGCCGAGGCCGCGCCGATCGACCCGGCCATCTCGCGCTCAAGCCGCCGGATAAACGACGAACTCGGCTCCAGCGTCGTCCATGGCATCCGTGCCTGCTTGGCCTCTTCGGAAAACAATGCAACGGCGCGCTGGTGACCCAGAACGCGGCGGGCGACGAGAAACAGATCGTCGGCAGTCGCCGATCCACGAAGCGGGCTGGCCTCGTTGCTGGTGCGCCGGAAGACGTTGAGGAACAGCGCGGCCTGCACATGTTCGAGAGCCGACTGATTGGTTATCAGTGAGCCCAGGATCAAAACCGTGGTGTTGAGGAACAAACTCCAGAACACAGCGTGGGTGAGCGGGTCGAGGTCGTCAAAGCCGAACAGGCCCTGTGGTCGTAGCCAGCCAATTCCCCAGGGGCCATTGGTCATGACCGTGGCGACAAGTGGCGATGAGGACGCAAAGGAGGGCATGAAACTTGACCACAGCCAGACGACAAAACCAACTGCAATTGCGCAGATAGCGGCTTTTGTTGAAGCATCACGCCAGAAAAGACTCGCAAGTATGGCCGGCAGGAATTGCGTAACACCCGTAAACGAGATCAACCCGATAGGCGCCAGGGCATCCGACCCGCGGGTTAGATAGAAATAGGCGAACCCCAACAGGAGGATAAGCATGATCGAAAGGCGCCGGGCGTTGAGGATCAGCCGCCTTACGCCCTGTCCATCCCCAATCCCGTCACCGGATGTCAGCCGCAGCATGATCGGCACGACGATATGATTGGAGACCATTATCGAAAGTGCAATGGATTCAAGGATGATCATCGACGTTGCCGACGAAAAGCCGCCGATGAATGCAAACAGTGCCAGGGCATCCTGACCTTGCGCCAAAGGCAGCGTCAGCACGAACATGTCCGGGTTCGAGCCCACCGGCATGAAAGTAAGCCCGAACAATGCGATAGGCAGTGTGAAAAGGCTCATTGCAAGCATATAGGCGGGAAACGCCCAGCTCGCGGTGCGCAGGTGCTTTTCATCCGAGTTTTCAACAACGGTCACCTGAAACTGCCGCGGCAGGCATATGATTGCCGCCGCGGCCAGAACCACCATTGAAATCCAGCGGTCGCCGAAGGTTTCGCCGGCATGGATGTTCAGTCCCGCTGTCTCGGCATTGGCAAAGATCGCATCCATGCCGCCCCCGACATAGACGACGAAGATGCCAACGGCGAGCAGCGCCGTGAGCTTTACGACAGCCTCAAACGCGATTGCCGCCACCACGCCGTGGTGTTGCTCCTTGGCGTCCACGTTGCGCGTGCCGAATAGAATGGTGAACACGGCCATGCCCGCGGCCACACCAAAGGCCAACCCGACCTCGTCCCAGCCCTCCAGGCTGCCGCGCCCGAATTCGGACGATCCGGCAATGGCTTCGATGGATGAGGTTATGGCCTTGAGTTGCAGGGCGATGTAGGGCGCGATGGCGATCACAGCCAACACGGTTATGAGCACGGCGAGGGTGCTCGACTTGCCAAAACGCGAGGACAGCAGGTCTGCGATGGAGGTTATGCGTTGGTCGTGACTGATACGGACCAGACGCCTCAAAATGAACCACCAGCCGATAAAAACGATGGTGGGTCCGAGGTAAATTGTCAGATATTCCAGGCCATTGCGTGCTGCCGTGCCGACAGCGCCGTAGAAGGTCCAGCTCGTGCAATAGACGGAAATCGAGAGTGTGTAGACGAAGGGTGAGCGCAGAAATCCGCCACTCCGGCTTCGTGTGTGCCGGTCGCCGAGATAGGCGATGACGAATAGCAGGCCGACATAGGCCACGGCGGTCGCAATAACGAAGTCGGCCGTGAGCGTCATCGGTGATCCTCACCCGGCGGCAGGTGCGGTTCGTCGCGGGGCAGCGCATATCCGAACCATGCGGCCCCGGCAACGAGAAAAACCCAAAGTCCGAACAGGAAAAGAGTGGCTATGGGCAAGCCGGCAACAAACCCTTCGAACCTGAACAGCAGGATCAATGGGGGCAGGCTGGCCATTGCGCCGAACAGCGTAAAAAAGAGCGACGCACCGATGATCTTACGGCGTGTCATGGTGCGCCGGCTTCAACTGTGCTGACGGTCGTCTGCTGGCGCGCCGAGCAAGCTGCGCACGGCATCGACGACGTCGGCGTTGGAATAGGGTTTGGTGACGAATTTGTTGGCGCCGAGTTCTTCGGCGATGCGTCGGTCCTGCTGCTGTCCCTTTGCCGTCAGGACAAGGACCGGCAAGTCTGCCGTGGTCCGGTCAGCGCGGATTTGCTTGAGGACCTCAAACCCGCTGCGCTTGGGCAGCATGATATCGAGAACCAGAACGCGCGGGCGCTGGCGCCGGACAGCGTCCATGACAGCGTCGCCATCCATGACGGCACTAATCGTCCATCCTGCTCTTTTCAGAACGAAATCAAGTGCTTCAAGGATACTCGGCTCGTCTTCTGCAATGAGAATATCGATCGCCAAAACTCCCCCTCCGAGCCCCTTCCTCCTCGGGACTCGCATTCACATAACCGCAATTGTTCCCATTCGCCAAGTCCCCTGATGGGCGGTCACGCTCTGGCTGTGGTCAATGTGGGCTCATCGCCGGGAGCGAAAGGCGCCTCTTCGCGGCTGACGCAGTCGGTCCGCGTGCATAGGCGACATGTCGGTCCGACAGGGACGTCGGCATCGGAATCGCCAAGGTCCAGCCCGTCGGCATAAACGGTGCGGTCGGCATGCAGGATATCGGCGACGAGCAGAATTGAATGGGGGAGGGCCTGATCGGCAAAGCCTGATGCGCGGCGGGAGACCGCTTTGGCGACGAACAAGAACCGCGAGCCGTCCGAAAATCGCACCACTTGCCGCACGAGTTGCCCCGAAGCGCGAAACGCAGCGTAAAGGGCCCACAGGGGGCATGCATGGCCAGTGTGCGGTAACAACAAGCCGGGGAGAGGAAAATGCTTGGTCAGGCGCCCGGCCGGGTCGGAGCGCAGAAAGCCGAACGGCACGCCTTCCGCGCCCTCGGCTCGCAGCGTTACAAGCCGATGGGCAATCTGCTCAAAGCTTGCATTGTAGCGCTCACTCAGCGCCTCGACGTCATAGCGCAGCGTTTCAGCATCGTCGAGAAACCGCTCGTAGGGGAACAAGGCCGCGCCAGCAATATAGGACGCGAGATAGTTGCGCGCCAAATGGCGGGCGGTCTGCGATGACAGGTGGGGAACCTTGACCGCTTCGCTCAGTTCGCTTTCGCTGGTCAGTTCCGAGATCAGGCGGACCATCTGAAACTGTCGGGTCGATTGCGGCACTGTGTTGCGGAACCACAGGACGCCACGGTCGGCGTCGTGGCCGAAAGCGCGTCCGGAGTTGGGTCTGGCGTTGCGCTCGACGCGGACGCCGTGGACAGTTTCAAGGAGATGGGCGATTGCCGCCTCGCCGAGTGCTCCAGATGACTGCATGTCTCGGGCAATTTCCGCGCCGCGTTGCTCAAGCGCTGGGAAATAATTGCGCGCTGCGAAAATCATGTCGTCGAGCTCGCGACGCACCGAGGCGGATTTGCTCACGGTGCTGGCGTGATCGAACTGTCCGATGAGATTTTGCGCCACCGCGGACAAGCCGCGTGCCTCGCGCGAGATCGAGGTGACGAACCGCGCCCGATCGGCGCTGCTCAGGTCATCCACGTCCTCAAGGATTTCCGCCGAGGAACGCACCGCTGTGATGCTCGACAAAACCTGATGAAGTAGCTGGCTCAGCAAAGGATCCGCCCGAAGCCTGTTGGCATACGCGTCCGCACTGGCCGAGGCCGCCACATAAGCCCGGTAAAGCTTGGCTATGACGCTGGCGATTTCAGGTTGTGTCGCGACAAGGCTGCGCGCCGTCTCCATACCGAGGCCGACATCGGCAATGGCGGGGTCGGCAAAGGTCTCAACCAGTTCGTGAATGAGTCGGTGCTCGGCCTCGCCCGTGAGGTCGTCAATGGAGATACGGAGTTCGGATGCTATGCGCTGGAGCAGGGTGCCGCCGACCTGGCGCTTGTTGGCTTCAATGAGATTGAGGTAGCTCGGAGAGATTTCGACGCTCCGGGCCAATGCGGCCTGAGACAGTCCCAAACCCTTGCGGCGTGTGCTTATTCGAAGCCCGATTGGCGCTCGCATCCAGTCCTCGCTTGTCAATTACTTGACACGATGTACACGGCATTTGGTCAAAGCTTTACAAGATTTCCTATGAATTACAATAGCATGTTGCTCTTGCATTAACGGCGATCGATACTCCGGCGGTGGATTTGGGACATATGGAGGTATGGCCCGCCGCACCAAAGGAGGAGATTAATGAGCGATTTGAAACGCGGTATCAGCCGTCGTCGCGTCGTCAAGACGGGCATGGCGGGCATCCTGGCGACGGGGGTTTCCCCCCTCATTTTATCCAAGGGGGCATGGGCACAGGAATTTTGTAATGCGCCGACCGGTGACACCGTCACGCTTGGGTTCAATGTACCCCAGACTGGCGCTTATGCCGACGAGGGCGCGGACGAACTCAGGGCCTATCAGCTGGCTGTCGAGCATCTCAATGGCGAGGGCGATGGCGGCCTGATCCCGCATTTTTCGTCCAAAACGCTTACCGGTAACGGCATTTTGGGCAAGCGGGTCGAATACGTGACCGGCGATACCCAGACGCAGTCCGACCCGGCGCGTGAATCGGCTCGCCGCATGATCGAGCGCGATGGCGCCGTGATGATCACTGGCGGTTCGTCGTCCGGTGTGGCGATTGCCGTGCAAAGCCTTTGTCAGGACATGGGCGTCATCTTCATGGCCGCCCTGACCCATTCGAACGACACCACGGGTAAAGACAAGCGCAAATACGGCTTCCGCCATTTCTTTAATGCCTATCAGTCCGGTGTCGGCCTCGGTCCGCAGCTGGGCGCGGCTTATGGCAATGGTCGTCGAGCCTATCACCTGACTGCTGACTACACCTGGGGTTGGACGCAGGAAGAATCGATGATCGCCGCAACCGAAGCGCTCGGTTGGGAAACGGTCGAAACGGTCCGCACTCCTGTGGGCGCTGGCGATTTCAGCCAGTACATTACGCCCGTCCTCAATTCGGGCGCCGACGTTCTGATCCTCAACCACTATGGCTTTGACGGCGTCAATTCGCTGACCCAGGCTACCCAGTTCGGTCTTCGCGATCGCCAGGCCAACGGCCAGGACTTCCAGCTCGTTCTGCCGCTGGTTTCCGATCTCATGGCTGCGGGCGCTGGTTCGGCCATGCAGGGCGTTTACGGCACCTCAAACTGGTACTGGAGCATGCAGGACGAAGCCTCCAAGGCTTTCACTGCTTCGTTTGGCGCCAAATACGGGTCTCCCCCGAGCCAGGCCGCGCACACGGCCTACGTTCAGACGCTGCTTTACGGCGATGCCGTGGAGCGGGCAGGGACCTTCTATCCGCCCGAAGTTATCGCCGCGCTCGAAGATTTCGAGTTTGACGGCATGGGCAATGGCCCCACCCTCTATCGGGGTTCGGATCACCAGTGCTTCAAGGATGTTCTGGTTGTCCAGGGCAAGGAGCAGCCCTCCAACGAGTTCGATCTGCTCGAAGTGGTCAATACCGCGTCGCGCGAAAGCGTCACCTATGATCCTGCGATCTTCGGTGGCGATCTGGGCTCGGCTGACCCGCAAATGTGCTGATGCCGTACTAACGGCAGTCTGCATGTCCGGCCGCTGCGGTGGCCGGACAAACCTACATCTGGAGCCAAATCGATGGATGCGATTCTCGCACAATTGCTCAACGGGCTGGACAAGGGCGGTGCTTACGCCCTGATCGCCTTGGGTCTCACTCTGGTTTTCGGCACTCTGGGTGTCGTCAATTTCGCGCATGGCGCGCTTTTCATGCTTGGCGCCTTCTGTGCTGTAGCATTCCGCGCCCTCATCACCATGGAAAGCGTCACCATAGATGAAACGCAGCTTTCCCCCTGGGGATCGCCGCTGGAAATTCGCGAGCCACTTGTTGAAACCTGGTTTGGGGATTGGGGAGCGGTTATCGTTGATTATTCCGTGCCGCTTTCCATCGTCCTGGCTATTCCAGTCATGCTCATTATCGGCATCGCCATGGAGCGCGGGCTCATCAAACACTTCTACAAGCGCCCGCATGCCGAACAGATTCTTGTGACATTCGGACTGGCGATCGTGCTTCAGGAAGTGGTCAAGACTTTCTTCGGACCCAACCCCTGGCCGCAGCCGATCCCGTCCGATTTCCGCGGTGCGGCCGATGTTGGGGCGTTTTTCGGGCTGCAGCCTTATGCCGTTACCTATCCATTGTGGCGTCTGGTGTATCTCGCGTTCTCACTGGTGGTTATCGGAGCCGTTTTTGCCTTCCTTCGCTTTACGACCTTCGGAATGGTGGTACGTGCCGGGATGGCCGATCGTGAGACCGTGGGCCTGTTGGGGGTCAATATCGACCGGCGCTTTACGATCATGTTCGGGATAGCAGCCGTCGTTGCCGGTCTGGCCGGTGTAATGTACACGCCGCTGCTGCCGCCCAACTATCATCTGGGCATGGACTTCCTAGTGCTTTCTTTTGTCGTGGTTGTGGTTGGCGGCATGGGTTCGCTGCCGGGCGCGGTCGCCGCAGGCTTCATGCTGGGTATTCTGCAGTCGTTTGCGTCGATGACGGCCATCAAGGCCATCATTCCAGGCATCGACCAGATCATCGTTTACGCTGTCGCAGTTATCATCCTGCTTGTCCGTCCCCGTGGCCTTATGGGTCGCCGCGGCGTCATGGAGGCTTGATCCATGAATTTTTTCCAACTTCCCAGAAACGAGTATGTCACGCTTGGCGTGTTTTCTCTGGTCGTTCTCACCATGCCACTCTGGCTCCAGCCGCTTGGCGCGGCTTATCCGGGACTGATGCAGCAGTTTGCGATCTTTGCGATCTTTGCTGTGGGCTTCAACATTCTCTTTGGCCTGACAGGCTATCTCAGCTTCGGGCACGCCGCCTTTCTCGGCGTCGGCTCCTATACGGCGGTCTGGTCGTTCAAGCTCCTGAGCATGGACGTCATTCCGGCGCTGATCTTTGCCGTCCTGGTGGCCGGGATTTTCGCGCTGCTGATCGGTTATGTCTCATTGCGGCGCTCGGGGATCTATTTTTCGATTTTGACACTTGCCTTCGCCCAGATGTCCTACAATCTGGCCTATTCGGTGCTCACGCCCATTACAAACGGTGAAACGGCCCTGCAGCTGGCTGGTTCGGACCCGCGGGTACTCGATGGTCTCTTTGCATCCGGAACCTCCTCAATCATTCCCTCGCCTGCCATTCTGGGCAGCGCACTGGGGGGCATCGGAGGCTTCTATCTCTGCGCCGTCATCCTGCTGATCGTGTTCTTTATCGCTCAGAAGATATTCACATCGCCCTTTGGCATGATGCTGCGCGCGGTTAAGTCCAACCAGACGCGTCTGTCCTATACCGGCGTCAATACCCGACCCTACACCCTGGCCGCCTTTGTCATTTCCGGCATGTATGCCGGGCTGGCCGGGGGCCTGCTGGCGGTAACCGACCCGCTGGCCGGCGCTGAGCGCATGCAGTGGACTGCATCGGGCGAAGTCGTGCTGATGACCATCCTGGGCGGTGTCGGCACCTTGATTGGTCCGGTCGTTGGCGCGTGGCTCATCAAATACATGGAGAACATCTTTTCTGCCTACAACGAGCGCATCCTGCAGTTCTATTTCGACTGGATGCCCGACGGTGTTCAGGACTTTGCAGTCACCGTCACGTCAAAGTTCGTGGGCGAGGGCTGGAAACTGACCGAAGGCCTGGTCTTCGTTCTAGTGGTCGTCTTCCTCCCGGGAGGCATCATGGAGGGCGTGCGCCGCATCCGCTCGGCGGTTGGCAATCGCCGCAAGAACGAAGAGGCTCCGGCCAAGCTCAGCACATCGGCTGCGGAATAGGAGATTGGTCATGGAAGCCAATAAGAACGTCGTCCTGCATGTCGCTGATGTGCACAAGAATTTTGGGGGGCTGCATGCTCTGGCCGACATCGACCTGCAGGTCGAGGAGGGCCGGACGCATGCGATCATCGGGCCGAACGGCGCGGGCAAATCGACATTGCTCAATGTCATTATCGGTCGCATCCCTCCGACCAGCGGCGCCGTGGTATTCGACGGAACCGTTCTCACCGGCAAGAAGCCTTTTGAAATCAATCAACTCGGCGTCAGCCGGGTGTTTCAGACGCCGGAAATCTTCGCCGACCTGCCAGTGCTGCAAAATGTCATGACACCGGCATTCGCAAAACGGGACGGCGCGTTCAAAATCAATCTGTCGACGCCACTTGAGCGCGAATCCGCACTTCGGGAGGAGGCGGAAGCGATGCTCGAGGACGTGGGGTTGGTCGATAGGCGCCACACGACGGCTGGCTCCCTGTCGCGCGGTGACAAGCGCCGTCTGGAGCTGGCGATGTGCCTGATCCAGAAGCCGCGCCTGCTGTTGCTCGACGAGCCGACCGCAGGGATGAGCCGGCACGACACCAACACCACCATCGAGCTTTTGAAGAAGATCAAAAGCCGCGGGATGACCAAGGTCATTATCGAACACGATATGCACGTCGTGTTTTCGCTGGCCGACAAGATCTCGGTCTTGGCGGGCGGACGCATTATTGCAGAAGGCTTGCCTTCCGAAGTCCGCGGTGACCCGCGGGTGCAGGAAGCCTATCTGGGAGGAACTCACCAATGAACGCCGTCACCACCCAGTTTCAGCCAGAAACGGCAGTATCCACCGACCTAGGCACTCCGTTTTTTGCCGTTCAGGATATTCATTCCTATTACGGTGAGAGCTATATCGTGCAAGGGGTCAGCTTCGATATTGCCCATGGCGAAATTCTTGCCCTTTTGGGCCGAAACGGTGCGGGCAAGAGTTCGACATTGCGGACCATCGCGCGGCTGGACAATCCGACCCTCCAGCGCGGCGAAATCTGGCTCGATGGCGCGCCCATCCACAAGCTCAAATCGTTCCAGGCGGCCCAGGCGGGTATCCAGCTCGTTCCGGAAGACCGCCGGATCATTCAGGGTTTGTCGGTCGAAGAAAATCTTACCCTCGCCCAGGTGGCGCCGGGCGCCGGCTGGGAGCTCGATCGCATTTACGGGCACTTCCCCCGGCTCGCTGAACGCCGGCGGCAGGAGGGCACGACGCTCTCGGGTGGCGAGCAGCAAATGCTGGCTATCGCCCGGGCCCTTGCCAGGGATCTCAAGCTGCTGTTGCTCGATGAGCCCTATGAAGGGCTCGCGCCGGTCATCGTCCAGGAAATTGAAACGATCCTGCACGAGATCAAGGAATTGGGCATCACCACCGTCATCGTGGAACAGAACGCGGTCGCGGCGCTCAAGCTGGCCGACCGGGCGGTGATCCTCGACACAGGGGAGGTGGCTTTTGCAGGCACCGCCCGCGAAGTGCTCGATAATGCCGAACTGCGGCACGAATATCTCGCCATTTAGGAGGATGGACATGAATAGCCAGGCCCCCTTGGCGCGGCATACGCGGCTCACGCCCGCGAGCTTTGAAGAGAAATACTCAGCGTCGCTGTCCAATCCTGATGCCTTCTGGGCGGAGCAGGGGAAACGGTTGGGCTGGATAAAGCCTTACACCAAGGTCAAGAATACGACCTTTGCCTATCCCGATATCTCGATCAAATGGTTCGAGGACGGTGTTCTCAACGTCTCCGCCAACTGCATTGATCGGCACCTTGCGACCAATGGCGACAAGACGGCCCTGATCTGGGAGCCGGACAACCCCAAGGACCGCGCGCAGCATATCAGCTTCCGGCAGCTCCACGACGAAGTCTGCCGGTTTGCCAATGTGCTCAAGGATCTGGGTGTCAAAAAGGGCGACCGGGTTACCATCTATCTGCCAATGATACCGGCGGCGACCTATGCCATGCTGGCCTGTGCCCGCATCGGGGCGCCGCATTCCGTGGTTTTTGCAGGCTTTTCGCCCGACGCTTTGGCGGGGCGGATCAACGACGCGGATTCGAGCCTTGTGGTTACGGCCGACGAAGGACGGCGCGGTGGCAAGGCCGTTCCGCTCAAGGCCAATGTCGACAAGGCGCTGGAAGATTGTCCCGGCGTCTCAAAGGTCCTCGTCGTCGAAAACACCGGCGCGGCCGTTGCCATGAAGGGCAGCCGCGACGTCTGGTGGCATGAAGCGGCGGCCGGCGTGGAGCCATTCTGCGCTCCCGAGCCGATGAATGCCGAGGACCCGCTGTTTATCCTTTACACCTCGGGATCGACGGGCAAGCCCAAGGGTGTGCTGCACACGACAGGCGGATATCTGGTATGGGCATCACTGACCCATGAGATGATTTTCGATCCGCGGCCCGACGATGTCTATTGGTGCTCCGCCGATGTGGGCTGGGTGACTGGGCACAGCTATATCGTTTATGGACCATTGGCCAATGGCGTCACCTCGCTGATGTTCGAAGGCGTTCCCAATTGGCCCGACCCCTCGCGGTTCTGGCAGGTGGTCGATCGGCACAAGGTCAATATCTTTTACACCGCCCCCACGGCCATTCGCGCGCTCATGGGCGCCGGCGTCGAGCACGTCGAGAAGGCCGATCTTTCTTCGCTCCGGCTTATCGGAACGGTTGGGGAACCGATCAATCCCGAGGCCTGGCAGTGGTATCACAAGCATGTCGGCAGGGGCCGGTGCGAGATCGTCGATACCTGGTGGCAAACGGAAACCGGGGCATCGATGATCACACCGCTTCCCGGGGTCATCCCGACTAAACCCGGCTCCGCGACAAAGCCGTTTTTCGGCGTTGATCCGCTCGTTCTGACCCCTGAAGGGCAGGTGATTGCGGAGACAAAGGCGGAAGGGGTTCTTGCCATAGCCGACAGCTGGCCGGGGCAGGCGCGCACCATATGGGGCGATCATGCACGGTTCGTCGAAACCTATTTTTCGACCTACAAGGGCCTCTATTTCACAGGCGATGGCGTTCGGCGCGACGAGGACGGCTACTATTGGATTACCGGTCGGGTCGACGATGTGCTCAACGTCTCCGGCCACCGACTGGGGACTGCCGAAATCGAGAGTGCGCTTGTCGCCCATCCCAAGGTGTCCGAGGCTGCGGTCGTTGGTTACCCTCACGAAATCAAGGGACAGGGCATCTACTGTTATGTGACGCTGATGGCCGGGGATGAGGAGAGCGAGGAACTGAGGGGCGAGCTCCGCAATTGGGTTCGCAAGGAAATCGGTCCAATCGCCTCTCCCGATTGCATCCAGTTTGCCCCGGGCCTACCAAAGACCCGATCCGGCAAGATCATGCGTCGCATCCTGCGCAAGATTGCCGAAAATGACTTTGGATCGCTTGGCGATACGTCAACGCTCGCTGATCCAGCGGTCGTCGACAACCTCATCGACAACCGGTTGAACCGCTAGCAAGCACCCGCCAATAGCGGGGTGTTTTCCAGGAACCAGAGCCCCGGCTGTGCCGGGGCTTTTTTATGCGGGCTGCGGATTGGTCCGATCGTTGCGCCAGGCAAGCCAGGCGTTATGCCCCAGGATTGCGACGCAGCCGAAGAACCCCGCAATCTCGGCTGCCGGATATGGCGACAGGCAACCGATGCCGCCAAGGCAGAGGAGCACCCTCAAAACAAGGTGCATGCGGGTCTGGAAGAACCCTTCGAGCACCGCGACAAACGCCACCGTGCCAGCTAGCGCCAAGGCGCCGTTCCAGAGCACTATGGGCAGCGGTCCGCCTATGATGATTTCGGGGTTGAACACCATGAACATGGGGATGATGTAGAGGCCCTTGGCGAACTTCCACGCCTGGATACTGGTCTCCATCGGCCCGCTTCGCGCTATCGCTGCCGCCGCAAAGCCGGCGAGTGCGACGGGTGGGGTGACGTTGGAATCTTGCGAATACCAAAACACCACCAGATGCACGATCAGCAGCGGAATGCCGAATTCCTGGTTGAGGGCCGGCCCGACCAGAATGATGATCACGATATAGGCAGCGGTGACCGGCAGGCCGAAGCCAAGGATCAGGCTGGCGATGAGCACCAGCAAGAGGGCCAGCAGCACGTATCCGCCCGAAAAAGCCAGCATCATCGAAGTGAATTTCAGGCCCAGCCCGGTCAGACCGATGATGCCCACGATAATCCCGCCGATGGCGCAGGCAATCGTGACGGTCAGAGCGTTGCGCGCGCCGACCTCGCAGGCCTCGACCAGCTTTAAGCCGCCAAGCTTGAGGGCTTCACCAATCGAGGGCCTTTTAGCGCGATCGGTGGTCGGGGCGAAGCGCAGCCAGTCGTAGCTTCCCTTGAGGACGGCGACGATCAACACTGAAACAACGGCCCAGAACCCCACCCGCATCGGTGAAATGCCGAGGACCAGCAGGTACATGAGGATGGCGAGCGGCACCATGAAATGCCAGCCATTCTTCATGACCTCGCGCACCGAGGGCAACTCGCTCGCCGACATGCCCTTCATGTTCTGCTTGATGGCGATGATGTGGACAAAAAGATAGACAGTCAGGAAATAGAGGAATGCCGGGAAGATCGAAACCAGAACGATATGGAGGTAGGGAACGCCAGTGTATTCGGCGATCAGGAACGCCCCGGCGCCCATCAGCGGGGGTGTGATCTGTCCGCCCGTTGAGGCAGCGGCCTCGATCCCGCCCGCTTGGGCGGGCTTGTAGCCGAGACGCTTCATCAATGGGATGGTGAAGGGGCCGGTGGTGACCACATTGGCGATGGTCGAGCCCGAGATCGATCCCATTGCCGTCGAGGCGACGACGGCAGCTTTGGCGGGGCCGCCTCGACGACGGCCGGTCGCGGCGTAGGCAAGCTCGATGAAAAAATGCCCGGCGCCGGTGACTTCGAGAACAGCGCCGAACAAAACGAAAATGAAGACATAGGTTGCCGCGACGCCAAGCGGGAGACCGAAAATTCCCTCCTGTCCAAGGTAAAGTTGGGCGGCCAGACGATCGATCGGATAGCCCCGGTGGTTGAGAATTCCGGGCATGATGTCGCCAAGCCACGGCAGGGGGCCGTTAGGACCCGCCATCGCGTAGAGGATGAAAACAATGCCGATTATCGTGATGCCTTTGCCCACCACACGCCGGCTCGCTTCGAGCAACGTGATGACGGCAATTACACCCACCGTGACATCTGTCGAACTCCAGAAGCCGGCGCGGTCGATAATGTCATTGAGAAAGATCGCGATGTAGAAGCCCGATACGATCGCGAGCGCGAAAAATACCGTGTCGATCAGGGCGCCTATCGGCCCTTGCTTGCGGTTCGGGCCGGTAACTGGAAACACCAGAAAGGCAATCATCAGGATGAAGCCGAGATGGATCGATCGCTGGTAGAAAAGGCCGAGCGGGTTGATGCCGGCCGTATAGAGCTGAAACAGTACCAGCGCGATCGACAGAATGATCACTGCCAGGCGGATGGGCCAGGGGCGCTCCACGGCTGCGCTGACCGGAGGCGGAATGTCCGCCGCCAACGGGCCCTTCTGCCGGAAGATTGATTTCAGCATGAATTTTCTCCCTCGTGTCCTGCGTTTTGCAGGACGATGCGCACGGCCTCCCGTGGCGCTATGGCAGACAAGTTCTCGTCCCGCTGGCCCAGAACAATCCTGTGGTCGACCCCGGGCGCTCCGACCCGCAGCCGGAGGCAATTGTTGGGTACGGGTTCGTTGATATCTTCAATCCAGTATCCGCCTTCGGGTGCAGAGATCATCGTGCCCCGACCGGGAATATGGCCAAGTCCTGCTGCAAAATCGGGTTGATGGGACCGCTCAAGCAACATCCGCCCGTCGCTGGCGACAAAACAGTCGCGAACGAGGAAATGTTGAACCGAATGATTCCAGAAAATGCACCATCGCGCGCCGTCGGCGACCGGTTCCTGAAAGATGGCTTCTCCGTCTTCCCGGAGAACTTCCAGCATCAGGCCGTTGGTTTCGTCCGGCAGCGCCGCGGCTGACAGGGTCAGGGCGAGCAATAAGCCCGCCCCAACCAAGACCTTGCCCTTAGGGCCGGGCATTTTCGGGGATGTCCGCTCCGACTTCTTCGTAGTAGCGGATCGCCCCAGGATGCAGCGGGATCGGGGTTGCGCCCAGTGCGAACTCGACCGTCGTGTCGTTGGCCGCGGGGTGGATCGCCCGCAGATAGTCGACCTGCTCATGCAGAAGCTTGGTCACCTGATAGGCCAGTTCCTCATCCATGCTGGCGCTGACAACCAGCGCGTTGGGGATGCCGACGGTGGGCGTTTCGGTATCGACGCCTTCGTAGCTGTTGGCGGGAAGAACGTAGTCGGCAAAGATCGGCTCTACGCCCTTGGCTGCTGCGACTTCATCCTCGCTCAGCGGAATCAACCGAATAGCCCGTGCCACGGCCAGCGACATGATCGAAGAGGTCGGAGGGCCAACGCTCCAGATGCCGGCATCGATATCGCCGTCGCGCAGGGCGTCTGCGGTTTCGTTGAAGTTGAGGCGCTGGGCAGCGGCGAGGTCCTCATAGGTGATACCGTTGGCATTGAGGATGGCCTGGGCGTTGAGCTCGGTGCCCGAGCCGGGTGCGCCGACCGAAACCCGCTTGCCCACGAGATCGGAAAGGCCCTCGATATCGGAATCGGCGGGAACGACGATCTGCACTGCGTTGGGATAGAGGGCGCCCAACGACAGGATATCAACCTGCCGACCATCGAACGCACCGGTGCCGGTATAGGCCTGATAGACCGTGTCGCCGAGCGCGATAGCGAAGTCGGCAGCGCCCTGATGGACCAGCGCCATGTTTTCAACCGACGCGCCAGTGACCTCGGCGACGGCGCCATAGCCTTCGAGATTTTCAGTGATCAGTTCGGCAAGGCCGCCGCCGATCGGGTAGTAGGCACCACCCGTTCCGCCGGTCGCGATGGAAAGTTGCTGTTGGGCGAACGCGGGCGCGCTCACCGCCAGCGCGCCGATCAAGGCGCAGGCTGTCAGAAGTTTCATTATGTCCTCCCAATTGCAGCCTCGCAGGACTGCATGGTTCCTCTCTAGCGCCGGGCTTCCGGTCGCTACACCCGCCACGCTTCCTCCGCACGGCCGGTGATCCGTTCATTGCAATAGCTGTGCCAACAGCGCGATGATATTTCGGGTTCGATAAAATCCTTTCGTTTCAATTTGTTAGAGGTTTGCGTGACTATTTCGATTCAACTGCATCGGCAAAAAATCGCCGATGAACGGCGAGCGTGCGCAATTTATTGCTCATATTGGTCGTCAGCCTCCCGCCTGCGGATGCCGAGCCGCGTCATTTTTTCGTTGAGAGTTCTCCGGGGCACCCCGAGTTTTTCCATCACCTCGCTGATGCGACCGCCGCTGTCTGCCAGAGCGCGCTCGATTATCCGGCGTTCAAAGGCTTCGAGTTGCTGGGCGAGTGGCATGACATCGGCCATATCGGTGGGCCGGGCAGTATCGGAGGCTGCAAAACTGCTCAGACCGAGCGCGTGCCGCTCGGCCACGTTCCGTAACTCACGCACATTGCCCGGCCAATCGTGCCGTATGAGTGCATCGAGCGTGGCTCCTTTTAGCGGGCGCGGTTGGCGATTATGGCTGCGGGCCGCTTCTCCGGCAAAGTACTCGAAAAGAAGCGGGATATCATCCCGGCGGTCTCGCAATGGGGGAATGCTGAGCTCGACCACCGAGAGGCGGAAATAGAGGTCGGAGCGGAAGGCTCCCGTGTTGCTTTCGGCCTTCAGGTCACGCTTTGTCGCGGCGATGGTGCGGAAATCGACGGGGACCGAGGTGTTGGACCCGAGGCGCTCGATGACGCGTTCCTGCAATGCCCTCAATAGTTTGGCCTGCATCGGCAAAGGCATCGATTCAACTTCGTCGAGCAGCAGAGTGCCCCCGTTCGCGTGTTCGATCTTGCCAATCCGGCGGCCGGCAGCGCCGGTAAAGGCGCCCGCTTCGTGCCCGAACATTTCGGTTTCCACCATGGTTTCAGGAATGGCGGAACAGTTGACGGCCACGTAATTACCGGTCGCGCGGCGGCCCAGCTCGTGAAGGCATCGCGCAATGAGATCCTTGCCCGATCCGGTTTCGCCATAGAGCACGACGCTTACATCGGTTGCTGCGATTTCCGACACCGCTTCGCGAAGACGCTCGATCTCGCGCGAGGTGCCCAGAATCCGGTTGCGTAAGGCGTCGGACGGGGCTGCGGCTGCCAGATAGCGGTTTTCCAGCACAAGACGACGTTTTTCGGTTGCGCGGCGGACCGTCTGGGCCAGGCGTTCGGGATCGAAGGGCTTTTCGATGAAATCATAGGCTCCGATGCGCATCGCCTCCACCGCACTTTCGATGTCGCCTTGACCGGTCATGAGGATAACGGGAATGTCGGGATCGATCTCAAGGATGCGGCGCAACAGTTCCATCCCGTCCATGGAGGGCATGCGCAAGTCGGTTAAGACGATACCGTTGAGGCCCGCCGATATATGATCGAGAGCCGAGTGGCCCGATGCGAAGCTTCTGGCGTCATGACCGGCGACACCAAGCCATTGCTGCACGGCGTGGCGCATGGGCTCCTCGTCATCGACGAAAATGACGGTCTGCCGTTCAGCCATTGTCTGCCACCTCACTTTGAAACGGGGATGTTGCCTCGTCTATGGCGACAAGTTCTACTGTAAGAACAGCCCCGCCATCCCGATGGTTTGCGGCCCGCAGGGCACCACCGAATTCGTGAATGATCTCATAGGAAATCGTCAGCCCAAGACCCAGTCCCGCCCCCGACGGCTTGGTGGTAACGAAAGGATCGAAGAGCGTTTCCAGGATGGCGGGGTCAAAGCCGGGGCCGTTGTCTCTGACCTCGATGAGGATAGCCCCGTTTGCAACATACATGGAAACTTCGACGACCGGCTCAGCGGTCTCTTGCACTGCATCAATCGCGTTGCGGACCAGATTGATGACGACCTGCTCAAGCCGCACGTCGTTCCCTAGAGTGAAAGCGGGAACAATCGTCTTTTTTATCGTGATGGCGTCGGCTTGCAGTTGAACGTCGACGAGGTCGAGAGCCTTCTGAACGGCTTTGTCGACCGAAATCACCTCGGCCGGGCCCATGCCTTCCTTGCGCGCGAAGGATTTGAGATGGGAAGTGATCCGCCCCATGCGCACCGCGAGATTGTCCACCTTTTCGAGATTATCGAGAACGGCGCCGGGATCGCCGAGGGGCACGAAAACCCGCGTGGTGGCGATGTAGGTGCGCATCGCGGTGAGAGGCTGATTTATTTCGTGCGCGATGGCCGCGGACATCTGTCCAAGCGCGGCCAGTTTCCCGGCCTGTATCAAATCGTTCTGCGCGCTGCGCAGCTCGCGTTCGGTGCGCCGGCGCTCTTTGACCTCGACATGCAAGGTGTCGTTGACCTCGCGCAGCGCACTGGTGCGCTCTGCAACGCGCTGTTCGAGGTCGGCCCTTGCGGCTCGCTCCATTGCGAAGCTGCGTCGGCGCTGGGCCAGGTAGAACAGTATGGCGATCACTAACGCCGAGCCCGTCGCGCCGATCATTGTACCGTCGCGTCTTGCATCGTCGACGCCCGACAGATCCGTTAGCTGGTTCACTGTCCAGCCCAACTCCGGAATATGAACCGACTGGCGCAAAAAGCTCTCATTGGCCGGCAGACCCTCGACCCAGATCTGGTCCCCATCGGGCCCGTGTTCACCCATTTCCAACTGGTCGATTTCGGTTCCCGCGTATTGCTGGGTGCTCTGGATGCGGGTGATCGCCGTTTCGTCGACCGGTGCAAGCGAGCGATATTTCCATTCAGGGCGGCTGGCGAGAAAGATGATGTCGTTTTCGTCGGTCACCATGATGTGTTCGGCGGCCCGGGCCCAGATCGATTCAAGATCATCAAATTCGATCTTGGCCACGGTGACACCGCTCGGCGTGCTACTGCCAACCGCGCGGGCAATGAAATAGCCTGCTCTTCCGGTGGTAACGCCGATGCCGAAATACGCGCCCTCACCACCTGCTATGGCCTGGGTGAAATAGGATCGGAAACCGTAATACTGGCCGACGAAGCTTCCCTCGGTGTTCCAGTTGCTGGCTGCGAGCGTGTAGCCATCAGGCTTCATCACATAGAGCGCGGCGGGACTGCCCGAAGCTTCGATCGTTTCGAGCTTGCGATTTAGCGCGCCGATCGCGCCCTTGTTGGATGGATCGTCGAGGACGTCCTGTACATCCGGATCGAGCGCGAGCACCAGAGGAAAATGGGCGTTCTGGGCAATTGTGTCGCTAATCGTCTGGGCGACGAGTTCGGCCCTGGTTTCGCCGGTGGAGCGCGCCGCGTTGAGCGCTGATTGCTCCCAGATGACGCGGGCAACCACAGCACTGGTAATGACCACCAGCGCTGCCAGCGCGATCTGTAGATATTGGCGCGGCCTGTCTTTCCTCATCCCGCTAAAAGGTTAGCGGTGGCAGAACCTTCTGCCTAGCCCTTAAACGGCGGCAGGCGGCGGACAACGGGCGACCGGGCACGGAGAGGGCAGGGTGCTCCGGCCGCCGCAGTTAGGACTTTGGTTGGTCTGGACGCCCGGTGCCCCGCGGCATAAGCAGGGTCGACAACCCCATTTTTTTGGAGACCGCACGTGGCGCGCAAAACCCTTGAGACCTGGATCGTGGAAAGCAGGTTCGATGGAGCCATCGGGGCCATTTTCGAAATGGTCGCCGACTGCGCTATCGAGATATCGGTCGCGCTGCGTGTAGCATCGAGCGCAGGGGACACCGGGGCGGCGCAGGCAATCAATGTGCAGGGGGAAGTGCAGAAGAAGCTCGACGTTGTCGCTAACGACATTTTCCTGCGTAGGGGTGAGGCGAGCGGCGTGCTGGCTGCCATGGTATCGGAGGAATTGGACGACATAGAACTGGTGGCCGGGGCCGGCAATGCTCACCATGCTCTGGTTTTCGATCCGCTTGACGGGTCGTCCAATCTCGAAATCAACGGCGCTGTGGGCTCCATTTTTTCCGTGCTCGATCTGGGCAAGAGTTCCGGGATCACGACCGCAGATGTATTGCAGCCGGGGAAAAAGCAGATTGCTGCCGGATATGCGCTTTACGGCCCGGCCACGGTGCTGGTCCTGACGACGGGACAGGCGGTTACAGTCTTCAGTCTCGATGAGGCGAGTGCTGAGTTCGTCATGGTTCGGGACAAGGTGGAAATTCCTCAAGAGGCGGCCGAGTTCGCCATCAATGCGTCCCGGCAAACGCGCTGGTATGCGCCGACCCGGGGCTTCATCGACGCTTGCCTCGCAGGCAAGTCGGGCCCGTTCGGCAAGAGCTACAATATGCGCTGGTGTGCGGCCATGGTCGCCGATCTGCACCGTATATTGTGCCGCGGCGGTGTCTTTCTCTATCCCGAAGATGAGGACACCAAGGAAAAGGGCGGGCGCCTGCGTCTGCTCTATGAGGTCAACCCCATGAGCATGATCGTCGAGGCGGCCGGCGGGGCCTCGAGCACCGGAACCGAGCGTCTTCTCGAGATCGAGCCCTCCAGCCTGCACCAGCGCATAGGGATCATTATCGGTTCACGCAGCGAAGTGGAGCGCGCAAAGTCCTTCTACTGAAGCGCCATTGCATGCTTAACGTGCCGTAAATCCTTTCAGACAGTTTTTCTGAAACTGCGTAAGTTTACTGAAAATCCATTCAGGTACTGTGTGATCTACGTAGAACCGGCACTGCCGGTCGCAATCGTGCGGTTTATTGGGCGCCAGAAGCGCCGGAAATGGGCGAACGGGCATGGGACGCAGTTTGTTGGACTTGGTCCGGCGCGAGGATGGCGTCGTGGCCGTGATTTTTGCCGTTATGGCCATACCCTTCATCGCGATGGCTGGATGGGCCGTCGACTACGTGCGCCTTCAGCATGTGAAAGAATACCTGCAAAATCAGGTCGATTCCGCTGCACTGAGCGCCTTCGTGGAGGAGGATGAGAGCTGGCAAACCAAATGGGGGCTGGTTGAATCGGTCACCTTGGCGGAGATTGGCCGGCAGTATCAAGGGAACTGGGCTCAAAACGTGAGCCTGACGCCTGACAGGATGAGCGATTATGAACTGAAGGTAACCGCCTCGGCGCGCGTGCCGCTTTCGTTCATGAATATTCTGCCTGGGATTCCTGATAGCCAGCTTGTAACGGTATCCGCTACCGTTCGCTTTTCGGACGTCAAGGAAGTTCGCGAACCGCCCGATACCTCACTGCTCGATCCGCAGGCTGGCGACTTCAATCGGCTCTGGATGTACTGCTTTTGGCCCACTCGTCCGGAAAATGATCCGGACCAGCCACGGCGCACCCGGATGGTGCCGGTGGCGGACAATGGCGGTTCGCAGTTTTTTGCTGACTTCGATTCTCCCCCGACAAAGCCCGGTTTGGTCGGCATCTACAACACAATAGCGACATCTAATCCTCTTGGGTTAGACGGTGCGGAGCAGGGGCCATGGCGGATATCGAAAGGCGCAAATACCAACAAGCGCGAGTACGAATATATGTGGCCCGATTGCGCGCAAGGATCGTTCTTGAGCTTTAGGTTGGAGAACGTGCGTTTTTCGCGCACTCAGCAACAGTATTGGGATAACGGGGCAGCGCCCAACAATGGGGGCGACAAGAAAACAGGTCGGTTCAATTACTATACCGATACCTATTTCACGCCAGGAAATAGCACTGAACAATACGCCGGATTGCAGGGCCCACAGCCTTATGTTCAGCCCGGTCAAAAGGTCGATATTGTCGAGACGGTGCTTTGCGACACAATCGAAGAATGCCGCCCAGTGAGTGAGGGAGGGATTATCCCCGAGGGTACGAACCGTACACCCCAAAGAGCGACCGGAAGCTGTGAACCCGGGAAGTATATGTATTACGGGTGGGAAGATCGTCCGCCCGGACTGTCGGGAACTTCCAGTAACTGGCAACATATCGCCTGGACCGACAAGGACTATGACGATATCCGCATCATAATCAAATGCCCGACATTCGAGACCGTCGGCGAGCGGAATGCGCGACTGATCTACTGAGCTCAGGCAATGTTGGAGCATGCAAAAGGGACGGTTTCGGCCGTTCCTTTTGCTGTCGGTGCCGGCAATGAAGATCGAAGCAGAAAAACCACTTGTCTCTCAGCGTCCAACCGGGTAAACGCCCCCGCAGTTCTAACTCTTGATTAACGGTTGTGAGCAATGGGCAAGGAAAAATTTGCGCGTAACAAGCCGCACTGCAACATCGGCACGATTGGTCACGTTGACCATGGCAAGACGTCGTTGACAGCAGCGATCACGAAGGTTCTGGCGGAGACAGGCGGGGCGACGTTCTCTGCGTACGACCAGATCGACAAGGCGCCTGAAGAAAAGGCGCGCGGGATCACCATTTCGACGGCGCACGTCGAATACGAGACCGAAAAGCGCCACTATGCGCACGTCGATTGCCCGGGCCACGCTGACTATGTGAAGAACATGATCACCGGTGCTGCCCAGATGGACGGCGCGATCCTTGTTGTTTCGGCTGCCGACGGCCCGATGCCCCAGACCCGCGAGCACATCCTGCTTGCCCGTCAGGTCGGTGTTCCGGCGCTTGTGGTGTTCCTGAACAAGGTCGACCAGGTCGATGACGAAGAGCTGCTCGAGCTCGTCGAGCTTGAAGTTCGCGAACTGCTCTCTTCGTACGAATTCCCCGGTGACGACATTCCGATCACCAAGGGTTCGGCCCTTATGGCGCTTGAAGACAAGCGTCCGGAAATCGGCCACGACGCCGTGCTTGAGCTGATGAAGACTGTGGA
>DDGC01000008.1:0-167 GCA_002337455.1 Rhizobiales bacterium UBA1912 | reverse complement strand
CGTGGCACTGTTGTGACCGGTCGTGTGGAGCGTGGCATCGTCAAGGTTGGCGAGGAAGTCGAGATCGTTGGCATCAAGCCGACGCTCAAGACCACTGTGACCGGCGTTGAAATGTTCCGCAAGCTGCTCGATTCGGGTGAAGCCGGCGACAACATCGGCGCTCTGAT
>DDGC01000015.1 GCA_002337455.1 Rhizobiales bacterium UBA1912 | reverse complement strand
GGCCGCGCCGTCGCAGGCGCAACAAAGAGCATAGGGCTCTTAGCCCGTCATGCTCGCAGTGGTGTGCGCCGTGAGACAGAACAAGCGAGCGCCTTAGCGCTCGTCGTCGTCCACATCCACTTCGATGCCGATATCGTCATCGTCATCATCTTCTTCAAGGAAGGTGTCGTCGTCATCCCCGCCCAGTTCCTCGTCGACTTCGACGTCCTCGACATCGGGGATGTTGTCTCCGTTGTCGTCATCGTCGTCGTCGTCGTCGGTATCGGTTTCCGCGTCGTTGAGCGAAATGACCTCGGCGCCGGCTTCCTTGGCGGCGACATCGACGTCGGCTTCTTCGACTTCTTCTTCCTCTACGACCTTTTCAGCCTTGCGCTCCTTGGCGCCGAACTTGGCGGCCGCCTTTTCCTGAGCGGCTTCGAAAAAGCTCAGGGGATAGGATTTGCCGGTATAGGGCGAGACCACGGGGTCCTTGCCCAGATCGTAAAATTTCTTGCCCGTAACCGGGCATGTCCGCTTGGTACCGCGTTCGTCACTGGCCAAGGCAATTCCCCATTCATCTGCTGCTGTAGGGTTGGTATTTCGAGCGCCCCCGAAAAACGCTATCGGGTTTTTATAGAGGGGCGCAACAGGCATAAAGTGCGGGCGCAACACCCTCGGTCAATAAGGGCGGCCACGTTGGGGGACCGGTTAGCGTGAAATTTTCGCCGCTGTCAAACGCTAAATGCGAGAGCGCCGCCCCGCAATTGGCACGCCGATGCGATCATGCTAAGCCCGACCTCGTTTTTGCCCTTTCCAGTCCCGGTCCGTTTGCCATGTCCCATGCCCTTCCTCCGCGTCCGCGCGCCAGCCACAATGCCGGCGCCCTTTCAGGGGCCATAAGGGTGCCCGGCGACAAGTCGATTTCCCATCGCGCCATGATGTTCGGCGCCATGGCGCTGGGCCGCACAACGGTTACGGGCCTGCTTGAAGGCGAGGATGTCCTGGCCACCGGCCACGCCATGCAGGCGCTGGGCGCCAGGATCGAAAAAGCCGGCGATGCCTGGCAGATCGACGGGCTCGGGGTTGGTGGCTTTCTCGCCCCCCAGGCCGATCTCGATTTCGGCAATGCCGGCACCGGCGTGCGGCTGACCATGGGTCTAGTCGGCGCCTATCCCTTTATCACCCGCTTCGTAGGCGACGCGTCGCTCTCGGCTCGTCCCATGGGCCGCGTGCTCGATCCGCTGCGCGCCATCGGCGTCGAAGTGGTCGAGCACCACGACAACCGCCTGCCGATTGCCCTCAAGGGCCCCACCGATCCCGTGCCGGTCCATTACCGCGTGCCCATGGCCTCCGCCCAGGTCAAATCCTGCGTGCTTTTGGCGGGCCTCGTCATTCCGGGCACTACGACGGTGATCGAACCGATCATGACCCGCGACCACACCGAAAAGATGCTCGAAGGCTTTGGCGCCGATATCTCCATTGCCACCGATGCCGATGGCGTGCGCACCATCACCGTCGCCGGCCTGCCGGACCTGAAGGCCCAGGAATTGATCGTCCCCGGCGATCCGTCCTCGGCGGGTTTCCCGCTGGTTGCAGCCCTCATTGTGCCGGGTTCCGAGGTCGTCATCGAAAACGTCTTGATGAACCCCACCCGCACCGGACTGATCGATACGCTCATCGAAATGGGCGGCGATATCACAATCGAAAACCGCCGCGTCTCGGGCGGCGAGGATATCGCCGATCTGCGCGTCAGATATTCTCGCTTGAAGGGCGTTTCCGTCCCTGCCACCCGCGCCCCCTCGATGATCGATGAATACCCGGTCCTCGCCGTCGCCGCGTCCTTCGCGGAAGGGGTCACACACATGGCCGGGCTCGATGAATTGCGGGTCAAAGAATCCGACCGCCTCGCCGCCGTGGCCCGTGGGCTCGAAGCCAACGGCGTCATCTGCGAGGAGGGCGAAGATTTCCTCACCGTCACCGGCAAGGGCGCCGTCCCCGGCGGTGGCACCGTGGCAACCCATCTCGATCACCGCATCGCCATGAGCTTTCTCGTCATGGGGCTGGCCGCCGAAAACCCCGTCACAGTCGATGACGACCGGATGATCGCAACGTCCTTCCCCAGCTTCGAAGCCGATTTCACCCGTCTGGGTGCCGGATTTTCCCAAAGCGAGGATGCCGCATGATTATCGCGGTGGATGGACCGGCGGCCTCGGGCAAGGGCACCATCGCCGCCGCGCTGGGCCAGCACTTTAACCTGCCCCATCTCGATACGGGCCTGCTCTATCGCGCCGTCGGTCTGGCCGTAAAAGCCCATATCGATGCCCCCAACATCGAGGCGCTGGCCACAAAAGCCGCCGAGGACCTCGATTCCTCGGCAATCGAACCCGAATACCTGCTCGGCGCCGAAGTGGGCATTCTGGCCAGCAAGGTTGCGGTTTACCCCGGGGTCCGAAAGGCCCTCTTCGCCTTCCAGCGCGATTTCGCGACGCAAGCCAGCGGCGCCGTGCTCGACGGGCGTGACATCGGCACGGCAATCGCCCCCGAGGCCGATGCGAAACTGTTCATAATCGCCGACTCTCACGTCCGCGCCGACCGCCGGGCCCGCCAGCTCGAAGCGCGCGGCCAAACCGTCGATCGCCAAAAGCTCCTCGCCGATATCGAGGCCCGCGACGCGCGCGATGCCGCGGCCCCCCACGGCGGATTTCACCCCGCTGACGATGCGGTCTTGCTCGATACGACCAATTTGGATATAGAAGCCGCCATTACGGCAGCCATCGCGCAAGTGGAGGCGGCTATCGCCCGCAAGTCGGCGGAGAGCTAAGCTCTCTCGCAAAATCCAAACTTGCGGCGTTGGGCCACCGATCTTTCGCACCGAACCCGCCTTGCGGTTTCACCTGCCCTGTCAGTATTCGCCGGTTTGAAAATCAGCGCTCCAAACCCTTATGGGGTGGGAACGCCGTTCGTCATGGCGGCAAGACTATCCAAAATTTCAACACCAACCCAATGTTCCGGACATGCCGTTCGGAATGGAGATTTAATGGCTAACCAGATCGCATCTGCAGAAGATTTCGAACAGCTCCTTTTTGAGAGCTTTCAGGACATCGATCCCGTCGAGGGCACCGTTGTCAAAGGCAAGGTCGTCGCTATCGAAAAAGACCTCGCCATCATCGACGTGGGATTGAAGACCGAAGGCCGCGTGCCGATGAAGGAATTCGGCGCCGCTGGCCGCGACGGCACCATTGCCGTGGGCTCGGAAGTCGAAGTCTATGTCGACCGCGTCGAGAACGCCATGGGCGAGGCTGTCCTCTCCCGTGAGAAGGCCCGCCGCGAAGAAAGCTGGGTCCGCCTCGAAGTCCTTTACGACAAGGGCGAAAAGGTCGAAGGCCAGATCTTCAACCAGGTCAAGGGCGG
>DDGC01000011.1 GCA_002337455.1 Rhizobiales bacterium UBA1912 | reverse complement strand
GTGCTTGACCCCGATCAGGGACAAAATGAAGCTGTGGCGGCGGGTCTGGGTCAGCAGACCCTTGCGCGCATCGACAAGCAGCAGGGCGAGATCGGCGTTGGACGCGCCGGTCGCCATGTTGCGGGTGTATTGCTCGTGGCCGGGGGTGTCGGCGACGATGAATTTGCGCTTTTCGGTGGAAAAGAACCGGTACGCCACATCGATGGTGATGCCCTGTTCGCGCTCGGCGACCAGCCCGTCGACCAGCAGCGAGAAGTCGATGCCCTCATCGCCAACATGGCGGTTGCGGCTGTCGGTCTTGAGGGTTGCGAGCTGATCGTCGAGGATGAGCTGGCTGTCATAGAGCAGCCGCCCGATCAGGGTGGATTTACCGTCGTCGACCGAGCCGCAGGTTAAGAACCGCAGCAGCGACTTGCCGGTCTGCTGGGAAAGCCAGAGGTCGAGATCCGAGGTGGCGGCGGGAAGAGTTGGTGCGGTCAAAGTGGACATCAAAAGTAACCCTCCTGCTTTTTCTTCTCCATCGAGCCGGCGGAATCGCTGTCGATCAGCCGTCCCTCGCGCTCGGAGGTGCGGGAAGCCTGCATTTCCATGATGATCTCGGGCAGCGTTGCCGCCTGCGAGGGGATCGCCCCGGTCAGCGGATAGCAGCCGAGCGTTCTGAAGCGCACCACCTGATCGGTGGGCACCTCGCCCGCGTCGAGCCGGAAGCGGTCGTCATCGACCATGATCATGGTGCCCGAGCGCTCGACAACCGGGCGCGGCCGCGCGAAATACAGCGGCACGATGGGAATGTCCTGATCGTAGATGTAGGTCCAGATATCGAGCTCGGTCCAGTTCGATAGCGGGAACACCCGCATCGATTCCCCCGGGTTGAGCCGCGTGTTGAACACCCGCCACAGCTCGGGCCGCTGGTTCTTGGGGTCCCAGGCGTGATTGGCGTTCCTGTGCGAGAAAATCCGCTCCTTGGCGCGGCTCTTTTCCTCGTCGCGCCGCGCCCCGCCGATCGCCGCATCGTACTGCCCGGCGCCCAGCGCCTGACGCAGGGCCTGGGTCTTCATGATGTCGGTGTAGCGCGCCGAGCCGTGATCGAACGGGTTGATGCCCGCCGCGACGCCATCGGGGTTGGTGTGCACAACCAACTCGAACCCGTATTCGGCCGCCATCCGGTCGCGGAAGGCGATCATCTCGGCGAACTTCCAGGTCGTATCGATGTGCAAAAGCGGAAACGGGATCTTTGAGGGATAAAACGCCTTGCGCGCAAGATGCAGCAAAACCGACGAATCCTTGCCGATCGAATACATCATAACAGGACGCTCAAAACTCGCCGCAACCTCCCGGAAAATCTCAATGCTCTCACTCTCCAAACGAGAAAGATGGGAGAGGGAGGACGGCGGCAGGGACATGAGTGTATTCCACGGTTCGGAACGTTTTCGGGTGCAGACATATTGCAGCAGGGCTGCCCGGACAACTGCGCCAGACGCATGGCTGGATGATCCGAACGCCCGGTTTTCCCGTATCGGACGAGAACGGCGCGTTTATTCCAAATGCGCCGCGCCCGCGCATTTTTCGACTTGCCCTTTCAGACGGAAAAGAAAGTTTTTTCATGGCCAGTTCCACATTGGTTTGGCTCCGAAACGATTTGCGCATTGCCGACAATCCGGCTCTCGCGGCGGCGCTCAAGCATGACGCGCCGGTTCACGCGGTCTATGTGCTTGAGACGGATCGCGGATTGCGCCCGCTTGGCGGCGCGGCGAAGGTGTGGCTGCACGAAAGCCTCAAGGGGCTCAACGGAGACCTTGCCGAGCGCGGCGTGCGGCTTAGCTATCGCGAGGGTGACAGCGCGACGCTTATCCCCGAACTGGTCCGGGAGACCGGGGCCGAGCGGGTGTACTGGAACCGCCGGTACGATCCGGCGGGTCGTGCGCATGATGCTGCGCTCAAATCCGCGCTCAAGTCGGATGGAATCGAGGCGGAGAGCTTTAACGCCGCGCTGCTTGTCGAACCCTGGGACATCGCAACCAAGCAAGGCACGCCCTATGGCGTTTTCACGCCGTTCTGGAATGCACTTAGGGACAAGCCCATCGCCGAACCGATCGGGCGGATCGAAAAGCATGAGGCGATCAGCCCCCCTGCCCTCGATTTCGGCGAAGCGCCGTTCTGGGCCGAGGGGATTTTGGCGCATTGGACAGCGGGGGAAAGCCGGGCGAAAAACATGCTGGCAGACTTCCTGGACGATCTGCTTGCCGACTACCCCAAGGACCGCGACGTACCGCGGAAAGACGCGACGTCGCGGATGTCGCCGCATCTGCGGTTCGGGGAGATCGGGCCGCGGCAGATATGGCATGCCGTGCGGCATCTGATCGATGCAAATCCCGCCATGGCGAGCGCGGGGGGAAAGTTCCTGTCCGAGGTGGCATGGCGGGAGTTTTCCTATCACCTGCTCTATCATCGCGACGATATTGCCCGCCATTCCATGCAGGAGCGGTTCGATACGATTGACTGGCGCAAAGACACCAGAGCACTTCATGCGTGGCAGAAGGGACAGACGGGCATTCCAGTTGTCGATGCCGGGATGCGGCAGCTCTGGCGGACCGGCTGGATGCACAATCGGGTGCGCATGCTCACGGCATCGCTTTTGACCAAGAATTTACTGATCGACTGGCGCAAGGGCGAGCAATGGTTCTGGGACACGCTGGTCGATGCCGATCCGGCCAATAATCCGGCGAGTTGGCAATGGGTGGCGGGCAGCGGAGCGGATGCGGCGCCCTATTTCCGAATATTCAACCCGGTGACGCAGGGCGAAAAGTTCGATCCGGGCGGGGCGTATGTGCGCAAATGGGTGCCCGAACTCAAGGACATGCCGGACAAATGGGTGCACAAGCCCTGGGAAGCGGACGCGGGCACTCTCGATAAGGCCGGGCTTAAATTGGGCGAGACTTATCCGGAACCGATCGTTGATTTGAAAGCCAGCCGGGCGCGGGCGCTCGATACGCTCAAGCGCTGACGCAACAGGTTTGCGGCGTTGCGGCTTCTGGTGGCAGAGGATTGCGCAAAACGGCGTCGATCTGAAAAAGCCCTACCGATCAACGCTGTGCTGCCTTGTTCGAGGCTGACGACGTCACTACCATCCGGGTCCACATTCAAGAAGCTGTTGCCGCACCATGACCCTTTTCAAAGACATGCCATCCGCCATCGGGAACACCCCGCTGATCCGCCTGAACGCCGTTTCCGAGGCGACCGGGTGCGAGATCTGGGGCAAGGCCGAGTTTCTAAATCCCGGACAGTCGGTCAAGGACCGCGCCGCGCTTTATATCATCAACGACGCCGTGGAGCGGGGGGCTATCGAACCCGGCGGGACGATTGTCGAGGGCACGGCGGGCAATACCGGGATCGGGTTGGCGCTGGTCGGCAATGCCATGGGGTTCAAGACGGTCATCGTCATTCCTGAAACCCAGAGCCAGGAGAAAAAGGACGCCATCCGGCTGGCCGGGGCCGAACTGATCGAAGTGCCGGCCAAACCCTACAGGAACCCCAACAATTACGTGAAGGTTTCCGGGCGGCTGGCCGAAAAGCTGGCGGCGGAACTGCCCAATGGCGCAATCTGGGCCAACCAGTTCGACAATGTCGCCAACCGGCAGGCCCATATCGAAACCACGGGGCCGGAAATTTTCGAGCAGACCGAGGGCCGGGTGGACGGGTTCATCTGCGCCGTGGGTTCAGGCGGCACGCTGGGCGGAGTGGCGATGGCGCTCAAGGAACGCAACAAGGATATCCGGATCGGTCTGGCCGATCCCGAAGGGGCCGCGCTCTTTAACTATTACACGCAAGGGGAGCTGAAATCGTCGGGCGGCTCGATCACCGAAGGGATCGGACAGGGGCGCATTACCGCCAACCTCGAGGGCCTCAGCGTCGACCACGCCTATCAAATTTCCGACAGCGAAGCCCTGCCCTATATCTTCGACCTTATCGAGCACGAGGGATTGTGCCTCGGCGGTTCGTCTGCGATCAATATCGCAGGGGCTGTGCGACTTGCACGGGAACTGGGGCCGGGCAAAACCATTGTCACGGTGCTGTGTGACTATGGCAACCGCTATCAGTCGAAACTGTTTAACCCGGCCTTCCTGCGTTCAAAGGAATTGCCGGTGCCAGATTGGCTGGAAGCCGGACCCACGGTTGACATCAATTCGGTGCTGGAGGCCGATAGCTAGGCGAAGTTTGCGTGGATCTGGTCAGAGCGATAGCCGACAATTTCAGTTTCCTGGCCACGCTCTACCTGGCCAACTATGTGTTGGCGATCGTTTGCGCCGTACGCGAGATCATGAATTCGCGCACCTCCCAGGGCACCATCGCTTGGCTCCTGTCCCTGCTGATCGTGCCGTTTCCGACGACGATCATCTACCTGCTGTTCGGCTGGAAGCTGTTTGACGATTATGCGGAATCCCAGGTCCATTCCGGGCGCAGCTGGCGCCTGGCGCGGTCGGAAGATCTGCGTATCGTCGACATGGAGACAAGCGACGACTGGCCGGTGCTGCGCAAGGTTGCAGAACTGCCGTTTCTGTATGGCAATTCCGCTTCGCTGCTGATCGATGGCGAGGACACGTTTGCTTCGATCATCGACGGGATTTCGCGGGCGCAGGATTATGTGCTTATCCAGTTCTACATCATTCGCGATGACGATCTGGGCCGCCGGTTTGCCGATGCGCTGATCGAGCGGGCCGATGCCGGCGTGCAGGTCTATGTTCTTTACGACGACGCGGGCAGTCACGCCCTGCCCCGCAGCTACAAGAAGCGGCTTGAAGAGCATGGCGTCCGCATTTTCGGGTTCAATCACCGTCACCCATTCCTCCGGCTCTATGGCCTGACGCGGATCAACTACCGCAATCACCGCAAGAATGTTGTTGTGGACGGGGTGGAATCCTGGGTCGGCGGGCACAATGTCGGTGACGAATATCTGGGCAAGGATCCCAAATTCGGACGGTGGCGGGATACCCATGTGCATGTCACGGGCCCGGCCGCGCTGGCCTGCGCGCTGATGTTCCGGGAGGACTGGCATTGGGCGACCGGCGAGGAATTGCCCGCCCGCTATCCCAGCACGGTGCCAACGCCGGGCAATCAGCCGATCCTCGTGATGCCGACCGGACCGGCCGACAAGCTCGAAGACTGCGCCATCGCCTTTACCGAGGTGATTTCACGAGCGCGCGAACGCCTGTGGATCGTCAGTCCCTACTTCGTGCCCGGTATTGAAATTCAGACGGCGCTTTATGCCGCATCGCTGCGCGGTGTCGATGTGCGCATTTTGCTGCCGCGCAAGCCCGACCATCTGCTGGTGTGGCTGGCCAGCTACGCGCATGCGGACCAGATGGTGGCGCACGGCATCAAGGTGCATCGGTATTCGCAGGGCTTTTTGCACCAGAAGGTCATTCTCTGCGACGATCAGATCGCAGGGGTCGGCACCGTCAATTTCGACTACCGGTCGTTCAACATCAATTTCGAGGCGACGCTGTGGTTTACGGACGGCGACATGATCGCCAACATTGCAGCCATGCTCGACACCGATTTCGAGGGGGCGTCGCTAACGACTGAGCGCAATCTGCGACGGCGCGGCTATCCGTTCCGACTGCTGTGTCAGAGCGCGAGGCTGTTTTCGCCGATCCTGTGACGCTCGCTAGAGCATTTCAGCGTTTCTTCGAACCGCTTCAATTGCAGAGCCTTTAATTGGAAGCACTCAGTAGACCGGCGGGGCGTACATCAACCCGCCATTGAGCCACAAGGCGTTCTGGCCGCGCAGCAGCGGGGTGCCGGCCGCGGCCCCGAAATGGCGCGAATATATCTCGCCATAATTGCCGACGCTGCGAATGACGTCTCGCATCCAGGTGGTGCGCAATCCGATATCTTCGCCGACATCGTCTTCGACACCGAGAAGGCGCCTGATGGCGGGGGTGCGAGCCGACATCATCGACTCGATGTTGACCGAGGTGACCCCGTATTCTTCGGCATTGATAAGCGCGTAAAGCGTGCGGCGGACAATTGCCTCCCACTGCACATCATCGCTGCGCACGACGGGTCCGTAAGGCTCCTTGCTCAAGCGCTCGGGAAGGATGGAATGGGAGCCCGGATCGGGCATCGAGCGGCGGATGGCCTGCAGCCAGCTGGCCGAACCGGTGATGGTATCGCATTCACCCGATCTGTAGGCCACGGCGAGATCCTCGCGGTCCTCGTAGAGCAGTTCGTCATAGCCAAGCTGATTGAAAAAGAAGAACTCTTCGAGACGGCGTGAGGAATCCGAGTTCGACGCCACGCAAATTGTCACGTCTTCGAGCTCGTAAGCGGAAACAACGCCCAGACGGTCCGGAACCATGAAGGCCTGGCCGTCGAAAAACGAGGTGGCGACGTAGGTTGCGCCATACTGGGTGTCCCGCGACATGGTCCAGGGCGAGTTCCTGACGACGAGATCGACTTCGCCCATAGTAAGATGGGCAAAGCGGCTTTGTCCGGAGAGCGGGCGAAATTCCACGCGCGAGGGGTCACCAAAGATCGCCGCGGCCACGGCCCGGCACAGGTCGACATCAAACCCGGACCAAAGGCCTTCGGGACTGACCTGGGCGAAACCGGGCAAAGGGTTTGTCGCAGCGCAGATGACATAGCCGCGCGTCCGCACGGTTTCGAGCATCGAAATGGTGAACGGCGCGCTGGTTTCGGCTTCAACCTGCTGCGCGAACGCCGCCTGCTGGCTGCCAAACAGCAACGCGGCCAAAAGGGCCGCGCCGGCAGGAATCCGCAAAAGCCGCGAGAGAGAATGCAAGTTCGACGCGGGCGGACCCGCTCCTATGAAAATGGACGGCCATATTGGCATGGAGGCATTTGGGGTCAAGGCGAGACACTCGTTTCCCCCGGACAATTGCTCTTGCACCTTGACGAAAGGGCCGCGCCGATGTGGCACGGCCCTTTCGGTTCGATCGCGATGGCTGCGGGAGCCAGGTCCTGAACCGCTAGTGCAAAATCTGGCTCAGGAAGAGCTTGGTGCGTTCGTGCTGGGGGTTCGAGAAGAAGGCCTCGGGCTCGTTCTGCTCGATGATCTGGCCCTGATCCATGAAGATCACCCGGTTGGCGACCTGGCGGGCGAAACCCATTTCGTGGGTGACGCAGACCATGGTCATGCCGTCTTCGGCAAGCTGCACCATCACTTCGAGCACTTCCTTGATCATTTCGGGATCGAGGGCCGAAGTGGGTTCGTCGAACAGCATGATCTTGGGATTCATGCACAGCGACCGGGCGATCGCCACGCGTTGCTGTTGCCCGCCGGAGAGCTGACCGGGAAACTTGGCGGCCTGCTCAGGGATCTTGACGCGCTCGAGATACTTCATGGCCTGCGCTTCGGCCTCGGCCTTGGGCGTACCGCGCACCCAGATGGGCGCCAGGGTGAGGTTCTGAAGCACCGTGAGATGCGGGAAAAGGTTGAAGTGCTGGAACACCATGCCGACTTCGCGCCGCACCTCGTCGATCCGCTTGAGGTCACCGGTGAGTTCAATCCCGTCAACGACGATATCGCCCTGCTGGTGTTCCTCGAGACGGTTGACGCAACGGATCAGCGTCGACTTGCCCGACCCCGAGGGGCCGGCAATGACGATGCGTTCGCCGCGCATGACCTTGAGGTCGATATCGCGCAACACGTGGAAATCGCCATACCACTTGTTCATGTTGCGGATCTCGACGGCCACATCGGTGTCCGAGACCGTCATTTTTGTCGGAGTGGCCGTAGAGGCCTCCATGCTTGCGGTCATAACCTATCTCCTGTGGCCGGTGTGCAGCCGGCCTTCCATGTAGATCGAATAGCGGGACATTCCGAAACAGAATATCCAGAACACAAAGCCTGCGAACACGTAGCCCGTCACCGCATCGCTGGGGAACTGCCAGGCGATGTCCGAGCCGGCGGCCCGCACAGTGTTGAGCAGTTCGAAGATGCCGATGATGGAAACCAGCGTCGTGTCTTTAAACAGCGCAATGAAGGTGTTCACGATGCCGGGGATCACGTGCTTGAGGGCTTGCGGCAGGATGATCAGTGCCGTGGTCTTGATCTTGTTCAGGCCCAGCGCATAGGCCGCCTCGCGCTGCCCGCCGGGGATCGCCTGCAGGCCGCCACGCACGACTTCAGCCATGTATGCGGATTCAAACAGCACGATGCCGATGATGGCGCGCAGCAGCACATCGGGATTTGTGCCCTGAGGCATAAAGAGCGGGAACATGACCGAGGCCATGAACAACACGGAGATCAGCGGCACGGCACGCCACAGCTCGATAAAGGCGATACAGAATGCCTTGATGATCGGCAGTTTCGACTGGCGGCCAAGCGCGAGCAGAATGCCGATCGGCATCGAGAGGATAATGCCGATCAGCGAAATGATCAGCGTGAGCGTCAGCCCGCCCCACTGGCGTGTGGCAACGACGTCCAGCCCGAAGATGCCGCCATACATGAGGAAGTAGGCAACGAACGGATAGACGCCAAAAAACAGGATGGCGGCCGTGCGCACGAAGGGTACCCGGGGGGCGAGCAACGGGATCAAGAGGATGATCCCGATGACAAACATCAGGTTGATGCGCCAGATTTCGTCGGACGGATAGAAGCCGTAGATGAAGAAGTTGAAGCGTGCCCGGATGAAAATCCAGCAGGCCCCTACCCCCTCGAAACGGCACGCCTCGCCACGCAACCCTTCGGGGTCGGTGAACACGGCATCGGCAACCAGGAAGTTCCAGATCGGGATTATGGCCCAGATAATCACGGCAAGGCCGACGATCGTCAGGATCGAATTGCCCGGCGAGGAGAAAAGATTGGTCCGCATCCAGGCGCCGATACCTGTCATCCGCTTGGGCGGAGGCGAAGGCTCGGCAATCGCTGTGCGAACAAAGCTGAGGTCGTTTGTGCTCATGATCTCAACGCTCCACCAGCGCGACGCGCGAATTGTACCAATTCATGAACAGCGACGTTGTCAGCGAGAATGTCAGATAGACCGCCATCGTGAGCGCCACGATTTCGACGGCCCGGCCACTCTGGTTGATTGCAGTGCCCATGAAGACGTTGACCAGCTCGGGAAAGGCGATGGCCGCACCGAGCGATGAGTTTTTGGTCAGGTTGAGATACTGGCTGGTCAAAGGCGGAACGATGATCCGCATGGCCTGGGGAATGACCACCAGCCGCAGCCGGTCACCTTCCTTGAGCCCAAGTGCCGATGCCGCTTCCACCTGGCCGTAATTAACGGCCTGAATACCGGCACGCACGATCTCGGCGATGAACGCTGCGGTATAGATCACCAGCCCCATGATCAGGGCGGTCAACTCGGGCGGCACGACGAAGCCGCCGGTGTAATTGAACCCGGTCAACTCCGGATAGCTGAACGCAATGGGAACCTGCGCGGCAAGCAGCGCGATGACCGTGGGGATGAGGACAATGCCCAGCATGGGCAGGACAACCGGAAGACGATCGCCTTTTTCCTCCATCCTGCGGATCCGGCGTCTGCGCCAGATCACGGCGCCAATCAACGACACGACGAAGATGCCGAGTGCAATGAGGAACCGGTCGTCACTCTGGAGCAGCGGCAGGTAAAGTCCGCGCTGGTTGAGTACGGCGCCCAAGGGCAGATCGTAGCTCTGCCGGACGCTCGGAAGCGCGTTGAGCGCCATGAAATACCAGAAAAACAGCTGCAGCAGCAGCGGCATGTTGCGCATCACTTCGACATAGACGGTCGCAAGTTTGCGGATCAGGAAGTTTGAAGACAGCCGCGCGATGCCGATGATGAAGCCGAGGATGGTCGCGAGAATAATGCCGACGACAGCCACGAGCAGCGTGTTCAATATGCCGACGATATAGACTTCGAGATAGGTCGAGCTGCGATCGAACGGCAAAAGCGAGAAGCCGATATTGAACCCGGCCGTCTGGAACAGGAACCCGAACCCGGTGGCCCTGCCCTGCGCTGCCATGTTTGCCGCTGCGTTGGACTGCAGCCACCAGAACAGCAGTACCACCCCGATAAGCAGTGCGGCCTGGTATACAAATCCACGCACGGTTGGATTGTAAAAAAGCGAAGCGTCGATGCCCGACCGTGCCGATTTGCCCGACCGCTTCTGCGAGACGTCTGTCATTTTGGTCCCTTACCCCTGGCCAAACCGGTGGCATCGCAGCTGTTGAACGCTGCTTGGCCGATCAGTTTGGAAATGCCCGGGCGCTTTGGGCGCCCGGGCTGAAAGGTGGTCGGCGTTAGCGGATCGGCGGGGCGTACATGACGCCGCCATCGGTCCACAGGCTGTTCACGCCGCGCGGGATGTTGATCGGTGTTTCGGGGCCGACATGCTGAGCATAGAGCTCACCATAATTGCCCACGTGCTTGACGATCTTGTATGCCCAGTCAGCCGACAGGCCGATCGGGGTGCCAAAATCACCTTCAACGCCCAGCAGACGGCGGACCGAAGGGTTTTCCGAGCCGAGCATGTCATCGACATTCTCGGACGTCACGCCGAGCTCTTCGGCGTTGAGCATCGCAAACAGAGTCCATTTGGCGATGTTGAACCACTGGGCATCACCCGAGCGGACCGAGGGGCCAAGCGGCTCTTTGGAGATGATCTCGGGCAGGATGACGTGGGCATCCGGATCGGGGAAGCCCGAACGCTCGGCGGCCAGTGCCGACGAGTCAGTGGTGTAAACGTCGCAACGGCCATCGAGATAGGCCTGAACCACTTCGTCCTGGTTGACGAACACAACGGCGTTGGACAGATCCATGCCCTGCGTGGCGAAGTAGTCAGCCGCGTTGAGCTCGGTCGTGGTGCCGGATTCGATGCAGACAGCAGCGCCCGAAAGTTCGGTCGCCGAGGTCACGCCCGACTCTTCGCGGACCATGAAGCCCTGGCCGTCATAGAACATGGTGCCGGTGAAGGTGATGCCAAGATCGGTATCACGGCTCATCGTCCAGGTGGTGGTGCGCGAAAGAACGTCGATGTTGCCGTTGGCAAGACTTTCAAAACGAGTCTGCGAGGTCAGCGGCGTGTAACGGACAGCCTCGGGATCGTCAAAGATCGCCGCAGCCATGCCACGGCAGAAATCGACTTCCAGGCCCGTCCAGTTGTTGTTCTCGTCAGGGAACGAGAAGCCCGGAACGCCTTCGGTCACGCCGCACTGCAGAAAGCCGCGCTCCATCACCTCGTCCAGCGTCTGCGCGAAGGCAGCCGATGAGGTGGTCGCCATGGCGGCTGCCACTGCGCAAGTGATAAGTTGTTTTTTCATAGGATTGCCTTTGTTTCCTAACCCTTTTTGATGGAGCCGGTGCGTTACCGCCCGCCCCTCTTGTCCCACCTGTTGGCAGGAAGCAGCGCCCTATTGCCATCGAGCGTATTGCTGGGCAGCATCGAAGCGCAGTTTTACTGTTTGCGTCAAGGGCAAAAGCGATACGAAAATAGTCACTTGCCGGTGCGCGCCTAAATTAGAAGCAATAATACTGACCTATTGTCAGTGATCCAGGCCGGGGTAACATGTCAGACCTAGAAAAAACCGCTATATTCCAATCGGGTACGGAGACGTTTCTCACGCATGGCGGCAGAGAACCCAGCGCCCAGCACGGGTTCGTCAATACGCCCGTTTACCGGGGCAGCACGGTTATTTTCAATACATTGGCCGAACTTGACGACGCCAAGATCCGCTACCGGTATGGCCGGCAGGGCACGCCGCTGACCGACGGGCTCGGAACACTGATTACCGAGCTGGAAGGCGCCGCAGGAACCGTGCTCACCCCCTCGGGTGTTTCGGCAATTTCCTTGGCATTTCTTACGTGTTTGTCGGTAGGCGATGAAGTTTTAATCACAGATTCAGTTTACGAGCCGACACGAAGATTTGCCGACAGCGTGCTCAAGCGCCTTGGAATCACTACCCGCTACTTCGATCCAAGGGTCGGCGGTGCAATCGCGGACCTGGTCAGCGACAAGACGCGGGCGGTCTTTATCGAGAGCCCGGGCTCCCTGACATTTGAAATCCAGGATCTTCCGGCCATCACCAAGGCGCTCTCGGGGCGCGACATCGCGGTGCTCGTCGACAATTCCTGGGCAACGCCACTGTTTTACAAGCCGTTGCCGCTGGGTGCCGACATCGTCATTCATTCGGCAACGAAAATGTTCATCGGGCATTCGGATGCGATGATGGGCACGGTTTCGGCCAATGACCGATATCTGGACAGGCTGATCCAGACGCACCGAACCTTCGGCCTGATTGTGTCGCCCGACGACACCTATCTGGCCACGCGGGGCATGCGGACCCTTGGCGTCAGGATGAAGGAACACCAATCGCGCGCGCTTGAGCTGGCCGATTGGCTCGAGCAGGGGGGCGATGTCGAGGTGTTACATCCCGCCCTGCCCTCCCATCCGGACAACGGCTTATTTTTGCAGGACTTTTCGGGATCCGGCTGCCTGTTTTCGATCATCCTCCCGGCGGCCCCGCGCGAAGCCATCGCAGCCATGGTGGATACGATGCGTGTTTTCGGCATGGGCTATTCGTGGGGCGGCTTTGAAAGCCTCGTCCTGCCATCCGATCCCAAGCGTATCCGCACTGCCGTGCCCTGGGACAAGCCGGGCAACCTGCTGCGCGTTCATGTGGGGTTCGAGGATCTCGAAGACCTCAAGTCCGATCTCGGCGACGGGATCGCCCGCTATTTGAAAACTGCGGGGATGTGACGGCGGCGCAACCAGCGCAGGAGCGGCTTGAAGGCTGCAAACATGCGGTATCGGACGTGGCCACCCTCTACCTGCATGCCCCAGCGCCGGGTGGCGAAGTAATCGCGCACGACTATCGCGCTGGCCAGGCCCACAAAGGACCCGGCGATCACATCGGAAAGATAGTGATCGCCGACCACGATGCGGCTGAGCCCGATGGCAAAGCCGAAAGCGATCAGCCAGCCGTGGAACCGTCTGTTGGTCAGCGTGCGCAGCACAAGGGCAAAGGCGACGGCAGTTGTCGCGTGGCCGGACGGAAAGCTGTGGAAACTCCAGTCCAGCAAGTCGAACGGCTGGAAATGGAGCACGCCGAGATCTTCGAGATACATCGGGCGGGCGCGTCCGATGATGCGCTTGATGACCACGGTCACCAGGCCGGAAATGGCTATACTGGCAAATATATAGCCCGAAATGGCGACGATCCCACGCGCCGCCCAGGCCCAACTGTAGGAGAGCCTCAGGCGCAGCGCAGCGGCGCAGGCGAGCCCGGCGACCAGCGTGGGGACTAGCAGCCAGTCCGACTTCCCCAGATCGGTTATGAAGCGGAAAAATGCGCGCTCACCTGACGGCCAGTTGCGCAGAGCCTCGGTTACGGGCCCATCGAGCATGACCGCAAGGACCAAAAGCCCAATGATGGTCCAGAGCGGCCACCAGAAGAGAACTTTGGCTTGGCGATGCCGCTCCATGATGGCTTTGAACCACTGGGCGGTAAAGGTTTCGGGAGCAAGCAATTTTCCCCGGTCTCCATCTTTTTAACCCGTTACGGCCTGCGCGCGGGTAACATGCCTTGCCCTGCCAGAAAAGAATGTGTATCGCAACATCAATGGCCATGTCGGGGTATAGCTCAGCCTGGTAGAGCACCGGTTTTGGGAACCGGGGGTCGCAAGTTCGAATCTTGCTGCCCCGACCATTGGCCAGCCATGGGATTTGTTGATTATGGTCGCACGCATCTATCGCCCCGCCCGCAACGCTATGCAGTCGGGAAAAGGCAAGAGCCAGGACTGGGTTCTGGTGTTCGAGCCCGAAGTGCCCCGTTCGATCGAACCTTTGATGGGGTACACCTCGTCAGGCGATATGAAGCAGCAGATCAAATTGCGATTCGACACGCTTGAAGACGCCGAATCCTACGCGCGCCGCGAAGGCATCGCCTATGTGGTGCAGCCGGCGCAGGAAGCGACCATCAAGAAGGTCAGCTATCCCGATAATTTCCGATTCGACCGCAAGGCGCCCTGGACGCACTAAAGCGCCCGCTCTGTGGAGACCTATCTTCTCATCGTCCTTAGCGGCGCGGCTGTAGCCGGGTTCGTTCAGGGGCTGGCGGGGTTTGCCTTCGCGCTGGCGAGCCTTAGCATCTGGGCCTGGGCTGTCGATCCGGCGCTTGCCGCCCCGATGGCGGTGTTCGGCTCGCTGGTGGGGCAGTTGGTGACGCTGCCGATTGTCGGGCGCCATTTCAATTTCCGGGGCATGTTGCCCTTCGTTGCCGGTGGCGTTCTCGGCGTGCCGCTGGGCATCTTCCTGTTGAGTGTTCTCGATCCCCAGGGATTCAAGCTGGCGCTGGGGATTTTCATGATCGTCTATTGCCCGATCATGCTGCTCGTTCCCGCCGGGTTCAAAGTCGATTTTGGCGGCGACTGGGCCAATGCCATCGCCGGTTGGCTCGGCGGTATCTTCGGTGGGCTTGGCGGCATGTCGGGCCCCATTCCCACGCTTTGGTGCACGCTGAGGGGTATGGACAAGGACAGCCAGCGCGGGGTGATGCAGGGCTTTAACATCGCCATGCACATTACAACGATGGTTGGTTATTTCCTGGCTGGAACGATCATCACCAACGAGACGTGGCAGCATTTCGGGCTGGTCGCCATCGCGCTGGTGCTTCCGGCACTGCTGGGTGCCATGCTGTTCAAGCGCCTACATACGCGGGCGTTCCGGCGCATTGTGCTGGCTCTGCTGTTTGTATCGGGGCTGGTGCTGACGATTTCGTCCGCACCAGCCCTGTTGCCCTAAATCACCGGCGCGCGGGCGAAACCCTTGAGCAGGATCGGCCCGGTCGGGCGGCCAGTGGGTGACCCGCCTGCCGGTTCAAGCGTGATTTCATAGAGCTGATCGGGCTTGGGCGCGGGGAGGTTGGGGCCGCCCAGCACCAGATCGCGCGCCTCGCGGAACGTGCCGAGCGAAACCGGGCCGGTTTCCGGATCGGGCAAGGTCCAGACCTCAAGGATGGAATCGTCCGGCGCCACCAGAGCTTCCAGCGGCACTATACGAATGCTGTCATCGGCGAAGGCCTCGATGATCGCGCCGGGCTCCATGTCGTCACCGACGAGCACGGCCACGACCAGCGGGGCTCTGGGCGCCGGGCCGAGCGACTGCCCGCCGAAATAGCCTATGCCGAGCGAGAGGACGATGGCGGCCGCCATGCCGGCCCAACGGGGTATGCCCAAGGATGACGGAGCGCGGTTGGTGTTGGCGGCGCGTGGGGCACTGGCCGCCGGGCCGAGCGAGGACTGGATTTTTGACCAGAGGTCGTCGGGCACCGATTCGGGCGCTGCCGTCGCGTCGAGCGCGTAAAAGTTCTCTTCCAGCGCAGCGACCTTGCGCGCCAGCTCGGGTTCGTCCGCGATTCGGGCTTCAAACTGCGCCCGCTCCTCGCCTTCGAGGAGGCCGAGCACGTATTGGGCGATCATATCATTTGTATCGGATGGTGCCGTCATCCCAGGCACTCCTGCAGGGCGCTCATGCCGCGCCTGATCCACGCCTTGACTGTCCCCAGCGGCGCATCGAGCTTGGCGGCGACTTCTCCATGGGTGAGGCCGGTGACGTAGCACAATAGAATTGCCGTGCGCTTTCGGGCGTCGAGCTGTTTGAGGCAGCTTTTAAGCGCGTGGCGTTCGGGCAACAGCTCATAGGCGTTGCCCGCATCGCCGGTCCGGTCGCCCATTGCTTCGAGCGTGTCGCTATCGACATGATCGATGCGCCCGGCATCGCGCAGGAGATTGAGCGCCCGGTTGCGGACGATGCGCGTGATCCACCCGCGCGCCTCGCCAAATTTCGGGTCGTACTGCCCCGAGCGCTGCCAGATGGCCACGAAGGCGTCCTGCACCACCTCCTCTGCCAGGTCGGACCGCCGGACGATGCGGCGCGCCACGGCAAGCAGACGCCCTGCTTCCATGCGAAACAGTGCCTCAAGGGCGGATTTGTCGCCTTTGGCTATGTCTATAACCAATGAATTCACCTTTGCCGCCGCGCCCTGTTCGTTCATCGCTCCCCACACCTCGGCATCACCTTTCTGCACACTCTACACGCGGGAAACGCCTCCAGATGCAAAAAAACAAAAAAGTCATCCCGGCGGTGCATCCGGATCGCCGGCTGGCGGGTAGAGCCAGTGTGACCATCATGCGCTCTGCCGACATCGGGGAGCAAACACGTTGAAAAATCAGGAGAAACGCAATGTCTCATCGTACTCTTACCCGCGCCGCTCTCATCGGCACCAGCTTTCTTGCACTGACCGGCGCCGCTTTGGCCCAGCCGGCTGTCGGCCTTGCCGGCGACAAGACGCTCGTCATGTTCGACACCGAAACGCTCATGGTCGATGGCATGATGGAAGTCTCGGGTGTCGACCGCCTGTTCGGCATTGATCAGCGCCCCGCCGACAACATGCTCTATGGCGTGGATTCGGACTACAATATCGTGACGATCGATCCGGCCAGCGGTGAAGCCACTGTCGTTTCGACAATCACCGAAACCATCGGCGGCGACTATGCAATGGTCGATTTCAACCCGATGGCCGACCGCCTGCGCTTCATGGGCTCGGACGGAACGAATTTGCGCATCAACGTCGATACCGGCGAAACCACCGTCGATGGCAGCCTGCATTTTGCCGAGGGCGACGAGAGCGCCGAAGCCGACTTCACCGTCGTTGCGACCGCCTACATCAATTCGATCGGCTCGCCCGAAGCGACGGCAATGTATGACATCGAATGGTCGATGCTGGCGCTGCTGCAGCAGACGGCTCCGAATGACGGCACGCTGGAAACCCGCGGTTCGCTGGGTATCGATATGGCCGATGCCATCGCGTTCGATATCTTTGCCGAAGAGATCGACATGAACACTGCCTACCTGGTCGCCAATATGACGCTTTATACCGTCGATCTGGAATCGGGTGCGGCCAGCGAAGTTGGCATGATCGACGGGCTGGACGTAACGCTGCGCGACGTCGCCGTATGGCACGAAGGCATGTAATCGCGCGACAGCGCTTGAGGATTTGGGGCGGCGCACTGCGCCGCCCCTTTTGTTTTGGATCAGCCCAAAGACGTCCAGCGGCTGTCGTCCTTTGAGGATTTGACCGCCGCCATGATGAATTCCATGCCCTCGACGCCGTCATCGAGGGTCGGGAGCAGGCCTTCAAACTCTGCGCCGTCGCCGCGAATGATGGCGGCGAACTGGGTGTAGAGGGTGGCGAAGGCTTCGAGATAGCCCTCGGGGTGGCCGGCCGGGATGCGGACACCCATGGCGCCGGCGGCAGAACCGTCAATGGCACCGCCGCGGGTCAGGAGCTGTTTGGGTTTGCCGAATTCGGTGAACCACATGTAGTTGGGATTGTCCTGCCTCCACTCGATACCTGCCTTTTCCCCGTAAACGCGAAGCTGGAGGCCGTTTTCGCAGCCGACAGCGACCTGGGAGGCCCAGAGCATGCCTTTGGCGCCGCCTTCGAAGCGCAGCATGATGTGGACGTTGTCATCGAGCTGGCGGCCGGGCACGAAGGCGTCGAGATCGGCAGAGACTGCAGAGGTTTTCAACCCGGTGACGTAGCGGGCAAGATTATAGGCGTGGGTGCCGATATCGCCGATAGCGCCCCCAGCGCCGGATTTGGAGGGATCGGTGCGCCAGGCGGCCTGCTTGTTGTCGTCCCCAGCTTCGACGGCCAGCCAATCCTGCGGGTATTCGACTTGCACGACGCGCAGCTTGCCCAGGGCGCCGGATTCGATAAGGGCGCGGGCCTGCCGGATCAGTGGGTAGCCCGTGTAGTTGTGGGTGAGCAGGAATTTGGCGCCGTTTTTGGGCTGCACTTTTTTCAGGGCATGTGCGTCTTCGATCGACGAGGTCAGCGGCTTGTCGCAGATGACGTGGATGCCAGCCTCGAGGAACGCCTTGGCCGGGGCGAAGTGCATGTGATTGGGAGTAACGATTGCGACGGCTTCGATGCCATCCTCGCGGGCCGCCTCAGCGCGAGCCATTTCGGCAAAATCGGTATAGATGCGATCCTCGGCCAGCCCGAGATTTTTGCCGCTTTCCTTTGCGACTTCAGCACGCGACGACAGCGCGCCGGCGACCAGTTGATAGTCGCCATCCAGTCGTGAAGCGACGCGGTGGACATAGCCGATGAAGGCCCCCGTACCGCCACCGACCATGCCCAGACGGATGGGGCGTTTTCCGTTTTCTGCCATTGCGAATCTCCTGATTTTTCGGTCGCGCTTCCGAACCGCAAAAGTGGTGTCCATCCCCGATCGGGTCGAGGACATGCTTTTGCTGCAAGCACTCTAATCCAGCCCGAGCATCTTGCGGTTGGCCGCACGATCCGTACCAGCACCGGCGAAATCATCGAAGGCTTTTTCGGTGACGCGGATGATGTGGCTGGCGATAAATTCTGCACCTTCGCGCGCCCCGTCCTCGGGGTGCTTGAGGGCACATTCCCATTCGAGCACGGCCCAGCCGGCGAAATCGTAAGCGGCAAGCTTGGAGAAGATGGCGGCGAAATCGACCTGTCCGTCGCCAAGCGAGCGGAAGCGCCCTGCCCGTTCGACCCAGCCCTGGAAACCGCCATAGACGCCCTGACGGCCGATCGGGTTGAACTCGGCGTCCTTGACGTGAAACATCCGGATGCGCTCGTGGTAGATGTCGATGTAATCGAGATAATCGAGCTGCTGGAGCACGAAGTGGCTCGGATCGTAGAGCAGGTTGGCGCGGGGGTGGTGGTTCACACGCTCAAGAAACATCTCGTAGGAGACGCCATCGTGCAGGTCTTCGCCCGGATGGATCTCATAGCAAAGATCGACCCCTGCCTCATCGAACTTGTCGAGAATCGGCGTCCAGCGGCGGGCCAGCTCGTCGAAGGCCTCTTCTACAAGACCGGCGGGGCGCTGGGGCCAAGGGTAGATATATGGCCATGCCAGTGCGCCCGAGAAGGTGCCATGTTCGGTGAGACCCATGTTCTGCGACGCCTTGGCCGCCCAGAGCAATTGCTGCACGGCCCATTGCTGCCGGGCTTTGGGATTGCCCCTGACCTCTGGCGCGGCAAAACCATCGAACGCCGTATCGTAAGCCGGGTGGACGGCGACCAGCTGACCCTGCAGATGGGTGGACAGCTCGGTGATCTCGACGCCGTGCTGGCCAGCGATCCCCTTGAGCTCATCGCAATAGTCCTTGGATTCGGCGGCTTTTTGCAGGTCGATGAAGCCGGAAACCCAGGTGGGAATCTGCACACCCTTGTAGCCAAGGCCCGCTGCCCATTTGCAGATGTTGTCGAGTGTATCGAACGGTGCCGCGTCTCCGGCAAACTGGGCCAGAAAGATTGCCGGGCCCTTCAAAGTGCGCATGAAAATGTCCTCCTCGGTTGCAGCGGCTTTCCCGCTCTTGACGTACGTGCGTCAAGTGAAAACGTTTACACGATAGATGCCCTGCTCTGACAGTCAAGCGAGGCCGGGCGACCTGCTCAACAAAAAATCGCGGCGCATGGTCCCCCAACCATGCGCCGCGACGGGGAGGAGCCCGATAAGCTGTGGCACCTCAACCTCTAGACCAGCAGGGCCTGCGCCTCGACCGGTCCGAGGGCATCGGGGCGCTCGCATGTGGTGGTCAACGTTATGGCCTCACCGATTTCACCCGATCTGAGGATCGAGGTCATCACATCGACGCCATGCAGGGTCGTTTCCAGCGAGCAGCGCGGTTTGCGGCCCGCATCGATGGCCAGCATCATGTCGGCCAGCCCTGCCGTGCGGTAGTTGGCAAAGGGCGGGCCGTTCGGGCGCTCCCAATTGGGCACGCCAAGCGGGTGCTTCCACGGCTCGATGACTTCACGCACGCCGTCGCGGCGGGCCAGGGTCAGCTCGCCACCAAAGAAATTGGGATCGGGCACATAGAGCGAGCCGTCGGTGCCGTAGATCTCCATGTTGGAGTGCTGGTGCGCCTCGACGTCCCATGACGCGCCGAGGGTCACGAGCGCGCCATTGTGGAATTCGAGCACCGCGTGAATGGTGGTCGGTGTTTCGACGGTGACATACTCGCCCTTGCGCGGCTCACTGGTGATTTCGCGCCGGTCGCGGGGGGTCGATGAGAACGCTGTAACGCGCCTGACCGGGCCGATGAGGTTGATGAGGTTGGCCACATAATAGGGTCCGATATCAAGAACCGGCCCTGCCCCGGGCTTGAAGAAGAAGTCGGGGTTGGGGTGCCAATGCTCGAGCCCGAAGCTCATGACGTGGCAGGTGCCCGACGTGACGCGGCCGATGGCGCCTTCATCGATCAGGGCGCGGGCCTGCTGATGGGCGCCGCCGAGAAAGGTATCCGGAGCGCAGCCGATCTGCTTGCCCGCCTCCTGTGCCGCCTTGCGCAAATCCTCGCCTTCCTCGAGCGTAAGAACCAGGGGCTTTTCGGAATAGGCGTGCTTGCCGGCCGAAACGATCTCTTTGGAAATGCTGTAGTGCACGTCGGGAATCGTCAGATTGACGATCACGTCGAGTTCGGAGTTGGCCATCAACTGATCGGGGGTCTGGGCCGCAACGTTGAACTCGTCGGCCCGGGCCTTCGCTGCCTCGGGAACGATGTCGGCAACCGCCCTCACCTCGATGCCCTTGAACAGGGGCGCGAGCTTGAGATAGGCCGATGAAATATTGCCGGCACCCAGAATGCCGACGCCGTATGTCTTGCTCATTTTTTTGTCCTAGAGAGCTTTTGCCGTCGCGATGGACCGCGCGGCAAAGCGTTCGAGATCATTGGGGTTATCGTGCTCCATGACGAAATATTTCGCCTTGGACTTGGCTTTCAGATCGGCGAACAGGTCTTTCCACGGCACGGTGCCGTGGCCGAGATCTGCCCAGCCATCCTCATCGGCGGCTTCACCTTCGGGCGCAATGTCCTTGAGATGAACAGCGACGATCCGATCACCATACTGGTCGATCCAGCGCTTGGGGTCATCCTCGCCGCGCACCACCCAGGCCACGTCCATCTCCCAATCAAGCTCGGGCGCTTCAGTGAGCAGGACTTCCATCGGCGTGCGACCACTGTCGAGCGGCCAGAATTCGAAATGGTGGTTGTGCCAGCCGAAACCGAACCCCTGGTCGCGGTAGTATTTAGCCAGTTCGCCGAGTTCGCGGGCCAGTTCGGTCCATTTCTCGTCGGACTGCTTCCAATATTCCTGTCCAATAAACGGGCAGAAGATCGTCTGCAGGCCAAGCGTGCGGGCAAGCTCGGTGGATTTGGCTCTATCGCGCAATTGATCGAGGCCGATATGGCCCGTGGGCATGGTCAGCCCATTGGCGTCAAGGTCACGACGCAGCCCTGCCGGGTCGTCGTAAAGCCCACCGAACCCTTCCACGCTGGCATAGCCGAGGCGGGAGAGCATGGCGAACACATCGCTGAACGGGGGGAAATTGCGGGCGCTGTAGAGCTGAAACGAAAAGTCGGTCACTTTGTACTCCCTAAATGCGGTCGCCGCTGTCGGCGTGAAAGATCGAGGCGCGGGCCGGATCGAAGCCCAGCCTTATCTTCTGCCCAACCCCGAGATTGAGTTCGCTGTCGGCCCGGAACGTGAATTCGTGCTTTCCGAGCTTTGTCCAAGCGATGGTGTCGGATCCCATCGGCTCGACAATTTCGATCTCGGCTTCGAAATTGACGGGCTGGCTCGCCGCCTCCTCGCCTACGATGATGTGTTCGGGGCGAATGCCGAACACTGCCCGGGTTTCGAGATTTTCGTTGCCCGAGGCAAACTCGTATCTTTCGATGTTGAACGGAATGCCATCGGCGTTGAAGGCCTTGGCCTTGAGATCACCGTTGATGAAGTTCATCGATGGAGAGCCGATAAAGCCCGCGACGAAAAGGTTGACCGGATTGTTGTAGATCACGTGCGGCGTATCGAGCTGCTGGATGATCCCGTCGCGCATGATGGCGATGCGATCGGCCAGGGTCATGGCCTCGATCTGGTCGTGGGTCACGTAGATCATTGTGTTCTCAAGCCGCTGATGCAGGCGCTTGATTTCGACGCGCAGGTCCGAGCGCAGCTTGGCGTCCAGGTTGGACAGCGGCTCATCGAAAAGAAAGACTTCAACGTCCCGAACCAGGGCCCGCCCGATGGCAACGCGCTGGCGCTGACCACCCGAAAGATTTGCAGGCTTGCGTTCGAGAAGCGGCTCGATCTGGAGCATTTCCGAGGCCCGCTTGACGCGCTTTTCGATTTCCTCGCGCGGCAGGCCGGCCACACGCAGGCCAAAGGACAGATTTCTGCGCACGCTCATTTGAGGATAAAGAGCGTAGGACTGGAACACCATGCCGATGCCCCGATCCTTGGGTTCTTCCCAGGTGACGTTCTTGCCCGAAATGTGGATTTGCCCGCCCGATACGTCGAGCAGCCCGGCAATGCAATTGAGCAGGGTGGACTTGCCGCAACCCGACGGTCCAAGCAGGACCAGAAACTCGCCTTCCGAAACATCAAGGTCCATTTCCTTGAGGACCTGAACGGCACCGAAGTTAAGCGAGAGATTCCGGATCGATACCGAAGTGTTTGTATTATCGTTCATTTTACTCACCCTTTAACCGCACCCGCCGCAACACCCCGGACGAACAAACGTCCTGAGACGAAGTAGACGATAAGGGGTACGAGGCCGGTCAGCATCGTTGCCGCCATGTTGACATTGTATTCAGGCGTGCCCTGAGCCGAATTGACGATGTTGTTGAGCTGCACCGTCATCGGATAGTTCTGCGTTCCCGCAAACACCACGCCGAACAGGAAGTCGTTCCAGATCCCGGTTACCTGAAGGATCAGGGCGACGACGATGATCGGGAGAGACATGGGCAGCATGATTTCGAAAAATATCCGCCAGAACCCTGCCCCATCGACGCGCGCCGCCTTGAACAACTCCACCGGCAGAGAGGCGAAATAGTTTCGAAACAGCAGAGTCAGGATGGGCATGCCAAAGATCGTGTGCACGAGAATGATGCCCGGAATGGTTCCGAAAATACCAAGGTCGCGGGTGATCATCACCAGTGGATAGAGCATCACCTGATAGGGGATGAACGATCCGAAAATCAGGATGGCAAAGAAGATCTCCGAGCCCCTGAACTTCCAGTTGACCAGCGCGTAGCCGTTGACCGCGGCAACCGAGGTCGAGACGATGACGCTTGGGATGAGGATTTTTACCGAGTTCCAGAACCCCGGGCTCAAGCCCTGACAGGTGAGGCCCGTGCAGGCGCTGGTCCAGGCCTTGACCCAGCCATCGGTCGTAAACTCGCGCGGCGGGGCAAAAATATTGCCGAACCGGATGTCTGGCATGGTTTTGAACGAGGTCATGACCATGACATAGAGCGGAAAGAGGTAGTAAAGACATGCCACGAACAGGATCGAGTACAAGACGATCCGCCTGGGCGTGAAGAACGGTTTTGGACGTGGCCCGGTGGGCTGGGCAAGCTTGACGTCGCTCCTGACTGCATCGAGCGCGACATTGGAGGAGATGGTGGCCGGGTTGCTCATTACTTTTTTCCCCTTCCGCCGAATTCGAGATAGGCCCACGGAATGATGATGATCATGACTGTGAGAAGCATCATGGTGGAGGCTGCGAGGCCTTGACCGATATTTCCTGCGGTAAACATGTAATCGTAGACGTATTTGGCCGGGACCTCGGACGCGATGCCGGGACCGCCTTTGGTCAGCGCCACCACGAGATCGTAAAGCCGGACAATGCCTGACCCGACGATCACGACGGCAGTGACCAGCACGCCGCGCATCATGGGCAGAACGATGAAGAGGTAGGTCCGCCAGGCGGGAATACCGTCGACACGGGCGGCCTTCCAGATTTCCTCGTCTATGCCGCGCAGGCCGGCCAGCATGAGCACCATGACAAAGCCGGTGCCCTGCCACAGCCCCGCAATCAGCAGCGCATAGATGACCATGTCCGATTGGGCGATCCAGTCGAACCTGAAACTCTCCCAGCCAAGGTTGCGCATGGTGCCCTGCAGGCCGAGCGTGGGGTTCATGATCCACTGCCAGACAAGGCCCGTCACGATGAAGGACAAGGCGAAGGGGTAGAGCATGATGGTTCTAAAGACGCTCTCGAAGCGGATTTTCTGATCCATGAGAACGGCGAGAACGAACCCGATAACCAGGGTAAATGTCAGCGACAGGATGCCGAAAACAAACAGGTTTCGAACCGAAATATTCCAGCGTGACGTCGCAAACAGCCGCTCATACTGATCCAGCCCGACAAATGTGTTGTTTGGCAACAACCGCGATCCGGTAAATGAGTACCAGATGGTCCAGGCTGTGCAGCCAACGAACACCACCAGCACGGTGACCACCATCGGGGTGGCCGCAAATTTTGCCGAGAGGTTCCGCGTAAACAACTGCTTGAAAAAGCGGGCCACACCGGACTGCTCGCCGGTGCCATGCGAAACTTGAGTCAAGTCGATCCCTCCAATATGGGGGAGAAGCGGCCAGCCGGTCGGGCCGGCCGCGTCCCAATCATATCATCACAAGACGCCTAGCTGGCGTTCTCGATGAGGGTCGCGTAACGCTCGACATAATCATCGACGGTGATGGAGTCGTCGTCGATGAACTCCTTGGTCAGATCGTTGAGCTGCTGCTGGGTATCGCTGGTCAGCGTCGATTCACCGGCCGGCAGCAGGCCGTTGCCGAGCAGGCCGAGCGCCTTCTGCATGCAGGGGTTGGCCGCTTCGAGGTCGATGTCGGTGCGGATCGGCATCGAGCCCTTTTTGAGGTTGAAGGCAAGCTGACCTTCGGGCGAGATCAGAATACGTGCGAGCTGGGTTTGTGCTTCGAGAACCTCTGGATCGGTTCCGTCGGGCAACACGGGGAAGAAGAAGGAGTCGCCGCCACCCGAAAGCTGGTCGTTGAGACCAAGTGCCGGGACGCACTCATAGTCTTCTCCGGGAACGCCACCGGCAATCTGAAGATCGCCCTGCAGCCAGTCGCCGTGAATATTGCCCGCGGCTTCACCAGCCAAGAGCTGGTTGCCGACGTCACCGAACGAGGGAACCATCATGTCGGGTGAGATAACGGTACGCAGCTGATCGAGTGCTTCGGCCACTTCGCGGAATTCGGGGCCGCGCACCGCATCGCCGCTCTTGTCGCGGTTGACGGCGAGGACGAGATCGGTGCCGCCGATGCCGGCCAGCAACACGCCGGGCACGCCATCGATCGGCCAACCCGAGGCAAGACCGAACGGCAGGATGCCGGCCTCTTCCAGCGCGGGCCAGCTCTCGACGTATTCATTCCAGTTGGTGGGCACCGGCTGGCCGATTTCCTCATAGGCAGCAGTCGACAGCCACAGCCAGTCCCATGAGTGAATATTGATCGGGAAGCAATAGATGCGGCCTTCATAGGTGCAGGGCTCAAGCAGCGTCTGGTCGACGTAGAAATCCTCAATGCCCATTTCCTCGGCGATGTCGGTCAGATCGCGCATAAGGCCGGCCTGGATGAGTTCCTCGGCGTCACGGCCGGTGTTCATCTGGGTTGCACCCATCGGATCACCGCCAATGATGCGGCTGATGATGACGGGGTTGGCACCGGTGCCTGAACCTGCCAGGGCGCTGTCGACCCAGGTATGGCCGGTCTCTTCTTCAAAAATTCGCGCGAATTCGGCAATGGACGCCGCTTCACCGGCGGATGTCCACCAGTGTGTAACTTCAAGATTGGCCGCCGACACAGACGTCGTCGACATCAGGGCAACCGCAATGGATGCGGCCACTGTGAATTTATTCATCGGATAATCCTCCCAGGGGTTTCCTCAGGCGATGTTTATCGCCCCTCCTCCATCAACCGTACCGTGGCTCCTCAACACACGGCCTCCGCGACGCGGAAATGTAATCGATTACAAATGCACAGGCTGCGCTGGCTGCAATCGATTACAGGCATCACATTCCATTATGTAATCGATGTCAAGAGCCTCTAATACCAAAGTCGGATATGTGGAAAGCCCTGGCGCAAGCGCACAGGAAGCCTCCTATTGCCACCAAAAAAGGCAGCCGCCGAAGCGACTGCCTTTTGCACAGTTCAGATCGCAATATCGCCTGGCCGCGTCTCGCTTGCGCGGCCCTGGCAGGTCCGAACCGGATAAGCGGAAACCACTTATCCGGGAAACACTCAGGCTGCCTGACGCGGCCGCTTGTTGCGCTGTTTGTTGCGGTTGCGCTGCGGAGCAGCCTTGGCGGGGTCGAAGGACTTGCCAGCACCCTGCCCTTTGGACTGGGGCTTGCCGTTGCGTCCCTGCGTACGCTTCTTGGCGGGAGCAGACGACGTCTTGCGCAAGGGGCGTTCTCCGCCCGCCGTTACGATCGAAAGCCCGGTGAGCCGCTCGATATCGAGGAGCAGGCCGTATTCTTCGCCGGACACCAGCGCAACGGCCTCACCCTCGGCGCCGGCACGCGCCGTACGACCGATGCGGTGAACGTAGTTTTCAGGAACCTGGGGCAGTTCGTAATTATAAACGTGGCTGACACCCGGGATGTCGATGCCGCGCGCGGCAACGTCGGTTGCAACCAGAACGCGGATTTCCCCGCCACGGAACGCCTTGAGCGTGCGGTCGCGCTGGCCCTGGCTCTTGTTGCCGTGGATCGAGCCTGCGGCGTATCCGGCAGCAGCCAGAGTTTTCGAGAGCTTTTCGGCGCCGTGCTTGGTGCGGGCAAAAACCAGCGAAAGCGCATCCTTGTCGGCGGAAAGCAATTGCTTGAGCAGTCCGAGCTTGCCGCCCGGCTCAACAAAATGGGCGCTCTGGGCAATCTTGTCGGCGCCCTTGCCCGGTGTTGCCACCTGAACGCGGACAGGATCCTTGAGATAAACGGCGGCGATCTCGTTCATCTGCTTGGGCATGGTGGCCGAAAACAGAAGCGTCTGGCGCGGCTGGCCGACAAGGCGCGAAATCTCGCGCAGTGCATGGATGAAGCCGAGATCGAGCATCTGGTCGGCTTCGTCGAGCACGAGGTGCTTTGCCGAATCGAGCCGGAGAGCCTGGCGCTTGACGAGATCGAGCAGACGGCCCGGCGTTGCCACGACGATGTCGCTGCCATGAGCCAGCGCCTTGATCTGCGTTCCAATGGACATGCCGCCCACGACGGAATTGACCTTGATGGGCGAACCCTTGGTGAAGGCGCGCAGATTGACAGCGATCTGGTTCACCAGTTCGCGGGTCGGCGCGAGGATCAAGGCCTTGCAGGTCTTGGGATCCGGCTTTCCGGTCTTGGCCAGAAGCTGTTGAATGATGGGAAGGCCGAATGCGGCGGTCTTGCCGGTGCCGGTCTGGGCAAGGCCCATGATATCGCGGCCTTCAAGGACGAGCGGGATTGCCCGTTCCTGGATGGGCGTGGGATCGGAAAAGCCCAGCCCTGCGATGGCTTTAAGAAGATGGTCGTCAAGGCCGAGGGCCTGAAACTGAGTCAAATTATATCCTTTTCCGGCAGCGCATCATGCGCGCCGAACACTACACGGCTCTGCCGCGCCAACCTTCGGGTTGCGCGTTTACCGTTGCGGTTGCAGATCCATCCAAACCCACGCGCCACATTGCGCACCGGGCGTCAGACCTGTCAGAACCCCGCGTGATCTGGGAACTTGGGAAAATCATGCCGGTTCAAGGGGTCACCCAAAATGGGGACGCGATGGCTGCTCACGCGGCAGCACCTAGCACTGCGCTCATATCGGCGCTTGGGCCGGCAAAGTCAAGCGCCGAGGATGTCACAGGCTGACAAGCGCCGCAATTTGCGCTAGACGGCGCGTGACGGCCCCGTAGCTCAGCTGGATAGAGCAGTAGCCTTCTAAGCTATTGGTCACAGGTTCGAATCCTGTCGGGGTCGCCAGTCGTTTCTCCCACGCCATTGCGATCATTGCCTGAAATAGTGGCGGCATCGTCTTGCCGGAGCGGGTCGATTGACCCACATCAATTCGCAACGCTTCTTGCCCCGCTAGCGTTGTTTCAATCAAAAGGAGACGCGACATGTACAAGCATATTCTGATCGCAACCGATGGCTCGGAGCTGTCCACCAAGGGACTCGACCAGGGCCTGAAACTGGCAAAGCAACTGGGCTCGAAGGTTACGGTCATCACCGTCACCGACATGTGGGCGTCTGGCGCGCTGGCCGTAGCCGGGCCGGCGACGATTGCAGAGTACGACGAAGCGATGCATGCCGCGGTGAAGGATATTCTGGAGGAAGCTGCCCGTTTTGCATCAGAAAGCGGCGTTGAATGCGAGACTCGGCACATCGCGAACCGCTATCCGGCCGATGCAATTGTCGAGACATCCCAGGAGGTGGGCGCGGACCTGATCGTCATGGCGTCCCATGGCCGCCGCGGGTTCCGCAAGATGCTGCTGGGCAGCCAGACGACCGAAGTGCTGACCGCGAGCACAGTGCCGGTTCTCGTCGTCCGCTAGATAACGGCCCCGGCGGCGGAGCAGCTATTCCGCCGCCTCTGCCTCCACGCGGGAATGCTCGAGACGTGCTCCAGCTTCCAGCCCCAGCTCCGCCGAGCGCCCGCCGGGGATTTCCAGAACGAAGCGAACCGGCTCGCCAGACGGGATCGGTGTCGTATCCATGGGCTTGGCGTTCTCGTGGATGCGCACGATTCTGCCGTCCGCCTTGATGAACAGCATATCGAGCGGAATGAGGGTATTCTGCATCCAGAAGCTGGTCGGGCGCTCCTCGACAAAGTCGAACAGCATGCCGGCATCGGGACCCAGCTCCTCGCGGAACATCAGCCCGCGCGACGTTTCTTCGGGCGTATCGGCAATCTCCACGGTGAACGTGAAGCTCTGATCGCCCGAATGAATGATTGCGACCTCCTCATTGTCCTGCGCGAAGGCGGGGGCAAGAGTGGCGAGCAGCAGCAGCGCCGATGCGATGAAATTTCTGGTGGCGCGCATTCAAATGGATCCTGGCTGAAAAATACCCTGCCCTAGTGGGAAGACGGGGCGTCGCCCCAACCATCGGGCCTGATTTCGGCGACCATAAGGCCCTTTGGGCCATCGCCATAGCGGGCGAGCACAAACTGGCCGGGGCGCAACTCGGTCAGCCCGAACTGGCGCAAGGTTTCCATGTGAATGAAAATGTCGGGGTGGCCCTCGCCGGCCGAGAGGAACCCGAAGCCTCGCACCCTGTTGAACCATTTGACTTCAAGACGCTCGAGCTTGGAGGTCGGCTCCACATGCACATGAGTGCGGGCCGCGGGCATCTGCGCGGGATGGCGCGCCGTGGATTCATCCATGGAAACAATGCGGAAGGCCTGGAGCCCGCCGGGGCGATTGAGCGCCTCCACAACGATGCGCGCACCCTCATAGGCCGTCTGATAGCCATCCCGCCGAAGGCAGGTCACGTGCAGCAGCACATCGGCGCCGCCAGTGTCCGGCACGATAAAGCCGAAGCCCTTGCCTGCGTCAAACCACTTGATGGTCCCGACGACTTCTATGACGTCGAAGTCGGTGGCCGGATTCTGGAAATCCTGGTCGCCCCCTTCGCGGTGAGCATCGTCGTGGCCACCACTCCTCGAGTCTGGCCCGGTGCCGGAAATGTTTTTCGCCCCCATGCGTAACGCCTTCCACACACGCCCCTGCAAAACCGCAGGTACTCATTACAATCGTTGGCAGTCTGGCCGATTCAGGACCAAAAGTTAAGGACCATTCATAAATTTGTTGACAGCAATTAACCATTGAGCCGCCAAAGCCCCGCTTGGCCAGCGACTGCACCTTCTGTTAGCCTCGAACATGCCCTGCCCCGACGGCGCTGGGGCATATTCACAATAGAGCCGGAGCCTTGCTTTGAAATATCTCCACACAATGGTGCGCGTTGCCAACATCGAGGAAAGCCTTCGCTTTTACGGCGAAGGGCTGGGCCTTGTTGAATCGCATCGCATCGAAAATGAAAAAGGGCGCTTCACGCTCGTTTTTCTCCACGCCCCCGGCGATGAGAATGCCAAGGTCGAACTGACCTACAATTGGGATCCCGAAGAGTATTCGGGTGGGCGCAATTTCGGGCACCTCGCCTATCGGGTCGAAAACATCTATGCGCTCTGCCAGCATCTGCAGGACATGGGCTATACAATCCACCGTCCGCCGCGCGATGGACACATGGCGTTCGTCAAATCCCCGGACGGGATTTCGGTCGAACTGCTCCAGGATGGCAACCTCGATGCGCAGGAGCCATGGGCTTCGATGCCCAATTCGGGAACGTGGTAAACGCGTAACGGGAAATTAACCACGCTGATTGACCGGCGGTTAGGCAACCGCCGGTATTTTTGTGTCTGTGGCCTGGGACTCTTTTCACCCCGACACGGAAGTGGTTTTGATGCGTTTACTGTCCAGCCTGATCGTCATGGTGTGCCTGCTCAGCGCCTGCGCTCCGATGGCCATGTTCGCCTCCGGCAACGGTGCGGGCTATAACGGGCTCCGATCTGATTGGGGCACATATGTCTCCCACAGCAACGTCAACGCATTCTGCCTGTCGCCCAAACTGCGTTTGCTGATCTGGGACGTCGAAGGCCATTTCGGCAAGAAGGTGGTTATGAACTCGGGCTATCGCACGCCCTGGCACAACGCCTCGGTCGGCGGCGCGGAAGCCTCGTTCCACACCAAGTGCATGGCCGCCGATTTCTATATTCCCGGTGTCGCGAAATCGCGCATCATCGACTATGCCCGCAACAACGGACTGGTTGGCGGGCTGGGCTGCTACCCCGGCCGGAACTTCGTCCATGTCGACGTGCGCGACCGCCCGCGCGGCTATCGCGGCCCCGTCACATTCAGCGGCTGTTGAAATTGAAATAAAATCGAATTTGGGTATTGCGCATTCGCAAAGGCCCCCCTATACACCCGCTCACTGGCCGACGCGGTGATCCGCAGAGGCCCGCCGCGCCCTTCGTCTAGCGGTCTAGGACGCCGCCCTTTCACGGCGGAAACACGGGTTCGAGTCCCGTAGGGCGCGCCAATTTCTTCTCGATGAAGATTTGGCCGTTTCCCATTGCATCGAACGTTGCACGACGCTATCTATGCTGGCGACAAACGGTCCTAGAGTATTTACGTTTTTCAAATAGCGTGAATCCTCTTGCTAGTTGTTTTGTCCCGCTTCCGAAGCGAATAAGTGGTATCCACTTCTTCTGGAAGCGCTCTAGGCGCCCTTCGTCTAGCGGTCAGGACGCCGCCCTCTCACGGCGGTAACACGGGTTCGATTCCCGTAGGGCGCGCCACTATTTTTGATCTCACGGCACCTCGCCTCGCTCACGCCTCCGATGGGGCGGCGCATCAGCGCCGGTCGCGCCGTCACGCTCCCTGGCTCGTTCGAAGCTTCGCTTAAGAGCCGCGCCATTTTTTCGTCCACGGCAATCCACGCGGTTTCATTTCATATCCCGGGGCCGAATGACGCGGTTTCGTGCGTGTCCGCCACACCGTTGCCCCATTCGTGACCAAGTTGCGAACGACATCACAGCGTCGTGATGTCGATATAGGATTTTAATTATGAAACATTTTCTTGCCCCTATTGCCCTCGCGTCCACGCTTGCCCTCGCTGGTTGCGGCGGCGGAGAAGAAGCTGATGCCGCTGCAACTGCGGCGCCCGAAACGCCGGCTGTCGAAGCGCCGGCCGAACCGGTAGAGACTACCCCTGCCCCCGCTGCCGAGGAAGCCGAGGCCCCCGCCGTAACAGAAGAGCCAGCCGAGGCCGAAGCAGCGGCCGAGCCTGCCGCTGGCGGACTTGATCCCATGCAGATGCTTTCGCCCGAAGCACAGGAAGCGCTTCAATCCGAGCTTGCCGACATGACGGACGAAGAAAAGCAGCAGGCCGTTGACGAGGCGCGCAGCGCAGCGGAAGCAGCCGCTCGCGAGCAGGGCTTGTCCGACGAGTTGATCCAGCAGGTCGGCGATCAGGCCGAAGCTGCAGCGCGCACGATGTTCGGCCTCGAATAAACACCGCTGGCATGCAGTTGTGGAAGGGGCCAGTGAAACTCACCGGCCCCTTCCAGCCGGAGGTCAGGAACCCCCACGGTTGTGGCATGAGTTAGACTACAACAGGCACGCCATTTTCCCTTGCCTCAACGGATGGCATTCACGGCGACCCCATTTTCAGCGTCGAAGGCCCGAGCCGCGCCTACCTTCCGTATCCGCTTGAAAGCGCCCAGCAACGGGAGTACATTCCTTGCCAGCATGGGATTTGGGGGAAGCAATCATGCGCCTCTCGTTATTCGCTGCACTTTTGCTCACATTACCATCGCTTGCCGCTGCGCAAGACTTTAGGTTCGAGGCCGAACTTCTTCCGGACGGTTCTCTTGACGTTCGGCCGGTGGAACAATCGGAATTGCAGTCGACTGGAGACCTGTCGAGTTGGCTCGCGGAGCCGATTGGTGAACAAGTCTACCTTTGGACAGATGCTGATGGGGCGCTCAAGGGCATATTGGGTTCGCAGGGGGAGACAGCCCAGCTTCCGCTCTTGCCGGGGGACAGCATTGAGACCTATGCTACCGCTGGCTTTAATCCCCTTGCTTTCCTCCTGCCGAGCGATGCCGAGATTCAGCAGGTGATGGATGACCTTGCCGACAAGCTATTTGCTGCGGCGAAATCCAGGGCCTGTGCCTTCGTGCCCCTTCCCGAAACGATCACCCCGTCTGTTTCAGTGTCGCTGGGCGTGGGCCTGTCTGGAACAGCAACTCTCGAAGCAACATGGCGTTCTTCAGATTTGTGCCCTGCGAATGGTGGTTGACGAACTCGTTTGCCGCTCTTTTCGGTAGCTTTGCGCTTTAATGCCGGCTTCGAGACCTTTCAGCAAAATTTCTTTACTGACCTCGCGCGGCTGATAAGGTCGTTGCTCTTCCAAATGAACGACGGATATCCCCCGCAATGACTGACGCCAACGCTCCGCTCGATGCCGTGCTTTCCCATGTCGATGCCAATATCGAGGAGAGTCTCGAGCGGCTGTTCACGCTTTTGCGGATTGCGTCGATTTCCACCGATCCCGCCTATGCCGGCGAGTGCCTGAAAGCGGCCGAATGGTTGACCGACCAGCTCAACGGGCTCGATTTCGAGGCCACTGTGCGTCCGACGCCCGGCCACCCGATGGTGGTTGCCCATCAACGCGACGCTGCCGGGGCCAATGTTCTTTTCTACGGCCATTATGATGTCCAGCCGGTCGATCCGATCGAATTGTGGACCAGCGAGCCGTTCGAACCCAAAATCGGCGAGGAGAACGGCCGCAAGGTGATTCTGGCGCGCGGCGCTTCGGACGACAAAGGCCAGCTCATGACCTTTATCGAGGCCTGCAGGGCCTATAAGGCCATACGCGGCGCGCTGCCGGTCGGGGTGACCGTCCTGCTCGAGGGTGAGGAGGAATCCGGCTCGCCTTCGCTTGATGGCTTCCTCAAGGACAATGCCGAGGAACTGAAAGCCGACATCGCGCTCGTCTGCGATACGGACATGTGGGATGAGGAGACACCCTCGATCATCACCATGCTGCGCGGGCTGATGGCCGACAATGTCGAGATCCAGGCCGCCAGCCGCGACCTCCATTCGGGCATGTACGGGAATGCGGCGCGCAACCCCAACCAGGTTCTGGCCGAAATCATCGCTTCGCTGCGCAATCGCGACGGTTCGGTTGCCGTCGAGGGGTTTTATGACGATGTGCCTGAGCTGCCTGCCGAAGTCGCCGAGCAGTGGAAGCGGCTGCCGTTCGATGAAAAGGCGTATCTCGGCGCCGTGGGGCTCTCGGAGCCCGCTGGCGAGAAAGACCGCTCGGTCCTCGAGCAGATCACGTCGCGCCCGACCTGCGAAATCAACGGCATGTGGGGCGGTTACACCGGCGATGGGTTCAAGACAGTGATTCCGGCAAAGGCCGGTGCCAAGATCTCCTTCCGGCTGGTGGGCAATCAGGACCCTCACAAGATCCGCAAGGCGTTCCGAGCGCATGTCGAGGCCCGCGTGCCTGCAGATTGCACAGTGACCTTCCACGAGCACGGTGCGAGCCCGGCTTCGGTGGTGCCCTCGGACGGCGCCATGCTGCAGAAAGCGCTCGGCGCGCTGACCGATGAATGGGGCCGCGAAGCCGCGATTGCGGGATCGGGCGGATCGATCCCGATTGTCGGCGATTTCAAGCGCAAGCTGGGCATGGATTCACTTCTGATCGGCTATGCCCAGACAGACGACCGCATCCATTCGCCCAACGAAAAATACAATCTCGACAGCTACCACAGGGGTATCCGGTCCTGGGTCCGGGTGCTCGACGCCCTGGCGAAATAAATCGGGCAACCTGATCCGGCGCCAACCTGTTTCGTATTGGCTAGCAGTGCGATCGAAAGAGGTAGGCGAATGGCAAAGGTAGCGTGGGTGCTAGGCGGCGGTTCGGGAATCGGCGCCGAGACGGTCAAACAGCTTTCACAGCGCGGCTGGACGGTGGCGATCTCCGGTCGACGCGAACAGCCGCTCCACGCGCTGTCGGTCAGTCACGGCGCCCGCCCCTACCCGCTCGATGTAACGGATTTCGAAGCGGTGAAGGCGACTGTCGGACGGATTTCGGAGGATCTGGGCAAGATCGATCTCGTCATCTTTTCGGTTGCTGCGTGGGAGGTGACCAAGCCGGGCCGGTACGACTACGAGAGCTATGCCAAGATCATAGACGCCAATCTGCTTGGCGCAATGCGGGTGATCGATCCCGTTGTCGCCCAGATGCGCAGGCAGGGCTTTGGCGAAATCGCGCTGGTGGCGTCGGTGGCCGGCTATTTCGGTTTGCCGCGTTCGGCGGCCTATTCTTCAGGCAAATCGGCAATGATCACGCTGGCCGAGACCATGCGGACCGAGCTTGCCGCCGACAATATCAGTGTCCGGCTGATCTGCCCGGGGTTCGTCAAAACCGACCTGACAGCCAAGAACGACTTTCCGATGCCGTTTCTCATGGAAGCCGAGGATGCAGGCAAGCGCATTGCGGATGGCTTGCTGAACTCGCGGAAGTTCGAGATCGCCTTTCCCCTGCCCTTCGTCCTGATTCTCAAGACGATCCGGCTACTGCCCTACCCGGTGTTTTTTACCCTGATGTCGCGGCTCATTTCACAGCCGTCAAAATGAGAAAGGGCGGCGCAATGGCCGCCCTTTTCCTTATTGTGTCACAACTTCCGACCGCTTGATAAGGGCGGTCAATTCCTCGAGCTCAGCGGCATAGGAGCCGTAGGTCCGTATCCACCAGGCTGGCCAGTCGCCAACCTGACCGGCTCGCACGGCGTCGATGATTTCCGCAAGCGGCTGATTTTCAACAGCGATGCGGACGTCATCTCCGCTGCGGTCGTCCAGGAGCAGAACATCGACAGGATAGGTGTCGGCGTTTTCCCAGCTCAGGATGCCCCAGTATTCCCCTTCGGGAGCATCGGGCACGATGACATCGAGCCCCCAATTGGTGAAATCCTGCAGTTCGGCCGCCCCAGCAGGAGCCGCCACCATCAAGCTCTCGTCGCTCGCATAGGCAGCCATGACCTTGAGCCCCGGCTTCTCTCTTGCCGCAGCGGTCAATTCGGTACGAGCCTGCTCGAACGCTTCGCGCTGGCTGACGATTTCGGGTGCATCCAGATCGGCCCCGAGCGCCTCGGCAAGTTTGCCATATGCCTCGATCAACCCAAGAACGGAATCGCCCTGTTCTATGCCGATGATGGGCGCGACACCGGAAAACTGTCCTTCCGGACTCATCTGATCACCCCCGCTGTACGATTGGGTGCGCGGCCACCATTCGGTTACGATAAGGTCGGGCTCCAGGGCCAACAGGCTCTCGGGCTGCAGTTCGTTCCAGGCCGTGCGAATGACCTCAATCCCGGACAGGTCGAACTCGGCATAGCTTTTCCCCGAGGCGCTCTCGTCGATGAAAATTCCCACCGGGTTCACCCCGAACTGCATGAGCCCGGCAGCGGACGACGAGAACGCCACGATCCGTTCGGGCGGGCTTTCAAGGGTGATCGTGTTTCCAGCCCCGTCGGTGAAGCTCCATTCCTGAGCCATGGCCATGGATGCGGTTCCCACCATGAGGACGGCAAGGGCAGATATGATCGTCAGGCGTTTCATGAAACGCTCCTGTCAGCTTGGTTACTGTTCGAGGGTTTCGGCGAGCATCGGCACGAAACGGTCCATCATCCAGGGGATCGACAGGGGCGAAGGTGCCGAGAGCGCCATGACGAAGGCCCGATCGGTCAGCGGGACGAAATGGTCATTGGCGACGGGTTTCCAGCGCGCAAAGAGCGGGTTTGCCATAATGGTGTCGAGGTCCTCCTGGTTCGAATACCAGGCGATGAAGATTTCGGCGTCGATGGTATCGAGCTGCTCGAAGCTGACGGGCTGGACATAGTTGTCGGTCGCAAGATCGTGGAGCGCTTCAGCGGGCACCAATCCGAGATCCTGCATCAAATGCACGCGGGGGTCCGCGGGGATATAGAGCCCGACATTGGCGGTGTCCGATCCGCCACCGAACGCAAAGGTCCGGCCGGCAAACTGGGGATTATCGGCGGCATATTGCGCAAGGCGGGCCTGCGCCTGGCTCACCAGGTCCGAGGCCTCTTCGCTCTGTCCCATGGCGGCGCCCACGGTCTCCACGACATATTGCCAGCTTCCGGTCCAGGGCGCTTCCTTGAAGGCCACGGTGGGTGCAATGGCGGACAAGCGGTCATAATCGTCCTGGCTCAGGCCGCTATAGGGCGCGAGGATCAGGTCGGGCTCAAGTTCCAGAATCTGCTCGAACGGCAGGCCGTTGGCAGTGTCGAGCGTTATCGGAAGGTCCTGTCCCATATCCTCCACGGCTTCCTTGACCCAGGGCAGATAACCGTTCTCATCGCCGCCCCAGGCCTGGCTCTGGATCGCAACCGGAATCTCGCCAAGGGCCAGCACCGTGTCCTGTGCCATCCAGGAGATGGTGACGATGCGCTCGGCTTTGGCTTCGACGACGGTCTCGCCATAGAAATGATCGAGCGTGACGGGAAAGGCGTCCTGCCCGAATGCAGGCGCAGAAAGAAGGGCGACGGCGCATGCCGCGGCCAAGACAAGCTGTTTCATAATAGCCTCATGTTTGAACCGGTTGGGGTTCGGCGTGAGGAATCGAACCGCGTGGAATAACCATCGGCGTTTTTGCCAATGGATCTTCGATGATGATGCAGGGCAGACCGAAAACCTCTTCAACGAGGCTGGCGGTGATAATCTCGTCGGGAGCGCCTTCGGCGAGAATCTGTCCATCCCGCATCGCGATGATATGGGTTGCATAGCGGCAGGCATGATTGAGATCGTGCAGCACGGCGACAACCGTGTGGCCATCACGCCTGTTGAGTACGCTCAGCAGTTCGAGGAGCTCGATCTGGTGGGCGATATCGAGATAGGTGGTGGGCTCGTCGAGCAACAGCATGGGGGTTTGCTGGGCCAGCACCATGGCCACCCAGACGCGTTGGCGCTGGCCGCCCGAGAGTTCATCGACCAGCCTGTGCGACAGGGGCGTGATCTTTGTCGCTTCCATAGCGCCAATGACCGCCACTTCGTCTTCCGCCGACCATTGGCGGATGAATTTCTGATGCGGATACCGGCCGCGCGCCACGAGGTCGGCCACGGTTATGCCTTCGGGCGCAATAGAGGTCTGCGGTAGCAGGCCAAGGCGGCGGGCAACCTCCTTGGCCGGATAGTGCGAAATCGCCTTGCCGTCGAGCATGACCTGGCCCTGGCTGGGCTGGATAAGGCGCGAGAGGGCGCGCAGCAGCGTCGACTTCCCGCAAGCATTGGCGCCGACGATGACTGTAAATCCATTATCGGGGATTTGGACCGAAAGCTCATGCGAGATCACCCGGTTGTCGTATCCGATCGTCGCCTTGTGTGCGGAGAGCCGCGAGGCGCCGGGAAGCTCGGCGGGGTCGACATGCCTGTTCATTCTTAAATCCCCTGTCATTGCCGTCTGGCTTCCCGCATCAGCAGCCAGACGAAATACAGCCCGCCGATGGAAACGGTGACCACCCCAACGGGAAGCTGGGTGGGTGCGAAGGCGCGCTGCGCCAGGAAGTCCGCGACCGCGAGCAGCAGCGCGCCCATGGCCGCCGAGGGCAGTAGCGCAACACCTGCAGCGCCGGTGACCCGGCGGGCGATCTGTGGTGCAGCCAGCGCAACGAATGAAATGGGCCCGGCGACCGCTGTGGCTGTCGCTGTCAGTGCAACCCCGAGCACCAGCAGGGACAAGCGCACCGGCTCGGCGCGGATGCCGAGCGCCCGAGCCGCGTCATCGCCCATTTCGAGCTGTTTCATGGGGCGTCCCAGGATCAGGACGAGCGGCATCAGGATGCCAAGGACGACGAGGGTGGGCCAGAGCTTGTCCAGACCGAGCCCGTTGAGCGAACCCGCCCCCCAGACCGCTGCGGCCATTGCCACTTCGAGCTTGGCGCGCAGCATGAGCCAAGTGTTGAGCGAAGTGAGCATCGCGCTCATGCCGATGCCGACGATAATCAACCGGAATCCCTGCACACCGCGCCGCCAGGCCAGCGCATAGACGGCCAGAGCGGTCAGAACGCCGCCCAGCAAGGCGCCGCCGGCGATCTGATAGTAATTGCCCGAGAAAACGATAATGGCGATCAGGGCGCCCGTGTAGGCGCCCGAGTTAAACCCGATGACGTCGGGGCTGCCCAGGGGATTGCGGGTGAGCGACTGGAACACGGCACCGCTCATGCCCAACGCCGCGCCGAGGATGACCGCCAGCAGCGAGCGCGGCAGGCGCCATTCGACTACCACCATATGGATACGGCCATCGGCCTGCCCGGTCAGGGCCCCTATGACATCGGGCAGCGCGACGGGATATTCGCCGCTCGCAAGGGCCAGCAGGGTGACGACAAGGGCAATGGCGAGCATGATGCCGACCAGCGCCATGACGCGCATGTCGACGCGCATTGTGACCCGGCCATCGAACAGGCGCAGAATTCTGGTTGGCCGGCCGAAATCGATGGCGCTCATAGTCCGCTCACCTTGCGCCTGCGAGCCAGAAGGATCAGCACCGGGGCGCCGATGAAAGCGGTGACGATGGCGACCTGGATTTCGCCCGGGCGCATGACGACGCGTCCGATGATGTCCGACACCAAAAGCAGCACAGGCGCCAGTACAACCGTATAGGCCATGATCCAGCGCTGATCGGGTCCGACGATCCAGCGGGCGACGTGGGGCACCATGAGCCCCACAAAGCCGATAGGCCCGACAGCCGCGGTTGCACCACCGGCCAGCAGGGTGACGGCAATCACCACAACGGTGCGGGTGCGAACGATATTGGCGCCCAACGATTTGGCCAGGTCATCGCCCAGCGCGACAGCATTGAGCGGTCGCGCCATAATGGCAGCAAGCAACAGGCCGACAGCAATGAATGGTGCAACGGTCGTGACCGCCTCGTATGAGCCGCCGCTCAGGGCACCGGCGGCCCAATAGCGCATGCGGTCGAATGCAGTGGGATTGAGCAGCGTCAGCGCTGTCGAGACGCCGCCCAGGATTGCCCCGATGGCGACGCCGGCCAGGGTGAGCGTGACGGGGGTTGCCCCGTTCCGTCCCGACGAGCCGACGGCATAGACCATGACTGTGGTGACGATGGCACCGAGAAAGGCAAACCAGATGTAGGATTGCAGCGAGGTCATGCCGAGATAACCCACGGCAATCAGAACGAAAAAGCTCGCACCTGCATTGACCCCCAAAATGCCCGGATCGGCCAGCGGATTGCGGGTCAGCGCCTGGATCAGCGCGCCGGAAATCCCCAGCGCCGCACCGATCAACAGGCCGAGCAGCGTGCGCGGCAGGCGAAGGCTCTGAACGATGGCGTGATCATTGGAGTCGTCATAGGCGAAAAGCGCGTCGATGACAGTGGGCAGGGGGATATCGCGTGAGCCGACGGCGATGCTGGCCAGCACGGCGAGCAGCAGCACCGCGAGGCAGATCAGAAGCCCCGTCAGGCGCCGCGCATTGCTGGCGGCAACGCCGGGCCGCCGGGCGGCCTGGGCTTGTTCGGCAATAGCAGTCACGGGCGCCAATCGCTCCGGCGATAATCAGCGGGATTGGGCCTAGCTATATTTTATGACTTATGTCGTCAAGTTAAATGCGCCCCGCGCATCGGCGCTATTGCTGGCGCCGATACTGGTAGATGGCGACGTCAATGGTGCCTTCGGTGAACCCCGCCTCGCAATAGGCAAGGTAGTAGAGCCATTTGCGTTTGAAGACCTCGTCGTATCCCAGCTTGGCTATGGTATCCCAGCGCTCGACAAACCGCTTGCTCCAGATGCGAAGGGTGCGGGCATAATCGAGCCGGAAGCCGTCAGTCGCCTCGAGCACCAGCCCTACCCTTGCCGCCGCTTCTTTCATCACCGTCTTGGTTAGCAGCATTCCGCCGGGGAAAATGTAGCGCTGGATAAAATCGGGATAGGCCTTGTAGATTTCAAAGTCGCGCTCGGCGATGGTGATCGCCTGAATTGCGGCGGTCCCGCCGGGCTTGAGCCGGTCGTGGACCGTCTTGAAATAGTCGGGCCAGTGCTCCTCGCCGACAGCTTCTATCATTTCGATCGAAGCGACGTGATCGAACGCACCCCTGGTGTCGCGATAATCCTCGAAAACCAGCTTGCCGAAGTCGGAGAGCCCCTGCTTTTCAAGGCGGTCGATACCGTATTTGAGCTGTTCCCGCGAAAGCGTGATTCCCCGCAAGTGCGCGCCGGTCCGCGCCGCGGTTTCTGCAAAGCCGCCCCAGCCGCAGCCGATCTCGAGAACATGATGGCCCGGCCGGATTCCGGCCATCACCATGATGCGTTGATATTTAGCGCGCTGGGCTTCCTCGAGCGAAATGTCCTGGCCGGCAAAATAGGCCGATGAATAGGTCATGGAGGGATCGAGCCATTCGGCGTAGAAATCATTCCCGAGATCGTAGTGTTCGGCGATGTTTTTCTGGCTGCCCTCGCGGGTGTTGGGCCGCGACATATGGTAGGCGAGATCCTGGGCGGCACGCCGGAAGATTCCGGGATTGGCCTTGTCGAAAATGTCACGGTTCTGAAGGAAAAACCGGAACAGGGCCGTGAGGTCCTTAATCTCGATATCCCCGCTCATATAGGCTTCGGCAAAACCCAGAGTGCCGCGGCGCATTGCGGCCTTGAGCACCTTGAAATTGTTGAGCGTGAGAAAAGCATGTTCGCCGGTCGACGCGTCACCGAGGGTTCGGGTGCGCCCACTGGGAAAGGTCACAGTCAAAGCGCCCTTGTGCGGAATCCCCATGAGCGCGGCGCCGACCTTTTCGAGCAGGACCGATTTGATCCGTGTCCCCAACCCGGGCCGCACCTGCTCCCGATCGAAAGTGGCTTGACTCATTGACCTCATCCCCTGCCTGCGCGGGCAATCGAAACTGCTTTGTTGGTTCAGATACGAACCAGATGCGATTTCAGATTGCAGCCCTGACACATGATCTTAACCGCCATATCGGGCGATGCAAGTCTGGCTAACCCGGTATGGCTGCATCGATAATGCGCAATTGAACGGTTTCGCGTCCCTGCCAGTGATCAATATTGAGTGTGCCCGCCACGTGCAGACGCTGGCCATCGCGGGCCTTGAGCAAAGCGTCGCCCAGAGGCGTCCCGGCGGCGCGGAAGGCAATCGCCTTGAGGTTGGCGCCATCGCCGGAATTGACGGTGCAGCGCACATGCCCTCCGGCTCCGACAATGTCTGCAAAGCGGATCTGGTGCGCGGGAAGCGCGAAGATGGGCGTGGGATTGCCCGCGCCGAACGGGCCGGCCCGTTCGATCTGGTGGATGAAATCGGGATTGGCGCCACGGGCGGTGAGCGCGGCGTCGACCTTCAGCCCGTCTTCGGCGCGAGCGGCCAGAACATCGTCGGTCAGGGTGTCATTGAGATACTGACGAAACGGGCCGAGTTGGCCGGGCGCCAGCGTGATACCCGCCGCCATGGCATGGCCGCCACCCTTGGCGATGATGCCGCCACGCACAGCATCGACGACAGCAGCGCCCAAATCAACCCTCGGGATCGAGCGGCCCGATCCGGTGCCGCCGCCATCGGCCCCCAGGGCAATGGCAAAGGCGGGGCGCCCGAAGCGCTCCTTGAGCCGGGCGGCGACCAGCCCGACGATGCCCTGATGCCAGTCCGAAGAACCGGTCACAAGGACCGAGGGTCCGGGACCCTCGCCGATCTCCATTTCGGCAGCCGCCATCGCCTGTTCGACGGCGGCGACTTCGATACGCTGGCGTTCGCCATTGAGTTCGTCGAGGCGTTGAGCCAGTGCGAGCGCTTCATATTCGTCATCGGTGGACAAAAGGCGCGCGCCAAGACCGGCGTCGCCGATGCGTCCACCGGCATTTATGCGCGGGCCGAGCAGAAAGCCCAGATGGTAAGCGTTAGCAGGTCCCGAGACGCGGGCGGCGATGGCCAGGCTGGCCAGCCCGACGTTTTTGCCCGCCCGCATGACATCAAGGCCTCGCAAGACGAAGGCACGGTTGAGCCCCTTGAGGGGAACGACGTCGCAGATCGTGGCCAGCGCCACCAGATCGAGCCAGCCCATAAGGTCCGGAAGGTCCGCCCTGCCCTGACCACGCAAAATCCGGTTGGTGGCGACAAGAACCATGAAGGCAACGCCGGTGGCGCACAGATAACCCAGCCCGGAAATGTCGTCGCGCCGGTTTGGATTGACCAAGCCATTGGCGTCGGGAAGCGTGTCGGGCGCGAGGTGGTGGTCGATGACCAGCACGTCTGCACCAAGCGATTTCGCGTGCGCGACGGGCCCATGGCTGGCAGTGCCGCAATCGAGGGTTACGATCAGCGAAACGCCCTGTTCGATGAGGCTTTCCATGGCCGCATTGTTGGGACCGTAGCCTTCGAAAATGCGGTCGGGGATATGGGTGGGCGGATTGAGCCCGAAATGGCGCAGATAGCGGACCATGAGCGCCACGGCGCTGGCGCCATCGACGTCATAATCGCCGAACAGCCCGATGGGCTCGTTGTTGGAGATTGCATCGGCCAACCGCTGCGCCAACCCGTCCATTCCGGCCAGGGTCGACGGATCGGGCATCAGGTTGCGGATAGTTGGCGCGATGAAGGTTTGAGCGTCCTCGACAGCAACACCGCGCGCGGCCACTATGCGGGCAAGAATTTCGGGCAGTTCGGTTTGCTGGGCTATTGCGCCGGCCATCCGGCTGGCGGCAATGTCGAGCCGGTCGATCCAGCGCTTTCCACAGACCGATCTTTCAACGTTGAGAAAGGCTTGGGGCTCTGGCTTCATGGTCTATCTATAGACGGTGATACGGCCTGATCGATAGTCCGAAGCCCGGTCTTTTGCACGGAATTTCCTTTTTCCTGCGACATGAAGGCCCGGCAAGGGAACATCCGCCCCGCCCCGCCGTTTTTCAGAAGGACGGTTGCGAGCAGCCGAATCCGTTATTTTTCGAGGGATTTGCCAATGAACACCAAATTTATCCTGCCGTTTGCATTGATATCCGCCCTGACGCTTGCCGCATGCGAAAACCAGACCGGAGCCCCCGAGCAACCCGATCCCGATGCCGGCAACCCCGAAGCGTTTGCCGAGCCGATCGAGGAGACAGAAGCTCCGGCCGACGTGATGTCGCCCGAGGAAATGCAGCAGCGCCGCGAGGAAATCGAACAGGACGCCCAGCAGACTTTTGATTCCATCATGAACGACAGTCAGGAGGCTGGCGAAAACCTCGTCGAGATGGGCGACGATGCGATGAGCGCCCTGAGCGAGCAGATGACTTCGGCCAGCGACGCCATAGAAGTGCAGATCGATGCGCTGGTGGAAAATGCTGCGGGCGTTCGCGACGACAACATGACCGACGAACAGAAACTGGAAGTCGTTACCAACGTGCGCAACGCCGCCGAAGAGGCCGCCCGCGCGCTCGGACAAACGGCACCGGAAGTGGTTGCAGCGGGTGATGCCGCCGAAGAACGGACCCGGCAGGTGCTGGGGCTGGAGTAAGGAGGCCCCTGCTTAGAACTGCACGTTGAAGTTGAGGGTGGCGGAATGATCCCGCCCCCCGGAACCGAACTGGCCGCCATAGGCAAAGCCCAGCGTGGCGTTGTCGGTCAGACTCAAATCGATCCCCGCGTCGAGGACCAGGGCATCGCGTGATAGCGGCATACCCGCGATCGTGAAGGCATCGCTGCCCGAGGCAAAACGCATTTGGGAAGTCGGAGTGTCACCGAACGCGTGCCGCCAGCCCACCATACCACGCAACTTGGCGTCGAAGTCTCCGAGGGTAGCGTCGGTTTCGGCACGCAGGCCAATCGTGGTGAACGCCGCATCAGCAACGCTGGACGTGGCGTTAAGCGCGGCCAGACCCCCGGTTTCGGTGAAGCCGTCGGTCGAGAGGTTCACATAGGCGAGATTGGCGAAAGGCTCGAGGCGGACTGCGCCTGCTTCGAAGCTATAGGCCGCCTCGCCCCAAGCCTGCAGGGTCCGGGCACCGTAGGACGCTGAGAGGTCGTCCGAAAAGCCCGAGAAGGCCATGGAGCGGGACGTATCGAGGCTGTGCCAGCTATGGGCCAACCCGCCTTTCAGGGTGAAGGCATCCCATTCGCCTCCGCCATAGGCACCGAGCGTGTATGTGTCGGCCATGCCCGCGGACGCGCGGTCATCGACGCTGAAGCGTGAAAGGGAATAACCGCCCATTACGCCCAGGCGCAGATTCTCCGCGATCAGCGCGTCGCCGCCCATCAGGAAGCCGCCGATCGTCCGATCCATTGCGGCGGCATTGCCATCGCTGCTCCACCGGCTCAAGGCGCCAAAACCCTGCCCCCACAGGGCAAGGTTCCCGCTGATCCGATCTTCGATCTGGGTACCACTATCGGCACCCACGCCACCGAGCGCCACCCGCAGCCGATCCAGCGCTGCCTCGCGCGGGAACCGGCTGTCATCGAGCAACGCCGTCTGGGCAGAAGCGCCGATTTCACCGGAGATGGCGTCAAAGGCGGCGCGGACCTCGCCGACGTCACCCAGGGCGGCAATTGCCAAATATACGGGGCCACCGCCCAGAGATCGCGCGCCGCCCGCTGCCGCGATCTGGTTCGGTGTCATTGCGACATCGACAAAATCGGCGGTCTGGGTCAGCGTCAACAGGATGTGGAAGGCATCGTATGTGAGTATCGGGGTTATGAAGAGGGAGTCGATATTCGCCGTCATGGGGATGTTGACCCCAACACCTCCCAATGCCGTGACGATGGTGTAGTCGGTGTCGAGCACGAAATCGGGATAAGGCACGACATTTACGGTACCGCCATTGATGATGGCTGCGTTTGCGGCGCTGATGAAATCGCTTTGACCTGCCCCGTTGATCTCCACCTCATAGATAGAATCGGCATTGAAGACCAAATTGCCCACATTGAGCGTGCCGATGGAATTGCCCGGCGCGACAGTACCGCCCGCGTTGATCGACAACACATCCCCTATCGTACCAATGCCGCCCAGTGTGCCGCCATCGTACACCCCGACCGCCCCGCCCAGCACACCATCTACATAAAGTGAGCCGCCGTTCACGCTGGTCGTGCCGGAAAAGGCCGATGAGTCCGCAGTCAGATTGGTGACACCCGCCGTATGGCTGATCGCGCCAAAACCGGAAATGGCTGTGCCGAAATCATAGCTCGTTTCGCTGTGATTGAAATTGAGTGTGCCCACTCCCGGACCGAATGTCACATTCGGCGAATCAAGCGTCCCCGCGCCCGTCGCGGCATCGCCCGCCGCCGCGCCAATATTGAGCGTGCCCGTGGAACCCGCAGCGCCGGCGATGGTCACCGATGCCGCCGAAATCGAGCCGCCATCAGCAATGCCGAGCGTGCCAATGCCGCTATAGCCCACATAAAAATCGCTGGCGGTGGTCCAGTTCGACCCCGCACCGGTCACTTTTGCCATGCCAACGGAACCGGCCTGGCCGCCGATGGTGCCGACATCGCTGGACACCGTGCCGCCATCGGCAATATCAAGTGTGCCGGCGCCGGCCCCGCCGACAGTCAGAACGTTGGTATTGGTCCAGCTTGAACCCGCACCGGTGACCGCCGCCATACCGGACGAACCCGCGACCAGGCCGATTGTACCGACATTGCTGGATACTGTGCCCCCATCCACTATGTTGAGCCGACCCTCGCCCAAATTGCCGGCCCCTGCGACGAGATGTGCCGCATTCGTCCAGGTCGATCCCGCACCGCTGACTGTAACATTGCCATCGGAGCCCGCTGCATCGCCAATATAGCCGTAGGTACTGTCAACCGCGCCACCATCCACGATGCTGAGCGTGCCCGTGCCGGCACCACCGACAACGAGATCATGCACAATCGCCCAGGTCGAACCGGTGCCGGTGACCGCAACCATTCCCTCGGACCCTGCAGCGTCCCCAACAATACCGCCGCCACTGCTCACCGCGCCGCCATCGACGATAGTCAAACCGCCTTCGCCGCTATCTCCGACAACAAGACTGGTGGCATTGGTCCAGTGTGAATCGGGGCCGGTCACGCGGGCAGTGCCGTGCGAACCGGCCGCAGCGCCGACAGTGCTGGCAATATTGACCACCTCGCCGCCGTCGGAAATCACAAGCATGCCAGCCCCCTCATAGCCGACATTGAGGTTGGCACTGCTCCAGCTTGAGCCGGGGCCGGTCACACGGACCGTACCCGTCGAAGAGGCGCTATCGCCGACAATGCCGAAAATACCGCTCACGACGCCGCCATCGGAAATTCCGAGCGTGCCGGCACCGGCGCCTCCGACGGTAAGGAAGTTACTGTTCCAGGTTGAGCCCACCCCTGTGACACTGACCGCATAGTTGGTTCCGGTATCAAAGCCGATGGCGCTCTCTTCATTGGCCAGACCGCCGCCATTCCGGATGGTCAAGGTGCCGGTCGACGCACCACCTGCAACGCCGAGAAAGACGCCGTCGGCTACAGCCACGGCGCCATCGATGACGGGCATATAGGGGGCACCCAGATAGGCGATGATCGCATCGTCTGTCGCGGTTGGCGGTATGATTGCATCCCAGTTGTCAGCATCGAACCAGTCCGTCGAGGTTCCTCCCTCCCAGGCAGTGGATTGAGCCTGCACCGGTAGCGCGGGAGCAACGCTCACCAGCAAAGTCGTCGTGAGCAGCGCGCCACGCAAACCGCCTCGCCAGGTTGCTTTTTCAACGCCCAGGTGCCTTACTTGCTCAATCATCGATGTACCGCCCGCTTTCATAAGTCGTGGAAAGCTAGCGGACCGCCAAAGTTGAAGCTTGGGCAGGAATGAACGGGCGGCAAGACAATAGGGAAATTGGCCAGCCCAATGAGACAGTGTATCTCTTGCGCAACATTTTTTCAAGACAACTTGGACAATAGTGAAGCGCGGTCAGGACTATAACGAACTAATTGATCGTCATAGATAATTTCACTGGAAGATACTTGAATGTTACGCGATGAATCACTCTAATTATTGATGGTTGGAAAAGTTAGCGGGTCGGCGAAATTTGACGGGCACCGAGTATAATTTCTCCAAAACGTGTTTTAAATCACCCGAGACCGTCGACTATGCATGGCTCGGCTGGTTTCGCGACGAGTATTCCACCCGCATGCACCAGGCGGATGTGGACATAAACGACGACACGCCGTTCTGGCTCCACGCCACGGCCCGCCTGTTGCCTGACCTCGCCTTTTACGATGGCGGCACGTCTCCGATGTCGTGGACGAAAAACGGCAACGCGGAAAGCTTCGGCATGTCCATCACGCTGGCCGGGGAGCACGTTTACAAAACGGGTGACACGGACGTTCTGGTTGGGCCGGGCGGCGCCGTCATCGGCGGACTGCCTGACGCGCTCGTCACGCATACCAACTGCCGGCAGTTCGGCGTCAAATTTTCGCCCCGGCTGCTGGCGCCGCTGGTGCCAAATTTCGCCGATATGCCGCTGATTTCCCTACCCGCGCACACGCAGGCCGTGCGGCTGCTGGCCAGCTATCTCAAACTGCTCGACGCTGAGGAGGTGATCGAGACATCCGAAGCTCAATATCTGGCCGCCCTGCATGTCCACGATCTGGCGGCCCTTGCAATCGGATCATCGCGCGACGCCATGGTCGCAGCGGCCGAGCGCGGCGGTCGTGCGGCGCGGCTGGCCGTGGTCAAGCAAGACATCCTTGCCCACCTTACCGACCCCAATCTGTCAGTTGCCACCCTTGCCGCGCGGCAGCGTCTGAGCCCGCGCTATATCCATATGCTGTTCGAGCAGGAAGGCATGACCTATTCGGAGTTCGTCGTCACCGAACGCCTTACCCGCGCGCATCGCATGCTGGCCGATCCGCGCACCGGCGCCCACACAATTGGCGATATCGCCCTGCATGTCGGCTTTGGCGACCTTTCCTATTTCAATCGCACTTTTCGCAGGAAATACGGCGTGACACCGAGCGACGTGCGGGCCATGGCACGGGCCGATGATGTCGAGGCGCAGGGCTGACGACCCAGCGGGCCGCGGTACCGCTCCGACTTAAACGCGGCCGTGTTCCGCGGTGATCCAGCGGATGGTGTGCGACCAAGAGCGCATGACCACGCTGGAGGTGACGATCTTGCGTGGCATGAGCTTTACGCCACGCAGCAGGCTGCCATCGGTCACGCCGGTTGCGGCAAAGAGCACGTCGCCTTTTGCCATGTCCTGGGCTGAGAACTTGACCGTCGGATCGGAGTGGCCCATCTCGCGGGCCTGCGTGCGCTTGTCGGATGTATCGAGGATCAGGCGTCCCTGCATCTGGCCGCCCATGCAGCGCATGGCGGCCGCAGCCAGCACGCCCTCATGGGCTCCGCCCGACCCCAGGTAGATGTCTATACCCGTGTCGTCGCTGTTGGCGGCGTGAATGACGGCGGCGATGTCCCCGTCGGGCAGAAGCTTGACCGCCACACCAAGATTGCGCAATTCGGCAATCAGCGCCGCGTGGCGGGGGCGGTCGAGAACGCAGGTGACGATATCGGACGTGGCAACGCCCTTGGCCTCGGCCAGCGCCGCGACGTTTTCGGTCGCCGACTTGTCCAGATCGACGATGCCTTCGGGATAGCCGGGGCCGATGGCGACTTTTTCCATGTAGGCGTCAGGCACCCGCAGGAGCGCGCCGCGTTCGGCAAACGCCATGACGGACAGGGAATCCGAGAGATTCTTGGCGCAGCCGGTCACACCCTCAAGCGGATCGACGGCGACTTCGATTTCGGGGCCCTTGCCAGTGCCGACGGCCTCTTCAAAGCTGAGCAAGGGGACATTCCTGCCCTCCCCGATCACGATCGTGCCGGCAATATCGATATTGCTGAGCGCCAGATGCATGGCTTCGACAGCTGCCTGATCGGCACGCATCTCATCGCCCCGCCCACGCCAGCCCGCCGCCGCGATGGCGGCCCGCTCGGTGATGCGGGCGATCTCAAGCGTCAGATTGCCATCGACCTTGGCTTGGGCCGGTTTGGATTTCGCCACGGGTCAGAACTCCTCGATACGGATCAGTTGAGGCTGTCCCACGATAAACCCGTCCTTGGCAATCCGTTCAAGCGCTTCACGCACAGCACTTTCGATCGTCTCATGGGTTATGAGCACCACGGTGCGAGAGGTTTCTTCCTCCACACCGGGCTCGCTGGCGCGCAGGTCGGGGCGCTGGATGACGCTTTCGAGCGAAATGTTGCCCTCTCCCATGCGGGTGGCAATGGCGGCCAGCGCGCCGGGAACGTCTCTTGCATTCAGCCTTATATAATAACCGCCTTCATGAATGCGCATGGGCGCGCGCTCGCAGGTCTTGAGCTCGGAGCTGGGCACGCCCAGCGGCGGAACCTGTGTGCCGCGAGCAATGTCGAGAATGTCGGACAGAACCGAGGCCGCAGTTGCCTCACCACCGGCCCCGGGACCGGCCAGAAGCAGTTCCTGGACGTGGTTGGTTTCCAGCGCCACGGCGTTGAGGACCCCATCGACGCCTGCGATCGCGCTCGATTTCCTGACAAGCGTTGGATGCACGCGCTGCTCGATTCCGCTTTCAACCTTGCGGGCCATGCCCAACAGCTTGATCTTGTATCCGAGGTCTGCAGCCACTTTTATGTCAGCCTGCGTGATGCGCGAAATGCCTTCAACGAACACCTGATCGGCCGAAATTTTGGTTTCAAAGCAAAGACTTGCAAGGATCGCCAGCTTGTGGGCCGTATCGAAACCTTCGACATCGAAGGTCGGATCGGCTTCGGCATAGCCAAGCGCCTGTGCGTCCTTGAGGCACTCCTCAAAACCGATTCCTTCATTGCCCATGCGGGTCAGAATGTAATTGCAGGTGCCGTTCATGATGCCATAGACGCGTGTGATGGCGGCCGAACCGAGCCCTTCGCGCAGCGTCTTGATGACCGGGATGCCGCCCGCGACAGCTGCTTCAAAGCCCAGCTGGGCATGCGCGGCCTCCGCTGCGGCGGCCAGCGCCACGCCGTGGCGGGCCAGCAGGGCCTTATTGGCGGTAACCACAGGGCAGCCATTCTCGAGCGCCGCGGTAACCGATGCGAGTGCGGGGCCGTCCTCTCCGCCGATCAATTCGACATAGAGATCGATATCGCTCGACCGCGCCAGAGCCACGGGATCGTCAAACCATTTGAATGGCGCGATATCGACGCCACGATCGCGTGAGCGGGACCGGGCGGAAACGGCGGAAACCACCAGCCTGCGGCCCAGCTTGCGTGCAATCGCGTCGCCATCTTCGGTAAGGATGCGGATGAGCGCGGCACCAACGGTGCCAAGGCCCGCGATGCCGATGCGCAGCGGGCGCATCTCTTCACCCTCGCCGCTGGCATAGACCTGCATGGCACGGACGATGCGCTGCCGGGTCTCGCTTCGGGGCTCACGCCCCTCGCGCAGGTCGAAGACGAACAGTGGATCTCCGGCGATCTCGCGCCCGAAACGCGTGGGGGTCCAGTCGCGTTCGGAGATAAAGGATTCTACGGATGCCTTGAAACTATCGATATCACTCATGGTCGCACGCTATCGTTTTTTGAACGCGCGCGACCATGAATAGGAATTTGCCTACACGTCAACCCTTGTGGGTAGAAACATCAGCTTTTGGCGAGCGGAACGACGTTGCCGTTGCTGGCGGCACCACCGAGAAACTTCTTGATGGCGCGGGCGGCCTGGCGGATGCGCTGCTCGTTTTCAACGAAGGCCAGGCGCACGTACTGGTCGCCATATTCGCCAAAGCCAACGCCGGGCGCCACGGCAACGCCGGTTTCCCTGATGAGCAGCTTGGCAAATTCAAGGCTGCCCAGATCGGCGAACTGGTCGGGAATCGGGGCCCAGGCAAACATGGTGGCCGCCGGGCTCGGGATGTGCCATCCGGCGCGACCAAAGCTCTCGACCATCACGTCGCGGCGATGGCGGTAGATGCCGCGCACTTCTTCGATGCAGGCATCATCGCCGTTGAGGGCCGAAGCGGCGGCGACCTGAATGGGGGTGAACGCTCCGTAGTCGAGGTAGGATTTTACGCGCGCCAAGGCTGCGATCAGCCGCTCATTGCCAACAGCAAAGCCCATGCGCCAGCCGGGCATGGAAAAGGTTTTCGACATTGAGGTGAATTCGACGGTCACGTCCATGGCGCCGGGCACCTCGAGCACCGAATGCGGCGGCTCGTCCTCGAAATAGATCTCGGAATAGGCGAGATCGGAGAGGATGAAAATCTCGTTCTTGCGGCAGTAGTCCACCACTTCCTTGTAGAAATCGAACGAGGCGACATAGGCCGTGGGGTTGGCCGGGTAGTTGAGGATCAGCGCAATGGGCTTGGGGATCGAGTGGCGCACTGCCCTGTCGAGCGAGCGCATGAAATCCTCGTTGGGGTCGGCGGGCATCGAACGCACGACGCCGCCCGACATGATGAAGCCGAACGCGTGAATAGGATAGGTGGGGTTGGGCACCAGCACCACATCGCCCGGGGCGGTGATCGCCTGGGCCATGTTGGCGAAGCCTTCCTTGGAGCCAAGCGTTGCGACCACCTGGGTGTTGGGATCGAGCTTCACGCCGAACCGGCGACCGTAATAGGAGGCCTGGGCCTTGCGCAGGCCAGGAATGCCGCGCGAGGTCGAATAGCGGTGGGTGCGCGGATCCTTGACGGTTTCCTTGAGCTTTTCGACGATGTGGGTCGGCGTGGGCAGGTCCGGATTGCCCATGCCCAGGTCGATGATGTCGACGCTTTCGGCGCGCGCCTTGGCCTTGATCGGGTTGATGTGTTCGAACACATAAGGCGGCAGGCGGCGGATGCGATGGAATTCTTCGCTCATTTTGTCCTCGATGGGATCGGGTGCGATCCCGTTGTGACCCAATGCTGCGGCGCGAATGGGACGCGCCACGCAAGAGGTAATTATCTGGCTATCATGGTGTTCAAAGTATGAACGGGCGTCCGCCTCAAGCAAAAAGACCGGCCCGCGCCGTGGTCTTTACCGGCCCTGCCCATTTCCCGATCACGGGAAAAGAGGCAGAGCCTCGATAGCGGTTGCCTCGGGATAGCCGAAGGCCACGTTGAAGTTCTGGATCGCCTGCCCGGCGCTCCCCTTCACCAGATTGTCGATCGCCGCAATGACGATGACCCGACCCGGAATGCGGTCGTCAAAGACGTTGATGATGCAGTAGTTCGAGCCGCGCACGTGGCCGGTCGAGGGGATGACGCCCTTTTCGGCCACGCGGATGAATGGTTCGCCCTCATAGGCATCGGCAAGGACCTTGCGGACCTCATCTGCGTTTTTGGCGCTGCCAAGCTTTACGTGCGCCGTAATCAATTCGCCGCGGCTCATGGGAATGAGGTGCGGGGTGAAATTGACGGCGACCTTCTTTCCTGCGGCCAGCCCGATTTCCTGTTCGATTTCCGGCGCATGGCGGTGCACGCCGACGCCATACGGCGTCAGGCTCTCGCCGGCTTCTGCCAGAAGCGTGTTCTGCTTGGGCGCCCTGCCCGCTCCGGTGACGCCCGACTTGGCGTCGATGATCAGATCATCGGTCGAGATTGCGCCGGATTTGACCAGCGGCAAGAGCGCAAGAAGCGTCGCCGTTGGATAGCAGCCCGGACACGCGATGATCTTTGCATCCCGGATCGCGTCACGATTGTGCTCGGTCAGCCCGTAGGCCGCCTCTTGTTGCAAATGGGGCGCAACGTGATCGGCGCCATAGACCGGACCGTAGTCCTCGGCATTGCGGAAGCGGAAGTCGGCCCCCATATCGATGACACGCAGGGAGGAATTCTTTTGGGCGATTTCGGCTACCAGTTTCTGGCTCGTCCCGTGCGGCAAGCCGCAGAACACCACGTCGATATCGGAAAAATCCACGTCGTCATTGGCCACAAGGTCAGGCAACGCCGCCATGGCCAGATGCGGAAACACGGAAGCCATGGGCTTGCCGGCATGGGTGTTGGCGGTCAGGGCCACAAATTTGAGGCCAGGATGGCGCACGCCAAGTCGCAAAAGATCAGCTCCGGTGTACCCGGAAGCACCAAGAAGTGCTGCTGTCTTAGGCGACTCCATCTGACTTGCCCTCGTTGTCCGATTATGTAAATGAAACACGCGAGGGGTCGTCATAATGCTCTGTAACGACAATGTAAATGACCCATGCGCCTTTGGCGCACCCGCCGCGGCAGGGGTATTGAGGTGAAGATGACAAAGCGCATTGCGATGGCCACACTGGGCACGCAAGGTGACGTTCAGCCTTATGTCGCCCTGGCACGAGCGATGATCGCTCAAGGCTATTCCGTCGTCATCGGCACCACCGACGATTTCGAATCGATGGTTACCGGATATGGCATCGAGTTCTGGAGCCTTGGGCCCTCGATGCAGGAGTTCGTCAAGCAGAGCCAGTTCGAGCGCGCGATGAACCAGAACCTGCTGGTCAACGCCCCCGCCCTGCTCCGCCAGGGCCAGAAGATCGTGGACCGCGCGGCGCGCGCCGCCTGGGACATGGCCCAGGGCGCCGACTGCATCATGCTCAACATGAATACGAGCTTTTCGATCGACATCGCCGAGGCGCTCGACATTCCGGCCATCGTCGCGGCGCTGCAGCCGCTCAATTCGACCAGCGAGTTTCCGCTCTGCATCTATTACGGGCCGACCTTCGGGAAAACCATCAACCGGCTGACCTATTCGACGATGACCGTGCAGCAGATTTATTACAACTTGCCGCGCAACAAGCTCCGCCGGGAATTGATGGGGCTGGGACCGCGCAAGAATGGCGGGTTCTTCAAGGACACCGACGGCACGCCGCTGTGGACGCTGAACGCCTATTCCGAGATCATTTCGCCGCGTCCGCGCGATTGGCCGAAAACCTCGATCGTTACCGGCTACTGGATGCTGCCCGACAATTCAGGCTGGCAGCCTTCCGACGAGTTCAAGACCTTTATCGAGAGCGGCCCGCCGCCGATCTATGTGGGCTTCGGCTCGATGCCATTCGGAGCCGACCGCAATACCGATATCCTGCGCGGCGCCCTTAAGCACTGGAATGGAAGGGTGGTCGTCGGACGCGGCTGGGGCGGCATCAAGCCCGACGATCTCGCATCGGACCAGGTCTATGTGATCGACCGGGCACCGCACGACCAGCTTTTCAAATATGTGAAAGCCGTTGTCCATCACGGCGGCGCGGGCACTACGGCCTCGGGACTGCATCTGGGCAAGCCCACATTCATCGTGCCGCAAATGGTCGATCAGCCCTATTGGGGCGGACGCGTGCACGAACTGGGCTGTGGCCCGAAGCCGGTGCGCCGCCGCAAGCTGACGGCCGAAGCCTTGGCCGATGCGCTGAGCCAGCTCGATTCCAACCCCGGCTTCGCCCGCAACGCAGAAAAGCTCGGCGAGCAATTGCGGGCCGAGGACGGCACCGGCAAGGCGATCAAGGTTATCGAGCGGGTGATGACCAATTATCAGCCACGCAGCGCACGCAAGCTTGCATAAAAAAGCCGGCGGCGCCTCGCTTGAGACTGGGCCGCCGGCCTGTGCTCTTTCCGATCAGGCCCGTAGCTTGTAGCCCGTCCTGAATATCCAGGTGATGATGGCCAACGAGATGGCCATGAAAACCAGGGTCATGCCCAGGCTGATCCCAACATCGACATCGGCCACCCCGTAAAAGCTCCAGCGGAAACCACTCACGAGATAGACGACGGGATTGAGCAGCGCGATATTCTGCCAGGTCTCGGGCAACATGGTGATCGAATAGAAGGTGCCGCCCAGAAAGGCCAAGGGCGTGACGATCAGCAGCGGGATAAGCTGCAGCTTTTCGAACCCATCCGCCCAGATGCCGATAATGAAGCCGATGAGCGAAAAGGTGATCGCTGTCAGGACCATGAAGGTCACCATCCAGATCGGATGCTGGATCTGGAGGTCCACGAAGAAACTGGCCGTCAAAAGGATAATGAGCGCCAGAATTACCGATTTGGTCGCCGCCGCACCGACAAAGGCAATCACCGTCTCCACATGGGAGATCGGGGCGGTCAGGATTTCATAGACCGTACCGGCAAATTTCGGGAAATAGATTCCGAACGAAGCGTTGGAGAGCGATTGCTGGAGCAGCGAGAGCATGATGAGGCCCGGCACGATGAACGCCGCATAGCTGACGCCTTCGACCGATTCGATGCGCGAGCCGATGGCAGCGCCGAAGACGACGAAATAGAGCGAGGTCGAAACGACCGGGGAAATGATCGACTGGGTAACGGTGCGCCACCAGCGCGCCATTTCAAACATGTAGATGGCCTTGATCGCGTAGTAGTTCATGTCCGGTCCCTCAGAAGGCCAATGAAAATTTCCTCGAGCGAGGACTGATGGGTCGACAAATCCTTGATGCTGATGCCTTCGGCGTTGAGGGCGCCGATCAGGGTCGCGATACCGGTGCGGTCGGCCTGACTGTCATAGCTGTAGCGCAGTTCCTCGCCATCATCGGAAAGCTTGAGCCCGAGATCGTTCAGCGATTGCGGCAGGGTTTTGAGCGGCTCTTGCAACTGAACGGCAAGATCCTTCTTGCCGAGCTTGCGCATCAGTTCGTTCTTTTCCTCGACCAGAATAATCTCGCCATTGGAGATGACGCCGATCCGATCGGCCATTTCCTCGGCTTCTTCGATGTAGTGGGTGGTGAGAATAATCGTGACGCCGTTTTCGCGCAGCTCGCGCACGACGTTCCACATGTCGCGCCGAAGTTCGACGTCGACGCCTGCCGTGGGCTCGTCGAGAAACAGGATTTTGGGTTCGTGGCTTAGCGCCTTGGCAATCAGCACGCGCCGCTTCATACCGCCCGAGAGCGTGATCAGTTTGTCGTTGCGCTTGTCCCAGAGCGAAAGATCACGCAGGATCTTTTCGATCACCTTGTCGTTGCGCGGCTTGCCGAACAGGCCGCGGGTGAACGAAACTGTGGCCCACACGGTTTCGAACCGGTCCGAGCTCAGCTCCTGAGGCACCAGCCCGATCATGGCCCGCGTCTTGCGGAATTCGGTGACCACATCGTGGCCACCGACCAGAATCTGTCCATCCGTCGGGCGGACCATGCCGCAAATCGTACCGATCAGCGTAGTCTTGCCCGCGCCGTTCGGTCCGAGCAGAGCGAAAATTTCGCCCACCCTGATGTCGAGATTGATGTCTTTGAGGGCTTGAAAGCCCGTGTCATAGGTCTTGTTGAGACCCAGAACCGCAACCGCCGGTTCTGCGGTCGTTATCTGCATATTCATGGAAGTCCGCCCTCTGGCCAGAGGTGCCTATATAAGATGCAATCGGTCGATGACCACCCCTGGACCAACAAAAAAAGGCCCGCTGGAAGCGGGCCTTTCGAAAATCCGAAAGCGTTGTACTAGCGCTTGGAGAACTGGAACGAACGACGGGCCTTGGCCTTGCCGTACTTCTTACGTTCAACAACACGGCTATCGCGGGTCAGGAAGCCGCCCTTCTTGAGGACCGGGCGAAGCTCGGGCTCGTAGTGGGTCAGCGCCTGGGACAGGCCGTGACGGATGGCACCGGCCTGACCGGACAGACCGCCGCCAGCGACGGTTGCGATCACGTCATACTGGTCCACGCGCTCAGTCGCCACGATGGGCTGCTGCAAGATCATCTGCAGAACCGGGCGGGCGAAATAGGCAGTGAATTCCTTGCCGTTGACGGTGATCTTGCCCGAACCGGGCTTGACCCACACGCGGGCAACGGCGTCCTTGCGCTTGCCGGTGGCATAGGCGCGGTCGTAGCTGTCGAGCTTCTGGGTATAAACCGGCGCGTCATCGACAGTGGTGTCGGTGGCCGTGCCGAGGTCTTCGAGGGAGTTGATGGTCTCGGACATATTACTTCACCCTCACATTCTTGCTGTTGAGCGCGGCAACATCGAGCGTTTCGGGCTGCTGGGCTTCATGGGGATGCTCGGCACCGGCGTAAACGCGCAGGTTCTTGAGCTGGGCACGGGTCAGCGGACCGCCCGGCATCATGCGGCGCACGGCGTTTTCCACGACGCGCTCGGGGAAACGACCCTCGAGCAGTTCGCGCATTGTGCGATCCTTGATGCCGCCGGGATAACCGGTGTGCCAGTAGAAGCGCTTGTCATCGAGCTTCTTGCCGGTGAACTTCACCTTGTCTGCATTGATGACAATAACGTTGTCGCCCATGTCCTGATTGGGGGTGAAGGTCGGCAGGTGCTTGCCGCGCAGACGGGTTGCGATGACCGCAGCGAGACGGCCTACAACTAGACCTTCCGCGTCGATCAAAACCCACTTCTTGTCGATCTCGCCAGCTTTGGCCGAGTAGGTTTTCATTGTTCTTGATCCTTTTGGATATCTCTTACGAGACAAGGCCGCCAAAGCGGGCGGCCCATCCCCGGCCAGACTTGCGAATGGCCATTTCGACGCGGGTGATACAGGTGACCTGCAATGCCGTCAAGCACAAAGTATTTTCTACGTAAAAACAATGACTTATGCTTGCGGTATAATCTTACCGCACAGAAAGTCTATGCATATCAGAGAGATAGGCCACCACCATCGAGACCAGCGTGAACGCCAGAGCCTGATGGACCAGCGCAACGGGAATATTGACCACCGACAACAGCGTGGTGATCCCTACGGTCACCTGGAGCACAATGAGCACGGCGATACGCGGCAGCCAGGCGTGAATGCCTGCAATTCCGGGGCTTTTGCGGCCGCGCCACCAAAGAACAAGCGCGTAGATGGTTATTAAGTACGCCAGATTGCGGTGGTTGAACTGCACGGCAAGCATGTTTTCGAAAGCGTTCTTCCACGCGGGATCGACGGCAAACAGGCCATCGGGGATGATCGCGCCGTCGATCAGCGGCCAGGTGTTGTAGATGAACCCGGCGTCGAGTCCGGCGACCAACGCCCCTGCCCCGATCTGGATGAACAGCAGCGCTACCAGCACCCAGTTGGCCACCAGCCATCCGGGGGACGGCGCCACACCTGTTACAGGCGGCTCGAGCGTTCTCGCCACCCAGACGAGCGCCATCATCAGGACGCTCGCGGCGCACAAATGGGCTGCGAGGCGGTATTGGGAAACCGAGGTCAGCTCCGAAAGGCCCGAAGACACCATCCACCAGCCCAGAAATCCCTGGAAGGCGCCTGCGACAAACAGACCCGCCATTGGCCAGACGAGGCTTTTGGGGATGCGGCGCTGGACAAGGAAAATCGCGAACGGAATGGCAAAGGCAAAGCCCAGCATACGCGCGAGAAAGCGGTGTCCCCATTCCCACCAGAAGATGGATTTGAATTCCTCGACGCCCATCCAGCTTTCGACCAGCCGGAATTGCGGAATCTGCTGGTAAGCCTCGAATTCCGCCTGCCAGTCGGCGGCCGAAAGCGGCGGCACGATGCCGGAAATCGGCTTCCAGCTGGTTATCGACAGCCCGGACTCGGTCAACCGTGTACCGCCGCCCACTATAACGATCAGCAAGACGAATGCCGCGAGGCAATAAAGCCAGATGCGGACGGGCCTTATGCGATCGTAATCGAGCGGTGCGGAACCAGCGGAGGCGATGGCAGACACAGTAAACGTACCGGAGTTGTCAATCCTGACCGAAGTGCTAATGGGGTGCCCGGCAAATGGCAATGATAACAAACGCCGCAGCACGGAGACAGCAATGACCCAGCGCCAGCGCAAGGCCGTCGGCATCGGACTGACCCTTTTGGTGCTCGTCATATGGGCAGCGCTGGGCATGTGGATTTATGAGCTGTGGCTGGTCGGCGCCCACAATCTCGTCCACCTCGCGTTTTTCGTGCTGTTCGGGCTCGCCTGGGTGTTTCCCGCGATGGTGGTGATCCGCTGGATGCAGCGCCCCGACGCCTGATTATTCCACGTCGAGCCGGCGACCACGCCGCATCAGGGTGAACACTTCGGCGGTCAGGAACACGTCGATGAAGCGCTTTTCCTGAAACAGGCCATTGAGCGACACACGGGGCAGCGCATTCATGTGCGCGGCGTGTTCTGCGTAGAGGCCGCCGGGGCGCGTGGTCACGGCGGTGGCAAATCCCAGATCGGTTGCCGCTGCAAACTCGCGAGGGCCCGCGGCGGCAACCCCTCCGATGGGATAGGAGAGATGCTTCGGGCGCTTGCCGAACTGCGCTTCGAGGACGTTGGCCGATTGTTCGATCTCGGCTCGCATCTGGTGTTCTTCCAGCTTTGAAAGCTCGTAGTGATAGACCGTATGCGCGCCGATGGTGCAGAGCGGGTCGTTCGCGAAAGTCTTGAGTTCGGACCAGTCCATAATGAGGTCGCGGCAGTGTGCGGCGAGGTCAAAGCCGTAGCGCTCGGCCAGCGTCCTTATCGAAGCCTCGCGGTCGGACTCGGGCATCTTGCGGTAGCGCTCATAGACCTGGGCGAAGGTCGCGCTTTTCTGCTCCAGGGTTCCGCCATCGCCGTAATACGGCCCCTCGGGCATCTCGAAGACCACGACGTCATTGGCGGCAATGATGTCTTCGAGCGCCTGCCACCAGACGAGCCCTACCCCGTCGATCAGCCCCGTCGGGATATAGAGCGTGAAGGGCGCGGCGTGCTTGCGCAGGATGGGCAGGGCGTGAACGAGATTGTCGCGATAGCCGTCATCAAAGGTCAGGACGATGAAGGGCTTGGCGCCCTCGGCAATGATGCGTCTGGCGGCTTCGTCGAGATCGACGATATCGAACCCGGCCTTACGCGCCCTCAGGATCACCGCTTCGAGGAAATCGGGGCGGATCTGCAGGATGGAATTGGGTGCAAAAGGGGCCGGCGCGTCGGGCAAAACCCGGTGAAGCGTAAAGATCAGGCCGCGCGCGGCGGAAAACCGCCGGAGGGTACCCGGCACACCGGGCAGAGCCAGCGCCTCGAAGGCGGCCTTATAAAGTCCGTAACGCGGCATTGCCGGGCTCTCAGGCGACTTCGGACTGCCGTTCGGCAGCCGTCGTAATGACCCGGACATCGTCGAAGCCCAGGGCGGCGATGTCCCTTGTGGCCGATGCGCTGTTCGGCCCGGACGAAGAGAGCAGCACGCATTTGCCATCCACACCCGCGAAAAGCGGCAGGCTCGATGTCATGCCGACCCGGCCCGTGACGACAACGATGACCTCGTAGATGTCGGAGAGCGCCTCGACCAGCGTTGCCACGCGCTCGGTGTTGCGGTTGAGCCGGGTGCCCTGCCCCCACGGCACGAAAGCAAATCGCTCGTCGGCACCGCGATGCACGACATCACCGAATTCGGCCCCTTCCGCGCACAGATCGGTGAGACCCAATTCGATGCCCTGCTGCCTGCTCGCCGCATCGATTTCTGCAACGCTTTGGCCGTTGTCCACGATCGCTGCCGTCAGGCGTTCGGCAAAATCAAGGCATTCCTGTTCGTTGCTGTCGGACGCCACGAGGATCAACCGATCGAGCCTAGCCAGCACGCTGGCCGCGAGCGCCTCGATTTCCGTATCGATCAGGGTGGTTGGTGGCCGATGGCCGGTAATCGGCAGGGGTTGGGGCGGCGCCGGCACCTCGGGGCTTTCCGCAACGGCCGGCGTGGCCTCGGCATGGTCTTCCTCGCCGATCTCGGGCTCCGTTCGGCGTGCGGAACGTTCGACGAGGGCCCGGCCCGACAGCAGTTCGGAAAAGATGACCCCGCCGACCTGCAGCAGTACCGCGGCCACCCCAACAGCGAGAAGCACGAGACTCGATTTGGGTGAAGCGGGCGTGGTCGCGGCCACGGCCTCGCTGACGATGCGTACATCGGGGAGCGCCGAGCTCATGTCGGAGCGCGCAGAAGCCTCGGTGAAGCGCAACAGATAGGCGTTAAGCAGTTCGCGCTGGGCAGTCGCCTCGCGTTCGAGTTCGGCAAGCGTCACGCCTTCGATCGTATCGGCGCCCGCTGTAACCTTGACCCGTTCCAGTTCGGCCTGCAGCGACCGTTCGAGATCGGCCTCGATCTGGGCTTGCGCTTCGAGCGCCTGAGCGACCCGGCGGCCCTCGTTGGAAATCTGGGTGTTGATTTCGGCGATCTGGGCGTCCAGCGCGCGGATGGTCGGGTGGCTGGAGAGGAACGTCGCTGCCTGCTGCGCACGCTCACCCTGCAGGCGCGCCATTTCCTGGCTCAATTGCTGAACGATGGCCGATGCCTGCACGTCGGAGACCCCACCAACCGACTGCCCGGATTCGAGCAGGCTGCGGATCAACTGGGCCCGCGACTCGGCGGCGTTGCGCCGCTCATTGGCCGCCGTGATCTGGGCCGAGAAATTGGAGAGCTGCTGATTGGTCAGGCTCTCATTGTTGGAGCCCGTGAACAGATCGTTCTGGACGCGGAAATCGGCAATTGCCCGCTCGGCGTTGACGACGCTTTCGCGCAGGCGGTTGATTTCCTGCTGCAGCCAGGCGGTCGCATCGACCGTATCCGATATCTGCTGACCAGCCCGCCTCTGGACGTGGGCCTGGACGATTGCGTTGGCAACCTTGGCAGCCAGATCGGCATCGGTGTGGCGATAGGCGACCGAAATCAGCCGCGAAGCGCGTTCCTGGGTCACCACAAGGTTTTCACTGATTTCGGCAACGAGCTTGCTGTCGCTCCAGCCCTCGAATGCGGGCTCGTCGCGCAGCGCCGCAGCGTCTACTGCGGCAAGGATCGTGTCCCGCGATTTGATGAGTTCGATCTGGCTCGAAACGGTTGCGATGTCGATATAGTAGGTTTCGGCGCTCTGGTTGCTTGCCGCGCTTGTATAGGCGGTATTGCGCGGCTCCACGAGCAATTCGGCACGTGATTCGTAAAGTTTGGGCACAAAGAGCAGAACCGCATAGGCCGCCGCCAGCAGCAGCACGGTCACGAAACCGATGCGCAGCAGCTTCGACACCACGGCCTTCAAAATGACGCTGGCGTCGATGCTTTCCTCGGACTTGTCTGCCCCGGATGCAGAATCGTTCATGTCATCGCCCCTTCGTCGTCACAGGCTTATCGCCCCTTCATGGTAAGCATTCGGTTAAGCCCGACAGTGTTCCGGCGCGCGATAAGGGCTTTTTAACCATGACGTGGGAGACCTAACGTTACTGCATGAAACGGGACGAATATGATGGGTCGGCTGCGCCTAGCCTTGCTTTTGTTGCCGCTCTTTCTGGGAGCGTGCGCACATAGCGGACGTCCTGCCACCTATCTGGTGGAACAGAGCGGCCCCTACCTGCTCGACAGCGGCGATGTCTTGCGCATCAGCGTCTACGGTGATGCCAACCTCACCAACACCTACAGGGTCGACGATTCGGGCGCGATCTCCATGCCGCTGGTCGGCGCTGTACCAGCCCGGGGCGGCACCGCCGAAGCGCTGTCGCGCAGGGTGGCGTCGGCGCTGGCCGCCGGCTACATGCGAAACCCGAACGTCGCCGTGGAAGTTGCTGAATACAGGCCCTTTTTCATCCAGGGTGCCGTCGGTGCCTCGGGGCAGTATGCCTACACTTACGGCATGACCGTACGCGCGGCGATCAGCGCCGCGAGTGGCTTTACCGACACCGCCAACCGGAACACGGCAACCATCTATCGCCGGCAGGGCAATGAGATGGTGAAGGGCAGCGTGGAACTCGATTTCCCCATCCTGCCAGGCGACACCATCGTCATCGCCGAGCGCTGGATCTGACCCGTGGCCAAGGACAAACTGCGGGTTCTCCAGGTGATGCGTGCGCCCGTCGGCGGGTTGTTCCGGCACGTTGCCGATCTCACGCGGACGCTGGCCGAACGCGGCCATGAGGTCGGAATCGTTGTCGACGAGAGCGGCGACGCGCAATCTGATTCCAAGCTCGCAATTTTGGAGCCGTTCGCCGCGTTGGGCATCCACCGGTTTCCAATCCCGCGCCTTTTGGGCCCGCAGGACATGACCACTCCCGCAAAAATCCGGGCGCTGGCCAAATCGACGGGCGCCGATATCCTGCATGGGCACGGCGCCAAGGGCGGGTTTGGGGCGCGGCTGGCGCGCATTGGGCGGAAACGCACGGGTGCTGTCTATACGCCGCACGGCGGCGCACTCCATTTCGATCCGAGGTCGCTGTCGGGCGGGCTGTTCATGACCATCGAACGTTCCCTTTTGCGACTGACCGACGCGCTGATTTTTGAAAGCCGCTACGCCCAGAAAACCTTCGCTGCGCATGCCGCCCAGCCGAAGGGGCGCCAGGAAGTGATCCATAACGGGTTGGCCGAGGCCGAGTTCGTTCCCATTCAACCGGACGCGGATGCCGCCGACTTCGCCTTTGTCGGGGAATTGCGGACGCTCAAGGGGATCGACCTGATCGTTGAGGCCCTGGCGCCGCTGCGCGCACCCGATGGCCGCCCGGCGAGCATTGTCATGGCCGGTGACGGCCCCGATGCAGATGCCCTGCGTGAGCGGATCGGGCAATTGGAGCTCACCGGCCGCGTCAAGCTGGCAGGCATCCGTCCGGCGCGCGAAATTTTCGCCAGCGGGCGCTGCGTTCTGGTCCCCTCCCGTGCCGAATCATTGCCCTATGTGGTGATGGAGGCCGCAGCCGCCGGACGGCCGATCATCGCGACCAATGTCGGAGGCATCGGCGAAATTTTCGGCCCGACCGCACAGAGCCTGATTGCGCCCAACGACGTGGCACCGCTCAGGGCGGCAATGGCTGGGTTTCTTGCCGCACCGGCGCCTCTGGAAACCGAGGCCGATGCGCGGCGGGATTTCGTCCAGTCGCGCTTTTCGCTCACCCGAATGGTGGACGAAATCGAGGCTCTCTACCAGTCGCTAACCATTTGACCAATTGCGAGGGGTCATTTTAACCCCTTTTCACCTTCGACACCCCATAGTCCCGCGCACGAAATCCATGACGATCAGTGCGAGGCCAACCCGTGTTCAGGGTCGATCCCAAACAAGCCGTACTTAGCCACATTTCCACGAATGCAGAGGGAGCAACCGGCACCCTTGGGGCCGATGCGGAAACTGTGGCGCGCGCGCCCATTGCCCCGGCGATTTCGCACAAGCTGGTCTCGGGTTTTGCCCAGCTGGTCGAAGCAGCGCTGCTGCTCTCGCTCGGGTTGGGCATCTATCTGTTTTACCTCAATGGGGTCGATGCGGTGCTCTATGTGCCGCTTTCGCTTGGCATCGTCGCCGCCGCAAATATCGCCTTCAACATCGCCCGCACCCACCGGATCGCGGCCTACAGAACGGTTTTCAAGCAGGTCCTGCGCGTGCTGGGGGGCTGGGCCGGGGTTTTCCTGCTGGTCGTTGCCGGACTGTTTATCTTCAAGGCCGGAGATCTCGTATCCCGCGTCTGGCTGGGCAGTTGGGCCCTGTCGGGGGGCGTCCTGCTGATCTGCTACCGGTTGGCGTTGCGGGCACTGGTTCTCGACTGGTCGACCAAGGGCCGCCTGCGGCGGCGCACAGTGATCGTGGGTGGTGGAGCGGGCGCCGAAGCCCTCGTGACAGCGATAGAAAAAAGCGCGACCAGCGACATCGAACTGATAGGTCTTTTTGACGACCGTGACGACGAGCGCTCGCCCGGGGCCGTTGCCGGGCTGAAGAAACTCGGCAAGGTGGCCGATCTCATCGAGTTCGCTCGCCGGGCGAGGATCGATCTGGTGATCGTCTCGATGCCGCTTTCGGCCGAATCCCGGCTGCTCGAAATGCTGCGCCAGCTCTGGGTGCTGCCTGTCGATATCCGGCTCAGCGCGCATATGAGCAAGCTGCGCTTTACCGACAAGACCTATTCCTATGTTGGCGACCTGCCGGTTTTCGAGATGGCCGATCGGCCCATATCGGACTGGAACCTCGTGTTCAAATGGGTGTTCGACAAGCTCGTGGCGGTGTTCGCGCTCATCGTGCTCTCGCCGCTGATGCTGGCGACTGCCATTGCCATCAAGGCGACGAGCAAAGGCCCCATCCTGTTCAGGCAGAACCGGCATGGCTTTAACAACGAGTTGATCGAAGTCTATAAATTCCGCTCCATGTACACCGACATGAGCGACGCAAAGGCGTCCAAACTGGTGACGCGGGACGATCCGCGCGTCACCCCGGTCGGGCGCTTCATCCGCAAGACGTCGATCGATGAGTTGCCCCAGCTCTTCAATGTGCTCAAGGGCGAGCTGTCCATCGTCGGGCCGCGGCCGCACGCCCTGGAGGCCAAGGCTGCAAACCGGCTCTATCACGATGCTGTCGATGGGTACTTCGCGCGGCACAAGGTCCGGCCGGGCATCACCGGCTGGGCGCAGATCAATGGCTGGCGCGGCGAAACCGATACCGTCGACAAGCTGATGGCCCGTGTCGACCATGATCTCTACTACATCGAGAACTGGTCGATCCTGCTCGATCTCTACATTCTGGTAATGACGCCGGTTTCGCTGTTCACCAAGAACGAGAACGCGTTTTGACCCTCGCCCTTCCCGCTTCGAGTAGCCTTGGGCGGTCCGAGCGCGGCAGAGCCTGGCTCGGCGCGAGCGCCAAGCGGGCGCTGGGGTTGCTCGTCGGGATATGGATATTTTCTGGCGGCTTCGTCATCTTCGAGCCATCGCCCTATGAGGTGACGTTTCTTCTGGCCTTTGCCGTGGCGCTGGCCGGCGGGCTGCAGCTGCGGCGCGAGACCCTGCCGCTGTTGCTCATCGTTGTCGCGTTCACCCCGTTCGCGCTGATCGCGCCGTTTTTCACGCTCTACCAGGACGTACTCGACGGGCTGATCTTCAACCTCGTCACGATCTTTCTGCTGATTACCAGCTATTTCGCGGCCAACTTTGTCGCCCAGGCGCCTCACGCCCATATGCGGCTGATCGCCAATGCCTATGTCGGCATTGCGCTGATCACCTCGGCGGTGGGAACGCTGGCCTATATGGGGCTGCTGCCGGGCGAAGAGGTTTTGCTGCGGTTCGGCCGCGCCAAGGCATTTTTCAACGACCCCAACGTCTATGGCCCCTTCCTCATCCTGCCTGCGATGTTTGCCCTGCAACGCGTGCTGCTGGGTACAGGACGCTCCTCTCTCTGGAACGGCATTGCCTATCTGGTGATCTTTATCGGGGTATTCGTGAGTTTTTCGCGCGGCGCGTGGGGCCATCTGGCCGCATCGTCATTGCTGGTCTTTGCCCTGGTGTTTTTTCTCGAGGCATCGGCGCGGGAAAAAGTGCGCCTGCTGCTGATTGCGATTGGCGGGCTGATGCTGCTGGCTGCCGCCATGGCGGTGCTGCTGTCGATTCCTGTCGTCTCAGACCTTTTCACCCAGCGCTTTTCCCTTACCCAGAGTTACGACACTGGCGAGTTGGGGCGCTTTGGGCGCATCTGGTACACGATCGACGTGGCACTCAGCCATCCGTGGGGCATCGGGCCCCTGGAATACGGCTATCTGCGGGTCACCGAGCAACCGCACAATACCTATCTCAACGTCGCACTGACCTATGGCTGGGGCGGTGCGCTTGTCTATTACCTGCTTGTCGGATCGACATTGGCCGCGGGCGCCAAAGCGCTGGTCCGCCAGTCGAACCGCCCGCTGCTGATTCCGGTCTTTGCCACTTTCGTGCCCATGATCGCGCTCTCGGCCATCATCGACACCGATCACTGGCGGCACTGGTTTTTGGTGACGGGGCTGGTGTGGGGCGTTTGCGCAGCGTCGCGCCATGCCACCGGTCAGCGGCGCGAACTGCCCTAAAAGACCTTCCTGATCAGCCACAGGACGACAACGATTCCTGTTATGGCGACCAGCACCCAGAACAGCGCCAGAAGCGCGACCGCGCCGAGCAGCGCTCCCAATGCGTCCCAGAAGCCGACGGTCCCGATCAGTAAGGCAACCAGAATGATCAAAAGTATTGGCATCGAACAATCCCCTCGATGAATTGAGCAGAAACGACCCAAGCTGGGAACATGTTCCCGCCGCACAGCTTTTTGCCCATCGAACCCCTTGCGCTATGGAGCGCTATTATATAGGTGAAAGGCCAATCGGGGCGTAGCGCAGCCTGGTAGCGCATTTGTCTGGGGGACAAAGGGTCGTCGGTTCAAATCCGGCCGCTCCGACCATTTTTTTAAAGGGCCTGGCGTCTGAGACGCCAGGCCCTTTTTTGTTACGCGCCGCGCCACATGTGTGGCAAAATAAGCCGCCGTCTGTTCGATTACAGGACGCTTTCGCCCGGGCAAAACGGGTCCGCATTCCTGAAAGCCCCATAACGAGGCGGTTCAGAGGGCGTTCAGCCGTCAAGCGATACCGCTGTGGAATGTGGCGCCAAGGTGGCGCTCACCGCACTCAGGAGGCTACCGTGACGACTTTCAAGACGATTATCTCACTGGCAATCGGACTGACGGGTATAGTTTCGTCGGCGACTGCAGTATTGGCCGCGCCAGCGGCCTCCACCACCACACTCAATGTCCGCTCGGGCCCCGGCACCAGTTTTGGCGTACTCGATACGCTCTCGCCCGGCGAGGTCGTGGACGTTACAGAATGCGTTCCCAGCGGCTGGTGCCATATCACCCACACCGGCCCCAATGGTTGGGTGAGCGGCAGCTATCTGGCGCCCGTTGCCCCACCCCCGACACCGCCGAGCCCCGATTGCAGCTTCGGGATCACCATTGGTCCTTCCGGTCCCGATTTTTCGATCAATTGCGGTGGGGCTCCAACGCCAACCCCGACGCCGCCTGCGCCCCCACCTCCACCGCCGCCCGCGCCGGCCGGCGATGAAGCGTGCTTTTACACGGGCATCAATTACGGCGGAGACGAGTTCTGCTATGGCGTAGGCATCCGCAATACGCTCAACGCGACGTTCAACGACGAAATCTCGTCGGTCCGGCTGTTTGGCGCGGCCAAGGCCCGCCTTTGCACCAACGTCAACCTGACCGGTTCCTGCGTCAACGTAACGGCCAGCTCGCCGATTCTGGATCCGGCCATAGCCAATCAGGCGTCTTCGCTGCGGGTCTATACCGGGCTGCTGCCCATTCCGCTGCCCCTGCCGATTCCCCTGCCGACCCCGATCCCCTCGTTCTCGACTTACTCGACGGGACCGATCGATCTGCCCCAGACCTTCAGGGCCAACCTGGACAATGGCGCGGTTGGCGGTTCGGGGACCGACATCTGGTTCCAGGCCGCAACGCCCTCAAGCCGGTTCATAACCCCGGTCAACGGCGCCAGCCTTGCGCTGGGAGATGGCAGCAACCGCGGCTTTGCCGGGTGCTTCACGGCCAGCTTCAGCTCAGCCCAGGTGCCGCTCGAAGATGTCTCGGTGGGAACCTATGTCTGCGCCAAAACCGGCGCGGGCCGCATCAGCCAGTTCCGCATCAACGGTATCGCGCCGTCCTCGCTTTCGATCGGATACACAACCTGGTCGCACTGACATCCACAAAAGCCCGGTATTGCATCTGCCATGCCGGGCTTTTTTTATCATTCCGGCGTAGACATTTCCCCTTGCTGTGACCGATAAGGCGGTCATGCAGGGGGAAATGCATGACTGACGATTGGAAGGGGCTTTCGGAGGCCCTTTTGCTCTGGCCCGGTTTTGAACGCGGCTCTGCAACGCTTATCAATCTTTCCGAAAACCACACATTTCGCATCGATAGACCCGATGGCGGCAAAGCCATTCTGCGGGTTCATCGGCCCGGCTATCATTCCCGCCTCGCTATTGAGAGCGAGTTGGCATGGATGGGAGCCTTGCGGCGCGATGCCGGACTTTTCACTCCACGACCGTTGACCGGGAATGACGGCGCGCTGGTTCAGGAAGCGGAGTTTTTGGGCGACACACGGCACATGGTCGCCTTTGCCTTCGAGGAGGGTTCAGAACCCCAGGAGGAAGACGACCTTGCGCCGGTGTTCCGGCAGTTGGGAGCACTCGCAGCCCAATGCCATGCCCACATCATCGACTGGACGCCGCCCTGGCCATTTGAGCGCCAGGCCTGGACCGACGCGGCGATCCTCGATCCCGACGCCATCTGGGGCGACTGGCGGGCCGCCCCTGGCGTTTCGGGAGCGGTACGCGCGATGCTGGACAGGCTCGATGCACACCTGCGCGCACAGCTGGCGGACTATGGCATGGGCAGGGACCGGTTCGGGCTTATCCACGCCGATATGCGGCTGGCCAATTTGCTGGTGTCGGATGGCGTGACGCGGCTGATCGATTTCGACGATAGCGGCTTTTGCTGGTTCGGTTATGATTTCGGCGCGGCGGTCTCGTTTTTCGAGGACAGCGATACCGTCCCTGCCCTGCGCGCCGCGTGGCTCGAGGGCTATCGCGAGCACCGTGCCTATGGGCCGGAGGACGAAGCCATGCTCGACGCCATGGTCATGTTGCGCCGCATGGCCCTGCTGGCGTGGACCGGCTCGCACGCCGAAACCGAGCTGGCGCAGAGCCTGCACGATACGTTTGCTTCGGGGACGGCAGAGATGGCGAAGCGCTACCTCACGACGGGCACCATCGACCGGTAAGGCTCAGTCGTAGAACAGCGAAACCTTGTGCCCGCCGATTTCATGGACGTTGATGTCCATGTCGTAGATGTCCTTGAGCGCTTCTGGCGTGATGATGTCGTCGCGTGACCCGTGGCGGATCACCCGTCCGTTTTTCATGGCAATTATGTAGTCGGAATACCAGGACGCGAAATTGATGTCGTGAAGGACCAGCACGACGGTCTTGCCCAGTTCCTTGCAGGCGCGCTGCATGAGTTTCATCATGCCCATTGCGTGCTTCATGTCGAGGTTGTTCAGCGGTTCGTCGAGCAGCACGTAATCGGTGTCCTGGCACAGCACCATGGCAACGAACGCGCGCTGGCGCTGCCCACCCGACAGCTCGTCGAGGAACCGTCCCTTGAGGTCGTCGAGGTTGAGATAGCTGATCGCCTGGTCGATATGGCCCTTGTCCTCGATGGTCAGCCTTCCCTTGGAATAGGGATAGCGCCCGAAGGACACCAGATCGTGGACGGTCAGCCGCGCGGTCATGTGGTTGTCCTGGCGCAGGATCGACAGGCGCTTGGCGAGAACGTCGCTGGGCGATTTCGAGACATCCAACCCGTCTACGGTCACCGAGCCCGCATCCATTCCCAAAAGGCGCGAGACGATGGACAACATTGTCGATTTTCCCGCCCCGTTCGGGCCGATGATCGAGGTGATACCCCCCGATGGCAACTCGACCGAAACGTCGTCAACGACGGCGGTCTCGCCATAATATTTCTTGAGGCCGGAAGTGATGATCATCGGGCCGCTCCGCGCAGAATGAGAATGATAAACACGAGGCCACCAAGGAACTCGACGATAATGGACAGTGCCGTGTCGAATTCAAAGACGCGCTCGAACAGCGTCTGGCCGCCGACCAATGCAATGACCCCGAGCAGCACGGCCGCTGGCAGGATGAGTTTATGCTTTGAGGTCCCGACGAGCCCGTGGGCCAAGCTGGCCACCAGCAGCCCAAAGAACGTAATGGGACCGACCAGTGCTGTCGATACCGACACGAGAACCGATACCATCACGAGAATGATGACAACGGAGCGCTTGTACTCCACCCCCAGATTGATGGCGGTATCGCGCCCCAGCGACAACACATCGAACGTATGGCCCATGCGCCACAACACAAGTGTCACGACAGAAATAATGCCCATCGAGACGCCGAGAAGCGTCGTGTCGATGGTTGAAAAACTGGCAAAGAAGCTGTCCTGCAGCACCTGAAAGGCGTTGGGATCGAGCATTCTTTGCATGAAGCTGGAAAGCGAGCGGAAGAATATCCCGAACACGATTCCCACCAGCACGAGCAGATGCAGGCTCCTGCCCTCGTTCAGAAACAGCCATTGGAACAGCAGCCAGGAAAAGCCGATCATCAGGACCAGTTCGACACTGAACTGCATGTAGGGGTTCATCAGGGCCAGCATTTGCGGCCCCAGAAAGAAGACGATCGACGTCTGCAAAAGGATGTAGAGCGCGTCAAACCCCATGATGGAAGGCGTGAGGATGCGGTTGTTGGTTACCGTCTGGAACAACACCGTCGAGACGGCGACCGAATAGGCCACCAGCAGCAGGCCGATGAGCTTGCGCCCACGGAAGGGAATGATGAAGCTCCAGCTTCCTCGCGCTCCCAGCGTCATGAAGCAGACAATCGAGATCAGAGCGAGTGCGGCAAGGATGGCAAGAACAATGGTCGGGCGCGACCAGCGCAAACTAGGCATTGTGGCGCTTCCTCAACAACAGATAGAGGAACAGCCCCGAGCCGATGGTGCCGACCACGACGCTGATCGGGATTTCATAGGGAAAGCGCAGGATACGGCCCAGTATATCGCAGGCCAGAACGAATGCGGCGCCCAGAACGGCCACCCAGGGGACGGTCCGGCGCATATTGTCGCCGATCATCAGGCTGACGACGTTAGGAACGATCAGGCCCAGAAACGGAATTGAGCCCACCGAGACGAGCACAACGGCGCTGACAATCGAGACGATCACCAGCCCCAGCCGCATGACCAGCTTGTAGTTCAGGCCCAAATTGGTTGTGAAATCCTGCCCCATCCCGGCCACGGTAAAGCGATCGGCCGCTATGTAGGCCATTACGGTTCCGGCCAGCCCGAACCACAACAATTCATAGCGCCCCCGCAGTACGCCGGAAAAATCCCCCATGCTCCACGCCAGCAGCGATGGCATGAGGTTGAAGCGATAACCAAAGAAGGTCGTTACGGCCCCGATCACCCCGCCCAGCATGATGCCGACCAGCGGCACCAGCAAGACATCGCGCAGCGGCACGAAACGCAAAAGGCGCAGGAACAAGGCGGTGCCCGCAAGGGCGAACACGGCCGCGACCGCCATCTTGGCCATAAGCGGCCATCCGGGGGCAAAGAGCGTGACGACGAGAAAACCCAGCGTAGCGGATTCGGTCGTCCCTGCCGTGGACGGCTCGACGAACCGGTTGCGCACGATCATTTGCATGACCAGACCCGCAATGGCGAGGGAGGACCCTGCCAACAGAATGGCCAGCGTGCGTGGGATGCGGCTGATCAGGAGAATCTGAGTGGCCCTGTCTTCGGCATTCGAGGACAGAAGCGTCTGAAGCGACACGTCGCTTACGCCGACAAACAGGCTGACAATCGCAAGAATGAACGTCACGACAATTGCCGCAATAAGAAGCCGCACTGGCGCCTGCCTTTGGAACGAGCCCGACCGAATGGGACCGGAAGCAAAAAGAGGGCCCGGCGGAGAAACCGCCGGGCGCGTTGTATCGATCCGAGATTATTCGGCGGTGTAGCCGGCGATCACCTGATCGAGCATGGTCATCAGGCCGGTGTAGCCATGCATGGTGATGTAGGCGGCCTGGGGATCGAGATAGATGATCTGATCTTCCTGCCATGCGGTCGTCTGGTGCATCAGCTCGTTATCGAGCAGGGCGCGGGCGGCGCCTTCATTGCCAACGCCGGCGTCACGGTCGACGACGAACAGCCAATCGGGGTTGGCCTCAAGCAGGAATTCGAACGACACGCCGTCGCCGCCATGATCGCCGTCTTCGACTTCGTCCATGACCGAGGGGATGCTCAGTTCGTTGTAGATCCAGGCGACGCGCGAATCGGGGCCGTAAACGCCCAGATTGCCGGCATTGGTGACGAGCACCAGCCCTGTGCCCTGTCCTTCGGCGGCTGCGGTGGCTTCCGCGATCTTGGCATCGAGATCAGCGATCAGTTCGGCCGCGCGGTCCTGCACGCCGAAAATTTCGCCAAGCTGTTCGATGTTGGCTTCAACACCAGCGACAAGGTCGGTGTTGTTGACCGACATATCGATGGTCGGCACGATTTCGGTCAGGGTCGGGTAGGCTGCTGCCGAACGGGCGGCAACGATCACCAGGTCCGGCTGCTCGGCGGCGATGCCCTCGAAATCGGGCTCAAAGAGCGAACCGACATTGAACATATCGGCGCTCACCCCGTCGGCAAGATAGCCGGGAACGTTCGAGCCGGGGGCGCCGGCAACATCAATGCCGAGTGCGGTCAGGTTGTCGTACGCGGCCCAATCGATGACGAAGACTTTTTCGGGCACGCCCGAAATCGTGGTTTCGCCCTGGGGGTGGGCAACAGTAACGTCCTGTGCAGACGCTCCAGCGGTGAGGGCGAGCGAAGCTGCAAGGGCGAGAACCGCAGTGGCGGTCCGGAAATGGGTTGAGAAGTTCACGATCACAATCCAATCGTTGGCTAAAGGTCGGATGGGCAGTCAAATGTGACTGCAGACATCAGGTTATTAGCCAGCACAAAAGCGCGCGTCAACATAGTTGATCGCGTTAATCATGTTTAAGTCTGTCAGGGCTATCCGCGCGCTTTCTCGAGCAGGGCGCGGCACTGCTCGAGGGTTTCCAGGGCCGATGCAAGCGTTTCGCGCTGCTCGTCGGAAAGTCCTGTCGAAACCGGGGTGTGCTGCTCGCCATAGCCCGCCGGCGCCGCCAGGGTATGGCCCGCCTCGATCTCCACGAACTCGACGGCATCAACGGTTTCGGCGGCTTCGATGTGCGGCTGTGGTGCTATCGGACGGATGGATCCGGTTTCACCAATGGCCACGACGTGCCGGGCGCCCTGCTCCTTGAGGATGCGCTGCACGCCCTTGATGGTAAAACCCTGATCGTAGAGGAGGTGCCGGATGCCCTTGAGCAGTTGAACGTCGTCGGGGCGGTAATAGCGCCGCCCGCCGCCACGCTTGAGCGGCTTGATCTGCGTGAACCGCGTTTCCCAGAAACGCAGCACATGCTGAGGTAGGTCGAGTTCGTCTGCCGCTTCGGATATCGTCCGGAAGGCGTCTGGCGATTTGTCCAACGCAAGTGCCCCGGTAAAAGTTGTTATTTTCCAGATCGAACCATAGATTTGTTGATCTTGGATTTCAAGACGTTGGATGGTTTGAACACAAGAACCTGTCGCGGCAGGATCGGAACCTCCTCGCCAGTCTTGGGATTCCGGCCAATTCGCTCGTTTTTCGAGCGCACCTGAAACGATCCGAAGGACGATAGTTTAACGTTGTCGCCCGAGGCCAGAGCGTCACTGACGATCTGAAGGACGCGTTCGACAAGTTCTGCCGATTCGGTGCGCGACAGGCCAACGGACTGATAGACTGACTCCGCCAGATCGGCACGAGTCACGGTTTTTCCCGACATGGTGTTCCCCTCAATCTCATTGAGACCCGCAACAGCCCCCAAGATTTCAACCACTTAACGCCCAAAATAGAGCTGGGTCAACGCCTACCAGCGAATGAGCGAGGCACCCCACGTGAACCCGCCGCCCATCGCTTCGATCATCACCAGATCACCCTTCTTGATTCGCCCGTCCTCGCTCGCCACCCAGAGCGCCAGCGGAACAGAGGCGGCCGAGGTATTGGCGTGCTTGTCCACGGTAACGATGGTCTTGGCTTCGGGAATGCCCAGTTTGCGGCCCGCGCCATCGATGATGCGCTTGTTGGCCTGGTGGGGAACGAACCAGTCGAGGTCTTCGGTCACCTTGCCGGTCTTATCCAACACGTCTTCGATGACGTCCGAGATCATGCCGACGGCATGCTTGAACACTTCGCGGCCCTCCATGCGCAGGTGACCGATCGACTGGGTGGTCGAAACGCCGCCATCGACATAGAGCTTGTCCCAATGGCTGCCATCGGTGCGCAGGCTCGATACCAGTATGCCGTTCTCGGGCGCGTCGTCGGCAACGTCCTGGGCTTCAAGAACGATGGCCCCTGCCCCGTCGCCGAACAGCACGCATGTGGTCCTGTCGTTCCAGTCGAGAATGCGCGAGGCGGTTTCAGCACCGATCACCAGCGCACGCTTGGCCATGCCGGTCTTGAGATAGCTGTCGGCCGTCGCCACGCCGAACACAAAGCCAGAACACACGGCCTGCACGTCGAAGGCCGAACCTTTGGTGATGCCGAGTTTTTGCTGCAGAATGGCCGCTGTCGCCGGAAAAGTGCGATCGGGGGTTGTCGTACCGACAACGATCAGGTCGATCTCGCTGGCATCCATCCCGGCTTTTTCGAGGGCACGCTGTGCGGCGACCAGTGCAAGGTCGGAGGTATATTCGCCTTCCGCGGCGATGTGGCGCTGCCGGATACCGGTACGCTGGACGATCCATTCGTCCGAGGTATCGACGACCTTGGCCAGGTCGTCATTGGTCATAATGCGTTCGGGCAGGTATCCGCCGACGCCACGCACAACAGATTGTATTTTGGTCACGCGGAAGGTGCCTCCAGATTGGACGGTTCCGCCGGCACAGCCAGCGCGGGGAAGCGTTTCATGCCTTCCCCGATCTTTGCGAGGAGATCGTTGCGGGCCATTTCATAGGCAACGCTGAGCGCGCTCTTGTAGCCGATCTCGTCGGTTCCACCATGGCTCTTGATAACGACACCATTGAGGCCGAGGAAAACGCCGCCATTGACGGTGCGGGGGTCCAGCTTGGAGCGAACGGCGTTCAGCGCCCCGCCGGCAAACAGAGCGCCGATCTTGCTCATCAGCGACGAGGTCATGGCATTGCGCAGATAAGTCCCGACCTGCCGGGCCGTGCCCTCTGCGGTCTTGAGCGCAATGTTGCCGGTGAACCCTTCGGTGACCACCACATCGACGGTGCCCTTGCCCAGATCGTCGCCTTCGACGAAGCCCTTGTAGGTAAATCCGGCGCCAGAAGTTTCGGCAAGGATCTTTCCGGCGTCCTTGACCCATTCATTGCCTTTGGCTTCCTCGACACCGACGTTGAGCAGCCCGATGGTCGGGCTTTCGATGTCGAACAGGGCCCGCGCCAGGGCCGCGCCGAGGATCGAGAAATCGACAAGCTGCTGGGCGTCGGCCCCGATTGTCGCGCCGACGTCGAGCACGACGATGTCGGAGCGCAAGGTGGGCCATATCGCTGAAATGGCCGGGCGGGAAATGCCTTCCATGGTGCGCAGGCAGAAGGTCGCCATGGCCATCAGGGCGCCGGTATTGCCCCCCGAGATCGCCACATCGGCCTCGCCGTCCTTGACCGACTGGATGGCGGCCCACATCGAGGATGTGCCCCTGCCCTTGCGCAGCGCCTGGCTGGGCTTGTCATCCATGGTGATGACGTTTTCGCTGTGGCGGATCTGCGAGGCGGTTTTAAGCTCTGAAAACTCTTCGAGCAGCGGCGCCAGCACCTCTTCGCGCCCGTGGAAAATGAATCGCGCGTCCGGATGCTCCCGGAGCAGCAATTTTGCGCCGTGCATCGGAGCACGCGGCGCGTTGTCTCCGCCCATTGCGTCGACGGAGATCGTTATGGTTTCAGTCATTGCCTGCCTTAGAGCGTTTCCAGAAAAAGTGAGCCGCCTTTTTCAATTCGGAGACGCGGCGTTTCAAAATATCACCGCCCCCAAGGATGTGCGCAGGGCTCCTCAACCCGGCGCTCACAATAGTCAATGAACGCTGCCATGCAAGCATGTCAACCTGATCGCCCAACGCCATTCAGTCCTTTTTCAGCGACTTGAGCGCAGCAAAGGGGGAGAGTTCGGTCGGATCGTCGCCCTTGAGTTCCTCGGTCAGCTCAACGCCGGGTTTGCGCGGATAAAGATCGATCGCCAGGGCAAAGACTTCAATCACCAGATCGGCGAGGTCGATCTCGTCGCCCTCGAAGTAGTCGGGCAGGTCGTCGTCCTCGAGATTGACGAAAATCTCGGCCCCCGCGGTCGCTTCGCTCGCGGCATCGTGACCAGGCAGAAAGACCCGATCGATTGCCTCGTTTATCGTCTGGCTGACCGGGTCTCCGGTTACAACGCAGGGCTGGACGATTGTTCCGCTGACATTGCCCTTGGCCTGAATACCGCCGCGGAACCGTGTCGCCGTTACCTGCGCGGAAAAATCTGTAACTTCGCTCACCTTGAGCCGCTCGGCGAGTACCGCACGCTGTTCGGCATCGGTCTTTATGGTCACCACCCGGCCCGCGGACGGTATCTTGTCGACCCAAATTTTTGCGTCGAGGTCGAATTGGTCAGGTCTTTGCGTCATTTGGGGTCTCCGAACGTCACACTGCCGGCCATGATCTGCTCGACAGACTGGGAGGCGAGCGTCTCGTCGCTCTCCAGGATGTAATCGGCAAACCGTTCAGCCAGCGGATGCGTTGCACCGGCGTGGAAGTTTCGCGAAACAAAATCGATCAGCCGCGCGCGGTCGCCGGCATCCAGAATCGAGGAGAGATTGGACAGCATGCCGTAAAAAAGGCTTCCCATCTTTTCGATCCGTTTGCCCACCGAAAGGTCTCCGACGCCCATTTCGCGCAGCGAGCGGTCCATATCGTGAAAAAAACAGTCGAACACGTTCTGGGAAAAATCCTTGCTCTGCTTCTCGCTCGACCGCAACCGGCGAAAAACCAGCGCTGCATGGAGCGAAATCATGTCGAAGCGCCCGGTCAGCGTGTCGGGAACGTCCCATTGCGCATAGAAAACCTCGCGCCGGGATTGCGCCACAATGGCATTATAGACGGCATAAACGGGCTCGGAGAGCTTGGTCTTGCGGAACAATGACAGGATCATTCTTGGGGTCTCACACAGAGAAAGGCCGGTCGATCGCGACCGGAATTCGATTGGCCGCTTGCCAGAGTCGGGCCTGGACGGCTAAACAACACCAAAATCCCTGGCGCATTTGTCGCGAGGCTATAGTCGAGAGAGCTGAGGAAAGTCAATTCCATGACCCTGCGTCCCGCCCTTGTCCGCCTGTCCCCTATTGCCGCGGCAATCGCGCTTGGCCTGACCTTGTCGGCCTGCTCTGGAACGGGTCTGATTTCCCAACGCACCCAGGGCTACGTGCTGCCCGACGATGCGATAACCCAGGTCCGCCCCGGTTCGAGCCAGGATTTCGTCCGGGTCGTTCTGGGGTCGCCCCAGACCGTCAGCACCTTTGGCGGTGAAACGGCCTGGTACTATGTCGAGACCAAGGTGACCCAGACAGCGTTCGGTCTGACCAACATTCAGGAGCGCACTGTGCTGGCCGTTTATTTCGGCGCCGACAGGCGCGTTACCGACCGGGCGCTCTATTCGCTGCAGGACGGACGGGCCTTTGCCATCGAGCAACGCCGCACCGGATCGTTCGGCGAAGACCGCAATTTCGTGGAATCGCTGCTCCAGTCGATCTAGAGCCTGCACCGTCCCGATCGCGCCAGCGCCGGGACGGGGCCGCCTACTCTGCGGCCGCGGGCTGTTCCCTGCCGATGCGACGGGTGCGCAGATCGTCCCAGCCCAGAAGCAGGATCGTCGCCACTGCGACCGGCAGCGCTATGAGATTGACCGCTTCCCACCCGAAAAAGTTAAGCGCCAGCCCGGCGCCGATCGAGCCTATCGCATTGGAGCCGAACACAAACTGCTCGTTCAGCGCCTGAACCCGCGCGCCTTCTTCGGGCCGGTAGCTTTTGGTCAGCATCACGGTCGAGCTGATAAAGCCGAAATTCCAGCCCACCCCGAGCAGCACCAGCCCAATATCGAAATGGAGTGTGGTGGTGCCCATCAGCGCCGTGCCGACACTGCCGATAATCAGCAGCATGCCGATAGCGGCGGTCAGGTGGGTACCGATACGCTTGATGATTTCGCCAGTGATGAAGCTCGGTGCGAACATGGCCACGATATGCCACTGGATCGAGTTGGCCGCATCGGCGGGCGCGTGCCCGCAGATATGGACCATGGCGAGCGGCGCCGCGACCATCACGAAAGTCATCAGCGAAAAACTCGCCATGCCCGTCAGCACCGGCACGAAAACCGATGGCATGCGGATCATTGCCCTCAAAGGGCGGCCCTGCTCGGACACCGGCCTTTTCGGTTCGCCCTTGGGCAGGCGCGTGAAGCTGAGCAGCAGCATGGCCACCAGCGACAGGCCGGCAAGCGCGATGAATGAACCGGCATAGAGCGCGCCGGGGATGGCTTCGGAGGTCGTCGAGGCCAGCCGTGGTCCCAGAAAGCCTGCCAGCACCCCGCCGAACAGTACCCAGGACACCGCACGCGCCTTGGCGCCCTCGGGGACGCTATCGGCTGCGGCAAAGCGATATTGCTGCCCGAACGCCCCGGCAGCGCCGATCAGCAGCATGGATGCGGAAAAGATCACGAAGCTCTGCAAATAAATGCCAAAAGCCGCCAGCAGACCGCCCGACCCGGCGATCGCCGCGCCGAGCAGGAACCCCCGCGTGCGGCCCAGCCTGTGTAGCGCGATGGCCGCGGGCCCGGCCATCAGGGCAACGCCGAGAATCATCGCCGTGGTCGGCAGCGTCGCAAAGGCTGGATCGAAAGCGAGATAGGCACCGGCCAGCGCGCCGACCGCCATCACCATGCCCTGCGAAGACCCTGCTATGGCCTGCGCGCCGGAGAGAAGGAAGATGTTGCGCATGCTGGCCATAGGGTTGCTCTTACGACTCAGGTTTGGGGTTGTTCCCCGCCAGCATAACCCTCTGAATATTTTCGCGCCACGGCGTCGAGTACGCCATTGACCATGCCGGGCACTTCGTCTTCGTAAAAGGCGTTGGCCACATCGACATATTCGCGGATCACCACCTTGAAGGGGATGTCCTTGCGCATGGTCAATTCGAACACGCCGGCCCGCAGCAAGGCGCGAAGCGTCGCGTCGATACGGGTCATCGGCCAACCGCCCTGCAGCGCGTTGTTGATGACCGGGTCGAGCTTGATCTGGTTGGTTACAACGCCGCGCACGATATGGCGGAAATAGTCGGCGTCGGCGGGTAGATACTGCTCACCTTCGACCTCGCGTCCGAGACGATAACTCTCGAACTGGGCCAGCGTTTCTTCCAGTGTCTGTTCGCCCACATCCATCTGATAGAGGGCCTGCACGGCGGCCAGACGGGCCGAGCCACGTTGATTTGCGGGCCTGGGTTCGTTTGTGGGATCGGCCATGGATCAATCCTCCATCAGCAGCGCTTGCAACGCCGCCATGGTCATGGCCGCGACGGCTGCGCCGCCGCCCTTGTTCTGCTCGGAGATCTTGGCGCGCGCCCAGGCCTGCGCCTCGTTTTCCACCGTCAGGATGCCGTTGCCCAGCGCCAACCCGTCGGCGACGGACAGGTCCATCAGGGCGCGGGCGCTTTCACCCGAAACGATCTCGTAATGGGTGGTTTCGCCGCGAATGACGCAGCCGAGCGCGACATAGCCATCATATTCGTCGCCTTTGAGTTCGGACGCCATGGCAATCGCTGCCGGGACTTCCAGCGCGCCGGGAACGGTCAGCACTTCATAGGTCGCGCCGGCCTTGTCGAAGGCGCTCGTTGCGCCTTCAAGCAGCGCATCGGCGAGTTCGGAATAAAAGCGGGCCTCAACGATGAGGTAATGCTGGCCTTCGGCCGAGCCGGGCGCAATCGCGAAAATGTCGCCAGAACTGGCCATTGTTTAATCCTGTCGGGTTCAAATGCGTCACGCCATGCGTCTGCAGGCGTCCGCCACTCTAGTGAGATTTCTCCATGAGGCGCGCGGCATAGCGCGCCATCAGGTCAACTTCAAGATTTACCGCATCGCCCTCGCCATAGTCGGGCCAGTTTGTCGCGGAAAGGGTGTGCGGGATCAGATGGACCGAAAAACGGTTGCCGTCCACCCAATTGACGGTCAGCGAGGTGCCGTTGAGTGCCACACCACCCTTTTTTGCGATGAAATGGGCCAGATCGTCCGGCGCCTCGAAGGTGAAGGTGATTTGATCGCCGATATCCTTGCGCTCAACGATCCTCGCCAGCCCGTCGACATGGCCCGAGACGATATGCCCGCCCAACTCGTCGCCAACCTTGAGCGAGCGTTCGAGATTGATGCGCCGCCCGTCGGTCCACTCGCCCACGCGAGTCACGTCCAGCGTTTCGCGGGCTGCGAACACGTCGAACCAGTTCTGGCCCGTCTCGCTGCCCTTTTCGGTCACGGTCAGGCAGATGCCCTCGCACATGATCGAGGCGCCCAGATCGATGGTTTGCGGGTCGTAGCGCGTGCCGATCCGCAGCTTGCGACCGTCATTGCGGTCCTCGACCGATAATAGCGTGCCGATGTCGGTGATGATGCCGGTAAACATGGAGGCTCAGACTTTCTCGAATGTGGTCAGCATATCGCACCCCAGCGCGCGGCTTTCAACCACGCCGAACCCCAACTGGGCCAAACGCTCCGGCAACGAGGCGTGAACAGTAGCCGGAATGCCGTTCTTACCGATTTCCACATCGCCTTCGAGGAAATGAAACCGGTCGATCAGTCCGGCGTCGAGCAGCGCATCGTTGAGCCCTGCTCCGCCCTCGACAAGAACGCTGCCGATGCCGCGAAACGCCAACGCCTGCAGTGCCGCACCAAGGTCCGGCCGCCCGTCTTGCCCCGGAACGCCGATGATGTCAGCGCGTTGAGGAAATGATTCAAGACGCGTGTTTTCTGCAATGATAACAGCCGGTTGATCCGTTGTGGTGGCAAAAAGATTCAAGCTCTCCGGAAGGTCAGACTTGCCCGCTACGACCACCCGCAGCGGTGCCCTGCCCTCAAACCCTTCAAGCCGGACGTTGAGCCTTGGATTGTCCAGCCGGGCTGTGGCTGCACCCACCATTACGGCGTCGGACAATGCCCGTTGCATGTGCGTCCAGCGCCGCGCGTCCTCGCCGGTAATCGCTACATTGCCCCGGTCCGCGTGCCCGATCCTGCCGTCTCGCGAGACGGCCAGCTTGGCGGTGATGAAGGGGCGCTGACGCCGGACACGGGAGAAGAAGCCTTCGTGAAGCCGTTCGATAAACGCCAGGTTGTCGCCAACACTGACATCGAGACCAGCGGCGCGCACGCGGTCGATGCTCTGACCGGCAGTTCGGGGGTCGGGGTCTGAAGCACCGCACACAATCTTCGAAACGCCCGATGCCAAAACCGCATCGACGCAGGGCGGGGTTTGTCCCCAGTGATTGCAGGGCTCCAGGGTCACATAGAGCGTTGCGCCCCTCGCCCCCTGTCCGGCCATGGCCAGCGCCTGAGGCTCGGCGTGCGGGCGGCCGCCAGCAGCGGTCACGCCCCGACCCAGCATCCTGCCATCGGGCGAAACGACGACGGCCCCCACAGTCGGGTTTTCGGCCGTCGTTCCGCGATACGGCATGGCGATGCGGGCCGCAGCCTCAAGCCAGCGCAGATCGGCTGGCGTGAGGTGAGTCACCCCCGGTCCTCGGTATCGTCGCCGCCCATTTCGGTCAGAAAGGACTGGAAATCGTCGGCACTGGAGAAATTCTTGTACACCGAGGCAAAGCGCACGAACGCCACATCGTCGAGGCCCTTGAGCCCTTCCATGACGTATTCGCCGATCTGGTCGGAGGTTACTTCCACATCGCCCACGCTTTCGAGCTGGCGCACGACGCCCGAGATCATCCGCTCGGCAGCTTCGGGGTCGACCTGACGTTTACGTAAAGCAGTATTGACCGAACGCGCCAGCTTTTCGCGGTCGAATGGCACCTTGCGGCCCGATTTCTTGACCACGATCAGATCGCGCAGTTGCACACGCTCGAACGTAGTGAACCGGCCGCCGCATCCGTTACAGACGCGGCGGCGGCGGATGGCGTTGGAATCCTCGGTGGGCCGGGAATCCTTGACCTGCGTATCATCGTTCCCGCAATAGGGGCACCGCATGGGCTTATCCGTAAATGGGGAATTTGGCAGTCAGCTCAAGGACCTTTTCCTTGACCTGGGCTTCGACGGCACCGTTGTTTTCTTCGCCGTTGGCGGCCAGTCCGTCGACAACTTCGACCATGAATTCGCCGACCAACCGGAATTCCTCGACACCAAAGCCGCGCGAGGTTGCAGCGGGGGTCCCGACGCGAATGCCCGAGGTGATCGCCGGCTTTTCGGGATCGAAGGGCACGGCATTCTTGTTGCAGGTGATGTTGGCGCGTTCGAGCGCGGCCTCGGTGATCTTCCCGGTGACCTTTTTGGGCCGCAGATCGACCAGCATCAAATGGTTGTCGGTGCCGCCCGTGGCGATGTCCAGTCCGCCCTTGACCAGCGTGTCAGCCAGCGCCTGGGCGTTATCCACGACCTGGCGGGCGTAGGCCTTGAACTCGGGCGTCAGCGCTTCACCGAAAGCCACGGCCTTGCCGGCGATGACGTGCATAAGCGGTCCGCCCTGGATGCCGGGGAAGATGGCCGAATTGACCTTCTTGGCGATCGCCTCGTCATTGGTGAGGATCAACCCGCCTCGCGGCCCGCGCAGTGTCTTGTGGGTCGTCGTCGTCGCCACATGGGCGTGCGGGAACGGGTTGGGATAGACGCCTGCCGCCACAAGGCCGGCAACATGTGCCATATCGACGAACAGATAGGCTCCGACCTCGTCGGCGATCTCACGGAACGCGGCCCAGTCGAGAATGCGCGAATAGGCCGAAAAGCCCGCGACGATCATCTTGGGCTGATGCTCCTGAGCAAGCTGGCGCACCTGGTCCATGTCAACGCGCCCGTCCTGCTGACGCACGCCGTACTGGATGGCGTTGAACCATTTTCCGGACTGGTTGGGCTTGGCGCCGTGGGTCAGGTGCCCGCCGGCATCAAGGCTCATGCCCAGTATGGTATCGCCGGGCTGGAGCAGCGCCTGATAGACACCCTGATTGGCCTGGGATCCGGAATTGGGCTGCACATTCGCGAAATCGCAACCAAAGAGCTGCTTGGCGCGATCGATGGCGAGTTGCTCGACCACATCGACAAACTGGCAGCCGCCGTAATAGCGCCGACCCGGATAACCTTCCGCATATTTGTTGGTCATCACCGAGCCCTGCGCCTCGAGAACGGCGCTGGAGACGATATTTTCCGACGCGATCAGTTCGATCTCGTGCTGCTGGCGGCCGAGTTCGTCGGCAATCGCCTTGGCAACCACGGGATCATGGTCGGCAATCGTGCGGGTGAAGAAATCGGGGAAAAGCGGTGCTGTTACGGTGGCGCTCATGGGCGGGCCCTCGACCTGTTGCGGAAAGATGCTGGTGGCAAGCAAGCGCGATCCGCATAGCACGGAGGCTCTTGCGATTCCAAGCACAGATCGGGCGTACGGCCCGTTTAGCGCCCCTGGGGCGCTTCTCTTTCGATGCGGCGGCGCAGCTTGGCGAGCGCGAGAGTTTTCATTTGCGCTTCGGAGGCCGTTTTTGGCGCTATGGCGACAACCTCTATGCCGGTCTCGACATCGATGGCCGCAACACGGATTTGGGGACCTGCCTGACGGAACTCGAAAAGAACCTCCCGGCCTGCCCCCATATCAAAATCTCCCGCTTTTGCCGTGTCAGGCGCTGATCTCGGGAAAGTCGATCTTCCCCTGCGCGTCATATTCGTAAACGTCGTCGCGGAAGCTTACGACGCCGTTCCGGTTCGCCCAAGCGGTAAAATAGGTCATGAAAATCGGAACGGGGTTGGAAACGTTGGCATCGATGCGCTCGCCCGAGGCGAAATTGGCGTTGACGTCGATGATATCGTACCCGGAATCGCGCAGCACCCACGCCACGAACTCGGCCACATTGGCGACGCGGACACAGCCGGACGAATGGAACCGCGCGTTTTCCGCGAACAGGCCCTGCTGAGGCGTATCGTGCAGATACACAGCGTGCGGGTTGTGGAAGTTGATCTTGACGTGGCCCATCGAGTTCTGGACACCCGGATCCTGCCGGAACGTATAGTTCACTGCCTCTTCGGTCGACCAGTCGATTTCGCTCTGGGGCACCTCGGTGCCGCTGCCGTTGAAGATGCGGATCGAGTATTCGTTGAGATAATTGGGGTTTTCGTTGACCAGCCGGATGATGTCGCGGCGAATGATCGAAACCGGCACCGTCCAGTAAGGATTGAAATTGATCTGGTGGATGCGGCTGCGCAGGATCGGGGTCTGGCGGTCGATCTTGCCCACCACTGCCGTATGCCGGCGTGCCACCTGCCCGCCTTCCGTAGCCTCAATGGCCGCGGCGGGAATGTTGACGTTGACGTAACGGTCTTCGAGCTTGCCTTCCAGACCGCGAACGCGCTCGATGTTGAGCTTGATCTGGTTGAGACGGGTCGAGGCCGGAACCTTCATTGCCCAATATGTGTACTCGTCGACCATGCCGTTGATCTGCAGGCCGTGACGCGCCTGAAAACCGCGCACCGCGCCGTCGAGCTGGGTGTCGAACTCATCGGCCAATGGCGTTTCGCGCGGCAGATCGCCGGTGTGTGCAAGATAGGCGCGCAGGTCGCGCACCGGAGCGCGATCGGACCCGAGGCCAAGACGGAAGATCGATTCCGGAACGTCGGGCCAGCCGCCGATCGCGTTGAGCCGCTCGTAATACTCGGCCACGCGCTGGAGATTGTACTCGGTATCGACCGAAATGATCGGATCGGTGCCGCCGATGGCGTTCATGGCCGTGCTGGAATTGAGCTCAAGCTCTTCCTGGGTCACCACCTTGCGGCCGCCTGTCAGATTGCCGAAAAGCGATTGGGACAGAGCTGGCATCGGAAAAGCCGCCGTCGCCGCCAGGGCGGACAGACCCGTCACGACCGAACGCCGGTTGAGTTTTCCTTTTAAGTCGCGCATCGCGTAAGTTCACCTATCGAGAGAGCCGGGGCGCCGAGCGATCCTTTTGCCTGATGGCGCGCAGGACCACAACGCCGCTCACCGGACTTTGACCACCCTGCAGCTGGCCAACCATCCACGTAAAAATCCGGGAGCGTCATATATCGACAACCCGTCAGCTAAAAAGAGTTTGCGGCGCAAATGAGAAACGCCGGCCCTGGAGCCGGCGTTTGCGTTTCGAGTGTGGCGGCAATGCCACAAAAAGCGTGGTTTAGAGCTTGTAAAGGATCTGATCGACCCAAAAACGCTCGAGGCGCGAGAGGGCTGTGTTGAGGCCCGAAAAATCCGATTCGCCCAGTCCGCCGACCTTTTCGATCGAGTTGAGGTGGCGGTCGTAAAGCTCGTCGATCACTTCCGCGACCTCTTCGCCCTTGGGCGTGAGGCGGATGCGCACCGAGCGGCGGTCGGTCTTGGAACGCTCCTGGAAGATGTAGCCGGTATCGACCAGTTTCTTGAGATTGTACGAGACGTTCGAACCCAGATAGTAGCCGCGGGTGCGAAGTTCGCCGGCCGTCAATTCGCTGTCGCCGATGTTGAACATCAGCAGAGCCTGGACCGGGTTGATGTCGTCCCAGCCCATGCGGTCGAACTCGTCCTTGACCAGGTCGAGAAGCCGGCGGTGCAGGCGTTCGACGCGGGAAACGGCTTCGAGATAGAGCGGCTTCAGGCTCTTGGGTTCATCGGCCTTTGCAGCGGAAAGATTGTTAGCCATTGGTTCTGCCTCACTGTAATTTTTTAGCGCGATTTTTCGCGTCTGTGAGGGCAATCTAGCGGGCCGCCCATAAGATCGGTTTAAGATACAGCCTTAATGGTATCTTACGGGGAAACTTGAGTTTTTTTGGTTTTCAGTTTCTTACACCTGTATCGAAAACTGTAACCTTTACGGCTCGTTACGCGGCCAAAGCCCCGGATGCCGTGACGCCCCGCGGATGCCCGGTGGTCCACCCAACGCCAGCCCGGAGATGACCAATCTTAATCAGCCAACTGTCGTTGCGTCGAAAGCTGCGCCAGGGTCAAAAGTCCAAAAGTTGCCAGCATCACTGCAAGTTTGAAGATAAAACTCCACAAACCCAAACTAACCCAATTGCTGCCCGTCAGATAAAAGCCGATCTCGATCACCAGAGAGGCGGCCAGCACAACGGCACCCCATGACGAGTGTATCCACAGGCCCACCGACGCAAACAGGCGCATGAGGGTCAGGGCTGCAAGCAGGACGAAGCCCATGGTGCCGATGGTGAGGATGGGACTTGCCGAACCGCCCCCCAGGCCAAGCAGGCGCGCCGCATCGCCGAGCCCGATGAACAGGCTGAGCAGGGCCAGTATGCGGGCGAAGAGCCCGAGCGGTTCGTTTCTGATATCCATGGAACAATCCCCCGGTCGGCCAGAGCTAACGTGATTTGGGCGGATGGGACAAGGTTTGATTGGCCAACGCCCGCGTCGTCTGGTCCCTTTGCGCCGCCGCCCGGGGCTGATATTGAACGCATCTGTGATATGCGGAGTGGACGGATCGATGAGTTGGGAAAAGCACGATATGGACTTTCTCGGTGGCCGGCGGCTGCGCAGGCCGCGCATGGCGGGCTGGAGCCGCAATCTGGTGGCCGAGACTGTATTGACCCCCTCCGATCTGATCTGGCCGATCTTTGTGATCGAGGGTCACAATGAACGCCAGCCGGTGGCGACAATGCCGGGCGTCGAAAGGTTGAGCGTCGATCTGGCGGTCGAGGCAGCCAAGGCGGCCCACGCCGAAGGCATCCCTGCCATGGCGCTGTTTCCCAATACCGACCCCTCCAAACGCACCGAGGACGGCGCCGAGGCGACCAATCGCGACAATCTGGTGTGCCGCACGCTGTCGGCCATCAAGGATGCGGTACCCGAAATCGGGCTGGTGGCCGACGTGGCGCTCGACCCCTATACCAGCCACGGCCATGACGGGGTCATGGCAGGCGAGGAAATCCTCAACGACGAGACAGTCTCGATTCTGGTCAAGCAGGCGCTGGTTCAGGCGCAGTCCGGGGCCGATGTTATTGCACCGTCCGACATGATGGACGGCCGTATCGGGGCGATCCGCGGCGCGCTGGATGACGAGGGGTTCGAAAAGACCATTCTCCTCTCCTACGCCGCTAAATACGCTTCTGCCTTTTACGGCCCGTTCCGCGACGCTGTAGGTTCGGGCGGGCGCCTCAAGGGCACCAAGCTCTCCTACCAGATGGACCCGTCCAATGCCGAAGACGCCATCCGCGAGGTCGAGCAGGATCTCGCCGAGGGCGCCGACTGGATCATGGTCAAGCCCGGCATGCCCTATCTCGATATCTGCCGCATGCTCAAGGATCGGTTCGACGTGCCGGTGTTTGCCTACCAGGTGTCTGGCGAATACGCGATGATCGCCCACGCGGCGCAAGCGGGCATTCTGGACCGCGAGGCGGCGATGGCCGAAAGCCTGATGGCCTTCAAGCGCGCCGGCTGCTCGGGGATATTGACGTATTTCGCGCTGGATATGGCGCGTAAGGTCAATGGCTAGGATTGGCGAAGGCCGTGCTTCTCCCCTAGCCTGTCGCCCGCGGGATTATTGCCGAGATCCAGCTGGCAGCGAACTTTGCACGTTTGTTAACCGACGCGGAGGACCGCTAAGGGTGGTTTGGGACTGTCTGCTTTTGGGCTCGGCTCGTCGCAAACCCGACTTGATACTTTTGCTCAATCCACTGCGCTTTGAATGTATTGGTCCACGTGTTGCGTCCAAAGAGCAGGCTTGAACATCAATGCGTGCCCCATGGGCGCCGCGACGAAATTTCCCTCGCCACCTGCGGACCTGAATTGGTCGAAGTTCCCCCTGCAGTGCGACAGCCGATAATATTGGTCGTAACTGCCATGCAGCCAAAGGGTTTTCACCCCCGCAGGCGCGCCTCGCTTGAAAAGCAGCGGATTGACGATTTCATGGTTTGGACACCCCCTCCCGAGCCATCCACCGTTGAAGTTGATGGAGCCGCGAAACGTATTTGGCCTCATCCCGGCATACGCGATAGCCAAGATACCTCCGCGTGAAACGCCCCCAATGAGAAGCCTTTCCGGATCCACGTCAGTTCGGCCATACAAATGGTCGACGACGGCATCGACGTCCTCAACTGCTCGCTCGAAGCCTGCAATCGCGATTTCAACGTCACAGGAATAGCCGGAGCCGTCTGCACCAAGCCCTTCCCCATATACGCCGCCAGATTTCCCTCTTCCCCTTCGTTGCGGGAACAGTGCCATCCAGCCGCGTTCGACAAAGTAGTTTGCCACGACCGCAGGAGCCACCGTTCTGGTGTAGAGCGATTTGTTCCGACCATTCCCAGTGGAGCCATGGTGGAACACAATGGTTGGATGCGGACCTTCTCCGCTGGGCTTCGCGGTGACGATCTCCAGAGCAACGCCAGGCTCACGCGAAGGTATGAAGGACTTTTGGAGTTTCATTGAGCGGGCCCTGATGTCTGCTTACGTCGCAGATATCACATCGACTAATCGGCCGAAATGGGGTCGAAAATGGACGTGGGTATTAGAGTTTCCAGATAGGCTCCACCCGCTCGATGGTATATCTTTTGTCGAACTCTACTAGCACCAGTTCCAGCGTTGCCTCGAAAGCACCCTGCTCAAACATTTTCGTTTTGGGCTCATGGAGATAACGCCAGTCGGTGAAGGCATTTTTGTACTGAAACAGGACGTCACGAATACCGTATTCAGCATAGAAGCCATTGGGGTGGTAAGGTGCCACTGATCTCCTAAACGCCGCGTCAAGTTTTTCCCTGCTTTCTGACTTGAGCTTATCGAACAGCTTGGCAAGGTCATGTGTTTTGGGATGCTTCGGATCATCGAAGTCAAAAACGAACCACGCTTTGAGTGCCAACTCCATCGAAAGCGCAAGAAGCATCGGCTCAACACCAATGTCCTTAAGATTGCGCCCGACTTCCAACTTCTCAAAGTCTCGGTCGGGAAAACTCTGGGTCTTTCGTAAAATGGCCCTTGCGACTTCGCCGATTCTGATTGCCGTCGATAAGCGTGCGCTCATCAAAAGTCCTTAGAGATTTGTTCCGCGGATTTCCAAGCTGCGTGGGGATGATGCAAAAGTCCAGAGCTCTCGTTCTCAGCTCTTAGGACGCTGCCGGGATGGCCGTGAATGGCCACTCAGGCGTCCCTTTCAATTTTGGCATGCCGCCACCATCACGCTCCCCCCTATCCCGGCGCCGCCGATAGTGTCTCGATGACGCGGCACTGCGCAATCCGGCCCTGCCTGCACTGATCCAGCATCGTCGACAGTTCGGCCTTTAGCGCCGTCAACCGCGAAATGCGCAGCTCGATTTCGGCAATCCGACCCGTGGCGATTGCATCGACCTGCTCGCAGGATTGGTCGGGATTGTCCTGCAAGTCGAGCATGGTGCGGATCGCATCGATCTCGAAGCCGAGTTGGCGGGCGTGGAGGATGAAGAACAGCCGGCGGACGCTTTCATCGTCATAGAGGCGCCGGTTGCCCGCCGTGCGGACGGGCGCGGGCACTAGGCCGATCTGCTCGTAATAGCGAATGGTCGGGACTTTGACCCCGCTGCGCTGCGCCGCCTCACCGATCGGAAAATTCTTCATTTCGCACTTGCTCCTCTAGTCACTAGAGATTTTAGCATCGGCGCGATTTCAATGAAAGACTGAGCCCAATGAGCGGATCGTGCTGCAATCACAATGACATAGACCAGGCGGCGAGAGCCCAGGCCGACAAGATATACCGCCGCGTCCTGTGGGCCGTATTGGCGATCAATGCCGTGATGTTCGTTGTCGAAATCGGGGCCGGTATCGCATCGCACTCGGCATCGCTGCAGGCCGATGCCCTGGATTTTCTGGGAGATGCAGCCAATTATGGCATCAGTCTTTTCGTTGTAGGGCATGCCCTGCACATTCGCGCCCGTGCCTCGCTGGCCAAGGCGCTGACCATGGGCGCGTTCGGCATATGGGTTCTTGGCGTTGCGGGCTGGAACGTGATGACCGGCGCAACGCCCCATGCCTATACGATGGGGATCGTCGGGCTCAGCGCGCTTGTGGCCAACGCCGCGAGCTTTGGGCTTTTGTGGCGCTTCCGGAGTGGTGACAGCAACATGCGCTCGGCATGGATATGCACCCGCAACGACGTGGTGAGCAACATGGCCGTGTTGCTGGCAGCGGCGGGGGTGTTCGGCACCGGCACCGGTTGGCCCGACGTTCTGGTTGCAGCGATCATGGGCATTCTGGCGCTTCAGGGCGCAACGGTCGTTACACGACAGGCCCTTGCGGAACTGCGCCCCCATGCGACGCGGCCCGCCGAGTAGGCACCGCCCCTATATCGCCTTCACACCTCTTGTCATTTTGCCTGCCACACCACATGTGTTGGGCAATCGAGGAGAATTGAACGATGGCAACCGATTTTCTGGGCCGCATGTTGCGTGACGACCTTCCCAGTCCCAACACGTCCCCGGAACTGTTCGACAGCATTCTGACGCGGCGCGTCGTGGCCTTTGTGATCGACTGCGTCATCATGGGCGCCGCGATCCTTATCGTTACGCTGCTTGCCGGTATTCTGGGCATCTTCACGTTCGGGCTGACCTGGCTATCGATCCCGCTGATCGTACCGGTCACCTTCGTTGCCTATTATGCGGTGACGTTGGGTTCGCCGGCGCGGGCCACGCTGGGTATGCGGGCCACCGACATCGTACTCACCCCGACCCGCGAGACCACGCTGGACGGCTGGATGGCGATGATCCATGTCGTGGTGTTCTGGATCAGTTGTTCGCTGCTGACGCCGTTTATCGTGCTGATCGGGTTGTTCACCCCGCGCCGCCAATTGCTGCACGACATGGTGGTGGGCACGCTGATGGTCCGGCGCTCACCCATGGTGCGGCACTGGCAGGCCCATACGCGGGCCGACAGCAGCCCGAGTTGATTGTCGCGTTGCACCCCGGGGTTCGTGCGATTACACTCGGGCCAAACGTTTTCCGCGCCGAGCAGCCTAAATGGACCAAACGCCTGAAAGCGCCCAGTTCTTTCTAACCGCCCCTTCGCCCTGCCCCTATCTGGATGGCAGGCAGGAACGGAAGCTTTTTACGCATCTGTCGGGCCGGCGGGCTGTGGCGCTGCACCATCTGTTGTCCGATCACGGGTTCCGCCGTTCGCAGAACCTGATTTACCGTCCGGCGTGCCTTGATTGCGACGCCTGCCAATCGGTGCGCGTGCGCGCCATCGATTTCCTGCCCGCAACCCGCCATCGGCGCAATCTCAAGCAAAATTCCGACATCGTGGCCGAAGTGGTCGCGCCCATCGTTTCGGCCGAGCAGTACGGGCTGTTCAAGCGCTATCTCGAGTCGCGGCACGATGGCGGCGGCATGACCCAGATGAGCTATCTCGACTATGAATTCATGGTCGAGGATACCCCGGTTCAGTCGGTGCTCGTCGAGTACCGGCTGGCCGCCGACGGCCCGGACGGGGTGGCGGGCCAGCTCGTGGCCGCTGCCCTGACCGACCCCCTGCCCGACGGGCTTTCAATGGTCTACAGCTTTTTCGATCCGGCGCTGGCCAAGCGCGGGCTCGGCACCATGATGATCCTCGACCATATCGCCCGCGCCCGGCTGGCTGGCGGCTATCTCTATCTGGGATACTGGGTCAAGGATTCCCCGAAAATGGCCTACAAGGCAGCGTTCCAGCCCCTTGAGGTGCAGCGCGGTTCCCGCGGCTGGGTAGACCTCGACCCCGAGACCGGCGCGGAACCCGAATAGGTGCGCTCCATAGGCAAGATACTGGCCGCGCTGGTTGGTGCCGGCTATCTTCTCGCATGCTGCGTTCTGGCCGGCATGGCGATTGTCGCCGTTCTGGGCTTCATCTACCCGGCCATGGATCTGTTCAACCACATCCAGCCGGTACTGTTTTTCGGCCTTCTGGCGCTGGTCATCGCCAGCCCGGTCTTCGTGCGCTTCAGAGTGCTTTTCGCCCTGGCACTGAGCATCGCCGCCACCGGGTTCGTCGCATCGAGCGTTATCTATATTCCTGAACTGGTCACGGGCCTCGTGCCCCGCGCCACCGTCGCGCAGACCGGGCAAAACTACAGGCTGATGACGTTCAACGTTTTCGGGCGCAATGAACAGCCGGAAGCTGTGGTTGACAATATCGCCGCTGTCGATGCCGACATCGTGGCGCTGCAGGAATACAGCCCCGGCCTGCGCAGCGTGATCCACCCGCTTCTGACCGAGCGCTACCCCCATTTCCAGTATTGTGCCGGGGGCGAGCGGGCCTTTGTGGGGCTTTATGCAAAGCTGCCCTTCGAGCCGCTCGATGCCGATGCGTGTTCGTCCTCGATCATGAGCACCGACCGCACGGCGCGGATCATCGTGCGCTTCCAGACCGAGGACGGGCCGGCGTTTTCGCTGGCCACGACGCACAATGACTGGCCGGCGCCCGTCACGCGGCAGGCCGAGCAGTTCGCAACCCTGAGCGAAGCGCTTTCCAGGGTCGAGCCGCCGCTGATCCTTGTCGGGGATTTCAACTCGACGCCGTGGTCCTATGCACTGCGCGGGTTCGTGGGCGCGGCGGGGCTGACGCGCCACACGTTCAACCTGCCGACCTTCCCAACGCTCTGGTATTACCTGCGTGACTGGCGGGCCATGGTCCCCATCCTGCCCATCGACCACGTAATGACACGGGGCGCCATCGCCATCCACGACCTGCGCACCGGCGAGCCGAGCGGCAGCGACCATCTGCCGATCATCGTGGATTTTTCAGTGGGGGACGAAGGCTGAGGTCAAAGGTCAGGAAGGCCCCCTCACCCGTCTGGCTGCGCCATCCGACCTCTCCCCCACGGGAGAGGTAAGAAATACCGCAAGCGCCGCGAAACACCTCTCCCTTAGGGGGAGAGGTCGGCGCGAAGCGACGGGTGAGGGGGCCTTGAGCATCCGTGGGATCGACGGCGCCTCTGGCCCAGCGGCCCCTACCCCACAAACCTGTTATTGCGCGGGAAGCCGGTCGGCGGCTGACGTCCTGCTTGTGCACGGTCGCCGATCCAGTCGAGCAGTTCTTCCATCGATTTCGAATAGGTGCGGCCCGATGAATCCGTCCAGGTCAGCCCATCGGCAGAATTGAACAGCTTGGCGTCTGAAATGCCGCCATCCTTGTACTTCTGCAGCCGGACGCCCTTGCCGCGGCTCATTTCGGGCAATTGCGCTGCGGGGAATACCAGCAGCTTGCGGTTCTGCCCGATGACGGCCACCGTATCGCCCTGCGCCCTGACACAAAGCTTGGCCTCGCCAGTGCCCGAAACGTTGAGCACCTGCTTGCCCTTGCGGGTATTGGCGATCAGATCGTCCTCGGCGACCACGAAGCCGTTGCCGACATCGGAGGCGACAAGGCGCTTGCTGCCGGGCTTATAGACGAAGAGATCGACGACATCCTGGCCTTCCTCGATATCGACCATGATGCGGACCGGCTCGCCATGACCGCGCCCGCCGGGCAGCTTGTCGGCCCCCAGCGTATAGACCTTGCCGCCGGTGGTGAGCATGAGCAGCTTGTCGGTCGTCTCGCAGGTAAACGCCAGCTTGAGCCTGTCGTCGGTCTTGAACGTCTGGGCCGAGGCGTCGTTGTTGTGGCCCTTGAGTGCGCGGATCCAGCCCTTTTGCGACAGGATGACGGTGATCGGCTCGCGCTCGATCATCGCGGTTTCGATATCGGCGAGATCGGTTTCGGGCGCTGCGGCGAACTGGGTGCGGCGGCGGCCGAGCTTTGTATCGGGGCCATAGGACTTTTTAAGCTCGCCGATTTCGGTGGTGATGACGCCCCATTGCTTTTTCTCGGAGCCCAGAATGGTTTCGATGTGGGCTTTTTCCTCGCTGAGCTTGTCGAACTCGGAGCGGATCTCGATTTCCTCGAGCTTGCGCAAGCTGCGCAACCGCATGTTGAGGATGGCCTCGGCCTGAACTTCGGTCAGGTCCCATTTGGCCATCATTATGGCCTTGGGCTCGTCCTCCTCGCGGATGATGCGAATGACCTCGTCGAGGTTGAGGTAGGCGACGAGATAGCCGCCGAGCACTTCGAGGCGGTGTTCAATCTGGCCGAGCCGGTAGCGCGAGCGACGGACAAGCACGTCCTTGCGGTGATTGAGCCAGGCTTTAAGCACCTGCGCCAGGTCCATGACGCGGGGGATCTGGCCCTTGTCGAGGACGTTCATGTTCAGCGAGAACCGGCTTTCCAGCTCGGTCAGCTTGAACATCGATTCCATGAGCAGCACCGCATCGACAGTGCGGGCGCGCGGTTCGAGCACCAGCCGGATATCCTCGGCGCTTTCGTCGCGCACATCTTTCAGCAGCGGCAGGCGGCGGGCCAAAAGCAGCTCGGCGATCTTTTCGACAAGCCGGGACTTTTGCACGCCATAGGGGATTTCGGTGATGACGATGTTGTAGGTGCCGCGCCCGCTGTCCTCGACCTCCCATTTGGCCCGCACGCGGAACCCGCCACGGCCGGTGGTGTAGGCGATTTCGGTTGCCGCCGGATCATCGACCAGAATACCGCCGGTGGGGAAATCGGGGCCGGGAACGAACCGGATCAGATCCTTCGCCGTGGCGTCGGGATTGGATAGGATATGGAGCGAGGCGTCGCAGAGTTCTGCGACGTTGTGGGGCGGAATATTGGTCGCCATGCCAACGGCGATGCCGCTCGATCCGTTGGCCAGCAAATTGGGGAAGTTCGACGGCAGAACAACAGGCTCTTCGTCCTCGCCATCGTAATTTGGCCGGAACTCGACGGCGTCCTCGGTGATCGCTTCGAGGAGACGCTGCGCAACCTCGGTCATCCGGCTTTCGGTATACCGCATGGCCGCTGCGCTATCGCCGTCGATGGAGCCGAAATTGCCCTGCCCGTCGACCATGGGGTAGCGCACGGAGAAATCCTGCGCCATGCGCACCAGCGCGTCATAGACGGACTGATCGCCGTGCGGGTGATATTTACCGATCACGTCGCCCACGATACGGGCCGATTTCTTGTAGCCCTGCGCCGGGTCGAGCTTGAGCAGCCGCATGGCGTGCAGGATGCGTCGATGGACGGGTTTCAGCCCGTCACGCGCATCGGGCAAGGCCCGCTGGGTGATGGTGGAAATCGCATAGGAGAGATAGCGCTCCTCGAGCGCGCTTCTCAGATCGACTATGCGTTCCCCATCCTTCTTGTCGTCCTTGGGCGGGTCGATGATGTCGGCCATTGGCCATCCTTTTCAGGGCAAGCGAATCAGACGGGCAGTATAGTCAAAGGCGTTCGAAATTGCCGGATTGCTTGGGGGTTTTGTGGAAAACCGCCGGGCGCCGAACCAAAATCCGCGCCGGAATGCCCGGCGCGGTCGTCGTATTCGATTATTGAGCGACCAGCGTGTAGCTGTCGAGTTCGCAGATATCGATTTCGAACTCTTCGAGTTCTGGTCCTTCGGCGGTCTCGAAGCGGAAATCGTAGAGGCACTGGTCGGAGCCGTCGCCGATAAACACGGTGCCGTTGTAACCGGATTCGAGGACACCGATTTCCTCGAGCAGATCACTGCCCCAGTTTCCATCGTTGGAAGCGGAGGCGTAAAAATAGGTCAGCGTGAAGCCGGACTCGTTGATGAGCGTGAACTCTACGTTCTGGGCAAGGGCCGGCGTGGAAACAAGGGCCGTCGCGGCCAGAATTGAAAGAATAGCTTTTTTCATTTCGTCCTCAAAAACGGCTGCGTGTTGCAGCCGCGTTTGAGGTATCCCGCCTTTCAGACAAGCGCTAGTGGGCTTTTGATCGATCCGTAAAGGCCCGGGCCCTTATTCATGCCGCCGTGAGGTGCCGGACCAGCCAATCGCGTGTCTCGGGTTGGCGGATCTGGCGCGCGGACCAGACATGGCGGTCGAGAAAATAGCCTGTCAGCGCAAAGGCGGCGGCGATGTCCTGGGGGGTGGGCTCGCCAGCGCCAACGAGGAAGCCCGGCAGGGCAAAGAGGCGGTCGGTGTAGGGCGCGGCGGCTTCGGCACACACCGCCCTGCCCGTCTTGGGCGAAACGTGGGTGAGGTTCTCGTGCACGCCGGTCACGGCGCAGGCTTCAAGGTCCAACCCGAACCCCAGTTCTTCGAGCAGGAACATCTCAAACCGTGCCAGTTCGGCGGCGAGATCGAGCGGGTACCACTCGTCATCGATCAGGGAAATCACGCCGCGCAACAACTCGTCATGCGGATCGCGCTCGGGCAGCAATCGCAGATGATCGGCGAGCAGTTGGACCAGATAGAGCTTTTGCCGGTCGGCGAGGATTTCGGCGGCGCGCAAATGGGTCGCTTCAGCGGTGAAGGTGCCCAAATGGTCTTCGAGGCGCGCCCGCCAGGTCAGTTGCGCCGAATTGCCCGCCTGAAGGAACGCCGCCTGTTTTGGCGAGCGCCCGCCACGCACGAGGCCAAGACAGCGCCCCCGCCCCGGCACCATGGCCTCGACGATCAGCGCGGATTCGCCGTGCCGCCTGACGCCGATGATGAGCCCTTCAGAGGACCATTCCATGCGCATTTTCCATAGCGAAAATCGACCCCATTGGCGCCTCACACACTCTGTCACCACCGAGCCGGGGTCCAGTACACTCGGCGCCGGATGCAAAGCCGCAAGCGCTGCCGGTTACTGGATCCCGGTCAAGCCCGGGATGCCTGAGGTGGGTTTGGCTGATCGTTGCAACAATACAGCGTCTTGACGCATCCGAACCGAGAAGTGTTTGGCAGCCACTACTTCGTCCAGTCGAGCCCCATTTCACGGTAGCGCTCGGGGTCGTCGGCCCAGTTGGCGCGGACTTTTACGAACAGGAACAGATGCACGTCGGTTTCGAACATCTCGATCAATTCCTTGCGCGCTTCCGCCCCGATCGTCTTGATGGTCTGCCCCTTGGCGCCCAGAACGATCATCTTGTGGGTATCGCGGGTGACGTAGATCACCTGCTCGATGCGGTAGGAGCCATCCTTCTGGATCTTGAAGCTCTCGGTCTCGACGGTCGCCTGATAGGGGATTTCGTCGTGGATGCGCAGGAACAGCTTTTCGCGCGTCACTTCAGCGGCGGTCAGCGCCATGGTCAGATCGGTCAGATGCTCTTCGGGGAAGTGCCATTGCTCGAGCGGGGCCTTGTCGCGGCACCACTCGACGAAATCGGCAACCCCATGCCCGCGCAGGGCGGAAATCATGAAGGTGGTCTCGAAATTGACCTTCTCGTTGATCTGTTTGGACAGGCCCAGCAATTCCTCGTGCTTGACCTTGTCGATCTTGTTGAGGACCAGAACCTTGGGCTGGCGGATATTGTCGAGCCCGTCGAGGAGCGCTTCGATTTCGCTGTTTAATCCCTTTTGTGCATCGATGATCAGGGCGACCATGTCGGCGTCCCCTGCCCCGGTCCATGCCGATTGCACCATGGCGCGGTCGAGCCGCCGCTTGGGCGCGAAAATGCCTGGCGTGTCGATGAAAACGAGCTGGGATTCCTCGATGGTCAGAACGCCGCGCACCTGGGCGCGCGTGGTCTGGGCCTTATGGGTGACGATGGACACCTTGGTGCCGACCAGCGCGTTGAGCAGGGTCGATTTGCCCGCATTGGGGGCACCGACCAGGGCGACGAAACCGCATTTGGTCGCCATATTGTCGATTTCACTCATTGGTCAGCCTTCCACACGCCTTCGCGCAGCAGGAATTTTTCGGCCGCCTGATGCTCGGCCAGTTTTTTTGACGTACCGGTTGCCGTGATCGCTTCATAGCCGCGCACTGAAACCGAGATGGTAAAGACCGGCGCGTGATCGGGTCCCGAACGCGCCGTTTCGACATAGGCCGGTGGCTCGAGCCCCTTGGCCTGCGCCCATTCCTGCAGCGCGGTTTTGGAGTCGGCACGGCGGGCCTGCGCCACGTCCAGATTATCACCGAACATGCGGGCGACGAAGGTGTAAGCGGGATCGATGCCGCCATCGGCGTAGATCGCGCCGATCACCGCTTCGCAGACATCGCCCAGAATGGCGTCCTTGTCCGCACCGCCGGTCCGCGCCTCGCTCTCGCCGAGCCGCACGAACGAGCCCATATCGAGCCTGCGGGCCACTTTGGCGCAGGTTTCCTTGCGCACGAGGCTGTTGAGGGTGCGCGAGAGTTCGCCCTCATTGGCCTTGGGCAGGCGCTTGCACAGCATGTCGGCAACGACCAGCCCCAGGACCCTGTCGCCAAGGAACTCGAAGCGCTGGTAGGAATCGGCCGTGCGTTTGGACGGAGACACGGCGCTGGAATGGGTCAGGGCGCGCAACAGCAATGCGGGGTCGTCAAAAACGTAACCCAGCCTTGCCTCAAGCGTTTCGCGGTCGCGCGCCCTCAAGCTCATTGATAAACCGAGGTGAACATCCGGTCGAACCGGACATTGCCCGGCCAGCGCCAGATCTGCCAGGGCGGAATGTTGTCGGTAATCGAGAAGAACCGCCATTCGGCCTTGCCCACGAAGTTTTCGAACGGCACATAGCCGACCGCCGTAAGCGAGCGGGAATCGAGCGAACGGTCGCGGTTGTCACCCATCATGAAGTAATGGCCGGGAGGAACCGTATAGACGTCGGTGCTGTCGAACTGGGCGTTGTCGGAAATCTCCTGGGTGACGTAGCTCACCCCATTGGGCAGAGTTTCGCGGTATTCGATGACCGGGATATCGACGCCGGTGCTGTCTCGGTCGACGGTGTTGCCCACCTGCTCACGCTCGACGGCTTCGCCATTGATGGTCAGGCGCCCGTCAACCATCTGGATCTGGTCACCCGGTAGCCCGATGACGCGCTTGACGTAATTCTCGCTCTGGGGCACCGGCCGGATCACGGCGATATCGCCGCGCTGGGGGGCGTTGCCCATGATGCGTCCGTTCCAGGGCACATCGGAATAGGGCAGCGAATAGCGCGAATAGCCATAGCTGTATTTGGACGCCAGAATGTAGTCACCAATCATCAGATTGGACTGCATCGACGCAGTGGGGATCGAAAACGGCTCGAAGGCGAACGTGCGGAACACCAGAGCGATCAGCAGCGCCTGAACGATGATGACGATGGTTTCGCGCAATTCGCCCTTGCCGGTTTTCTTCTTGGCGGCGTCCGACATAGGGGTGCTCATGGGTTGGAAATCTCGCAGGTTTGTTACGGGAGCGGCCGGGCCGGGTCAACAGGCAGCGCCTCGATGATCACGAAGGCCTGCGCCATGCCGTTGTCGTCGGTTATCGAGACGTGGATATGGGGTCGATGACCCTCGGGCACAAGCCGGGCCAGCATTGCCGCGGCGCCGCCGGTCAGTTTCATGGTGGGCTTGCCGCTTGGCAGATTGACCACGCCCATGTCACGCCAGTAAACGCCGTGGGAAAGCCCGGTGCCCAGCGCCTTGGCGCAGGCTTCCTTGGCGGCGAACCGCTTGGCGTAGGACGCGGCGCGCAGCCGCCGCCTGTCGGACTTTGCCCGTTCGATTTCGGTAAAGCAACGCTGCGTGAACCGCTCGCCGAAGCGCTCGAGCGTGCGCTCGACATGGGCAATCTCGCAGATGTCGTTGCCCAGCCCGATAATCATTGCAGGCCCCTGCTCCCTGGCTTGACCGCCGGCATGGCCGCCAGTTCGGGCGGCAGATTGTCGGGCGAATAGGCCGGGACCTTGTATTGGGTCAGAGACACGAGCGGCACACCCACATCGGCCTCGCCCCCCGAGCGGTCGACGATGCAGGCCGCTGCGATGACGTCTGCGCCCAACGCCTTGATCGCCTCGATGCATTCGCGGATCGAGAGGCCGGTCGAAACGATGTCTTCGACGATAATAACCTTCTCGCCCGGTTCGACCGAAAAGCTGCGGCGCAATTCAAAGACGCCGTTGACCCGTTCGGTGAAAATAGCAGGCACACCCAGATGGCGCGAGGTTTCATAGCCGGGAATGATGCCGCCCACTGCCGGGGAAACGATTTGGGAGACGTCGCCGAAGCCTTCAGCCCTGATCTTTTCGGCCAGCGCCCGGCAAAGCTTTTCCGCCTTGTCGGCGAACATGAACACGCGGTTTTTTTGCAGGAACACCGGCGAGCGCAGGCCCGAGGACAGGATGAAATGGCCTTCGAGCAGCGCATCGCAGGAGCGGAAAATATCGAGGACTTCGTCCTGGGTCATTGCGTGTCGGTCTCCGTTGTCTCTTGCGTTCCCGCTTCGAGCGCGCCTTCCATGCCCGAAATGGCGTTGGCCTGTACGATCGTGGCGCGCTGGACCCGCGACAGGCCCGGTGTGCGTTTGAGCGTTGCCAGGACGTCTGTCAACTGGGTGAGGTCGTGAACCTCAAGCTCGAAGATAAGCTCGTGGGAATCGGCTGCAAGCGCCCGCATGGCCAGATTTGAGATGTTGGCATCACACGCGGCGATGGCGCCGGTGATCTGGGCCAACGAGCCGGGGCGGTTCTGGGAATACATCGAAACGACAACCTTGAACCGCGCCTCGGGCTTTCCGGCCATGTCCCAGCGCACGTCGATCCAGCCCACATCCTTGTCGTGGAAACTCGCCAGCGCTTCGGATTCCATGGGATAAACCTCCATGTGCCCCGACTGGTGGAAGATGCCGATGATGCGGTCGCCGGGCACCACGCCTTCGCGCGAGATATCGACGGGCATGTTGAAATCGAACCCGACCATCGTGGCGAATTTCTTGATGGCCGTGTGCTGGCCCCCGGGCATGCGAAATTTGAAATACTCAGCATTGCGCAGCGCGAACCAGCCGTCGGCATCGTTGGCAACGGGCAGGACCAGCCTGCCCTTGCGGCGGCGCTTGCCTTTAAGGGACGTGGTTTCGCGGGCCAGATCTTCGGCGGTAATGCGCCCCTCGCCGATGGCGGCGAGCATCGAATTGCGGTCGGTGATCGAGAAGCGATTGGCCAGCGCTACGATTTCGTCCTCGCTGAGTTGCAGCGACTCGCGTTCGATCACCGCCATCAGCACCTGCTCGCCGAGCGATATGGCGCGCGCGAAGGCACCCTGGCGCACCGCCCGGCGGATCGCCGAGCGTGCCTTGCCGGTCATTGCGATGTTTTCCCAGTTGGGCGGCGGGGTGTGGTCGGCATCGCGGAGGATCTCGACTTCATCGCCCGAATGAAGCTGGGTGATGAGCGGCATTACAGTGCCGTTGATCTTGCAGCCCACGCAGGTATCGCCAACATCGGTGTGGACCGCGTAAGCGAAATCGATGGGCGTGGCACCGCGCGGCAAGGCGATCAGCCGCCCGCGCGGCGTGAAGCAGAACACCTGGTCCTGAAACAGTTCGAGCTTTGTGTGCTCGACGAATTCCTCGGGGTTGTCGCCTTCGGTCAGCCGGGCAATGGTCGAGCGCAGCCAGTTATAAGCCTGGCTCTCCTCCTCGAGCCTGTGCATGTCGCCCGAGAGGGATTCCTTGTAGAGCTGGTGCGCGGCGATACCGAATTCGGCGATGGCGTGCATTTCATGGGTGCGGATCTGCAGCTCGACGCGCTGGCGGCCCGGACCAACGATCGTCGTGTGGATCGAGCGGTAATCATTGGCCTTGGGGACTGAGATATAGTCCTTGAACCGGCCCGGTACGACCTTCCAGCTGGTATGGATGACGCCGAGCGTGCGATAGCACTCATCGATGGTGTCAACGATCACCCGGAACCCGATCATGTCGGAAAGCTGTTCGAGCGCGATCGCCTTGCGCTCGATCTTGGAATAGATCGACCATGCCGATTTGAGCCGCCATGACACCTTGGCCTTGATGCCCTGCCCCGCCAGATGCTCTTCGAGCTCGCTGCGAATTTCCGCGACGATCTCGCGGCTGGAAATCTCCATCTGCGCGAGGCGAGAGGTAATGGCGTTGTAATGCTCGGGATAGAGCGACTTGAAAGAGAGATCCTCGAGCTCGTTGCGCATGTCCTGCATACCCATGCGGCCCGCCAGCGGGGCATAGATATCCATGGTTTCCTGCGCGATACGGCCGCGTTTGTGGACGGGCATGAACTCAAGGGTGCGCATGTTGTGCAGGCGGTCGGCCAGCTTGACCAGCAGCACGCGCACGTCCTGGGAAATGGCGAGCAGCAGCTTGCGCAGGTTTTCGGCCTGGGCTTCCTCGCGCGAGACGAGGTTGAGGCGCTCGATCTTGGTCAGGCCGTCGACGATCTGGCCGATCTCGGTGCCGAACATCTCGTCGATCTCGGCGCGGGTGGCGTCGGTATCCTCGATGGTGTCGTGAAGCAGCGCCACGGCGATGGTGGCATCGTCGAGCTTGAGATCGGTGAGGATGGCGGCGACTTCGAGCGGATGGGCGAAGTAAGGGTCACCCGAAGCCCGTGTCTGGCTGCCATGCTTTTGCATGCCGTACACGTAAGCCTTGTTGAGCAGGGCTTCGTCGGCATTGGGATTATAGGCGAGAACGCGTTCGACGAGTTCGTACTGACGCATCATGCGCCGGGGTACTCCAGAGATTTTTCGACCATAAACTGCAAAGGCGCCCGGCCCGAGAGCCAGACGCCTTTGCAAACACTATAGGGAAAGGCTTACGCCGATCAATCGTCGCGACGCTCGGGGGGCGCCAGCGACTCAATGCCGCGGAGCAGCTCTTCTTCGGAAATGGTGTCGAACACCGGACCTTCTTCGTCCGAAGAGGTTTCGATGCGCGGCGCAGTATCCATTTCCGGCTCGTCGACTTCCACGTACTTCTGGAGCGAGTGGATCAGATCTTCCTGCAGATCGTCGGGCGAAATCGTGCCATCGCCGATTTCACGCAGGGCGACGACGGGGTTCTTGTCGTTGTCGCGATCCACTGTGATCTGGCCGCCAGAGGAGATCATGCGGGCCCGGTGGGCTGCCGCAAGAACCAGCTCGAAGCGGTTCGGAATCTTTTCAATGCAATCTTCTACGGTGACGCGTGCCACAGCCGGTCTCCATTGCTTTAGGGGAGTTGTCCGCTCTCTTACACGAGGGCTTTGGCGATGACAAGCGGCGGTTTGGTTTGCCGGACAATGTTAATTTGCCCCTCAGATGAACTTCTTTCCCTCCTGCCGCGTTGAACGAGACACACGCTTGCAATTTTTCCGCCGATTTATTGTTTGGAGCTTTTGTCCATATGTTCGATTCCCGGGAAAAGGTTGTGCTGTTTATCGACGGCGCCAACCTTTACGCCACGTCCAGAGCACTTGGCGTCGATATCGACTACAAGCGGCTGCTGAGCGAATTTCAGGAGACGGCCTACCTGCTGCGCGCCTATTACTACACGGCGCTTGTCGAGGATCAGGAGTACTCGTCGATCCGCCCGCTCATCGACTGGCTCGACTACAACGGCTATACGGTGGTGACCAAGCCGGCCAAGGAATTCACCGACGCGCAGGGACGCCGCAAGATCAAGGGCAACATGGATATCGAGCTGGCCATCGATGCGCTGGAGATGTCCGCCCATTACGACCATTTCGTGCTGTTTTCGGGCGATGGCGATTTTACCGCGCTGGTCGCCGCGCTGCAGCGGCGCGGCAAGAAGGTCACCGTAGCCTCGACCATGACCACCCCCACACCGATGGTTTCCGACGATCTGCGCCGCCAGGCCGATTACTTCCTTGAAATCGCCACCCTGGCCAAAACGGTGGGGCGCCCACAGGTTGACCGCCAGCAGGCCGCCAGAGAGGATGCAACGCACTGATTCCCGTGCGAGACATCCCTTGGCGCTCCAGACCAATCCACCCCCCGATTGCCCGCTCTGTCCGCGGCTGGCCGAATTCCGGCATATCAACCAGCAGCAGTTTCCCGATTGGCACAACGCCCCGGTGGACAATTGGGGTGGCACGGCCCCTCGCCTCCTGATCGTGGGCCTCGCGCCCGGTTTACGCGGCGCCAACCGCACCGGCCGGCCCTTTACCGGCGATTATGCCGGCGATCTGCTCTATGCCACGCTCAAGAAATTCGGGCTGGCGACCGGCATGTTCGAGGCCGACCCCAACGACAGCCTGCAGCTCGTCGATACGCTGATCGTCAATGCGGTGCGCTGCGTTCCCCCGCAGAACAAGCCGACCGGCCCCGAGATCGCCACCTGCCGACAGTTTCTCAATGCGACCATCGAAGCCAACCCACAGGCCAAGGCGTTCTTTGCGCTCGGCCGCATCGCCCATGAATCGCTGCTCAGCGCGCTGGGCGAACGCCGCGCCGCGTTTCCGTTCGGCCATGGGCGCGAGCATTTATTGACCGATGGCCGGATGCTGATCGATAGCTTCCACTGCTCGCGGTACAACACCAATACCGGCCGTCTGACGACGGAAATGTTCGAGGACGCGATGGGCAAAGCCAAGGCGGCGATCACTAGGGGGTGAATGCGGCATGCTGCCCAAACCATCGCCGGCGCTGCCGTTTACTGGTCCGGGTCAGGGCCAGAATGAAAGCAGTGGGAGTGGCCAAGCTGGCATTGCCCCCATCGCTGTCCCGGACTTGATCCGGGACCCAGCAGCATCACCGAGCCATCACTGGGTGTGGCGGCGCACATGGGCTCCGGCTTCCGCCGGAGTAGCGAGTGGGAGGATGGTCCGGGGAAAGCTGCGGCTGGGTAGTGGGTAAGGACGGAACTGTTTGGCAAAGGCACGCCCTCCTCCGGTCATCCCGGACTTGATCCGGGATCCAGTACACCCAGCTTTGGATAGGGCCCGACCGGCTCTGGATCACCCGTTCTTCAAAATCCGCTGCTTGTCGCGGGCCCAATCACGATCCTTCTGGACGTCTCGCTTGTCGTGGGATTTGCGACCCTTGGCCAGCCCGATCAGCAGTTTGGCCATGCCGCGATCGTTGAAATAGAGCTTTAGAGGCACGATCGTGTTGCCCTGCCGCTCGACGCCCTTGGCGAGCTTATCGAGTTCGCGGTGCGACACCAGCAGCTTGCGGCGGCGTTTTTCGTCGTGGTTGAAGCGGTTGGCCTGCACGTATTCGGGGATATTGGCATTGATGAGCCAAAGCTCTCCGCCCTCGGGCGACACATAGGATTCGGTGATCTGGGCCTTGCCGTTGCGCAGGGATTTCACCTCGGTGCCGCGCAGCACGATGCCGGCCTCGACGGTGTCGAGAACCTCGTAATCAAACCGGGCCCGGCGGTTTTCGGCCACCATGCCGGTTTCGAGCAGACCTTTTTCTTTTTTTGGTGCCATGACCTGTCGATCAGTTGATGAGCCCGGCGTGAACCAGCGCGGCATCGATCGCGGCGCGCGTGGTCTCGGTCACCGGGACGAGTGGCAGCCGGATTTCGTCGCCGAACAGACCCAGCCTGCTTGCTGCATATTTGGTGCCCTGCGGGTTGGGCTCGATAAACAGCGCCTTATGGAGCGGCGCCAGCCGGTCCTGAATGGTCAGCGCCGTCGCGAAATCGCCAGCCTGACAGGCGGCTTGAAACGCCGAACACAGCCTGGGCGCAACGTTGGAGGTCACCGAAATGCACCCCCTGCCCCCATGCGCGTTAAACCCAAGCGCGGTGATGTCCTCGCCCGAGAGCATTATGAACTCCGAACCCAGCGCGGCGCGTGTCATGGTCGCCTTGCTCATGTCGGCCGTCGCATCCTTGACCCCAACGATATTGGGGCACTCATCGCGCAGGCGCTTCATGGTCTCGACGTTGATATCGACCACTGTGCGGCCGGGCACCGAATAAAGAATGACCGGCAGGCTGGTTGCCTTGGCGACGGCCGAAAAGTGCTGGAACAGGCCCTCCTGATTGGGCTTGTTGTAATAGGGCACGATGGTCAGGATGCCATCTGCGCCCGCCTTCTCTGCAAATTCGGCCAGATGAATGGCTTCGCGCGTCGAATTGGAGCCGGCCCCGGCGATGACCGGAACCCGCTTTGCGGCCACCTCGATGGCGATCTCGATAACGCGGCGGTGTTCCTCGTGGCTGACCGTAGGGCTTTCGCCCGTCGTTCCCACCGGAACCAGACCGTTGGTGCCTTCCTCGATCTGCCATTTGACGAAGCGCGCCATGGCGTCTTCATCAACAGCACCCTTATGGAACGGCGTTATCAACGCCGTGATCGACCCGGAAAACATGTGAGACAGTCCTTGATTTCGACAGATGGCGCGCCTGGCAGCCGCCCTTAACGATTATCGCGCTTCCTCCGGAAGCACTCCACTTTCTAGGTTGTCGCGCTTCCGCACCACAAAAGTGGTTTCCACTTTTGCTGGAAGCACTCCAGTATCGCCCTTGATCCCTAACGGGATGTTTCTTGATGGCGCGGGATGACGGTTTTGTCACCCCCAAAACTGGCGCACCATAGTGGCACTTGCGTGGCGCGACAAGCGGGGCCGCGGCCCCTGTGTTTACCGCGATTGCCTGCGCCGCCGGGCGTGGTATGAAGCATCATGTTCAAGCGCGCAACTCCCCTCCCCGAAACACCGCTTTTTTCAGATCTGCCCGTCAGGACGATCACGTGCAGCGCTGCCAATATCCAGATTGCCGTGCATATTCACGGCGACATCGCCGACGATGTAGCGCCAATCGTCTGCCTGCCCGGCTATGTGCGCAACATTTCCGATTTCGCCGGGCTGCCCGCCGCCATCAACCGCCTGCCCGATACCGGCTTTGCCTTTATCCTGATCGATCTGCCTGGCCGGGGGCGCTCGGCCTACCTCGGCAAGGGCGCGCGCTACTCAACGCTCGCCGACGCCGATTGCGTGCTCGATGTGATGGCGGCGCTCGACGTGCCGCGCGCCGTTCTGGCCGGCGAAGGTCATGGTGGCCAGGTAGCGATGGTCATTGCCGCGCGCCAGCCCCTCGCCGTTGCCGGCACGATCCTGGTCGACTCCGGCCCGGTTACCGACCCGCGCGGGCTGGTGCGCGCCCGCAACAATTTCCGCCATTTGACGGCGCTCAAGTCACCATCGGCAGGCAGGGCCGCTCTGCGCAAGATCGTGGGCACCGACTATCCGGGCGAATCCGAAGCGCGGCTCGATGGCTTTGCGCAACGCATCTATGCCGAGGATGCGCGCGGAAAGCTGCGTCCGCTTTTCGACAGCCAGCTGATCGCGCAGCTCGAGCAGTTCGAGTTTGACGACGTTCTCGAACCGCAATGGCAATTGTTCGATACGCTCTCCCACGCTCCACTGATGATCGTGCGCTCGCAACTAACCGATCAGGTGCGTCGGGCCAGTTTCGACGAGATGGTGCGCCGCCGCCGGGATGCGGCGACGCTGGTCATATCCGATCAGGGGTCGCCCGCGCTGCTCGAAAATCCCGAGGAGCATCAGGCCGTAGCGGCGTTTTTGCGAGAGATTTGCCGGGCGGACGTTGGGGAGGTCGCGGACAAAGCCGGGTAGCACCGGCGTGGCTGGCAAGACGAGGCTAGGCCTTGCCCGCCTTGACCAACACCTTGGCCTGCGACACCCATTTTTCGCGCTCGATGCGGCCCTTGAACGACAGCCGCGTGTTCATCACGGCAATCGACTTGGCGTTCCAGGCGGCAATCTGGCTGAAATGAAAGACGCCGTTGTCATGCAGAACCGATTCAAGTTTAGGGCCTATGCCCTTGATCTTCTTGAGATCGTCGGGCTGCCCATTGATCGGGCCAACCAGCAGTCCAAGCGCGGGGTCGCCGAGGTCGGGCGTTTTGGGCGCCTCCGGCGTTTGCGACTGAGCGGGTTGCACAGCCGGCGTGGCGCGCTGGCTGGAACCGAACATCCGCTTGAGCAGATAGCCGATAAGGCAACCGATGAAAAAAGCGGCGAGCAGCAGCAACGCGCTGGGAATAATGTGCGGCGTGGGGTTCATGAGCTTGCTTTCAGCGCCCCTCTTCGGGTGCGCCGTACCATCCGGTCGCAATGCCGATCAGCACGGCCAGCACCAGAAACGGCCAGTTGATGGCGATCAGATATGCAATGTCACTCACTGCCTAGCCCCCATTTACCGACTGGAGCGCTGCCTTTCGGCAGATCACAGCCCGGCCCTTTTACTGCGCAATATCTTCGAAGCTGAAGACGATGCGCCGGTTTTTCGCCTTGCCCGCCGCCGTGTCGTTAGACGCGACCGGAAGACTTGCTCCATAACCGACAACAAACAGCCGCTGGGGGTCAATCCCCTGATCCACCAGTCTGTCGACAACGGCCTCGGCCCGGCTGAGCGACAGGACCAGATTGGTCTCGGCCCGCCCATCGGCGTCGGTATGTCCTTCTACATAAACCGGTTGAGAAGGGCAAATGGCCAGAGCATCGGCGATTGCCGCTATCAGGACGTCCGACGCCGCAGTTGGGCTGGCGCGTCCCGATGCAAACTCGATGGACGACTCGCCGGTCAATGCCGCCACCTGTGCCTTACATTGAACTGCCTGTTCGTCGGTAACGGTCGTGGTCTCTTCTGGTGTAAGGGCGGTTCCGAGACTGGCGTCCGTTTCAGGTTCCGAACCCGGCACTTCGTTCGCTGCCGCCTCCGCAATATCCTCCTCGACCGGCTCGGGCGGGACGTCGTCGACTTCGGTTCCAGGAACGTCGTCGCCTCCCTCCGCCATCACCTCGTCGGCTGCCTCCGAAGGCACCGGGACATCCTGCCCAACCAGCGGTGTTTCAGGCTCACCTTGTTCGTCGGGCAACGGCGCAACATCAGCGTTTTCTGTTGTATCGCCTGCTTCAACGGGCCGCTCCTCAAGCAAAGCTTCAAGCGATTCCGCGACCTCGGACGCCGCGCCCTCTGAGCTTCGTTCATTACTTGTCGCAGCCTGCACATCGACATCCCAGGATTCGACGCCCCCCACTGCCTGCAACAGCGCCTTCAAGGATTGCACATCTTCGCCGGGGATCAGGTCACCCGTGACAAACCAGCTGCCGTCTTCGAATCCAACGGCGCCTTCGGCCAGCACTTCACTCACTGTTATGGCTTTCATGGCATCGCGCAGGAAACCGAGCGGCGCGCCATCGGCAATCGTCATCCCGGCCTCGCCATCGATCCCCGCCCTCCGGCTTAGGATCGTTGCGACGGATTCGTATGGTACATTGCCGCTCAGCGTCAGTTCGCCGGCGTCGACCTGCACGGCCCAGGCGAATGGCTCGCCGGCCCCGGCCTCAGCTGTCTCATCGAGTGACTGGTACTGCGCCAGCGCCGCTTGAATTGGGGTCAGTGAGATGACTGCGGGCAGGACAAATGAGAGCAAGCGCGGAAAAATCATTCAAAGCCATAGGTTTGCGCCGCGTGCTGCGGCAATTCCGGTCGATTCGATAATTACAAGCCCAGTGTAAAGCATTTCGGGCGCTGGCGAAGCCATTACCGCCCGCTGTTTGCCCGGAGCTCGCCCGAATACAAAAAGAAAGGCCCGGCAAAAGCCGGGCCTTTCCAAAAATCGCCTCGAGGCGAAGAGTTCTTAGAACTCTTTCGAAGCTTCGAAAGCCAGACGGTAGTGGTCGTCGGTATCGGCGAACACGTTCAGGCTGGTTTCGAAACCGCCGCCCGGTGCGTAGGTCAGGCCAGCAGCGCCGTAGATGTAGTCAGCGCCGCCGTTGTCGACGTAGCCGAGTTCAGCGTTGGCAGCGATGGTTTCGGTGACGTCAGCGTTCACACCACCGTAAACGGTGAAGATGTCAACAGCAGCGACTTCCTGGTAGCCGGCGCCGATGTAGATGGCAACGGTATCAGTAGCGTCGAACGAACCTTCTCCAGCAACACCCCAGTCGCCATTGTCTTCAAAGAAGGCGTCAGCGTCGAGGGTGAACATGTCGAGGGTCGCCGTGGCGCCCAGCGAAGCAATCCAGTAGCCGGTGTCGTCGAAGATCACGCTGGCGCGGGCTTCAACGGCGTCGAATTCAGCGGTAACAGCAGCGTAGAAGTTGACCGGATCGGTGGCGCCATAGAGATCGCCAAGGAGAACGGCAGCTTCAGCCGAGAACATGCCGCCGTCATACTCGACAGCAAGCAGTGCGGTGCCGTCGCCATCGAGGTCTTCGAGACCTGCAATGACGGTGAAGCCATCAGCGACGAGCGATTCGATGGTGATGACGTGACCGCCCTGAGCAGCAGTGCTGACCAGATCGTTTTCATCGAAGTCCCAATCGAAGAGACCGTGTTCATCGCCACCACCATAGGTGTGGTCGAGAACTTCGGTGTCGAGGATCTTGTCCTTCAGACCAGCCGAAAGAACGGTGGTGTCACCGAACTGAACGTAAGCCTGATCAACAACGGGATCTTCCGAGAAGGTGTGCACGAAGCCGGTGACGGTTTCGGTGTCGTCATCAACGAACGAGATGAAAGCAACGGCAGCGCCAGAGTCGGTCTGGGTGGTGGCTTCGAAGGCCAGTTCCCAATCGACGTTGGAGTAGATGCCGTAACCAGCATCGACGTCTTCGTGGTAGTATTCGTAAGCCACTTCACCCGAGATCGACAGGCAGGTGTCGTCGGATTCAATGGTCAGGCCCGAGATGCCGTAGGCATCGCAAACGCCGAGCGACACAAAAGTCGCCGGAATCGGATCAGCGGCCTGGGCACCCGTCGACAGGGCCAGAACAGCTGCAGAACCCAGAAGAAGGCTCTTAAGTTTCATAATTGACCTCCAAAGTCAGTCATTCAGTTTGGCCGGGCTATCCGGCAGTTTGTCGAAACGCGACCACATTATTGTTGGTGTCGTGTGTTGCCGTCGCGTTGCGACCGACAAACGATCCCATGCATGGATTCGCAAGACCCACTCTAGCGATGCCGGATGGGTTCGCAACAGCCGTTAGCCCTGTTGGGCAGCCGTTTGGGAGGGTTGCAAAGTGATTGTTGCAAAATGTCCACACATACGGAAACCAGTCGTTAACACTTGAGGCAATCATCGTTTACGACTCCTTTATGTATCGCCTGCGAAAGACCTAGGGGCGCGCGGACTTCGCAAAACAGCCACATTGGTGATGTGCTTGGACCCCGGCCGCCGCTTCGTTTTGCAGAGGTTTTGTTATTGTCCTATCGCCCATCAGTATCGTCCCGCGCGTGCAGCGTAGTTCTGGTTGTCTCCATGCTGATGACCGGCAACGCAATGGCACAGAACGCCGAGGCCGATACCGACCAGATGATGACCGATGCCGATGCGCTCGTGGTGGCCATCGATGTCACGACGCGATGCGCGGTCTTTGACTCCTCGATCGATTATCTGTCTCCGCTCGAACAGGTGGCGGCCCAGATTCGGCTCGGCGAGATCGTGACTGCGGCATCGCAGTTGATCGAGGATGCGCCCGACCGGGTGGCGCAGATGCGGGCCGGGGCGGCGGCACGGGTCTGTGGTAATCCCGAGTTGACGCCCTACATGGATTTCAGCCGGCAGATCGCGCGCGACGTTGTCGATATCGCCCTTGTCGCCTGGCAAACCATCGACGTGCCGGGCTGTAATTATTTTGCCGACGAAGATTTCATGCGGGCCGCCGAGCGCGCCAGCACCGCAGCAGAACAGGCCACCGTAGAGGGTGAAGCCAACCGCATCGCCTATATCGAACAGCGTGGCGCGGCCTGGGCCGAGGTTTTTGCCGGCAATTGCACAAATCTGGGTTTTGAGCCGGTCGAGACCCTGCCGGGCCAGATCGCCCTGGCTCTGCCGACAGAATAGCCTCTTCCAGCCTGCCCAATATTGCGCTAAACCCATCCTCGAATGGGGCTGTAGCTCAGTTGGGAGAGCGCGTCGTTCGCAATGACGAGGTCGTCGGTTCGATCCCGATCAGCTCCACCATTCTTCCGTTTTTCACGCTACGAAGCGCGCGCACAGGGCGGCTTCGGTTTCGCTGATGATCCAGCCGTCGACGACGAGAAACCTGTCGTCGTCAAAATCGTCGCAACACTGCGTCTGGAACTGCACCAATCGCTCGACAGGGCAGCTGGTTGCCATGGCCGCCGCGGTATGGGGCTTGTCGGCAAGCTTGGCGTGGGCATAGCCCGGTGCGCCATATTGCGGGTAGGCAGCGACAACGGCGATACCCACTGTTCGCAACACTTCGGGGTCGACGCCGTCCAGTGGTTCTATGGCCGCGAAAAAATCCGGCACGTTTCGATCCACGAAACGGCAACCGATCAACCCGGCGCCATAAATGGCCACACCGGCCGCAAGCACGCCACCGGCACCAAGCAGGACTCTGCGGGACATCTTCGCCATGGTGCGTTCTCCTAAGCCAGCTGCATCAATGCATCGTCGGCCAGATGGTCGGCGAGGCGGATGGCAAGGGCGGTTATTGTCAGCGTGGGGTTGGCCATGCCGCCGGTCGTGAACACCGAGCTCCCGGCCACAAAGAGGTTATCGACCGAATGGACGCGGCAATTGGCGTCGACCACGCCTTGCCGTGGATCGTCGTGCATGCGGGTCGTCCCCATATGGTGGTAGCCGGTGTAGACGTTGTCCAGGCTGGGCGGGTTTTCGATTCCGAGCTGCACCCGGCCCAATCCAGCGCTGCCGAAGGCCCTGCCGATAAGCTCGTGGGTACGGCGCAGACTCAGCATGTCCTGTTCGGACACACGCCAGTCGAGATCGATCCGACGAAGCCCCAGGGCGTCGACATCATCATTGAGCGTAACACGGCTGTCAGGGTCGGGAGCCTGCTCGGCATCCTGCTTGAATGTGATCGCGGAAATCCTGCCAGATCCGGAGAACTGACGCTGAATGTGCCTTGCGAGGCCTGTCAGCACGGAGCCCGGCGCTTCCGCTACCGTGCACAATCGTTCTGTAAGCCGCTCGGGTGCCTGACCACGGGAGAGCGATTTGGCCAGTGTGGAAAACGCCAGCCAGGCATGATCGCGAAAGTCATCGTTGTGCGCCTGACTTTCCCAGGAAATAGACATGAAGGCTGCATTGTTGAGCAATTTTTCGGTGCGTTTGACCTGCGCAGGCAATGTCATGCCAATGAGCAATTGCGCAGTTTCGGTCGCCTGATCGTAAAATCCCATGTCGGTTTCGTCATCCGAGAGGACCAGATTGCCAGTGGTGGTGTTGAGGTGGTCCATGAAGAACCGGCCGACAAGGTCGTTCTCATTGCCCAGACCAGACTGGCGCTGGCTCGCGGCGTTGAGCAGCACCCGCGGGTTCTCGATACCGCCGCAGGCCAGGACATAAGCCTTTGCCGTCACACCGGCCGTCTGGCCGTCGAGTGTGGCGATGGTCACGCGGTCGACGCGGGACGTGCCGTCAGCGAGCACGATATCAGTCACGCTCGCGTGTAGAATGCAGGTGATGTTCTCGTCGGCCTCAACGTTTCCGGCGTACTTTTCCGCAAAACGGGTGGGCGCGCTCATCTGATAGACTGAAGGAACGACCTGAGCGGGATCGAGGGGGAGCGGGCTGCCATTCAGCTCCACCCCCCACTCGTCCAGCGAATATTTGTAGGGCCCGAGGTCGAGATAGGGCTGCGCGCGCTCGTAGAACGGGTCCAGCGCGGCGCGGGTGATCGGCCAGCCGCTGTGGGGCACGCCGTCCCTCGCCTCGAAGTCTATCGCCTCAAGCGGTGCGCACATGCCCGTCCAATGGCCGGAGGTGCCACCGAACTGCCGCAACCGGGAATAGCTCACATCGGTGTTGGCGTGACCGGTAACCTTGCCGTCATAGAGAGATTGCACCGACTCTTCGTACTGCATGCCACCGCTCTCGAGCAGCACCGACGTGATGCCGCGCCGCGCAAGCTCGAGGGCGAGGGTGATACCCGCGGGGCCGGCACCGGCAATACAGACATCCGCCGAGAAACGACTGCCATCCGGCTGACTTAGAAGGTCAATAAACATCGTGTGGAATACGCCTTATGAAGGGCAATTGATCTGTTTGGACGCAACGCCAGTCTAATGCCCGGTCGTTAAGATAAATTCGGCAAAACCAGCAGATGTATTGCAGGCGCTCATTAATTTTGGGTTCAGTCGCGTTTCAGCATCCGCTTTAGTGTCTGTTTACTGCGCGCAACACCCTCAATTCCGGCAATCAGTGCCTTTGTGGACGCGCCCTTGGGGCCAAGCACCAAAGTCCCCATTGTCCGGGTTTCGCCCCACAATCCGCATATCACGTGCCCCTCCACCGTCGTTGCGGCGTCCATGCTCGCTATCGCGTCGTCGGCAAAGAACTGCTCAACGATCCTGTATTCGAGCACCATGCCCGGCCCGAACTTGCGGTAGGTCTCGTCGAACGCGCATTTGGGCGTAAACAGGGTATCCCCGGTGGCGATATTGATCGAAATGGCGATCGGCTTGCCGTCCAGCAAAAGGCTGTCGACGCTCGTCAGCCCCACGCCATTTTGCGAGCCGCCATAAGCGGCCCGTGCGAATGCCGCATCGTCGGGGCGCGACAGGAATGCCGTGCCCCGGTGCCCCTTCCAGCCCGATGCCTCCATGCGCAGAAAGTCCTCGACGCGCACTGCCACGGTGTCAGGATCGCTCGCCCGCTCGAACCGCAAATCGCCTTCCCGCTCGAGCCTGCGCCAGTTCCGTTCGATATCCTTGGCCCGTTTCTTCCCGATCACGGTTTCCACATGGGCAGCGAAATTTTCCGCGCGACGGGTCAACACCGCCCGCTCATAGGGCGCTGCAAAGCCGATCTCGAATCCTGTCTGGCCCGCCTTGGCACGGGCTTTCTCGGCAAACGCCCCTTGCGTGGCCACATGGGGAAAGACCCAATGTCTTGGAAGTCCGCCCATTGTGGCCATTCCGCCGAGCAGCCCTGCCATAGCGACTTCGGCATGCTCGGCCGAAATCAGCGGCGTGCCCGCCACCTGATAGAGATTGAGCGCCGGCGCGCCCATACCGAACGGGCCGTATCCGATGACGCGGAAGGGTAGAAATCCGACAAGCTCCGACGTCTCGTGCCTATAGAGCGCCAGCGCCCGGAAATTGCTGGAATACGCATCGGCACTGCTCAGCACCATCTGACGCGTCAGCCAGGGATTTCCCTCAATCGCCCCGGCAGCCAGGCCATCCCAGGCCGCGGCGTCGATCCGCCGGATGCCTTTCATGTCGAGCACATCGACCCGGCAGGCCAGATTGATCGCCATGGAGCGCTGCACGGCCACGACGCCCGCAAGGCTCATTGCCGCTTCGGCAAACTCGGTCATGCGACAGCCCTCTTTTTCCCAATACGTGCCATCCCGATGGGCAGGACGACACCCAGCCGCGCCCAGGCAAGACTTGAAAGCACAAGCCCGCGCACCGTCAGCCCCGCCGCCGTCGCCAGCGCCGCCCCCGTCATGCCCCAGTTCGGAATCAACGCAAAACCAAGTCCGACGGTCACGCCCAGCGCCACCAGAAATCCCATGGCACAGGCCCGCTCTTCGCCCAGCATTGTCAGGACATCCTCGCCCGGCCCCAATGCGCTTGCCGCAACCAGGCCGAGCGCCAGTATCGGCACCACGCCTGCCGCAACCGTATAGTCCGGACCGAACAGCGACAGCAGGGCCGGCGCTCCGGCCCAAAGCACAAACGCGCCCACGCTGGTTAGCGCCGTCGATGCAAACGTTGCGTATTCGATCAGTTGATGAAGCCTTGCCTGTTCACCGCGCGCCGCCAGGCTTGCGTATTTCTGGGCTGTCGCTGCGGAAATTCCATAGGGCACATACCCCAAGACCTGCGCAATGCGCGTCGCTGCGAAATAGAACGCCACGATCTCAGGCGGTGCAAAAAGCCCCAGAATCAGCACGTCGGCGTTATTGAACAATGTTTCAGCCGCGTCGAGCAGTGCAATCGGCAGGGCTGTCCTGGTCCAGTATCGCACCTTGTAAACCGGCTTTGCCACGCCGATCGTCTCGCGCAGTTGCCCGCGCACCAGCCCAAACTGGACGGCCACGCTCACGACGACGCCAGCGATCGTGAAGCCCATAATGGTGAGTGCGTCGGCACTACCGCCGGTCAGAAAGACCACCCCGACACCAGATATGATGGCAAGATGCCTTACGAACATGGCCGGCCCGATCCCCAGTATCGGCTTATCGAGGCCACGCGCAATCGCCTCGAGGAAATCCTGCACCATGAGCAGCGGCACGATCAGCAGCCCAAGGGTAGCCAGCAAGGTCATCTCCGGCGACAAGCCGAAAGGCGCAAAATGCACCACCCCCAGCGCCAGTCCCGAAATGGCCAGCGCCGCCCCGCCCGCCAGGGCCAGTGAAAATCTCAGCAGCCCAGCGATTGCCGGCGCATCCTCCTGCGCCCGATAGGCCGCGACGAGCCGGCAAATAAGCTGGTTGGTTCCCACGGTTGCCGTATGTCCCAGCAGGACGAGCCAAACCATGACCAATGCGTAGGATCCAAATCCGTCCGGCCCGATCAATCGCGCTGCCAGAACCTGCGCAGCCAGCGCGAGCCCGGCGGCGCCGACCCGCACCCCCATTACGGCGATACCGGCATGGGAAAACCCGTCCGCGCGCCGCGCGAACAGGGCTTTCAGTTTCTGGGCCGGTCGATCCGCCATGGATCAGCCTGCAGCGAGTGGTACCAGAAGGCCCGGCGCCTTGCTGTCGAGCGTAAACCGCATCTGACGCTTGAAGGCTTGGCGCTTTTGCTGCCCCGAGAGCCGCCAGGCCGCCGTCATGGCGATCTTGGCCCAGGCGGTCGGGCCGTAGAGATCTTTCGACTTCGGCGTCCAGCCGAACTGGCGCAGAATGCCGTTGCCGTACTGGACGGCAAAATGGCGGCGGATTTCCGGGGTCCAGTGCTCAGTTGTCACCGAGATGTTGAGGCAATCGCGGTTTTCGACCCGATGCGGTCCGTTGAGTGGCCAGTGGGCCATGTCGCCGGGTTTGAGATCGACCACTTCGGCATATTTATCGAACCAGGGCGCGTAAGAAATTTCTTCTTCGGTCGTGCCGCGAATGATGCCTTCGAGCGCTTTGGGCTTCAAAAAGGGTTCGGTGTTGGGATAGATCCAGATGCGCTTTTCGCCCCGGATCTGCCACAGCGCCTGCCCCGGCACATCGGCATGATAGAACACCTGCGCGTTGGGCGAGGAAATCAGCAGCCCCATGGACTTGCGGAACACGTTCAGATCTTCGACGTTGCCTTCGATTTCGGCAAACATCTCGTCCATGAGATCGGCAAATTCGGGTACGAAATCGGCGATCTTTGTTACGTTGATCCAGATGCGCCCCTGCTGGACGGCATCGATCAGCTGCGTTCCCGAGAGATCGCCACGCTTGCAATAGCTCCAGCTCCCCGCGTCGTGGGTGCCGGCGCCCATTGTATTGATCGCCATACGGTGCTCGGGAATCTGGTCAAGGATGGCGCCCAGCTTCTGGTCGCTAAACAGGGCACGCTCGTGCAGCCTGTGTTTGAGCTTGACGATATGATTGCCCCACAGCGCCCGCGCTTCGTGGTCGAAATTCTCAAATACCGCGCCGCTCATGGCGTCCCCCTCGTTTCACGATCTTTTCGCGCCGGACCATGCCACAGGGGCGCAAACAATCAATGAGACGCTGGCAACATGTTTAACGATGCATAGAACAAAGCCGCATGAAGCGCGGCGCTGGCGTTGGTCGCTCCAGGCCCTCTGGTCACCATGCAGATGCCGGGGCGGTTGGTGAGCTTTCCATGCACACCTCGGCCATCATCGCCGCGTTGCCCTCCTGCCAGCAGGTGATGGTTCTTATCTGCGGCGCGTCGTACAGCGCATCGAGAACAGCGAGATAGCTTTCGCCCGGCACGCAGAACACATGGTCGGCGCCATGGCTTTTAGGCTGATCGACGAGTATGCGCTTGGCCATGAACGGGCTCCTAACAATATCGGTGGCTGTCGAAGGTCTCCGGAAAAGCCCGCCCGTCCAGAGACCTCGCGAGAGTTATCCCCCGCCGACGAGCTTGAGAGTTCTGGGCATGGCGCGTAATCAGTCCGGGAGTTGAGCCAAAAGGCGTTTGGCGGCAAGGAAGTGGGGGCGGTCGACCATCTTGCCGTCCAGCTGTATGGCCCCCGCGCCCGGATTGGCGGCGAAGGCTGCGATGACGGCGCGCGCATGGGCGATTTCAGCGTCATTGGGCGAGAACGCCGCGTTGATGAAGGGGACTTGCGTGGGGTGGACAGCCATCATGCCGGAAAATCCGTCGCGGCGGCCGCGCGCCGCATAGGCTCTGAGCCCTACCGTATCGGCAATGTCAGGATAGACCGTTTCGATGGCCGGAACGCCCGCCGCGTGGGCGCCGAACAGGGTGAGGCTGCGCACCAGCTCATAGGGCGGTGTATATCGCCCGTTCGGCTTGCGCGCCGCCGTGGCGCCGATGGCCGCTGGCAGGTCTTCGGCGCCCCAGGTCAGCCCGCACAGCCGGCTGGCGATGGCGCCGTAAGTGCCCAGCCCGAACACCGCCTTCGCCGTTTCGGTGGCGATGGGCAGGATGGGGATATGGGACAAGCCCAGCATTGCGGCCAGTTCGGCAACCGAGCTGCCGGATTCCGATTTCGGCAGCACCAGCGCGTCGGGCTTGGCTGGCAGGATCGCTTCGAGGTCGGCGGCGATGTCGGGAGAACCGAGCGGGTTGACCCGAACCATGATTATCACATGGCGCTCAGCCGCCGCGAGAAACCGCGCCACATCCTTTCTGGCCCAGGGCTTGCGCTCGGGCAGCACCGAATCCTCGAGATCGACGATCACCGCATCCGCGCCACTCATGAGCGCCTTTTCCATGCGGTCGGGCCGATCACCGGGGACAAAGAGCAGCGAACGCAGTCTCATTGCGGCCTCCGCTGGATCATGGCGGTACGCGTGCAGGTGCAGACGATTTCGTCGCGCTGATTGATGGCTCGATGGGCGAAGGTGACGATTCCCGCCTCCGGGCGGCTGCCCGACGCCCGCAAATCGATCACTTCGGATTCAACGCGCAGCGTGTCGCCGATGAACACGGGCTTTGGCATCTTGACCGCGTCATAGCCCAGATTTGCGATCAGCGTTCCGAGCGTGGTTTCGGCAACCGAAATCCCAACCATCAGCGCGAACGTGAAGGTGCCGTTGACAACGATTTGCCCGAACTCCGTCCCCTTCGCGTATTCGGCATCGAGGTGGAGGGGCTGGGGATTGTGGGTTAGCGTGGTGATGAGCAGATTGTCCGCCTCGGTCACCGTGCGGCGGATGGGATGGGCGACCGTATCGCCGACCGACCAGTCCTCGAAATACCGCCCGCTCATTGATTTTCCTCCACGATTTCCACCAGAACCGTTCCCTCGGTGACCTGATCGCCGCTCAACGCATTGATCGCCGCGACGGTCCCGTCAAACGGCGCGGACAGAGTGTATTCCATTTTCATCGCTTCAAGCACGATCAGCGTTTCGCCCTTTTCGACCCGCTGACCAGGCGCCACCGCAATGGCGGTGACCTTGCCGGGAATGGGCGCAAGGATTGCGCCATCGGCGGCCGCACCCGCATGGGCGACGTCGGAGCGATCGGGGGAAAAGACGAAGACCTCGCCTGCATCGGCGATGAGGGTCATGTGTTTGGATTGGCGGACAATTTTGAGCGCTTGCGCTCTTGGCCCACCCCTCACCCCCAGCCCCTCTCCCCTGAGGGGCGAGGGGAGAACGATCGTTACAGCCTCCGACCCCAAAAGCATACGGACGTCTCGTTTCGGCTCGGCGTTGAGGCGGAAACCGGTAAGCCCTATCCATGGCCCCTGCCCCTGCGCCAGCATGGATTGCGCCGCAAGTTCAAGGGCTTGGCGCGATGGTTCAACGGGTTGAGTCAGCGCGTCGGCGTGCCGTTCGATAAAACCGGTATCGATATGCCCGGCGACAAAATCAGGCTCGGCAAGCGCCCGGGCCAGGAACGCGGCGTTGGTCTTGACCGGATGAATGGCTATGGATCGGCAGGCGGCTCCAAGCCCGTCGATAGCCTCCTGCCGCGTCTGCCCATGGGCGATCAGCTTGGCGATCATCGGGTCGTAGAACGGGGTTATCGCATCGCCCGCTTCCACGCCGGTTTCAACACGGACGCCATCGGGTAACTCGAAGATTTCAAGCGTGCCGGTCGACGGCATGAAGGCGTGGGCGGGGTCTTCGGCGTAAAGCCGAGCTTCCATCGCCCATCCCGAAAAGCTCAATTGCTCCTGCGACTTGGGCAGGGTTTCTCCCGATGCGATTCTAAGTTGCCATTCGACAAGATCGACCCCGGTGATGGCTTCGGTCACCGGATGCTCGACCTGCAGCCGCGTGTTCATTTCCATGAACCAGATGCGGTCGGCCCGTAGCCCGCCCGACGCATCGGCGATGAATTCGATGGTCCCTGCCCCGACGTAATCTACCGCATGGGCGGCCTTGACCGCGGCCTCGCAGATGGCGGCGCGGGTCGCTTCGTCCATGCCCGGCGCCGGAGCTTCCTCGATCACCTTCTGATGGCGGCGCTGCAGCGAGCAATCGCGCTCGAACAGATGCACCACATTGCCGTGCTTGTCGCCGAACACCTGCACTTCGATATGGCGCGGGCGGGTGACGTATTTTTCGAGCAGAACGCGATCATCGCCAAAGGCGCCTTTCGCCTCGCGCTGGCACGATTGCAACGCAGAAGCGAATTCAGCGCCGGTTTCGACCTTGCGCATCCCCTTGCCGCCGCCACCTGCGATGGCCTTTATCAAGACAGGATAGCCGATCTCACCGGCCGCTGCGGCGAGTGTATCCGGCGACTGGTCTGCGCCCATATAGCCGGGGGTTACCGGTACGCCCGCTTCGGCCATCAACGTCTTGGCGGCGTCCTTTAAACCCATCGCCTCAATCGACGCAGGATCGGGGCCAACCCAGATCAACCCTGCATCGATGACAGCTTTCGCGAATTGCGCATTTTCCGACAGGAAGCCGAAACCGGGATGGATGGCATCGGCCCCGGATTCAAGGGCAGCGGCGATGATCGCGTCACCGCGCAGATAGCTCTCGCTGACCGCCGACGGCCCGATATGGACCGCCGCGTCGGCCATGCGGACATGCAGCGCGCCCGCGTCGGCATCGGAAAACACAGCAACGCTTTGGATGCCCGTGCGCTTTGCTGTGCGGATGATGCGGCAGGCGATTTCGCCGCGATTGGCGATAAGGAGACGTTTCATCATCTACATCCTGAACAGCCCGAATTGCGGGCGCTCGGGGATCGGGGCGTTGAGCGTAATGCGGAAGGCAAGGCCCAGGACGTCGCGGGTTTGCGCCGGATCGATGATGCCGTCGTCCCACAGCCGCGCCGTGGCGAAATAGGGATTGCCCTCGGCCTCGTAACGCTCGCGGATTGGATTTTTAAAGGCTTCTTCGTCCTCTGCGCTCCAGTTTTCACCTTTTGATTCAAGCCCGTCGCGCTTGACGGTGGCGAGGACGGATGCGGCCTGTTCGCCGCCCATCACCGAGATGCGGGCATTGGGCCAGGTGAACAGGAACCGCGGAGAATAGGCCCGCCCCGCCATGCCGTAATTGCCGGCGCCGAAACTGCCGCCGACGATGAGGGTGATTTTTGGCACCGTGGCCGTGGCGACGGCGGTGACCAGCTTGGCTCCGTCCTTGGCGATGCCGCCCGCCTCGTATTTGCCGCCGACCATGAAGCCGGAGATATTTTGCAGGAAAAGCAAGGGGATACGTCGCTGGCAGCACAACTCGATAAAATGTGTGCCCTTGAGCGCGCTTTCGGAAAACAGAACGCCATTGTTGGCGATAATGCCGATTTTCATGCCCCAGAGCTCGGCAAAGCCGGTGACCAGCGTTGTGCCGTAATTGGCCTTGAACTCATGGAACCGCGATCCGTCCACGATGCGGGCGATGATTTCGCGCACGTCGTATGGGGCTCTGACGTCCAGGGGAATTATGCCGTAAAGCTCTGAAATATCGTATTTATTTTTTTCCATGACCGTTGGACCCCCGGTGCACTCGGCCCCCACGCCCACTGGACAGTCCGAAAGGGTGGATACGATATCGCGGATAATGGTCAGTGCGTGCTCGTCATTTTCGGCGATGTGATCGACGACGCCGGATTTCCGGCCGTGGGTTTCGGCGCCGCCCAGTTCTTCCGCCGAGATGATTTCGCCGGTGGCGGCCTTGACCAGCGGCGGGCCGGCCAGAAAGATCGTGCCCTGATTGCGCACGATCACCGTTTCGTCGCTCATGGCGGGCACATAGGCCCCGCCCGCCGTGCATGAGCCCATGACGCAGGCGATCTGCGGGATCGATTGGGCCGACATCTGCGCCTGATTGAAAAAGATGCGCCCGAAATGGTCGCGGTCGGGAAAGACATCGGCCTGATAGGGCAGATTGGCGCCGCCGGAATCGACCAGATAGATGCAGGGCAGCCGGTTTTCGAGTGCGATTTCCTGAGCACGCAGATGCTTTTTGACCGTCAGGGGGAAATAGGCACCGCCTTTGACGGTGGGGTCGTTGCAGACGATCATCGCGAAGCGGCCCGAAACGCGCCCGATACCGCAGATCATCCCCGCCCCCGGCGCCTCGTCGCCATAGACGCCGTTGGCCGCGAGCTGGCCGATCTCAAGAAACGGCGAACCGGGATCAAGCAATCGCTCGACCCGTTCGCGCGGCAGCAGCTTGCCGCGCGCCACATGGCGCTGGCGCGAGGTTTCCGGACCACCAAGCGCCGCTTTGGCGACAGTATCGCGCAGCTCGGCGGCGAGGGCGCGGTTGTGCGCCGCGTTAGCGCGGAAGGTGTCGGAGGCCGGGTTTATTGTGGATTGGAGGGTGGGGGCCGTCATGTGCGGATCTCGCCACTGCCGAGCCCGCCGCTCCACCCCACCCTTAATCCCTCCCCCTCAAGGGGAGGGAGATCGGGCTGCGGCACGGGCGAGCCCCAGGATTCCCCTCTCCCTTGAGGGGAGGGACTAGGGGTGGGAGCGGGCCGCGCACTCATATGCCGATCACCTCGCGCCCGATGAGGAAGCGGCGGATTTCGTTGGTGCCGGCGCCGATATCGTAGAGTTTTGCATCGCGCACGAAGCGCTCGGCGGGCCATTCCTTTGTGTACCCCGCGCCGCCCAACGCCTGTACGGCCTCCAGCGACACCTTCACCGCATTTTCCGAGGCCAGAAGGATTGCCCCCGCCGCATCGAAACGCGTGGTCTTTCCCGCATCGCAGGCCTTAGCCACCGCATATACGTAAGCACGGGACGAATTGAGCGCGACATACATGTCGGCGATCTTGGCCTGCATGAGCTGGAACGAGCCGATGGGCGCGCCGAACTGCTTGCGGTCCTTGACATAGGGCAGCACGGTATCGAGGCATGCCTGCATGATACCCAGCGGACCTGCAGCGAGCACAACACGTTCGTAATCGAGCCCCGACATCAAAATGTTCACCCCCTGCCCTTCGGCGCCCAGAACGTTCTCCGCCGGCACCTCGCAATCGGTGAAAACGAGTTCGGCGGTGTCCGAGCCGCGCATGCCCATCTTGTCGAGTTTGGGGGACACAGAAAAGCCCGGCATGCCCTTTTCGATGATGAAGGCGGTTATACCCTTGGGACCGGCACTCGGGTCGGTCTTGGCATAGACGATCAGCACATCGGCCTTGGGCGCGTTGGTGATCCAGAATTTGGTGCCATTGAGGACGTAGCGGTCGCCCTTCTTTTCGGCGCGCAGCGACATGGAGACCACGTCGGACCCCGATCCGGCTTCCGACATGGCGAGCGCACCCACATGCTCGCCCGAGATCAGTTTGGGCAAATATTTGCGCTTTTGCGACTCGCTGCCCCAACGTCGTGTCTGGTTGACCGCGAGGTTGGAGTGGGCGCCATAGGACAGCCCCACAGAAGCAGAGGCGCGGGAGACCTCCTCGACGGCCACACAGTGTTCAAGATAGCCGAGACCAAGCCCGCCGAATTCTTCCTCCACTGTAATGCCGTGCAGGCCGAGTTCACCCATTTCCGGCCAGAGGTCGATGGGAAAGGTATTTGTCTCATCGATCTCGGCAGCGCGCGGTGCGATCTTGTCGGCAGAAAACCTGCGGGTGGTTTCGCGGATGGTATCGGCCATGTCGCCGAGTGCGAAATCGAGATGGGTCATGATTGGTGCTCCCTGGCGGATGGATACATTCCCGACCGGCTCAGCAGCCCCTCACCCCACCCCTCTCCCCAGAGGGGCGAGGGAGTCGCGCTGCGGCCGGACGGACGGTGGAGATCTGCGCGAGCGCTGCATCTGGAGAAACCCTCGCCCCTCTGGGGAGAGGGTGCCCGGCAGGGCGGTGAGGGGGCCTTCGCCCTGTTCATGACCAGCTCCGTTTCTCAATGAAGATCAGCGCCGGGTTCTCCAGCAGGCGTTTCAGGCGCTGGATGAATTTCGCCGCGTCGTAGCCATCGACGATGCGGTGATCGAAGCTGGACGAGAGGTTCATCATGGTCCGCACCGTCACCTGGTTGTTGATGAACACAGGGCGCCCCATCAGCTTGTTGGGGCCGATGATCGCCACTTCGGGGTGGTTGATAATCGGGGTTGCCGCCACGCCGCCCAGAGCCCCGAGACTGGTCAGGGTTATGGTCGAGCCAGAAAGCTCGTCGCGCGACGCCCTGCCCTCGCGCGCTGCGTTGGTCACCCGGCTCATCTCGCGGGCGCAATCCCAGATGTCGAGCGCTTCGACATGGTGGACCACGGGCACCATCAGCCCCTCGGCGGTTTGCGTTGCGATGCCGATATGGATGGGCTCGAACTGGCGCAACACTCCAGCGTCGGCATCGTAATGGGCGTTGACGTGCGGGAACTCGGGCAGCAATTGCGCCAGCGCCCGCATGAAGAAGGGAAGCAGGGTCAGCTTGGGCTGGGCGCCATGCCGCGACGCGTTGATTTCACGGCGCAGGCCCTCGAGCGCCGTCATGTCGCAGTCTTCCACATAGGAGAAATGGGGGATGGAGCGGGCGGACAACTCCATCCGCTCGGCGATCCTGCGGCGCAGGCCGATGATCTTTTTCTCATGCACGTCGTGGCGCTCGCGGGCCGCCGGTTCGGGTGCCCGAGACTTGAGGTGGGCATCGAGATCGGCGTCGGTGATACGGCCGTCCGGCCCCGTGCCGGCAACATAGTTAAGGTCTATATCGAGATCTTCGGCACGCCGGCGCGTGGCCGGGGCGATGAGGATTTGATGGCTGTGGCCTTCCTGCTCCTCCGCTCCCCCTTCCCCTTCCCCTTCGGTCAGCCCGGCCTTGAGCCGGGATCCATTACCTTCTGAGGATGAGGCCCTCTCACCAGCGCTGGGCGTACTGGATCCCGGGTCTTCGCCCGGGATGACGGCAGCGGGTGGGGCGGCCGATGTGGCCTCGGCGTCGTCGGGCTTGTCCGCCGTTTTGTCGGGAGAGGATGGCGCGGCGTTGGAGGTACTAACCCCGGCATCCTCTCCCTCGATCTCAAGCTCGACCAGCACCGAGCCCACGGGCGCTTTGTCCCCTTCGGCGCCGAAGAGCTTGAGAACCGTACCGGTCACTGGCGATGTCATGTCGATTGTCGCCTTGTCGGTCATAACGTCGACAAGCGTCTGGTCTTCCTCCACATGATCGCCGACCTTGATGTGCCAGGCGGTGATTTCGGCTTCGGCGACACCCTCGCCGATATCGGGCAAACGGAAGCTGTAGGTTTTCATGCCACCGCCTCCACACAGCGCTTGAGCGCCTTTGTGACGCGCACCGGGCCAGGGAAATAATCCCATTCGAAGGCATGCGGATATGGCGTGTCCCAGCCGGCGACGCGCTCGATGGGCGCGCGCAGATGATAAAAGCACCGCTCCTGGACGAGCGCCGAGAGTTCGGCCCCGAACCCGCCAAACCGCGAGGCTTCGTGGACGATGACGCAGCGGCCGGTCTTTTTGACCGATTTGACGATAGCGTCGATATCGAGGGGGACGATGGAGCGCAGGTCGATCAGTTCGGCGTCGATGCCGGATTCGGCAATCGCTGCGTTGCAGACATGGACCATCGTGCCATAGGCCAGCACCGTCGCGTCCCTGCCCTCACGCATCACCGAAGCCGAACCGAGCGGCACCGTATAGTGGCCGGCGGGCACTTCACCGAGCTTGTGTTCGGCCCATGTGGTCAACGGCTTGTCGTGGTGGCCGTCGAACGGCCCGTTATAGAGCCGCTTGGGTTCGAGAAAGATCACGGGATCGTCCTCCTCGATAGCCGCCAGCAGCAATCCCTTGGCGTCGTAGGGGTTGGACGGAATGACGGTCTTGAGCCCCGTCACATGCGCAAAGATCGCCTCGGGGCTTTGCGAATGGGTCTGGCCGCCAAAAATGCCGCCGCCATAGGGCGAGCGCACCGTGATCGGGCACCAGAACTCGCCGTTTGACCGGTAGCGTAGCCGCGCCGCCTCGGACACCAGCTGGTCATAGGCGGGCAGGATATAGTCGGCGAACTGGATTTCAACGATGGGCCGCAGCCCATATGCGCCCATGCCAATGGCGGTTGCGACAATCCCGCCTTCGGAAATCGGGGAATCGAAACAGCGGTTTAGGCCGTGCTTCTTCTGCAGTCCTTCAGTAACGCGGAACACGCCGCCGAAATAGCCGACGTCCTCGCCGAAGACCAGCGTATCGGGATCGCTGCCCAGTTTGACGTCGAGGGCGGAATTGAGCGCCTGGATCATGTTCATGGCTGGCATTTTTAGACTCCCGCTTCCCTGCGCTGTTCGCGGATGCGCCAGTCGGGGTGGGCGAAGACGTCCTCGAACATTTCGCGCGGGTGGGGTTTGGATTGGCCCAGCGTGCCGATGGCTTCTGCCTGTTTGACCGCGGCTTTGATCTCGGCGGTCAATTCGGCAATCAGCGTTTCGTGCTGTTCGTCGGACCATTCGCCGAGCGCGATCAGATGCGCCTTGAGCCGTTCAAGCGGGTCGCCGAGCGGCCATTGAGCGGCTTCGTCCTCGGGCCGGTAGCGTGTCGGATCGTCCGATGTCGAATGCCCTGATGCCCGGTAGGTGAAAAATTCGATCAGGGTCGGGCCGTGATTGGTGCGGGCGCGGTCGGCGGCCCATTGGGTTGCGGCATAGACGGCGAGAAAATCATTGCCATCGACCCGCAGGCCGGGAATGCCATAGGCGATCGCCTTGGCCGCGAATGTCGTTTCCCCGGCCCCCGCGATGCCGGAAAACGAGGAAATCGCCCATTGGTTGTTTTCGACACAGAGAATAACCGGCGCCTTATAAACGGCGGCGAAGGTCAGCGCCTCGTGGAAATCGCCCTCTGCCGTCGTGCCGTCGCCCACATGGCCGATGGCGATCTTGTCGTCGGCCTTGAAGGCCGAGGCCATGGCCCAGCCCACTGCATGGCCAAAGCGCGAGCCGACATTGCCCGAAAGCGAATAGAACCCGTATTCGCGGGCCGAATAGAGGATGGGAAGCTGGCGGCCGCGCAGCGGGTCGCGCTCGTTGGAATAGATCTGGTTGCACATGTCGATCAGCGGATAGCCGCGCGTCATCAGCCAGGACAGCATGCGGTAGGTCGGGAAATTCATATCCCCGGCATCGAGCGCCAGCGCCTGGGCGGCGCCGATGGCCTCTTCGCCCAGCGATTTCATGTAAAAGCTGGTCTTGCCCTGCCGGTGCGCGCGGAACATGCGGTCGTCGAACAGGCGCGTCTTGAGCATGGCGGTCAGCCCGGTCCGCAGTGTATCGGGGTCCAGCCGCGGGTCCCATGGCCCGACCGCACCGCCCGCATCGTCGAGCACGCGGATCAACCCATAGGGTAGATCGCGCATGTCGCGCTCGGGTTCTGAAATATCGGGACAGCGCACGGCCCCTGCTTCGGGCACATCGATGTGGGAAAAATCGACAGGCTCGCCGGGCCGGGCCGGCGGCTCGGGCACGTAAAACGATAGCTGTGGGCGGTTGGATTTATCGCGTGGTGCGACTGTGTCCATGCTGCTCTCCTCCCCGATTGCAACAGTGGGCTATTTTCGAATATTACTACCAATCAAAGGGGAGAACTTGACTTCATTCTCCGATTATCGCGTAATGATTGGATATTTCATCCTATCAATTTGGGCGTATTGAGGAGACGATTACATGGACGAGATGGATCGCAAGATACTGGCAGTGGTCCAGGATGACTCGTCCCTGTCGGTCGCCGATATGGCGGAGAAAGTTGGCCTGTCCCATACGCCCTTCTGGCGGCGTCTCAAGCGCCTCGAGAAGGATGGGGTCATCAAGGAGCGTGTTTCGATCCTCGACCAGCACAAGCTGGGGCTCGCCATCACCGTCTTTGCCCATATTAGACTCAAGCAGCACGATGAGGAAACGCTTGAAGCGTTCGAGCGCGAGGTGGCCGACTATCCCGAAGTGGTGGAATGTTATTCCATGAGTGGGGAGACCGACTATGTGGTGCGTGCGCTGGTCGCTTCGATAGAGGAATATGAGCGGCTTTTGAAACGCAAGCTGTTGCATTTGCCCGGCGTTGTGGCCATCAACTCCCATTTCGCGCTCAAATGCATCAAGCTCACGACCAAGCTGCCGATCGCAGCGCAGTAAGCGGCCTCACGTCCCGGATGAATCTACAAGAGGAGACGGCTTTGAAAATTCTAGTCCCGGTCAAGCGGGTGCTCGACGCCAACATCACCGTGCGGGTGAAGTCGGACGGAACGGGCGTCGATCTCGCCAACCAGAAAATGAGCATGAACCCGTTCGACGAAATTGCCGTCGAAGAGGCAATCAAGCTTAGGGAAGCGGGCATCGCCACTGAAATCGTTGCCGTTTCCATCGGCCCGGCCCAGGCGCAGGATACGCTGCGCACCGCGCTTGCCATGGGTGCCGACAGCGCCATTCTGGTCAAGACCGACGAGGTCATCGAGCCGCTGGCCGTCGCCAAAATCCTCAAGACGATTACAGAGCAACAGAACCCCGATCTGGTTATCATGGGCAAGCAGGCCATCGACGACGATGCCAACCAGACCGCCCAGATGCTCTCGGCGCTGCTCGGCTGGCCGCAGGCAACGTTTGCCTCCAAGGTCGAGATTGCCGACGGCAAGGCGACGGTGACGCGCGAGGTCGATGGCGGGCTGGAAACGCTCGAACTCACCCTGCCCGCCGTCATCTCCACCGATCTGCGGCTCAACACCCCGCGCTACGCATCGCTCCCCAACGTGATGAAGGCCAAGAAAAAGCCGCTCGAGGAAATCGACGCGGCAAGCCTTGGCGTCGCCCTCGCTCCCACATTGAGCGTCATCTCGACAGCCAAACCGGCCGAGCGCAAGCCTGGTTCGATGGTGGGTTCGGTCGCTGAACTCGTCGAAAAGCTCAAGACGGAGGCGCGGGTTCTATGACCATTCTCATTCTCGCAGAACACGACAACTCGACCCTCGCCGTCGCGACCGCCAAGGCCGTGGCCGCCGCCCAGAAGATCGGTGGAGACATCGACGTGCTAGTGGCCGGGTCTGGCTGTGGCGCCGTTGCCGATGCCGCCGCCAAGCTCGATGGCGTCACCAAAGTGCTGGTTGCCGACAATGACGCCTATGCACACCAGCTTGCCGAACCGGTTTCCGAACTGCTTGTGCATCTGGCGGACGGATACACCCATCTCGTTGCCGCCGCCACGACGTCGGGCAAGAACGTAATGCCCCGCGCTGCGGCGCTGCTCGACGTGATGCAGGTTTCCGACATCACGGCGGTTCTCTCCGGCAAGCGCTTCGAGCGGCCCGTCTATGCCGGTGCGGCGATCCAGACCGTGGAGGCGAGCGCCGACAAGATCGTCATCACCGTGCGCGCTTCGGCGTTCGATGCGGTTGGCAACGGCGGCTCGGCCAATATTGAAGCCGTCGATTTCGCGCCCTCGGCGCCGAAGGTGAAATTCGTCTCCCGCGATACGCCGGTCAGCGCCGGGCCGGAACTGGCCAATGCGCGGATCGTGGTTTCGGGCGGACGGGCGCTGGGCTCGGAAGAAAAGTTCAACGAAGTCATCAAGCCGCTGGCCGAAAAGCTGGGCGCGGCCATGGGCGCCTCGCGCGCCGCGGTCGATGCGGGCTACGCCCCCAACGACTGGCAGGTCGGCCAGACCGGCAAGGTCGTGGCGCCCGATCTTTATATCGCCGTGGGCATTTCCGGGGCGATCCAGCATCTGGCGGGCATGAAGAACTCGAAAGTCATCGTCGCCATCGACAAGGACCCAGAGGCCCCAATTTTCGGCGTCGCCGATTACGGGCTGGTGGGCGATCTGTTCGAACTGGTGCCGGAGTTGACCAAGGCGCTTTAAGGCCCGCGAGTTCGCGATCAAGGGGCGGTGCTCGGTGCACCGCCCTTTTTTTGTGAAATGGGCGCCCTCTGCCGCCATGTGGCAGCAGTCAGCGGGCAACTCCGCGGATAAGAGCAATCGTTAACGAGCAGTTGACGACTTCCATTGGGCAGGCGTACGCTCAAAGCGTGCTAGCAAAAGCTTTGTAAGTTGACGCTAATACGCCAGCCAGACATTGCGGGGGGAAAGCTAGTAATTCTTGGCTTTGGAGGAGGCCCGCTATGAAGAGAACCAAGAGATTACTTGCCCTATTGGCGGTCGCTGCATCGTCAGCATCGCTGCTGGCGGTGCAAGCCGCAGTTGCCCAAGACAACCCGATCGACGCCCTGACGCCGGTCACTGACGAAATGTTGATCGATCCGCCCGACGGCGACTGGCTGATGTGGCGGCGCACCTATGACGGCTGGGGCTACAGCCCGCTCGAAGAAATCAACCGCGACAATGTGGGAGATCTTCAACTGGCCTGGGCCTGGGGCATGTCTCCGGGCGGCCGGTCGCAGGAAACCCCGCTTGTTCATGACGGAATTTTGTACCTGCAGAACTCAAGCCACCTCATCCAGGCCCTCGACGGGGCCACGGGTGATTTGATCTGGGAGTATGAATACGAGCTCCCCGATGACGTGAACCCCAGCGGCGAGCGCTCCAAGGCGATCTACGATGACAAGCTGATCATCGCTACTCGCGATGCCCATCTGATTGCGCTGGACGCCAAGACGGGCCAGTTGATCTGGGACAAGCAGGTCGCAAACTACGAGCACGGCTTCGCTTTCTCGAGCGGACCGTTAGTGGCAAACGGCGTCGTCGTCCAAGGCATGACCTCGTGCAGCAACGCCCAGCCCGGCGGTTGCTTTTTTACCGGGCACGACGTGAATACCGGTGAGGAAGTGTGGCGTGTCCACACCATCGCCCGCGGCGATACGCCCGAGGGCAACAGCTGGAACGGTCTCCCGCTGGAGAGCCGCCATGGCGCATCGGCCTGGATCACCGGTTCATACGATCCTGAGCAGAACCTGATCTTCGCCGGCGTCGGGCAGCCTTATCCGTGGAACGTCGAGATTGCGGGGCTGACCCCGCCGAGTTCCGACCCCAACGTCACCAACGAGGCGCTCTATACCAACTCCACACTGGCCATCGATGTGACCACCGGCGAGCTCGACTGGTATCACCAGTACCTGGAGACCGACTCTCTCGACCTCGACTACGCCTATGAGCGCATACTGGTCGATCTACCGTTCAACGGCGAGATGCGGCAACAGGTGGTGACGACCGGAAAGATCGGCATCATCGAGTCGCTCGACCGGACGACGGGCGAATGGCTGTGGGCCCAGGAGACCGCACCGCAGAATGTGGTGCTTTCGATCGATCAGGCCACCGGCGAGAAGGAGATCAACCCCGAGGTCATTCCGGTCATCGGTGAAACCACCTTCAACTGCCCGGCCGACCCGGGCGCCAAGGCCTGGCAGGCCACGGCCTACAGCCCGCGGACCGAAACCCTGTATCTGCCGACTGTGGAGTTCTGCTCGAACACTTCGGTCAATCCGCTCGATCCGGGCGAGATTTACACCGGCGGCGGTCTGCAGACCTTTGCTCGTGTGCCGCATCCTGACGGCGACGGCAATATCGGCCAGGTTCGTGCCATCGACCTGACAGACCAGTCTGAGGTTTGGCAGTATCGGCAGTATGCGCCGATCACCAGTTCAACCCTGCCGACTGGTGGCGGGCTGGTGTTCGTGGGCAGCCTTGACCGCAAGTTCATGGCTCTGGACGATGAAACCGGCGACGTGCTGTGGGAGAGCGGGCCGTTGAGCAATTCGCTCGAATCCTTCCCGATCAGCTACGAGGCTGGCGGCAAGCAGTATGTTGCTGTCGTTGCGAACTGGGCCTCCGGCCTGGGCCGCCTGGCGTCGCTGACACCGGACATCCGGCTGCCAGCTGACAATCCGGCAACGCTTTACGTGTTTGCACTTCCCGACTGATCGGAAGGTGTAATCTGAGAAGCGGGGCGGGCACGGAAATTTCCGGTCCGCCCCGCGTGTTTTCTGGAAGGTTCAGTTCTTTCAAGACCGCCCGTTATCCATCCCAATCGCTTCCCCAGCGAAAGCCGGGGCCTAGCAGCAAGGGTCGGGCCGCCAGGGTTTAAGTAGCGCCCATGGACCCCGGCTTTCGCCAGGGAAGCGCGGAAAAGATCGATCCGTACAGAGGGAGACACCAATTGCTCACTGGCTTACGTCCGGCACTTCCGCTTCTGTTCTCTGCGCTGGCCTTTGCAATGGCTACGCTGTCGCCGGGCGTTGCCTCGGCGCAGCAGCCCGAATTCTATGAGGTGCCGTTTGCGCCGGGCCAGTGGAGCATCGGCCGGCCACTCGATGCTTCCCATTTTCGCTATTGCGTCGACGAGCGCGACCCCGACTGGGAGGTGGCGGCCGCCATCGCCGATGCCATAGCCGCGGGATTGCTGCTCGAACCGCAACAATACGTGATCGAGAGCGGCATCGTGCGCGAGGACATCACGAGAATCTACCAGACCCTGCTCGAACATTGCGACGTGCAGTTGGGCTTCAAGCTCATTCCTGAGGGGTTGCCGGAATGGGTCATCGCGACCCGGCCCTACTACGAAGCCCAATATGTCTTCGTGGCCACCGATCCGGCCATTCAGACGCTGCGCGATCTGGCGCCCTCACGCCCGATCGCTGCGACGATGGGCACGTCGGCCCATCTTCAGCTGTTCACCTATGCCTCGACGCTGGCTCCGGAAGAGCGCTGGCCAGTGTTTCCGATGGGCACCAACGAGCTTTCCATAGCTTCGCTGCTCAATGGCACCGTGGATCTGGCGCTGGTCTGGGCGCCCAGCCTGTGGGCCGAGCAACGCGGAAACCCCGAGCTGGCCGAAATCCACCTCGTCGATCCCAGCCCCCTGCGGCCGTCCAGCCTCGGGGTGGGCGGGCTGCTGCTCGCCGAGAACACCTATTTGCGCACAGCAATAGACGACGCGATCGCCGCGCTTACAGCGGATGGCACAATCGGCGCCATCCTCGAGGAATACGATTTTGCCGCTGCGCCTACCCGCTGACGGCGCGGTCTTTTACTTCTGAACGATCAGATTGTTGAGCGATTCCATATCCGAGGGGAGTTCTTCGCCGGGCTGGAAACCATTTTCCTGCAGAATATAGGCCATCAGGTCGGCATAGACCTCGGGCGTATAGCGGCCCGGCGCGTTGGGCGGCATAAGCGCGCTCATGAAGCCGAACATCGCCGAGGCCGGCGCGCCATTGGCGAATTTCTGTTCAAACGCCAGTCCGCGCAAGGGCGGCCCGCCGATCAGCCCGCCGCGCAGATCGTCTCCGTGGCAGTCTTCGCAGTCTCTTTCAAATCTGTCCTCACCGCGGTCGGCCTGTTCGGACGAATAGTGCACAGGACTCGTGGTGCTCTCGTCCTGGGCGTAAACCGGCACCGACAGCAGGGCGCCGACAGCAAGCCCTGCGGCCATCACCAGCCGGGACGCCGGCTTGCGCATGATGAGATCCATAACTTCCTCCCGTTGCGGACCAGTCGCCACTGAGGCCAGTCAAGAGAAGGCATCTTCCAGTCGGGGCAAGACGGTCCTTAAGCACCCAGCAAAGCCGACGCCAATGTCAATTGCAAGTACAATATCGGTGATCGGGTCAGGGCCCGCACGCCTGTCCGGACTGGAAGAGCGGAGCCAAAGCCCCGCCCCTTTTTCGCTATTCCACAGTGATCGGCGAGCGCCCGAGCACGGCTTGGTTGGCCACATCGAGAAAGCGGATCTCATAGGTGCCCGGTTCGTCAGGCATGGTCAGCTTGGTGGCCTTCTCGCTATTGGCGGGCTGGGCCTCGATCCATGCGAAATCGGCCTGATCGGTCCTTGCGAGCGTGACACGAGCGCCCTCGACATCGGCCGTCCATGTGACAAGGATCGCCTCTCCCGGTGCTGCCGAAGCGGGCACATCAAGACCGGCGCCAAAATCGATGGCGCTTCCCTCTTCGAGCACTTCGACAGGTGTTGAGGCCATTGTGGCGCCGCCTGCATCGAGCACGTAGCGAACCTCATACAGCCCGGGATCGGCGGGAGCCGTCAGTTCCTGCTCGGATCCATCGCGGACGCGCTGGTAGTCTGTGTAGCTTCCTTCCTCCGCTCCGGCCGGAACAATCGTCACATAGTCGCTGCCGTTGATCGCACCGGTATAGCCCACGGTGAACCTTGCATTGGCGATCACGATCGTGGGAGCCGAAACACTCACATCGCCGTCCACAACCTCAACAGGGGTCGAGGCCATGGTGCGTCCCCCTTCGTCCAGCACGTAACGGACTTCATAAAGTCCGGTCTCGGCGGGGGCCGTCAGTTCCTGCTCGGAGGCGTCGCGTACACGCTGATAGTCCGTGTAACTCCCCTCCTCCGCTCCGGCCGGAACGATAGTGACATAATCACTGCCATTGACCGCACCGGTGTAGCTCACGGTGAACCGCGACCCGATGGTAACCGTTTCAGGCGCCGAAACCGTGGTCTCGCCTTCGACGACCTCGATGGGCGTCGATGCCAGGGTCCGGGCGCCTTCGTCGAGCACATAGCGCACTTCGTACAATCCGGGCTCGGCGGGGGCTGTCAGCTCCTGTTCGGACGCATCACGCACGCGCTGGTAGTCAGTAAAGCTGCCCTCGTCGGAGCCCACGGGAACGATGGTGACATAGTCGCTGGCATTGACCGCCCCGGTGTATCCAACGGTGAAGCGCGCACCCACCGTCACTGTCTTGGGAGCGGAAACCGTCGTTTGCGGTTCCACCACCTCAACCGGTGTCGACGCCATCGTGCGCCCACCCTCGTCGAGCACGTAGCGCACTTCATAAAGGCCAGCATCGGCGGGAGCTGTCAGTTCCTGTTCGGACACGTCGCGGACACGCTGATAGTTCGTGAAGCTGCCCTCATCGGAACCGACCGGAACAATCGTGACGTAATCGCTGCCATCGACGGCGCCGGTATAGCTCACCGTGAACCGGGCGCCGGTGGTGACCGTTTCGGGCGCGGTCACGGTGATTTCGGCGTCGACCACTTCAACCGGGGCCGACCCGACCGTTTCTCCAGTGCTCTCAAAGACGTAGCGGACCTCATACAGTCCGGTTTCGGCCGGTGCCCTCAGCTCCTGCTCGGAATCTTCGCGCACGCGCTGGTAATTGCCAAAGCTGCCCTCATCGGCCCCGACCGGGACAATCGTCACGTAATCGCTAGGCTCGAGCGTCGGGGCCCAGCTTACGGGGAACCGCATACCGACGGTCACGCTGGCGGGAGCCTTGATATCGACCTGGGCGGCTTCGGGCTCAGGTTCAGGCTGCGGTTCGGGCTCGGGTTCAGGCTCGGGAGCCTCCTCGATCACCTGCTTGACCTCGGCCAGCGCGTCGGCCAGTTCGCCGGCATTGGATGCGGGTACGAAGATGCCGCCGGTGTTTTCGGCGATGCAGGACAGCTGGGCGTATTCTTCGGACGCCACGTCAAAGCCGATAACGTGGGTGGTGAACGCGATGCCGCGCTCTTCGAGATGGGACGCCAACGCGCACGGGTCGGCCTCGCAGTTCTCGATACCGTCCGAGATCAGAACAACGGTGGCAGGATTCTCGAGATAAACCAGTTCTTCGGCAGCGTGTTCGACGGCGGCCGAGAGCGGCGTGCGGCCCAGCGGATTGATGGCGTTGACCGCTTCGGTAAACGTGGCAGGGGAAATGGGCTGCGGCGCGATCACCGTTTCGATGTCGCCGCAATCGCCCTCACGGCGATGGCCATAGGCGACCAGTCCCAGGTTGGTGTCAGCCGACCACTGGTTCACGAGATCGCCCAGCACCTCACGGGCAATCTCGATCTTGGTCACGCCGTCGATCTGGCCCCACATGGAGCCTGATGCGTCATAGACCACCATCACGTCCTGTGCGGTTGCCTGGGTGGAGCCAAAGCCGGTGGCCAATATTGCCGCCATAGCCAGTGTCTGGATGCGTTTCATCGTCGTCCCCTCACCGTTCTTGCAGCGCAGCGCCCGGATGAGCACAATACAATGGCGCCTCAGGCTGCGGCCGCAGTAAACGCAATTTTAAAACGTCTGGCAATCACCCCTTGCAGCGCTGCGATACTTGCAAAGCGCCACAAATAATTCACATCGCCGGGGGCTGCGCGCCCAACCGCGTCACGGCGCGCGCACCGGCGGCGATCGCGGCGGACAGAGCGGAATCAGCAGCTTCGCCACGCAGCTCGGCGGCCAGAAAACCCGCCAGAAACGCGTCCCCCGCGCCGGTGGTATCGACGACCGCGACGGCCTCGGCGGGCACCGTGCAGGGCCCCCGGCCCCGCTCGGCGTAGATGGCGCCGAGATTGCCGCGCTTGAGGACCACGCGGCGGAAATTTTCGAGCAGCGCCGCGATCTGGCGGCCGGGATCGGTTTGCCCGGTCAGCAGTTCGGCCTCATCGGCGTTGGGGAAGATGATTTCGGCGTCAGCCGCCCAGCCCAGAAAATTCTCACAGCCTGCCGTGGCAAGAAAACCCGTGGAAGCCGGATCGATGCTGACGGGGATATCTTTCATCCTGGCGCGGGCGGCGAGCGCCATCACCGCAGCGCGCGGTTTGGGCTCGAACAGCGCGTAGCCCGAAATATGCAGCCGGTCCATGCCATCGAGCAACTCGAACGGCAGGTCGGTTTCACCCAGATGAGCATTGGCGCCGCGGTCGGTGAGAAAGCTGCGCTCGCCATCGGGATCGACAAGACAGATCAGCGTGCCTGTCGGATTGGCCTCATCGCCGCTCAGATGAGCCGAGACCCCCTGCCCCTCGAAATGGCGGCCGAGCCGGACAACATCGGCGCCGCCGACGCGGGCGGCAAAATGGGCGTCCACGCCCATCGCCGCCAGCCACACGGCCTGATTGGCGCCCGAACCACCCGGCATCTGGCGGATGGTGGCCGGCGTATCGGTGCCCTGCGCCACCGGCCCTTCGGGCACAACGAGAATATCGGTGATGACGTCGCCGACAACGAGGATGCGCCCGGTCATGGTCAGCCGCGTTTGACGAGGGCGGCCGCAATCTGCGCGGCCACGGCGGCGTTGTTCTTGACCAGCGCGATATTGGCGACCAGCGACTTGCCGTCGGTCAACTGGAAAATCCGGTTGAGCAGATAGGGGGTCAGATCCTTGCGGGTGACGCCCTCATGCTCCGCGTCGGCGATGGCGGCTGCGATGCGCCCATCGATCTCGTCGGCATCGAGCGCGTCGGCCTCGGGGATCGGGTTGGCGACCAGAACGCCGCCGGCCATGTTCAGCGCCGCCTGCGTGGCGATCAGCGCAGCGACCTCCTCAGGCGTATCCAGCCGGTAATCGACGCCATAGCCGCTTTCGCGCGCAAAGAACGCAGGGAACGCATCCGTGCCAAACCCGATAACCGGAACGCCATTGGATTCAAGCACTTCGAGCGTTTTGGGAATGTCGAGAATCGACTTGGCGCCCGCGCACACCACGGCGACCGGGGTTTGGGAAAGCTCGGTCAGGTCCGCGGAAATATCGAATGTGGATTCGGCCCCGCGATGCACGCCGCCGATACCGCCTGTGGCAAACACCTTTATGCCCGCCATCGCGGCAATCTGCATGGTGGTGGCCACTGTGGTTCCGGCGGTCAGCCCTTTCACGAGAATCGCCGCGAGATCGCGCCGGGAAGCCTTGGCGGCCTCAAGGCCGGTTCTGGCCAATGCCTCAAGCGTTTCACCCGCCACGCCCACATGGCATTTGCCGCCCATCACAGCGATGGTGGCGGGCACCGCGCCATTGTCGCGCACTACCTGCTCCACGGCCAGCGCGGTCTCGAGGTTCTGCGGATAGGGCATGCCGTGGGTGATGATCGTGGATTCAAGCGCCACGACGGGCTGACCGTCGGCCAGCGCGTATTTGATCTCGGGGGAAATCTCGAGGTAATCGGACATGAAGGGACCTTCTGCGTTTGCGCGATGCAAACCACAGCAGCACGGCGAGCGCAAGCGAGCTCTTATTGCCCCTCTCCCCGTGGCCAATCTAAACGATATTGGCGCGGGGTAGCCGCTGTCCTCTCTCAATCCACCACCCTGTCACCCCGGCCTTGAGCCGGGGTCCAGTACACTGAGCGCCAGAGACCGAACCGCCAACGCCGCCGCTTACTGGGTCCCGGGTCTTCGCCCGGGATGACGGCGGTGGGAATGGCCGGTTTTTGAAGTCACCCTACTCCGTGATGGCGCCCCTGATCCTCAGCACCCCGTCCGCGAACTCCGCGTCGATCCGGTACACCTCGGCCAGTCTTTGCGCCGTCAAGACCTCGGTGAGCGTCCCCGACGCCGCCAGCCTTCCGTGATCGAGCAGGAAGGCCCGGTCGCAAAAGCGCGTGGCGAGGGTGAGATCGTGGAACGAAGCCAGCACTGTCCTGCCCCGCCGTTTGACCGCTTCGAGCAGCACATACTGGTAGTGCAAATCGAGATGGTTGTGGGGCTCGTCGAGAATGTAGATTTCCGGATCGAGCGCCAGAAGCTGGGCAAAGAACAGGCGCTGCTGCTCGCCGCCCGAGAGATGGGCGGCATCATCGCCGGATCGCCCGGTAAGGCCAACGAGCGACAGCGCATCATTACAGCGCGAAGCAACCTCTTCGCGGTTTAGCGCCAAAGGCAACAGCCCGAGCGCCACCACCTCATAAAGCGTCAGCCCGGCCAGCGACACCGATTCCTGGACCAGCGCGCCGACCCGCGCCGCATAGGCTTTGCGCGGCCAGTCCTTGAGCGATTTTCCGTCGAGCAGAACAGAGCCGGTGTTGCCGGTTTCGGCGCGGTAGAGAACGCGCATCAGGCTCGATTTTCCCGCGCCATTGGGGCCGAGCAGAGCGTGAAATTTCCCTCGTTCGAGGGCGAAGGACACGCCATCGAGCAATTGCGCCTCGCCCTTTTTGAGCGAGATCGTTTCGAGGGTGACGATGGGGTCAGAGGCCACGGCGCACCTTCCGGAGAATAAAGACGAAGGGCGGCGCGGCAAACAGCGCCAGCAAGACACTGAGCGGCAGTTCTTCGGGCGCCAGTACGATACGGCACAGCAGATCGACAACCACGAGCACGATCATGCCCAGAACCACCGCAAGCGGGATCAGCCGCTTGTGGGGCGCGCCGACCATCAGCCGGGCCATATGCGGCACAATCAGCCCCACAAAGCCCACGATACCCGCCCCGGCCACCGACAGTCCGGTAAGCAGTGCGGCAAGGCTGAGGAGGGCCAGCCGCAACACCGGCAGCGGCACGCCAAGCGCCACGGCCCGCTCGTCGCCAAGCAGCACAGCGTCGAGCATCGTCGCGCACAACCATGTGGCGAGCAGCCCGAGCGGCAATGCGATGGCCAGTGGCGGCAGATCGGCCCAGCGGGCACCGGCTGCCGAGCCCATCAGAAACGAGAGCGCCTCGCGGGTGACGTGCGGATCGGCGAGGTGGATGAAAAATGCCGAGACGGAGGAAAAGAACAGCGAAATGGCGACGCCGGCCAATATCAGCACCAGCTTATCCATACCCCTGCCCGGCTGGAACGCCAGTCCCAGCGTCAGCATGAAAGCCAGCATGGCGCCCAAAAAGGCCAGCAGGTCGAGCCCGAAACTGGCAACGAACGTCGCGGGCAGCCACACGATGGCGGCGGTTGCCGCCGCCGAGGCGCCCGATGACAGGCCAAGCAAATAGGGATCGGCCAGCGGATTGCGCAGCAGCGCCTGCATGATGACGCCCGACAGCGCCAGCCCGCCCCCGACCAGCGCGACCATGATGACGCGTGGCAGGCGCCATTCCCAGACGATCAATTGCAGGTTGGGCTGGGCGTCTGGCAAACGCAGCAGCGCCCTGATGCGCTCGTCCCACGGCAGATCGGCGGTGCCCCAGAAGGCACCGGCCATCATGGCGAGGACAAGAAAAACAAGCGCCACCCCGAGGGTGACGCCAAAGTTCGATCGGGCCATGGACTAGTTCAGGTCCAACTGCTCAAGCCCGGCGGCGAGACGCTCAACGCCGTCGACGAAGCGAACGCCGAGGATGGTTTCCGAGAACGGAACCGTCACGTAGCGCTGCTCCTTGACCGCGCGGAGCTGGGAGAGGACCGGATCGGCTTCCATATAGGCGATTTTTTCTTCGGCAGTGGACCAACCCGCATCGTTGATGACGATGACATCGGGATCGGCGGTCACCACAGCTTCCCAGGCGAGATCGGCCCAGCGGCCCTCGACATTGGCGGCGATATTGGTCAGCCCCACGCTTTCCATGAGCAAGGCGGGTGACCCGCAGCAGCCGGCCGAATACGGGGTGTCGGTTCCTGAATCGTAAAGGAAGGCTGTAAGTCCCTCCCCGACCGAGGTTTCCAGTGCGCTATCGAGCCGGGTGCGCAGTTCAGCCGAAACTTCGGCCGCCCGATCCTCGACGCCGAACAGGGCGCCGATCCGCTCGATATCGACGAAAAGGGTTTCGACCGGAATGGGAACGTCGCCGGGATAGGTGTCGCGGCACTCGGAATCCACAAGATAGGTGCCGACACCAATGGCGTGCCACTCGCTTTCGGCGCCCAGACCGGTATCGCGCCAGGCCGAGTTGAATCCGGAGAAAAGAAAATCAGGGTTTTCGGCCAGGATCACTTCGCGGGCCGGCAGTTCCTCGTAGTGTTGGGGAATTGTGTTGTACTGATCGATCCACCGGTCGGGAATTGCGTCTTCAAGATAGGCCGTAGCGATGAGGCGGTCTTCAAGGCCCAGCGCCAGCATGATCTCGGTCGTCTGCTGGAAGAGTGACACGGCCCTTGTTGGCGGAGTGTCATAGGCAAAGCTGGTGTCGCAGCTTTCAATCGTCTGGGCGAAGGCCGAGCCGGCCAACAGCGACACGGCGGCAGCAAGCGTTAAGCTCTGCAAGTTCATTGCGATACCTCATGGATCAAAAATTCGGGGAGCGTCTGACCGTTTTTCAGAACGGTCGAAACGAAGCGGGCGACGTCATCTGCGTCGCGCAGGCGATACCAATTTCCGGCCGGGTAATGGGCCATGACAGGGCCGTTGTTGCAGGGGAACAGGCATCCGGTGGTGGCCACCAGACACTCGCGCGCCACACCCTGGCGCGTCAGTTCCTCTGCAAGAACGGCCTTGAGCGGCCCCGACTCCCGGAAATTACAGCGCGGGCCGGTGCAGACGAGCAAATGATGCCGGTGTTCCGGCACCTCGTCCCAACCCGCACCATCGATCGCGCCCTGGTCCGGATCGATAGTCACCGCCTCAGCGGCCCTGTCCAGACTGGATCGGGCGATAGCGGCCAATACGGCCTCGTCGCCGATCTGGTCGGCGGCCAACGCCAGTTCGCCCTCAAAGCCGCGCTCGCGCTGCCAATGGGCCAGCGCGCCCGGCAGCCAGGCAAACAGACTGTCGGAAAACGGAATACCGACCGGTTGGACGAGGATGTTGCGCGCGCCCTCGCCGGCCAGCGTATCGAGCGCCGTCATTGGTCCCGCTTCGCGCCCCTCCATGCGCACCACGGCGCACGGGACCGGACACGCGCGTGTCAGCGCTGCCTGAAGCGCCTTGAGGCGCCTGCCCTTCAGATAGGGCTGCGAAACCAGAAAAAGTATTGCGTCAGGTGCCATAACCCCACCTTCTCTTGCGAGAAGGCGGTGGGCTTTGTGTCAGCGGACGCGCTGCATAAAAATCCATACCTGCCCCCTGCCGGCACACCTCGTCCGGCTTGTTGGTCTGTTGCAGGCGGCAGGTCTCCTGACTCGCGGTGCGCTTTGGAAAAGCTCGATAACGCCCCTTCCCGATCGGAAAATCAGTGGCTTGGCGTTCTCGTTCACCGCTTACAGTTGCGAGGGCAGCTCCGGAATTGGCCCCTTATGGGTAATCCGCACCGGTATTCCCTTTTCATCCGCGCTCTACTTGGCGGAACCGTCAGCGGGGGAAGTCATAGACGCATGGCGCGGCGGGGGCAACCGGAATCACCGCCGCGGCAGGGTCGCAAAGAAATCGGCGTAGCCGCCGGCACGGACCTTCTCGAGCAAGGTCGAGAGGTCATCGAGGGGATTGAGAGAATAGTCCACGCGCACATCGATGGCCGGATAGACCTGGTCGGCATAGGTCTTTATCGCCGCCGACTGGATGCCGCGCGCATCCCCGCCGGCCACATCGCCCGCGGTCAGCGCCGCCAACAGGCGCAACTCCAGCGGGCCAGTGGCGCGGGAAAAAGCTTCGGCCATGGCGGGGACCACATCGGTATTGGCGAGCAAATTGCCTGCGATGGCGGTATCGGTTTCCAGATGCATGCCCACCGCATCGGTCAGCCCCTGCCCGCTCCAGCCCGCTGTAGCGCCGGTGCGGTCCATGACGATCAATTGCCGCCGTTCTCGCTCCGGGTCACCCGTCGTCAGGGCGTAAACCACGGCCTCTGCCCCCTGCCCGGCCTCGAGCGCCGCCATTCCGTCATAGGCATAGAGCGGGTTGGTGTACCCTTGCGTCGCCAGAGCCCCAACCCCGGCCCGCGCATGCGGCACCAGCGACCCGACGGCCGGCCCGCCCGTGGCGGTCGCGACGCCGAACGCTCCGTTCGTGCGGTCATGGGCGAGGATCGAGAACGTCATGGGCAGCTTTTCTCCCTGCCGCTTTGTCGGCGGCTCTTATTTTTCGCTCGTGCAATTTATAGCGATAAATGTATTGCCATGTCCATTTATGCTGATAAATTAATTAGGAGACCAGCGCCTCCAAGGCAAGCTCTGGGGGCCAAGTCAGAACCGCAAAAGGTTCGTCCACTGGTTTACCGCGCACCCAGTGCGCCAAAGGAGAGGTTGTCATGAAAAAGCTTTTAGCCGGGGCCGCAATCGCCGTGCTGATGGCCGCATCGCCGGTCGTCGCCCAGACCCCACCCAATGTCCTGATCGTCGGCCAGATCGCCGAGCCGCAGACGCTCGACCCGCAGGTTTCGACCGCCGCCAACGATTTCCGCATCCTGACCAATATATTTGAAGGCCTTGTGCGCTTTGCCGAAGGCACGCTGGAAGTCGAACCGGCTCTCGCCACCGACTGGACCATTTCCGATGATGGATTGGTCTATACCTTCAATCTGCGCGACGATGTCGTCTTCCACGACGGCACGCCCTTCAACGCCGAGGCGGTCAAGTTCACCTTCGATCGCATGCTCGACGAAAACCATCCCTACTACGAAACCGGCCCCTTCCCGCTTTCGTTCAATTTTGCCGATGTAACCTCGGTCGAAGTGCTCGATGATTATACTGTCGAATTCACCCTCGGGGTGCCCTTCGCGCCGTTCATGACCAACCTTGCGACCAACACCGGTGTCATTGTCTCCCCGGCCGCCGTTGCCGAGCATGGCGAAGATTTCGGACGCAACCCGGTGGGCACCGGCCCGTTCAAGTTCGAAGAATGGCAGTCCAACACCCGCGTTGTGGTTTCGCGCAACGAGGACTATTGGGGCGAACCCGCCGGCATGGAAACTGTCGTCTTCCGCCCCATCACCGACGCCAACACCCGGGTTGCCGAAATGCTTTCGGGCGGCATCGACATCATGGTGGAAGTCCCCCCCGACAACGTATCGATGTTCGCCGAGGACCCGAGCTTCATGGTTTACGACGCCGTTGGTCCGCACACATGGTACGTGATGCTTAACGCCAAGGAAGGCCCATTCTCCGATCCGCTGGTGCGTCAGGCGGCCAACTACGCGGTCAACAAGGAAACGCTGGTCAACGACGTGCTTTCGGGCACCGCCGATGTTTCCGCCGGCCCGATCCCGCCGGCCTTCGCCTGGGCCTATAACGACAGTGTCGAGCCCTACCCCTACGATCCGGAAATGGCAGAGCAGCTGCTCGAAGAATCCGGGGTCGAAGACCTCTCGGTCACCTTCTATGTCACCGAAGGCGGTTCGGGCATGCTCGATCCCATCCCCATGGGCACCGCCATTCAGGCCGACCTCGAAGCCGTCGGGTTTGACGTGGAAATCGAGACCTATGAGTGGAACACCTTCCTTGCGAACGTGAACCCGGGCCTCGAGGGTAAGGCGGACATGGCCGAAATGGCCTGGATGACCTCGGACCCCGATACCCTGCCGTTCCTCACCCTGCGCACCGCCGCATGGCCCGAAGAAGGTGGGTTCAATTCGAGCTACTATTCCAACGTCGACGTCGACGATATGCTCGATCAGGCCCGCATGGAAACCGATCCCGAAACCCGCGCCGGTCTCTATCGCGACGTCCAGCAGGTCGTCCATGACGATGCTCCGTGGATTTTCGTTGCCAACTGGAAGCAGAACGCGGTGTCCACCGCCAATGTCGAAGGGTTCGAACTCCAGCCGGACTTCAACCTGACGCTGCGGAACGTGACCAAGCAGTAGCGGCTGTAGGGGTGGAGCCACGCACGCCGCGGCTTCATCCCACCGCTCGCCCACCCACCGCCGTCATTCCGGGCGGAGACCCGGGATCCTGTAACCGGCAGACTTTGTGTTCATCACAAATGCTGCGTGTACTGGACCCCGGCTCAAGGCCGGGGTGACCAAGGAGGATAAGCTGCAACCACCCTTCGGGGGCAGGTCCCCGCGGCAAAAGAGGAAACGCAGATATGCCCGGCTACATCCTCAAACGCCTGATTTCGGCCATTCCCGTTATCATCGGGCTGTCGGTGATCGTCTTCGGCATCATGGCGTTGATCCCCGGTGATCCCGCGTTGGCCATTCTCGGGTCCTACGCGACCCCCGAGAACGTTGCCCGCATCAACCGCGAGCTTGGTCTCGATCGCCCTGTCTGGGAGCAGTATTTCGTCTGGGTCGGCAATATGGTTCAAGGCGATTTCGGCCGCTCGTTCATCCTCAACCGTCCGGTGATCGATGAAGTGCTCGAGCGCTTCGGCGCCACCCTGATCCTGGCAGGCGCCTCGCTGGTGATGTGTTCGATCCTGGGCATCCTCGCCGGGGTCGTCTCGGCCGTCCGCCAGTTCGGCTGGACCGACCGGATCGTCACCTTCTTCGTCCTGATCGGCATTTCCACCCCCGCCTTCTGGCTGGGCCTGCTTTTCATCCTCTTGTTCGCCGTGCAATGGCGCATCCTGCCCGCTTCAGGCATGTACGCCGTCTATGGCGGCGGCGATCTGCCCGACCTTTTAATCCACCTAATTCTCCCCGCCACAACGCTTGCCATTGTCGCCACCGGCGTTATTGCGCGCCTCACTCGCGCCGCCATGCTCGAAGTGCTGCGCCAGGATTTCGTGCGCACCGCGCGCGCCAAGGGTCTGAATGAACGCGCGGTGATCTACCGTCACGCCTTCAAGGCGGCACTGGTTTCGATCATCCCGGTCATCGGCATTCAGGCCGGGTTCGTCATGGGCGGGGCGGTCTATATCGAGACCGTGTTCCAGTGGCCCGGCATCGGCGCGATGCTGGTCAACGCCATTTCCACCCGCGACATCCTGCTGGTTCAGGGCGGCGTGCTGGTGGTTGCCGTAACCTATGTGCTGATCAACCTTCTCGCTGACGTGGCGCAGGCCATTCTCGACCCGAGGCTCAAGACATGACCCAGGCCATCGCGACCACACAACCGCAAGCCTCTTCAGCGCGGCTTTCAAGCTGGAGCCTCTTGCTCAACAACCGGCTGGCGGCGGGCGGCCTCGTCATTCTCGTTTTGATCGGGGCCATGGCGCTGCTCGCCCCATTGCTGCCCATCCCTGACCCTGACGCCACCCTTCCCGCCAATCGTCTGCAGCCGATCTTTTCCGATGGGCACCTTCTGGGCACCGACCATCTCGGCCGCGATATTCTCGCCCGGCTCATTTGGGGCTCGCGGGTGTCGATTGCCGTTGGGCTTTCGGCCACGCTGATCGCGGCGCTCATCGGCTCGCTGATCGGGCTGGTTTCGGGCTACGCGCGCGGGGTTACCGACAACGTCTTGATGCGCGGCATCGATATGCTGATGGCGTTTCCCTATATCCTGCTCGCGCTGGCCATCGTCGCCGTGCTCGGGCCGGGACTGCTCAACGCGCTTTACGCCATCGCTGTGGTCAATATCCCGTTCTTTGCACGTAACGTGCGCGGCATCACCGTAGGGTTGGCCAGCCGCGAGTTCGTCGATGCGGCCCGGCTTTCGGGCAAGTCGCACACGGCCATCCTGTTTTCCGAAGTGCTGCCCAATGTCCTGCCGGTCATCGTCATCACAATGTCGACCACCGTTGGCTGGATGATCCTTGAAACCGCGGGCCTGTCGTTCCTCGGACTTGGCGCACAACCGCCGCAATCGGATCTTGGCTCCATGCTGGGCGAAGGCCGGCGCCTGTTGTTCAATGCGCCTCATGTCTCGATCATCCCGGGGCTGATGATCTTTGCCATCGTCATGAGCATCAACCTATTGGGCGATGGCGTTCGCGACGTGCTCGACCCGCGCTTGCGGGCCGGCGACCTCACACGCCCGCTTTCGGTGACGCGGATCGAGCGCGGCAAGCCTGCGGGTAATCAGGAAAAACCCACTGCCATTCTCGATGTCCGCAACCTCGAAACCAGCTTCCAACGCGGCCGGGCCACCATTCCGGCGGTCAAGGACATCTCCTTCACCCTCAACAAGGGCGAATGCATGGGGCTGATCGGGGAGTCCGGGTCGGGCAAATCGGTCACAGCCCTCTCGCTTCTCGGCCTGGTTGCCTCCCCGCCGGGAATCATCACCGGCGGCTCGGTTTCCATCGAGGGCGAGGACGTGTTCTCCCGGTCGGAAAGCGGCATCCGGGCGCTGCGCGGCTCGAAAGTCGCCTATGTGTTTCAGGACCCGCTGACCACGCTTCACCCGCTCTACAAGGTCGGCGAGCAGATCGCCGAAGCCATCACCACGCACCAGCCCGTCGGCAAAAGCGAGGCAAAAAAGCGCGCCATTGAATTGATGGAACAGGTGGGCATTCGCGATGCCGCCGACCGCGTCGATGCCTTCCCGCACGAAATGAGCGGCGGGCAGCGTCAGCGCATCGGCATTGCCATGGCACTGGCCAACGATCCCGACATCATCATCGCCGATGAGCCGACAACGGCGCTGGACGTCACAGTGCAGGCCAAGATTCTCGACCTGCTGCAAAAGCTTCGCCGCGAGCGCGGCATGGCACTCCTGCTCATCACCCACGATTTCGGCGTCGTGGCGGAAGTGTGCGACCGGGTCGCAGTGATGAAGGACGGGGCCATCGTTGAAAGCGGCAAGACAATCGACCTGCTGCGCGATCCCCAGCACGATTACACAAAAAGGCTCATCGCCTGCGTTCCCGAGTTGGGCAAGGGCAAGGATTTCCTTGCCACCGTCCGCCCCCTGTTTGCGGAGGGCAGGTCATGAGCAATGCCATCGTCGTAAAGGATCTGGTCAAGACCTTCGGGGGCAACCGCACCCTGTTCGGCGGCAAGAGCCATGAAGTTCGCGCCGTAAAGGGCGTTTCGTTGGAACTCAGACAGGGCGAGACCCTGGCCATCGTGGGCGAAAGCGGATCGGGCAAATCGACAATCGCGCGCATGCTGGTCGGGCTGGAAGAGCCGACATCGGGCTCCATCGAGATCGGCGGCAAGGATTACGCAGCGTTGCAGTCGGAAGGCTCGCGCGCCTTCGGGCAAATGATCCAGTATGTGTTTCAGGATCCCGTCGCTTCTCTGAATCCGCGCAAGACGATAGACAAGATTCTTGATGTGCCGCTCAACCTGTTGCGCGGCCATGACAGTGAAAAGCGCAAGGCCCGCAAGCGTGAACTGCTCGACGCCGTGCAGATGCCCAAGGACACGCTGGAGCGTTATCCGCACGAATTTTCCGGCGGCCAGGCCCAGCGCATCGCCATCGCGCGCGCGCTGGCGGCCGAAGCGAAGATCATGGTTCTCGATGAGCCAGTCTCGGCGCTCGATGTTTCGGTGCAGGCCCAAGTCCTCCTGCTGCTCGACGATCTGAAGCGCGAGTTCGGGCTGTCCTACCTGTTCATCAGCCACGACCTCGCCGTCGTGGAATCGGTATCGGACCGGGTCGGCGTCATGTATCTGGGCGAAATGGTCGAACTGGACACCGCCGAGAAACTGTTTGCCGCGCCGGGTCACGACTATACAAGGGAGCTCATTGCCAGCGCACCCAAGCTGGCCGCAGCAGCCCAGTAACATCATGACCGCCCTCGAAACACCCGCCCCGCTCCGCCGCAAGCGCACTGACGAAATCGTCGACGCGATAAAAAAAACCATCATCGAGCACGGCCTGCAGCCCGGAGACCGGCTGCCGCAGGAGCGCGAGTTGATGGAGCAGTACACGGCGTCGAAGGGAACGATACGCGAGGCCCTGAAATCACTCGAAGTTCAAGGGCTGATCCGCACACGCACCGGGCCGGGCGGCGGGGCGTTCATCGACACCATGTCGGAAAACCGGGCGATGAGCCTGCTGTCCAACTACCTGTTCGCCAAGACGGTGACCATTGGCGACATCTACGCGCTGCGCAAGGTGCTCGAACCGCTGGTTGCCGTCAGCGCGATGGCCAATATGAACGACGCAGCCTATGAGCGGCTCAATGGCATCATCGCGATCTACGACCATGAACCCGCCGACGCGCAGGAACGATGGGACCAGCGCATGGCCGAGCTCGATTTCCATGCCGTGGTCGCCGAATATGCCGACAATGCGCTGCTCGCCTTCACCTGCCGCTTCCTGCAACGGCTCTTGAAGGATCTCGCCGTCTGCCACGACATCTACGTCCAACCCAAGCCCGTGCTGCGCGCCCAGGGGATCCAGTACCAGCGCAGGATGATGGCCGCCATGCAGGCGGGCGATGCCGACAGCGTTCACACCATCATGTCAGATCACATGGCCTATGCCGAACGGTCCATGCTGGACCTGCAAGCCCAGCTGAACGGGGACTTCCTCCATGATCCCGTCGCCCGCGGGCGTACCGGGAAACGGAGGAAGGGCACAAAATGATCGACACCGCATACCTCAAGCGCTGCCTTGAGGACCTCGTCAACACCCCCTCCCCGGTCGGGATGACCGAACGCGCCAGCGCCAAGGTTGCCGCATGGCTCGAAACGATGGGCTATCGCGTCAGCTACACCCGCCGCGGCGTTCTCAGCGTCACCATCGGCAATGGCGAACCGCGCCGCGCGCTCGCCGCCCATATCGATACGCTGGGCGCCATGGTCACCGGCTTTCACCCAAACGGCCGCCCGAAGCTGCGCAACACGGGAACATGGGCGGCGCGGTTTGCCGAAGGAGCGCGCTGCACGATTTTTACCGATGCTGGCGAATTGCGCGGCACCATTTTGCCGCTCAAGGCATCGGGGCATCTGTTCAACACGGAAGTCGATACCCAACCGTCCGATTGGGACAATCTCGAAGTGCGGATCGACGAATTTTCCAACATTCTGGAAATGTCGGGTTCCCGAACACTCAACTCCACACCTTTTGGCGTCAATGTTGGCGATGTTGTTGCCATCGATGCGCAGCCCGAATTCCTTGAAAACGGCTTCATTGTCTCGCGTCATCTCGACGACAAGGCGGGCGTCGCGTGCCTCCTCGCAGCCCTGAAACACTTCGCAGATGAGGGCCAAACCCCGGACGTCCCGGCCCAGGTGATGTTCACCATTTCCGAGGAAGTCGGAATTGGCGGAACGCACGGATTTGGTGAGCAGGTTCAAGAGCTTGTGGCCGTCGACAATGGCGTCACCGGCCCCGGCCAGACCACAAATGACGAGGCCGCAACCATCGCTTTTCGCGACCGCACCGGCCCCTTCGATCTGCCCATCACAAAGCACCTTCTGGCGCTGGCGCAGGCCAAAAACATCGCCCATGTGCGCGACACCTTCCGCTCCTACCGCTCCGACAGCGCCGCCGCCATCGATGCGGGCTGGGATTTGCGGGTCGGGCTGATCTGCTTTTCGCTGGACTCCTCGCATGGCTGGGAGCGCACGCATATCAAGTCACTGGAAGAGCTCACGAAATTGATCGTCGCTTATATCGAAAGCGAGCTGGTTCCCCTGCCCGGTTAGTCGCGTTCTTCGCGCGACAGGGGATGGAAAGTACGAAGAAGGCCCGGACTTATGCCCGGGCCTCTTGCTTGTGTTACTTCTGAAGATCGGCCGGCAGCAGCGCGTCAGGGATGTTCTGGTAGGACACCGGGCGCAGGAAGCGGCGGATCGAGAGGGTGCCGACGGAGGTGGCGCCGAAGTTCGTCGAAGCCGGGTATGGGCCGCCATGCACCATGGCATCGGCAACTTCCACGCCGGTCGGGAAGCCGTTGGCCAGCACGCGGCCCGCCTTGCGCTCGAGAATGGGCATCAGCGAGCGGCCAAGGTCAGTATCGCCTGCATCCATGTGGATGGTGCAGGTCAATTGGCCCTGCAGCGATCTTGCGATCTGGCGCATCTGGTCGGCATCCTTGACGGTCACGATCAGGCCCAGAGGTCCGAACACTTCCTCGCCGAGGTCGTGGTTGCCCAACCAGGTTTCCCCATCTGTTTCAAACAGATAGGGCGTGGCGTTGCGCAGATCGCAGGTCGAGGTCAGAAGTTCCTGCACGCCCGATGAGGCCGCAATGCGGTCGCGGCCATCGCGGTAGGCCTTGGCTATCCCGTCAGTCAGCATGGTCTGGGGACCGACGTCGGACAGCGCGGCCTTAGCCGTATCGATAAAGCTTCGGGCCTCATCCCCTTCGATTAGCACCGCAATGCCGGGATTGGTGCAGAACTGCCCGGCACCCATCGACAGGGACCCGGCCCAGCCCCTGCCCATCTCCTCGGCCCGCGTCTTGAGCGCCTCGGGCAGGACGAACATCGGATTGACCGAACCCAATTCTCCAAAGAAAGGAATGGGCTCGGGGCGGGCGGCACAAAGATCATAAAGCGCCCTGCCGCCACCGAGCGAGCCGGTAAAGCCGACAGCCTTGATATCGGGATGCTGGACCAGCGCCTGGCCGACCGAGCGATCCCCGCCCTGGACGAGAGAGAAGACGCCGGGGTGCAGGTCGAGCTTTTTCCGTGCAGCATCAATGGCCTGCGCGACGATCTCGCCTGTGCCCGGATGAGCCCCGTGACCCTTTACGACGACCGGGCAACCTGCGGCCAGCGCAGCCGCTGTGTCGCCGCCTGCCGTCGAAAACGCTAACGGGAAATTGGACGCGCCGAATACGGCGACCGGCCCAATCGGGCGCTGGACCATCTTGAGGTCCGGACGCGGCGCCGGCTTGCGGTCGGGCAGCGCTTCATCATGGCGGCGGTCAAGATAATCGCCCTTGAGGATGTGATCGGCAAACAGGCGCAACTGGCCGGTGGTGCGCCCACGCTCGCCTTCGAGGCGCGCAGCGGGGAGCCCTGTTTCCTGGGTGCCGATTTCAGTGATTTCAGCGCCCCGCGCCTCGATCTCATCGGCGATCAGATTAAGGAACTTGGCGCGATCCTCACGGCTGGAATAGCCATAGGACCAGAACGCCTGCTCGGCAGCCTTTGCAGCGCGGTCGACAAGCTCGGGCGTGCCTACGGCGAAGTCATGGCTGGGCCCCGATGCCGGTTCGGATGCAAACGTCCCCGCGCCATCAACCCATTCGCCCGCGATCAGATGCTTGCCGGTAGGGGTAAAACTCATGGGAAATCTCCGAGAATGTGATGGGGGGGCGGTAGAACCACCAGGAATTAAGTATGACTTATTGTTCGCAGCGTGCCTTTACAACCCCGCAAACAGACCAGAGACATAAGTTTTCCGCTTAAATGCGGGCGGCGGTCCATTGCACCATCTGGCGCAGAATGGCGTCGAGCGCGCTGTTGAGGGCGGCGACCACATCGGCCTGATCGAGCGAGGGCGATGGAACATCGGCGCTGAAGGTCTGGCTGGCGATGACGGTGCGGCTTCGGTCGCTCACAAGCTGGATGGCCAGGGCAACGCGCGCCATGGCGCCGCCAGCGGTCGTATCGAGTTCGAACGCCCGGATGTCGGTGGACAGGATTACATCAAGCGCGATCGGATCGGTCGGCTTGCCGATGTTGGTGACCCCGGCGTCGCGGAACGATTGCAGCATGCGGGTCTGGACCAACATGGGCAGCGTGTCGGACCATTGAGCTTCACTGAGATAGCTCAGAACGCCGCCGGGCTGGCGGACGACGATCCTCTGGGTGTCGTAGGTGGAAATGGTAGCCGGCTCGCGCACGACGATCGTGCGGTTGCTTCGCGGCGCAACTGGCGCGGGCGCGCCCGGCGTCAGATCATAGGTCACGGGCGCCGTGGCGCCCAGCCCGAGGCAGCCGGCCAGCGTCGAGGTGAGCCCGATGGCGGACATCGAGAGAAAGGCGCGGCGGCCGATTTTGGCACTCATCTGGCTCGTCCCTTGTTTAAGCTTTATCGCGTTTCCGACCTGTCACGCTGAAACTACGGCGTGAAGTCGCGCACGGTTTCTCCGCCAAACACCAGCGACTGCGGATTGCGCTCGATTTGTTGCATAACGCGGTTGAAGAGCTCAAGGCTCCGTACCGCCTCGTTGGCGAGGGTGGTATAGGCACCCAGTCCGTTGTTGGTGAATGTGATAAGGCCGTTCGAGATGGCCAGCGTGCGCTCGTCGAGCGCATTGGCGAGGCTTTCGATGGAGTTGGCCGCCGTGGCGATATCGGCGATCACCCTCTGCCCCTCTGGCGAAGCAGCAACACTGTTGAGCGTGTCGGACAATTCGCGGATAGAGGTCGCAGCCGCGCTGAAATCGGCAAACAGCGATTGCCCATCCTCAGACGCCACCATTCCATCAACGCGATTGATGAGCTGGCGCAGCGCAGTCGCTGTCGCGCCGAACTCCTCGAACAGCATGTTGCCGTCCTCGGTGGTGATCATGCCGTCGATGCGGGCGATGATGGTGTCGGCGCGTTCGGTGGCGTTGCCCAGCGTTTCGGTGAAGGTGCGCGTGTTAGTGAGGATTTCATCGACATTGACGGCGTTGTTACCCAAGGCAGTCGCAAAGGCGTCGATGTTGTCCATGGCCCGGGCAATAACGTCGGGATCGACTGCAGCGGAAGCCCGATCGATCAGGTCGAGGGTGCCCTGCAGCCCATCCGAGACGCCCGAAAGATTGGTGGCAAGGGCGCGCGCATCATCGAAAAAGCCCTGAATGTTCTCGGTGTTGTCGGCCAGCGTCTGGGCGAAGGTGCCAATATCGGAAACGGTCGAGCGAACGTCCTCAGGCGGAATGGCAGCTACGATCTCGCGGACCTGGACGGTCAGATCGCGCAGTTCGTCGGCCAACGGCCCAATGCGTTCGCTGGTCGCCGTCATTGAGGACAGGAAGCCGTCTATGCCTTCGGAATTGGAGGCCAGCGCGGTCGAAAATGTCTCGGCGTTAGCGATGGTCGCCGTGAGGCTTTCGCGGTTTTCGGCAACCAGAAGTTCAAGCTCGGAGAGCGTTGCCGTGGCGCTTTCCAGCGCCGTGCTGACGTTGGAAACCACTTTATCGAAATCTGATCCCTCGCCCGCGCCCTGAACCAGGCCGGCGAGGCCGCTGGACAACTCGTCGATGTTGGCAAGAGTGGACGTCAACCGCTCCTCGTTGGAGGCAAAGAATGTGTCGATGCGCTCGAAGGTGGATTCGGCGCTGGCGATGATGTCGCGGGCGCCTTCCATTATCAGCTGAAAATCTGAGGCTTCGCCACGCATGACCGCTATGGTCTGGCCCGGCTGCGGTTCGAGCCTTCCCGCTTCGAGCGTGCCGCCCAATAGCTGGATGTTGGCAAAACCGGTCAGCCCCTGCACCTCGAGAATGGCGCGGGTGTCGTTCATGACCGGCGCGTCGGCTTCCACACCAATGCGGGCCAAGACCTGGCTGGGGTTTTCGGGATTGATCGAAACCGCTTCGACCGTACCCACAGGCAGACCGTTGAAAAGCACGTTGGTGCCGGGCGCCAGGCCCGTCACCGCGCCATCGAAAACGATACGATATGCGGCGCGTTCGCTCACCTGATCGGCTATCGAGAACCAATAGACAAAGCCCATGAACCCCGCGATAACCAAGGTCATGAAGGCGCCGACGATGGCGTAATTTGCCTTATTTTCCATCGTTTAGTGTCGCTCCAGATGGTGCTCGGCGCGCGGGCCATGGAAATAATCGACCAACCAGGGGTCGTCCGACGCCTGCAGCTCGGCCAGCGTGCCCACCTGCAGCAATCTGCCCTGTCCGAGAGCGGCGATACGGTCGCAGACCGTAACGAGGCTGTCGAGGTCGTGGGTGACCATATAGACGGTAAGCCCCAGCGCCGTCTTGAGGCTCAACACAAGTTCATCGAACCGGGCGGCCCCTATCGGGTCGAGCCCGGCGGTGGGTTCATCCAGGAAGATAACGTCGGGATCGAGCGCCAGAGCGCGCGCCAGGGCAGCCCGCTTGATCATGCCGCCTGACAATTCGGCAGGATAGAGGTTTTCGGCTTCAGGGCTGAGGCCGACGAGATCAATCTTGAAGCGGGCAATTTCGCGGCGCAGCTTTTTCGGGATATCGAAGTGCTCGCGCATGGGGAATTCGACGTTTTCGAGGACCGTCAGCGAGGAAAACAGCGCCCCTTGCTGGAACAGCACGCCCCAGCGGCGTTCGACGGCAACGCGATCTCGTGAGGACAGACCGGCATAGTCCTGGCCGAAGACCTCGATTGTGCCGGCGCGCTTGGGCAAAAGCCCGATAAGCGCCCGCAAAGTCACCGATTTGCCAGAACCGGAGGGGCCGATGACGCCAAGTACCTCGCCCTTGCGGACGTCGAGCGTGAAGCCATCGATGACGTTGCGATCGCCAAAGCCAACGACGAGGTCGCGGATCGAGATGATGGGATCTGGGATTGCCGCGTCGACCATGCCTAAACCCCGATGGCCGCAAAGAAAATGGCGAACAGGCCATCGGCAACGATGACCAGGAAGATCGAGCGCACGACCGAGGCCGTTGTGTGCCGGCCAAGCGATTCGGCGCTGCCTTTCACCTTGAAGCCCTCGTTGGTGGCGACCAGGCCGATGATGACTGCCATGAAAGGCGCCTTGACCATGCCCACCAGAAGCGTCTGCATGTTGAGCGCATCCTGCAACCGATCGAGAAAGATATCGAACGGGATACCACCATAGACCAGCGCCACGATGGCCGCGCCCAGCAGCCCCGACAGCGCCCCGATGAAGGCCAGGAACGGCAGTCCGATCAGCAGCGCAATGATGCGCGGCAGGATCAGCACCTGATAGGGATCGACACCCATGACCTTGAGCGCGTCGAGCTCCTCGCGCATACGCATCGAACCCAATTCGGCGGTAATCGCCGAACCGGACCGGCCTGCAATCATGATGGCGGCAAGCAAGAGCCCGACCTCGCGTAGCATCAGGATTGCCGCAAGATCGACCACGTAGATCGCCACGCCGAAATTGTTGAGCTGGAGAATGGATTGCTGGGTGATGATGGCGCCGACCACCACCGAAATCAGCATCACTATGGGCACGGCACGGAACGCGACCAGATCGAGCTGATTGACCAGGGCCGCCCCCCGGAACGGCGCACGGAAGGTGAGCGTGGCGCCGGCAGCGGCCATCACCCGGCCCAGTACGGCGTGAATGGTAACCACATCGCCGAGCGCATTGGCGGTCATGTGGCCCAGCCCGTCGAACGGTCGCAAAAGCCAGGGTAGCGTAGTTTTGGCGACCGGCGCGTGCGGCTCAATGGCGTTGACGTGGCTGAGAAGCGCTTCCTGCGCCTCGGTGGCACCGGTGATGGCGGTTTGAACGCCCTGCCCCATTGCATCGCGGCGCCGAGCCAGCAGGAAGGCACCGACCGTATCTAGCGCTGTTACGCCGGCCAGATCGAACTCTAGCCTGGATGGAACCGGGTGCGCTGCAAAGCCCGATTCGATCCGCGACTGGATCTGCTGCGTCCACTGCGTGGTCCACGCCCCGGAAAGGCGCGCTACGAGAACACCGTCTGCACCGGACATCTCGATCTGGGGCTCATCGAGCTGGGTCATGAAGTCTGCGCTTGTACTCCCGCGTGGGACGCCTCCTGAAGCGGGCAATCCTCCCAGATTCCTTAACACGCGGAATTCCGCTTGTCCTGAGCCTGTCATGGACTTCCGCGCTCAAGTTACGCGTTGGGCGGGGAGGTGATGCATTTGTGCAAGACTTGCGGTTCGATCAATCGAAGGCAGACGACAGCGATTCGGCGCGGCTCATTGAGGGCCACCACGCTTGCCGAGGTTGTGGCCGCCGAGCACGATCCAGATCGCAACGATTATCATTGCGCCTGCCAGCAGAAAGGTAAGCCGCATCCCTGCGCCCAGCTGCGGCGCGTAGTTCTGCCTAATCCCCACAGACTCTGATCAATTCGTGATGGATCGCATCAGACCCTCGTAGAGCGTCCGGGTTTCGGCCGAGATCGCAACGTTGAGTTCGTGGCGGAGTTCGGTTTCGCAACGCTGGTAGACCTGCTTGAGTCTCGCGGCGTTGCGGCTCGCGGCGGCATCGATCATAAGAATACGGAACGCCTCTTCATTACAGGGGTCGACCGACAGGATTTCCTGGGCCAGGGCCCGGCGGGTCGGACCGTTCTTGCTTGCCCAGCTTTCGTCGCTAATAGATTGTGCCAGCCGGTCCAGAAAACGGCCCCGCAGTGTTTCACGCCACGTCCCGAGCCAATCCTCGAACTCGGGGCCGGAATCGTGGATATCGGCCAGTAGCTCTCCGGGGTAGCTGCCCAGACGGACGGGCTGTCCTTGATCGAGAAGAATCCCCCAAAGCCGCTTGAGGTCCCAACTGACCTGGGCGTCCTCGACCAGATAGACTGTGTGGAAATTGGATTCGATGAGCGTGAAGCCATATTTGGCCTGCAGGGCCCTGATGCGTGCCAGTGAACGGCGCAGATTGGCCGCTGCCCGATCTGCGTCGCGGGGATCGGACCAGAGCGCCGACCATAGCCTCTGGCGCGTCACCGAGCCATTCGTGCCCGCCAGCAGCAAATAGGCCGCCACCTTGTAAAAGATTGTGGGCACACCCGACACAACCTTGCCGTCTACGACGATGACACAGGATCCGACGGTCGAAATCGCTATCCGTGTATTGGCGCTGTGGATCATGAACGAGGCACCTCCACTTTCGGCCTAGCGCAGGTGATTCGGAAGAGCTTTGCTATAAATCAAAAACGCTAAGCCGGGAGCGGCGGCGGGCGGCGATTAGCGCGTGCCTCCACTAGTTCCTGCGCTGCCAACTCATGCCCTGCGACGCGGTTCTGCCGCGCCTTCATTCAGAAAATCGTGAATATCCCTGTTGGTGGCGACCAGAACCTGGATTGCGTCCGAGAGGCGCTGAAATTCCTCATCATCGAGCGGCTCCACCTTCCCGTATCGAACGTTGCGCCCAAAATCGGCGATGCGCAGAAGTTCGGTGCGATCCATGTCGCCGTGTTCGTCGAACGAAAAGATGCTGTGGCTGTATTTGTTGCGGACCTTGGACGCCGCTTTCATCCGCCCTGAGATGGCCAGAACGCGGTCCTGAACCTGGGGCGAAACCCCAGGGAGTTTAGACAGGCGCTCGATCAGATCGAGGCGGGCTCGGGTTGTGTTGAGTGTGAGATAGGTCACGATTGCAACGTCCTTTTCCACACCCATCAGAAGGCACATGACGTCGATGAGCAGGCTCTCGGTGTTGCTCCAGGTGTAAACGAGCTTTCCGATCAACAGCAGCAATGTCTCTGTACGGGTTGACATGCCGTTCGTCCTCTATTGTGCGGCGTTACGGCGCGCGGACCCTCGCGGCTCGGGCGCCAGGCTGTGGAAAACTGCCGCCGCCTGCGTTCGATTGGTGACGTTGAGCTTGTTCATGAGGTTGTGAACGTGGACCTTTACGGTGTGCTCGGAGAGCTTAACGCGGTCCGCGATCAACTTGTTGGGCCAGCCTTCGGCGATCAGCGAGAGGACCTGGCGCTCGCGCGTCGTAAGATGGGCAAACTCGCCCGCCCGCCCGGTTGACGCAGCCGCTGCGGAGGTCCTGCCGGCAGGCATCCCGACACCAGAGCCCAATCGCGTCTGCAGCAAATCCTTGGCAAATCGCAATGGCCGCGAGCGCGCGACGGGAAAGAACTGGCCGCCACTGAGCACCAGCGATACGGCGGCAAGAAACACTTCGAGTTTCAAGGTCAGCGGAATGAAACCCTGGATCGAAGCGGCGTCGGCAAAGCCCCGCCAGTCGCCTTCCCCATCGGCGCGATCGACCAGAAGGGCCAGCGCGGCCTCAGGGAAAATCTGCTGGGACTGCTCGATGCGTGTCGAGGGAATTTCGCCCGGCCGCACATGAACCAACAGAAGCTGGACGAAATGATCGGGGGCAGCGGCCTCGTCCACGTCCTCGCATATAACAACGTGAGCGCGCAGGTGGCTTTCGAGGTTTCGCGCCAACCCTTCGAACAGCGCTCCCTTGTCAGCATTGATCACTATGGCGGCCGACGGACCACCCTGATCGGGCAAGTGCCAATTCGTAGTAGAGAAAAGATCTGTCATGGCCGCTCTTCCCCCATAGACGCCAATGCCGCTGGATCGTCACCGATCTAAATCTTAATGAGGTCTTAACGCACTCAGCGTGACTCAAGCGTGACTCGGATGACCTATGAAACGCGTGCAAGGCTGGGCTTTTGCTGCAAAGGGATAAAACCGTCACACAATCGCGGACTCTAAAGTATCGGTTTGGGCGCAGTTTTACCCATGCGAGTTAGCTCCAAGTGATGAGTTTTCCGCCTGAAACCTGTCTACCGGCACACCTGTGTTAGCTCCAATTGTCGGCTTACCCAACGCCTAAGCAGACGCCATCCTTTGATGGTCCCGGAGCCTTTTGGCTGATCTCGGGACTGACACAAGCGGTACAGGAATTGGCCTCGTTGCAGATGAAAGAGGCGCTCCGGCTACCGCTTCCATGAAAGGGAGAACTGCCGTGGCTGACGAAGAGTATAATGGCCCCTATGTCGAAGACACGACCAACAACGGAACCATCCAGGAGGACAGTGACTACGAAGTTGACGTCGAAGTCGAAGATTCGTTCAACGACAACAGCGAAGAGACCGACGTAGAAGTCGAGGTTGAAGACTCGTTCAACGACAACAGCGAGGAAACTGAGGTCGAAGTCGAGGATTCGTTTAACGACAACAGCGAAAACACCGACGTAGAAGTCGAGGTCGAAGTCGAAGATTCGTTCAATGACGAGTCGACCGAGATCGACACCGAAATTGAAGACTCGTTCAACAGCGAAGAAACCGACGTCGAAGTCGAGGTCGAAGATTCGTTCAACGACGAGTCCGTCGAAACCGAAGACTCTTTCAACACCGACACAGAGACTGAAATCGAGATCGAGGAATCGTTCAACGACAACAGCGAAAACACCGATGTCGACGTAGAGATCGAAGACTCGCTCAACGACAACTCGACAGAGGTCGACACCGAAGTCGAGATCGAAGACTCGTTCAACGATCGCAGTCAGACCACCAATGTCGCCGCGAACTTCGCGCTGGAAGAAACCAACACGAACTCGCACAACACCAGCGATGACGACACCACGGAAGTCGATGTAGAGATCGAGGATTCCTTCAACGAGGAAACCACCGAGATCGATACCGAGATCGAGGATTCCTTCAACGAGGAAACCGAAATCGACACCGAGATCGAGATTGAAGACTCCTTCAACGATCAGTCCGACACCAACTCGCACAACGACAGCTCGACCAACACCGACACCGAGATCGAGACTGAAGACTCGTTCAACGTCGAAACCGATGTCGAGATCGAGGACTCGTTCAACACCGAGACGACCACGACGGATGTCGACGTCGAGATCAAGGACTCTTTCAAGTCGTACGAAAATGCTTTCAACGACTCCAGCGAGAGCTTTGGCGAAATCTCGGTCGACTTCGACAACGTCTTCAACGGCGCCTTCGGCGGTGACGGCTCGGGCGATGGCTTTGCCATCAATCAGGTCGCCGACATCGTGGACAACGACTCGCTCTGGGATGTTCAGCAGAACAACTCGGGTGGCTTCGAGATGTCGGCGAATGGCGGTATTGCGGCCCAGGTCGCCTGGGACGACGTCGACGATCCGTTCGACGGCACGACGGTGGCCGATGCGAGCGCTCAGCTTCAGGGCACAGCGTTCAACCTCGATATCGTTCTGGGTTCGAACCTGCAGCAGAACGCTGTGGACGTTTCGATCGTTGGCGGCTCGGCCGACAACAACGATACCACGACGACCAGCGGCGACAGCTTCTGATTGAAAAGCAATTGTGCGTCCCGCGCGGGCTTCCGCGCGGGACGTCAAGCGCCAATCTGATCGTCTAAAGAGGGGTGACGGTGTTTTCCAACGGAGACTATCTCACCGAAAAGATTGCACACTTCATTGGCCACTTCGAAATTGCCGAGGAAGCTGCGCGCCTGAGACAGCAGCCCGAAGGCTTCGACAAGGCCGGGCAGGATGCTGTCGGCCGGCCGCTTGAAGGGCCGACGCCGGTGCCGTTTGTCGCGGAGGATGTGGACGTGGGGTATGTGCCCGACGTCGACCATGCCCCCCAGCAAAACCATTCTGATTTGGTATTTGAAGGCGAGCCCTTCCAATTCGACCCGCCGATTATCACGGTTCCGTCCATGCGGATCGGCGCCCCGGCGCCCGGCGAGGCGGATATCGACGGGGTCTGGCAGGCGCCACACACCCTCCAGGCGGGAATGCCGCCGTCTTCGCTGATCTTTGTGGCTCAGCAGCACAAGTTTTTGTTTGACAACGACGTCGTCGTTATCGGTGAAGGCTATGACGGTCCCTTCCCGACAACGCCGAATTCGCTCGCGTCAGTCGACGCCCTCAGCGTGAAAGTCGCCGAGGTCCTGGCGCCGCTGGCCGAGCTGTCGCTCGAAATGAACGAGGAAAATATCGCCCCGTGGGTCAAGAGCACCTCCAGCGCTGCCGACAGCGTGGAGGAGGCAACCGCCGCCGGCGAAACGCTCGAGGGGCAATGGGTAAACGGGGAATCGGCAGAAACAGTACCGGAACTGGTCGACCATCTTCCAAAGGCTTGGCAGGACCCTGAAACAGATACGCCGACAACGTCGGACCCCATCATCATCGACGCCTCCGAGGCCCAAACGACAATGGATCTGCAGACAGGCGGCAACCTGTCGCTGAACCAGGCGACAATTATCAATGCCGGGCTCGTTGGGACCACTATGGCAGTGGAAGGCAATGTCTATGAGCTGGACGTCATAATGCAGGTTAACGCCGTCCAGGATATCGACACGATCGACGAAGGGTTTGCGGTTCTGCCGGGCGCTGACATGGAAACCACAGCGACCAATGTCGCCCAGTTTATCAAGAACACCACAGACATCGCGTCCGAAAGGGCTGACCTCAACCCCGAGACAATGCCCTCGGGTTGGCAGGTCACCATCGTCGAGGACGATCTCATCTTCTTTGAGTGGGCCTATCAGTACAATCTGACCTGGGACAATGATTGCCTGGTCGCCACCGCAACAGGCACCACAACATTTGTGAGCACCGGCGCAAATGCCGGGTTGAATGCAGTATCTTTTTCCGATCTGGGTGCGATGTACGACCTGATCATGGTCGGCGGAAATCTGTACGACGCCAATTACATCTGCCAGACCAATATCGTCTACGACAACGACACGCTCTCCATGTTCGGCTCTTCTTTCGATCAGGCGGGCAGCACGACCACGGGCGGCAACGTGCTGTGGAACCAGGCCCTCATCCAGAACATGGGTGCCGCTGACTGGAACCATGATCTACCCGCCCACTACCAGCAGGCCATGGACGCGCTCGACGCTGGCAATGCCGCCATGCCCGGCGGGTTCGCCACCGACAGCGGCTTCGCCGGGTATGGCGATCTCAATGTCCTCTACGTCAAGGGCAACATCTTCGACATCAATTATGTCGAACAGGTCAACATCATCTCCGATGCGGACCACGTCGCACTCTATGGGGCGGAACTGGCGCAATCGGCGGAATGGACCATTGCGACGGGGACGAACACCGCCGTCAACGTCGCTGCCATTCTCGACCACGACAGCAATGGCAGCGTGAGCTACGTCGGCGGCGAGGTCTATTCGCAGGCGCTCTTAATCCAGGCCGATTTTGTCGAAACCGGTGCCGGCGAACTCACGGGCGAAGCCCCCCTAGCAAATGAAGTCATCGCTTTCCTCACCGACGACGATCTGTCGGCCAGCGACATGCCTGCCATCGACAATGTTGGCGCGCTTGAGTCCGGTCCGATCGTCGACGTGATGGATTCCATTCTCGCGTGACCAGCGAAAGGTCGGCCATGTCTGCCATTCTCGAAACCAATCCTGGCTCTGACGGACCCTCGCGTGCCTCGCGGAACGGCCAGGCAATCGACGCGGCAGTGGCCAAAATCGACATGGCCACGCATCAGCTTCGCGCCATTGCGCAGGGCGAAGAAGCACTGCAAGTCGTACCCATCATAAAATCCATACAGCCGCAGCATTCCGCAACCGTAACTCCGCTTCGGCCCGTACAGAACGATGCGCCGGCTGGTGCCGCTCGCCCGGCACCACTTGCCACGCCACCGGCGCCCGAGCCTACGGCCAGGGAAATCCTGCTCCAGGGAAAACCCGTTCCGATCACACCTGCGGACCCCGCGCCAGTACCCCAGCCGGAAACACCGGTTCAACCGGCGGCGCGCCAGGCGGAGCCGTCAGGTCCGGCTGCCCCGCAGGTCAAGCGCCCCAAACAGGAAGCGCCTCCGGCCCCGGAGGCAAAGCGCCCCGAGCAGGACAGGATCGAAGTGCGCGATCCGGCCAGCGAGCGCATCCCGGAAATGGCGCCGACACTGGAAGGTGAACGGGCGACGGTCCGGCGCCCTTCGGGCAGTGGCGGCGGATCCGGCACGCCCCCGGGCGGTGGAGGCGGCAATGGCGGCTTTCACAGGCGCGCCGAAATGCCCAATTTCGCCGAGAGTTTTCAGAACGGCGTCAATGCGGTACGGCGCAACATCGCCATGGTGATGGTGTTTACAGTCGCCACCAACATCCTCGTTCTCGCTATCCCGATCTATCTGTTCCAGATTTCTGACCGTGTACTCACCAGCCGTTCGGTGGATACGCTCGTCATGCTCACAATTGTCGTGGTCGGCGCCGTCCTGCTGCAGGCCGTGCTCGATGCTATCCGACGTTTCATCCTCATGCGCACGGCTGTCGAGATCGAAGTTCAACTCGGCGCGCCGGTCCTGAGCGCCGCCGCAAGGTCCTCACTCAATGGCACGAGCAAGGACTATCACGTGCTCGGCGACCTGCAGCAGATGCGATCATTTATCACCTCGGGCACGCTGATCTCTATCCTCGACGCGCCTCTGGCACCGCTGTTCATTGCCGCAATCTTTCTCATCCACCCCCATCTCGGTGCCATCGTCGTCGCGGCCTGCCTGGCCCTGCTGATCTTTGCGACGATCAACCAGAAGATGACGTCCCGCCATTTTTCCGACGCGAACGGCTTTCTCAGTCGCGCCACGCTCCATCTCGATTCCATGTCGCGAAATGCCCAGATCATCAATGCGCTCGCCATGATCCCCGAGGCTGTCAGGATATGGGGCCGCGACACGGCGTTGTCCCTGCGCGCCCAGGTCCGGGCCCAGGACCGCAATATTGCGATCGCCACCTTCTCCAAAGCCTTCCGGATGCTCACCCAGGTCGCGATGCTGGGCTGGGGCGCCTATCTTGCACTATTGGGCGAAATGACGGGCGGCATGGTAATTGCCGCCTCGATCATCGCGGCCCGCGCCCTGACGCCAATCGAAGGTGCCATCGAGGGGTGGCACCATTTCACGAGCTTTAGAGGCTCCTTCCGCAAGATCCGCGGCCTGCTGCAGAGCTCGCCCTTCAACACCCCGCGCCTGTTGCTGCCCCAGCCGCAAGGCCGGCTCGATGTCGAACGCATCCTCTACGTGCCCCCGCCGAACAAGAAGGTGATCCTCAATGGCATCTCCTTCTCGCTCGCTCCGGGCGAATCCATGGCGATCATCGGCAATTCGGGGTCGGGCAAGACCACGCTGGGCAAGATGCTGGTGGGATCGGTGCTCCCGACATCGGGCAGCGTGCGGCTCGACCTTATGGACTTGCGCAACTGGGACATGCGCCAGTTCGGCGAAAACATCGGCTATCTGCCACAGGACGTTCAGCTCTTTCCCGGGACCATCAAGGCCAACATCGCCCGTATGCGCGATGATGCGACCGACCGCGACATTCACGCGGCGGCCGTTCTTGCCGATGTGCATGAGATGATCGCCTCTTTCCCGCAGGGCTATGAAACCGTGGTGGCCGCTGACGGCGCGCCGCTCTCGGGTGGACAGAAGCAGCGCATCGCCCTGGCGCGCGCCTTTTTTGGCAACCCGAAACTCGTGGTACTCGACGAGCCCAACTCCAACCTCGACTCACCGGGCGAACAGGCTTTGGCCAAGGCCCTGCTTCACGCCAAAAAGCAGAACATCACCACCGTGACCATCACTCAGCGCACGGCGCTCTTGAGCTACGTCGACAAGATCATGGTGCTCGCCAACGGCTCGGTGGGCATGCTTGGCGAGCGCACAAAGGTACTCCAGGCCCTCACACAAGGCGGCGGCACCGCCGGCCCTTCCATTCCCAAGGAGTGATCGATGACGCTTGTGTCGGCCGGTAAGGCCCCCGAATGGTACTCGGAAGTTCCGCGCTCGATCCGCATTCAGACGCTACTGGGGCTTGGGCTGATCCTGGTGACCTTCGGCGGGTTCGGCTTATGGGCCGGCACTGCCCCCCTCGCCTCAGCGGTGATCGCTCCGGGCAGCTTCGTTGCCACGGGCAGCAACAAGATCGTCCAGCATCTCGAAGGCGGGATCATTCGCCAATTGCTCGTCGAGGAGGGTGAAAGGGTCGAGGCCGGACAGGATCTCGTGTATCTCGACAGCACGACGGCGCTCGCCAATGCTCGCAGCATCGAGTTGCGCATTATCCGGCTCGAGGCCATGCAGGCCCGCCTCCAGTCCCAGTTCGAGGGGGCGGCTGCCTATAGTCCCCCTGACTCCGTGCTTGCCCGCCTCGACGACCCCGAAGTGCGCTCCATCAATGACGGGCAGCGCGAAAGTTTCGACACGGCCCGCACGGCACTGCAGAGCCGACTCGACGTGCTCGGCGAAAACGTCAGCGCACTTGAATTCCAGCACACCGGCATCACCGCACAGCTCGACTCCTTTGAACGTCAGCGGGTGCTGCTGGAAGAGGATCATGGGATTCAGGCAGCGCTCTACGCCAGACAATTGACCACCCTGTCCAATGTCAACGCGCTGCAGCGCTCGCTCGCAGATGCCGACGGGGATATCGCCCGACTCGAATCCGAGGCAGGGATGACGCTGGCCCAGATCGAGCAGCACCGCCGCGAGATCGACCAATTGGTCTCCGCGGACCGCCAGGCCGCCCTTGGGGAATTGCAGCAGGTCTCGGCCGAACTCGAAACGTTGCGCGAAGAGATGAACAGCGTTCAGAATATTCTTTCACGCACGGTGATAACGGCACCCGCCGCCGGCATCGTTGTGCGGCTCTATTACCATACATCCGGCGGCGTCATCGAAAGCGGCCGCCCGATCATCGAAATCCTGCCCTCCGACGTGCCGCTGATCATCGAAGCGCAGATTCCCCGCATGCAGATCGACGAGATCGAACTGGGCCAAAAGGCCGACGTCCGGCTTTCGGCCCTCAATCAGCGCACCACCCCATTGCTCGAAGGTGAGGTCGCCTATGTCTCGGCCGATTCCATCAACGATGGCGGTTCGGGATCGAACGAAATCTATATCGCGCGGGTGACCATCCCCCCCGACCAGCTCGAACGCGTTTCGGGGTTCACCCCCACCCCCGGCATGCCGGCCGAGATTCTCATCGAAACCGACGCGCGCACATTCTTTGAATATTTGAGCAAGCCCATCGTCGACAGCATGGCCCGCGCCTTCAGAGAACAATGACGCCGGATTCGGTGATCCCTGCCCCAAAAATCGCGCGCTCAGGCGCGGATGTTGGCTGGATGATCTTGTCAATCTTCCAGGCAGCCTAGCGCGACTTCCAGGCAGCCTAGCGCGGCGCATAACGCTTCCTGGCCGTGTCAGGCGAGTTGTGGCCGGTAAAGGCCGCGACCGTTTTCGCTGCGCAAGTCTATCTATCTGGCCCTCCGATCCACTTCGAGTCGAGCTTACGGAGTTCGCAAGGGGCCGCCTTCGGCCACTCGGCCGTACCCAAGGCGGTTGGTTCGGCATTTCACTCGTTCTGCCCTAAGGGCCTGTCACACCTGCACTATCGGGACGGGCACCAGCTGTAACCACGGCCGTTTGCAAAATTTGGGTTGACGGAGCAATGGCGATATGCAGTGTTCTTTTGGCGCCTAAAAAACACAAAGGTAGGAATTCTGATGTCGCGCTTACTCATCTCGCTGCCAGTGGCAGCCTCACTGGTCGCCGCTTTCGCGCCGGCTGTTTACGCTTCTACGCTCAACGTTCAGTTGTCTGCGGATATCCGCAGCTCCCAGCCTGGTGTCAACCGCGATGCCATTACCGATTCTGTCATGCTCAACGTGGTCGAGGGGCTCGTTGCGGCAGACGAAGGTGGTGTCATCAAACCGATGCTGGCGAGCGACTGGACAGTGTCGGACGACGGCACCGTCTATACATTCTCACTGCGGGACGACGTGGTCTTTCACAACGGCGCCCCGATGACGGCAGAAGAGGTCAAATGGACGTGGGACACCTCGCTCAGCACGCCAGAGCACTCTTGCACCACGTTCTTTGACGGCAGTCGCGGCTCCGCGATCGAGTCCGTGGAAATCCTGGACCCGCTCACCGTCGAATTTACGCTTAGCGAGCCGAATGCGCTGTTTCTCACTTACATGGCGCAATCACAATGCGCTTCGAATGGCATCCTGCATCCGGACTCCTTTAACGAGGACGGAACCTGGAACAGCCCTATCGCAACCGGACCGTTCGTGTTTGGCGAATGGTTGCGCGGAGAAAGCATCACGCTCGAAAAATTTGAAGATTATGCCATCACCGGCGAGGAGATCGACGGCTACGGCGGCCGCAAGGATGTTCTAGTCGACGACGTGAAGCTGATCGTCGTACCCGACAATGCGTCGGCGGTTGCTGCCCTTCGTTCGGGCAATCTGCACGTCCTGCCCTATCTGCCGCCCAGTGAAGCATCCGAGTTGCGGGCAGATCCCAACTTCACTCTGGTTGCCGCGCCTCATGGCGGGCTGATTACCTTCCTGTTCCAAACCGAAGACGCCATTATGTCGAAGGTCGAAATGCGCCGGGCGGTGGCTCACGCGCTCGACATTCCCGAAATTGTGGCCGCCGTCACCTATGGTCTGGGCGTCCCCAATCCCTCGCTCGTTTCGGTTGGGTCCGCATTCCACACCGAGCTTCACGACCAAGGATTTGAGTACGATCCGGAAATGGCAGCTACTCTGCTGGCCGAGGCAGGCTACGATGGCGAAGAGATCGTCATCCAGACCAACCGCCGGTCTGCCATCAGCTACGACGCCGCCGTGATCGCTCAGGCGATGCTGCAGGCATCGGGTATCAATGCAACGATCGAAGTGCTCGAATGGGCAACTCAGCTCGACCGCTTCAACTCCGGCAACTACCAGGCCATGGCCTTTAATTACTCAAACCGTGCCGACCCGGTGCTGGCGTATTCGGCTGTTCTTGCATCCAAGGAAGATCGGGCCAATGCGATCTGGGACAATCCCGAGGCCATCGCGCTGCTCGACAACTTGCTCCAGACATCCGAGCCCGCTGAACGGCAGGCCCTGTTCGATCAACTCCATGAAAAGTTCATCGAAGACGTTCCGCTGCTCATGCTCGCGAACGGTATGGACGTCGGGGTTTCATCGGCAAATGTCGAGGGATACCGCACCTGGCAAGGGTTTGCCCGCCTCTGGGGCGTGAGCCTCAACGAATAGGCCCACGCTTTGACGCCTCCGGGGATTTGACATGCTCAGATTTGCATCGACACGTATCCTAGCCGCCATACCGACGCTTCTGATTGTCGCCGTGGCCGTATTCACCCTTGTCCGTCTGATCCCCGGAGATCCCGTCAGCCTGATGCTGGGCGATCTGGCAGATGATGCCACTCGCGCCCAGCTTCGGGAACGGTTGGGACTTGACCAACCGATCTACCTTCAGTTCGTCATCTGGCTGTCCAACCTGTTCAGGGGCGATCTGGGGCAATCGATAACCACGGGCCAGCCTGTGCTGCCACTGGTTCTCAGCCGTTTTTTCACCAGCGCCCAGATGGTGCTGCCCGCCATTGTCATCGCGATCATTGTCGCGGTGCCACTGGGCATGATTGCAGCATGGCGCCAGAACAGCAAAATCGATCTGTTCGTGGTCGGACTTTCCACGTTGCTTCTGTCCATCCCCACCTTCTGGCTTGGCCTCATGCTGCTGCTCTTGTTCGGCATGACGCTCGGCTGGTTACCCGTGCTGGGCTATGTCTCGATCGCCAACCAGGTGGTCGACGGCGTCATCTATCTGATCATGCCGGTCGCGACGCTCGTGCTGCATGAAGTGGGCAGCTTGGTCCGTATGGCCCGCGCTTCGACGCTCGACGTGCTGCGCCTCGACTACATCACCCACGCGCGCGCCAAGGGGCTGAGTGAGGGTGAAATCCTGGTTCATCACGCCGCCCGCAACGCGTTTGGGCCCACCTGGACACTGGTCGGGCTGATCCTGGGCAATCTGCTTGGCGGCGTTGCGGTGGTCGAAACCGTCTTCACCATCCCCGGCCTCGGGAGGCTGATCGTCGAATCCATCTATGGCCGCGACTATGCGGTGGTGCAGGGTTGCCTTTTGTTCGTCGCCCTCACCTACGTCCTCGTTAACCTTCTGGTTGACCTTCTTTATCCAATCTTTGATCCGCGCGTGACAGCAGAATGACCGCCAAAAATCTCAACCTTATGCTGGGCGGCACACTCGTCCTGCTGTTTCTGGCCGCCGCTGCCATCGGAGCCGTATGGACACCATACAATCCGCTTGGCATCAATCTTTCAGGCAAGCTGTTGCCCCCAGGAGCCGAGCACTGGCTTGGGACCGACGAGTTCGGTCGCGATGTTCTGTCCAGGCTCATGGCTGCTGCAGGCACGAGCGTCGTCATCAGCCTTCTAACGGTAAGCCTTTCGATCGGCGCCGGCGTTGTCCTGGGCCTGATTTCGGGCTATGCACGCGGCGCTGTCGACCGGTCCATCATGACGTTGAACGACGCATTGCTGGCCTTTCCCTCCATGCTGATGGCGCTGGCCCTGCTCTCGATCACGGGGGCCAATATGTACGGCATTATCCTCGCGCTCGGGCTCGCATATACCCCGGCGGTGGTGCGTATCGTCCGCGGGGCAGTTCTGTCGCTGCGTGAGCGCGAGTTCATCGAAGCGTCGCGCGTCATGGGAAATTCGGGCGTTTACACAATGGCCCGGCATATCCTTCCCAATTGCCTGGCGCCGATCATCGTTTTTGCCACCACAATGTTTGGGTCCGTGCTTTTGACGGAAAGCGCCTTGAGCTTTCTCGGCCTGGGCGTTCCTCCTCCTGCTCCCACCTGGGGCAACATGCTGGCAAGCGCCCGCCCGCACATGGCCCAGGCGGTCTGGCTCGGCATTTTCCCCGGCCTGTGCATTTCGCTCGCCCTGCTGGGCATCAACCTGTTCGGCGACGCTATCCGCGATCGTTTCGATCCGCGCATGAGGGGCATCTAAATGAGCGACCAACCACTGCTTGGAGTTCACAATCTCAGTCTGCGCCTGCGGAATACCCGGGCCGGTGGACGGATTGTCGATGCTGTCAGTTTCGAGATGTCGCGCGGCGAAATCGTCGGCATCGTCGGGGAATCGGGATCGGGCAAGACGATGCTTGCGCGCTCGATCATCGGTCTCCAGCCCGATGCGATTGTCGTCGACGATGGCGATATCACACTCAAGGGGCGCTCGGTCGGGGCTATGAACCCGCGCGAGTTGCGCCAGATCCGCGGCGCTGAGGTGTCCATGGTCTTTCAGGAGCCCATGACATCGCTCAACCCCTCAATGAAGATCGGCAGGCAGTTGGACGAACCGTTGCGGGTTCACACCGATCTGCAGCCGGCAGAGCGCGTGCAGCGTTGCCTTGAGATCATGCGGCAGGTGGGCATCTCCGATCCGGAGACGGGGCTAGACGCCTATCCCCATCAGTTCTCGGGCGGCATGCGCCAGCGGATCATGCTGGCTTCGGCGATGCTGCTGCAGCCCTCGCTGCTGATCGCCGACGAACCCACGACCGCGCTCGACGCTATCATCCAGCGTCAGGTTCTCGAACTGATGATCGACCTCACCCAGTCGCAGGGCACTGCCTTGCTGATGATCAGCCACGACCTGCCGATGGTTGCGCGTTATTGCCAACGCATCCTCGTCATGCGCCAGGGTCAGGTGGTCGAAAGCGGTCTTACGGCCGATATTCTCGCGCGTCCGCAGCACGACTATACACGTGCCCTGCTCCAATCGATGCCGGGCCGTGGTCCCAAACGCGAGTTTTCTCCCGAGGCCGAGCCGCTGGTTACCGTCAAGAATCTTGAGGTCGAATACACCAGCAAGTCGAACCCGTTTCGACCACGTACGACAAAAAAAGCCCTCAAAGGAGTCAGCGTTGCCATTCGGCCGGGCGAAGTGCTTGCAGTCGTCGGCGCTTCGGGATCGGGAAAGACCACTCTGGGCAGAACGATCGCCGGGCTGACCGAGAAAACGGCCGGCGAAGTGCTGTTTAGGGGTAAATCCATCGAAAAGAGCCAGAGTACCTATGCCGACTATCGGCTCAACTGCCAGATGGTATTCCAGGACCCATTCGGTTCGCTCAATCCCAGAATGAAAGTCGGGCAGTTGGTTGCGGAGGCCCTGCGGCATGACAAGTCGCTTTCGACCAAGGACAGGCCCGCCCGCGTTGTCGAGATTCTTGCCGAAGTCGGATTGGATGAAAAGTTTCTCGATCGTTTTCCGCACGAGCTTTCTGGCGGCCAAAGGCAGCGGATCGCGATTGCGCGCGCCATTGTGCCTAGACCCGAGTTCGTGGTGGCCGACGAAGCCGTTTCCGCGTTGGACGTGACCGTCAGGGCTCAGGTTCTAGATCTGCTGGCCGACCTGCAGAAGCGCTATAATTTTTCGTGCCTGTTCATCAGCCACGATCTCGCGGTGGTCGAAAAGCTCGCCGACCGCGTGGTGGTCATGAAGGATGGAGAAATCGTCGAACAGGGACGGCGTGACGACGTGTTCGACAATCCCAAAACCGATTACACACGGGCGCTCCTGTCGGCCATTCCGATGCTGGAGCGCACGGAAACCGGGGTCAATATGCGTTGGCGCTTCGAGCAACCTGCGACGGCCAGGCCGGAGAGCCAGCCGTGACGGTGCGCGAAGACGGCCTCAGGCGCGCCAGCCCCATGAGCACGGGCACTGACCCCGCCGCTATCCTGCAGGCGCTCGATGTCATCGAGCGTGAGGGGATCGAACTACACAGCCTGCTGATCTGGCACAACGGCGCATTGATCACCGAAGCCTACTGGAAGCCCTTTGCGCCCGAACGCCCGCACATGATGCATTCGGTGACCAAGAGCTTCACGTCGATGGCTGTCGGCCTGGCAATCGAAGAGGGCCTGCTCTCGCTCGACGACCGGGTCGTGAGTTTTTTCCCCGATCATCTGCCCGCCGTGGTCCCCTCCAATCTCGCCCAGCTGCAGGTGCGGCATCTGCTGACCATGACCAGTGGGCATCACCGCGGAATATCGGGGGGCGCATGGCGACAGCTCACGACAAGCTGGATCCGGGATTATCTCGAGCGCCCGATACCCAATCTGCCGGGTGAAGTCTTCGTATATGACAGCGCTTCGAGCTACATGCTGGCTGCGGTCGTTCAGAAGGTAACCGGTCGGCTTCTCGTAGACTACTTGGACGAGAAGGTCTTTTCGCCAATGCAGATGAGCGGCGCGATCCGCTGGGACATCGGGCCGGACGGCGTCAATACCGGCGGCAACGGGTTGGTGTGTTGCGCATCCGACATGCTCAAGCTGGGCATCGTGCATTTGCAGAACGGGCGATGGAACGGACGCCACATCCTTCCAGAAGACTGGGTGCGGGAAGCAACCACCGCAAAGCTGCGCGACGTAGTGCTGGGGACCTTTACGGGTCAACACTATCTCGGGCCAGACGAGCTTGAGGAGGGCGCGGCGCCCGATCTTCGAGAGGGTTATGGATATCACTGGTGGGTCGGTCCGCATGACAGTTTTTCAGCAAACGGGCTGTTCGGCCAATACTGCATCGTTCTTCCCAAACAGAATGCCGTCGTGGCCTTTACGGGTGGAATGCATGACGATGACCGGCGCGTCCATTCCATCGTCTATGACCTGCTGCGCCCGGCTCTCGGCGCCATGACCGCGGGCGATTTCGACAGACGCATTGCAGATTTGCGACTTGCAACCCAGCCCGGCCCCGCCGATACGTCGCACGCCCCGGAGAGCTGGAGTGGCGGTTACGATATCGGGGACAACGACCAGCAGGTGCAATCGATCGCACTCTCGCCGTCGGGCGATCAGATCGTTTTTGAAATGAAGGATCATCGTGGCACCCATACCATTTCGGCGGGGATTGGACGCTGGGTGGAGAGCGTTACGACCATGACGGGCGCGCCGATTCACCATTCCTATGATCCGCCGGAAGGCCTTCGCGTGCTGGCATGCGCGCGCTGGCTGCCGCCCAAGGACAATTGGGCCTGTCTGGAGATGGACTGGCTCTTTGTGGAAACCGCGTTCCGCGACACCGTTCGCTGCTGGATACGTGCCGGGAACCTGCGGTTGGAACGGCGGGTGAACGTTAATTCCTCGCGTCTTGTTCTGCCCGGTCTTTCAGGCCGGAAACCGGTCGAAGCCAGCGCAGCGCGGGACGCCCGGTCATGAAGAAAGTCAATCTGCGAGACATGAGCCACGCCGAACTGCTGGATCGGCTCACCAAGAAAACCGTCATTCTGATACCGCTCGGGTCCCAGGAGGTTCAGGGACCACACGCTCCGATGGGCGACTATGCGCTGGCGGAGCGCCTCGCCGAGTTGAGCGCTGAAAAAGGCGATGCCTTGTGCGCGCCGGTCGTGCCGTTCGGGTATGCAGATTTCTTCCGCGGCTTTGCGGGTGGTATACAGCTGCGCGCGCAGACGCTTGCGATGGTTCTCGAAGACGTCCTGTCCGGGTTTATGGACCATGGACTGGATCGGCTCCTGGTGTTTAACGGCCATACCACCAATCTGTCGGTCATCGACCAGGTGACGCGCAAGCTCCGGGCCGAGCGAGGGATCGTGGTCCCGACTCTCAACATATGGAAGGCCATTCCCGACAAACTGTGGACCGAACTTTATGGCGATCAAGCATCCGCTGTGCGTGGGCATGGCGGCGAGCCGATTACGTCGGTGGCAGCCCACCTATTTCCCGAACGGATGCGTTTCGATTTGGTCAGGGAAAAAGAAGCCTGCGGCCAGATAATGGGACTGCCTGCAACCTCGATTTCAGGGACAAAGTTCAACGGTCAACCCTTGCATCTACCGCTCGACGCGCGTGATGTGGATGCCAACGGATTGCTGGGCGGAAGCGCCGTCCATGCATCGGCGGAAAAGGGCGCGGCACTGTGCGATCACATCATCGATCATACAGCGCAGCTTATCGCTCATCTCATGGAACACTCCCCCAGAGTGCCCGGATTTCCTTTCCGGCAGCGTACGGAACACAGCAATGAATAAGTATCGGATAGCCCCCCTCCCCGCCCAACCTGAAGCCGGTTTGATCGCAGATCTGGAAACGATCGAAACGGCTACGCTCGGGCATGTCCGCTTTACCGGCTTTATGGATCGCCGCATCCAGGCGTTGGCAAGCAACCAGCCCACGCGGGCGGGCTGTGCCGTTACGCTGGCGCTTCCGGCCATGTGTTCGAGCCTCATGCACTACGCGGTGTCGTTCCTGCGGCCAGGTGATTTTCTGATCGTGGACCGATTGGGCGATGACCGGTATGCCTGTCTTGGCGGCGCAGTTGCCCGTGCCATCAAGAACTCCGGGGCGGCCGGCGTCGTCGTCGACGGGTGCGTTACCGATGTCGCTGAAATCCTGGCCGAGGGTCTGCCTGTCTGGTGCCGGGGCGCTTCGTCCCTCACCACCCGCAGGGCCGATCTGGGTGGAACCTTCAACCGGCCAATCGCCTGCGGCAACGTCCCTGTCCTGCCCGGAGATATTGTGATTGCCGATGCTTCGGGTGTGGTGGTGCTTCCGGCCGATGAAGCACGCGAGGCCGCTGACGAAGCCATAGCCCGCGAAGAAAGGGTGCAGCGCACGATGCAGCGGCTCGCAGCCGGCGAAAAACTTGGCGAGATTACCGGCACTATCGCTTCCATCAACGCCCAGATCGATGGAGACACCAAATGATGCCAACGACCGGATCGGACCGGCCGGTTCGCCCTTTCCCTGCGCCACCGCAGGATTTTGTCCTTCCGGGCATCCTGTCCGTCGAAGGGCCGAAATCCACCTATCTGCCTTTGGTGTTTGACAGTCCGCACAGCGGATTGGAAATACCGGAGGATTTTAACCCCGCCGTTGGGCCAAAGGATGTGCTGATCTCCGCGGACACGCATGTGGACGATCTGTTCTCTTCTGCTCCCGATTGCGGTGCCCCGCTTTTGCGAGCCCATTTCCCGCGCAGTTTTCTGGACCCAAACCGTTCGCTGCTCGACATGGACGTCGAGATGATTGGCGGAGACTGGCCGCATGCGGTCGGGCAAAGTCCGACCGCCAGGCGCGGCATGGGCTTGATGTGGCGCTATTGCTGGGGGGACACCCTCATGCACACGCAGCCTCTGAGCGTTTCCGAGGCCGAAGGTCGGATCGCGCGGTACTGGCAGCCCTATCACCGGGCGCTGCGCGAGTTGCTCGATGCAGCTTATGAGCGCTTTGGGCGCGTGTTCCACGTCAACTGCCACTCGATGACGGCCAGCGGACACGCGATGTCTTCCGATGGCGCCAGCGCAGCACGACCCGATATCTGTATCGGAGACCTTCACGGAACATCGGCCGGCCGCGAGTTTGTTGATGTCGTCGCCAAAACATTGGAAGGCGAAGGGCTCACGGTCGGTCTCAACACGCCCTTCCGGGGCGCCGAGTTGGCGCGCGCATACGCAAATCCTTCAATCGGCCGCCACAGCATACAGTTCGAGATCAATCGCCGGCTCTACATGGACGAGGCGACGCGCGAGCGAACCGAGAACTATCAGACCTTCAAGGCGGCCATTACGCGGCTCAACCACACGCTCGCCGACTACGTCGCCTGAGTAACCAACACTATTTTCAAACGGTATATCTCATGACCACGCCCCAACCGACAAAGCTCAGTTTTTATCGCCGCGGCCGCACTACGCTTTATGCCTCGCGTTACGATCAACGGTTCTCTTATTGCTGCTATGTGCCCGAGAGCTATGATGAGGCAGCGCAGGACGTCTATCCGCTAGCGGTTCTCGTCCACCATACCGGGCGTACCGCGAGCCTGCTGCGCGACGAGTTCGTAGATTTCGCAGAAGCCAACCAGTGCATTGTGCTCGCGCCGCTTTTTCCTTCGGGCATCATTCACCCGAACGATCTCAACAATTACAAGCATATCCTCTATCACGGCATTCGATATGACCTGGTGCTGCTCGACATGATCGAGGAGATATCCGCCATCTATCGGGTGCATGCCGACAAGTTCCTCATGCACGGATTTTCCGGTGGGGGACAGTTCGTCCACCGTTTCCTCTATCTGCATCCCCAGCGACTGATGGGCGCCTCGGTCGGAGCACCGGGCACTGTCACCCTGCCAGATGACGACAAGGACTGGTGGATCGGAATACGCGGCATGGAAGAGCGCTTTGGCATTAGTCTCGATATTGACGCTCTGCGGTCCGTGCCGGTTCAGTTGGTGATCGGCGACAACGATATCGAGACATGGGAGGTAACGGTCAGAACCACCTCCAATTTCTGGATGGAGGGCATCAACGATGCAGGAGAAACCCGCATCGACCGCCTGAAAGCCCTGCAACGGGGGCTCGATAGCCTGGGCGTGAAGACGCGTTTCGACTTCGTGCCGGGCGTTGCCCACCATGGTGTCTTGATCCAGCAGCCGGTCAAGGCGTTCTTTACCGAAACCCTGTCCCACTACCGGACAACGACACCGCTGATCGCCGCGCGAACGCCCGCCTAGAGCAACCGGCGTGCTCGACATCGCCAGACGGGTCTGGCCGCTGTTTTTCGGCATCTCGCCCGCGATGACCGGCAATGCCGTTCAGGGCATTGTGCTGGTCATGGTCCTGCGGTCGCCCGTATGGCCGGCGGCTGTCGACTGACAGCGCTCTAGGCGTGTTGGGAGCGACTCAAATGCCTATGCAGTATGGCGGCCGCACGATCATTGTCGCCAGTATCGATCGCATCGAGAATGGCCAGATGATCTTCGGCCGCCTTGCGGATGCGATCAGGCGCGAGCGTGGTAAACTCGGCGTACTCGGTCATTCTCCGCAGGCTGTTCTGGCGATGGATGGCTTGCTGAAGGAACCTGTTTCCGGACCATGAAACGACGGTCGCATGGAAGCGGGCGTTGGCCTCGAACCACTCGGACCGGACGATCGTTGCCGGAGGAGCGTCGCGCAACATTTCCTGCTCGGCCCTGAGCGCGGCAAACGCAGTCCTGTCGATCCTGAAACCGGGCTCTTTTACCGCCGCACATTCTATGATGACACGAAAGGCGTAGCTTTCATCAACGGCCTGACCATTGTCGAGGCATTCGGCAAAACGCCACCCGTGCCCCGGACGTCGTTCGGCCAAACCGTCTGCGGCGAGCCGCAAAAGTGCTTTCCTGACCGCCCCACGGCTGGCCCCGAACTGGCTGGCAAGCTCAGCCTCGGATGCCTCGTCGGCGATTGCACCATTGGCGCGCGCCATCATGATTTCTTCCAGCAACTGCTCGTTGGACGAGCCTGGAAGCTCACGCCTGAACGCGTCAAACCGGACGGGGTCGATATTGTGGAAGTGAAAGCCCTGCTGATGGCGGCGTTCGAGAAGGCCATGCTTTTCGAGAAGCTGCAGCACATTGCGAACCGGCGTGCGCGAGGTTCCCAGCTCCTGGGCCAACTTGAAATCGGAGATATGGGCGCCCGCTTTCCACCGTCCGGACGCAATTCCATCAAGGATCATTTTTGCAATGTCGACCTGCAGGCCGCTTAGCGATCGGACATCCAATTCAGACATTAGCTTACCCATGATCCCAAGCCAAAGCACAATGACGGCGCGACGGCCAAGAGTAACACCATCCTCAAATAATTGATTCCATTCAACGCTGTAGGCGCCATCGTTAAATGAACGGTCAATCGATCCAGGCGTGGGCGGGATTGACCTTGGCACAGTAATGCTCCGCAGTCGCACGGGCCCTCCTTACAACCCGCCTAATGAAATCCTGCTGCGTGGATGCCTGATAACTGGCGATGATCGGCATTGGTGGAAACCGCTTTGCGACCTTGATCGGGTGGAGCAGGCCCGAACTGAGTTCCCGGCTGATGGTTACACTTGGAACCGCTCCCACACCGAACCCGTCGATCAGAAGATTGATGATCGCATAGAGCGAATTGCAACTCGTGAGCTTGGAAGCAAGGACCTGCTCGTCGTGAAAATAGGGCGCCACCATCTGGTATGGCGGCGAGTCCTTGGGGAACGAGATAATCGGCATATCGGCCAGCGCGGCTACCGAATATGTGCGATCTGGATCGATCAATTTTGGTGAACCCGCCCAGGTCATCTGGAACACGCAGGCTGTATAGTTCCGAAAGCCATCGTCGAGCACGGGATGGAGGCAGAATACCAGGTCGAAATCTCCTTTGCGCATGCCTGTGACCAGGGGTTTGGTCCCATCCACTGTCATTTCGATCTTGAGATTGGGGAAGGTCTGGTGAAGAGAGTCGATCAGGAGCGGCATCCAGGTCGAGGACACTGAATCGATGGCACCGATGCGAATGGGACCGGGCGCGTGACTTGCTCCTTCGCCGATTTCGCCCCGTAGTGTTTCCACATTATCGAGTATCGTTTCGAAATGACGCAGCACGTGCTCGCCATCGAGGGTGAGGGCAAACCTGCCTTCACCCCGTTCGACAAGTCGACAGGCAAACTCTCGTTCGATGGCAGCCAGCCGGCTCGAAATGGCCGGTTGGGTCGTGTTGAGTTCTTCCGCCGTCCGTCCGAAATGGCGGTTGCGGGCAAGAACCACGAACGTTTTCATATCGACTATACGCATGGCCATGTTCTAGACCGCCACGCGCTGCGGAGGAAGAGCCCGATCAGGATGCGATCATGACGTGGCGGGCCTGGGTGTAATCCAGCAATGATTGCATCGACAAATCAGAACCATAACCCGAGTTTTTCATTCCGCCGTGCGGCATTTCAGTGGCGAATACACCGTGGGTATTGACCCAGGTAACGCCATACTCGAGCGCGTTTGCGATCGACATCGCCGAAGATGCGTCGCGCGACCAGACCGAGGAGGCCAGACCGTACTCAGACGCATTGGCCCATCCGAGCGCTTCTTCAGGCGTATCGAAGGGGGTGATCGTTACCACAGGGCCAAACACTTCCTTCTGGACGATCTCGCTGGAGATACCGGCCTGAACAAGCGTCGGCTCATGGAAAAATCCGTCCCCTTCCCCCATGCATCCGCCGGACAGGATATCGGCGCCGGCCGATTGGGCGCGCGATACGAACCCGGCAACACGCTCTTGTTGCGCTTTGGAAATAAGCGGCCCGAACTCCACGTCGTCGCGCTCCGGCGCACCGTAAACCAGGCTGTCGACCATGCGACGCATGCGGGCGTTCAGATCGGAGACAATCGCGCGGTCGACAAAGATCCGGCACGCCGCCGTACAATCCTGGCCAGCGTTGTAAAAGCTGGCTTCGCGCAGCGTTCCGACCAAGGCGTCGAGATCGGCATCCTTAAGGACGATCACCGGAGCCTTGCCGCCCAATTCGAGATGGGTGCGTTTGATGGTCTCGCCGGCGGCTGCCTGGAGAACCGCTCGACCCGTCCTGACGTCGCCCGTGAGCGAGATCATGCGCACCAGCGGGTGCGAGATGAGCTTCTGACCGACATCCCGCCCGTTGCCACAGATGATGTTCAAGACGCCCTTGGGCAAAATGTCGTTGATGAGACCACCCAGAGCCAGAAGACTGAGAGGTGTATTTTCTGATGGCTTGATGACCACGGTATTGCCGGCGGCAAGTGCGGGAGCGAGTTTCCAGGCCGCCATGAGCAGTGGGTAGTTCCAGGGAGCGATCGAAGCGACGACACCAATCGGATCGCGCCGAAGCATCGAGACCATGTTGTCGCTTCGATAGCCATTGGCCGCGACGCCAGGAACATTGCGGGCGGCGGTCGCAAAAAATCGGAACACATCGGCCACGTTGGCCAGTTCTGCCGCCTTGACGAAGCGCACGGGCTTGCCGGCGTTGCGTGATTCCACATTGGCCAGCGCATCCGCATTGGCTTCCACGGCGTCAGCTATGGCCCACAGGAGACGCGAGCGCAGTTTTGGAGTTGTCTTGCGCCACTCGCCGAAGGCGCGATGCGCTGCGGCTACCGCCTGTTCGACTTGACCAGCATCGGCGGAAGCGACCTGTGCCAGCACTTTGCTGTTGGCCGGTTCGAAAGCGGTTTCAGCGGGTCCCTGCCCGGCGACGTAAGCGCCGTCAATCAAGAGGCGGGTTTCCATGATGCAATTCTCCATAATTGGCGCGCTGCCCCGTGCGTCAGATCAGATGTCGGACGGGCTTTCGTCGAGCACTCTGATGCGAGCCGGGTCGATCTTGAGACCGACCTTGTCGCCGCGCTCGTAGACGGGGTCCGTGCCAGCCAGAACGCGCAATTCACTATCGGCGAGGCGAAGGACGTAGCGGTTTCGCGCGCCCAGAAAGATGCGCGTTCCGACCGTGGCAGTGATATGCCCTTCTGCGGAGGGGCAGATCACCAGATCTTCCTGGCGCATGGCAAGAAGACGCTCCCCGTCGGCCCCGGAATCGAGCGTTAGCGTCTGGCCGTCGGCCAGTTGTGCATTCCGGCCCGAGACCGTCGCAGGCAGCAGATTGGCGGCTCCCAGGAAGTTCGAAGCAAAGCCGGTGCGCGGCTGGGAGTAGATGTCGGCCGGCGCCCCTTCCTGCTCGATCTTGCCCTTGTTGAGGAGCACGATCCTGTCGGAAAGGCTTAGCGCTTCTTCCTGGTCGTGGGTCACAAAGATCGTCGTCAATCCCAGGCGCTTGTGGATTTCGATAAGCTCGACCTGCATGTCTTCGCGCAGGCGGGCATCGAGATTGGATAGCGGTTCGTCGAGCAGCAGGACCAATGGCCGGGTCACAATTGCGCGCGCCAACGCCACGCGCTGCTGCTGTCCGCCCGAAAGCTGGCTCGGCTTGCGGTCGGCAAGGTGGCCGAGCTGGACTGTATCGAGAGCCCCTCGCACCTTGTCCTGCTGTTCGTCCCGGCTGCCGAGGCCGCGCATTCTGAGAGGAAACCGCACGTTCTCGAAAACCGAGAGGTGTGGCAGTAGCGCATAGGACTGAAACATCATGGCGATGTCGCGCTTTTCGGGCGGCAATTGCGTTACGTCGTTACCGTCAATTTCCACACCGCCGCTCGTGACGCCTTCGAGCCCGGCGACGATGCGCAACAGCGTAGTCTTTCCACACCCCGAAGCCCCGAGCAGGCTTATGAATTCGCCGGACGCAATATCGAGGGAAATGCCGTGCAGCACTTGTATGGGACCGAAGGATTTTTTGATCGAAGTCAGACGGACATCAGCCATGGCAAATCAGGAACTCGCGAATTTCTGCACGCCGAGCATGCGGTCGATGATGAGGATCAGCGCGATGGTGATGCCGATCATAATGGTGGAAACGGCGGCTACCGACGGGTCCGGGCTGAATTCTAGCTGGCCATAGATCTGGACCGGGAGCGTCGTGAGCCCCGGCGTGCGCAGGAAAAGTGCCAGCACCGCCTCGTCGAAAGAAATGTTGAAGGCAAAGAATGCCCCGGCGATCAGACCCGGACGGCATTGAGGCACGACGACCAGCCAGAGCCGCTGTAGCCGGTTGGCGCCCATGGTCTGGGCCGCCTCTTCGAGGAAGGGGTCGGATTCAGAAAGGACCGCCAGAGTGGTCCGCACCACATAGGGAATTGTGATTACCGTGTGGCTGATCCAGAGCGTGACCAGCGATACCGGGCCAAACAGCGCGCTCCAGAGCATGAGCATGCCAATGGCGTAAATAATTGTGGGAAGGACAAGCGGCGACAGGAAAAACGTCGCCAGGCCGCCAGAGAAGGGCAGCGCCCGCCGATGGATGGCGATAGCGGCTGCGCCACCGATGAAAGTCGCGCTAAGCGTCACCAGCAGGGCCACTTGCAGGCTCAGCCATGCCGCACCCAGATAGGCATCGGATGCGAGCACATTTTCATACCAGCGGAGCGAGAACCCGGAAGGCGGAAAGGCGATAAACTGGCTTTCCGAGACCGACACGCCGACGACCACGACCAGCGGCGCGAGCAGAAACAGCGCGGTAAGGACAACGAAAATTGTCGTCGCAACCCGCAATGGGGTGGAAATGGACTTAACCATTCGTGCGCCCCCCTCCCAAGCGTGCATAGGGCACGAGAATGATCAGAATACCCAAGAACAGGATGACCGCCTGCGCGGCCGCAAAGGGCCAGTCCAGCGTCTGGGTCACCGAACGGTAGATCGATGCCGCCAGAACCTGAATACGCGATCCTCCCAGCAGATTCGGCGTAACGAAGGACGATGCGGAGAGGGTGAAGACCAGAAGCGAGCCAGCCACTATGCCCGGCAGGGCCAGAGGCAGCACCACCGTTCTGAGCGATTGCAGAAACGAGCATCCCATGGTGCGGGCGGCTTCTTCCAAACGTGTGTCGATGCGAGTGACGACCCCGAGGATCGATAGGGTCATGAACGGCAAAAGCACCTGCACCATGCCGATGACAATGGCGGTCTCGGTCTGCATGAGCGAAAAGTTCCGTCCTACCAGGCCGAGGTTCTGAAGGGTTTCCGAGATCAGGCCCGAGCGTCCGAGCAGCACCATCCAGCCGAAGGTGCGCACGACGACGCTGGTCATGAGCGGCAGGATGACCAATACGATAAGCCAAAGCCTCAGGCGCGGTCCCACACGCGCCATGATATAGGCCAGTGGAAAGCCGATGGCGGCGCAGATCACCGTGATCAGGAGCGAAAGTCGCACGGTGCGCCAAAGCACGCCGAGATAATAGCTATCGCCCAGAAATCGCGTGAAATGCTCAAGGGTCGGCCCTTGTTCGCCCGAAACGGACAAAACGAGCATCTGCGCTATTGGGACAAAGAAGGCCAGCGCCAGAAGCAGTACGCCTGGCAGCAGCAACAGCGAATTCTCGGTACGATCGCCCATTGATTTGCCTCGGAAAACAGGGGCGCCATGCGCGAAAATTGTCCGCGCATGGCAGAGTAAAATCTCGACGCTTACTGCGCGATGGTGCGGTTCCAGGCGTCAACCCATTCGGCACGGTTGGCCTCGATCACAGTTGGGTCAAAGCGCAGCAGACCGGCCACCGCGTCGGGGCCATAAACCACGTCCGCCGCAACTTCATCGCTCAACTCGACCATGGAATTGGTCGGGGTATAGCGCAGGGCATCGGCAAAACAAGCCTGAGCTTCGGCTGAAATCTGCATGTCGATGAACTTGAGGGCAAGTTCATCATTGTCGCGGCCAGCGACAAGATTTGCAGTGATGAAGCTGGCCGGCGTACCCTCTTCGCCCTGCACGAACGCCGTGGGCAGACCCGCATTACGCAGCGTAAAGGCGTAATCAGACGCATAGGGAGCAACCCAGGCGTCGTTCTGAGCAAACTCCTGCTGAATCTCGGGCGATGTCGAAACGATGATCGCGCCGTTGTCCAGCAACCCGCTGACCGCGTCGAGGCCTGGCTGGATATCGTCAAGGCTTCCGCCCTGAACCTGATTGAGCATCAGAAAGCCCAGCATGCCATAGCCATTGGATATATCGGTCAGAACGATGTGATCGGCGTAGGCTTCATCGAAAATATCGGTCCACGAAGTGGGCGCTTCCGGCGCGTTTTCCGTGTTGTAGATCATGCCGATAGCAGCGATCGAATAGGCCGGACCTTCGCCCGCTTCGAGATTGGTCTTGGCGAAATCATAAAGGTCGGCAGCATTGGACAGGCTGGCCGGATCGATGGGGTCGAGCAAACCTTCCTGGGCGCCCACAATTTCCTGTCCACCCGAGAAGTGGATGACGTCGAACTGGGGCGCCTGAGCCTGAGCCCGCAGTTGTGCGAACGCATCGGCCGAATAGGCAGTTACGATCTGCACCGTGGCGCCGGTTTCGGCTTCGAAGGGGTCGATAACGCATTGGCGGTGCGCTTCTTCATAAGCGCCGCCAAAGGAATTGATGGTGATGGTTCCGCCCTGGGCGAACGCGGTCGTAGCCATCAGCGCGGCAACGCCGGAAACGGCGATTGAAGCATAGATTTTCATGACTGGTATCCTCTCTTTGGTTCTTAACTTTTGGAATGCGCGACCATCCCTCTTGTGGCCGCGCAATTCGAAGGCTCAAAGCCGACCGAATTCGACAGTCTTGATGCCTTCCTTGCGGATTAGCCTGCACTGCTCGGCGATGGCGTCGAGCCCTTCAGTCATCCTGGCGAAATAGGTGCAGGGGATCCATCCCGTAGGACCGAAGGTACGACCACCGACGCCATAGAACATTCCAACTTCCCAGAACTCGTCAGGGTCGATTTTGAAGAAATTCTTGGGCTGATAGAACCACAGCATATCGCCCGGCTCGGGCAGAACGGTCTGATTTTCCGGCGGCAGGCTTTTCGGATCGAAATTGCGCGCGCTTTCAGGCAGGCCCATCATGATCTCGGGACCCGAGAAAATAGCATGGCTGGCCGGAACCTGAATGGGTTTTTCAAGGGCACCCCAGATCGCCTTGCACGTTTCAGGTGCGTTATCCCAATAAAGGGAAATGATCCCTTTGACGTCGGATTCGACGAATTTCAGATAGAGCTTCCGGTCTGTCATTGTGCCTCCAGCAATACGATACTCCAGCATCACAGGGCATTGGCGCCGATGTGTCCAATCTTAATGTGCGATTGATCCGATAAGGATTTTTTATCAGATTAGCGCATGGCCGCACGAGCGGCCTGACCCAAATAGCGCCAGAAAGCCAGATCGTGGTCCCGCTCGGCAGGACGCCATTCCGGATGCCATTGGACAGAAAGGACCGGGGCGATCGTATCGACAGCTGAAAGCGCTTCAACGACACCGTCTGGGGCCCGCGCCTCGATTTGAAGTCCCTCGCCGAGGCGGGCGACCCGCTGGAAATGCACGCTGTTTATTGTCACCTTGCCGTCCCCCATTATCGTGGACAACAGCCCGCCGGGGGCGATCTGTGCGGCATGAGTGTGCCCAAACATCGCCTCGAGGTCGGCGCCCTCAGGCGCATGGTGGGAAAGGGCCGGCACAGGTCCCGCGCGCTCGTCCGTTAGAGTCCCCCCAAAAGCGACGTTGATTTCCTGCAGGCCGCGGCAAACGCCAAAAACAGGTTTGCCTATTGCAATGGCTGTTCGGATCATGTCCTGGGCGAGCCCGTCCCGGGCCGTATCGAAGGGGGGCGTGCCCTGGATCGTCTCTCCATAGCGTTGCGGCTCGATGTTGGAATTCGATCCCGTCAGCAGAATCGCATCGACCCGCTCGACAATGGCATGGACAGCCGGGACATCGCTCCAGGCCGGGACGATGATCGGGACGCCGTCGGCGTGCGTCGCGACAGCCTCGATATAGCGTTTCTTGACGATGCTGGCGGCCTCGCCTTCCACGTCCCGGACACAGGAAATTACTGCGATGAGGGGTTTTGAGGTCAACTGTCCAGCCCTCCGATCAGGCCATATTTGAGTTCGGTGAACTCGGTGATCCCATGGTGCGATCCCTCGCGCGCGTTGCCGCTTTGCTTAACGCCGCCGAATGGCGCCATCTCCGAGGACAATATGCCGGTGTTGATGCCAACCATACCGTATTCAAGATTTTCAAGCATGCGGTACGTGCGCGCCATGTCCTTTGTAAAGACGTATGCTGCCAACCCCGTCTCGCTTGCGTTGGCGGCCGCGAGCACCTCAGCCTCATTGGCAAAGGAGAAGACTGGCGCGAGCGGCCCGAAAGTCTCCTCCCGTGCCACGCGCATTCGTGCGTTGACGCCCTTAAGCACCGTCGGTTCAAAAAAGGTACCCCCAAGGGCATGGCGGCGTCCCCCAGAGACCAGTTTCGCACCATGGTCCAGCGCATCGGCAATGTGGGCTTCGACCTTTTCCAGCGCGGCGGCATTGATCAGCGGCCCCTGTGCGACGCCCTCATCTGTGCCGTTCCCGACCTTCAGCGCCTCGGCCGCCTTGGAGAGCCTGGCAGTGAAATCGTCGCTGACGCTCTGGTGGACATAGATGCGGTTCGCACACACGCAGGTCTGGCCCATGTTGCGGAATTTCGACGCCATGGCGCCCGCCACCGCCGCGTCGAGATCAGCATCTTCGAAGACGATAAAGGGTGCATTGCCACCCAATTCGAGCGCCACGCGCTTCATCGATTCCGCCGCGCGGCCCATTAGGTACTTGCCGACCGGTGTCGAACCGGTGAAGCCGATGAGGCGAACGTCAGGATGGGTGACGAACGCTTTCCCGATGGCCCTGGCATCACCCGTCACGACATTAAGCACCCCGTCGGGGACGCCTGCACGCTGAGCGAGCACTGCCAGCGCCAAAGCTGTCAGGGGTGTTTCGGGTGCGGGCTTGAGCACCACCGTGCAACCGCTGGCCAATGCGGGCGCGACCTTGCGGGTGATCATGGCGGCCGGGAAATTCCAGGGGGTGATCAGCGCAACCACGCCGATTGGCTGGCGCAGCACCATGGCGCGCGTGCCCTCGCGAGGTGGCGGCAACACTTCGCCCAAGATGCGCTTGGCCTCCTCAGCGTAGTATTCGATGTAGGAGGCGGCATAGTCGATCTCGCCGAGCGCTTCGGCGATCGGCTTGCCCTGCTCCGCGGTCAAGAGGGCCGCGAGTTCATCGCGGTGCTCAACGATCAGATCGAACCACGCCCTGAGCACTTTGGAGCGTAGCTTGACCGGCTGGCGCTTCCATGTGGCAAACGCCGCAGCAGCAGCATCAAGTGCCGCTCTGGCTTCGGTTTCGCCGAGCACGGGAACATGGGCGATCACCTCACCGGTGGCGGGGTTGGTGATTGGAGTCCGAGTGTCCCCGACCCAGTTGCCGTCCACCAAACACCTGGTTTCCATCCAGTCCTTTATGATCATCTCAGTTTTCCTTTCCCAATGCCGTGCCGAGCCGGGAGAGGCCGTCTTCCAGTTGATCGTCCGGCACTGTGAGCGGCACGAGGATACGGATCGTGTTCGCGAAAATGCCGCATGTGAGGATGACGAGGCCCAGATCGAGCGCACTCTGGGCGACCGTTTTTGCAGCCGCCACGTCCGGGCGCCCTTCGGCATCGACGATGTCAAAGGCAATCATTGCGCCTGGTCCGCGAAGGGCATCGATGCGCACTCCGGCTTCGCTTCGCGCGAACGCTTCCAGCCGCTCGCGAATGCGGGCGCCGATCAGGTTGGCGCGTTCAAGGAGGCCCTCCTCTTCGATGACGTCCAGCACAGCAAGCGCCGCCGCGCACGCAACCGGGTTGCCCGCGTAAGTGCCGCCCAGACTTCCGGGCGATGCCTGGTCCATAAGGTTTGCGCGGCCGATGACCCCCGACAGAGGGAAGCCGCCGGCAAGCGATTTCGCAACGGTGATCAAATCGGGCTTTATCGAACTGTGCTCGATGGCAAACATCTTTCCGGTGCGGCCGAACCCGGACTGGATTTCGTCTGCGATCAATACGATGCCGTGGGTGTCGGCAAGCTCACGCAGGGCCGTCAACAAGGCTTCAGGCGCTGAATGAAATCCGCCCTCGCCCTGCACGGGCTCGATGATGATAGCGGCGACGTCGGCGGGCGCGATATCGGCCCGGAACAATCTCGCAAGTGCATTGAGACTATCGTCAACGCTGACCCCATCGGGCTCACAGGGGAACGGCACGTGGAAAATACCAGCAGGCCCAAGTCCGAGCCGGTCCCTGTAGGGCGATACTTTGCCGGTGAGGCTCATAGCCAGATGCGTGCGGCCATGGAATCCGCCGGTAAAGGCGATGACCCCTGCCCGGCCCGTCGCTGCCCGCGCAATCTTTATCGCGTTCTCGACAGCTTCGGCTCCGGTGGAAAACAGAACAGATTTGGCCGGACCATCGATCGGCGCCAAAGCATTCAGACGCTCGGCAAGCGTGACATAGGGCTCGTAGGGCAATATCTGGAATGCGGTATGGGTGTAGGCATCGAGTTGGGCCCTGGCGGCAGCCAGTACCTTTGGATGCCGATGGCCGGTATTGAGCACGGCAATGCCGCCGGCGAAATCGATGAACGCCTTGCCTTCTATGTCCCAGATGCGCGCGTTCTCAGCGCGCGCGACAAATACGGGATAGGCACTAGCCAAACCGCGTGCCACCGCTGCATCGCGGCGGGAAATGAGCTCATTGTTTGTCACGATGGGTCCTTGCATATAAGCGTTCGGGGCCCGTGCTAACACGCTGGAGATGGCATGGGAGGCGACATTGTGTTTGCTCTGGTGGTGCTCTAGAGTTTCCACAAAATCGCTCTGGAGACCTTACTTGACTGTCCCGACGCTACCGCCGCTACACCTGCTCCGGGCCTTTCACGCGGTCGCAGAGACCGGGAGCATCCGCAAGGGTGCAGAGGCGCTGGGGCTGACCCACACTGTGGTCAGCAGGCATGTGCGAAATCTCGAAGCCTATCTGGGATCGAAGCTGTTCGACCGCCATACGACAGGGGCGCGGCTGACTGGCGAGGGGCAATTTTTGTTTGCCGCCACCGATGCAGCGCTCGCGCAACTCGAGGGCGCCATCGCAAGCCTTATGCCGCGCACGGCGCAGGGTCGTCTGCGCATATGGGCCATGCCGGGGCTTGCCGCGCGCTGGTTGAGCCCTCGGCTTGGCGACATTCAAGCGTTGTTGCCGGATGTCGAAATCGTTCTCAGGGCGTCAGATTCGGCGCCGGATTTCCATGGAAGCGAAGCCGATGTCTTTATTGGATTTGCCGCTGCCAACGAAATTCCCGCAGGCGCCGAAGTGCTGGTGACACCGAGAATGTTCCCCGTGGCCAGCCCCCGATGGCTGCGTGACAAGGGCGTTCCGGCGGATTTGGCGGCCCTCTCGCGCCAGGCCCTGATCCACGAGAACGACCACCGCCAGTGGACGTCCTGGCTCGGGGCGGCCGGTCTAGAGACCGTTCCTGCGCTCGCTGGGCCGAGCCTTTGGAATGCGAGCCTTGGGCTCGACGCGGCGCTCTCTCATCAGGGCATCGCCCTGGCAACTCAGTTGAGTGTAGCCGACGACGTTGCCGCCGGCCGGCTCACTGAAATTTTGAGAACCAACGTAACAACCGGAAGCTATTATCTGCAGACCGCTCCGGACAAGCAGAACAAGGCGCATGTGAGCCGGTTCAGGAAATGGCTGGCAAGCGCGATGTGAGCACACCGCGACCGCCTCGGCTTTCATCAGGCAAGGGCATAAGTCATTGATCGGGAAGTTTTTTGGACGTCTCAGGGGGAATGGCGGAGAGGAAGGGATTCG
>DDGC01000022.1 GCA_002337455.1 Rhizobiales bacterium UBA1912 | reverse complement strand
GGCCCAGTCGGCCCGAAGCTGCGATTTTGGCCAGGTTGAAGAACGAACACTGAACGCTTGATTGATTCTACCAGGACCGTTGCTGACCACCGACCTCGTAGATATCGGCTTCCATGGAGCAATTGTAGCTCTCTGCGATGTTGAACATCTCGGAGAGGAGGCTTTGGATTTCCTCATCAAGGGAAATGCCATCCGGATCGGGGTCATAGGCGACGGTCAGTTTGTAATCACAATTGCCGTTTTTTACCATGGCGTAGTCGCGTTCCAGCATCGCCTCAATCCGCTCCCGAGCGGGTTTTCTACCTCTTCCACGCTTGTTGAAGTTCTCGATAATCAGATGCAGGGCGATGCTGGCAGTGGGCGGCTTTTCCGGCAGTTTGGTCTGTGACGGAATAATGTCGAGCGCCCGATAGACGGTCATTCGTGAGACCTTCAGGTCGCGGGCAACGCGGGCCTTGCTGGCGCCGGCGGCAAGGCGACGGCGGATTTCATCGTCATCGACGTTCTTCTTCCGGCCTTTGTAAACGCCTTCGGCGCGCGCCGCTTCGATCCCGGCGCGCTGACGATCCTTGATGAACTTCAGCTCCATATCGGCGACCATGCCGAGTATGGTGATGACCATTCGCCCCATGTCGCCCGCCGTCGTCACCTCTGGCTCAAGGATGCGCAGCGAAGCTCCCTTTTCATCAAGCTCATGCACCAGGTTCAGGACATCGCGCGTGGAGCGGCCGAGCCGGTCGAGCCGCAGCACGACCAGCTCGTCGCCGGTGTGCATAAACTGCATGATCGTTTCCAGTTCCGTGCGCCCGCTCCGCGAGGCCCCCGATCCGGTCTCGGAACGGATAATTTCGCAACCTGCATTCTTGAGGCGGCCAATCTGGATATCCAGATCCTGGTCCGTGGTGCTGACGCGGGCATATCCGATACGAGCCAAGTGCAAAATCCGTCACATTAGGGTGGCTCTTGCAGTGTATCGTCACATTGAGCGCAAACCCACCCTTTTGTGACAGACGAATGGTGTCACTCGGCCCTATCACTCTGGGGTGTACCCAAATGTTATAGGCCGATCAGCCGCCTCACGCTGCAAGCCGTCCAAAATCAATCCGGTCGTTCAGGTCGAGGTCGAAGCGGCCATAAGGGTTCACATGACTGTAGATCAACGGCGTGAGACCACGATAATCTTCCGGCGTCATCCGCCCCGCCCACTTCGGCTCAACCAGTACGATCTGAAGCATGCGGGTGTTCACATACACCAGCGACGCTTGCAGGAGGTGTAGCGCCAGAACGGAGATTTCCTGCTCATGGATGCGGTTGGTGGCGATCTCGCCGCCCTTGCCGAAGAACACGAAACCATTAGCGCCGTTCCAGTTCTCAACCACATTCAGCCCTTCGTGGATCTCGCGGCGGAATGCCTCCTGACGCAAATACCGGCATAGGAAGATTGTTTTGACCGCGCGGCCGAGTTCACTCAGCGCCTTGTAGGTCGGGTGCATCACTTCGGCTCTGGCAAACCGGAGCAGGATCGCTTCCGGATCGGCGGTGCGCGATTGCATGGCAGCGGCATATTTGACCATTTCGTCATATTGTTGCTCGATCTCGTCCCAGTCGATCGGGCTGGAGAGGATCGGCAGTAAATTGGAAAGCCGCGTGCGCATGCCGGCTTGGGGAAGGGCCAGTTTCTGGCGTGCCACTGCTTTCAGCCGCGGGGCAAGCTCAAATCCAAGGAGTCGGCAGAACGCAAAGCCGACTGCGCTCTGGCCGTGGCTATCGACGTACTGGCGCTGGATTTCCATGTCGGTGCAATGGCGTAGCACGCCTTCGATCATGGAGGCGACCTCCGAGGAAGAGCACCGCTTGAGCTGGGAATAAACGCAGGTCGCGCGCTTCTCCACATGCCAGTAGATCATGACGCCACGGCCGCCATAGCGGGCGTGCCATTCCGTCATCAGGTTGCGGTCCCACGCGCCGAACTTCGTTGAATCGGACGCGCATGCCGTGCCCGCATCTCCCCATACTGCGGCATTGCGGATTGCCAGTGTCGCGTTTGCTACCCGCGCGCACGCCTCCCTCAGCGCTGGCGCGTGGATGAAACGGCGATGGACATGCAGCAATTCCTCGTAACTGACATCGGGTGTTGCGCCAGCGACCCGCTTGAGCCCGGCGTTCGTGCCCAAGCCATAGAGACACAGCAAAAGACGCTGAGCCAAGGCTGCTTTCGACAGGGTAACCCGCGAGGCCGACGTTTCGAAAGCATCCATCAATCCCGTGTCCAGAGCAGCCTCTTTCAACACGTCCAGCAGTCCGGTCATCGGCCAGCGCTGACCGATCTCGCTTTTGATCGAAGCGAGACCCTTCGGTTCGGGCAAGGGCTTGAACGGTGTAATCGATATCCGGTTGTCGCCGCGCCACAGGAGCCGGACCTTGTCGTTTTGTGGAATATTGGCATTGAGGAGCAACAGTTCCCGTTCAAGCTCCTCCCGGATCGAGGCGCAAAACGCCTGCGCATCTGGCGTCAGGCTGAGGCCGGAATAGTACGCATCTCGCCTGATCTCGAAGTCCTTGGGAAGATCGTCATCGGGATTGCGATAGCGATCCGCCCCGACCACCCAGATTTCTTTGGAGCGGATGCGGTCGCGCAGTTGCGTCAGGACGCAAAGCTCATAGCTGATCCGGTTTACCCGCCCATCGTCATCAATGACGGAACTGCGCCATCGCGCTGGAATCACCTCATCGATCGGAACATCCTGCAATGGCACGAAGCGGCATCCGCCATCCACCTTGCTCCTGATCCAGTCGAGGGCCGCCAGGACCGGCCGCCACACCGCGTTGTTCGACCGGAACTCAAGTACGGAAAGCAGGCTTGGCAGCATGCGCCGGTAATGATTGGCCCAGGAACCACGCATCACCTTGTAGATGCGCCGGTCCAGAGCGCCCTTCGCATGGCTCTCCTTGACGATCGCCGCCAGCTTGGCCTTACCGGCGATCGGGAAAATGACATCGCAGATGCGCCCCGATGGTTCATTGATCGAGGCGCTGGCGATCTCGACCAGCAGGCGCTCCTTTCCATAGACCCGCTCGATGTCTTTCGCGATATCGCCCACCACCTTGCGTTTCGAGCGCGTTCCGATCTTGTGAACGGTTTCGATCAGCAGGTCGATCATCGCGTCAGTGAGTTGCGCCTCCCGCGACATTAGATAAATCGCATAAAGGCCGAGCTGTCGCGCCGGCGCATGCCGGCGCATCTCCGAGGCCTTTTCACCGGCAACGCGGCGAACAATCTGATCGACCCATGGCTTGCCCGTAGCCGTCAGGAGATCATGGGGAAGATCAAGTCTCTGGATAAAGGCGAGTTTCTCGGTCACGTCGAGAATGTTGTCGAGCGTTGCCTGTCCGGCGTCACCCTTCATCCTGTTGAATCCGGTCGAGCTGTCCGGATCGGCAAGCGAGGCTTCCAATAACGCCACCGCATCTGACGAAAGCCGATCACTGGTTCCGATCAGCCAGGTGTCCAGATAATCTTGCCGTTGTGAGCGAACGACACGTTCAAGCTCCTTGCGCGACGGCCCATAAATACGCCGGTCCCGGCACCACAGGAAAACATGCTCAAGCATGGCATTGATCGACTGGCCGCCCGGGCACAGCTCGCCAGCAATCCATTCCGTCAATTGCGCGCGATCCACCCGCTTCATGCGGTGATATCCAAGATGGATCAGGATCTCCGCACAATGCCGTCGTGCTGTCCGACTGGAAAAGTCATAACCGGCTATCTCGCCAGCCTCGACACCGAGTTGCTCGGCCAGATACGAGAGGCCATCGGTAGGGATTGAGCCGGGATCGATCGCGAAAAACCCCAGGGAAGCGAAGAATTTCAGCTGCGCGGCGAGGCCAAGGCGCGTCAGGGCCGGCTTCGAATTTACAAAATCAATATCGGCAAAGCTCAGGCTCCATCGTCCGATCAAATCCCCGCCCGGAATACTCCGATCCATCAACCCACTCCCTATGATGGAGCGAACTGTCCTCTTCTATGATTTCCATCGTCAATACCGAATGCCACGTTCCCAAAACGTTCTCCGACTTGGCCAAAATCGCAGCTTGGGGCCGACTGGGCC
>DDGC01000016.1:7894-8067 GCA_002337455.1 Rhizobiales bacterium UBA1912 | reverse complement strand
TCGAACTGGTCCTTGACCTTGTGCAGAAGTTCGAGCCCGATATTCTGGTGCGCCATCTCACGGCCGCGGAAACGCATGGTCACCTTGACCTTGTCGCCTTCGCCGATGAACTTCTCCAGCGCACGCATTTTGACGTCATAGTCGTGCGTGTCGATGTTGGGCCGGAGTTTGAT
>DDGC01000016.1:0-7576 GCA_002337455.1 Rhizobiales bacterium UBA1912 | reverse complement strand
AGCTGCGCACGCCTGCTCATGGCCGGCGCAACGCGCCTAAAATCTTGGTAAACTGGCACAAAGTCAACAGGCAAAGCGGTGCTCACGCCCAGACGGCCACACCGGCTGCATACCGGTCACCAATGGTGCGGCTTGCGATCCGCAGGGCCAGCGGGTACATCCCCGATATGGTATTGAAGCCGGAAAATGCAATGATTGAGAAAACTGCAGCCCTGGCGGTGGGCCGGGGCGACCAGTCCCGACAAATTGCCACCCTGCGTCGCCCCGGCGGTGCTCCGGGCCTGTTCTGGCTGGGCGGGTTCCGATCCGACATGGCGGGGTCCAAGGCACAGGCGCTTGACGGCTTCGGCGCGGAAAAGGGGTTGGCCGTAACCCGGTTCGATTATTCCGGCCACGGGCAATCGGGCGGCGCGTTTCTTGACGGCACGATCTCGCGCTGGCTCGAAGAGGCGCTGGCGGTGTTCGCCACCACCGAGGGCCCACAGATCGTTGTCGGCTCGTCCATGGGCGGCTGGCTGGCGCTGCTCGTCAACCGCGCCCTGCGCCAACGGGGTCAAGACCGGGTCAAGGCCATGGTGCTGATCGCCCCGGCCGCCGACATGACGCGCGATCTGATGCGCGAGACCTTTACCGATGCCGAATTGCTCGACCTTTGGGAAAAGGGCAGGGTGGAACAGCCTTCGGACTATTCGGACGAGCCCTACATTCTCACCCGCGCCCTGATCGAGGATGGCGAAAACCATCTCCTGTTCGGCGCCCCCATCCGCACCCACTGCCCGGTTGCCATTTTGCAGGGCGGCAACGATACCGACGTGCCCCCGGCCCATGCGCTGAAACTGGTCAGCCACCTGGTCTCCGATCCGGTGACCTTTACTCTCGTCCCCGACGGCGATCACCGCCTGTCGCGGGACAGCGACCTCCAGCTGCTGCGCCAGACCATCGAGCGGTTGCTATAAGAGCCCATTTCACGACTTGAACAGGTGCACACCGTACGATGAATATCCGCCCCGCCACCGAAAATGATCTGCCCGAAATTCTCGACATCCATAACGACGCCATCCGCCGGCTCGATGCCATCTGGAGCGAGGCCGAGGAAACGCTGGCCGATCGCAAGGCATGGCTCGATGAGCGCAACGCCAGTGGCTTCGCCGTTTTCGTCGCCGAAGAGGACGGCCGTATTCTGGGCCATGGCAGCTACGGCACCTACCGGTCGCGCGCCGGCTACAGAAAGACCGTCGAGCATTCGATCTATTTGCGCGACGAGGCGCAGGGCAGGGGTGCTGGCACAGCGCTGATGCAGGCACTGATCGCCGATGCGAGAGCCAAAGGCTTTCACCTGATGGTCGGAGTCATCGATTCAAAAAACGAAAGTTCAATCCGCTTTCACGTCCGGCTCGGTTTCGAAATGCTCGGCGTCCTGCCACAGGCCGGCTTCAAGCACGGGCGCTGGCTCGATCAGGTCAATATGTACCTGATCCTCAACGACGACCCCGCCCCGCCGCGCGGCTATTGAAGCTAAAGGTGTGCGAGGATGTTGATGAGCTTGCCGAACGGGTCGCGCACGTAAAAGCGCCGCACGCCCCAGGGTTCGTCCGCCGGGCCATAGACGATGGCAATTCCCATGGCTCCCGCTTTTTCGAGCACCGCATCGACGTCGTCAACCTCGATGGATATGTCGGGCACCGGGGTGTCCGAGCCACCCTCCGACATGATGCTCATCTGGACCGGCATCTGCGCATCGGCGCCATAAGTGCGGATCCAACCCATGTCCATCAGAACGTCCAGCCCGAGCAGTTCGCCATAAAATCGCGCCGCCTCGTCAGGCGAGCCCTCGATATTGGCAACTATACGTTTTACGGTCACCTTGAGCCCTTTGTGTTTCTGATCCGGTCCGCCTCGCGCCGTGCCTTGTTGGCCAACCGCCGTTCCTCGGCGGCTTTTTTGACATCCTCGCCGATATGAGCCTCGCCGCGCGCCGCGGCCAACTCGATCTGCTTTTGCCGTTCGGCCGCCGCCTCGCGCCTGGCCGCGTTCTCCTCACCGGCGCAATGGTGGCACTGCACGCCTTCGATGAACTCGGCCCGTTCCCGATCGGCTGGCGTCAGCGGCTGCCGGCAGGCCCTGCACAATTGCGCATCGCCGATTTTCAGCCCGTGGCCGACAGAAACCCGCTCGTCGAAAACGAAACACTCCCCGTCCCACAGGCTTTTGTCTTCGGGGACGTGTTCGAGATAATTGAGGATGCCGCCCTTGAGGTGAAACACCTCACCAAACCCCTGCGCCAGCATGTAGGACGAAGCCTTCTCGCACCGGATCCCGCCGGTGCAGAACATGGCGACCTTCTTGTGCTTTTGCGGGTCGAGCGTCTCCGAAACGTAATCCTTGAACTCTGTAAAGCTCGTGGTGTGCGGGTCTTTTGCGTTCCGGAACGTCCCCAGCGCCACCTCGTAATCGTTGCGCGTATCGATGACGATCACATCGTCCCGGTCAATCAGATCGTTCCAGTCCTCAGGCTCGACATAGGTGCCCACCTGCCGCCCCGGATTGGCCTCGGGCGCCCGAAGCGTGACGATCTCCGACTTCAGCCGCACCTTCATGCGATAGAAGGGTTGGCTCTCGGCGAATGAATACTTGATCTCGGCGCCCCGAAACCGCCCCCCGAACACATTGCCATCACTCAGCCACCCCACCAGCTGATCGATCGCCTCAGGCGCCCCCGCCACAGTCCCATTGATCCCCTCGGGCGCCACAAGCAACGTCCCCTTGATCCCCCGCCCACAACAAAACTCCCCCAGCGGAGCCTTGAGCGTTTCAAAGTCCGGCTGATCGACGAACTTGTAGATCGCGAGGATTTTGATGGCGTGACTTGCGGTCATTGGGGATCGGCCAGCTCTGCTCGCCGCTCGAGAGCGACCAGATAGCCCAGCATCAAAACGAACAGCGTCATTTGCGGCAATATGCCAAGAATGGCGTTCGTCAGCCCCAGGGTCGCATTTCCCCCACTTACAGCAAGCGCCAGAAAGACAATCGCCCGATCCGACCTGGCCACGCTGGACAGAAGTGCGAGCAGCGGCGAGAACACGATGCCGAAATAGGTGATGATGCCCAGGATGCCGCCCAGCGCTGCAAGATTGGCAAAATCGCTGTGCAGATTGTCATAGCGTTCATGGATCGGCAGCAGCGTCTGGGCTGTCTCCATCAAATCACCGAACCCGTGTCCCCATAAAGGCGATTGCAGGAACATCTGCAGCGCCGCGTTGTACATCAGCCACCGCTGGTCGTTCGAGCTCTGTGTGCGCTCGCTCAGGACGTCCCAAAACAGCAGCATGGCCCTCTGCCCTTCGCCCGAGGCGATGAGCGAAAGTGCAACGGCGAGTGGCAAGGCGAGCAGCGCCAGAAACATTTTTCTGTCGCGCCAGAATATCGCAAGAGCGATAACCATCAGCACGCAAATGGCCAGCATCGGCCCCCGCGATTCAGAGAGCAGCACCGCGGCAGCGGCCGCCGCGGGACCGAAAACGAAGATAAATCTCGCGCCCGACCGGTTTCCGACGGCGCCTACCAGGCTGACGAAACCCAGCATGGCCCCAACGCTGGCATAATGGATGGGATTGTTTCCGCCACCGGCGCGCGTCGCATCCAGCGCGAACACGTCGATCGCTCCGATCATGGCTGCAGCAATGGCGCCAAGCAGGCAAAACGTACCGAAATGGACGGGCGTGACACGCTTGAGAACAGCCGCTACGGGCAGGACGCCAACAAAGGGCAGAAGAATGAGCAGCACGGTCCAATCGCCCGGCGCAGCACCATTGAGAAGGATAGATACGAACAGTGCCGCCAGGCCAACGGCCAGCCCCATGACGATCCTCGAGCGCAAGACATCCCGCTCGACGCCGGGCAGAGACAGCGCCATGCAGGCAAGCGTCACGTAAACCGCCGTATAGGCAGCAATCCCTGGAAACACCAATCCGGAAACCAAAAGCGTGGCGCGTATCGCTTCAAACATCTGTTCGCTCAGTTCCCGCTGCTTTGCCTGGCAAGGGCCGACATCGCCGCCGCAAGTTTATCATCGATAGCGAGGCGCTGAGGGCGTTTTTCGGTGCCCGTCCGATCTTCCTTCCAATTGGTATTGATCCCTTTGAAATGAAAAAAAGCCGCCTTATCATCGTGTTTGCGGGCTGCCATGGGCGCGCCGTGAATGCGGTGGAGATAGGGGTGCACTTTCAGCGATTGTACCCAGTCGCGGCGCGGGTCCAGCACCCATTTGGAGGGGGAAAGGCGGTGGCCGAGATTGGCAAGCCGGTGCCGGAACGTCTGATGGCGGACCGGAGCATCGGGGGCGCGCGCCGCCTCGATCCACCGCCCGCGCATGCGCGTTACGCCCAGGGCGCTGCGCCCTGCCCGCTCATAGACCGATTCACCGCCCGCCCACGCCAGCTCGTCGATATCGCAATCGATCAACCCTTCCGCCTGCATTCCGAACCGGCGCAGCGCCAGGTTGGTCATCGAAATCTGCAGGAAGCGCGGGTAGAATTTGGTTTTCAGCACCGAGGTGTCGATAGGGCCGAATTTGTGCGGCACGCTGATGACGATGACCGTCTTGAGCCCGTCAACCGCGGCCAGCGTGCCTTCCAGCTTTTCGATCGAATAGTCGGTCGAACCGTTGTCGAACAGGATCACAGTATCGGTGCCGTGCAGCGCCGCATGCCAGTGCGCCCAGTCGGCGATCCATTCGAGCCGGTTGTTCTTGTTGATCGTAAAGAGGATGCGCGCTCCGGTCAGCGCAGCCGAAAAATTGGGCTGGATGGCCAGATCGAACGTTTCCCCGAATGCCTCGACCCGCACAGCTTTGGCATTGTCCGGCACGTCGGCCAGCCGCGTCAGCATGGTCGAGCGTGAGGGAAACAGCTCCGTCTCAAGCGCCACCCCCGATGGGAGCGCACTATAGTGCGCCGCCTCGAGACCGGAGCGAAGGTTGAGCGGTGTCGGGCCAACCAGCAGGACGTCGCGGCTGTTATCGGCCCGGAAGGCGTCATAATAAAGCGCCCGATCCTCGAACGCACTCCAGAAATCATCTGGCCGCGGCCGCCACGGTGAGCGCGGCTGACGCTTCACGGTGCTGTCCGCAGACAGCTCCGCAAAGCTCAAATCAACCCGCAGGATTTGCGCTCCAGCCTGGCGGAGAGCCGCATCACCCACGCAACACCCCTCCGGTGGCTTTTTCGACTGCTGCCACGATTTTTCCCGACACCGTTTCGATCTCCTCGTCGGTTAGCGTTTTATCCCTTGGTTGCAGGGTAACTTCGATCGCCACCGATTTGTTGCCTTCGCCAACATGAGCGCCGGAAAAGACGTCGAAAATCGTCACGTCGGTAACGAGCGCCTTTTCGGCACCCCTGGCAGCGCGCAAGATACTTGCGGCCTCGACATCTGCACCCACAACAAAGGCGAAATCGCGCCGCACCGGCTGCAGCGCGGACAGCGTCAGGGCCGGCTTGGCCTTTGTCGCCTTTTTCCGCGGCTCGGGCAGCGCGTCGAGGTCGATCTCGAATGCGGCAACCGGCCCGTCAAGGTCGAATTTTGCCGCCATTGCGGGGTGCAACTCTCCGAACCAGCCAAGGATCACCTTGGGTCCGAGCTGGATGCGCCCGCCCCGGCCCGGATGGCTCCATGCTGCGGGTTCGGCCACCACCTGCACCTTGTCGATATCGACACCCAGCGCATCCAGCGCCGCACCGATATCGGCCTTGGCATCATAGACACCGACCTTTTCGGCCCTGCCCTGCCAGTGCCGACCGGCCCCGGTAAATCCGGATGTGCCGGTGCGAATGCCGGTAGCGTGGTTGCGCTGGCCGTCCGGCGCGTCCGAGAAAAACACCTGCCCCACTTCATAAAGGGCAACATCGTCGAACCCGCGATTTCCGTTGCGCGCTGCGCCCGAAAGCAGGCCCGGCAGAAGCGACGGCCGCATGTCGGTCATGTCCGATGCAATGGCGTTGGCCAGCCGCAGCTCGGGCTTGCCGCCGCCAAATGCTTCGGCCAGATCGGTGGAGATGAACGACCAGGTCATCGCCTCGTCCATGCCGCGCGCCGCCAGCGCCCGCCGCACAATGCGCCGGCGGTTCTGGATCGGGGTCAACATTTTCGGCGCCACGCCCGAAAGCCGCGGCAACGGCTCGACGGGCACGCGGTCGACGCCGACAATGCGCATCACTTCTTCGACGAGATCGGCCTTCATGGTCACGTCCGGCCGCCAGGAGGGTACGGCGACCTTCACGATGTCGCCCGATCCTGACATCCAGAAGCCCAGCCGGGTCAGGATGGCCTTGACCTCGGCAAACGCCACCTTGAGCCCGGTCAGGCGCTCGATCTCGCTCAAGGGAAAATCGATCACCGTCTCGGGCGAACCCACATGCCCGGCAATCACCGTTTCGGCGGGCTCGCCGCCGCACAATTCCATCACCAGCCGCGTGGCCAGCTCGATCCCCGGCACAACGCTTTCGGGGTCCACAGTCCGCTCGAAGCGGTAGCGGGCATCCGAATTGATCCCGGTCTTGCGGCCCGCGGCGGCAATTGCCGTCGGTTCGAACCATGCGCATTCGATGAACACGTTGGTCGTCTCGTTGGTGGATCCGGTGTCTTCGCCACCGATGATGCCGCCGAGCCCCAGAACAGTCTGGTCATCGGCGATAACGCACATGGTCTCGTCAACGGCATAGGTTTTGCCGTCCAGCGCCAGAAAGCTCTCGCCCGTCCGGCCCATGCGCGCCGCGATATTACCCTTGAGCTTGTCGGCGTCGTAGACATGCAGGGGACGCGCCCGGTCGAGCGAAACGTAATTGGTGATATCGACAAGCGCATTGATGGGGCGCAGCCCCACGGCGCGTAGTCTGTCCTGCATCCACTGCGGGGAGGGACCGTTCTTGACGTTTTTGATCAGGCGGCCCGAAAACATCTTGCAGATTTCGCCATCGACCGACACCGCGATGGGCGATGCCCCTGCGCTGGCCGGAACGGCCTTGATAGTCGGATCCTTGAAATCGCCAACGCCCGCGGCAGCCAGGTCGCGCGCAATGCCACGCACCCCGGCGCAATCGCCGCGATTTGGAGTCAGCCCGATATCGACAATAACTTCATCGATCCCGGCATAATCGGGGTAGGGCACGCCAATCGGCGCGTCCTCGGGCAATTCGATGATGCCGTCATGATCGTCCGACAGCTCAAGCTCGGCATTCGAGCACAGCATGCCGTTCGACACCTGTCCGCGGATATTGCCCTTGCCGATTGTGATGTCCTTGCCGGGGATATAGGTGCCCGCGAACGCAAAAACCGATTTCATCCCCGTGCGCGCATTGGGCGCGCCGCACACGACATCGATCAACTCGCCCGTGCCCGCATCGACCTTGCAAACCCGCAGCTTGTCGGCATTGGGGTGCTGCTCGGCGCTCACCACATGCGCAGTTACAAAGTCTCTGAGCCGTGCGCCCGCGTCGGTGACCTCCTCGACTTCGAGACCGACCATGGTCAGCGTGTCGATGATTTCGGCATTGGGGGCGGTGGTCTCGAGGTGATCCTT
>DDGC01000004.1:324467-361004 GCA_002337455.1 Rhizobiales bacterium UBA1912 | reverse complement strand
TCACCTCAAGAAATGACCGACGAGGTCTATAAGAAAATCTCGGCATGACCGTTAGTCGACAACCAATTGTCCGGAGAGTGAAGCAATGCTCAAAAAGAACGCTCTGGTATTTGGAGGCGCAGGCTTTATCGGTTCGCATCTGCTCAGGTCTCTCGCCGAAAGCGGAGAGTATGATCTGATCGTGAGCGCCGATATTGCCGAGCCCCGCTTTGTTGTCGAAGGGGTCGAATACAAATACGTCGACGTTCGGCAGCCCATTGCGGATGACACCTGCCCGGGCGCCAGCGAAACATATAATCTTGCCGCCGTTCACACGACACCCGGTCATGAGGACTGGGAGTATTTCTATACCAACGTGCTTGGCGCCACCCATTGTTGCGATTATGCCCGCCGTATCGGCTGCGAAAGGATCGTCTTTACGAGCTCGATTTCCGTCTACGGCGCGAGCGAAACCCTCAAGGACGAAACCTCGGCGCTTGAGCCCGATACGGCCTATGGACGTTCAAAACTGTGCGCCGAAGAAATCCATGCCCAGTGGCTCAACGAGGCCACCGATGCGCGGCGCCTTGTCGTCGCCCGCCCCGCGGTAATCTACGGCTATACCGAGCGGGGCAATTTTACCCGCCTGGCGCGTGCCATGGAAAAAGGCCACTTCTTTTTCCCTGGCCGCAAGGACACCATCAAGGCCTGCGGCTATGTCGAAGATCTGGTGGCTTCCTTCCGCTTCGCCCTCGAGCGAAACGAAACGCATCTGACCTATAACTTCGCCCATATGGAGCGCTACACTTCGGAAGATATCTGTGACACCTTCACCGATGTGGCCGGTTACAAAAAGGTCACGCTGGTTGTTCCCATGCCGATTATGATGCTTGGGGGACTGGCCCTTGAGATTTTGGGCAAGCTTGGCATTCGCACCTCGATCAACCGGGCCCGCATTAGAAAACTCTACAAATCGACAAACATCATGCCGCAAAAGCTTCGCGAAATGGGGTTCCAGTACCGCTACGGCCTCAAACAATCGCTCCAACGCTGGCTGGAAATGAGTGAAGGCGCCCAGTTCAAGTAAATAGCGTTGCAGGTTTCCCATCGCGGCAAAGGAACAGAAACCAACGCCTGCCGGAAGATGACGACCTTGAGAGTTGCGATCATTCATTACTGGCTGCTGCATATGCGGGGGGGCGAGAAGGTCCTTGAATCCCTGTGCAAGCTCTTTCCGCAAGCCGACATCTTTACCCACGTCTATGATGCGAACGGGGTCAGCGCCGCCATTCGCAGCCACACGGTGCACACCACCGCCATCTCGAAATTGCCGGCGGCCCATAAGCTCTACCGCAGCTATCTGCCCCTTATGCCCTTTGCGCTCGAGAGTATCGATCTCTCCGGATACGATCTGGTCATTTCGAGCGAGGCGGGACCCGCCAAGGGCGTCATCGCCCCGCCGGACGCGCCCCATATCTGCTATTGCCATTCGCCCATGCGCTACCTCTGGGACCAGTACCATCTCTACAAGAGCGGGGCCGGTCGTCTGGCCAGGCTGACCATGCCAATTCTCACGCCCGGCCTGCGGCAGTGGGACGTCACCTCGGCGGCCCGGGTCGATCAGTTCGTCGCCAATTCCATGCACGTGCAAAAGCGCATCAACAAATATTGGCGGCGTGACGCGCGGGTGGTCTATCCGCCGGTCGCCGTCGAGGATTTTTCCCCGGCCCCTCTGTCCGAGCGTGAGGATTTCTATCTCTGGGCCGGTGAGCTGGTCGGCTACAAGCGCCCCGATATCATGATCGATGCGTTCAACCGCATGGGTAAACGCCTTTTGGTCATCGGCGGTCCTGAAAAGACACGGCAGACGCTGGCCGCAAAGGCCAGGGCCAACATTACTTTTCTGGGCACCGTGCCCTTCGCCGACCTCAAATCGCATATGGCACGCTGCAAGGCGCTGGTTTTCCCCGGCGAAGAGGATTTCGGTATCGTTCCTGTCGAAGTCATGGCTTCGGGACGCCCGGTCATTGCCTATGGCCGCGGCGGCGCCACCGAAACTGTCCGCGACGGCGAAACCGGCCTTCTGTTTGACGACCAGAGCGTCGAGGGCCTGATCGACGCCATTGAACGCTTCGAGCGATCGGGCCTCGCCGACGCCGATCCCCAGGCGATCGCCGCCCACACCGGCCGGTTCAGCGAACAGAACTTCCTCGCGGGTATGACAGAGGTTCTCGCCCAGTACGGCGCAATGCCCGAAATAAGCCCCGACCAGATACGCAGGACCCCCCAATGATCACGGCCACCTGGGGGCGCATCAGGGCGCGAGCTGCGGCACTGGCCAATGACGATGTGATGGCAAAGCTGGCCCGTGGCGGAATGGCGGCCCTCATCATCAAGATCGGCGGCGCGGGCCTCTCGTTCCTGATGTTCCTGATGCTGGCCCGCGCCATGAGCGCGGAGGAATACGGCCGCTTCGGTTTCGCATTCTCCCTCGCAACCCTTCTGGCCGTCGTCGGCAGTTTTGGTTTCCGCTCGCTGGTGCTGCGCTACGCCGCTGCCTATGCCGCCGATGGAGCGATCGAACTCGAACGCGGCGTTATTCGCCACGGCTATATCGTAACCGCGCTGGGGTGCGGCGTTCTCGGGCTCGGCGTCGCCATTTTTGCAGCCTTTGTCCCGGGCGTGAGCCACCCATCCTATCTGATGGCCGCAGGAGCCTTTACGCTTGTGTTGGGTCTGGCCGAATATCAGGCCAGCGTCATGCGGGCCATCACCGGGATAACGCTTTCACTCGTCCCCCGCGACATCATTTGGCGTCTGCTTGTGGTTGCCGGGTGCGGGCTGGTGACTATGGGGCATTTCCCGCTATTGACCGCGACCAGCGGCACGATTCTCATTGCCGCTGTGTTGCTCGTGGTCCTTCTGGGCCAGGCGCTGGCGCACCCCATGACACGCCCCGGCCCCCTCATCACCGGGCCCGTACAAAGCGAACGCAAAAAATGGTGGAGTTCGGTCGGCAGCCTGTGGGGAACACTTATCGTGCGCAGCTCGGCGCCCAATCTGGCCGTGGTCTATCTTGGCTTCGTCATGTCGCCAGCTGCGACCGGGACCTTTTTTGCAGCCCTGCAGCTATCGGTAGCGATGAATCTTTTTCTGATGTCCTCTGGCATAGTGGTCGCTCCAGCTATCGCCCGCCATTTCCACCGCAGGGAGATCGATAGCGTACGCAACCTTTGCCTGGTCACAGTGTCGGCGGTTGCCATCCCCACCATAATCATCTTCGCCACCTTCCTGATATTCGGGCACCAAATATTGGGTCTGTTCGGAGACGGCTTTGAAAACGGATACACCGCATTGCTCATCCTGAGCGCCGGCAACCTCGTCAATGCGCTCTCCGGGCCCACGATTCCGATGATGGAGATGACGGGTTCGGAGCGGCCCTATTTCCGGATCATCCTGGCAACCAACATCACAGCATTGCTTCTGATTGCCGTACTGACGCCCCTTTGGGGAACGGTCGGCGCCGCCATTGCGGTGGCCTTCGCAACAAGTGCCTGGAACGTCGGTTGCATAGCGTATTGCCGCAAAAACCTGGGTGTGGATCCCTCGATACTCTCAATCTTTCCCTCGGCGCGTCGGCAAAAGAAGGGGTAACGGATTTTGAGACTTCCGGACTTCATCCATATCGGCACGGGAAAGTCGGCCACTACGTGGCTATTTTCCGTGCTTTCCAGGCATTCGGATATTTACCTTACACCCGTCAAAGAAACCAACTTCTTTGACCTAAATTATCATCGTGGAATAGCATGGTATGGGCGCTTCTTTGATGAAGCGAAGAACGAGGCCGTAGTGGGTGAAATCTCCCATCGCTATATACATCATCGGGCTGCCGCCGATCGCATCAAGAGCGACGTCGGCAATGTAAAGATTATTGTAGGCCTCAGAGAACCACGCGATTATTGCATATCAGATTATCTCTTCACCAAGCGCAACGGGCGCTTTTCGGGCACCTTGGACGAATGGTGTGAAACGGGTTTTGATTGGGAAACTATCGCTTATCAAACCATGTTGGAGCCATTTCTCTCCACGTTTGGCAAGGATCACTTATGCGTCTATCGGTTCGACGATCTTTCGGCCAATCCCCAAAATGTTCTTAATCGGATTACTGACCATCTCGCCGTCAGCCGCCACATTCTGTCGGATGCGGAACACTCGCCAGTCAACACCGCCGCACGCCCCCGGAATGTGGCCATTGCAAACTTGGTCAACCGTTCGTCCAAGTTCGTGAAGCGGCGTGGTGGCCAGCGATTAGTTGCCGCCATCAAATACAACCTTGTCGTTCAAAGGCTTCTGTATCGTTCAGTGATCCAAAGACCCCAAATAAGCGCCAAGTGGTCTCAGGAAATTATCGATTACACGAGGCCGCACGCCAAATGGGTCGACGATAAGCTCGATGTTGAGCTCGTAACTTCTTGGAAGCTCGGCCAATGACTTCTACCCCCAAGCCAAACACCTTTATAATAGGCGCGCCAAAATGCGGAACCTCCGCATTGGCAAAATATCTATCGGAACACCCGAACGTTTTGTTTTCTACGCCAAAAGAGCCCTTTTTTTGGTGCGATGATTTCCCCCGATTAAAGCATGAAATGTCACTGGAAACTATGGCCGATTATTTATCGGTGTTTCAAGGATACGATCCACAACTCCATACTGTGATTGCCGAGGGTAGCACACGATACCTCCGTTCCAGTGTAGCGATCGAGCGGATACTTTCTTACAATCCTGACGCAAGATTTATAGCCATGGTCCGCAATCCAATCGAGCTCGTTCAGGCCTACCACATGGAGCAGCGCTATTCTCTTCATGAGGACATTGCCTCATTTGAAGAGGCATGGAGAGCCCAGGACGAGCGGGCAATCGGTCGCCGCATCCCACGGGGCTGTCGTGAGCCGGCCTTTCTGCAGTATGGGAAGGTCGGGCTGCTCGGCGAACAAATACAATATGCGACGGAGCTGATACCTAAAGATCGCCTCCGAATAATAACGTTGGACGACTTCAAGGCCGATACGCCCAAGGTCTACAAAGAAACCCTAAGGTTTCTCGGCCTGGTGGACGACCGGCGCCAGGACTTCCCGGTGGTCAACTCAGCTCATGCACATCGGCACGAGTGGTTAGCGAAACTCATACTCACTCCACCCAAGATCATAGAAAGGCCCCTCCGTTCTGTACGCAGACACCTGTGGGAGAAGCGTTATGGCCCGGTTGAATGGATAAAAGGTAGCCTAAATACCAGGAAGCCGCGGCAGGAAATCTCTCCCGCGCTTAGAGATGAACTGAAACAGCATTTCCGGCAGGATGTGGACAAGCTCAGCAATTTAATCGGCAAGGACTTGGGGCATTGGACCGCTTAAAAAGCCGCCTCTCCGGCGGCGAGCTGTTGATATATCGGATACTATGGCTCTATGCGGGCATCAGCCCACTGATTGCGTTCCGCGTTTCCGACAATTTTGCCATCGGCGCCGTTGATTTTCTGCTCATTCCCGCGCTCTTTGCTCTTTTTTTTGTGAGCGGGAATCCTGTAACGCGAATAACGCTTCCGTATATTTTATTTATTTTCTTCTCAATCATAAGCTTTACAATAAGCGCAGCAATAAATGATTTCAGCATGGGCGACTTGTCTATTATCCGAATAATTTCCATTTTTGCGCCGTTCTTGCTTGTAACCAAAATTAGAAACTTTGGAAAAACCGAATACTGCACACTAGCACGCACTTTCTTGATCAGCGGAGGGGCGTCAATATTATTGGGTATCGCCTTTTTTCATATGGGAATAGAATTGCGTACCGACCAGCAGCGAATTTGGTCCGGGGACGGCACCGGGTCCTCGGTTCGTGCCGGCGGAATTTTAGGAAACTCCAGTAATTTTGGCCATTTTACCTCAATCTGGGGAACCGTTTCACTCGTATCAATAGTACTCTGCTCACCAAAGTACGCAAAAACACTAAGCATATTTGTCTTTAGTGTGGCGCTATATTCTACTTTTATAAGTTCATCCAGAGCCGCCCTCTTACATTTAATCATTGGGTGGGTGATAATGATCCCTATCATTTTCAGAATAAGGGAGATGGTATACTTTTTCTGTGCAGCAACGGCTGCGATTGTACTGCTAGTCGTCCTCTCGGAAGGCGAAATGAGTGGAACCATCGCGACCAACATCAGAAGACTGGACATATTAAATATCACAGGCGAAAGTCAGTTTCTAAGAACGATTAGGTACGATAATTGGAACTACCTGCTGCAAATCTGGCAAAATCATCCTATAATCGGAACGGGATACAAAAATATCGAGGTCATATACGGAGTATATAGCGATAATGCTTTTCTCGGTATATTTATAGAACTCGGATTATTTGCAGGCGTCGCGTTCATATTTTTTTGGATCAATATAACTGCCAAAATGGCCTACTTGGCATTTAAAGGATCAAGTTGGGGAATTGGTGCACTGGCGATAATTATCTCAGAGCTATCGCATGCGTTCACGCTAGACACATATACGCTCTGGTATTCCATGCCACTGGCAATGCTTTTTACCGCAGCAATTGCCCGCGTCGCTAGCAATGATTTCGCCAGTTCAAACGCATGAAAAGTGAACGGCTCCCCCATGCGCATTCTCTTCCTGACCCTGCGCGCTGATATCGGCGGCGGTCCGGAGCATTTGTGTCAGTTGCTCCAGCACCTGCCTTCCGATATCGAGCCAATCGTCGCCTGTCCCCGCGACGAGCCATATTTCTCGCGCTACAGCACACTCGTCGGCGCCGGCAATGTGCTGACTGTTCCTCATAGGACCTTTCGGCTGGGTGCCTTGTTCCAGTTGGCCCGGGCAGTGAGGGCTCGCAACGTCGATCTTGTTCACTCCCACGGCAAGGGCGCTGGCATCTATAGCCGGCTGCTCAGCCTGCAAACCGGGGTGCCCTCGGTACATACATTTCATGGTTTGCACGTGGGAGAATACGGCGCCGTAAAGAAAGCCCTCTACCTGCTCGTGGAACGCATTCTGGGCTGGTTCACAGCAAGGGCGATCTGCGTTTCAGATGGCGAACGCCAACTCATCGAAGCGGCCCGGTTCATTGCGCCCGAAAAACTGCGGACAGTCGTCAACGGTGTCGCAATACCCCAACAGCGCCCGCCAATCGCCCCTCCGCCTCCGCTGCGAATTATTTCTGTGAGCCGATACGACCATCAGAAGTATCCCGAACTGGTGGTCGACATCGCCAACGCCCTGCGCCGGCTCCATCCGCAGCTGTCATTTCTCATCTCCGTGCTCGGGGATGGGGACAAACGCCATCGATGCCAAGAGTTGATCGACGAGGCCAGTCTGGGCGATTTTGTCCATCTCCCCGGCCCCACCTCGCATCCACGCGACGCGTTTAGAAACGCCCACGTCTATCTGTCGACTTCACGGTGGGAAGGAATGCCGCTGGCCGTGCTCGAGGCAATGTCGGAGGGCCTGCCGGTGGTCGCAACGGATGTGGTCGGCAATCGCGATGTGGTCAGGGACGGAAAGAACGGGTTGCTGTTCCCCCTGGACGAACCCGAAACGGCAGCCGCCAGCCTTGTTGCGATGAGCGAAACATCACTCCGCACAGCAGCGGGGCAAAAGGCTAGGGAGATGGTCCAAGAGCACTATTCGGTGGCCCAAATGGCAGCAAAAACCGCCGCCGTTTATGATGAGATCGCCCGCCGCGGTTAGATAGCGGGGATAAGTCGGGCCGGCGGGCCGGATCAAGCCCTAACTTTCACCGTCCGGACCGGTCCCCGCATCATCGAGAACTCTGGAAATCGCCTCGAACACCTCCAGTTGGCGGGAAAGATCGGCGATCCGGTTGCGTGCGGCCTCGGCCGATGCTTCGAAGGCAACGATTTCTTCTTCGTCACGCGTCGAGCGCTCACCATAATCCTCGCTATTGGCCAGGAGCGCTGCCGCGCGTTGGTACGCATCGTCCATGCGCCGCTGCAGCCCTGCCATTTCACGGTCCACATCGGCGCGCTGGCGCGCCAGAACGCCGGCGATCGCCTGGCGCCGACCCTGGTCGGTCTGCCGGTCACGGTCCGCGGACCGCGTTTGAAATACGAAGCGAGGGCGAAACATGGCGCGCGGGAACTCGGTGAATCACAAGGGCCTAAAATGGCCCGTTATGGTTAAGCTTGTCTCAACGCAGCACAGGAACGCGAGGGCCGGCTCGCGCTCAGGTCCGGCCAAACTCATCCTCGATCCGTACAATGTCATCCTCGCCCAGATACGAGCCCGTCTGAACCTCGACCAGCTCGAGCAGGATTTTCCCGGGGTTTGAGAGACGGTGCAATTCGCCTTGCGGAATGTAGATGCTTTCATTTTCCTGCAGCGTCAAAACCTCTTCGCCAAGCTGCACTTCGGCGGTCCCACGCACCACGACCCAGTGCTCGGAGCGATGGAAATGCTTTTGCAGACTCAACCGCTTACCCGGCTTGACGAACAGACGCTTGACCTGAAAACGCTCGCCATTGAGCACCGATGAATATCCGCCCCAGGGGCGATAGCTCGTCTGGTGCGTTTCGGTCAAATTCTGGGTAGCGGGGTCGGCCTTGAGGCGCTTGACGATATCGCCAACCGATTGCGCGGCCGACAACCGGCCCACATAGATCGCATCTTCACTTGCCAGCACCGCAATGTCGTCCAGCCCGTCGACGACGACATGGTGTTTTTCGGAAATAACCAACGAACCCGACATGGCGTTGAGGGTAACCTTTCCCATTCCCAGATTGTCGTGCTCGTCGCGCGATCCGCTCTTCCACACTGCGTCCCAGGACCCGAGGTCCGACCAGTCGATCGAGGCCGGCACCACAGCCGCAAGCTTTGTTTTTTCAAACACCGCATAATCGACGGAAATGCTCGGAGACCGTGAAAAGGCCTCGGCATCGAGGCGGTGGAAATCGAAATCCTGCACCGCCTTGTTGACAGCGTCGAAAGCTGCCGCATGAACTTCGGGGACCAGCTTTTGGCATTCCTCGAGGAAAACCGAGGCTTTGAACAAAAACATGCCCGAGTTCCAGTAATAGGATCCCGTCGCGATCATTTCGGCCGCGCTGTCGGCGTCCGGTTTTTCGACGAACCTGCGGACGTCGTGGGCGCCCGAAGGCAGCGGATCGCCAGCCTCGATATAGCCAAACCCGGTAGCCGGCTCGAACGGCTCGATGCCAAACGTTGCCAATCGCCCGGCAAGCGCCGCGGCTTCGGCTACATCGAGCGCATGGATGTAGGCATCATCGACCTTGATCCGGTGGTCGGAAGGAAGAACGTGAACAAGCACGTCGTCCGACTTGTCCGCCGCCAGCAGACTGGCCGCGGCGATGGCAGGGGCCGTATTGCGGGCAACCGGTTCAAGCACGATCCGCATGGCCTCCACGCCCACCTCCTGCGCCTGTTCAGCCACCAGAAAGCGATAAAGCTCGTTGGTAACAATGATCGGAGCATCGTAGCGCGGGTCCCGACTCAACCGCAGCAAGGTCTCCTGCAACAGGCTGTGCTCGCCGGTCAGCGCCAGGAACTGCTTGGGCCGTGCCGTGCGCGAGATCGGCCAGAGCCTTGTGCCGGTTCCTCCGGCCAGAACGACGGGAACGATGCGCTTTCGGCCGTCAGATGCCCCGTTTTTTCCATCGGTATCGGTCATCGGTTCCCTCTAGCGTTCAAATGTGTGGCCAGTCTGGCAATCATGGCGGAAAGCAGGGCCTGTGTTGCTTGTGCGCTGCCGGTCTCGACGTAACACCTGAGTTCAGGTGCATTTCCCGACCGCCTGAAGTGGATAACGTCCCCACGCGCGGTAATCACCCGTGTTCCATCCGTCGTGTCGATCGTTTTGGGCTCGGCAAGGCTCTCGTCAAAACTGGCGCGCAGTTCGGCCGATCGGGCCAGCTCCTCGATCAATGCTCCAGCGTCGTCGGGCTGAATGTCTTTCAGGCGATCCGCCCTCATCACCCGAGCCGGCAGCTCCGCAACCAGATCGCCGACCGAAACATCGCGCCCCGCCGCCTCGGCCAGAACCACAATGACGGGCAACAGCGCATCTCGCGTCGGCAGGCGCTTGAGCCGCCCGTGCGGAAGCTCGAAATCGCTCCCCATGAGAAAGCCGCCATTGGCCTCGAAACCAACGATCCCATCGGCGCCAAGCCGCGCCATTTCCTCGACGACATAGGGCGATCCGATCCGTGTCCGGCTAATGGTCTCAAACCATCCGCTCTCTTCGAGTGCGCTGGTCGATGTGAGCGGCGTCACCACCGCTTTGGCCGCAAGAAACCGGGCGGTCAGCGCCCCCAGCACATCACCACTGACTTGAGAGCCACCGGCATCCACAAGCAATGGACGGTCACCATCGCCATCCATTGAGACCACGGCATCAAATTGCCCTGCCGCCATCGCCTCGTGAATTTGCGCCATGGCGGAAGGCTCGACAGCCTCGGTATCGACGGCAACGAAAACCTCGCTCCGCCCCACGCTCGTGCAGGATGCGCCCAACGCCTCGAGCGCATTGAAAAGAATGTCCCGGCCCACTGCCGAGTGCTCGAAAACCGCAATGCTCAACCCGGCCAGCGCGTGCGGAGAAAAGGCGTCTGTATATCGGGCCGCGTACTCATCCCGCGCAGCCGGATCTTCGTGCGGAAGGAACGGCTCAAAGTCAGGGCTCGCCTCAGAAAGCGCCTTCGCGGCCGCCCTGATGGGCTCCTCATCGCTCTTGAGCAGCTCACCATCGGGGCGATAGAATTTAAGGCCGTTGTAATCGGGCGGAATATGGCTACCGGTCACCATGATCGCAGCAATGCCGCGCTTGAGCGCGTAGGCCGCGAGCGCCGGCGTCGGCACAGCGCCGGCGTTGATCGGTTTCCAGCCCAGCGCCGTGAGCGCGCCGCCGACCAGCGCGGCGATCTGGGGACTGGACGCTCGCAGGTCACGGCCGATCACGACCTCTCTGCTGCGCGCATCGGTGCAAGCGGTTTCAACAAAGCCCCCGATATGGGCAAAGACCACATCGGGGGTAAAACCGTCCGAAAGCCCCCTCAGACCGGAGGTTCCGAAACTCACAGGCGGTAATGACATCGTTGCCCCCCGGTCTTACGTTTGCCGCCAGCTCAGGGCTGTTTAGCCTTCATAATATCCATCGTAATTTTTTCCATAGCGCGACTGGCTCCGCACCTGCTGGTTGAGTATGGCGAGCATCGGCGCTTCGGGATTTTTTGCTTGATCGAGACGGCCCAGAGCATTGCGTACCTCGGCCTGGGCGGTCGAGGACCACCGCACGACAAAAACCACAGCGTCAGCATACTGGGATAGATAGAGCCCGTCGACGACCGGAAGGACCGGCGGCGTATCGAGAATGACCACCTCGAAATTCTTGACCGCGGCAGCGATCAGACGCGCAAACGCCTCGCTGGTAATCAGCTGATCGGTGGGTATATCGGAGCGCTTGGATCCCACAACCACGCTCAGGCCGGTATCTTCGTCCTGCAAAATGATCGAAGAAAGCGATTCGCCCTCGGTTCGCCCCGCCAGATATTCGAACAGCCCGAATTCGGATTCAATGCCCAGATTCTTGTGGATGGCCGGTCGCCGAAGGTCGCAATCGATGATCAGCGTCTTTTTGCCCGATTGCGCATAGGCCCGTGCCAGAGACAGCGCCACTGTCGTCTTGCCTTCATCGGGCACCGACGAGGACACCATGACGACAACGCCGTTTCCATCCGGACCCTTGAGCGTCATGGGCCCCGCATCGGCCCCCCTGACCCTGCGCAGATGCTGATCCACAACCGCCCTGGCCCTCCGGATAGACTCGGAAAACTGCGACAGGGGTGCCGATATCAAAGTCTCGGCGGCCGATTGCTGGTCGGCATTGAGCCGCTGGAGCGGAATGTCTCCGATCACCGGCAGGCGCGTCACCAGATTGAGCTGGCTCTCGCTGGTAAAACCGCCAACGAAGTTTTCATAGACAAAGGCGAGCCCGATCCCGAGGCCGAGCCCTGCAAACCCTGCCATCAGCAGGATGAGTTGCGGGTTGGGAAAGGCCGGACTCGCCGGCGGCAGGGCGCGGGAAACGATCCGGCTGTCGGCAATCTGAAGTTCGGACTGAACCTGCAGGTCGGCTGAGCGCGCCAGAAGCGACTGATATTGCGTGCGGGCAAGGTCGGCCGATTGCTGGAACTCATAGAGCTGGGTCAGCACGTCGACTGGCAAATCCGAAGACAGGACATCGGACCGCATCTGCTGGCGCAGGCCGCTGGCCCGGTCGTCAAGCTCGGCGACCTGCGAGCGCAGGTCGGTCAACGCCTGATCGGCGCGCTCGGCCATGGCCGCTTCGACCGACGCCAGTTCCTGGCGCAGATTGATCGCCGCCGGAGAACCCGAGCCGGCGCCGGAAAGATCGGCTGCCAGGGTCTGGCGCTGTGCGTCCAGTTCGGCAAGCGCATCTGACTCCAATTGCGCCACAAGGCTGGACCAGTCACGCGACGCCGCCGCCTGGCTCACCGTCTGGCTCAAAGCCTGCAACTCTTCGCGCGAACCGGTGATCGACTGCAGGTCGTCGCGCAGGTCCGCGACCGAGCTTCCCGGCTCAGCCGCCAACTGATCGATATTTTGGTTGATGAAGGAATCGAACTGCTCTTCGGACCGCCCGATATTTTCGCGGGCAAGCTGCAGCCTGGCATCAAGAACCTCGCGGGCGGCGAGAACGCCCTCGATCTTGGACTGCATCTGATCCTGGATGTACGCCTCGGCCACTGTATTGGCCAGTTCCGCGGCCTTTTGAGGTTGTTCGGAGCGGGCCTGCACGGAGATCAGATAGGTCAGCCCCCGCCGTTGAACCGATACCGCGGACTTGACCCGGTTGAGCACGCTTTGCACCGCCGCATCGCCTTGCGGCAGGTCGGCATCGCCAAGGCGGAGGAACGCCAGCACCTGTTCGCGCAACCCCAGCCTTACGCCAAACTCCTCATCCGACAGCAATCGTTGCCTGTCGATAACATTAAGGAGAACGGTGTCGGAGCGCAGAATTTCCACTTCCGAATCCACCCGCGCATTTTCGGACGACGCACTGGAGACCTGCGCATCGGGATCGATGAGTGCGTTGCGCGACGTATCGACCAGAATGAGCGCGGAAGCCGAATAGATCGGTGTCAGGGCGAAAAGTGCGATGCCGGCGATACCAAGGCAGACGACGAGCGTGGCCATGATCAAGCTGGCCCGCCGTCGCAGCAGGTTCAGAATACCCCGGACATCGATTTCTTGATCTTCCATAATCTTCCCAGATTCGCGAAGAGGCGGGCAATCAGCAGCTAATTGTGCTGGCTCGGTTCCGATTGTTCAATGATTATCGGCTCTTGACCAGACCTTAGACACACAGCCGTCAGGCGGCCACTCATATAGGCACCCGTGTCGATAGCAATCCGTCCGCGCGTTACCAGCGGACGTTCGACAATTGTGTGACCATGCACCACGCAATAGCCGGACTCTAACTCGTTATCCCCGGCCGCGTCTGTCTCATGACGGAACCAGCGCAGGTCCTGATCGGTCTGGTCCTCGGGGGCTATTCCGGGCCGTAGCCCCGCATGAACCAGCACATAGCCCGGAACGCGGATCATGACCGGCAGGTCCGAGAGAAATTGAATGTGCTCGCGCGGTATATAGGCTTCGAGCACAGCGCGATTGGTATCCCAGCTGCGCGCGCCGGGATCGAACTGGGAAATGCTCACGCCGTAGGACGCTAGGGTTTCTACGCCGCCGAACCGGCACCACCACTCAAGGGCCTCGGCGCTTTCAAACGCTTCGAGCATGGCCTGTTCGTGATTGCCCGACAGACAGAACCTGCGAAAGCCCCATTTCGAAGGCTTGAGGAGATGGTCTATGACCTGGGCGGAAGACGGGCCGCGATCCACCACGTCGCCGACGAGGACCACCCACACATCCTCGTTTACAACACCCGCATGGCCCGCGATCTGTTCCTCGATGGCTTCGAGCAGATCCAGGCGCCCATGGACGTCACCGATAACATACAGCGCCCGGGGAAAATTGGCGCTGGATAGCCGCGCCGCACCCTGCCGGGAGCTTTCCGGGCCCGAAGTACCGAAAATGCGGGCGAAGAGTTGTCTCATTGGCGTTTTTGCCGCCGCCCGTATTGGGTGACGCCGGCCAGTCCCAGCGCCAGCAAAGCTGTAAAAAACAGCGCGTTCGCCTCCATTTCCAGCGAAAAATCGACCAGAGAATGCAGCGCGGCCGTTACAATGATGCCAAGCGAGGCCAGTGGCAGCACCCAATCGGACTTGCGGCGGATAACCAGTTGGATACAGCGCAACCCTATGCCCAGAACGACAAGTAGCGGTATGGAACCAAAGATCACGCCATACTCCACCCACAGCGCCAGATAGGTCGAATGGGTCTTGTTCCACACAAGGTCCGGGCTGACCGGCAGCGCGTGAAACAAGGGGAACGCCGCCTCGAAACTCCCCCCGCCAAAACCAAGCAATGGCCGTGAGGCAATCATCTCGATCACCTGGCTGTAGAGCGCCAAGCGCACATCAAAGCTTTGCTCGACACTGCCCAACCGGTCCAGCGTGCCCGAGCCGAAAAGCACGGTCATGGCGATCGCCAACCCCACGCCCAGGACGACCATAAGCACCGAAAGCCGCGGCTGGCGCCGGCCGAGCTTGATAACGAACCCTATGGCCACCACGACGCTGCCGGCCAGCCCAGCGGCGAGCCCCATGCGCGATTGTGTCGAATAAAGAGCGATGATGAGAAACGATAGACCAACGAGCAGGAACATGATGTTGGCAATCGGGATCTGCCGGCTGTTGGCAGCCTTTTCAACGGTCTGCGCGGCAAGGGCGGTGCCCAGAACCAGCCCGAACGCCATGAAGGTCGCGTAGGAATTGCGATTGACGAAGGTGCCCGTCGCCGACCCCAGATACGCCCATTTCTCGAGGAAAAGCAGCGTGTCACCGAACTGCGTCAGCGCCAGAAGCCCATAGATCGCGTGCGCTACGATCACCCAGAACAGCGCCGCTGCAATAAACCGTGCCCGCTCGCGGTTGGCGCTGACCTGCAGGACGAGGAAGAAGAAGACCGCCAGCGTTAGAAACTGGATCAGGCTGTGCAATGTCGAGCCGGGCGCAATCGACAGCGTGGATGAAACCACCTGCGTGCCCGGGGCAACAAAAACCGTGCTCACCGGCACGATGAACTGGACGACCGCATAAAGGCACAGCAGGGCCCACAGCCCGGTCAGGACCGGAATATCGGACAGGGCAACCCGGAAGTTCTCGCGCCGCCAGAGCATCAGGACACCATAAGCAACGCCCCCGCCCCCGATCAGCGCCGCATTGATCGCCGAGAAGATCGGCCGGTTGGCGCCCAGCGGGATGGGAGCCAGAAAAAGAAAAGCGATCACGCCCATGGCAAGGATGTGATTGAGCCGCGCCTGCCCCTGACTGCGGCGATTCCCGCCCGAGGAGGCTCTCGTGATCTCAAATCCGGAAACGTCGATCGCCATCTAGGCTCCTGCCCCCATGGTGCGGGCTTCTGCACGCACAACGGCAACAAACCGCTGCTGGATTTCGTCGGGAAGCGTTTCGACAACTGCGGTGACGCGTTCGCGAAAGTCCGGATTGGCAACATATCGCGCGGCAATCGATCTGATGCCCCGCCGCGATTGTGCAAGAAGCGCCAGATCGGCCAGATGGCCCGTCCCGGCATACGCCTCAAGCGCGGCATAATGTGTCTCGGCAACGCCCACGCGCCGCTCGGCAAGCCATTGTTCGTTGGGGCCCACTGCCTGCGAGCGTTCAAGGGCAGCAACGGCCATGTCGGCCTCCCCCAGCGCGAAACGGGCAAGAGCCTCGATATAATAGCCATAGCTGTGGCTGGGCATTTGGGAAACCGAAGTCCGCGCTGTCTCGATACAGGAATTGGCCACCGCCGACATGCGGGCGGTCGGGGCCAGGTAGAACGACAGCCGGGTCATCGTTTGATCGCAGATTTCAAGCGCGACATTGGTACCGAACGTCGACGGCGGAACCGGCGCCGGTCCATTTGTGAGCCGTTCAAAGATTTCCGAACGCGGCACAAATGAAAAATTAAAGGGCGCAATCTCACGCGCAACAAGATACGCCCCCGACAATCCAAGAATCAGGGTAAAAACGATCAGGGTCAGGCCGTTGAAATATGACGCCATCGAACACGCGCAAAACCCATAATTCGAAATCATGTGCAGATCGACGGCATCGGGTCAAGCGCCAAGAACAAACGGAGCCAGGCCTGATAAGGGCACAGCTCGCTCCTCCTGCATTTGCATCAAATTGTACTCAAACAATCGACAAGTTTGAAATTGGCGGGCGTCAGGATGGGGTCAACAGAGAATTTTGCGTCCGCTGGGGTCCTGGATGGAGTCTTCGGCCGCTCGCCTGACCTGGAGAAGCCACCGATTATGCGTATCGTGTCCATCGTTCTCGGCGCCGTTTTGACGCTCACCGCCGCCGCGGCCCCCGCTCTCGCCCAGACGCTCCAACCCTCCAGTCACGCCGGCCCGTCGGGATCGGTCATGCGGATCACCACATCATCGACAACCGCGGCACCGCTCGGCCTGCAGATCTTCTGCATGACGTCGCCAACCCATTGCGCTTCGGCGCCCGCCACCCAGCTGCAGATGGACTCCGGTCTCATGAGCGTGCTCAATTCGGTCAACCGCTCGGTCAACACTTCGATCCGTCCCCAAAGGCGTGCCACTCAGGTCTGGACGATCGGCGCCCGGGTAGGCGACTGCAAGGATTACGCAATGAACAAGCGCGCCCAGCTGATCGCCCGCGGCGTGCCCGCCGGCGCCCTGCGCCTGGCCATCGGCTTTACCGCCCGCGGCGAGGGCCACGCAGTGCTCGTCGTGCGCACCGATCAGGGTGACTTTGTGCTCGACAACCTCACCAGCCAGATCAAGCCCTTCAACCAGACCGGCCACACCCTCCTCGCCATGTCGTCCAACGACCCCAAGCGCTGGAATGCAATCTCTTGAGAGTAGCGGAGGCGGGCGACCCCATTGGCCGCCCATAGTCTCGACCACATAGTCGATAGGCCTGAAAACGCGCCGCTGATCCTGTTCCGTGTCCTGCGAGCATCAGATTGACGCTGCCGGCCAAGGCGACTTCCCGTTCTAAAATTGCAGCTTTGAGTGTTTCGTAGCGATGCTGCGTGCAGGGCTTCAAACTGGCTGTGTATGTTGAAAACAACGGCAGGGGGCGCAAACCGGCGGGCGGGGCAGCTGGCTTTGGGCTGAAGCCCCAGCCCTGGCGAAGCGTGGAACTCTGAAGCTATGTCATGGTACATCGGACAAATGGGAACAGATTTTGGAATCGGATAAGTCAGTGCGTTCCCTAGAGCCGTTCAGCGCGCAAACTTGATGAGCGTGCGATCAACACCAATAACCCAAACCGTCGCGTTTTTCCTCTCGCACAGTAGAGCCTGAGATCAGCCCCTAATTCTCCAACCATGACGTTCCCGAGTTTCTCTGCTCCCCAAACAACTGCATTCAAGCAAATGGCGTTCAGGGACTTGGCTCTGGAGAAATGGCGCGGTTTGCGGCGCCCCCTAACCCCAACGGGTCAGCCTTTTCAAAGAGAGGCCTGGGCGGCAAGTGCTGCTGTGATTTTGCGAAGATGGCATACCTTCCCGATCTTCGATGCTCGAACCAGCTCAATCAGAACCGAAAAGATCGCGCGTAAAGACTTTTTCGCGCAGATCCATGATTTCTGGAGAAAGGCGATTGGCCACAATGAGATCGCACTCGGTCTTCAATTGCTCCAGATCGCCGACGACTTCGGAACCAAAAAAGTCTCGGCTCGAAAGCGCAGGCTCGTATACCATGACCCTGATACCTTTGGCTTTGAGGCGCTTCATAATGCCCTGGACCGCCGACTGCCTGACATTGTCGGACCCTTGCTTCATGATGAGGCGATATATTCCGACGCATTTCGGCTGGCGCGCAATGATGGCCTCGGCAATCAGATCCTTTCGCGTTCGGTTGGCGTCAACGATGGCTCCGATCAGATTCTGGGGCACGTCTGAATAGTTGGCGAGAAGTTGTTTTGTATCCTTGGGCAAGCAGTATCCGCCAAAGCCAAAGCTTGGATTATTGTAGTGACTGCCAATCCTCGGATCGAGACCCACGCCCTCGATGATCTGGCGGGTATCAAGCCCGTGGGACATGGCATAGCTGTCCAACTCGTTGAAGTATGCAACCCGCATCGCCAGAAAAGTGTTGGCAAACAGCTTGATCGCTTCAGCTTCGGTAGCCTCTGTGAGGAGGATCGGTATGTCCGCCTTGCGTGCAGCTTGAGTTAAAAGATTTGCGAACAGCCGACCCGCCTCCCCCGTGTCACCGACGATGATGCGCGAAGGCTCAAGGGTGTCGCGAAGAGCGCGCCCTTCACGCAAGAACTCCGGCACGAAAATGATACGGTCAGTTGCCAGTTTCGATCGCAACTCACGCACATAACCCACAGGAACAGTGGAGCGCACAACAACCAGGGCATTTGGGTTCAGCGCGACAACCCGAGTTGCAACGGCTTCCACACTGGCGGTGTCAAACCGATTAGTGCCTGGATCATAGTCTGTGGGCGTAGCCACCACGACGATATCGGCCGCCCGAAGAACGGGCTCTGCATTGGTAGTGCCGCAGAGATCAAGCGGGTGCTCGATCATAAAGCGATCGGCGTAATCATCTTCTACCGGGGACCTTCCCGCATTGATGGCTTCTACGCGCTCAGGGTCAATATCGAGGCCGACGACATGATGGTCCTGGGCGAGCGCAATGGCGTTCGCAGTGCCCACGTAGCCCAGACCGACAACGACGATGTTCACGCTACAGTTCTCCGCAAAAGCTCCAGCTAGAAAAAAGCAATATCCCACGCTTTATAACGTCCTGTGAACATCGCACGGTTTGGCACATTTTTGAGAATAGTGCAGAGCGGCCACGCCACCGGCCGTTCCGGCAAGGCCGGAAATTTCCTGATTATCATTTTTTGAGACGCTTATGAGGCAGCTCGATCATCATTTGCACCCGCGCCGATTTGCGAGCGCAAGGAGCTAGGCATCTCTCGGGGCCAATGCGCGCTGACGTTCTCATGCTGCCCCGGGTCATAGAGGCACGTTTAGCGACTGTCGGCGAGGTGACCCGTTCTGCGGCCACCGTGAGCGCTTGGACGAACCCAGCCGTTGCCACGAAGGATTCGGGCAGTTCTCAACGGTTCACCCAGCCCTTCGGTGTTTCGCAAGCGTTTCAACGGTTAGAGCCGTGGTCGACGGGGCATAAAAATGACGCTGGACCTGTTCGAACCCGATACGCTCCAACACTTGGTGCTGGGCGGCAGTTTCGATATTTTTCGCAGCCAGTATGACACCTTGGGTGCGAGCGCTTCGCGCAAGGCGCCATAGGGCGGCTTCATTGACAAAACCCGATCCGGCGGCCAGATCGCTTCGCCCGACAGCTTGAGCTTTCTTGCCCTTGTGAGCGGTGCTGTGGTCCAGTCGAGGTGTCCGGCGACCTCATGCGGGCCCTCATCGGCATCAAGGACAAGGGTCACGCCGAGGTCGCTCAGGGCTTCGACTGGTTGTTTAATGGTAGCCTAGAGCAGAGCCTTCAGCGGCAGTTCAAGATGCAACCGACTTGCCGTGACGTTGGCGTGCTCCAAGGTTCTTGCCACATGATCTACAAACGCAGCTGTTTTAAGCTGGTGTGGAGAGACATTTACCGCGAGCCAAGGCAATGTCGAGCGGGCAAGTCTGGCCGTGATCGTATCATCTTGGGCCTGAGGAGCGTCGTTGACGGGCGTCACGTCGACCGTGAACGAAACGAGACAATTGCTCGATTAGGGTTACTGGTCGCGGTCAAATTTCGATGATATTTTGCGGGTTGGGCATCGGTGCCGATGATGGGCAGTTGAGTTCCAGCCAGCTCAGGTCAGGGACTCGCGTCTACCTGCCACGATCCATTTCATGGAGTTTCGCGACACGACGCTGAAACTCTTCACTAGTGGAAAATTTCGCCTTCAGATACGCATCCACAAGATCTTTGGCCAGCCAAGGTCCGACAATTTGCGCTCCTATGCATAGGACGTTTACATCGTCGTGCTCCACACATTGGCGCGCGGAGTGAACGTCATGACCGACCGCCGCGCGGATTCCGGTCGTTTTGTTGGCTGCGATCGCAGCTCCGACGCCCGTTCCACAAATCATTACGCCGCGTTCTGCCTCACCCGTTCTGATGCGCGCGGTAACCCTTTCAGCTATATCCGGAAAATCTACCGGTTGGGTGCTGTCGCATCCAATATCGGTGACGGTGTGTCCCAAGCTCTCGATAAAAGACACCAGTTCAGCTTTCATTGGAAAGCCTGCGTGGTCGGAGCCAACGGTAATATTCATATCAATCAATCTCTCATTCGGAATTAAGCAAGCTCAGGAGTCGAGCTGATTGGTCAGACGGTCATACGTGCGGAACAAGGCCTGGTTGCCGTTGGAGCCTTCTCCGTGTGCACGTGCTTCAAGATAAAGGGCCGTGGCCATAGCAAGCCCTGGCAACGCGAGGCCCTTTTCGAATGCAGCCTCTCCTGCAAGTCGCAAATCCTTAAGCTGGAGGTCAATCCTGAATCCAGCGCTGTCGTCCTTGGAAATGACTTGTGGACCGAGGTTATCCAACATCCAAGAGCCCGCCGCGCCACCCGCCAGAACCTCCCGCAACAAATTTAGATCGCCGCCCTGGGATCTGCAGAGCGCAAAGGCTTCGCACATCGCCTGAATATGCACGCCCGCCATCAACTGATTGCACATCTTGAAGACCTGTCCCATCCCTAATTCACCCGCGTGAATTATGGTCGTCCCCATGCCCGAAAGCACCGGTCGGGCGCGTTCAAAGGCCTCTGATGAACCACCACACATGATGGACAACGTGCCTGCTACTGCACCTTTGACACCGCCGCTGACCGGCGCATCTACGAGCGCGATACCTTTTCCCTCCAGCAGCTTTCCGATGGCCTGGATGCCGGAAGCTGAAATTGTGCTCATGTCGATGACCACGCAATCTGGCGCGAGATGGTCTCCCACTCCATTCTCGCCAGAGAGTACATTTTGGACGTGGGGGGTATCAGGGAGCATGGTTATGACAAATGCAGCACCCTCGACAGCGGATTTCGCATCAGTCGCCACCTCCACTCCGCCGCTCCGCAAATTGTCCATCGCTGCGGGACTTTGGTCGAAAGCCCTTACAGGAAACCCGGCCTTTTTGAGGTTGGCGATCATGGGGCGCCCCATGACACCTGCCCCGATAAACGCAACAAGCGGATGGGAGGTCGTCGGTGATGTCGTCATTGGGGTTTGTCCGTCAAGGTTAGATTGCTTTCGAGAATGAAGAGGACCGACGCTACTGCCGTAAATGGGATAATCAGGTATGCCCATCCCATTGGAAGACGAAGGACCGGTGAAAACTGGCCGAATGCGTTTTGCGCAAACTGCACTCCGATCCAGGCCACACCTGCCATCGTCAATGCCGCAAGAACGTCAACGAGTATTGCAAGGGCGCGCGAGGCACCTTGAGGTAAACTGTCAGCCAGCATGGTGGTGGCGAGATGCGATCGATGACGAAATGCCAGCGCGATGCCACTGAAGATGACAAAGATGAATCCTGGCAGGAGAATGTCCTCAAGCCAGAGTATCGACGTGCTGAAGAAATTTCGTGACACAATCTGTATGCCGAGGGCAGCGAACATGGCAACGAGCGCCGCCACCGTGAAAATTGAGAGCAAGACTGCCAGAACTTTGCAGGTCGATGCGAGAACTGTCCCAACGCGGATCATGCAGTCACCCACGTCACAAGGCCCGGAAAAATCCAGATTAATGCCGCAACGGCGAGCATTACCAAGATGAATGGTATGCACTCCTTGGCGACATCCATGACTTTGACAGGCGTAATTGACGAAACAACGAAGAGGCAAAGGCCAACAGGAGGCGTAATCAGACCGATAGCAAGCACGACCATGATGACCATGGTTGCAACAAGTGGATCCACGCCGACTTGAGCGAAAAGCGGGATAATGATCGGCCCGGCCATCAGGATAGTTGTCGTGGTATCCAAGAACATGCCAAGGACAAACATCAGTGCCGCCGCAGCGACAATGAAACCGAGTGGCGTATCCGAGACACTGAGGATGAGGTTGCCGAGCTCTGCGGGCACGCCTGCCACCGTGAGGAAGAAGGAAAAAACCGTGGCGCCACAGATTATGAACATTATCGATGCAGTGGTGACGCCGGCATCGAGAACCACGCGGCCGAGGCGCGCCAAAGGTATTTCCCGATAGATGAGCAGGCTCACGCCGAGCGCATAGCCAAGGACAACAACGGATGCCTCCGTGGGCGTGAAAACACCACTCAGTATACCTCCGATGATGATAACGGGGGCGCCGATCGCAAGTAGCCCGTCTTTCAACGACGCCAGGAAATACAGCGGCCGAAATGGACGAAATCCGCGTTGATAGCCCCTCTTTTGGCAAATCCACGTACTGACAAGGGCCATACCGAGGGTGATCAAGATGCCCGGAACGATACCCGCGAGAAACAGCTCGTTGAGCGATTGGCCCGAGATAAAGCTCCACACGATCAATGGAATGGATGGTGGAATGATCATGCCTACGGGAGACGTGGCAGCGGTTATCGCAGCACTATAAACCCGAGAATAGCCCTCCCGCTCCATTGCAGGGATCATGACTGACCCCACGGCCGAAGTATCGGCGACCGCAGAACCAGAAATGCCTCCAAATACCATTGACGCGCCGACATTGGCATTGGCCAAGCCGCCAGGCAGGAACCCGACACAGGAGTCACAAAAGGCGATGAGCCGCCGCGAGATACCACCGGCGTCCATAATCGCGCCGGTCAGAATAAAAAACGGGATGGCAAGTAGAACGAAGCTCTCCGCACCTGCGGTGAACCTCTGCAGAACGATCAGCATTGGAAAGTCGAGCAGCCACAAGCCAGCCGCTCCGGAAATCAAAAGGGCGACTGCAATAGGAATACCGCTCAATATGAGAGCGATCAGCCCGCCCATTACGAGAAGTGCTTCGGGTGACATTTCTTTGCCCAAGGGTTAGCGGAGGGTGGGAGCCCTCCGCTTCTGGATCAGCGTGCTGCTTCGATCGCGTCAAGCCAATTGCTTGCTTCTTCGCCGTACTCAGACTTGAGCGCCGGCAACCCAGTATCGCTAAAGACCGCAACAAAACTATCGAGATCGATCTGTTCTGGGCGAATGATGGTGATCTCATCCTCGATTTGGGCGAGAAGCTCGGCCTCTTCCTCTACAGCGATTGCGGGGTATTCCATCGCCGTTTCTGCCGCTGCCCGTTCGACAGCAGTCTGCTGATCCTCGTCCAGCCGTTCCCAAGCCTGCTCGCTCATTGAAACCATATGAGGAGAAATTCCCCATGGAACCATTGAGAGCGAGTCCTGGACTTCGTAAAGACGCGCCCCAACGATATTTCCTACAGGGTTATGCTGACCCTGAACCACACCACGCTGCAAAGCGACGTATAGCTCAGAAAAATCAATTGGTGTCGGCACTGCACCAACAGACTCTGCCATAACGTTGAATGATGGGACGTTAGGGTTGCGAATTCTTACACCCTGCAGATCTTCAGGAGAGGTCACTTCAACGTCATTCATGGTGATGTATCGGAATCCGCCGTGAGGGACCACGAACAGTGTCTTCACTTCGGCCTCGGCTTCGAAAGCCTCCATCAGCGCACGACCGTCTTCGCTTCCGTAAAAGGTCGTGAAATGATCCAAGCTCGAATAGAGCAACGGCGCCTCTAGCACTCCGGCCCACGGCACGAAGTAAGAAAAGGTGCCTGCAATTGTCATATCGAGCGTACCGCTGCGCACGCTTTCCTGGAGCTGGCGCTCGTTTCCGAGCGTTCCTGAATCAAAGATCTGGATGCTGACCGACCCATCACTGTATTCGGACACCTTCTCACCAAACAAATCGGCTATGGTTTGTTGCGGACTGACCGGGGCGCCGACGTGTCCCAATCTAATTGTAACATCGTCAGCCATTGTGGGGACGCTCGTTGCGACGACAAACGCAGCCGCAAGACCAAGTTTTCCAGAGATTTTCATGCTTTCCTCCTGTTTAAGCAATTGAATGATTTTTTATGACCTTGAGATCGACATTTGCATTCGGATGCGCCGACCGATCTCGAAGTGTTCACGAACAGCCCGTTCCGCAGCGTCGGCATCGCCTTCGGTAAGCGTTCTGAGGATCTTGTAGTGGTCGTCGACGACCTGCTGTTGAACCGCCTCGTCAGCGCTGACCAACGCGCGACGGTCTGCGTGCGAGCGCTGAAGCAAATCGGCGACCGCCACATACATGGTTTTCAGGGCGGACGCAGAGCTGGAATCAACCAATGCTCTGTGGAAGTCGTAATCGGCGCGTGCACCAGCCACTGGGTCGCTAATTGTGCGCGCGATAACATCGGCGAAACGCCTCATTCGCTCGAAATCAGTGATGGTAGCGCGTGACACGGCTAGCCGTGCGGCCTGGCATTCGATTGCAATGCGCGCCTCGACAACTTCTTCAACGGCATCTGCGTCATCAGCCAACGCGAAGCTGAAGAAATCGCCCAGAACCGTCATGTCGGGTGAAGAGACAACTGATCCCACTCCATGTCGAATGTCGATCACCCCCATTATTGCCAGCGCACGCAAGGCCTCTCTCAGGACGGGCCTACTAACGTCGAGAACGCGACACAGCTCGCGCTCGGGAAGCAAGACATCTCCACGCTTCAAATGGCCGCTCAGCAGCTGGTCACGCAAAAATGTGATTACGCGATCATAGCCATTTACTGGTTTGCGAACGGTATTCTCCATGCCTTCCTCCTGACATCTTCAGTGGTATTACCACTTCACGCTCTCATTGGCAATGCCAGCGAGGTTGGGAATGACAGACGCCAAGGAGGACGCAGTATTGGCCTATGCATTCTTTGCAAGGCGACGCAATCGAGTGCCTCCTAGAGAACTGCCCGTTTTGCGACTATCGTGTTCCGGCTTTTGTGCTTGCGCGAGATCACCTTTCAGCTGCATCAGGCGCGGCCACTAAGAGTTTTTCGCAACGTGTGCATAGAAGCAAGTTAGCGCTTTCGTCGATCCGCCCTATTTCGGGGCATTTGCAAGCGCCGAAGCTGACCCGCAAACGGCTAGAGATGCAGATCACGGCACCTTCATGATGGGATTCAGGCCGTGAAGACAATGAGTCAACGTGCGATTGAGGCCAGCCCTTCAAGCTGACGTGTGCTCCGCAGAGTGACCTTCTGATAGCCTACTTGCCGGGTAGGCCGGTTCGAACTAGCTCAGACTAACGCCTTGCAGCGCATAGACTTCTGGGGACCGACCTCTGATAGCGCGGCCTTTGCCGTTTCAACGAATGTATCGGCTGCGGGTCCGGCGATGATCACAGCAATGCCGGGATTGGTGCAAAACTGCTCTGCCCCCATTGTGAGCGAACCGGACCAGCCCTTGCCGATCTCAGCTCCGCGCGCCTTGAGCGCTTCGGGCAGCAAGAACATGGGGTTGACGGCCCCCAACTCGCCAAAGGGCGCCTTGCTGACATTAACGGGGCGTCATCGCCCAACTTGCGTCCTTTCCGGTCATCCTCGACACGCGGAAAGGAACAAAAACAACACCTTTTGGAAAACCGCTGCGTCGTGCTTTCGCCTACTCGCCGTAATGCGCGCGATACCACGCAACGAACTTGCCTATGCCCTCGCGCACCGAAGAGGAAGGACGATAACCGGTGGCGGCGGTCAGCTCTGTGGTGTCGGAAAACGTATCGGGCACATCGCCGGGCTGCAGCGGCAGGAGATTGCGAACGGCCTTTTTGCCCAGCGCCTCTTCGAGCGCATCGATATAATCGGCGAGCTTGACCGGATCGGAATTGCCGATGTTGAAAATGCGGAAAGGAGAGTTCGAGCGGCCCGGATCGGGCGCGGCGGTATCCCAATCGAGATCGGGGGTGGCTGGAGTGTCGGACGCGCGGATCACACCTTCGACGACGTCATCGATATAGGTGAAATCGCGCGTGTGATTGCCGTGATTGAACACATCAATCGGCTCGCCCGCGAGGATGGCGCGCGTGAACTTGAACAGCGCCATATCGGGTCGCCCCCAGGGGCCATAAACGGTAAAAAAGCGCAGGCCCGTAGTCGGCAGTGCAAACAGATGCGAGTAAGAATGGGCCATCAACTCGTTCGCGCGCTTGGTTGCGGCATAGAACTGCAGCGGATGATTGGCGCCATCATGCTCGGAATACGGCATTTTGGTGTTTGCCCCATAAACCGATGAGGTCGAGGCGTAGGTAAGCTGGCCAACACCATTGTGCCGGCAGGCTTCGAGAATGTTGGTGAAGCCGACGAGGTTTGATTGCACGTAGGAGTGCGGATCTTCCAAGCTATAGCGCACGCCAGCCTGGGCGGCGAGATGGATCACCCTATCGAATTCTTCGCCCGCGAACGCCGCCTCGACTGCGGCCCGATCAGCCAGGTCGGCACGGATGAAGCGGTATTGGGCGCCTTGGGTGCGATCGAGTTCATCGAGCTGGGCAAGGCGGGCTTTTTTGAGCGCCGGATCGTAGCAATCATTGACAATGTCGAACCCCACGACGCTGTCGCCGCGCTCGATGAGCCGCCGGGCAACATGATAGCCGATAAAGCCGGCAGCGCCGGTGACAAGGACTTTCACGAAACCTTCTCGACAGCTTCGAGCTGCGGATAAACCGGCGCGCGCCCCACGCTGATATAGGTCCAGCCGTCGCGGCTCAGCCTGTCAGGGGCATAGATGTTGCGGCCATCGAAAATCAGTTTCGTTGCCAACCGCTCCGCCATTTCATCGAAATCTGGCGCCCGGAACTGTTGCCATTCGGTGCAGATGGCCAGGGCATCGGCACCGTCGAGCGCCGCGTATTTGTCCTTGGCCAAAATGAGATCGTCGCGCTCGCCATAGATCCGCGCAGTCTCGTTCATGGCGACGGGATCGTAAGCGACAACGGTTGCGCTGGCCGACCACAGCGCTTCAATCAGCACGCGGGATGGCGCTTCACGCATGTCATCGGTGTTGGGCTTGAATGCCAATCCCCAGATTGCGATCCGCTTACCCTTAAGACCTGGAGCGCCACCGAAATGGCTGGCCATTTTGTCAAACGATGTGGTCTTCTGACGGTTATTTACAGCTTCGACGGCAGCGATCAGGGGTGCATCATAACCGATATCAATTGCCGTGCGTCCCAGCGCCTGCACATCCTTGGGAAAGCACGAGCCGCCGTAGCCCAGCCCAGGGTAGATGAAATGATACCCGATACGCGGATCGGCCCCGATGCCCCGGCGCACCTCTTCGATATCGGCCCCCAGCCGTTCGGCAAGATTGGCGATCTCGTTGATAAAGCTGATCTTGGTCGCAAGCATGGCATTTGCGGCATATTTGGTCAGTTCCGCCGAGCGGACATCCATATAGATCGTGCGGTCGTGATTGCGGTTGAAAGGTTCGTAAAGCTCCTTCATCACCTCGCGCGCATGCTCGGTGGCCGTTCCCACAATAATGCGGTCGGGCTTGAGGAAATCGTTGACCGCGGCACCTTCCTTCAGGAACTCGGGATTAGAGACCACGTCAAATTCGAGCGAAGACCCCCGAGCCGCCAGAACCTCGGCCAATCTGACCCGCACCTTGTCGCTGGTTCCGACCGGGACAGTGGACTTGACCACCACGATCTTGCGCCTGTCCATCGCCTTGCCGATGGATTCGGCGACAGCGAGGACATATTGCAGATCGGCAGCGCCGCTTTCGTCGGGCGGTGTGCCCACGGCAACGAACTGCACCTGGCCGTGAGACACGGCCCCTGCAATGTCTGTGGTAAATTCGAGTGTGCCGATCTCGACATTTCGGGCCACGACCTCGTCAAGTCCCGGCTCATGAATCGGGATTTCACCAGCATTGAGACGCGCAATTTTGTCGGCATCCACATCAACGCAGAGCACCTGATGGCCGACATCGGCAAGGCAGGCGCCGGTCACAAGACCGACATAACCGGTTCCAAAGATCGCAAGACGCATAGATTTCTCTCATCGTGACTGACCGCTGCACTTACTTCACAGCCCCAACCGGTGCAACGCCGGGATGCCGTGTCGCCCAAAAGTGTGACCAACTGTGCCATAAATGCGCCGGGTCTCAGAGCGATATTGCGATGGCCGATCGCGCTGCTTTCAATCCAGGAATGCTGGCCGACATATGCAGCAATCGGGACTACCGCCCCCCAAAGCTACATCCGCCATTTTGCGCTTTGCCGTTAAAGCTCATTGTTCGTGTGATGCGCACCATTTTCGGGGCGAGTTTCATCGTGTTGATCGCCGCCTCAGTTGGCGAGTGCTTTTGCTCAGCAAGGCAGGTTTACAGGATCGGTCGCATCCGCCGTGCTTTCTTGATCAAGCCTATTGCACGCCGAACCCTCAGCGCTCATCGACACCAGGTCCAACAGCGATTGATTCTAGGCAATCTCAATTGCACACCAATGCCGATAAGGTTCCTCCGGTGTCACCACCGGTGTTGGAAAGTGCGGATTATTGATGGCGTCGGGGAAATTCTGGTCTTCGAGGCAAAGGCCGCTGAAAGCATGGTATTGCGCTCCGTCGAGCCCGGGAACAGCCACGTCGAGTTTCCAGCCATTATAAACCTGCAGTCCGGGCTGATCGGTATAAATCCTGAGCGTCAACGAACCATCGGGCGCTTCGGCCATGGCCACGGGCTCGGTCTGGTCGCGTCGTGTATCGAGGACGAAATTGCAGTCGATCTTCTGGCCGCTCCCATCGGTTTGGCGCATCGTGCGCGCCTCCCGGAAGTCGAGTTCGGTGCCCTTGGTCGGTAAAATGGCGCCCGTCGGAATCTGACCCTCGCCAAGCTCGGTATAGGCGCCGGCGGCAAAGGACAGACGATGGTCGAGAACATCGCCCCGGCCCATCAGGTTGAAATAATTGTGCTGAACGATATTGACCGGGGTCGGTCTATCGGTTTCAGCGGCAAAATCGATCTCCAGCCGGTTGCCCTCGAGCCTGTAGGTGACTGCAATTTCGAGATCGCCCGGATAGCCCATCGCGCCATCCGGGCTGAAAAGCGTGAGCGTAACGCTCGTTTCGCTCTCCTCGGCAATCCGCCATATCTGATGCGCGATGCCTTCAGGCCCGCCATGGAGATGGTTGGGGCCCTCATTGGCCGGCAGATCGTAGACCGCACCGTGGAGCGTAAATCGGGCGCCGCCGATCCGGTTCGCCACCCTTCCGGCAATGGCGCCGAAATATGGGCTGTGGTCGGGGTATGAACTGAACTCATCAAAGCCAAGAACCACCGGCCGCATTTCGCCAGCCACCGGCACCCGCCAATCGCGGATCAGCGCGCCATAGGTCAAAATCGCCACCGAAACGCCGGTTTGAGAGGTCAGAACCACCTCATGGATGTCCTGTCCGTTGAACACTCCGACAATTTTTGCCAAGTGCGGTCTCCCTGATTTTCGCAACGCGCTTAGAGCATTTCCGAACACAATAAGTGGCATCCACTTATTCTCGAAACCCTCTTAGCACCGTTCGCGTGGCGGGCCCATGAGGCGCCTTGATCCGCGAATACGTCGGCAACCGGCCCCTCTTCTCGCTCTTTGCCCCACGCACAGATCAATGGAAATCGCGCGACTTGGGCACGACGCGCCTGTTGCGCGGGTGGCCGTGCGACCGTTGCTGCACGGGATGGGTCGCCTCGTCGGCCCCCGTCAATTGCGGGTTGGCGCGGTGGGATATCGCCAGCGCATCGAGCAGATCAGACCGGTCGTGCACCGCGCTGGCGATCACATGGATCACGCCTTCCTTGCTCTTTTGCAACTGCCCCTCAATCACCGCGAGGCGTGACGCCATGATTTCGCGGCGGTATTTTTCGAACCGGGAAGACCACATCAGCCCGTTGGCAATTCCGGTTTCATCCTCGAGGGTCATGAAAATCGCATTGCCCTTGCCCGGCCTTTGCCGCACCAGAACAATTCCCGCCACCTTGACCATCCTGCCGTCAGGCACATGGTCGAGCCCCTTGCAACTGAGCACGCCCTCAGCCGTGAACTGCTCGCGCAGAAACACCATCGGGTGGGCCTTGAGCGAGAGCCGGGCTGTCTGATAATCGGCAATCACATGTTCGGACAGCGCCATTTCCGGCAGGTCCATATCGTCTTCCTCCCCCAACTCGCGCCCTTGAGCCGCAGCGAACAGGGGCAGCGGATCGTCCTGCGGTAAACGCCTGATCCGCCAGGCCGCCTCGCGCCGGTCGAGCCCGATGGTCCCCATGGCATCGGCATCGGCAAGCAGCGTCAGCGCCCGCACCGGCACGCCCGAGCGCTGCCACAGATCCTCGATCGATTCGTAATTTCCGCCCCGTCGCGCCACCAGCCTTTCGCTCCAGTCTTTCTTGAAGCCGTCGATCTGGCGAAACCCGATCCGCAAGGCGCAATAGGGATCGGGGGTCTCTTCCAGACCATTGTCATGGGCGCTGCAATTGGCATCGACCGGCCGCACCTCCACCCCATGCTCGCGCGCATCGCGCACGATCTGGGCCGGGGCGTAAAACCCCATGGGCTGTGAATTGAGCAGCGCGCAGGCAAAGACCTCGGGGTAATATTTCTTGATCCAGGCCGACACATACACCAGCTTGGCAAAGCTCGCCGCGTGGCTTTCGGGAAAGCCGTAATCGCCGAACCCCTTGATCTGATTAAAACATCTCTGGGCAAACTCGGGCTTATAGCCGCGAGCGATCATGCGCGTAACCATCATCTTTTCAAACTCGCCGATCGTGCCATTATGGCGGAAAGTCGCCATGGCCTTGCGCAACCCGTTGGCTTCGACATCGGTGAACTCGGCCGCCACCATGGCGATCTGCATCGCCTGCTCCTGAAACAGCGGAACGCCAAGGGTGCGTTTCAGGACATTGCGCAATTCATCCTTGTCGTGCGGCGGCCCGGGTTCAGGATAAATGGCCTCTTCTTCCCCGTTGCGCCGCCGCAGATAGGGATGGACCATATCCCCCTGGATCGGGCCGGGCCGAACGATCGCCACCTGAATGACCAGATCATAGAATTTCTTCGGCTTAAGCCGCGGCAGCATGTTGATCTGCGCCCGGCTTTCCACCTGGAACACGCCGATGGAATCGCCCTTTTCCAGCATCTCGAACACCCCGGCGACCTCGGCGCTTTCAGGGTCCGCCGCGCTGACATCGGCAAGTTCATATCTTTTGCCGTGATGGAGCGCGATCAGGTCGAACGCCTTGCGGATGCAGGTAAGCATGCCCAGGCCCAGAACGTCGACCTTGAGCATGCCGACCCGATCGATGTCGTCCTTGTCCCATTCGATGAAGGTTCGATCATCCATCGCCGCATTGGCGATGGGCACATAGGTATCGAGCCTGTTCTGGGTCAGAATGAACCCGCCCACATGCTGGGAGAGATGGCGCGGAAAACCCAAAAGCCTGGTCGCCAGATTCATGGCGCGCAAGATATTGGGATTGTCCGGATCGAGACCGGCCTGTTTGATGTGTTTTTCCGGCAACCCGACCCCGCTCCAGCTCCCCCAGACCGTCGAGGCGATGCGCGAGGTGATGTCCTCGGTCAGCCCCAGCGCCTTGCCCACCTCACGAATGGCTGAACGCGGGCGATAGCTGATCACCGTCGCCGCAATTCCCGCCCGATGACGGCCATAGGTCTCATAGATATGCTGGATGATCTCCTCGCGCCGCTCATGCTCGAAATCGACATCGATATCGGGCGGCTCACCCCGGTTTTTGGATAGAAAGCGCGCGAACAGCAACTGGTGCTCTGCCGGGTCCACCGCCGTGATACCCAGGGCGTAGCACACGGCCGAATTGGCCGCCGACCCACGCCCCTGGCACAAAATTCTCTTGTCCTGGGCCACGCGCACGATGTCGTAAATGGTCAAAAAATAAGTGGCGTAGTTGAGTTCCCCGATCAAAACGAGTTCGCTCTCGATCTGGGTCCTGACCTTTGAGGGAATTCCTTGAGGATACCGCAGCTCGGCCCGCCGCCAGGTGAGTTCCTCAAGCCAGGCCTGTGGGGACCAGCCTTTGGGAACGGGTTCTTCGGGATATTGGTAGCGCAATTGATCGAGCGAAAAATCGATGGTCTGCAAAAACGTCTCAGTCTGCGCGATGGCGTGCGGGCATGGCTGAAACAGCCTCTCCATTTCCTCAGGCGTCTTGAGATGCCGTTCCGCATTGACCTCCAGCCGCGTGCCGGCAGTTTCAATCGTTACACCCTCCCGGATACAGGTGAGAATATCCTGCAGATCGCGCTGCCCGGCGGTGTGATAGAGCACGTCATTGGTGGCGATCAGCGGCACTCCATGGGCCTGTGCCAAAAGCCGCAAATGATGGAGACGGCGCAGATCATTACTCTGATGCCCCATGCTCGCCCCAAGCCAGAGGGTAACCGAGACGCGCGAGAGTTCCTTGAGAGCCTTGTCCAGACCCGGCTTTTCGTCATCGGGCATCACGATCAGGCTCAGCCCCGACGCGGCGAAAACCAGATCGGGAAGGGTAAGGATGCACTCCCCCTTTTTCGCCTTGCGGTTGCCGCGCGTTAAAAGCCGGCAGAGCTTCCCCCATCCCTCCAGATCCTGAGGATAGGCGATGATGTCGGGCGTTCCATCGGTAAAAACCAGCCGCGCCCCGACCGCGAGCTTGAAGGTTTTCGCCCGTGCCTGAAGCTCGGCGAGGGTAAAGGGCTGGTCGAGTTCGGGGTGCCGGTCGACAAGAACATATTCCCCCGGACCCGACCCCTCGCGCAGCTTTTCGACAGGTTTCACCCCTTTACGCAGATCCTCGAGGGTCCCAAAGGCGCGCACCACCCCGGCCACCGAATTGCGGTCGGCAATCCCGATTCCCTTGTGGCCGAGCAGCAGCGCGGTCAACACCATGTCCTGAGCGTGCGAAGCGCCGCGCAGGAAGGAAAAATTGGTGGCCGTGGCCAGTTCCGCATAAAAGCTCATGGAAACACTCCATGCAGATACCAGCGCACCGGCTCGGTGCCGATGCCGTAAAACCCGTAACGGAACACCCAGAAACGGCGCCCGGCCGTATCCTCGATACGGAAGTAGTCGCGCGCCCGCGTATCGCTGGTTTTGCGCCACCATTCGGGAGATATGCGCTCGGGGCCTTCGGCCTTGACGATATCGAACCAGGCCCGCCGCCATTGAAACCTGCGCGGCGGCCCATGGGGAACCTCGGCAATCACCTCGATGGTGGGGGCCGGGTAAAAGAGAAACAGGGGGCGGGCCGGAACACCGAACGGGCCCATTTTCCGCCATACCCCGCTCGGGCTTTCATCCGAGATCGCCGGAATGGCGCGCGCCGCCCGCTCGGGCAGATGGCTGTCATTGGCAACAAACCGCTGCACCGATCCTGCCCCGAACCGCGCACTCAGCCGATCGATCAGATCGCGCACTTCGCCCGAGGCCATCGCCTTGCCATCGAGCCCGCTCTGTATTGCGGCCATATCGTCGCCCGCCAGCACCGAAAGCCTGATCATGTCGAACCCGAAACCCGGATCGAGCGGATCGATCAGGGCCTCCAGGCGCATTTCCAGCAGCCGCGTGAGCACACCCGCGTCCTTGAGCGGCTGTCCCGAGAGCAGTTCGATGCGGGTGACCTTGCCGTCGGCGCGGAAGAACGCGGCCTCAAAGCACCGCCCGCCCTGTCCATGACGATCCAGACTCTTGCAGAGGTTTTGGGAAAGCGTTGTGAGAGCGAAAACGATATCGTCCATGAGCCCGATGGGGTCGGCAAAACGCTGCTCGGCCACAAAGTCCGGCAAGGGACGGCGCGGAGTGATCGGCCGGTCGATCTCGCCCAGGATTTGGGCGAGAATCGCTGTCATTTCGTTCCCGAACCGCGCCGCAAGCGGCTTTCTGGGACGGGCGGCGAGGTCGGCTATCGAGGTGAGCCCCGCCCGGCGCAGGCCCATAGTGGTTTTTTCCCCCGCTTCGAGCGCCTCGACCGGCAGCCCGGCCAGCGAGTGCGCCTCGGCCCCGACCGGGACGATCCCGCCCCTGCCGAACCGGGCCAGCGCCCGGGCCGCGCGCGCCGTTCCTGCAATGGCGATGCGGGTTGCAAAGCCCTGGGCTCTTAAACGGTTTTCCATGTCGGCAACCAGCCCGGCCTCTCCGCCGAACAGATGGGACACGCCCGTAATGTCGCAAACGATGCCATCGGGCGGCTCGACGGCGACGAGGGGGCTATAGCGATCGCACCAATCGGCCAGCCTTTCCAAAAGATCGGCATCGGCCGTCTCGTCGTGTTCGGCGACTTCGAGCTGGGGCACCCTCGCCTTTGCGTCGGCAAAGGCAAGGCCGGGCCTCAAACCCTGGCGGCGGGCATTGGCATCAGCCCCCACCAGAGCGAGGATATTCCCCCTGCGGGCAACGACCACCAGGGGGTGGTCACCCTGCTTTCGCCCATCCTGGATCGCCAGGCGAACCAATCGGTCGGTCACGATGAGGGGCAGCCACAAGGCCAGATAGCGCCTGGGTTTGTGCAAATCCAAGGGTTTCATGGTTCCATTCCAGATTCCAGCGCCAGCCGGACGGCCCGCTCCGCTGGCGAAGCAGGCGGGTGGAAAACGCCGCCCGCCCGGGCATGCCGAGAGGATCGGAGGACGGGGCCGTCTCCACCTGCCAGCGCGTTGCGGCAGCGCTCGGCTCCGGCTCGCTCATCACGCGCAAAACCAGGCCCGTGGCTCCGCTTTCCTGCGCGGCCAGCGACAGCCTGCGGCTGGCGGTGAGATCGAGATGTTTCGAAGTGCCCCAGCTTTCGAAAATCACCGCCCCCAGCCCCGGACACCGCAGTGCTTCAAGGCTCGCCCGCAAGCCATCTGCGACATCGTCCACATGCACCACGACGAGCTGGTCGCCCGCCGCGCCCATTTCGGCGAACCCCTGGGCGTAGAGCGTCCCCGCCTCGATCTCGCTGCGCCTGTGCCGTATCCAGATCAACGGCGCACGGGGCGCAGCCCGCAGGCTGAGCCCGGTCACAAAACCGGCGGCAGCCGCAATGTCGAAGACCTGGGCAGGATAGATTTCATGTACGGCGCCCCGCGCCAACCCGCCTCCCAGGGCAGCATCGACCGGGCCGGCGCCCAGAGTGAAGACGCCGTGCCGCCCGGTCTCACCGAAAGGATCGAGACTGGCCAGAGCCTCTCGCAGCACACCGATTTGGCGAGCTTTGTTCATGGCTCAATGTTCCTATTTTGTTCTATTTGGACTCAGATCGAACCAAGAGTCAATCGAGTCTCTTTGCGATCCTCATTTGAGAAAAACCGCGCTGTCCCTGTAGCGGGCCGATTTCTCCACATAGGCTTTGGCGCCCTGGGAAAGCCGGTCGATCTCCTCGTTCGAAAGCGCCCGCATCACCCGCCCCGGCATCCCCAGAACCATCGATCCGTCCGGAATTTCCATGCCTTCGGGCACCAGCGCCTTGGCCCCGATCAGACAATTACGACCGATTCTGGCCCCGTTGAGCACCGCCGCCCCCATCCCGATCAAGCTCCCATCGCCTATCGTGCAGCCATGCAGGCAGGCCAGGTGCCCGATGGTGCACCCCTCCCCGATTGTGAGCGGATAGCCCATATCGGTGTGCAGCACGGCGTTATCCTGCACATTGGAATTGCGGCCTACGCCAATCCATTCATTGTCGCCCCGAAGCACAGCGCCGAACCAGACGCTCGCGCCCTCCTCGAGCCGCACCTTGCCGATCAGCATCGCCGAGGGCGCCACATAGCCCGCAGCCCGCGCAATCTCGGGCGCCTGCCCTTCAAAACCGATAAGACTCATCCCCGCTCCCCTTCCCGATACCCAATGCTAGAGCCTGGGGCCGAGCCGGTCGAGCATGTTTAACCGTCCGATTTGCCTCATCTTCCCCGCAAGGGGATATGGCCGGGCACGAGAAACTTATCCTCGCGGCTCCATTACCGACGTCTCCTCACCTCGCCGTCATCCCGGGCGAAGACCCGGGACCCAGTAACCAGCAGCGCCAGCACTCTTTCATCACCGCTTCCCCCACCCTTCGTCATCCTCGGGCTTGACCCGGGGAGCAAGTAGCGTCCCGCTGGGCAAATCGCTCCAGTGGAGCGATTTGAGGTACGAGCGCCCGAAGCGTAAGCGGAGGGCTGCAGCGGTACGCTCAGTCCGAACCCCTCGCGCCTCAGCGCTCCTCTACCTCTTCACCGGCATCCCGATGCGGCGGATCCCCGGGTCAAGCCCGGGGATGACGCTGGAGGGAATGGAGAGGCGCGTGACAAAACTTATCCCCGCTCCTGCCACTTCCCCCATACTCCCTCCCACGAACCCGCTTCTAATGGACGCAAGCGCAACGAACGT
>DDGC01000004.1:273761-324214 GCA_002337455.1 Rhizobiales bacterium UBA1912 | reverse complement strand
CGGAGCGTTCATCGCCCCATGCCCGTTCATCCCGTTACGACCGACGCTCCATGAGCCGTCGGAAACCTTGTCGTGGAAAAGCCTCCGCGGCAATATGGCGACGAACGGAAAGACCCACCCATGGCCCAGGTGCTCGATCGCGATCTCCATATCCGGCGTATCGATACCTATGTCGATCCCACGCTCCCCCGCGAGCGCGCCATCATCACCCACGGCCACGCCGATCACGCCCGCTCCGGGCATCAAAAGGTGCTCGCCACCCCCGATACCATTGCCATCATGCAAACCCGTTACGGTCCCGATTGCGCCGGCAGCTTCCAGCCCCTCGAATTCGGCCAGCCGCTCAGGATCGATGATGTCACCATCACCCTTTATCCCGCCGGCCACATCCTGGGTTCCGCTCAGGTGCTGATCGAACAGGATGGCCAGCGGGTCGTCGTCACCGGCGATTACAAGCGCCTGCCCGACAAGACCGCTCAGCCCTTCGAGCTCGTCCCTTGCGATCTTCTGGTCACCGAAGCAACCTTCGGGCTGCCTGTCTTCCAGCATCCGCACCCGTTCGAGGAAATCGCCAAACTTTTCAAATCGCTCGCCGCCCACCCCGGCCGCGCCCATGTGATCGGCGCCTACGCTCTGGGAAAGGCCCAACGGGTCATCAGCCTGTTGCGCGACGCGGGCTATGACGCCCCGATCTATCTCCACGGCGCGATGCAGCGCCTGTGCGACCTCTATGTCGAACGTGGTATCGCACTGGGCGAACTCCGCCACGCCACCGAAGCGACAAAAGCCGAACTGGCCGACGCCATAATCATCGCCCCGCCCTCGGCGCTCAAGGACCGCTGGAGCCGCCGGCTGCCCGATCCCGTCCTCGCCATGGCCTCGGGCTGGATGAGCGTCAAACAGCGCGCCCGCCAGAGCGGCATCGAACTGCCCCTGGTCATTTCCGACCATGTCGATTGGCCCGAACTGACCCAAACGGTCACCGACACCGGGGCGGCGACAATCTGGGTCACCCATGGCCGCGAGGATGCGCTTGTCTATTGGTCCCGCCAGCAGGGTCTCGTCGCCGAACCGCTCAACATCCAGGGCTATGAAGACGAGGAACAAGAGCAATGAAGCGCTTTGCGACTCTCCTCGAAACCCTGGCCCTCACCCCCTCGCGCAACCGCAAGATTGAAGCGCTCGCCGCCTATTTCAGCGATACGCCCGATCCCGACCGCGGCTATGCGCTGGCCGTCCTCACCGGCGCGCTCAGCTTCGCCCACGTCAAACCCGCCCGCCTCAAACAGGTTGTGCTGGCCGAAGTCGACCCGCATCTTTTCGCGCTCAGCTACGATTACGTCGGTGATCTGGGCGAAACCATTGCGCTGATCTGGCCCCACAAGGGCGGCACGCGCGAGTTGCCTTCGCTCTCCGATCTCGTCGAACTTTTAAACACCACGCCGAAATCCGAACTCGCGCTCCTGATCGCAGAGCTTTTGACCAGCGCACAGATCAACGAGCGCTGGGCTCTGGTCAAGCTGGCCACCGGGGGCTTGCGCATCGGGGTTTCCGAACGTCTCGCCAAGACCGCTCTGGCCGAAATGAGCGGCACGGACTTAAAGGACATCGAGGAAATCTGGCACGGCATAAAAATGCCCTATGGCGCGCTGTTTGCATGGCTCGATGGCACCGGGTCCAAACCCGAGATCGACCATACATCCCGCTTTCACCCCCTCATGCTGTCCAACCCCATCGACGAGGACAAGGACTTCGCAAGCCTCGATCCGGCCGATTTCGTCGCCGAATGGAAATGGGATGGCATACGCGTGCAATTGATCCTCGGCGATGGCCCGGCATCGCTGTTCTCGCGCACAGGCGAGGATATTGCGCCCGCCTTCCCCGACCTTGTCGAAAACGTCTTCGGGCACGGGGTGCTCGATGGCGAATTGCTGGTTGGCAACAATTTCGAGCCTGCCCCCTTCAACGCCCTGCAGCAGCGCCTCAACCGCAAATCGGCCACCGAAAAGCTGATCGGTGAACACCCCGCCTTCATCCGGGTCTATGACATGCTGTTCGATGGGAACGAGGATATCCGCGCCCTCCCCTGGATCGACCGTCGCGCCCGTCTCCAGGGGTTTTTCGCCGACCAGACCCAGTCCCGTCTCGACCTCTCGCAACTGCTCGCTTTTTCCGATTGGGAACAACTGGGCGCCATCCGCCGCCAGGGCGCCGATGAAAACGGCCATGAGGGCGTGATGATCAAGCTCAAATCCGCCCCGTACGTCCCCGGCCGCCCCAAGGGCAACTGGTTCAAATGGAAGCGCGATCCCAACCTTGTCGATGCCGTTCTCATGTACGCCCAGCGCGGCCACGGCAAGCGCTCGTCCTATTATTCCGATTTTACATTCGGCGCCTGGCGGGGCAATGAACTGGTGCCCATCGGCAAGGCCTATTTCGGCTTCACCGACGCCGAACTGAAAGAACTCGACAAATGGGTGCGCGCCCACACAATCCAGAGTTTCGGCCCGGTGCGCGAAGTGGAAAAATCCCTGGTTTTTGAAGTCGCCTTCGACAGCGCTCAGGCCTCCACCCGCCACAAATCCGGCGTCGCCCTGCGCTTCCCCCGCATCAACCGCATCCGCTGGGACAAGCCCGCCACCGAAGCCGCCAACGTAGATGAGGTCGAAGCCCTCATCCCCGCGACATGAACCGGAGCAGCACAAAGGACAAAGAATAGCGAAGGCAAGGACGAAGTTCGACTGCTTCTTGCGTTCACCCAAACTGACGCCGGTCGCCCAGCAACAAACGATGCGGTGACGCGTGGGGCGTTTTCCTGCGCGAGATGCCGAAGGCGATGCCCTCAGAAGGAAACTTGCTGCTGAAGTGGCGAGCCTCAAAGGGCAGCAGGATGCGCTGCATCAGTCCGCGGTGCGAAAGGAGGCGAAAAGGGCGCGGTCGAATTAGGTGAGATGCGAAGACCACCAAAGTGGCAGAAATGAAAGCCACGAGCACTAACTCGATCCATGGCACGCGAGGACGCCGATCCTCATCGGATAGCTTCTGGAGCTTGTGCTCTGGATCCCGCTTGAGACGTGGGTACTGAAACACGTTGACTTTCTTACCCACACCCAGATACCCAACCGGCGGCCAGCGCTTTCGTTCAAAAGCAGAACCGCACTCACCGTACTCCTAACAAATTTTTGTCTCGACATAATGACGCTGGCCTGGCACATGAAAAATCCGTTCGCTCGACCCGATGCTGACGTCTCCTTTGTGACTGGTGACTGGTGACTGGTGACTGGCCAATGGCCCGTCGCCGCCGACTGAGTTCGCCGCCAATACCGCCCCGATATTCGAAACCACTGACCACATTGTGCCACCCCAGTGGCGTATGGTACGCGTTGACGGTTGCTCGTTGGTGCGGACCGTTGTTCTAAATTTTGTCTGGATATGCGGGGAGGTGTCCCTTGAGGCCACGAAAGTTGTTCAGTCCGCCTAACCCAAGGTGACGTTGGCATCTGTCGCCGGCGAACCTCCCGCGTGAGGATTCGGAAGGCTGCTCTACGAGTGCCGGAGGCCCTTGACACCCGCCCCAACTCAACACGGCATCTGCCGGCACGGCAAGACGGTTTCCTCATCGCCTTGGATGTGTGTTGTGGTAACGGGTTGAGCGATAATGGGCAGGGACGCGCCCACCTGTTTGCTCCGGCTAGCGGGACGGCACCGTCTCCTCTCGCTGCGAAAACGCCTGACACGTCGCCGTTTAGCCGATATAGACAAAGCCGCCCTCCAGGGCGAAGAGGAGAGCGGCTCGATGGAGACGACTGTATGGTTGTGTCCGCGACCTCCTAAGGTCCACGCTACCTCTGGGCGGGGTGCCGCCTGCCGGATCGGGGGTGGGGCAGGCGGCGGGGAGGGGCGCGATCTGTGTCAAGGCCGCCAGTTTCAACGCGGGGTGACGTTGCCCCCAGGATCGCCTGCTGCTCTGCGATTTTAGTCCGAACGAACTGCATGGTCGGTCGTGTCACGGTCTCGCAGATTGCCTCTGCATCGACCTCGTCATTCTTGCCGCGCTTGACGTAGGGTTTCACATATCCGGCCGGCAGGGTTGGCGCCTGCAGTCATCCCTATATACCCGTCGGCGTTGCGTAGGGTCAGGTTGGCTCAGCCGAAAAAGCCGCCGAATTTTAACCTCGACCAGACGGGCCAGATGAGATCGTCGATCTGATTCCGGCTGACCTGTATTGTCCTGTCGGGCCATCAGCCATCATAGACTAGCGAGTTGCATGACCTCGGCAAGGACCGAAACGGCGAGCGAGCGAGGGTCGCGCGAGGAGGGTATAAGGCCGATCGGACCACGAATGCGCTCGAGGGCGGATTTGCTGACGGCAAGGTTGCGCAGGCGGTCGAGGCGGGTGGCTTGGGTGCGCCTGCTGCCAAGAGCGCCGATATAGAAGGCCGACGTGGATACGAGGGAGCGCAGGATGTCCAGTTCGTGGTCGTGGTCGTGGAAGAACAGAACAGCGGCGGTACGGGAATCGATTTCAATGTTGTGCGAAGTTCCCTGCCCGTCCATATGCCGGATCTGGCAACCGAGCCCGGCCGCAACCCCAAGCGTGGCGGCATCTCGCGAGCACAATAGATGGTCCATATTCAGACTGCGCACAAGGTCGGTGAAGACTGTCGCTTCCGGCCCCGTTCCGAAAATCAAGAACCGCACCGGAGGCCTGAAGCCCAGGGTGAAGCCATCGGGACCGTTGCCGGTCCGACGCCATGGGCCGAGCGACAACCGATAGTCGGGGCCGAGGGTTAGCGACACGGCGCGGCGATCTTGTCGGGCGACGGACAAGGCACCAAGACAGTCGGGATCGCGAAGCGGGAAAAGGGCGATCTCAACCGCACCGCCACAGGGTAGACGCAAGTCGAAAAATTGCGAACCCGCTCCATAGCGTAGGGATTGCGGGCGGCCCGTGGCCCTTACCTCGCGGGCGCGCGCAAAGAGGTCGGCTTCGATGCAGCCCGAGGTGATCGCACCGGCAAAACTTCCGTCAGGCAAGATGGCAAGGGCGGCGCCGGGATCGCGATAGGATGGTCCGTGAGTGTCGGTGAGAACAGCCAGAACCGCTTCCTCGGGATGAGCGCGGGCAAGTTCCCATGGGTCATCGAGGGCCGGATGGAGGCTTTTGGATGGGGAGGTCACAGCAGGATACGGACTGCTGCGGCAAGCGCCTCGGGCGTATCAACGTCGAGCGAGGCGACGAGGCCGAGTTCGACGTCGACAAGGGGAAGTCTTGATGCAGGGATGAGGTCGCGCGCGCCCATATCGCCTACGAGGGATGAAAGGCCGGGCAGGAAAGAGCGGGGGAAAATCACGGGATGGCCGGGGTGGCCCGCGTCGGTGGCGCGCACGATGGCCTCGCCGCCATTGTCTTCGAAGGCGATCATAAGGCGTCGCAGGCTGTCGCTGCCGATGCCGGGCATATCCGCCAAATGCACGATCATGCCGTGCGCGTCGGGCGGGACGCGCAAGGCGGCGGTCTGGAGCGAGGATGAGAGGCCGGTGGCATGGTCCGGGTTGAAAATGATCTCAAGGTCGAGGTCGGAGAGGTGGGCGCGCAACGCATCCGCGCGATGACCGAGGACGGCAAGCACCGTGCAGGCGCCGCTTCCAACCGCGGCAAGCGCAGATCTCCGGATCACGGGAACGCCGCCAAAGTCGGCGAGGAGCTTGTGGTGGCCTCCGGTCATCCGTCTCGACTTTCCGGCGGCCAGGAGGGCGAGTGCGATGTTCATTGTCGGTTCGCTTGGGCCTTTCGGGTGGGATTGGCCCGTCATTGGAGAGATTCCGGGGGAGGACTTTGCGTTGCCCCCGGAAATTGGAACTCATCAGGCCTGGGTCGGGATGAACCCGGCCTTGCGCCAGAAGACGACCTTGTGCTCGATCCTGTCGATCACCCAGTAGATGGCGAACGCGGTGACCGATAGAAGGATCACGTGGGCGAAGACGACATCGAGGTTGAAACGCAGGCTGGCGGTCTGGATCAGGATGCCGATACCCCGACCGCCGCCGGAAAATTCGCCCACCAGCGCACCGATCAGCGAAAGCACTGCTGCAGTCTTGAGTCCGGCGAAGATGAACGGAAGCGCATTGGGCAGCTTGAGCTTGAAGAAGCGCTGCCAGCGATTGGCCCGGATCGTGGCAAAAAGCTTGTCGGAATCCTCGTCGACGCCCGATAGGCCGGCGGCGGTATCGACCATCACCGGAAAGAAGGCGATAGTCACGGCCATGACGACCTTGGGGGTCATTCCGAACCCGAACCAGGCGACAAAAACCGGAGCGAGAGCGACTTTGGGAGCGGCATAGAGCGCCACCATATAGGGCTGAATCACGCGCCGTCCGAAGGTGGTTTCAGCGATCAAAGCGCCGAAGACGAACCCGATGGCACCCGCAAACAGCAGCCCCAGGGCGGCCTCGATCAGCGTAGTGCGATAACTGACCCAGACATTTCCACCGGTCAGCAGATCGACGATGATGTTGTAAAGGGCGACCGCTGTGCTGGAGGCGCGAGGCAGGATCAACTCGGGTATCCATCCCACTATGACCACCATTTCCCAGATGGTGAGCAGAAGGATGAGTGAGCCTCCAACCAGGACACTGGAGGGCAGACGCTCCAGCAGGGGCGCCCGCTGCTCAGAAAGTGCGATGGCGGACGGTGAAGCGGTGTGAGGACTTGTCGACATCAGTCATTCTCCATGGCGTAGCCGATCTGAAGCATTCCGCGGGCCTGCTCCACGACGTGCTGGAATTGGGGGCTGGTCGTGATATCGGGGCTGCGGTGCTCGGGGAGTCCGACATCGATGATGCCCGCAATGCGGCCCGGACGGGCGCTCATCACCACGATGCGGTCGGCGAGGAACACCGCTTCGGAGATGGAGTGAGTCACAAGAATCGCTGTGCGGCCCAAGCGGTTGGTGAGATCGAGCATCTGCATATTCATGTGCTCGCGCGTGAACTCGTCAAGCGCGCCGAACGGTTCGTCGAGCAACAGAATAGGCGGATCGTTGATCAACATGCGGCAGATCGCGGCGCGCTGCTGCATGCCGCCAGACAACTCGTTCGGCATACGGTCGCCGAAACCGGTGAGGCCGACGAGTTCCAGAAGCTCGTCGACGCGGGTCTGGGCGGCCCGGGCGGCCTTGCGACCTCTGGCGATCTCGATTGGGAGAACGATGTTGTCGCGAACCGAGCGCCAGGGGAGCAGCACGGCCTTCTGAAACATCATGCCAATGGCGTCGGGCACGCCAGATACCGGGTGGCCGCCGACCTCGGCAACACCCCGTGTGGCGGGCAGCAGGCCCGCGATGATGTTAAGCAGGGTCGACTTGCCGCAACCGGACGGTCCTAGCAGGACGACGAACTCGCCTTCGGCCACGTCAAGCGACACATCGCTCAAAGCGGTGACCGAGCCAAAGGTCCGGGTCACATTGCGGATGTTGACCGCGGTGGAAGAGGGTACGGGGGAGGCGGGCGAGAAGTTCGCCCGCCCGTCGCCCTCGCTGACCTTTTCGGTTGCGCGCGGAGCCATCATTACTGGTTCCAGACCGAGACGTACTGGTTGGAGACCTCGGTTTCGGCAGCAGCCGGCCGCGCAATTCCGATCTCGATGATGAGGTCGCGATACTCGGCCCAGCCTGCTTCGTCGGTTTGGCCGTATTGACCGTTCGTGGGCTCGAGCAGGGTGAAGATGGGATCGACAGCGTCGAGCACCGAGGTGGCGAAGCCCATATCCTCGGTTTCCTGCGGGGCTACGGCGCCACACACGGAAACGACCAGATCGCGATCCGCAAGCCCTGCCGCTGTGGCACGGGCGAGGCCGCGACCAATACCTTCGATGACGTTCGGATTGGCCTCGAAGTAATCGAGCGGCGTGGTGAGAACCAGCCCCGTCACGGCCGGATAGGTCTCGCTTTTGAGCTTTTGGTAGGAGAGGCCCATGGCCGAAAAGATGATTTCGTCGACAAAGGAAGCCGAGAAGGCATCGACGACGCCGCTGGTCAGTGCCGTTGCGGCGGCGCTGCCTTCACCCACGGCAAGCTCTTCATAAGAGCCTTCCTCGATTTCCGAATTGCTCATGACCGAGCGCATGAAGATCGCTTCGCCACCGCCGGGACTGGACATGCCGATCGTTCTTCCTTCGAGGTCAGCCAGGGACGCGATATCGGAATCGGCGAGCGTGACAAGATCGAAGGGGAGATACTGGTAGAAGCTGTAAAATCCGATGAGATTGGCGCCCGCGCCGCTCGCCGCAAGCACATCGGCAGGAGCGGAGACTGCGATCTGGGACTGACCGGCTAGCGTTGCCTGAATGGCGGTGGAAGATCCGTCGAGCCCCTCCATGGCAACATCAAGTCCTTCTTCGGCGAACATGCCTTCGGAGGCAGCGACATAGAAGGGCCAATTGGCGAGGCACAGGTTGACCGGCAAGGCGACCGTGAGACGCGTGACGTCCTGAGCCTGGACCGCAGGTGCGATGGCGATCATGAGGGTCGAAGCAGCGGTCAGTGTGAGCAGTTTGGAAAGCATAGGCATCTTCTCCCTGGTGTTGCGGCGGCTAAGATGCGCAACATCGGCGATTGAGTTCGGTGTTTTTTGAGAGTGTCGGGGCCGGAGCGTTTCGCCGGGCGGCCGTGTCATGTTTCCAGTGGTCATTTTTTTCCCTTTGAAGTCAGCCTGTTGTTCGATTGAGCGTTATTTGCCCTCTTGTGGCCCGAGCTGACGATCGAGCCATGCAAAGCATTGGTCGGCATGGGATGCCGGGCAGGAGATCACGACGCGCGTATCTGTCCTGTGGACTTCGATGCGCAAGCCTTCGGTCTTGTCTCTCGATCCGAACCAGGAAAAGAGCCCCTTCGCTCTTCGTGCCGACCGCGGAGCGGATGATGGTGCCGAAGGCGTGAGTGGCCGGGTGGCATCGGCGGCTGAGCCTGGCGATCGCGCATCAGGTCGATCGGGAACGGTATTTGCCTCGTCGGCACGATCTCCCGACAAATGGGCTTCGAGAGCGCCACAGAATTGCTCCCACATACGTTCCGCCTTGGTGCGCATGGGATTGAGGCCCAACGTGCCCAGCCGTCCGAGGACCGTCGCGCTTCCCTTGACGCGCAGTTCGGTCCTGCCCTCGCCGACATCGGTAAGGTTCATATTGACAATGGCCTTGACCGAACTTCCAACCGACTTGTCCTGACCGGAAGCCTCGGCCTGGAGATAATGGGGCCGGTTGGCTTCGGTGATGAGCGTGCGGATGGTGAAGTTGGCGCTTATGAAGGCGATCTTGACCTTGATACGCGCATGATACTCGGTGTCGCTGATCACATCGACCGACTGCATGCCGGGGACGCATTTCGAGACCTGTTCAGGATCAAGCAGGACCGCCCACAACGCGTCGGCGGGCTCTGAAAAAACGTGCGAAAGTTCAATTTCCATTCAGTTTCTCCGCGGCTTGGCGGACAGCGTCCACGATGCCTTGATATCCGGTACAGCGGCATATGTTGCCCGATAGTGCCCTGCGGATTTCCATTTCGTCCGGGTCGGTGTTCCGCGAGAGCAGATCTGCAGCGGCCATGAGAAACCCTGGCGTGCAATATCCGCATTGCAAGCCCCCACACTCCATGAAGCTCTGCTGGAGGACGTGGAGAGTCTGCCCCTGGGCAAGCCCTTCGACCGTAGTGATCGCCTTGCCGTTCATCTGCACAACGAGGTTGAGGCACGATTTTGCGACCGCGCCATCGACGTGGATCGAGCACGCGCCGCAAACGCCGGTCTCGCACCCGCGCTTCGTACCGGTCATGGCCAGGTCGTCGCGCAGGAAATCGGCAAGAAGCCGGTTTGAGGGCACTTCGAGGTCCATCGCCTCGCCGTTCAGGGTAATGGATATCTGATGGGTGCTCATGAGGCCTTACTCCAGTCGAGCCCGGCGGCTTCTGCGATGATCCTGCGGGTCGCTGCGCGCACAATCTGGGTGCGAAAAGCAGCGTCACCGCGACCGTCCGAGACCGGGTTGAGGTCTTCGGCAACAATTTGGGCTGCCTCTTCGGCGAGGTCGAGCGACAGAGGACGTCCGCACAGGAATGCTTCGGCGCGATACATTGTCTGCGCCACCGGCACGGCGGCGCCGATGACGAGACTTACGGCGTCCCATGCGTTCGAGCGTTCGGTGACGACCAGGGAAACGTTGGCGACGGGGCGATGCTCGGCAGGGGTGCGCAGCAAACGACGGTAATGGCCGACGGTCTGAGGAGAAGGCGGTGGGACGATGATCTGGGTGAGAATCTCGCCGGGCTCCAGGGCTGTGGTGAAGAAATCGACGACAAACTCGCGCATGGGCAGGCGGCGTTCACCATCTGGTCCGGCGATGATGACGTTCGCACCGAGCGCAATGAGGCACGATTGGGGATCGGTGGCCGGATCGGCGTAGCAGACATTGCCACCTACCGTGCCCTGATTGCGCACCTGCGGATTGGCGAGGCCGGAAAAGAGCTGCGCCAGAACCGGATAATGGGCGTGAACAGGTTCCGCGCGGGCGATCTCTGCGTGGCAAGTCATGGCGCCGATGCGCAGACCCTGACCGGGAGAAAAGGTCACGCCGCGCAACTGATCCAGTGCCCCGAGCGAAACGACAACGTTGGCGGCGATCATGCGCTGGCGCATGGCAAGCAAAAGGGCGGTGCCACCACCGAACACGCAGGCATCGTCATCATGATCGCCCAGCATGGCGATGGCATCGGCGAGGGTTTGAGGCTCGAGAAATTCAAACGGCAGCACGAGCGGCCTCCCTTTGCGCCGCTAGTCCGGCCAGAATTTTTTCAGGGGTGATGGGTAGATCGGTAATGCGAACGCCGATCGCGTCGTATACGGCGTTGGCGATGGCGGGGGCTCCCGGCAGGATGGCGGTCTCGCTACCGCCCTTGGCACCGAGCGGGCCGTTGGGTTCGAAGGATTCAACAATCTCGCTGTGAAGGGTCGGCACCGCGTCGGCGGTCGCCATGGTGTAGTCGGCGAGTTCGCCATTGACGAGACGCCCGCCTTCGAAATGGAGCTCCTCATAGAGCGCCCAGCCAATTGCCTGGACGGCGGCACCATTGGACTGACCATGGACGGCGAGAGGATTGATCGCGACACCGCAATCGTCGGCAAGCCAGCTTTCCACGACCCGAACCTGTCCGGTCTCGGTATCGACTTCGACCTCCACCGACTGGGCAGCAAAGGAATAGGCCGGCGCGACGTTACCGCGATGCTCGTCATTCATGCGCACAGTCACAGGATCGTGGCTGAACTTGACGAGAATGCCGTCCCCTCCATGGCGGAAGATGTGGTAGCGGCAGACCTCGTCCAAGCCTGCGACCAGATTTCCGCTGCCCTTCGAGCGCACCGCACCATCCCTGATTTCGAGGGCTTCGGAGGCGTGGCCGAACTTTTCCGAAGCGGCTTCAAGAATCTCGGCGCGTGCCATGCGCGCTGCTTCGACCATGGCGATGCCCGCATTGATGGTCACCCGAGAGGCGAGCGTGCCGATGCCATAGGGGGAGGTGTCGGTATCGGGGGGCCGGACCGTGACGTGATCGACGGGGATGCTCATTTCCTGAGCGCATATCTGGGCAAGCATGGTGAACGCCCCCTGACCCATGTCGGATTCGCCGGTCTGGACAATGGCACGTCCGTCCTCGTTGACCTTGAGCACAATCGTGGAACCGTCCCAATTGCCGATCGTGCGATTGCCGCTCACATGCATGGCCATGGCCATGCCGATGCCGCGCCGCAAGGCTCCGTGCCCCTTGGGACGGGCGCGCTTCCCGGTCCAGCCTATGGCGTTCTGCACATGGTCTAGGCATTGGGGGAGGGCGCAGCTGCCGATTTTCCAGTCGTGGACGGTGGTGTCGCCCGCCTGGATGGCGTTCTTGCGGTGCACATCGAACACGTCGAGTCCGAGCTTTTCGGCCATGGTCGCCATGTGGCTGTTGAGGGCGAACAGCATCTGGGTGCCGCCGAAACCGCGGAAGGCGCCCCGGGGCATGGTATGGGTGTAGACCATGCGCGCGCGCGAGCGGATATTCTCGATGCGCTGCATGTTGTCGCTGCGCATGACGGAAACCAGCATGATGTCGGGGGCAAGTCCCGCATACGCGCCACAATCGGCAAGGATATCGACCTCCTTGGCGACGATCGTTCCGTCGCTTTTCATGCCGATCTTGAGGCGGATACGCTCGGGGACGCTGAAACAGCCCGAAAGCATGTCCTCGATGCGTGTGAGGCCAAGGCGCACCGGACGGTCGACGAGAGTCGCGAGATAAGCGGCAATGACGCTGCTGCGTTCTTCGACGATCTTGCCCCCGAAGCCGCCGCCCACGGCGGGTTGGATCACACGAATGGTGGAGATGGGTCGGTCGAGGGCTTCCGCCAGTCGCTGGCGGGCGAGAAATACGGTTTGGGTCGAGGTCCAGACAGTGAGGCGACCGCTGCCGTCGGTGGCGGCGACGGTGGCCATCGGCTCCATGTACCCGGGATACTGGGAGTGGGTCGTATAGATTTGTTCGTGAATCACGTCGGCGGCGGCAAATCCCTTATCGACTTCGCCGCGCGAGATATTGATCTCATCTGCGAGATTTCCGCCTTCGTGGAGCAGCGGGGACTCTGGATCGAGGGAGCGCTCGGGATCGAGAAGTGGCGGCAATTCCTCGTATTCGACGTCGATCAGGTCGAGGGCCTGTTCTGCGATATCGACGCTGTCGGCGACCACGGCCGCCACTTCCTCACCCACGAAGCGGGTGGTGCCTCTGGCAAGGATATGCTGGTGCTTGTGGCTGACACCCCAGGTCCTGGCAGGGACGTCGGTACCGGTGGCGATAGCCCGCACGCCGGGAAGAGCTCTGGCGTCTTTAGTGTCGATCGAAACAATGCGCGCGTGGGGATAGGGGCTGCGGAGAACCTTGGCGTGTAGCATACGCGCAAGCTTGATGTCGCCGGCATAAACGGCGCGACCGAGAACCTTTTCGCGTGCATTCATCTGCGGAAGCGAGAGCCCTACGGGTTCGTGCTCCATCGGTTCTTCTCCGTGTGTTGTGAGGCCGGAAGGCGCATTCCGGTGGGTGCACCCTGTGATGTTGATTAGTCAACAAAGGCACTATCTGTCATTTTTGTTGACTATACAACCATTATTCGTGAGGCTCGGGAGAAAGGGTTGGAATTTCTTGGGCGAACAGGGCACAGCTGCCCCGCTGGCGCGGAAAAATTGAAGGAGCGACATCTGTGGACCGGAAACCAAAATCCGATCGCACTCCATGGACGGACCTGGGACCCGATGGTGAAAATCTCCTGGTGCACGACTTTCTGACCACGCGGCTGAGTGCGCTGATGGGGGCGCTCCGACGTCAGGTGACGATGCCTTATGCGTCCGCGCACGGGCTTTCCATCGCGGAATGGCGCGTTCTCTCTCTGGTTGCTCATGCCGGGATTCTGTCTTTCGGGGATGTCGTGGCCCAATCGTCCACCGATAAGGCTCAGGTCAGCCGAGTGGTGCGCAAGCTGGAACAGCGGGACCTTCTTGCCATCCAGCCGGGCGCGGATTCGCCCAGAAAGAAGATCGATTGCGTCATAACCGCGAGCGGTCAGAAACTCCACGACAAGGTGATCGTTGTTGCCCGGAAGCGACAGGCGCAGGTTATCACCATTCTTGCACCCGACGAGCGCGAGGCGCTGTTCGCGATCGCCGAGAAGTTGCAGGCGAATCTGGAAAACGACAGATGATTGTCGACAGCATGTGTGTCGCGTTTTCTGCCAGCGATCGCTCCGGCTTCTTTCCCGGTCTGGCATCTGCTGGGCCGTGCAAACGTGGGGTTGATCACGTTCCTGCACGGCGAACTTCGAAATCTATTGCAACGCATCGAACGCGCAGGCAACAAGGACCAAATCCCGACCCTCGGGCCCTTTCCAGGGGGAGGCCACCTTTATAGAAGATTCTTCCTTCTCATTGATCGACATGAGTCCCTTGAGCAGTGCTATTTTACTGCAACAAACCAGACCAAGAAGGAAATGCCGCCTTGGCCGCAACAATCGCATTCTCAGCTTCCGTGCGACCAAAACGAGCAACATGCGCGATCACTTCTCCTGTTGCTGGGTTAGTAACTGGATCGGAAGGTACCCTGCTGATCGCCAGAAGCCTGCGGCGGCGAGCATTCTCTAACTCTATCGGCGGCGCACCCTTGCGAATGGTCGTTACCGTGAGTTCGGGCTCTTTTCGCGTGCCATTCGCCTTTGCCACAAACGGCCGGCCCTATGTGCGTCAGTAGCTGACAAAATCCGGCGTCTGGTATCGCGATATCAGGCGGAAAACCAACCACGCGACCCCAATGACACCCTGGTTCTCGCCCAAGGACCTGTTGGACAAACTCGCCACTAATGTCGATGCCGCGGCACAGGGCCCTGCCGACGAAAGCTTCGGCAAGGACAGCATGTACCCCTTTCAGGAAGAGGCGATCGCAGCGATAGAAAACGTGGCGGTCGCCGGGCAGCGAAGATGACAGCTTGAGCGTTGCCTGAAATGGCCTCCACATCCTAGGTCTGTAAGCGATCAAAAAAGGTAACTAGGGAGACAGCATTCAGCTTCCAACAGGGCAAGTGCACACAAAGGTACACACCGAGCAAGCTGTAATCCGAAATACGTATAATTATCAGCCATATAGCTGCAGAACATGGCGGAGAGGGAGGGATTCGAACCCTCGGAACGCTCGCGCGCTCAACGGTTTTCGAGACCGCCCCGTTCGACCACTCCGGCACCTCTCCGTCTTGGTGTCGCGGCAAAAGATCGCCGCTTGGGTCGTTGGGTGGGCGCTATATGGCATAGGGTTGGTTGGCCCGCAACACCTTGTTTTGAATTGTCGCCAACCCTGATAGTCACCTTTTCATGAACGCAACCGATCTTCCCCTTTTTGCCTATGGCACATTGCGCGACCGGGAAATTCTCGAGGGCGTCCTCGGCCGCGCCGTGGCGCGCGGCGATCTGGTCGACGCCCGGGCCATCGGGTGGCGCACCGTCTACTATCCCGGAAATCTGTATCCGGCGCTGGTCCGCGCTGACGAATGGACGCAAGGGCTTGTCATCGCTGGATTGAACCAGCGCGATATGGCGCGGCTCGACGCCTTCGAGGGCGACCAATACCGGCGCGGCACAATCGGGATCGAGGCGCGTGGTGGAACCGCAACGGCGCAGACCTACTTCCCCGCAAAGACCATCGACACCAATGCCCCGCAATGGACGTTCGAAACCTGGACCATGCACCATCGGCCCCAGACCATTGCGGCTTACAGGTCAGACGACTTTTACCAGATCACCGAGAATGGGAGAGACCAATGAATGAGCGTGACACATACGAGACGCCGTCCGGCCCACTGGGCATCACCCCGATCCACCACGCAACATTCGTAATGGAATGGAACGCAGAGACCATCTATTGCGACCCCATAGGTGGCGCCGCTCGTTTCGCCGCTTTCCCCGCCCCGACATTGGTCATCCTCACCCATCACCATGGGGATCATCTCGATCTTGAAACCCTGGACGCTGTCATGAGCGAGGAGACGCACATTATCGCCCCCAGGATTGTTTTCGACCAGCTGCCAGAAGACCTCGCCGCCCGCACAACGCTCATGGCCAACGGCCAGACAATCGAGTGGCACGGCATCACGATCCGCGCCGTCGCGATGTACAACACAACGCCCGACCGTCAGAAATACCACGAGAAGGGCGTCGGAAACGGCTATCTCTTCGATTTCGCCGGCACTGTCGTCTATCTCGCTTCCGACACCGAACCGACACCCGAAATGGACGATCTGGGCAAGATCGATATCGCGTTCTTTCCCATGAACCTGCCCTATACGATGACCCCCGACCAAGTGGTAACCTGTATCGAAAAAACCGCGCCGCGCTATGTTTACCCCTTTCACTACCGCTTCCCCTTCGACGAGCCGGGCAATGAGCCCTCGGATTTGACGGCATTGATGCCGGAAGGTTCGCGGACCGAAATCGTCGAGCGGAACTGGTATTAGGGAGCTGCAATAGCCGCGTGGGCCTTGACTCTTGGGCCATTTGCCCCGATAAGCAGCCCGAATGCGCATGGGCCCTGCCTGTGCGCCATTTGTTTTGTTTAAATACGCTGCCACAGGCCGCCCGCCGGAAACCAAGTCTCCGGCCAGCCAGAAGACCGCGGAATTAAGGCATCGTCCGCGGCGCCGTAAGGTGCGAAAACCAAGGGAACCGGGTGCAAATCCGGTCAAAACATATGTTTGCAGTCATCAAGACCGGTGGCAAGCAGTACAAAGTTGCTGCCAATGACCTGGTCCGCGTCGAAAAACTCGCTGGCGAAGCCGGTGATGTCATTACCTTTGAAAATGTCCTGATGGTTGGCGCCGATGCCGACGTCACGCTTGGCGCTCCGCTTGTCGATGGCGCACTGGTTGCTGGCGAAGTCGTCGAGCAGTTCCGCGACAAGAAGGTCATCGTTTTCAAAAAGAAGCGTCGCCAGGGCTACCGCCGCAAGAACGGTCACCGTCAGGAACTGACGCTGGTCCGCATCACTGAAATTCTGACCGGCGGCGCCAAGCCTTCGGGCAAGAAGGCCGCTGCGCCCAAAAAGGCCGCCAAGGCAGAAGCCAAGCCTGCTGCAGAAGCCAAGCCTGCTGCCGACGCAAAGCCGGCAAAGGCCGAAGCCAAGCCCGCAAAGGCTGAAAAGACCGAAGCGGCTCCCGCCGCCGACATCAAGGACGATATCAAGCTCATCGGTGGCGTCGGCCCCGCGCTTGAAAAGAAGCTCAACGCAATGGGCATCACCAGCCTGAAGCAGATCGCCGAGTGGACCGCTGACGACATCGTCAAGGTCGACGAAGAGCTCAGCTTCAAGGGCCGCATCGAGCGCGATGACTGGATTGGCCAGGCCAAGGACCTGCTTGCAGGCAAAGGTCCCCGCGCCAAGGCCGATCAGTAATTCGCCCCGTTTGTAAGAGGATAGTGGACTATGGCACATAAGAAAGCAGGCGGTTCATCCCGCAACGGTCGCGATACAGCCGGCCGCCGTCTCGGCGTAAAGAAGTTCGGCGGTGAAGCTGTCGTCGCCGGCAACATCATCGTGCGCCAGCGCGGCACCAAGTGGCATCCGGGCACCAATGTGGGCCTGGGCAAGGACCACACGATTTTCGCCCTCGTCGACGGCAAGGTGACATTCGCCACCAAGTCGGGCGGCAAGAGCTATGTATCGGTTGCACCGCTCAAGGCTGCTGAATAATTCGGTAGGCCGTTTCGGAGCGCTCCGAAACGGAGTTGCCGGAGACCTTCTCCCCGGCAGCGTGATCGCATATGGATCAGGGGAGCCGTCATCGGCTCCCTTTTTCGTTTGCAAGGGCAAATAGATGGATAGCGAAGCGCTCAGGGGTGCACTGCCGGATCGGATCGAGACAGAGCGTCTCGTCCTGCGCGCGCCCGAACGCGCCGACATCGCATCCATTGCCGCACTTGCCAACAACCGCAAAATCCATGCGATGACGACATTGCCCCACCCCTATGCCGAAAGTGACGCTGCACACTTTATCGAAAACATCGCCCGTACCGCAACCGAACACGCCTATGCCATCGTGCTGGCAAATGGTGATCTCATTGGATTGATCGGGCTGCACCTTCATTCCGATGCAACGCCCGAAATCGGATACTGGATCGGCCAACCCTATTGGGGTCGAGGTTACGCGACCGAAGCAGCCGCCGCACTGATTGATGCCGTCCGGGACACAAGGCGCTGCGCAACGCTGCGCGCCAAGGCCCGCAGCGAGAACGGTGCCTCCCGCGCCGTCCTCGAAAAACTGGACTTCGTTTTTCTCCAGGAAGCCATCTCCGGCTGTGGACCGCACAAGGACATTCCGGTCACAACCTATGAACTGACCATCGCAGCGGAAACGACCTGACTATGGCCGAACAACCCGAGATTCGTACGCAACGGCTGATTCTGCGCCGCCCCCGGCTGCGGGACGCCCCCCGCATCGCGTCCCTGCTCAACAATTTCGAGGTGACAAAGAACCTCGCCCGCGTGCCCTACCCCTACACAATCAACATGGCCGTTGACTGGCTCATGCGCCAGAAAAAGGAATGGTCACCCGATTCGATCACCTTTGCCATCTGCGAACCCCGCCACGGGCTGATGGGCTTTTGCGGCATGCACAAGGAGGGCCGCGACGCCGAAATCGGATACTGGCTGGGTCAGCCCTATTGGGGCAGCGGCTACATGACAGAGGCCACGACAGCCGTCATCGAATGGTATTTTTCGACCACCGGCGCCAACCGCATGGTCTCGGGGGTTTTCCATTTCAATGCGGCCTCGCTTGCCATTCAGAACAAGCTGGGCTTTGTCCAGACGGGCATCGGCAAGCGAATCTGCCTTGCCCAGAACACCGAGATCGACCATATCGAAACCGAATTGACACGGGACGCCTTTGAAAAGGCGCTTGAAACACTATGAAATTTCTCGATCAGGCCAAGGTCTACATCCGCTCTGGCAATGGCGGAGCCGGCTCGATCGCCTTCCGGCGCGAGAAGTTCGTCGAGTTCGGTGGCCCCAATGGCGGCAACGGCGGACGCGGCGGAGATGTGCTCGTCGAATGTGTTGATGGGCTCAACACCCTCATCGACTATCGCTATCAGCAGCATTTCAAGGCCGGCACCGGCAACCACGGCATGGGCCAGGACCGCACCGGTGCCGATGGCGCCGACATCGTTCTCAAAGTGCCGGTCGGCACCCAGATCTTCGAAGAGGACGGGGAAACGCTGATTGCCGATTTCACCGAGGTCGGTCAGCGCCAGACGCTGCTCGAAGGTGGCAATGGCGGCTTTGGCAACGCCCACTTCAAGACATCGACCAACCAGGCTCCCCGCCGCGCCAATCCCGGCCTGCCGGGTGAGGAACGCTGGATATGGCTGCGGCTCAAGCTGATCGCCGATGCCGGGCTCGTGGGGCTTCCCAACGCCGGAAAATCCACATTTCTCTCTGCGGTCACCGCTGCAAAGCCCAAGATCGCCGACTACCCGTTCACCACGCTGCACCCGGGTCTCGGCGTCGTTCGCGCCGGGGCGCGCGAATTCGTTCTCGCCGACATTCCCGGCCTGATCGAGGGCGCCTCGGAAGGCGCGGGGCTGGGCGATCGGTTCCTGGGCCATGTGGAGCGTTGCGGCGTGCTGATCCATCTGGTGGATGGCACCCAGGAAGACGTGGTTGGCGCCTACAAAACGATCCGCAACGAACTTGAAGCGTATGGCGGCGGGCTGGTGGGCAAGGAGGAAATCCTCTGCCTCAACAAGATCGACTCGCTGGACGAAGAGACGCTCGCCGAGCGGCTCGGCGCCCTGAAAGCGGCATCGGGCGGCGATGTGCTGGCCATATCGGGTGCCACCGGCAAGAATGTGGAAGCCGTGCTCTATGCGGTGCTTGCCGTTCTCGACCACAACAAGGAGAACGAGGCGCGCTCATCGCGAACCGAGCCCAAGGACAAATGGGTGCCCTGATGCAGCCCCGGGCGGTCGAAATGCAGAACGCATTGGCAGGATACAAGCGCCTGGTCATAAAGATCGGCTCGGCGCTGCTCGTCGATGACAAATCGGGCAAGTTGCGCACCGAGTGGCTTGCAGCTTTGGCCAGCGACATTGCGGCCCTCAAGGCTGAAGGGCGCGATGTGGTTATCGTGTCCTCGGGCGCCATCGCACTGGGCCGGCGCCTTCTGGGCCTGCCCGGCAAGGCCCTGCCTCTCGACCAGAGCCAGGCGGCCGCCAGTGCGGGCCAGATTGCCCTGTCTCAAGCCTGGGCCAGCCATCTGAGCGAACACGGCATCACCACCGGTCAAATCCTCCTGACCCCCAACATCACCGAGGAGCGGCGCTATTTTCTCAACGCCCGCACCACGATCAATACGCTTCTGGGGCTTGGCGCCGTCCCAATCATCAACGAAAACGATTCCGTTGCCACATTCGAAATCCGCTATGGCGACAATGACCGTCTCTCGGCCCGCGTCGCCACGATGATCGAAGCCGACATGCTTGTTCTGCTTTCCGATATCGATGGGCTCTACACTGCTCCCCCGGCGCAAAACCCCGATGCGCACCATATCCCCCATGTCGCCGAGATCACGCCCGAGATCGAAGCAATGGCCGGTGGCGCGGCAAGCCATCTCTCGCGCGGCGGCATGACCACCAAGCTTGGCGCGGGCAAGATCACGGCGAATGCGGGAACGGCGATGATCATAGCGCTCGGCACCGGATTGCACCCGCTGCGCAATCTTGTCGATGGCGGACGGCACACGCTTTTTGCCCCGGCGACCAACACCACCGCCGCCCGCAAGCGCTGGATCATGGGAACGCTCGAAGTTACCGGGCAGATCACCATCGATGACGGCGCAGTGCGGGCACTCAAGGGTGGCCGCTCACTTCTGCCCATTGGTGTCGTAAAGCTGCGCGGCGATTTCGTGCGCGGCGACGTCGTGGCGATCCGCGATCTTGGGGATCGGGAAATCGCTCGCGGCCTGGTCGGCCTGGACCGCGACTCGGCCGATCTGGTGATCGGCAAGAAAAGCGAGACGATCAAGGATATGCTTGGTCCTTCGACACGCACCGAACTTGTGCACCGCGACAATCTCGTGCTTTTGAGCCAGTAACGAAAACCGGGAGGCAATCATGAGCGCAGCCGCACAGCAAACCGACGCACTTGTGGCGACCATGAACGACCTCGGGCGTCGGGCCCGCAAGGCCGCCTCCATCCTCGCCCACGCCGCAAGCGACAAGAAAACCGCTGCACTGCGCGCCGCCGCCAAGGCGATCGACGCCAATCGTACCAAAATTCTCGTCGCCAACGCCACCGATCTCGATGCGGCCAAATCCGGCGGCATGAGCGCCGCGTTTCTCGACCGTCTGCTGCTCGATGACGCCCGGATCGATGGCATCATCTCAGCGCTCGAAACGGTTGCCGATCTCCCCGATCCTGTCGGAACGGTCATTGCCAATTGGCAGCGCCCCAATGGGCTCGACATCTCCCGTGTGCGCACGCCGCTTGGCTTGATCGGCGTAATTTTCGAGTCCCGCCCCAACGTGACCGCAGACGCCGGCGCGCTGTGCCTCAAGGCCGGCAATGCCGTGATCCTGCGCGGTGGGTCCGACAGCTTTCATTCCTCGCGCGCCATCCACGCATGCCTCGTCGAGGGCCTCAAGGCCGCCGGCCTGCCCGAAGACGCCATCCAGATCGTCCCAACGACAGATCGAGCGGCCGTGGGAGAAATGCTCAAGGGCCTTGGTGGCGCCATCGACGTTATCGTCCCCCGCGGCGGCAAGGGCCTGGTGAGCCGCGTCCAATCCGAGGCCCGCGTCCCGGTCTTTGCCCATCTCGAAGGGCTGGTCCACGTCTATGTCGACAAAAGCGCCGATCTCGATATCGCTGTCGGCGTGATCGCCAACGCCAAGATGCGCCGCACCGGCATCTGCGGCGCCGCCGAAACCCTGCTCATCCACAAGGAAATCGTCGCGACCCACCTCAAGCCCGTCATCGACGCGCTGATCGAAAAGGGCTGCGAAATCCGCGGCGACGACACCGTCCGCCAGATGATCGCCACGACCCGGCCGGCCACCGAAGAGGACTGGCGCACCGAATATGAAGACGCGATCATTTCCGTGAAAGTCGTTGCCGATGTGGACGAAGCCATCGCCCATATCGAGCACTATTCCTCGCACCACACCGAAGCCATCATCGCCGAAGATACCGCAGCGGTCGAAAAATTCTTCAACGAAATCGATTCCGCGATCCTGATGCACAACGCCTCCACACAATTTGCCGATGGCGGCGAATTTGGCTTTGGCGGCGAGATCGGCATTGCCACCGGCAAGATGCACGCGCGCGGTCCGGTGGGCGTCGAACAGTTGACGAGCTTTAAATATCTGGTGCGCGGCAACGGGCAGACCCGTCCTTGACCAATCGTATCATTATTCCCGGTATCACCGATCTGCCACCCTCGGCGCCGGGCATGCGCATCGGGCTGTTTGGCGGCAGCTTCAATCCGCCCCATGAAGGCCATCGCCTCGTGTCGCGCGAAAGCCTCAAGCGGCTCGGCCTCGATGCAATCTGGTGGCTGGTGACACCGGGCAATCCGCTCAAGGACCGCACCGAACTGGCGCCGCTGGAGACACGCGTCAAAGCGGCGCGTGACCTCGTGGACCATCCCGCCATCCGCGTAACCGGCTTTGAAGCCGCACACGGGTTCACCTATACCTATCAGACGCTCGATTATCTAACGCGCGCCCTGCCCGACCGCCGCTTCGTCTGGATCATGGGTGCGGACTCTCTTTCGAGCTTTCATCGCTGGGAGCGCTGGGAGGACATTTTTGCCTTGATCCCCATCGCGGTCTATGTCAGGCCCGGCTCCACCCGACGCGCGCCTTTTTCGAAGACCGCGCTGCGCTTCGCCCAATCGCGCCTTGACGAAAGCGATGCACCACTTCTCGCTACCGCCCAGCCCCCCAGTTGGGTCTTTCTCCATGGTCTGATGAGCACATTGTCATCGACCGAATTGCGCAACGGCTCACCGAAAGATCAGCAGCCCTGACATTTGGTTACCGTCTCATTAACGACATTAATCCATGATCGATATTGACCATGCTGGCCCTTGGCAAACCGCCAAGGCGCACGCATATTGGTTCCATGCACCGCAAGAGGCGCTGCATGTGTTTATCGACAAGCTGACACAAGGAAACTGACAAGGCTTGATGACCCAACAAATGCCCCAAAGGGTGGAGGACCACGCTTGATGGCTCCCACGCCCAGCAAGTCGGTATCGGGCGATGCCGCAACCAAGGCCGTTCCTCAGGTCCCCGTTCTCGACCTGATCCTCGCATCGCTTGAAGATGCAAAGGCCGATGAAACGATCTCCATCGACATCACTGGAAAATCCTCACTCGCCGACCACATGGTCGTGACGTCGGGACGTTCCAACCGTCATGTTGCAGCGGTGGCTGACCAATTGGTCCAGGCGCTCAAGGAACATGGCTACGACAAGCCCCGAATCGAAGGACTGCCGTCCGCCGACTGGGTTCTGGTCGATGCATCCGATGTGATCGTTCACATTTTCCGGCCTGAAGTTCGCGAGTTCTACAACATCGAAAAGATGTGGGCTGCGGATTTCGGGACCGATACGCACTAGCAGAGCCTAACGGTTCGCATGCGTGTTTTGATCGTCGCGGTCGGGCGAATGAAAGCCGGACCCGAACGGGATCTTGTGGCGCGTTATCTCGACCGCGCCGTAGCGAGCGGCAAGCCACTCGGGCTTGCCGATTTTTCCGTCATTGAGTTCAGCGAATCCCGCGCGTCCAGCGCCGACGCGCGCAAGACCGAGGAAGCGCGTGCCATTCGCTCCTCGATTCCCGAAAAGAGCGTGGTCATCGCTCTTGATGAACGCGGAAAATCCATCGCAAGCGAAGCTTTTGCAACACGAGTGGCCGAATGGCGCGACGGCGGAAAGCCGACGCTTGTGCTCTTGATCGGCGGTGCAGATGGCTTGGCTGCCGAACTGCGTCAGTCAGCCGATCTTGTGATTTCCTTTTCCGCCATGACCTGGCCGCACCAGCTGGTGCGCATCATGGCCGCTGAACAGCTCTACCGCGCGACGACAATTTTGTCCGGCCACCCCTACCACCGGGGCGATTGATGGTCCCGTCTCTGCTATGGTCCGGGCTGATTCGGAGTTTGCCGGTTTGAGCCTGCCTGTGGGACCTTTCCTTAGACCCTCTTTGCGCACTTTGCTGGCCGCCATTGCGGTCACGGGATTGGCGCTCGGCCATATCGCGGCGCCCTCCGCGCAAGAGGCCCCCGTTCCGGCCGTCGAGGACGTTCCTGCCGGCGAGCTTGAGCAAGCCAGCCAGTCTGTCGAGGGCGATCTCGAGAACGTCCGCGGTGAGATCGATCTCAGCGAAGATCGCATCGAAACGATCCGGTCCGAAATAGAAGCGCTTGACGGCGATGCCACTCAATTGGGCGCCGAACTGATCGCGGCTGGACAGCGCGTCGATTTGGCCGATGAAGACATAAGGTTGATCGAAGAGCGGCTCGAAGCGCTGTTCGCGTCCGAACAGTCGGTTCGTGCGCGCCTAGACGGCCATGACCGTTCGATCTCCAACCTTCTGGCGTCCCTCCAGCGCATTTCGGCCCAGCCCCCTCCGGCGATCATTGTCGATCCCTCCGATGCGCTGGGGTCGGCCCGAGCCGCGATGCTGCTCGGCGCTGTATTGCCTCAGCTGCAGGAACGGGCCGAAACGGTAACCGAGAGCCTAAATGAACTGGTCGCGCTCAAGCAGACTGCGCTCGCCGAATCCGAGCGGCTCAATGCCAACCTTACAACGCTCAATGAGGAGCGTTTGCGCATCGCAACCATAATCGAAGCCCGCAATCAGGGGGTCGAGTGGTTGAACGATGATTTGCTGCGCGAGGAAGCCGAAGCCCAGGCATTGGCCGACAGGGCGACATCTCTCGAACAATTGATTGCCGGGCTGGAAGGCCGCATTGCCGCCATGACGGCCGCCGATGAGGCCACCCGCGCCGCCAATTCCGGCCAGAACGTGCCCACGCTCGACCCCGAAACCCTGCGGCTTGCCTTTGCCGACACCGCTCGCACCGAGCCGGCAGTTCCCATAGAGGCTGCAAGGGGTTACCTCAGTGCCCCTGTTGCTGGCGCAACCCTGACCACCTATGGCGCCGCCGATGGATATGGTGGGCAGTCCAAGGGCATAGCGATTTTGACCGCCAACGGCGCGACCGTTTCGGCGCCCGCCGATGGCTGGGTGGTTCATTCGGGCCCGTTCCTCAATTACGGCCAAATCGTCATTCTCAATGCAGGCCAGAATTATCTGGTCGTTCTGGCGGGGCTCGATTCGGTCGCAGTCGAGCCGGGCGCCTTCGTGCAGATGGGCACCCCGATCGGGACCATGGGCGACGCGCCGAACCTTGAAGCGGGCGCTGGAGCTTCCGGTCCCGCGCTGTATATTGAACTCAGGGAAGGTGGCATTCCCATAGACCCCGAGGGATGGTGGACAGCCCAGTCCCAACAACAGGAAAGTGGAACGAGCTGATGGCGTTGGTATTCAAGCGGGCTCTGATCGTCATACTGGCGATCATCGCGAGTGTAGGGCCGGTTGCTGCCCAGTCCGAGCAGACCCAACTCGAACAGGAAGAGCTCTATCGCCAGCTCGAACTGTTCGGTCTGGTCCTCGACCGCATTCGCGACGAGTATATCGAAGCACCCGATGAGACCGAGCTGATCCGCGCCGCCATCCAGGGCATGCTGACCTCACTCGACCCCCACTCGGCCTATCTGTCACCCGAAAGCTTTGCCGATGTGCGCGAGGATACCTCGGGCACCTTCGGCGGCCTGGGCATCGAAGTGACGATGGAAGAAGGGCTGGTCAAGGTCGTTACCCCCTATGATGACAGCCCGGCTTCGCGCGCCGGCATTCTTGCCAATGACTATGTCGTTGAAATCGATGGCCAGCAGGTCATGGGCATGACCCTGGACGATGCCGTCGAACTCATGCGCGGCGAAATCGGCACCGACGTCGATGTGGTGATCTCCCGCGAGGGCGCCGAACAGCTCATAGACTTGACCCTCACGCGCGACATCATTTCCGTTTCGGCGGTTCGCTGGAGCATGGAACGCGACGTCCCGCTGATCCGCCTGTCACGGTTCTCGGGCCAAGCCTATAGCGGGCTGACCGACGCAATCCAGGAAATCTTTGAGGAAAATGGCGGCGAAGCCCCCGAGGGCATCATTCTCGACCTGCGCAACAATCCAGGCGGGCTTGTCGATCAGGCTCAGTTTGTTGCCGATGCCTTCCTGTCCCAGGGCTCGGTGGTCCTCACCCGCGGCCGTATCCCGAACCAGAATTCGCGCTACGACGCCAGCCCCGACGAAATCGATGCCTTGCTGACCGAGGTCCCGATCATCGTCCTCATCAATGGCGGGTCAGCCTCGGCTGCCGAAATCGTGGCCGGCGCGCTACAGGATCAGGGCCGCGCAACGCTGGTCGGCACGCGCTCGTTCGGCAAAGGTTCGGTGCAATCGATCATCCCGTTGGGTTTTGATGGTGCCATGCGGCTTACCACTGCGCGGTATTACACACCCAACAACCGATCGATCCAGGCGCTGGGGATCACACCCGATATTGAAGTTCTCCAGGACGTGCCTGAAGAATTTCAGGGGCGCGATCTTCTGATCGGCGAAGCTGGTCTGGCCGGACATATTTCAGGCGAGGCCGAAGAGGAAGCCACGGTTGGATCCTCGGTTTACGTTCCTGCGGAACGCGCCGAGGACAATCAGCTCCAATACGCGATCGACCTCATTTTGGGCGAGGCCGAGGACGCGGCCTTCCCGCCCAACCCCGATGCGGTCATCGCGCAGCAGGAGACCGATGAAGCCGAAGTGACCGAATCCCAATAGCCTGTGCTATAGCTCGGTCTAACCATATGCTGGCCCGATTCGCGGGCCAGCCCGGATGAGACCCGCGTCGCGGGTCGCAATCTGAAACGGTGGAAACGCTTTGCGAGCTTCGGGACCAGCCGCATCATGACCGACGAGTTGAGCAGACCGCTCGGCCGCAAACGCCGCACACATCCCGGCCGATGGCTGGGACTGCCATGGGGTCGCATATTTGCCGCTCTGCTGGTGCTTGCCGGTCTGGGCATTGGCGCATGGATCGTGCTGGTCGACGACCCTCAGGGGGGCCGCCCGGTAGCCGATGCGCCCGTCAGTCTGGAACCCGACCCGAACCCGGTCGCCGAACAGGTTGCGTCCGACCCTGCGCCGGTAACCATTAGCCCGGTGGTGACCAACGGCCCCTCTATCATTACACTCGGTGAAACGTCCCCCTCGCCGGACCTGGCAGGAGCGCCGGCAAGCGACCTCGGGCAGGACCTGTTCGAGATGACCGAAAACGGGCCTCTTCCGCGCGTCAGCAGTTCGGGTCTCAAGCCCTATGAAGCCTATGCCCGCCCCTCGATCTCACCCCAGGCCGCCGGTGGCCGCAAGCTGATCGCGGTTGTTATCTCGGGGCTCGGATTGAGCGACCCTACCACCCGCGAAGCCATCAGTGCCCTTCCGGGCACTGTAACGCTGGCCTTCGCCCCCTACGGCAGCAATCTCGACGCACTGGCCGATATGGCTCGCGCCGACGGCCACGAAATCATGCTCGAGGTGCCTCTCGAACCGTTCGATTACCCCCAGAACGATCCAGGCCCGCATACGCTTCTCGTTGAGCAGCCGACGCGCGACAATCTCGAAAAGCTCTATTGGCTTTTAACGCGCATGACCGGCTACACCGGCGTCATCAACCATATGGGTGCCCGCTTTACAGCCTCGGCGGTCGATTTCTCGCCCGTCATGGAAGAGCTGGGCCTCCGCGGACTTGCCTATCTCGACGATGGCAGCTCCAACCGCTCGGTGGCCCCGCAACTGGCCCGCCAGAACGATGTGCCCTTCGCCCGCGTCGACCGCTTTGTCGATACCAATCCCTCTCAGACATCCATCCTCGCCGAGCTCGACAACCTAAAGACGACAGCCGACGAACGGGGCAACGCCATCGGCATTCTGTCGGCCTTGCCTGTATCGATCCGTACCCTGGCCGATTGGGCCGACGCGCTCGATCAGGAGCAATATCTTCTCGTCCCGGTGAGCGCCCTTTCAGGCATGGAGACCACACAATGAAACCGGTGCCAAACCGCTCCGATATGCCCTATCGCGACTGCGTTGGCATCGCGCTCTTCAATGATCGCGGACAGGTTTTCCTGGCCCGGCGCATTCTGACTCCCGGCCCCGACACCTCTGAGGTCGATGCGCCATGGCAGATGCCGCAAGGCGGCATCGACAAGGGTGAGGACGCGTTGCCCGCTGCCTATCGCGAGCTCTACGAGGAAACGGGCATCCGCACGATACGTCTCCTTGCCCAGGCACCCGGCTGGATCCACTACGACCTTCCCGATGAAGTTCTGGGTATCGCGCTCAAGGGAAAATATCGCGGCCAGCGCCAGCAATGGTTTGCCTTCCTTTTCGAGGGCGAGGAAAGCGAGATTACCCTTCTGGTCGACAATCCGGGCATTGACCCCGAATTTGACGCCTGGCGCTGGGAAGATTTCGACAAGGTCGCCGACATTATCGTGCCCTTCAAACGCCCCGCCTACTTGAAGGTGATGGACGCCTTCGCCGCACTGCCCGCCCGGCTTAAAGATGGTTGAGGTTCGCGCGCTTCTCCCCGCCGACCGTACGCAATGGCTCGATCTGCGCCAAGCGCTCTGGCCGGATAGCGACGCCGCCGGGCTGGGTCCCTGGGGCGAAGGCTGCGATACCGCGCCTGTGGGATGGCTCGAGGCCGTCTACGTCGTCCCCGAACGGCGCAGATCTGGCATCGCCCGCGCGCTGGTCGCCGCAGTGGAGTCCTGGAGCCGCACCAAGGGCCTCAAGGAACTGGGCTCGGACGCGTTGATCGAGAATGCGCTGTCTATCGCTCGTCATGCCCAATGGGGCTTTGTGGAAACCGAGCGCCTCGTTATGTTCCGAAAGGTGCTGGTATGAAGACCATCGGAATGATCGGCGGCATGAGCTGGGAATCCACGGCTCAATATTATGCGCTCATCAACCGGGAAACAGCAAAACGGCGAGGTGGACTGCACTCGGCGCCCATCCTTTTGGACTCTCTCGACTTCGCCGAAATCGAAGCGCTTCAGTCCGAGGGCGATTGGACAGGGGCCGGCGAGCGCCTCGCTGCTTCCGCACGACGGCTTGAGACGGCGGGCGTCGAAATGCTGGTGCTGGCAACCAACACCATGCATGTTGTCGCGCAAAGCATTGAAGCGGCAATCTCCGTCCCCTTCCTTCACATCGCCGACCCCACGGCTGACGCGCTGATCGCAGACGGCGCTGAAATCGTCGGGCTGCTTGGTACGCGGTTCACCATGGAAATGGATTTCTACAAGGTTCGGCTGCGCAAACGCGGCATCGATCCCATAGTGCCCGAGGTCGACCGGACCAATCTCGACGGCATCATTTACAACGAGCTTTGCCGCGGCATCATCAGCGACGCCTCCCGCAGCATTTATGTCGCGGCCATCGAAAGGCTCGCCGCGCGCGGCGCCCAGGCGATCATTCTCGGCTGCACCGAACTCGGACTGCTCATTTCAGACGATGACAGCCCCCTGCCCCTTTACGACACGGCAGCGCTTCATGCCAAGAGCGCGGTAGAGCAGGCCCTCGATTGATCCAATCTCGCCGCAAAGAAAAAGGGGCGCCGAAGCGCCCCTGATCATTATCCGATTTGCGTAGCGATCAGAATTCGCTCCACTCGTGATCCACGGCAGCATTGCCGTGGCTGAGATAGGCGCCGGCTGCCTGCTTGACCTTGCTCTGAAGCGCACGCGCATCACCCGATCCGCCAGCCGTCTCGCGTCCGGATGGCGACTGCGTGATTGCCGTTGCGCGATCGATCCTGAAGATATCGACGATCCGGTCCAGCGCGGTGGCCTGTTCCTCGGTCTGGGCGATGGCCGCGTTGGTCTCCTCGACCAGCGCCGCATTGTGCTGGGTCATCTCGTCCATCTGACGCACAGCGGCATTGACCTCTTCGATCGAGGACGCCTGCTCGCGGCTGTCGTTGGCGATCTGCTGCATCTGGGATGTGTTGGTCCGTGCCGCTTCGAGCATCGCCACAAGCTTTTCGGCAGCCTGCGCCACGAGTTTCGAACCGCCATCGACCTCGTTGGCCGACTGCTCGATCAGCGCCTTGACCTCGGACGATGCCGACGCCGCCGACTGCGCGAGGCGCCGCACTTCGACGGCAACCACCGCAAAGCCCTTGCCCGCATCCCCGGCCCGCGCCGCTTCCACCGAAGCGTTGAGTGCCAGAAGATTGGTCTGGAAGGCGATGTCGTCGATCATCTTGATGATGTCGGAAACCTTGGCCGAGGACGTGGTGATGCGCTCCATGGCAGACGTTGCCGCTTCCATCACCTCACCACCCTCTTCGGCCGACTTGGTGACCGAATCTGCTGTTTGCGAGGCATCCTGAGCGCGGCGGGCGTTGTCCATGACGGTCGCTGCCAACTGTTCCATGGCCGCCGAAGTTTCTTCGATGGTCGCTGCCTGACGCGTCGTGCGCTCGGACAGATCGTTGGCGCCCGAGAGGATTTCCCCGGTTGCGGTCTTCAAAGTCCGCGACGTGCCGCGCAACTCCAGAACGATGTCGGAGAGCTTTTCGGCAACGGCGTTGGTATCGTTCTTGAGTTGGGCAAAGGCGCCCTGATACTCGCCCATCACCCGCGTGGTGAGGTCGGTATTGGCCAGGGCCCCGAGCACGCCTGCGGTTTCGCGCAGGCCGCGATCGACGGTTGAAACCAGATCGTTGACGCTGCCGGCCAGGCCGTTCAGTTCAGCGTCGGCAAAGCTGGCTTCGACCCGCTGGGAGAAATCCCCGGCGATTGCCGCGTCAACGACATTGCCGAACGCAGTCTGGAGATCGCCCATCATCGCCCGGCGCGCTTGCTCGTCGGCAATGATCCGCGCCGCTTCGGCTTCGGTCATTGCCGCAACCTTCTGGCCGTTCTCGCGGAACACTTCCACGGCACGCGCCATGTCGCCAACTTCGTTCTTGCGGTCCGTATAGGGGACCTCAACATCAAACTCGTTCTGAGCAATGCTGCCCATCACGCCTGAGAGAACCGGAATTGGACGTGCGATCAGACGCGACGCGAAAATCGACACAATGCACATCACGGCAAGCGCGATACCGGCCACGATCAAAAGCAGATTCATCGTGTCGGTCACCACAGCAGTAATGGCGCCCTGACTCACGCCCACATAGAGCAGCCCCAGAACGTCGGTGCCCGACAGGTATGTGATCGGCTGATAGACCGAGTAATAGTGTTCGCCATTGACATCCGTCGTTGTAAAGACGGCGCCCTGTTCCAGGATCTGGGTGTGAATTTCGCCATTGGCGGGAATGGGATCCTGCACCACCCGGTTGCCGTCGGCATCGACCATGGACGTGGTCACCTGCTCGAAAGCCTGCGTCTCGGCATTCCAGGCAAAGATCGCGGTGGTTTCGCCCGTCACACGGCCGATCGAATCGGCGATGTCGTTATTGTAGAAGCGCGGCATGACCCACGTGCCGATGCTCGCCACGTCGCCCTCTTCGGTCCAATCGACCTGAATGCCACCCATTCCGCCCAGAATCGTCGCAGCGGTTCGGATATTGGATTGCTGGCTGGACCTGGCGACCGCATCGCTGTTGGCCGAAAGGTTCACATAAACCGCCATGACGACGGCCCCGACCGAAAGCACCACTGCGGTAACCACCATCGCGGCGATCGTGGTGGTCATAGGGATACGACCCAGAATTCTGCTGGTTAAGCCCCGCATGTCCGTCTGCTCCTTGTGGACGAATACCTTCCCCCTCCTGGGAAATCCTCGCAAAGCTACGGACATATGATTAAATGATCGTTTCAGTTTCCAGAAACCAAAACACATCCACGCGGGAAAGCCGCGAATACCGGTCTGGCGCCAACGCATTCGACTATATTTGAAATTCATTACTGGCGACGCCGCCTATTGCGGCGAAAAAGTCGTCGAAGACGGCGCAAAGTAACAGTTTCCGCTGTAAACAAAACGTTTTTGACTGGCGCGCTAAAGAAAAAGGCGCCTTACGAGGCGCCTTTAAACACGGGAAATCGACGTCACCGACTCGGCATTCTAATGGACGGTGCCGCTCAACGTCGCGCTTTCGAGCAGAAGATTCTTCCACGTATCGAGGGCGTTCTGGGCAACGCCCTTGTCCTCGACATCGGCCGCGTCGGTAAGCGCCTGCTGTGCAGTAGCGATGCGAGCCTCAATCTCAGTGCGACCGAACTCATTGGCCGGTTTTGCTTCCTCGGCGAGGATAGTGACGCCGGCGTCGGAAATATCGGCAAAGCCGCCGCCGACGAAAAAGCTTGCTACGGTGCCGTTGATGTCGGTCACTGTCACAAAACCTGGCTTGAGCACAGCCATCAGCGGCGCATGATTTCCCATGACCGTAAGATAGCCTTCGGCACCCGGCACGATCACCGAGCGCGCTTCGGCGCTCAACACGAGAACTTCAGGCGATACGATTTCAACTTTGACGCCTTCGGCCATGACTTCGTCCGTTCTTCAAGCGTTCGGAAAATGCGCGGGCCGGCTATCGGCCCGCACGATCTCATTCACAATCAGGCAGCTTCGGCAGCCAGCTTCTGCGCCTTCTTGACGGCATCATCGATGGTGCCGACCATGTAGAACGCCTGTTCGGGCAGATGGTCGTACTCACCGGCCACCAGCCCTTTGAATGCCTTGATGGTGTCTTCGAGTTCGACATAGATGCCGGGCGAACCGGTGAACTGCTCAGCGACATAGAACGGCTGGCTCATAAAACGCTCGACCTTGCGGGCCCGCGCGACGGTGAGCTTGTCTTCTTCAGAAAGCTCATCCATGCCCAGGATGGCAATGATGTCCTGGAGGGACTTGTAGCGCTGCAGGATTTCCTGAACGTCACGCGCCGTGCGGTAATGCTCTTCGCCGACGATGTTGGGATCGAGCATGCGCGAGTTGGAATCGAGCGGATCGACAGCCGGATAAATGCCCTTTTCCGAAATAGCGCGGTTGAGCGAGGTCGTCGCGTCCAAGTGGGCAAAGGTCGAAGCCGGAGCCGGATCGGTGAAATCGTCCGCCGGGACGTAAACGGCCTGCACCGAGGTAATCGAACCCTTGTTGGTCGTGGTGATGCGCTCCTGCAGCGCACCCATGTCGGTGCCGAGCGTCGGCTGATAGCCCACGGCCGAAGGAATACGGCCCAGCAGCGCCGACACTTCAGAACCGGCCTGCGTGAAGCGGAAGATGTTGTCGACGAAGAACAGAACGTCCTGACCCTTGTCGCGGAAATCTTCCGCGATCGAAAGGCCGGTCAGCGCGACACGGGCCCGCGCTCCCGGAGGCTCGTTCATCTGGCCGAAAACCAGCGCGCATTTCGAACCCTCGGTCGAACCATTGTTCTCCTTGGGATCCTTGTTCACGCCCGATTCGATCATTTCGTAATAAAGATCGTTGCCCTCGCGCGTCCGCTCGCCAACGCCCGCGAACACCGAGTAGCCGCCATGTGCCTTGGCAACGTTGTTGATCAATTCCTGGATGAGAACGGTCTTGCCCACGCCGGCGCCGCCGAACAGTCCGATCTTGCCGCCACGCGCGTAAGGCGCAAGCAGGTCGATGACCTTGATGCCGGTGACGAGAATTTCGGCCTGGGTCGCCTGATCCACGAACTCCGGTGCGGGCTGGTGGATGGCACGCTTGGAGGGCGTATTGACCGGACCGGCCTCGTCGATCGGCTCGCCGATGACGTTCATGATGCGGCCCAGCGTTTCGTCGCCAACCGGCACTTCGATGGCATCGCCCGTATCGCGCACTTCAACGCCGCGGGCCAGACCTTCGGTCGTGTCCATGGCGATGGTGCGAACGGCGTTTTCACCAAGGTGCTGGGCAACTTCGAGCACGAGGCGGTTGCCGTTGTTGTCGGTTTCAAGCGCGTTCAGAATGGCCGGGAGATGACCGTCGAAGGTCACGTCCACAACGGCGCCCATAACCTGGGAGACGCGGCCGGTTTTGTTCTCTGCCATGGGTCTTGGTCCTTTCCAGAGCGTTCCGGGAAAAAGTGGGCTGCACTTGTTTCCAGCGGGAGCGCGATAACTTTAACTCTACCCTAGAGCGCCTCGGCGCCCGAAATGATTTCGATCAGTTCTTTGGTGATCTGGGCCTGCCGCTGACGGTTGTAGCTCAGCTGAAGCTTCGTGATCATCTCACCGGCATTGCGGGTCGCATTGTCCATAGCGGTCATCTGCGCGCCGAAGAATGAAGCGTTGTTCTCAAGCAGGGCCCGGAAAATCTGCACGCTCACATTACGCGGCAGAAGATCTTCAAGCAGCGCCTCTTCATCTGGCTCATACTCATAGATCGCAGAACCGGCCTTGAGCGCTTCGCCTTCGGCCTTTTCAAACTTGGCAGGAATGATCTGCTGCGCGGTCGGCACCTGCGAGATGACCGACTGGAACCGCGAATAGAAAAGCGTGGCGATATCGAATTCGCCATCTGCATACATTGCCAGTATCTTCGCGCCGATATCCTGCGCCGTAGCATATCCGAGCTGCTTGACGTCCCGCAGGGAAATCTGCTCGCCCATATGCTTGGCAAGGCCGCGCTTCAAAATATCGGCGCCCTTCTTGCCCACGGTAAGGATCTTGACCGTCTTGCCCTCGGCGATAAGCTTTGTGGCATGCTCGCGGGCCATGCGGGCGATCGAGGAGTTGAAGCCGCCGGCCAATCCGCGCTCACCAGTCGCAACCACCAGGAGATGAACGTCATCCCGGCCGGTGCCCGAAAGCAGAACGGGCGCGTCGGGACGGCCTTCATAGGCTGCGCCAAGACCGGCCAGAACCTTTTCCATACGCTCGGCGTAGGGACGTGCAGATTCTGCTGCATCCTGGGCGCGGCGGAGTTTGGCCGCCGCGACCATCTGCATGGCCTTGGTGATCTTCTGGGTCGATTTGACCGAGTTGATCCGGTTTTTTAGGTCTTTCAAAGAGGGCATTGCGCCGAAAGCTCCTTGCCAGCCGGGTCGCCGGAATTAGGCGGTGTAAGTCTTCTTGAAAGCATCGAGAGCCGAAACAAGGCGCTCTTTGATCCCATCGCTCAGAGCCTTCTCCTTGGCGATATCGCCAAGAACGTCGGCATGCTTGCTCCGCAGGTGCGAAAGCAGGGCCTGCTCGAAGGGCTGAACGCCGCGAACCGGCAGATCGTCCAGGTAGCCATTGGCACCCGCAAAGATCACGGCAACCTGCTCTTCGGTCTTGAGCGGCGAGAACTGGGGCTGCTTCAAAAGCTCGGTCAGACGCGCACCACGGTTCAGAAGACGCTGGGTTGCAGCATCGAGGTCGGAACCGAACTGGGCGAAGGCGGCCATTTCGCGATACTGGCTGAGTTCGCCCTTCAATGAACCGGCAACCTGCTTCATGGCCTTGATCTGGGCCGAACCACCCACGCGGGACACGGACAGACCCACGTTCACAGCCGGACGCACACCTTGGAAGAACAGGTTGGTCTCAAGGAATATCTGGCCGTCTGTGATCGAAATCACGTTAGTCGGGATATAGGCCGACACGTCGTTGGCCTGGGTTTCGATGACCGGCAGAGCGGTGAGCGAACCCGAACCGTGATTTTCGTTGAGCTTGGCAGCGCGTTCGAGAAGGCGGCTGTGAAGATAGAAAACGTCGCCCGGATAGGCTTCGCGTCCGGGAGGACGACGCAGCAGGAGCGACATCTGACGATAGGCGACGGCCTGCTTGGAAAGATCGTCATAAGCGATCACGGCGTGCATGCCATTGTCGCGGAAAAATTCGCCAATCGCACAACCGGTAAACGGCGCCAGGAACTGCATCGGAGCAGGATCGGAAGCGGTAGCGGCAACCACGATCGAATACTCGAGCGCGCCATTGTCTTCCAGCATCTTGACGAACTGGGCAACGGTCGAGCGCTTCTGACCGACGGCGACATAAACGCAGTAGAGCTTGTCGCTTTCGGAAGCTTCGGCCTGATGGGCTGGCTTCTGGTTGAGGAAAGTATCGAGAATGATCGCGGTCTTGCCGGTCTGGCGATCGCCAATCACCAGCTCGCGCTGGCCGCGGCCGATCGGGATCAGCGCGTCGATGGCCTTAAGGCCTGTCGACATCGGCTCATGCACCGACTTGCGGGGCAGAATACCGGGCGCCTTGACGTCCACGCGGCGGCGCTCGGTGTATTCGATCGGGCCTTTGCCATCGATCGGATTGCCAAGACCGTCGACGACGCGGCCCAGAAGACCCTTGCCAACCGGAGTGTCGACGATCGAACCCGTACGCTTGACGGTGTCGCCTTCCTTGATATCGCGGTCGGACCCGAAGATCACGATACCGACGTTGTCGACTTCCAGGTTGAGCGCCATGCCCTTGATGCCGCCGGGGAATTCGACGAGCTCACCAGCCTGCACCTTGTCGAGGCCAAAGACGCGCGCGATGCCGTCACCGACCGAAAGAACCTGACCGACTTCGGAAACCTGGGCTTCCTTGCCGAAATCCTTGATCTGGTCTTTGAGGATCGCGGAAATTTCCGCAGCTTTGATGTCCATTAGCTGACCCCTTTCATGGCGATCTTCATGGCCGAAAGTTTTGTCTTGAGGGAGGTATCGATCATCTGGCTCCCGACCTTGACCACAAGGCCGCCGATCAGGCTTTCATCGACACGTGTAATAAGGGAAACGTCCTTGCCGACCTTGTCCTTGAGGACTCCGGCAAGTTCTTTTTCCTGTTCTTTGGTCAAAGGAGCGGCGGAGGTCACTTCCGCGCTCACTTCGTTGCGTGCGTCGGCGGCAAGCGCCTTAAACTCTGCGATGATTGCGGCAAGCGCGAACAGCCGGCCATTTTTGGCCACGAGCCTCAGCGTATTGGCAACCAGATCGACCGGCTTGACCTTGTCGAGGATCGCACCAAGCGCTGCGCTCTTGACGTCGGTGGTGATCGTCGGGCTCACCAGAAACCGCGAAAAATCATCGGAAGAATCGATAAGTCCCGCAACGGCATCGAGGTCCTTTTCGACGGCCTCAACGACCTTGCCTTCGCCGGCAAGATCAAAGAGCGCTGCCGCATAGGGCCGAGCAATCTTGGACAGAACGGATCGTGGTGCGCTCAAGCCTTGTAACCCCGCTGCTTGCCCCGCCCTTTATCGTCGTCATCGCCAATAATCGGCGGCGGCGGCATAGTGTTTTCTGTTTATATTCGGATCGCCAGGGCACAGCGCCAACGAGGGCTTGCCCATGAATTCCGGGGTGGCCTTACCATGCCAAAACCGGCCGCGCAAGCGCATCACGGCCAAATTGGGGCGTCGCAAATGTCGCATCGTGACAAGTTCTTCATTCAATAAAAGCTCATCGGATCGATATCGACCTGAACACGTAGATTTCCCTTGGCCGGCGGACCGGTTTCCAGCCAGAACCGGACATAGCCCGATAGATCGAATTCCTTGGGACTTTGGACCAGAATTCGCACCCTGTGCCGCCCCCGCACCATGGCGACCGGTGCATCGGCAGGTCCGAAACGGCGGACCCCTTCGGCAAGTGGTGCCGCGGCCATCAGAGCCCTCGCAAGCGCCATGGTTTCAATGTGCTCATTGCCTGAAACAATCAGGGCCGCCAGCCGACCGAACGGTGGCAGGCCACCCTGTCGCCGCACGGCAAGCTCATGGGCATAAAACCCTTCCCGGTCTCCGCTCACCATGGCCTTCATCACCGGATGATCGGGATGGTAGGTCTGGAGGAACGCCTTGCCCGAACGCGATTCGCGCCCCGCGCGGCCTGTAACCTGCGTCAGAATCTGAAACGTCTTTTCCGCGGCCCGCGGATCACCATGCGCAAGCCCGAGATCGGCGTCGATGACGCCCACGAGGCTGAGCTTTTCGAAATGGTGCCCCTTGGCCACCAATTGCGTGCCGATGATGATGTCGTATTCGCCCCGCGCGATTTCGGCGAACCGGTCGCGAATCTGGCGCATCGACCCCATGTCCGAGGACAACACCACCGGCCGCGCCCCGGGGAATCGTTCGGCAACCTCTTCGGCCAGCCGCTCGATGCCCGGACCTACAGCAACAAGCGAATCGCTGGCGCCGCACGAACTGCACACTTCGGGCGCGCGCTCTTCGTGCCCGCAATGGTGACACATCAGGACACCGCGGAACCGGTGTTCGACCAGCCAGGTCGAGCAATCGGGGCACTGATATTGATGCCCGCATGACCGGCAAAGGGTTAGTGGCGCATACCCGCGCCGGTTGAGAAACAACAACGCCTGCTCGCCGCGATCGAGCGCATCAAACACCGCCCGCGCCAGCCTGGGGGCAATCCATTGGCCCTTTTCCGGTCCTTCCGCCCGCATATCGAGCGCCGTGATGTCCGGTAGCGTTGCATCGGCGAACCGGCTTTCGAGCCGCACATGCGCGTAGCGGCCGACCTCCCCATTGTTGCGCGATTCGACTGCGGGCGTTGCGGAAGACAAAATGACCCGCGCCCCGGCCATCGACGCGCGGACCACCGCCATGTCCCGGCCATGATAATTGACCCGGTCGGCCTGCTTGAAAGCACCATCATGCTCTTCATCGAGCACCAGCAGTCCCAGCTCGCGGAACGGCAGGAAAAGCGCCGAGCGCGCCCCGATCACCGCCCGAACCTCGCCCGTCAATACCCCGCGCCACACGCGCGCCCTTTGAACGGGCGTCATTTCCGAATGCCACTCGGCCGCCCGCTGGCCGAACCGCTTTTCGAACCTGTCGAGAAACGTGTGGGTCAGGGCGATTTCGGGCAGGATGATTGCCACCTGCTTTCCGGTGCGCAACATATCGGCCACGCTCTCGAAAAACACTTCGGTCTTGCCCGAGCCGGTGATCCCGTCGAGTAGAGCCACCGAAAACCCGCCAGTATCGTGGGCCCGAATCTGGTCGAGCGCGGTCTGTTGCGCCTCCGAAAGCTTTGCCGGCGCAAACCCGGGCTCGGGTGGCAACACGGGTGGCGGGGCCGGGATTTCGACCTGCTGCAAGCAGCCCGATTTGACCAGCCCGTCCACCACCGCCGTCGAAACCCCCGCGGCACCGATCAGCGCTGGCTTGGCCCAGGGATAGCCGTCCTCCATCACAGAGAGCACCCGCGTCCGGGCTTCCGTCATCCTCTCGGGCTCCGGTCCGGCCCGCTTGTAGGCAATCAGCGGGCGGGGCTGATCGAGGGCCTCGCGGCTGCGCAAAGCGCCGCGCAGCACCATCCCCGGCTGGGCCAGTGTATAGCGCGCCACCCAATCGATGGTTTTCAACAGCTCTTCGGAAAGCGCGGGCACATCAAAGATGTGCTCGATGTCCTTGAGACGATTATGGGCAAAATTGTCCTTGGGCTCCCCCCACACCACCCCGAGCGTCGGGCGCGGACCCAGCGGCACGATGACAATCGATCCGCGTTCGACCGTACCCCCCTCGGGAACCCGATAGGAATAAGGGCCGTCCACGGCGACCGCCACCATCACTGCCACGACCGGACCGAGTGTCATCGAGAGCCTTTGCACTGGGAGAACGAAACGAGATCAACCACTGGTCACCATAATTGTCAAATGCGATTCGACCAGCCCCAATTGGCGCTCTGGTAACCTATCTGGGCTAACATCGCCCCATGACCGATACCGGCTTTGCCATTTCCGATGCCTTGCGCGGCCATATATCTGGCTGGCGGCGTGAGCTTGCAACGATCAGGCGATTGTCTCCCAAAACGCTGGACGCCTACGGCCGCGACGTTGACCAATTCATGGTGTTCTTGTCCGCCCATCTCGGCGGAACCGTCGATATCGGCGATCTCAAAACGCTCCGGCCGACCGATCTGCGCGCATTTCTCGCCGCCCGCCGCCGCAACAATCTCGGCTCGCGCAGCCTTGCCCGTTCGCTGTCGGGGATAAAATCCTTTTTCACCTATCTCGAGCGCCAGGGCATCATGGCGCTCGAAGCGCTTTCGGTCGTTCGCACGCCGAAACTGCCGCGATCCCTGCCCAAGCCCCTTTCAGCATCCGAGGCGAAAGGAGCCGGCCCGGCAATCCATGAGTTGGAAGACCGGCCCTGGGTCGCAGCCCGCGACGCCGCCGCAATTGCCCTGTGCTACGGCGCGGGGTTGCGCATTTCCGAAGCCCTGGCTCTGACCCGAGCCGATCTCGACGGCACGACACTGCGGATTATCGGCAAGGGCAACAAGGTCCGGCTGGTGCCCCTGATCGCGCCGGTCAGGGCCGCTATCGATGACTATCTGCGCCTCTGCCCCTTCGCGACCGCGCTCAACAATCCCATGTTCCGCGGCGTCCGTGGCGGCCCGCTCAGCCCCCGCCTTATCCAGTTGCGGCTCGAGCAATTGCGCGGCGCGATGGGCCTCCCTGCATCGGCAACCCCTCACGCGCTGCGCCATTCATTTGCCACCCATCTTCTCGCGAGAGGCGGAGATCTGCGGGCCATTCAGGAATTGTTGGGCCACGCGTCGCTGTCGACCACCCAAATCTATACCCATATCGATGGCGAGCGGCTGGTTGAGGCCTACCGCGCTGCCCACCCGCGCGGATAGAGCGCGGTCTATGGCGCTGGGTGCGATCGGGGTGTAGGGTCGTCCGACACCTTCCTGGCCAGTATTCTTTCAATGTCTGCACTCCCCTCATCCGATCGGGACCAATTTGTCGGTCTCGCGCTCGCCGCGCTCGGCGCCGCCCTGTTTGCCACCAAGGGCATTTTCGTAAAGCTCGCCTATGCGCAGGGGCTGGATGCCCTGACCACGCTGACCTGGCGCATGCTTTTGGCGACGCCGTTTTTTGCATTGATGGGCTTGATGGCGTATCGCGACCGTCGCGCCGGACGCGGCCGTCATGCAAACCGGCCCGTACCCGCCGGCTCGGTCGCGGGTGCGACAGCCATCGGCATCCTTGGCTATTATGGTGCCAGTTTTCTCGACTTTCTCAGCCTCGATCTTATTACGGCGCAGCTCAACAGGCTGGTGTTGCTGACCTACCCGTTCATGGTGCTGATACTGGGCGCTGTTCTGTTTCGCCGCCCGCTCAGGCCCTCCGTCGTGGGCGCCGCGCTCCTTGCTTATCTTGGCATCGGGGTGATCTTTGGCCACGACATGGTGATCGAGGGCGAGACGGTCGTTGCGGGCACCCTGTTCGCGCTGGCCAGCGCTCTTGCCTATGCGCTCTATCAGCTGTTTGCAAAACCGCTGATCGATACGCTGGGCCCAAGGCTGTTTACAGCCATTGCCATGACGGCGGCAGGAGGAGCGGTTTTCATCCATTTCCTGATCACCCATCCCCTGTCCGGGCTGGCAATCCCTCCGGAGGCGTTTTCGATCCTCCTGGCCCTGGCGCTCGCAGCAACCGTCGCCCCGGTTTCCATCATCGCAGCAGCCATCGGTATGGTGGGTGCAGAACGAACCGCAGTGTTTGGCAACATCTCCCCCATTTTGACCATTATTCTGGCCATTTTCATTCTCGGTGAGCCATTTACACCGATTCACGGCCTGGGAACGGCACTGGTAATTTGTGGGATTTTGCTGTTCACTCGGCTCACAACTCAACCGAAAAGCGCGGTGCAAACCGGCCAGTAAGAGGGACGAGATTTTCATGAAAGCAACAAGGTTGATGATGGGCAGCGCCGCGCTCGCCCTCGCTCTTGCGCTTGGCGCGCCAGCGCTGGCCCAGGACATCGATTTCGGCGACAATTCGAGCACTTGGGCCGATGACGATCAGTGCGACGATCCGCGCTTTGAGGGCCCCGGTGCCGCGCTTATCCGCAGTCCGGTCGATGAAATGCGCGACGCAGCCGACTGCCAGGCCGCCTTTGAGGCGGGAGAAATAACTCTTGCTGCCACCGACGCACCCGCCGCCGATGCAGGGTCCGAAGATGCGGCCGAAATAGATTTCGGCGATGACTCGGGCGTTTGGGCCAATGACAACGAGTGCGACGACCCCCGCTTTGGCGGTACGCTCGATAGCCACCTTCTGGCCGATGCCACAGACTGCCGCACCGCATATGAAGCCGGCGACGTCACCTTCTCTCCGTCCAACGAGGTCAGTGGTGCGGTGCAGCCGGACGGTGACATCGATTTTGGCGACGATTCAGGCGCCTGGGCAAATGACAACGAGTGCGATGACCCCCGGTTCGGCGGCATGCTCGACAGCCATGAACTGGCCGACGCCACAGACTGCCGCACCGCTTACGAGGCGGGCGAAGTCACCTACACAGCGCCGGGCGATGCCGGCACCACCGCCACACCCGGTGAAATCGACTTTGGTGATGACACAGGCACGTGGGCCAATGATGGCGAATGTGATGACCCCCGCTTTGGCGGTTCGCTCACCAGCCACGAACTGGCCGACGCCACAGACTGCCGCACCGCTTATGAGGCGGGCGAAGTGACCTATGACGCGCGCAACGATGCCGGAAACGACGTGTCGACCGGCGAGATTGACTTCGGCGATGATTCGGGCACTTGGGCAAATGACGGCGAATGTGACGATCCGCGCTTCGGCGGCAACCTCGACAGCCATCTGATGGCCGACGCTACAGATTGCCGAGAAGCCTATGAAGCCGGCACCGTGACCTACCAAGCACCCGACAATACCGGAAGCGATGTCTCAATCGACGATATCGACTTCGGGGACAATTCCGGCAACTGGGCAAATGACGGCGAATGCGACGACCCGCGCTTCGGCGGCAGCCTCGACAGCCATCTGATGGCAGACGCTACAGATTGCCGTGAAGCTTATGAAGCCGGCACCGTGACATACGAGACAACCGACAACGCGGGCAGCGATGTCTCAATCGGCGACATCGACTTTGGCGATGACTCGGGCAATTGGGCCAATGACGGTGAATGCGACGACCCACGTTTCGGCGGCGGTCTCGACAGCCACCGGCTGGCCGACGCCACAGATTGCCGCGAAGCTCTTGAAGCCGGCATCGTGACCTATACGGGCGACAGCGCCGTCGTCATCGACGGCATCGATTTCGGCGATGACTCCGGCAACTATTCCAACGACGCCGAATGCGACGATCCGCGCTTCACCGGCCCGGGCGTTGGCGTTGCGCTGGACGACCATCTGATGGCCGACGCCACCGATTGCTCGAGCGCCTACACCGAGGGCACCGTGACGCTTGCCGAAAACGGTTCGAACGGTGACTTCCGCATCAACTTCGGCGACGATTCAAGCGTATCGGCCTATGACGGTGTGTGCGACGATCCCCGCTTCCAGGGCCGTGGCGGTGCACTTGAACTGCTCGAATCCAACATGCTGGCAGATGCCAGCGATTGCCGCGCAGCCCATGATGCCGGCACCGTAACCTACAATCCGTAAGCTCTGATTGCTTTAAATGGAAAGGGCCGCATCCCCAAAGGATGCGGCCCTTTTTTAGCTCGGCAATCAGCGCCGCCGTCAGATGTGGATCGACCCGCCGCCGAGGCCCAGCGCGGCCTCGCGCACCGCCTCGCTCATCGTCGGATGGGCATGGCAGGTGCGGGCTAGGTCCTCGGCAGAGCCGCCGAATTCCATCAGAACGGCAGCCTCGTGGATCATTTCCCCTGCACCCTTGCCCACGATGTGGCAGCCCAGAACGCGGTCGGTCTCCTTGTCGGCGAGGATCTTGACGAACCCGAGCGGCGCCAGCATCGCCTTGGCGCGGCCATTGGCGGTAAAGGGAAATTTCGCCGACTTGTAGGCAATGCCCTCGGCCTTGAGGTCCTCTTCGGTCTTGCCGACCGAGGCGACTTCGGGGTTGGTGTAAACGACGCCGGGGATGACACCGTAGTTGACGTGACCGGCCTGGCCAGCGAGGATTTCGGCGATCGCGATACCTTCATCCTCGGCCTTGTGGGCCAGCATGGGACCGGTGATCACATCGCCGATGGCAAAGATGCCGTCGAGATTTGTCTTGTAATGTCCGTCGGTTACGACCCGGCCGCGCTTGTCGCGCTCGATGCCCAGATCGTCGAGCCCAAGCCCCTCGGTGAAGGGGACGCGACCGATCGAGACGAGAGCGATTTCGGTTTCCAGCGTCGTCGCTTCCCCGCCTGCGGCAGGCTCGAGGGTGGCCACGAGACCGGTTTCAGTTTTTTCGATACCGGTGACCTTGGTGCCGAGCTTGAAGTCAAACCCTTGTTTTGACAGCATTCTCTGGAACTGTTTGGCGACGTCCAGATCCATGCCCGGCAGGATGCGATCGAGGAATTCGACCACCGTAACCTTGGCGCCGAGGCGGGCCCAGACCGAACCGAGCTCCAGCCCGATAACGCCGGCACCGATAACCAGCAGGTTATCGGGAACCTTGTCGAGTTTCAGAGCACCGGTCGAAGTGACGATTTTCTCTTCGTCAATCTCGATGCCCGGCAGGTTGGCCGACACCGAACCGGTGGCAATGACGATGTTTTTGGTTTCGATTTCAGTCGTGCTGTCATCGTCACCCGTGACGACGACCTTGCCCTGAGCGGCGATTTTGCCCGACCCCTTGAAGGCGGTTATCTTGTTCTTTTTAAACAGATATTCGATCCCGCCGGTATTGGACGCCACTGTATCGTCTTTGTGCGCCATCATGGCGGGCAGGTTGAGTTTTGGCGCGCCGACCTCGATGCCGAGCTGAGGGAAAGTGTGTCCCGCTTCTTCAAACATTTCGGTGGCGTGCAGCAGCGCCTTGGAGGGAATGCAGCCGATATTGAGACAGGTGCCCCCAAAGCTCGGCCATTTCTCGACAACGGCGACCTTCATGCCCAGTTGCGCGGCGCGAATGGCGCAGACATACCCGCCCGGTCCGGTGCCGATTACGGTGAGATCAAATGTGTCGGCCATCAGTTCATTTCCTCAAATCAGTCAATTGTTTGTGGCTGTCTCAGACGATCAGCCCGATGGCCATGGCAACCAGACCCAGCGAGGCGAAGATCCAGACCATGGAGCGGAAATAGGCAATACCTCGAAGATACAAGGGGATATAAATGATGCGGCCCACGATGTAGAGCGCCGCGCCGCCCTGGGTGAGCCAGTCCGAACCGCCCGAGACTGCCGTCACCAGCGCCAGGGCGATGAAGGCGGGATAGGTTTCGAGATAGTTCTCGACCATACGCTTGGCCCGCCCGGCGCGGCCAGTGAGCGGCTTGTCCTCGTCGCGCGGGCCGGCATTGTATTCCCGGCCCAGTTGAGCGGTCAAAAGCAGGGCCTGCATCGTGATCTGCGCAAAAAGCAACACGACCGAGGCGACGACCATCCATAACTCAAAGGTCATGTTTTCGACGTTCCCATAGGGCAATGTTGGCCTCAAAAGCTATGGACTTGAGTGTTCGGTAGCCCAAGATTGCCAAACATTGCCGTTTCGGTTTTGCTGTCCCAACTTCTACCTAGAGATCAAGAACCAACCGCTGAGGATCCTCGAGGCTCTCCTTGACGCGGACCAGGAAGGTGACCGCTTCCTTGCCGTCGACGATCCGGTGATCGTAGGAGAGCGCCAGATACATCATCGGGCGGATAACGACCTGACCACCGACCGCGACCGGACGCTCCTGGATCTTGTGCATGCCCAGAATGCCCGACTGGGGCGCGTTGAGGATTGGGGTGCTCATCAGCGAGCCATAGACGCCGCCATTTGAGATGGTGAAGGTGCCGCCCTGCATGTCGGCCATCGAGAGCTGGCCGTCGCGCGCGGCGCGTCCGAGGCGGGAGATTTCCTTTTCGACCTCTGCGATGCTCATCTGGTCGGCGTCGCGCACCACCGGGACGACGAGGCCCTTTTCAGTGCCCACGGCAACGCCGATATGGGCGAAGTTCTTGTAGATGATGTCGGTGCCATCGATCTCGGCATTGACCGCCGGGATTTCCTTGAGAGCATGGACCACGGCCCTGGTGAAAAAGCCCATGAAGCCCAATTTGACGCCATGCTTTTTCTCGAACAGCTCCTTGTAGGAATTGCGCAGATCCATGACCGGCTTCATGTCCACCTCGTTGAAGGTGGTCAGCATGGCGGCCGAGTTCTGTGCGTCCTTCAACCGCCTGGCGATCGTCTGGCGCAGCCGGGTCATCTTGACCCGCTCCTCGCCATCCTGCGGCTGCGAAGGGGCACGCGGCGCGGCCGGAGCCGGTGCTTCGGCCTTCGATGACCCGGTGTTGTCGAGTGCCTTGAGCACGTCTTCCTTGAGGACCTGACCGCGCTTGCCCGAGCCTTCGACCGCTCCCGCATCAATGCCCTTCTCGGCCATCATCTTGGCGGCGGAGGGGGCTGCGGGCATGGAAGATACGCCGGCCTTTTCAGCCCGGGCCTTGGCCTGGGCGGCTTCCTGATCCATCTCTTCACGATGGCCTGCAGGCTCGCTCTCGGCTTTCGGCGCCTCAGCCGATTTGGCCGGGGCGGCACCTGCGGCGATCGCGGCGATCAGCGCACCGACTTCGACAGTATCGCCCTCATTGACCGAAATCGCTTCGAGCGTACCCGATACGGGTGCCGGAACCTCGATGGTCACCTTGTCGGTTTCAAGCTCGACGATGGGCTCGTCGGCCGAAACGGCGTCGCCGACCTTCTTGAACCATTGGCCGATAGTGGCTTCGGTGACGCTTTCGCCCAGGGTTGGGACACGGACTTCAGTGGACATCTCTTAATATCCTTATTCGATTTGGGGGCCCCGGCATGACCGCCGGGTCTCGTCAATCTTGGGTTCTGTTACTCGAAGGCTTCGTCGAGGAAGGCCTGCAACTGCGCGACATGCGTGCGCATCAGGCCCGTGGCGGTCGAGGCCGAGGCCGGCCGGCCCACATAGCGCGGACGCCCGCCCGGACGGCCCATCTGCTCGAGCACCCATTCAATGTAGGGCTGCACGAACGACCAGGCACCCATGTTCTTGGGCTCTTCCTGACACCAGACGACTTCTGCGTTCTGGAACCGGCTCAACTCGTCGATCAACGCCTTGGCGGGGAACGGGTAGAGCTGTTCGAGACGCATCAGGTAGACATCGTTGATGCCGCGCTTTTCGCGATCCTCGAGCAGATCGTAATAGACCTTGCCTGTGCAGATCACCACGCGCCGGATCTTGTCGTCGCCGACCAGATTGATCTCGGTCTTGGGCAGGCCGGGTGCTTCGGCATCGTCCCAGAGCAGGCGATGGAAGAAGGTATCCGATCCCATTTCCCCAAGGCCCGACACGGCCCGCTTGTGGCGGAGCAGCGATTTGGGGGTCATGATGATGAGCGGCTTGCGGAAGTCGCGTTTAAGCTGACGGCGCAGCGCATGGAAATAGTTGGCCGGCGTGGTGCAGTTGAGCACCTGCATGTTGTCTTCGGCGCAAAGCTGCAGGAAACGCTCGGGGCGGGCCGAAGAGTGCTCGGGCCCCTGACCTTCATAGCCATGCGGCAACAGCATCACCAGCCCGCTCATGCGCAGCCATTTGCGTTCGCCCGAGGAGATGAACTGGTCGATGACCACCTGTGCGCCGTTGACGAAATCGCCGAACTGGGCTTCCCAGACAGTGATCGCATTGGGCTCGGCCAGCGAATAGCCATACTCGAACCCGAGCACCGCCTCTTCGGAAAGCAGCGAGTTGATGACCTCGTAGCGCGCCTGATTGTCCGCGAGATTGTTGAGCGGAGTGAATGTGGATTCGTTTTCCTGATCGTAGAGCACCGAATGGCGCTGCGAGAACGTGCCGCGCTCGACATCCTGCCCCGAAAGGCGGACCGGGTGACCATCATCGAGAAGCGAAGCGAAAGCCAGCGCCTCGGCGGTGGCCCAGTCGATGCCCTCGCCCTCGGTAATCATCTTCTTGCGGTTGTCGAGGAACCTCTGGACGGTGCGGTGGGCATGAAAATCGCCCGGAACCGTCGTCAGCTTCTCGCCAAGCGATTTGAGCCGGTCCATCTCGATACCGGTGACGCCGCGGCGCGGCCCGTCGACTTCGGCAAGCTTGATGTTCTTCCAGGCGCCATCGAGCCAGTCGGCCTTGTTGGGGCGGTAATCCTGCCCGGCCTCGAATTCGCTATCGAGCCTGGCCCGCCAGCCAGCCTTGAGCTGATCGAATTCCTCTGCGCTCAAAACGCCCTCATCAACCAGTTTGTTGCCGTAGATTTCCAGCGTGGTCTTGTGGGCGCGAATGGCCTTGTACATCAGCGGCTGGGTGAAGCTGGGCTCGTCGCCCTCATTGTGCCCGAACCGGCGGTAGCAGAACATGTCGATGACCACGGGACGCCCGAACTTCTGGCGGAACTCGATGGCGATCTTGGCCGCATAAACTACAGCTTCCGGATCGTCGCCATTGCAATGGAAGACCGGCGCCTCGATCATCTTGGCCACGTCGGTCGGGTAGGGAGACGAGCGCGAGAAGTGCGGCGAGGTGGTGAACCCGATCTGGTTGTTGACCACGAAATGGATCGACCCGCCGGTGCGGTGACCCTTCAATCCCGAAAGCGCGAAACATTCAGCAACCACGCCCTGCCCGGCAAAGGCGGCATCGCCATGCAGCAAGAGCGGCAGGACGGAGGTGCGGTCGGTGTCGCGCGTATCGGCGACGAACCGGCCATCCTTTGCCGAGAGCTGATCCTGCTTGGCGCGGGCCTTGCCCAGGACCACAGGGTTGACGATTTCCAGATGGCTGGGATTTGCCGTCAGCGAAAGGTGAACGATGTTGCCGTCGAACTCGCGGTCCGATGACGCGCCAAGGTGATATTTGACGTCGCCCGAACCTTCCACATCGTCGGGATAGAACGCGCCGCCCTTGAACTCGTGAAACAGCGCCCGATGCGGCTTGGCCATCAACTGGGTCAGAACGTTGAGGCGCCCGCGATGGGGCATGCCCAGAACGATGTCCTTGACGCCCAGAGCGCCGCCACGCTTGACGATCTGTTCGAGCGCCGGGATCAGCGCTTCACCGCCGTCCAGACCAAACCGCTTGGTGCCGGTATATTTGACGTCGAGGAACTTTTCGAACCCTTCGGCTTCGGCGAGCTTGTTGAGGATCGCCCGCTTGCCTTCCTTGGAGAAACTGATCTCCTTGTCGGGGCCTTCGATGCGCTCCTGAATCCAGGCCTTGGCCTCGGGGTCCGAGATGTGCATGAACTCGATGCCCAACGTGCCGCAATAGGTGCGGCGCAGGATTTCGAGCATCTGCGGCACAGTGGCAAATTCGAGCCCGAGATAATTGTCGATGAATATCTCGCGGGAAAAATCGGCCTCGGTAAAACCGTAGGCGGCAGGATCGAGTTCTGCGGCTTCCTCGCGGTTTTCGAGACCGAGCGGATCGAGATTGGCATACAGATGGCCGCGCATGCGATAGGCGCGGATCATCATGATGGCGTGGATCGAATCCCGCGTCGCCTGCATCACAGCTTCGGCGGAAACGGTCTCACCACCGGCCCTGGCCTTTTCGGTGACCGCCTTCTGGGCCTTGACCGCCACTTCACCCCAATTGCCATCGAGCGCCGAGATCATCTCGCCATTGGTGGTGCGCGGCCAATCGGTGCGCTGCCAGCTTGGACCATCGGCGTTCTTGGTTACGCAATCGGCACTGTCGGCAAGATTATCGAAAAACTCCGCCCAACTCGGATCGACGCCTTTGGGATCGGTCTTGTAGCGCGCGTATAGCGCGTCGATGTAATCGGCATTGCCGCCATAAAGGAATGAGGTGAGGAGGAACGCTTCGTTCTGGTCCTGTCGTGCCATTTCGCTCTCTGTTGGGGGTCCCGATCCCCCGGGTGGTAATTTTGCTCAACCTGCCCCCGTTGCCGGGGTTTTGCCTGGTCGCGCTTCCGAACCGATTAAGTGGTAGCCACTTTTTCTGGAAACGCTCCTATGGGCCGCCAATTCAGGTCGAACTATGACGGCGATGCCGTCTCGTTTTGGTTAACCGGGACCTAAGTCCCGGTCACCGATAACATTGCCGTGTCTCAGCCCTTGAGGACTTCGACCAGCGTGGTGCCCAGACGCGCGGGCGAGGGCGAGACCTTGATGCCCGCCGCTTCCATTGCAGCGATTTTCGATTCCGCATCGCCCTTGCCGCCCGACACCACGGCGCCGGCATGGCCCATGGTCTTGCCCTTGGGGGCAGTGCGGCCCGCGATAAAGCCTGCCATGGGTTTCGAACGACCCTTCTTGGCTTCGTCGATCAGGAACTGGGCGGCGTCTTCTTCGGCCGAGCCGCCGATTTCGCCGATCATGATGATCGATTGTGTCGCATCGTCCGCCAGGAACATCTCGAGCACGTCGATGAACTCGGTGCCCTTGACCGGATCGCCGCCGATGCCGACGGCTGTGGTCTGGCCAAGGCCTTCATTTGTGGTCTGGAACACAGCTTCATATGTAAGCGTGCCCGAACGCGACACAATGCCCACCGAACCCTTGCGGAAGATCGAACCGGGCATGATGCCGATCTTGCATTCTTCCGGCGTCATGATGCCCGGGCAGTTGGGGCCGAGAAGCCGCGAATTGGAACGGTCGAGCCGCGCCTTGACGCGCACCATGTCGGAAACCGGGATGCCTTCGGTGATGCAGGTGATAAACGGGATTTCCGCTTCGATCGCCTCGATGATGGCATCGGCCGCGCCCGCAGGGGGCACATAGATGACCGAAGCATCGGCGCCGGTGGCTTCCTTGCCCTCGGCGACGGTTGCGAAGATGGGAAGCTGTTCCCCGCCGGCGCCCGACCAGGTTTCACCGCCCTTTTTGGGGTGGATACCGCCGACCATCTTGGTGCCGTAATAGGCCAGCGCCT
>DDGC01000004.1:172967-273615 GCA_002337455.1 Rhizobiales bacterium UBA1912 | reverse complement strand
TTTATTGACGAGAATGGACATGTAATCTTGATCTCAAATTCCGTGTGGCTGGGTGCGGCGCGTTAGGCCACGGCGGCGACGATCTTCTGGGCGGCATCATCGAGATCGTCGGCGGCAGTGATCGCCAGCCCCGATTCGTTGAGGATCTTCTTGCCCAATTCGACATTGGTACCTTCAAGGCGCACGACCAGCGGAATGGTCAGGCCCACTTCCTTGACGGCCGCGACGACGCCTTCGGCGATCACGTCGCACTTCATGATGCCACCGAAGATGTTGACCAGGATGCCTTCGACCTTGGGGTCGGCAGTGATGATCTTGAACGCCGCAGCGACCTTTTCCTTGGAAGCGCCACCGCCCACGTCACAGAAGTTCGCGGGCTCCTTGCCGTAGAGGTGGATGATGTCCATGGTCGCCATGGCAAGCCCGGCGCCGTTGACCATGCAGCCGATATTGCCGTCCATCGGCACATAGGCCAGGTCCCATTTGGACGCCTCGATCTCCTTGGCGTCTTCCTCGGTCTCATCGCGCAACGCGACGATGTCGGCGTGGCGGAACAGGGCGTTGCCGTCAAAGCTCACCTTGGCGTCGAGAACGCGCAGATGGCCATCGGTCATCACGATCAGCGGGTTGATCTCGAGGAGCGCCATGTCCTTTTCGACGAACGCCTTGTAGAGCGCCGGGAACAGGGACTTGGCATCCTGGGCAGCATCGCCTTCGAGCTTCAGGGCCGCCGAGATTTCGGCGATGTCGGCATCGCTGACACCGGCTTCGGGGTCGATGGCGACGGTGATGATCTTTTCGGGCGTGTCGTGGGCGACCTGCTCGATATCCATGCCGCCTTCGGTCGAAACAACGAACGCCACCTTGCCGACCGAGCGGTCGACCAGCAGCGAGCAGTACAGTTCACGATCGATATCGGCGCCGTCTTCGATGTAGAGGCGGTTGACCTGCTTGCCCGCATCGCCGGTCTGAGCGGTGACGAGCGTGTTGCCGAGCATGTCGTTAACGTGGGCCACGACCTCGTCGATCGACTTGGCAAGGCGCACACCGCCCTTGGCGTCGGGGCCGAGTTCCTTGAACTTGCCCTTGCCGCGCCCACCGGCGTGGATCTGGGACTTGACCACATAGAGGGGACCGGGCAGCGAGCGGGCAGCCGCTTCGGCTTCATCGGCACTCATGATGGCCACGCCGCTGGCGACCGGGGCGCCGTAGCCCTTGAGCAGTTCCTTGGCCTGGTATTCGTGAATGTTCATCGCGGGTACGAACCTTTTTAACGTTCGGCAGAAAGGGAAAAGCCCGGAGAGGGTGTCTCCGGGCCGGAACAATTACGCCAGTTTGGGCGCGATCTTTTTGCAGGCTTCAACAAGCCCGTCGACCGATTGCACGGAGGCGTCAAACATCTTCTTTTCGGAAGCGTTGAGCTCGATCTCGACGATGCGCTCGACACCGCCCGCGCCGATCACCACCGGAACACCGACATAGGTGTCGGACAGGCCGAACTGACCGGTGAGGTGAGCCGCGCAGGGCAGGATGCGCTTCTTGTCCTTGAGATAGCATTCGGCCATCTCGATGGCCGAAGCGGCGGGAGCGTAAAAGGCCGAGCCGGTTTTCAAGAGACCAACGATCTCGGCGCCGCCATCGCGGGTGCGCTGGATAATCTGGTCGAGCTTGTCCTTGCTCATCCAGCCCATCTTGACCATGTCGGGCAGCGGGATGCCGGCAACCGTCGAATAGCGGGCCAGCGGCACCATTGTATCGCCATGGCCGCCCATGACGAACGCCGTGACGTCCTGGACCGAGACATTGAGTTCATCGGCGATGAAGTGACGGAAGCGGGCGCTGTCGAGCACGCCGGCCATGCCGACCACTTTTTCGGCCGGAAGGCCGGAGAATTTCTGCAGCGCCCAGACCATGGCGTCGAGCGGATTGGTGATGCAGATCACGAACGCGTCGGGGGCGTATTTGGAAATGCCCGCGCCGACCTGCTCCATGACTTTCAGATTGATTTCGAGAAGGTCGTCGCGGCTCATGCCCGGCTTGCGCGGCACGCCGGCGGTGACGATCACCACGTCGGCGCCTTCGATGTCCTTGTATTCGGAGGTGCCCTTCAGTGTGGAATTGTAGCCTTCGACCGGACCGGACTGGGCCAGATCGAGCGCCTTGCCCTGCGGCACGCCATCAACGATATCGAACAGCATGACGTCGCCAAGTTCCTTGAGCGCCACCAGATGTGCGAGTGTCCCCCCGATCTGACCGGCACCGATCAGAGCGATTTTCTTACGCGCCATGAGCAAGTTTCCCTATAGGTAAAGTAACATTTTCCTCGCGCCTTCCTTAGACCCTGCGGTCTTTGGACGCAAGTGAACCGTTGGTATTACGATGAGGGATTATTCGGGTGATGCCCGGCTGCAAAGCGCCAAGATCTGCGCTTCCGGTGCTCACGTACATGGAGTACGTTCCGCTCCGGTTCTCGATCTTGACCCTTTTCGCTCGGGCCTGACCCGAATTTCCCCCATCGTCCGCGCCCAACAAGCAGCTTTCCCCATCACGGAAACTACGTCAGGAAGGCTGACCTGAACTGGTCCGCAGGGGTTGGGCGATGTAGTCGGCCGAACGCATCTCTTCGAGCCGGGACAGACAACGGGCGAACTCGAACCGTGTCCTGTCGTCCTGGGCGAGATCGTCGAGCGGCGCGGCGAAACTGGCGGCGAGTTTGATCCCGCGGTCGTAAAGCGTATCGACAAGCAGGATGAAGCGCTTGGCGGCATCCGATCGGAGCCGGGAGAACACCGGAACGTGGTCGATCACCAGCGTATGGAAACGGTTGGCAAGCTTGAGATAATCGCGCGCGCCGAGCGGACGTTCGCACAGATCGGCGAAGCCAAACCGCGCCACGCCCATCGCCTGGGCAGGAACGCTGATGACACGGCCAAGGCTTTCGATGGCGTCGGGCCGGACTTCGGCCCCGCCGGTCAGATGGGCGAACAGATCGTCCATCCGCGCATCGACTTCGGGGCCCGTGCCGATCTTGTACACATCCTGAGCGTCGAGCTTTTCGCGGCGATAGTCGATCTCGGCATCGAGATTGAAGACATCGGCGTGACGGGTGAGCAGATCAATGAACGGCAGGAAGAGCTGGCGATTGAGCCCATTCCAGTAAAGTTTTTCCGGCGGGATGTTTGAGGTGGCGACAACCACCACGCCATCGGCGAACAGGATTTCAAACAGCCGCGATAACAGCATGGCGTCGGTGATGTCGGAAACGAAGAACTCGTCGAAACACAGCAGCCGCACCGACCGTGTGATGGGCCGCGCCACCGCCGGAATGGGATCGCGCGCGCCCTTTGTGCCGGCATTCTTTGCGCGGAACTCCGCAATGCCTTCATGCACCTCGTTCATGAACTCATGAAAATGCACGCGCCGCTTGGCGGCGACAGGGACCGTTTTGTAGAACAGATCCATGAGCATGGTCTTGCCCCGGCCCACATCGCCCCAGATGTAAAGACCTTTGGGCGCTTCACGCTTGCGCCGGAACAGGGCAGACAGAACCGAACCTGAATGAGCCTCGAGCTGATCGAGCCCTTCGGCAACCATCTGCAGCTTTTCGACAGCACGCTTCTGAGCGGCATCGGGCTTGACCTGCCCGGCCACGATCATGTCCGCATACGCATCGACAATGGAGCCCGAAGCCCCTTCGCTCCCGGTCAAGCCTCGGAGCCTTTTGCTCTAAATTGGCTCATTGGCCCCCGGTATTCTTTGTGGTCGCGTTCCCGGACCGAAAGAGTGGTACCCACTTCTGGGAACGCTGTTTTTTGTCGGTCACGTTCCTGAACCGAGAAAGTGGTACCCACTTTTTCTGGGAACGCTGATTTTTGCCGGTCACGTTCCCGAACCGAAAAAGTGGTACCCACTTTTTCTGGGAACGCTGATTTTTTGTCGGTCACGTGCCCGAACCGAAAAAGTGGTACCCACTTTTTCTGGGAACGCTCCAGTTACCCGACCATCGAAACGGACTGACCGCCTGCAAGCGTCCCGACGAACCGGTTACCGCTCTGGAACAGGGTGCCGATCAGCTCGTCGCTCTCGTTGTAGAGCTGAATCTGGTTGCCGAGCAGGTTCCAGGAGGTGACTTCCGTCAGGCCCTCGACAAGGCAACCCGGCGTCGACGCCCGGTAACGGCCCGTGGCCCCCTTGGCGGTGTAGGTGAGGTTGAGGCGGCACTGTTCGGCACCCACCATCATGGTCCAGCCGCCCAGCAGCTGCTCGATGGTGACGCTACCCGACAGGTTGCGCCCGCCGGTGGTATTGCCGGGGCTGCCCACATCATCGAGCAGGAAACCGGGCGAACTGGTCGACGTGCTGCCATCCAGCGATGCCGTATTTCCCGGCACCGTGGGGCTGCCGGTGGTCGAGGGCGTGTTCGCCGGCAGAACGGTCGACCCGTCGATGGGCGGCAGGTCGGAGGTGGAAACCGAGCCGGTTTGCACAGGCTGAAGCGCCGGGGCCGGTGGCGTGGCGGTGACGGTGGGCGCCGACCGGCCGAAACTCGTTGGCGAACAGGCGGCGACCACGCCGAGAGCGCTCATGACGAGCACAAGTCCCAGCGATCTTTTCAGAGTTCCAACCATGACGGCTCCATATATCGGATCGGACGGCAGTCACCGGGAACGCAAAGCCTCCCGGGCCGTTCCAGGCAGCGCGGGCACTGCCTGCCATCCGCTTTAAGGCGGGAGCGGCCAAGACTCAAGTCCCGCGATCCGCTCACAAGGGGTTCGGTATTAACTATTGTGGCCAATATGGCGGTTGTGGGACAAGGTCCATTGGCTCCGCCCCAAACGCCAAAAAAGGGAAGTCCATGGCCTTTTATGCCCGCGTCAAATCGGTAATGGCCGCGCTGACCGGCAGCTTCTGGTTCGTACCTCTCCTGATGGCATTGGTCGGGCTGGGGCTCGGTAATCTGTTCGTGTTCATCGACAGCCTCGATGCGCTCTCGTACCTGCGCGAGCAAGCCTTTTATCCCCGGTTTGGCCCCGAAGGGGCGAGAGCCGTTTTGACAACCATCGCGGGCGGCATGATGACCATGGCCTCGCTGGTCTTTTCGCTGACCTTTGTGGGGTTGACCCAACTCTCGGGCCAGCTGGGGCCCCGCGTATTGATGATGTTCATGGAGGACCGGGCCACCCAACTGGTTCTCGGGGCCTTTGTCGGGGTGTTTCTGTTTGCGCTGGTGGTTCTGGGAGAAGTAAGTGAGCTCGATGACGGCTTTGTACCCGAGCTTGCGGTGGCAGCAGCCATCGTCATCGCCACAGGCGCCTTCGGGCTGGTGATTTATTTCGTCCACCACATGGCGCTGGCCATCCAGGCCGATGTGATCGCCGCCGATCTGGGAAACCGGTTTGCCAAGGCCATCGGGCGGGTAACCGAGAAGGCCGGCCAATCCGATATCGCCCTCGCCAACCGCCACCTTACCGATTTCGAAGGGTTTTCGGGCGTGCCTGTTCCCGCCCCCGGCAGCGGCTATATCCGCCACATCGCTTACGACCAGTTGCTGCATATTCTCCGTGACAAAGGCCTGCGCCTCGTTATCGACCTGCGGGTGGACGACTATGTGGGCGAAGCCATGCCGATGGCGCATGTCGAGGGCCCTGCCCCCGACATCAAGGCCCTGGTCAAGTGCTTTACCCTCGGAGCCCGGCGCGACGTGCTCCAGGAAGCAACCTACGAAGCGCGCGCCCTGATCGATATCGCGTTGCGCGCATTATCGCCCGGCATCAACGACCCCAACACCGCCGTCGCCGCCATCGATCACATGAGCGGGGCCCTGCTGCCGCTGGTCCGCTCCAACGGCGTGCCGCGCGTGCTATTCACCACGGACTGCCGCGCCGCGCTCAAACGGCCCGATCTGGGGCTGAGCCATTATCTCGACCTGATCGTGCCGGCCCTCTTGCCGGCCATGCGCACCGATACCCTTGCCACGGAGCGGCTGATCGAACTCCTGATCCTTCTCGACCGGGTGAGCCGTCAGGGCCATCAGCGTCACGCGATCACCAAATGGCGCAAGGTGATGGCGCGCGACGTGGACAATCACGAACTGCCCGAGACCATGGTGACCTGGCTCAAGGACAAGGCGGCGGAGTGATGTGGTGCATTCTCGGTGCGCAATAGCGCGCGAACAGGGCCTTTTCCACCGGCACCTGGTGTTTCTACCCCAAGCGCCGAGCGTACTGGGCCCCGGGTCAAGCCCGGGGTGACAGGGTAGTGGTTTTTAGGCGTTCGGGTTTCCTTCAGCGCCTTCCCGGCGAACGCCGGGGAAGCAATAAGGGAAAATGGCAATCGGCCTCGTTAGATCGCTGATCGATGCAGCCGGCGCTATCGCGCCAGCATGTCCTTCAATAGCGCTTCGGCGAGCGGCTGGGCATCGCGGGCCTCGTGGGTTGGGACGGCGATGGCCAGCCCCCTGCCCGTCAGGCCCGCGCCAATGCCCGGCAAGCCGCCATCGGTGATCTCGCGCGGGGAGAACCCGTGGGCCTGGAGAGCCGTTACCATGAGCCGGGCGACCGATTCACGTTCGACATAAACGATGGTTTCGTAATCGGTCATGGCGCGAGCTCCTCAAACAAAAAAGGGCCCGGGAAAAGCCCCGGACCCGCTTAATCTAGCAGAACCCGCAAGGTTCAGGCCACCTTGCGTTCGACCATCATTTTCTTGATTTCGGCGATGGCCTTGGCGGGGTTGAGCCCCTTGGGGCAGACCTTGGCGCAGTTCATGATGGTGTGGCAGCGATAGAGCTTGAAGGGGTCTTCGAGAATGTCGAGACGTTCCGAGGTGGCTTCATCGCGGCTGTCGATCAGCCAGCGATAGGCCTGCAAAAGTACGGCCGGGCCGAGATATTTTTCACCATTCCACCAATAGGACGGGCACGAGGTCGAGCAGCACGCGCACAATATGCACTCGTAAAGCCCATCAAGCTTGGCCCGGTCTTCCTTGGTTTGCAGCCATTCGGTATCGGGTGTCGGCGACTTGGTCTGCAGCCAGGGCTGCACCGATTTGTGCTGCTCGTAGAACGTCGAAAGGTCGGGCACCAGATCCTTGACCACCGGCATGTGGGGCAGCGGATAGACCTTGATGGGGCCTGAGGACACGTCGTCCATCCCCTTGGTGCAGGCGAGCGTATTGGCACCATCGATATTCATGGCGCACGAACCGCAAATGCCCTCGCGGCACGAGCGCCGCAAGGTGAGGGTGGGATCGATGTTGTTCTTGATCCACAGCAACCCGTCGAGGATCATCGGTCCGCAATCGTCGAGATCGACGAAATAGGAATCGATGTGCGGATTGTCCCCTGTGTCGGGATCGTAGCGATAGACGTGATACTCACGCAAATTGGTCGCGCCGTCCGGCTTTGGCCAGGCCTTGCCCTTTTTGGGGCGGGAGCGCTTGTCGAGGACGAGTTCGGCCATTGTCGTTCGCTCCTTAGTAAACGCGTGCCTTGGGGGCGATTTTTTTTAGATCGATGCCGTCGGACAGCGGATCGACGTGAACCGGGCGGTAGCCGAGCGTGACCTTGCCCGCATCGTCCACCCAGCTCAGCGTGTGCTTGCGCCAGTTGACGTCGTCGCGGTCCGCAAAATCCTCGCGGGCGTGGGCCCCACGGCTCTCCTTGCGGGCTTCGGCCGAATAGACGGTGGTGATGGCGTTGGCCATGAGGTTTTCAAGCTCGAGGGTTTCCACGAGGTCCGAATTCCAGATCATCGACCGGTCGGTGACCTTGACGTCTGGGAGTTCGGCCCAGATGCCTGAAATCCGCGCACAGCCCGCTTCGAGCGTTTCCTGCGTGCGGAACACGGCGGCGTCTTCCTGCATGGCGCGCTGCATCTTGTCGCGCAGCGTTGCCGTCGGGGCCGAGCCATTGGCATGACGCAGCCGGTCGAACCGGGCGAGGATCTTGTCGTCCTGGGCACTGTTGATGGCCGGGATCGGTGCGCTCCTGTCCATGACCGCACCGGCCCGCAGCGCCGCGGCGCGGCCGAACACCACAAGATCGGTCAGTGAATTGGAGCCCAGCCGGTTGGCGCCATGCACCGAGGCGCAGGCCGCTTCGCCCACCGCCATCAGACCGGGCACAACGCGATCGGGTTCGCCTTCGGTGGGGTTGAGCACCTCGCCATGATAATTGGCCGGGATGCCGCCCATATTGTAGTGGACGGTGGGAATAACCGGGATCGGCTCGCGGGTGAGATCGACCCCGGCAAAGATCTTCGCCGATTCCGAAATGCCCGGCAGGCGCTCATGCAGCACTGCAGGATCGAGGTGATCGAGGTGCAGGAAGATATGGTCGCCCTTGGCGCCGACGCCCCTGCCCTCGCGGATTTCCATGGTCATGCAGCGCGAAACGACGTCGCGGGACGCCAGGTCCTTGGCGTTGGGCGCATAGCGCTCCATGAAGCGCTCGCCCTCGGAATTGACGAGATAGCCGCCTTCGCCGCGTGCACCTTCGGTGATCAGGCACCCCGAGCCGTAAATGCCCGTGGGGTGGAACTGGACGAACTCCATATCCTGAAGCGGCAGCCCGGCGCGGGCCACCATGCCGTTGCCATCGCCGGTGCAGGTGTGGGCCGAAGTGGCCGAGAAATAAGCGCGGCCGTAGCCGCCGGTGGCCAGCACCACCATCTTGGCGCGGAAGCGGTGGATGGTGCCGTCGTCGAGCTTCCAGGCAATGACGCCCTGGCATTCCCCGTTCTCGCCCATGATGAGGTCGAGCGCGAAATATTCGACGAAGAATTCGGCGTTGTTGCGCAGGGACTGGCCATAAAGCGTGTGCAGGATGGCGTGGCCGGTGCGGTCAGCCGCTGCGCAGGTGCGCTGCACCGGGGGACCCTCGCCGTACTCGGTCATGTGACCGCCGAACGGGCGTTGATAGATCTTGCCCTCTTCGGTGCGCGAGAACGGCACGCCGTAATGCTCGAGCTCATAGATCGCCTGCGGCGCTTCGCGGGCCAGATATTCCATGGCGTCGTTGTCGCCCAGCCAGTCCGACCCCTTGACGGTGTCGTACATGTGCCACTGCCAGCTGTCGGGGCCCATATTGGAGAGTGAAGCAGCGATGCCGCCCTGCGCCGCAACGGTGTGGCTGCGCGTGGGGAAGACCTTGGTGACGCAGGCGGTCGAAAAGCCCTGTTCGGCCATGCCCAGCGTAGCGCGCAGTCCCGCGCCACCGGCGCCGACCACCACGACGTCATAGGCGTGGTCGATAATCTGATAAGCCGAAGCCATGAGCGAACTTAACCTCCGAAGGCGAGGACGAGGACCGAAACCAGGGCAACGATGCCGATGACAACGGTGAAGATTGTGTTGGCGGCCTTGGCCAGCGAATGATTGCGCGGCTCGTGGATATAATCCTCGATCACCTCGTTCATGCCATTGCGCATATGGATGAAGGCGACGGCGAACAAAACGATTGCAAGAATGGCAAACAGCGGATTGGAGAAGGTGGCAGCCATCTGCGCCCGGTCAGCACCCGAGAGCGAAACGACGAGCCAGATCAAAAATCCGACGAGAACGATATTGATGGCGCCGGTGACGCGCTGAAGAATAAAGGCGCCCGTGCCCTTTTCTTTCGGATTGGTCTGCATCCCCAGCTCCTAAAACCAGACGAAAACGGCCCACACGAGAACCGTGGCCGCAATCGAGAAAACCAGAGTGGCGAGCGTTATGGCCTCGCGGCTGGCGGCGTCGAACCCGACCCCTGTATCCCAGATGAAATGCTTGATCCCGCCCGCCATGTGGTGGAACAGCGTCCAGGTGTAGAGGAACAGCCCGATCTGAATGATGGGATGGCCGAAGAACCCCTGGACCGCCGAAAGCTGGTCCTGCCCCAGAGCCGCCGCACCGAGCCACAATGCGAACAGCACGGTGCCCAGATAAAGCCCGATCCCCAAAATACGGTGGACGATCGAAAGTGTCATGGTGAGCGTGAAGCGGTAAGCGGAGAGATGCGGGGACGTTGGTCTAAATTGCGCCATTGCCTGCCTCGATCTGGCCCCGCGCCGAGCGGCCTGGGGCACTGAGCCGGTTGCCCGGCAGAAAACTTCGCGCCAACTTCTAATCGCGCTTTCCCCATTCGTCAAAGGGCCGCGCTTACGTCTTTGGTCGGAAAACGGTAAAACCCGACGCCCGCTAAAATATTGACTTTAAAGGTCATATTTTCTTGCGGGCTGGACAAGACCCGCTAAGTCGAGGCAAGACAGGAGAAATGTCAGCCAGGTTTACCTAGTAGGTAAAGTACAATGTCCGAACCCTCTCCGATCGCCATCAAGACCAAAAAAATCCTCGCTTCGGCATGGGGGAGCCTGACCGAGTATGTTCTGGGTGTCAAACGGGCCGATGGAACATCGGTGGAGCTGATCCGCGAAGTCTATGACCACGGCAATGCCGCGGCGATCCTGCTGCTCGATAGCGAGCGTCGGGTCGTGACATTGGTGCGCCAGTTCCGCCTGCCGCCTCACCTCAACGGCGACGATGGCACCATGGTTGAAGTGTGCGCGGGACTGCTGGACGGCGACGACCCGGAAACCTGCGCAAAAAAGGAAGCGCTCGAGGAAACCGGCATCGTGCCGCAGCGTCTGCAGTTTGCTTTCGAGATCTATGCCAGCCCCGGTTCGCTCAGCGAGAAGGTCCACTGCTTTGTCGGCTTCTACAGCGAGAATGACCGGGTGAGCGCCGGGGGCGGCCTGGCCGATGAGGGCGAAGAGATCGAACTTGTCGAAATCGGTTTCGAAAAGGTGCTGGACATGATCGCCAACGGGGAGATTATCGACGCCAAGACGGTGGCGCTGGTCCAACACGCGGCGCTCAAGGGATTTTTCGCGAACCCGCCCCGCACCTGACGCGTTATGCCGACGACACCCAGAAGGACGATACGATGGAATTTCACGCGGGCCGCTTGATCGACCATATCCACCTGCGCGTCGCCGACCTCGAAAAATCGCGCGCCTTCTACCGCGCGGCGCTGGCGGCATTGGGACGCGAGATCACCCATGAGAGCGAAAGGCATTTTTCGGCCGACGAACTTTTCGTCGATGCAGCCGATGGCTATGTCACCAGGGTCCATCTGGCCTTCCAGACCGATGGGCACGAGATGGTGAAACGCTTTTACGATGCGGCGCTGGCCGCTGGCGGAACCGATAATGGCGCTCCGGGCGAGCGGCCCTATCATCCGGGCTATTACGCCTGCTTCGTGTTCGACCCCGACGGAAACAACATCGAGGCGGTCTGGCACGGTCCCGAAGAACGCAGCGCGACGTCGGTGGTCCGCCGGGCTGTTTAAGGCGTCGGACCTATGGCGAGCCAACCAGTCCGCCAAGCGCGTCGGTTGCTGCATAAAACAGGCCGGGATTGCTCCACAGCGCCCAGGCGCCGATAGCCAGTGCCACGAGCAACACCAGCCCGAACATCTTGCGCACAAGAGAAAACACCAGCCAGAAGACCACCAGCGCAATAACGCCGATGACGATGAGGGAAAAACCGTCGGCGGGGATCGTTGCCTCCTTACCTTGCCTGAAATGCTGTGAGTAGGCCGTCCGAGGGCGGCTTTTTCATGTCAGGCAATGGAGGATCAGACGGCCTAAACGTAGTCGACCAGTTTCTTTTCCGGATCGTAGGGCTGGTCCTCGACCTCTTTGGTTACAGCCTGCCCGCAGCGCATTTTGCCGCTGGCCGCATCGAAGACGTAATGCGCGGCGCCATAGAGCAGCCAGCCTTCGGACAGCGCCTTGGTGACCTTATGGCAGAAGGCCGAATCGTCGTCGCCCGACAGAAAGCGATAGATCATCATGGTGGCAAAACTCCTTATACTGCCGGGCGCAAAGAGCGCTTGCGCGCTGTGGCGCCACCATAGCGATTGATCTTGACCGCGTCAGGGGCTAATCGGCAGGGGCGGACAGAGTATTAAAGGATGCGAGCATGACGCAGCAATTTCCACCCTTTCTGATCGAGGGCTACCGCAATTTCATGTCGGGGCGTTACGCCACCGAGCGCGAGCGCTACAGGAGCCTGGCCGAAGATGGCCAGAAGCCCACCACGATGGTTATTGCCTGCTGCGATTCCCGTGCCGCACCCGAAACGATTTTCGACGCCGGGCCGGGACAGCTTTTCGTTTTGCGCAACGTCGCCAATCTGGTGCCGCCCTTCGGACCTGATGGAACGTTTCACGCCACCTCCTCGGCCATCGAGTTTGCCGTCATCCACCTCAAGGTCGAGCATATCGTGGTGATGGGCCACGGGCGCTGCGGCGGTATAGCCGGCGCGCTGGCCACGGCAGCCGGGCACGCCCCAGAGGGCGATTTCATCGGCAAATGGCTGACCATGGTGCAGGACGTGGCCGGCAAGGTGGAAGCCAATTCACTCATGACGCCGGGCGAACAGCAGACCGCGCTTGAACGCATCGCCATCCGCCAGTCGATCGGCAATCTCTTGACGTTCCCTTTCGTTAAGGACCGGGTCGAAGCCTCCGAGCTCTCGCTTCACGGCGCGTGGTTCGATATCTCCTCGGGCGAATTGTGGACCATGAACGGGGAAAGCGGCGACTTCATCCGCCCCGACGTTTAACCCGATCAAAGGTGAGCGGCGCTTGAAGCGCTTTCGCGTGACGGCAAAGCCGGCCTTTTGCGACCACGTCATCCCGGGCTCGACCCGGGACCCAGTAACCGGCAGCGCCAGCGGCTCGTCCTTTGGCGCTGAGTGTACCGGACCCCGGCTCGGGGGCCGGGGTGACAGGGGTGGGGTTTGTCTGAGCCAGGACCTGGCGCGAACCTCGAACGGGCCCGGAGCAATCCTTCCGTCAAAACCTCAAGGGGCGGATCGGTCATGCGCCCGGGCTTGACACCGTCGGGATGGCGGGTGCCAGAATGCGGCTCCTCCTTATTCCAACGAGTAAATCCATGATCTATCTTGCCTACCTGTTTGCGGGCGCGTTCCTGTGCAATGCCATCCCGCATTTTGTTTCCGGCACGCAGGGGCGGCCGTTTCAAACCCCATTTGCCAAGCCGCGCGGCGTGGGCCTTTCGCCGGCATGGCTCAACATCGTCTGGGGTGGAATAAACCTTGTGCTCGCCTACGGACTTGCCTTCGGCATCGGCAATTTCGAGCTTGCGGCTCCTGACCAGGCGCTGGCGTTCGCCATCGGGTTTCTGGGGATGGGGTTTTTGGTTTCCCGATATTTCGCCCGCTTTCACGGCTAGGCAAGGCCGCCGAGGCTCGTCAGGCGCCCGGATTGAGCGGCACCTGCCTGGGCCGTATCTTTGCCACGGTCAGGATGAGCCCGACAAAGATCAAAACGCCACCCGCCACATCGGCGGCATGGATCGGCTCGCCCAGGATCAGAACGCCAGAGGAAATCCCAGCGATGGGCACCAGCAGCGTAAAGGGCGCCACCGTCGCCGCCGAATGGCGTGAGAGCAGGCTCGACCACATGGTGAACCCGAACAGGGTGGCCGGATAGGCGAGGAATGCGACCAGCATGACAGCATTCCAGCTGGGCGGGTCGATATAGGAGAAAATGGCGGGACCGCCCTCGAAGACGTATGAGAACGCGAAGAGCGGGATCGAGCCGATGAGATTTCCCCACGCCACAAAGGGCAGCATGGGGATCGAGCCGGCCCGTTTTGAAAGATTGTTGGCAACGCCCCAACACAGCGCCGCCAGCATCAAAATGGCAAGCGGAAACAGCCCACCGCCAGTGCCATGGCCCAGCGCAATCACCCCAATGCCGGCGAACGCCACGATGCCGCCAATGATCTGCAACCGTCGCGGCACCTCGCCAAACATGAAAAACGCAATGGCGATCGTGAACATCGCCTGCACCTGAAGGGCAAGCGAGGCCAGCGAGGCCGAAAGGCCCATGAACAGCGCAAGATTGAGAAGCGCGTATAGCGAGCAGGCCATGAACAGCCCATAGCCCGCGACGAGCAGCCAGGGCGCCCTGGGACGGGGAATGAACAAGACGACCGGCACGGCGGCGAAAAAGAAGCGCAGCGCCGCCGACAGCAGCGGCGGCAATTCAGAGAGGCTGAGCTTGATGACAGTGAAGTTGAACCCCCAGATCGCGACGACCAGGAGGGCGATCAGCACGTCTCGCAAAGGCATTGGGGCTCACAGAATGAAACAGGCAGGAAGTGTGGTCTAGCGCAATGGCGCGGGGCTGTCATCCAGGGGATCGATGAAAGGTAAGACAAGAAGGCCCCTCACCCCAGCCCTCTCCCCGAAGGGGCGAGGGAGTCAGGCCGCGGCATGCCCGATGCTGGTGTTTTCCGCTGGCGCTTTGGCAAGATTAACCCTCGCCCCTTCGGGGAGAGGGTGGCCGGCAGGCCGGTGAGGGGGCCTTGCCGGAAAATCAGCGCGGCGTGACTTCGACGTCCTCATAGCCCGGCGCGGTGCCCCAGGCATTGACGGTCGTGCTGGAGCGCAGGCCGTGGATCTGGAACGGATCCTCGGCGATGATCTTTTCGACCTCGGCCTTTGTCTCGGCTTCAAAGATCCACAGCCCGCCGACCGGGCTTCCACCCGGCTCGGCGCGCATGGCGCCGGCCAGAAGAATCTTACCCTTGTACTTGCGCAGATAGGCCTGATGATCGGCGGTGTGGGCGGCGCGGATTTCCGCGCCATCTTCACGATCGGAAAAAAGAGCCGCCCAGCGCATCATGCAGCCTTCTTGTTCATCAGGCCGCGCTCGATCAGCGTTTCTGCGATCTGGATGGTATTGAGGGCTGCGCCCTTGCGCAGATTGTCCGAAACCACCCACATGACCAGCCCGTTTTCGACGGTCACGTCCTCGCGGATCCGGCTGACATAGGTGGCGTCTTCGCCCTTGGCTTCGACCGGGGTCATGTAGCCGCCGTTCTCGCGCTTGTCCAAAACCACAATCCCCGGCGCATCGCGCAGGGCGTCGCGCGCTTCATCGGGCGAGATGGGGTTCTCGAACTCCATGTTGACGGCTTCGGAATGGCCAACGAACACCGGCACGCGCACAGCGGTGCACGTCACCTTGATCTTGGGATCGAGCATCTTCTTGGTTTCGGCAAGCACCTTCCACTCTTCCTTGGTGTAGCCGTCTTCCATGAACACATCGATATGGGGGATGACGTTGAAGGCGATCTGCTTTGTGAATTTCTTCGCCGTCGGGGCGTCGTTGACGAAAATGCCCTTGGTCTGGTTCCATAGCTCGTCCATGGCATCCTTGCCGCCGCCCGAAACCGACTGATAGGTCGAAACGACGATGCGCTTGAGCTTGGCCAAGTCGTGCAGGGGCTTGAGCGCCACGACGAGCTGGGCCGTCGAGCAATTGGGATTGGCGATGATGTTCTTGCGATCGTTCTTTGCCATATAGGCATCGAGCACGTGCGCGTTGACTTCCGGCACGATCAGCGGAACGTCCTCGTGGTAGCGGAACGCCGAGGAATTATCGATGACCATGGCGCCGGACGCGCCGATCTTGGGCGCCCATTGCTTGGAAATGTCGCCGCCCGCGCTCATCAGGACGAAATCGGTCCCGGTGAAATCGAAATCCTCGAGGTTCTTGCACTTCAAAATCTTGTCGCCGAAGCTGACTTCGCGGCCGACCGAGCGCGACGATGCCAGCGGCACCAACTCATCGACCGGAAAATTGCGCTCGGCGAGAATTTCGAGCATTTCGCGGCCCACATTGCCCGTGGCACCGACGATAGCGACCTTGTAACCCATGGTATTTCTTATCCTTTCACCCCACCTCCCGCGCCGCGGGGTTGAACCCGCTCGGCCACAAGTGACTTGCCGCCCTCCCCGCCGGGAGGAGCTGGCCCGGGGAGTGCGTCAAGCGGTTTTGGTGGTGGTTTTCAATGCGAACGGTCTTGTCCCGGCGCGATCGCCGGGCATTTCGAGCAGCGCTGTCATGGTCATAAAGGCCATGGAAAAGGGCTCCTGCCGTTCGGGATCAGCTTCATACGCGGTTCTTGGTGTTTTGCCAAGGTCGGCCAAAAAGCAAAAGACCCCGCCGCAAAGCGACAGGGCCTTCAAACGCCAAGGGAACAGCGCTCTTATCAGTTGGGAACGAGAACCGAATCGACAACGTGGATCACGCCGTTCGACTGGTTGACATCGGCAATGGTGATGTCGGCAATCGAACGGTTTTCATCGATCACCTTGAGCGAACCGCCGATGATCTGGAAGCCCAGAAGATCGCCAGAAACGGTTTCGAGGCCGAACGATCCGCCATTGTCCTCAGCCATGGTCAGCAGCTGTGCGGCCGAATAATTGCCGGCGATGACGTGGGCGGTCAGAACCTTCTGGAGCATCGAAAGGTTGGCGGGCTCCAGAAGCGTATCGACGGTGCCGGCGGGCAGATTGCCGAACGCTGTGTTGGTCGGGGCAAAGACCGTGTACGGGCCGGGACCCTGGAGCGTATCGACCAGACCGGCGGCCTGGACGGCGGCAACGAGCGTGGTGTGATCGGCCGAATTGACGGCGTTTTCAATGATGTTCATTTCAGGCGACATCGGCGCACCGCCGACCATCGGATTTTCCTGGGAAAAGATTGCGGTGGACGCGCCAAACGAAACGGCGACACCGAGCGCGAGAGCGGAAACGAACTTGAGCATGATAATCCCCCCTGATGGGAATGGTGTGTGCATCGGCCCCATTGGCCGTGCTGACAGGGAGAACTACGGGCGGTATCTCAAAAGAGTTTCAGCAGATCGCAATCGAGCGTTTGCTCAAAATTTGAAACCGACCATAAGCCCGATATTGGAGAGCCCGTCATTGGGCGAGCACAGTTCGAGATTTGAGATGTGCTCATAGCGCAGCGTGACCGTCACGTTCTCGCTGACATTGGCCCCGATGCCCGCTGAGTCGTAGAAATTGAACGAGCAGCCAAAGTTGCGCGCCGGCCGGGTGGCACCGGACAAGGCGCCATCGGTAACCGCTGCACCGAACCCAAGTTCAAGATAAAGCGGGGTCTCGAACACCGGGATTTGCCAGTTGAGATTGGCGTGCAGGATATTTTCACGGCCGTTGAAGTTGAGCGTCGCGCCGATTTCCGGCCGCGGCGAGCCGATCCAGCGGAAGGCCTCGATATCGGGCGAGGTAAACAGCGCCGAAAACTTCACATCCTCAAGGCGCGAAAAATCCCAGTTGTTGCCGGTGGGCAGGAACCCGCCATAGGCCGAATGGTAGAACACACCGGCCCGCACTTCATCGAGGGCGATCTCCTGGGCGGCAACCGGGCTGGTCATAATCAGCGCTCCGAGCGCGGCTATCACAGATTTACGCATGATCACTCGAAAAGCCCTGATTTCAGCGGTTGATCCGATTGTGTGACACAGGACCGGAACGCACTCAAGACGCAATCCGTTGTTTGGCACCACCAACGGAGACTTACCATCATGTCGATTTCTTCGCTACAGGATCTGTTCATCCACACGCTTCAGGACATCTATTTTGCCGAGAACCTGATCGTCAAAAAGCTGCCCACAATGGTCAAGGAAGCCAGCGCCGCGCCGCTCAAAAAGGCGTTCGAGGAGCACCTGGAAGAAACCAGGACCCACGTTTCCCGCCTCGATGCGGTGTTCAAGATTTTGGGCGAAAAGCCACAATCGGAAGAATGCCCGGCCATCGAAGGGATCATCGAGGAGGCCGAGGAGCTGATCGCGGAAATTTCCAACGCCAAGACCAAGGATGCCGCACTGATCGCCGCCGGCCAAGCCGTCGAGCACTATGAGATCACCCGCTATGGCACGCTGGTCGCATGGGCCAAGGAACTGGGCCATGAAGAGGTCCTGTCCCATCTGCGCGAAACGCTGGCCGAGGAAAAAGACGCCGACAACAAGCTGCTGCGGCTTGGCGAAGACCAGCTCAACCAGAAGGCCGCCTGAGCCTTTTTTCGATAAATCGCAAAATACCGATGAAGGCGCGCTTGAACCGGAGCGCGCCTTCTCCCATCTTGGCAAAATGACTTTGCCCCCGCTTTCCATTCAGGACCTTGCGCCGATCTCGCAAGGCTATTCCACCAAAGAGGCGCTCGCCAAAACACTCGATCTGGCCCGGTTGGGCGACGAGATGGGTTTTGTGCGCCTCTGGTACGCCGAACACCACGGTATGCCCTCGATTGCATCGTCGGCACCCGACATCCTCATTGCCCACGCTGCGGCGCACACGCGGCGCATCAACATCGGCGCGGGCGGGGTGATGCTGCCCAACCACGTCCCGTTGCGCGTGGTCGAGACCTACAGAACGCTCGAAGGGCTTTATCCCGGCCGCATAGATCTGGGGATTGGGCGGGCCGGCGGCTCGGACGGGCTGACGCTGCGCGCCCTGCGCTCGACCAATGGCGAGGATTTTCCGCACGAATTTGCCGAATTGCTGGCCTATGAGCGCGGTGGCTTTCCGGACGATCACCCGCTGGCGCGGGTAAAAGTGGTGCCAGCCGAAGTGCCCCTGCCCCCGATCTGGCTGTTGGGCTCGTCGGGCGCCTCGGCGCAGATGGCCGGGCAATACGGGATCGGCTATGCCTTTGCCTCGCACTTTTCCCCCACCCCGGCCGGGCCGGCATTCGACGCCTACCGGCGCAGTTTCCGGCCCTCGGACCAGTTTGCAACGCCGCACGCCATTTTGTGCGTGGCGGTGATCTGCGCCCCGACCGATGAGGAGGCCCGGCACCTTTCCAAATCGATGGAACTGACCTGGCTGCGCCTGCGCTCGAACGACCCGCAAAAGATCGCGCCGCCAGAGGAGTCAGACGTCTATCCGTGGACCGAGCAGGAGCGGGGCTTTGTGGAAAGCCAGTCCAATTTGTGGATCGTGGGCAGCCCCGAAACGGTAAAGGCAAAGATCGAGGAGAAGGTGCAAGAGACCAATGCCGGCGAGGTGATGGTTTCAACCACCGTCCACGATTACGACAAGCGGCTGGAAAGCTATCGGCTTCTCAAGGAGATCTGGGACGCATGAGCGGGCTTCCTGGCAGGCTCATGACCGCGGCGCGGCCGTCGAACCGCGCACGCTCAACTCGATTTCGAGATATTCCTGAACGGGCTTGGCCTGCGGGTTGAGAATGGCGTTGACGGCACGCCGGCCGAGTTCGGTTATCGGCTGGCTGATGGTGGTCAAGGGCGGCTCCGAGAGCGCGGCCTCGGGCACGCCGTCAAAGCCGACAACCGAAACATCGCGCGGAACAGCGTAGCCGCGACGGCGTAGCCAGGTCATCGCCTCCAATGCGATCCTGTCCGATTGGGCCAGAATGGCGGTGGGCTTTTCTTTCAGAGAGAAAATGTGCTCGAGCCCGGCCGCGACCGTCTCGGGTTCGTTGAGCGTATTATAGATCGGCACGGTCGCGACATCGACGCCGGCGTTGGCCAGGACCTCGAAATAGCCTCTCAGGCGCTCGCGCGGCGCGGGATAGATCGCGGCCTCCACATCCGCCAGGTCGGCAGGTCCCGCTCTTCCGTCTTCAAATTCGAGAGCGAGAACGGCGAACCGCCTGTGCCCGAGATCAACCAGATGACGGGCCGCAAGCCGCGCACCCGCGACATTGTCGATGCCGATGATGGAGATGGAGTCGTCAGTTTCGCCAAAGGCCAGCGCGACGAAAGGCAACTTGCGCTCGCGCGAATGGGCAATCAGCTTGTCCGCACCGACAAGGCAGAACAGGATGAACCCATCGACAAGCGCATTGTGCATATTCCAGGCAAGGGCTTCTTCAGAGATTGCCGAGACCAGTGAGATGCCCGTGCCGTTCGCGTCGCATGCCTCGGTTATCCCCTGCATGAGGGTACGCGCAAACGGGTCCTCGAAAAAATAGCCAAGCGGTTCGGACGTGGCCACACCTATCGCATTGACCTTGCCGGCCCGCAGCAGCCGTCCCTTGGGGTCGGGCCCGCCATAGCCGAGCCTTTCCGCAGCCATTCTGACCTGCTCGCGCACCTCAGCGCGCACAAGCTGGGGCCTGTTGAAGACATTGGACACCGTCCCCTGCGAGACTCCGGCAGCCTTGGCCACGTCGGACAGCCTGGCGCCCTTGCCCTCACCCATTCATCGTCCTTCACTGCAACAAATCTGCCCCAACCACTATTGCTCATGGATTGAACCGATTCAAGTTTCGCTTGACTCAAAGCCTTACAGCGCCCAATTTTGAATCGATTCAATTCCCATTTCCGTTCAGATATTGAATCGATTCATTGCGCGTGTCGGAGAGATATCCAATGGCAATTCCCAACCTTGCGAAGCTTCTGACACCCCACGTCCGGCTGGGGCCCATGGCATTGCGCGTTCCCGCACCGGATTTTGGTTTCATTACAAAGTGGATAGACCATCAAAAGCACCTGCTCGAATTGGCCCGCCTGGCGCGCCATGATCCAAGAATACTCGAAGATGCCGGTCTGGACCCTGAAGACGTGCATGAAGCCCTCAAGGGCACGTGGCATGAACTCGGCACGCACCATCACCCTCACGATGGGCGCTAGAGCCAACAACCGCCGGAATGGCATATGCCGGAACAATGACGAGGTGATGGTTTCGACCACCGTCCACGATTACGACAAGCGGCTGGAAAGCTATCGGCTTCTTAAGGAGATCTGGGACAAGGGCTAGTCCTCGATAAAGTCGATGCGGTTGCCGAACGGATCGGTGACCGCGACGACTTTGCCGCCCCCGATATGATCCTCGAGACCGGGACGTATATTGGGGTTGGGCCTGACCGCAAGTGCATCATGAAACGCGGCAAGGCCCTCGATTTTAATGGCGATGTGGGCACCGGGGGTCGCATCGCCATGATGCTCGGTTACCCACAAAACGATGCCGTCCCGGCTGATCTGCATGAACAAGGGCATATCGGGAGCAAATCTGTGCTCCCAATCGACAGCAAAGCCCAGATAGCCACAATAGAAATCCCGCGCCTTGCCCTCGTCAAAGCTTCGCAGCATCGGGATGGTGGCGCGATGCTTCATGTCTTACGCCAGCCTGGCGATGATCGCGTCGCCCATTTCGGAAGTGGTGACCTTGCGGGCCCCGGTCTGCATGATGTCGCCAGTCCGAAGGCCCTCGTCGAGCACATCGGAGATAGCGGCTTCCAGTCTCGTCGCCAGATCGACCATGCCGAACGAATAGCGCAGCGCCATGGCGAAGGACGCGAACATGGCGATGGGGTTTGCAACGCCCTGCCCGGCGATATCGGGGGCCGAGCCGTGCACGGGTTCGTAAAGCGCCTTGCGCTTGCCGGTTTGGGGATCGGGCGCGCCGAGCGAGGCCGAGGGCAGCATACCCAATGAGCCGGTCAGCATGGCCGCCGCGTCGGATAAAATATCGCCAAACAGATTGTCTGTGACCATCACGTCAAACTGCTTGGGATTGCGCACAAGCTGCATGGCGGCGTTGTCGGCCAATATGTGGTGCAGCTCGATTTCGGGGTAATCCTTGCCCGCCTGCTTGACCACTTCGTCCCAGAGAACGCCCGACTTCATGACGTTCTTCTTGTCGGCCGAATGCACCTTCTTGCCGCGCGTCATGGCGAGGTCGAAAGCAACGCGCGCGATGCGATCGATTTCGTAGCTTTCATAAACCTGGGTATCGATGGCGCGTTTCTGACCGTTGCCAAGATCGGTGATTTCTTTCGGCTCGCCGAAATAGACTCCGCCGGTCAACTCGCGCACGATCAGGATGTCGAGCCCTTCGACCAGTTCCTTTTTGAGCGAGGAGGCATCGGCCAGCGCCGAATAGCAGATGGCGGGGCGCAGATTTGCAAACAGGCCCAGATCCTTGCGCAGGCGCAACAGGCCCGCCTCGGGGCGCACATCATAGGGCACGTCATCCCATTTCGGCCCACCGACCGCGCCAAAGATCACAGCATCGGCAGCCAGCGCCTTTTCCATATCCCCTTCGGAAATCGCCACCCCATGTGCGTCATAAGCGCAGCCGCCGACCAGACCTGAGTCATAGGCGAAGTCGGTAGCGCCGCTGGCATTGAGATGGGCGATGAGCTTTTCGACCTCGGCCATGATCTCGGTGCCGATGCCGTCGCCGGGGAGTAGGAAGAGGGATTGCGTCATGAAAAGCTACCGCTGTTGGAGGAAGGCGCATCAAGGCGCTTGAGGAAAAAATGGCGCCGGGACCCGACCGGATGATCCTCGATGGCGCCGAATTGGGTAAACCCGTGGGCCTTGTAAAATTCCGGTGCACCAAAGGCGAAGGTGTCGAGCCACATGCCCGTCAGCCCGCGTTCTTTCGCCCAATCTTCGGCACGCGCCAGCAATTGACTGCCAACGCCCTGACCGCGCAGGCTCTCGGGAACGGCCAGAAGCCGCACGAAAAGCCAGTCGAACATGGCTTGTCCCGTCAGCCCGCCAATCGTTGCGCCGCTTTCCTGATCGGTAATCAGGAAACCGACAGGCTGATATCGTTCAGGCCCGGACCCTGCAGCGGCATTGGCATTCCGGATGATCTCGGCCAAAGCGTCGGAATCGGCTTGGCTGGGGGTCAGTGTCAGACGGATTTCTGTCATCACACGCCGTGCTTCGTCTTGTGACTGGGTGCTTCCTGGCGGTTAGACCCAGGGGCGGTTCTCGGCCATCTTGGTCTCGAACCCGCCGATGGTTTCATCCTTCTGGAGGGTCATGGCGATATCATCGAGCCCTTCGAGCAGGATCTGCTTGCGGCCAGGATCGATATCGAAAGCGATAGTGCCGCCATCCGGGCCGGAAATCGTCTGGTTTTCCAGATCGACAGTGAGCGTGGCGTTAGAGCCGCGATCGGCGTCATCGAGCAGCATTTCAAGCTGCTCGGGCGTGACCACGACGGGCAGGATGCCGTTCTTGAAGCAGTTGTTGTAAAAGATATCGGCGAAGCTGGTGGAGATCACACAGCGGATGCCGAAATCGAGCAGCGCCCAGGGCGCGTGTTCGCGCGACGAGCCGCAGCCGAAATTGTCACCGGCCACAACAATTTTCGCATCGCGATAGCCCGGCTTGTTGAGCACAAACTCGGGCTTTTCGCTGCCATCCTCGTTAAAGCGCATCTCGGCAAACAGCGCCGAGCCCAGACCCGTGCGCTTGATGGTCTTGAGGTACTGTTTGGGGATGATCATGTCGGTGTCGATATTGATGATCGGCAGCGGCGCGGCAACGCCGGTCAATGTCGTGAACTTGTCCATGACTGTATCTCCACAGAAGCCGGAGTGTCGCGCATTGCGCAACCGTACCCGGCGGTACGATTTCCTGTCCTGTCTCTAATGCAATCGCACGCGCTTGCCAAGCAGGCTCGGGCCATTGCGCGGGCCAAAGCTGCAAAGTATGGTGCGCGCCAGATTTTTGACCAAAGGATAAAAGATGACTCCGCACAACCATGCCAACCCCGGCGATTACGCGGAAGCTGTGCTGCTGCCCGGCGATCCCCTGCGCGCCAAATGGATTGCCGAGACGTTTCTCGATGATGCAAAGCTGGTCAATTCGGTGCGCAACTGCCTGGGCTTTACCGGCACCTGGAACGGCAAGCCGGTTTCGGTGCAGGCGACGGGGATGGGCCAGCCCTCCACCGCCATCTATGTCCACGAGCTTTTGAACACCTATGGCGTCAAGACCATGGTGCGGGTGGGCACCTGCGGCGGCCTGAACACCAGGGTCAAGGTGCGCGACGTGGTGATCGGGGCCTCCGCCGCCACCGATTCGACGATCGTCAAAGGGGCGTTCGGCAATTACAATTACGCGCCGGCTGCCGATTTCGGCCTGCTGCGTGCCGCCGACGACGCGGCGCGGGCCCGCGGCAAGACCGTGCATGTGGGCGGCATCGTTTCCTCCGACATCTTCTATCACCCGTCCGGGCTCGAGGCTTATGGCAAGCTCATCGAGCACGGCGTGCTGGGCGTCGAAATGGAAGCGGCGACGCTCTATACGCTGGCGGCGCGGTTTGGCGCCAAGGCGCTGACCATCTGCACGATGACCGACTGCCTGATTACCGGAGACGAGATCGACGCCGAGGCGCGCCAGACATCGCTGAAAGATATGGTGGAGATAGCGCTGGACGTGGCGGTGGGGGCTTAAGGGAGAGGAACGCCCCCTCACCGCCCTGCCGGGCACCCTCTCCCCCGAGGGGCGAGGGTTAGGACGGGGCAGCGCTCGGCTGGCTTTTCAGCGTGAGTGAGGCCGGACGAAGCGAAGCTGAGGACCCCGGCGATCGTTCGCCGCCCCGCCGGAGGGCCAGCGAAAACCATAGGGCGGTCTTAGCCCGTCATGGTTTTCGCGGTGCGGCCCGTGAGGCCAAATTAGTGCCTGAAATGCCGCATGCCGGTGAAGACCATGGCCAGCCCGGCCTTGTCGGCGGCGGCGATGACCTCTTCGTCTCGGACCGATCCGCCCGGCTGGATGACGGCCGTGGCGCCCGCTTCAACCAACGCTTCGAGGCCGTCAGCGAACGGGAAGAAGGCGTCCGAGGCAACGACCGAGCCTTCGGTCAAAGCGCCCTTTTCCTTGGCGGCCTTGGCGGCGTCCTTTGATTTCTTGTGCGCGATGCGGGCCGAATCGACGCGGCTCATCTGCCCCGCCCCGATGCCGACGGTGGCTCTGTCCTTGACATAGACGATGGCGTTGGACTTGACGTGCTTGGCGACCTTGGCGGCGACCATGAGGTCGGCCATTTCGGTTTCGGTGGGCGCGCGTTGCGTTACCACCTTGAGTTCGCAATCATCGGCGTTCTGATTGTCGCGCGTCTGGACCAGAAGGCCGCCGGCCACGGAACGAACGGTGAGCCCTTCGGCCTTGGCGTCGGGCAGATCGTCGGTAACCAGCAGGCGCAGGTTTTTCTTGGCTTCGATGATCGCGATGGCGTCGTCGCTGGCGCCCGGGGCGATGATGACTTCGGTAAAGAGTTTGACGATCTCTTTTGCTGCATCCTCATCGAGCGGGCGGTTGAGGGCCACGATGCCGCCGAAAGCCGAAACGGGATCGCATTTGAGTGCCGAGAGATAGGCCTCTGTGAGCGTCCTGCCCTGACCCACCCCGCACGGATTGGCGTGCTTGATGATGGCGACGGCGGCCGACTTTTCAGGATCGAACTCGGCGACCAGCTCGAACGCGGCGTCGGTGTCGTTGATGTTGTTGAACGAAAGCTGCTTGCCCTGGATCTGCGTGGCGGTGGCGACGCCGGGGCGGTTTGAGCCATCTGCATAAAACGCCGCCCACTGGTGCGGGTTTTCACCGTAGCGCATCACTTCGCGCAATTTGCCCGCAAAACAGCGCCAGGTAAGATCGGGCAGGTCGAGGGTCTTTGCGAACCAGTTGGAAACCCCGGCATCATAGGCGGCGGTGCGGGCATAGGCCTTGGCCGCATATTTCTGGCGCGCGTCATAGGCGACTTCGCCGCGCTCCTTGAGCGCTGCCAGGACGTCGGCATAGTCGTCGGGATCGACGATGACCGTCACATCGCCATGGTTCTTGGCGGCGGCGCGGATCATGGCGGGACCGCCGATGTCGATATTTTCGATCACTTCGTCATAATCGCCGCCTTTGGCGACGGTCTTTGCGAACGGATAAAGGTTCACCACCAGCAGATCGATGGGCGAAATGTCGTGGATGCGCATTGCCGATTTGTGCGCGTCATTGCCGCGAATGCCGAGCAACCCGCCATGGACCTTGGGGTGGAGCGTCTTGACCCGCCCGTCCATGATTTCGGGAAAGCCGGTGACTTCGGAAATATCGATCACCGGCAGCCCGGCCTCGGCCAGGGCCTTGCGGGTGCCGCCGGTCGAAACGATCTCGACGCCGAGCGCGACCAGAGAGGTTGCAAATTCGATGATCCCGGTCTTGTCGGAGACCGAAAGCAGCGCCCTTTTGACCTTGGTTGCGCCCGCCTGAGCCATGGGAAGTCCTGCACTTGTCTGTTGATCGGGGAAAGATGGGCGCGGGCCTATCACGGTTTTTCCCGAACGGGAACAGGGAAAGCCCGTCAGCTTTGCCGCGTGAACACCCAGGCGACATCGGTATCGGCCCGCGCGGGGCCGTGCAGGACGATCTGCCGCGTGCGGTTGAGCCCGAAATGGGCCGAATGGCGCACGCTGTCATCGATATCGGCCTCGGCGCCCTCCCAGAGGAACGCCCAGACCTCGCCATTGCGATAGGTGAGCCGGAAAAGCGCCTCCCCGCTCGAGCGCTCCAGCGCAACGCCGGGGGCGAGGTGAAAGCGGATGGTGAAGCTGCCCTGCTGGCGGGTCCGGTTTCCCATAGAAACGAAACGGTCCTGTCCCACCAGCGTCTGCCCGCCGCCCATCAGAGTGAGGCGCCGGACAATGTCGAGGCCGTAGCGATCGCGATAAGCGCCGGTGGTAAGCTCCAGCGTATTTTCCGCCCCGTCGATGGTCATGATCGGTTCGGGACCGCGGCGGCGCAGCGCATCGCCCGCCATCGCGCCGCCCCCGATCTTTGCGCTCGACATATCATCGATGGTCGGGGCGCTGTGGGCCGATGTGTGGCGGAACAGATTGCCGCTGTCGGGTAGCCCGGCGGGAGCGGGTCCGCAATTGCCCACCACCAGCGTCGACCCGCAGGCGTATTCAAAGCTCAGCCCACCCGCATGGGCATCGCGGGCAAAGGCCAGCGGCGGCACCAGCCCTGAATCGGCGATCAGCTTGCCCGGACCATCAACCAGAATGCCGTAGCCGCCGCACAGGCCCGAGCCCGAACTGCGCACGCCCGATTGGGCGGTAATGGCCAGAACCAGTTCGACCGGCACCTGGCCGCAGCCATTGGCATAGACCGGTTCGCGCGTGCCCAGCACAAGCTTTTCGAGCGCCCGGTGCATGGCTTCGATCCGCAGGCCGATAGCAGCCGACATGTGGCCATGTCGCTGGCCGAGGGCCTGATTGACCGGGATGATTTCAGAAAGGATCTGGATCTGGGTGAACGGGTTGCGGCTTTTGACCAGACCATCATCGTCGAGCACGGTTTCAAGCAGCGCTTGCAGCCTGCCGACGTGGATTTCGAGATCCTTGGCTTCCTCGCTTTCGCTCAGCGCCGCGCCAACCAGCGCGATCTCCACCATGAGCCGCGTGACCGGGCCGTAAACAAGCTGCGCACGCACCTTGAGCGATTGGACCTGTATCGAGAGCGAGCGCAGGATTGCCCGGCCTTGATCGGGCGTGGCGCCCTCGAACAGCAGCGAAAGCGCTTTGAGCCAGTTGAGCACGCGCCGGGCGGTGATGAACAGATCCCACGCTTCGGTATCGAACTCGCCGAACCGGGCGATCCAGTCGAGCGCCAGCGTGCGCGCAAAGGCGCGCTGGCCGGGATCGGTAACGGCGGAAAAATGTCGCAGCCAGCCAAAGCCGTGCAGATCGGCAAACCAGTCATCGAAATCGCTTTCGATGGCGAAAGGCGACGCCCCGCCGGTTTCCACCATGCGGCCCGCGAGCAGGTACTGGCCCTCCATCATCTCGACAATGGTCTGGGCATCGGCGGGACGGAATTCGGCAAGGCGGGGCACGAAGCGGATTTCACTGGCGCCCGACCACGTCCACGAAAACAGAGGATGGGTCACGCACCGGTCGGCAATACCCATGCCGCCTCGCTTGAGACCGAAACGCAAAACTTCAAACACGCCCATACCTGAACCCTAATCGCGGGTCAGATCGTAGCATCAACTTTGCGTTAACCACAGACCGCCCGACGCTGTTTGCACTACTCAGGCCGGCTTTTTGACGAAGCGGGCAATGAAAAAACCGTCGAGCCCGCCAGCGATATTGCCCGGCAGGGTCATGGCCGGGGTGAGCCGCACCGCCCCTTCGGGCGTGAGGGGCGTACCCCAGCCATCGAGCTCATCTGCATCGACAGGAACCAGCTCGAGGTCCGGCAGCGCCTTTTGCACCCACCCGATCTGGTCTTCGCCCTCGGCGGTTTCGAGCGAGCACACGCAATAGACCAGCCGCCCGCCCGGCTTGAGGAGCGAGGCGGCGTGCGCCAACATCTTGCGTTGCAGCGTTACGCGCTCCGCAATGCCCTCTGCGTTGCGGTGCAGCAGCACTTCGGGGTGGCGCCGGAAGGTGCCGGTGGCCGAACAGGGCGCGTCGAGCAGCACTGCATCGAACACCGGGCCGGGCGTGTACTTGAGGGCGTCGGCGACAACGATTTCCGCGTCGAGATGCAACCGGGAAAGATTGGCCCGTACCCGCTCCATGCGATCGGCGGAAATATCGAGCGCCGTGACTTCGGCACCCGCCGAAGCCAATTGCGCCGTCTTGCCGCCCGGTGCGGCGCAGAGGTCGAGAATCTTTTCGCCTGCCGCAGCGTTCAAAAGCCGGGCGGGAAGGGTGGCGGACACGTCCTGCACCCACCATTTGCCCTCGGCAAAGCCGGGCAGATCGGCCACCGCCGCATCGCGCTCCGCCACCCGCACGCTGGGGCCGAGCACGAGCTGGCCGCCCAACGCGGCGATCAGATCAGGGTCGGCAGCTTTCAGAGTAAGATCGAGTGGCGGCGATTGAACGAGGATTTCAGCAAACCGCGCCACAGTGTCTGCGCCGTGGGACTTGCTCCATTGCGATGCCAGCCAGGCCGGAATGAGGGTGTCGTTGCTCAGAGCCTTGAATTGGTCGGTCTGGCGCTGGACCGAGCGCAGGACGCCATTGACCAGCTTGTCGAACCGCCCGGCCCGCTTGTCGGCCCGCGCCGATTCCACACCCAGATGGATGGCCGAATGAGCTGGAATGTCGTCGAGCCACAGCAATTGCGTAACAGCGATGCGCAGCACAGCTTCGAGAATACCAGCCCGCTGGGGAACGCCTTTGGCGAGCACCTCTTTGAACACGGCATCGATCTGGCCGTTGCGGCGCAGGGCGGTGGTGACCATGCGGTTGGCCAGCGCCCGGTCGCGGCTTTCGGCCAGCCGGTCCGGCGCGATGGGGGCGAACGGCTTGCCCTCCAGCACGGATTTGAGATGAAAAGCGGCCTCAAGCCGAAGCTTGAGGCCGGGCAGATCGTGTTTCTCGTTCAAACGCTATTACCTATCCCCAGGGACCCGACGGTTTGCCATCATCCGGGCGCGGCCGCGTGCCGGGCGTGCGCCAGCTCTGACCGGGCCGGACATTGGCCTCGATGGGGTTTACCCTCTGGCGCGGCGTTTGACCACCACCACCGCCACGCACACTCGACGCCATCTGCGAAAGCGCTGCAATGCGATTTTCGACATTGGGGTGTGTGGAAAAGAGGTTGTCCATCCGGGCGCCCGACAGCGGATTGGAAATATACATATGCGCCATGGCGGGAGCGCGTTCCGCGGCCTCGTTGACTGTACGCTTTGAGAGCGAGGAGATCTTTTCGAGCGCCGTGGCGAGCGCCATGGGATCACCGCAGATTTCTGCACCGTCCTTGTCGGCTTCGTATTCGCGGGTGCGCGAAACCGCCATCTGCACGAGCATGGCCGCGATTGGGGCGAGAATGACCATGGCGATGACGCCCACAAACCCGAGCGGATTGTTGTTGTCGCGGCTGCCGCCAAAGAACAGGCCGAACTGGGCCAGCATGGAAATGGCACCGGCCAGCGTCGCGGTGACCGTCATGGTCAGCGTGTCGCGGTTTTTGATATGCGCCAATTCGTGCGCGATCACCGCGGCAACCTCACGGCTGTCGAGATATTTGACGAGACCCGAGGAGACGGCGACCACACCCTTGTCCGGGCTGCGGCCCGTGGCGAATGCGTTGGGCTGGTCGGTTGCGATGAGATAGAGCTTTGGCATGGGCAGACCGGCATTGTCGGCCAGCCGCTGGGTCATCTGGTAAAGCTCGGGCGCTGAGCGCGGATCGATCTCCTTGGCGCCTTGCATCGAGAGAACCATCTTGTCCGAATTCCAGTACGCAAAGGCGTTGGTGCCCAGAGCGAACAGGAAGGCCAGGGCCATGCCGCCCGTGCCGCCGATCATATAGCCAACGCCCATGAACAGCGCGGTCATGCCGGCAAGCAGAATGGTGGTGCGCAGAGCATTCATCATTGTCGTCAGGCTTTCCTAAGCCGGTTGGGTTGCATATATGATGGGTATGCGAGGGCGTTCCCGCAAGAACGCGCCCAAAAAAGCTCCACCCAATGAAGTGGTTTCGTCCGATGTCCGAAACGCCAAGACGCCCCGATCCCGCAATTGCCAGACGCGCGCTCGAAGAAGCGAAAAAGCGGCGGGCGGAGATCGACGCAAAGACCTCGAACGCACCGCGCGAGGTCGATGGCCGCGGCGGGCTCGATCCGGCCCGCTACGGCGATTGGGAAATCAAAGGCATTTCATCGGATTTTTGACGGCGGTCTGGACCGCCGCCGGTTCATGGGAGAAGTAAGCCAGCCCCTTCCACTGGCGTCATCCCGGGCTCCAGTAACCGGAAGAGCTCGCTGCTCCATCTCAAGCATTGAGTGTACTGGACCCCGGCTCAAGGCCGGGGTGACAGGGTGGTAGAGCTAATGAGGTTGGGGCTTTCCCGCGCCAAGGCCGATTGGTCCTATCCCAACAGCCCGATCACCACGCCCTGAACGATCATCACCCCCAGAAGATACCCGCCATCGATCACGGCAAGCGACCAGCTTGAGCCCTGATAGCGATGGTTGAGGATCATCGAAGTGATCATGAAGCCCACCCAGGCATGGATGCCGACGATAACCGCCGACGCGATCGTCACTTCGCCCATGATTGCCGGGGTGAAAAGAGCCAGGAAATAGGCCATCACCAGTTGCATCGCGGCGCCCCAGATGAAGGGCGCAGCCTGCCCCCCGGACCCTCCCATGAGCTCGTCCATGGTTTTACCGGTGGCGGCAACCCATTGCTTGGACAAGATCATGTACCAGCCGGCGCCCAGCGCCATCGAAGCAATCATGGCCAAGAGCACGGCCAGCCAGTTTACACTGAGATAATCCATCCCGTTTCTCCCCTCTAAAAAACAAGCCTGGACCCGTTCTCTTCGAATCAGGGTCCTGGGGAGTGTGCGCCAAAACGCCGCACCCGTAAATCAGGGTTCAACGCCGCCCAGCTTGCAGATGAATTTCCATTCGGCCTCCGCGACCGGCTGGACCGAAAGGCGGGAATTGTTGACCAGAACCATGGCTTCAAGCTCTGGCGTGGCCTTGATCTCATCGAGCGTCACGGGGCGCTCGAACGGTTTGACCGCCTCGATATCCACACACTCCCAACGTGGATCGTCGGTCGTCGAATCGTGGTGGATTTCGTTGGCGACCCGGACCACGCCCACCACGGCCTTTTCCTTGACCGAATGGTAGAAGAAGCCCAGATCGCCCGTCTTCATCTCACGCATATTGTTGCGCGCCTGATAATTGCGCACGCCGCCCCATTCTTCCGGGCCGCCTTTTTTAACCTGATCGTCCCAACCCCAGGTCTCGGGCTCGGACTTGAACAGCCAGTATGCCATTTCAAATGTTCTCCGGACGGTTGATGACCCAGTTCCAGGGGCGCACGACAACGCTTTCGAACACCCCCGCCTCGGCATAGGGGTCCCTGCCAACAAGCGCTTCGGCGGCGGCTTGATCTTCGGCCTTAACGATCATCAGCGAGCCCGTCGCCTTGCCGTCTTCGCCCAGAAACGGGCCGGCCAGCACCATGGACGCGGCGTTGTCGTCCCAGAACTGCAAATGTGCAGGGCGGGTCTCCAGGCGGGCTTCCAGATGGTCTTTCTTGTCGATCGCCGTCACCGCAAACATCATCGTCATAATTATTGTTCCCGTTTAAGTGGTCGTCTCATCAGCATGGGCACGATGGCATCGATCCGTGCCCGGCCCGAAATCAAAAGGTCCACCGCGCTGACCAACGGCGCGTCGATCGCTTGGCGCTCGGCGACCGCCTTGGCCACCGGGGCGGTAAACAGCCCCTCGGCCAGCCCCATACCCGACGCTTCGATGTCTTTGACCGAGCCGCCCTGGCCCAGCGCCATGCCGAAACGGTAATTGCGCGACTGGCTCGAGGTGCAGCTTAAGGCAAGATCACCGATGCCCGCGAGGCCTGACAGCGTCGCCTCGCTGCCGCCCATTGCCGCGATCATCCGGCCCAGTTCGGCATAGGCGCGGGCCAGAAAGGCCGAGCGCGCCGACAAGCCCAGCCCCGCGCCTTCGATAGCCCCGGCGCCCAGCGCATAAACATTCTTGAGCGCACCGCACATTTCCACCCCGACGATATCACCGCTTGCATAGGGGCGGAAACTGTCCGAGGCGAGAAGCGACCCAATCGCCTCTGCGCGCTCGATGGTCGGCCCGGCGAGCGTAATGGCCGTGGGCTTTCCCGCCGCCACGTCATGAGCAAAGCTCGGGCCCGAGAGGACGAAAGGTTCGGCGTCCGGGGCCAGTTCAAAAAGGATCTGGCTCTGGCGGTCATTGGTGGCCATCTCCAGCCCCTTGGCGCACAGGATCACCGGCTTGCCCGCAAGCGGCTCGGGGCCAATGGCGGCAAGCGTGGCGCGCGTGGCCTGGGCCGGGACCACCATGAGAATGGCATCGGCAGTTTCGAGCCCGGCAAAACCAGTCTGGGCCACAAGGCCGGGATCGAGAGCGATGTCACCGAGATAGGATTTCAGCGTGTGGGCGGAATTGACCTGTTCGACCGAAGCGCGATCGCGCCCGATCAGAACGACGTCATTGCCCGCAAGCCGCGCGGCCTGCGCCAGGGCGGTGCCCCAGGCACCGGCGCCGATGACGAAAATCTTTGCGCTCACGCCGCACCCCGCCCCAGTTCGTCAAGCGGCCAGCGCGGGCGGGCCGCAGCGTCGAACCCGTCGGTGAGACCCAGCGCGAACCGCTCGGCTCCGGCCCAGGCGATCATCGCGCCATTGTCGGTGCACAGCGCAGGCGGCGGAATGACCAATTGCGCGCCGGTCTGGGCCGCTACGGCCCTGAGCGCGCCGCCGATTGCCGCGTTGGCCGCAACGCCACCGGCCACCACATAGGTGGGAGCGGCGTCGGGATACTCGGCCGCGAAGCGCTCCAGCGCCTGTCTCGATCGCACAGCGACGATGTCGGTGACGGCGGCCTGAAAGCTGGCGCACAGGTCGGCAATGTCGGTCTCGGTGACCGGGGCCACCGATTCGGCGGCGAGCCGCAGGGCGGTCTTGAGGCCCGAAAAGGAAAAATCGAGGCGCTTTTCTTTCAGCAGCGGGCGCGGCAGGCTAAACCGTTTGGCATTGCCCTGCTGCGCGGCCTTTTCAACCTCCGGCCCGCCCGGATAGCCCAGCCCCAAAAGCTTTGCCGCCTTGTCGAACGCTTCGCCCAGCGCATCGTCGATGGTCGAACCCCAGCGCTCGTAATCGCCAACGCCCCTGACCAGAACGATCTGGGAATGGCCGCCCGAGACAAGCAGCATCAGATAGGGAAATTGGACAGCGTCGGTGAGCCGGGCGGTCAGCGCGTGCCCTTCGAGATGATTGACGGCGATCAGCGGCTTGCCCGTCGCGGCAGCCAGCGCCTTGCCGGTGGTCAGCCCCACTAGGACCCCGCCGATCAGCCCCGGACCGGCAGTCGCGGCGATGGCATCGACATCGGAGAGGCGGGTCTGCGCCTCATCGAGCGCGCGGGAAATGATCGCGTCGAGATGGACAACATGGGCGCGGGCCGCCAGTTCGGGCACCACGCCGCCGAACGCCTTGTGCTCGTCGATCTGGCTGCGCACGATGTTGGAAACGATCTCGCCGCGCCCGTCGGGATGCCGGCGCACCAGCGCTGCCGCGGTTTCGTCGCAACTGGTCTCGATCCCTAAAACTAAAGTTTTATGATCCATTGCGGCGATCTGGTCTCTGGCAAGAACGTGTGATCTGATGGCAAAAGCGGATCGCAACCCGCTCCTTGCGCGTTAAATTTGCTGTTTGAAGCGCGCTCATCTGTGACACCTGCGAGGCCATATTGCAATCTTTGACGTCCACCCCCGTTTTCACCATCGGCACGCGCGGTTCGCCGCTTGCGGTCAAGCAGGCCGAGGAGGTCCGCAACCGGCTGGTTGCCATAAACGGGCTGGACCCTGACGCCATAGCGATCAAGGTCATCAAGACCAGCGGCGACATCATCCTGGACCGCCCGCTCTCCGAAGTCGGCGGCAAGGGGCTGTTCACCAAGGAAATCGAAGTGGCGCTGGCCAATGGCGAGATCGACATCGCCGTCCATTCGGCAAAGGACGTGGCGACCGAAATAGATCCCCAGTTTGCCCTGCCCGCCTATCTGCCGCGCGAGGACGTGCGCGACGCTTTTCTCTCGCTGATCGCCAGGAGCCCCGACCATTTGCCCGAGGGCGCCATCATCGGCTCGTCTTCCCTGCGCCGCCGCGCCCAGATGAAACGATTCCGCCCCGATTTCCGCACTGTCGAATTTCGCGGCAACGTGCAGACGCGGTTGAAAAAGCTCGCCGATGGCGTGGCCGACGCGACGCTTCTGGCCATGGCCGGGCTCAACCGGCTCGGCGAGGCGCACCGGGTGACCCATACGCTCGATGTCGCCCATTTCCCCCCTGCCCCGGCGCAGGGGGCAATCGTCATCGAAACGCGCGCCGAAGACGGCGCCGCCAACCGGCTGGTCGAAGTGCTTGACGATGCCGAGACCCGCACACGAGTCGAAGCCGAGCGGGCCTTTCTCAAGGTGCTCGACGGCTCGTGCCGCACCCCGATTGCCGCATTGACGACGCTCGATGGCGAAAAGCTTACCCTGTTGGGCCAGATTCTTTCGCCCGACGGGTCGGAAGTTTACGAGAACGAGATCTCGGGCGACGCCGATCAGGGGATCGAACTGGGGACAAGGCTGGGCGAAAAACTCCTGGCCGAGGCCGGGCCCGATTTTATTGAACGGCTCAGGCAGGGCCAGTATGGCTGAACGGCGCAGCGTCCTCGTAACACGGCCGCGGGCCGATGCCGAGCGGACCGCCGCTGGCCTGGCCGCCTTGGGGCTGGACCCGGTCGTCGTGCCGATGCTCGAAGAGCGATTCACCGGCGTCAGCCTGCCTGACCCTGAGGGCTTTACCGCCATCGCCCTGACGTCAGCCAATGGGGTCCGGGCGCTGGCCGCCCATCCCGAAGGTGAAAACTTTGCAGCGCTGCGGGTCTATGCAGTGGGCGACCACACGGCAAGCGAGGCGCGGGCCGCCGGGTTTGAACATGTCTCGGCCGCCGAGGGCACCCTTGCCGATCTCTCCCGGGCCATCATCGCCGACCGGCCGGCGGGCAAGATCCTTTATCCCGCCGCGCATCATCAGTCGGGCGATCTGGCCGGCCTTTTGGCCGCGGCAGGGCTCGTCGTCGACATGCGCGTTCTCTACGAAATGCACGCCGCCACCTCGCTGCCGCCCGGTCTGGCCCAACGTCTGGCGACCGGGCAGATCGACGGCGCCGTATTTTATTCACGCCGTACCGCCGAGATTTTTGCCGGGCTGATCGCGTCCCGCGATTACCGGCCCCTCCGGGCCAACATCCATTGTCTGTGCCTTTCAGAAAACGTCGCGCAGCCCTTGATTGAAAACCATTTCCTGCGCATCGGGCTGGCCGATTATCCCTCGCACGAAGCGATGATGGCGTTGGCGCTGGCTTTTGCCCGCGATCAAATCAGTCCATGATGGGCCATGACGAAAACCAACCCGCCCGACCCCCAAGCAAAGAGGCAGGCTGAAATGGCCGAAAAGAAAACCGGTCCGGTCAAACCCCCGATCATCGACGCAACGGCGCGGCCATCCGACAAGGACAAGCCGGCGCCAGAGAGCAAGACCGCCGAAACGGCAAAGACCAGCCAGAAGCCTGAACCTGCCCAGGCGACGCCCAAATCGGCACAGGCCACAAAGCCCGACCCCAAACCGACTTCGGGGTCAGGGGTCACTGGCACTGCATCGGACGACAAGCCGAAACCGTCACCCGCAAAGGCGGGTTCGGAAGCCGGAACAGCGGCAAAAGCCGAGCAGCCCTCCGCTCTCGCCGCGCTGCCCCTCGTCCCGCTGGCGGCAACCGCCGGGGCCGGTGCCCTTGTCGGGCTGGCGCTGGCTTATGGCCTCGCCAGTTTCGGGTATTGGCCGCAGCAGCCGGGCCAGGCGCCCGATCTGTCGGAGTTCGACGCCCGCGCGGCGCGGCTGGAAAGCGCTATCGCATCCCGCGAAGCCGAAAGCGAACAGATCGCCGACCGCATCAATGGCCTTGAAGCCCAGATCGCCGGCATCGAGCCCGCTTCTACCGAGGGGCTGGCGGCGCAAGCCGATCTCGATACCATGAGTGCGCAGATCGGCGAGCTCTCGAGCCGTATCGAAGCCATTGCCGCCGGCGCGTCGGGCGATGAGGTGAGTGAAGTCGCCAACAACCTTTCAGGCCTTTCGACGCAGATCGGCGATCTGGCGAACCGGCTCGATACGCTCGAGCCGCAGATCGCCGAAACACAGCCAATGCTTGAAACGGCAATGACGCGGCTGGACGATCTTGACGCCCGCATTGCCAGCCAGTCCGACTTCGAGGCCGTTGCCGCCGAACGCGACAGAGCCACGCAGCTTCCCGCCGCACTGGGCGCGCTTGAGACGGCCATCGCATCGGGCCAGCCCTTTGCAGCGCAACTGGCCAGCGTTGAAACACTCCTGCCCGATCTCGAAATTTCATCTCAGGTTCGGACCGCCGCCAATGCCGGTGTCGCCTCGGCCAGCGGGCTTTTGGCCCAATTGCGCGCCGCGATCCCTGAAATTCTTGCCGCACGGCCGCGTGACGAACAGGCAGGTTGGGCGCAGACGCTGCTCGACCAGGCGGCCTCGGCCATTGCCCTGCGACCTACCGACGGCGATACGCCGCAAGCGCTGGTCGGCCGGACTGAGGCTGCGTTGGACGCCGGGGAACTGGACGCGGCGCGAGCGGCGTTTTCCGCCCTGCCCGATCCCATGCAGTCTGCGGCGCCCCAGTTCGCCCGCGGGCTCGATCGGGCCATCGCGGTTGAAGCGTTGCTCGATGCGGCGCGGTCCGGTATCGCCCCAGCGGAGGCCAGCCAATGATCCGCCTTATCGTCTATCTCGTCCTGAGCCTGCTCGTTGCGCTGGGCGCCGCCTGGCTGATCGCCCTGCCCGGCACCGTCGAGATCGCTTTCGGGTCCTGGCGCATGAGCCCGGGACTGGGGCTGGCCCTGTTCATCGCCATCGGTGTCATTATCGCCTCGATCCTTGCCTGGGCCATCATCAGGCGCCTGATCGGCGCGCCCGCCGCCCTGGCCCGCTCCAATGCCCGGCGCAAGGAGAAGGCCGGAGTGGAAGCGCTCTCGGATGGCATGATTGCCCTGCAGGCGGGAGAATTTTCCCGCGCCCGCATGCTGGCCCGCGACGCCCGCGCCAAACTGCCCGAAAACCCTGCTGCCCAATTGCTCGAAGCGAGGGCCGAACTTGCGCTGGGTGATCTTTCTTCGGCCCGCGAGCATTACCGCGCCCTGATTTCCAACGACCGCACGGCGCTGGCCGCGCTTTCGGGACTTTACGAGCAGGCAAGAACCCAGGATCGGGCCAACGCTGCCATTACCTTTGCACGCAAGGCTTTGGCCATTTCGCCCAGTCTCGATTGGGCGTCGGAGGCCGTATTCAACGATCTGGCGACCAAGGGCGCATGGGCGCAAGCGCTGGAGATGAGCGCCGCGTTGCCGGCCCGGACCAAAAGCCAGAAAGCTGCCAAAAAGCGTCGCCAGGGTGTGCTTGAAACCGCGCTCGCCATGGCACTCGAGGAGACCGAACCCGATACGGCCTATGAACACGCCAACCGGGCGCTCAAATCCATTCCCGATTTCGTGCCCGCCGCGCTGGTTGCCGCACGTATCCTTATCAACCGCGGCGACACAAGACGCGCTTCGGCGCTGTTGCGCAGGACATGGCGGGCCGGTTTCCATCCCGATGCCGCAACGCTCTACGCCCACGCAAAACCCGGCACATCGGCGGTCGAACGCCTCAAGCGTACCCGCACGCTGGTCGAAGCCCCTGACAGCCACCCGATGGCCGCTATCGTCATGGCCCGGGCGGCCATCGACGCCTATGAATGGAGCGTGGCCCGCAACGCACTTGCGCCTTTTCTGGGCAAAAACCCGACCCGCCAGATGTGCCTTTTGATGGCCGAAATCGAGGAGGGTCAGTCCGGAGACCAGGGCAAGGCCCGCGAATGGCTCTCCCGCGCCGTGACGGCTCCCGCCGATCCGACCTGGACGGCGGACGGGATAACCTCGGACGACTGGGCTCCCGCCTCACCGGTCACCGGACGGCTCGACGCCTTCGAATGGAAGGTTCCCGTCCAGACCCGCGCGCCCGTAAAAACGCTGTCCAACACCGCCTCCGACCCCGCCGCAGCCCTGCCAGCTATCGAGGACGCCACAACACCAACACAACCCTAGGGGAAAAAAGGCGCGCTCCGGCAGCGCATCAGGCCTTGCGCGTTTGGCGCACCGAAAGTAAAAGACGCCAATCTGCCCCTTCGGGCCAAGCCGCTTTAGCTCAGTTGGTAGAGCATCGCATTCGTAATGCGGAGGTCGCGTGTTCGAGTCACGCAAGCGGCACCAGCTTTTTCCGTCTCTCGAAACATATTCGCCCCGTGGCAGTTGCGCTTGCACACCAACCGCATGGGAGACCGATAATGGCGCTTTTTTTTGATCCTGATGCCCGCGACCGTTCAATGGAGCGGCGCCACCTCTACGCACTGTATGAAGTCTGGTACACCGCCATCGACTTCGGGGCGGCGACCTGCTTTGTGATTGGCAGCGTCTTGTTTTTCTCGGCTGCGAGCCAGACCGCCGCGACCTGGTTCTTTCTGATCGGCTCGATCCTGTTCGCCGCCAAGCCCACCCTTCGGCTGGTTCGCGAGCTTCACTACCTCAGGCTGGGCGACATCGAAACGCTGGCCCGGCGCCAGGACCCCCTGTAACCGGCCCAGCCCAGCGGCTCACTCGGCAGGCACAAATCGCGCTTCGGCCAGGGCCGCCTGTCGCGCCGTGGGCTGGATGAGACCGAGGTAACGGGCATCGCTGTCGGGTCCGAACATCCTGTCGCGCTCATCCGGGGTCGACATGAAGAAGGGGAAACGGTCGGCAACGCGGTTGCGGATGTCCGACACTTCGGCGGCATAGAGTTTGACCGGGAAAGTCATGCCCGGATACTGGCTGTAGCCGGCGATTTCCCGTGAACCGAACACCCGCTTGTAAAAGGCGGCGTGCTCGTCGCGCACCCCCGAAAGGCAATAATCGGCGTCGTAATATTCGCACGCCATCGCCGCGATCCGCAGCGTGAGAAACGGCAGGGCGGGAATGGCCAGCGTTGCCTCACGATCGGCGGCAAAGCGCGAGGGATCGATATAGGTTTGCCCGGCGTCGAGCATGTCGTTGAGCAGATCGGGATACATGCGCATGCACGGCGAATCCCGGTGCTCGGCAGTTGCGAAATGCAGGCGGATGGAAGAAACTAGAACCCCGTCGATATACACCCCGTGGCACATGGCGTTGGGAGTGAAATCGAGATGGTCGCGGGCGATCTGCTCGGCGTTTACAGCGATGCCGTCTTCACGCCGATACGCCTCGTAGCGCAGCCGGTAAACCGGATCGAACTGTTCATCGAGCCTGACGCGGCGGTATTCCACCCGCTCGAGCATGTCCATGAGGCTGGTGGAAAAGCGCGACGTCCTGGCCTGCGTTCCGATATCGGAATCACCCATTGCATCACCCCGAAATGGAGCAATGTTAGTAAAATTTTAACGCTGAGGAAAAGCCCAAAAAAGACGCCGGAACGGTTGGCGTTACTTGGCCACCAGCGCCGGCCGCCGCGTTTTGCCACGCGCCGGGCGGGCACTCGATCGATTCATGCGGGCAATCAGCGCACGCGTTTCAATGGCCGGCAGGGGCATGCTGAACAGGAAGCCCTGGATCTGGTCGATCCCGGTATCGCGAGCAATGATTTCGAGCTGGTCTTCGGTTTCAACACCTTCCGCAACCAGTACAAGATCGAGATCCCGGCCGAGCCGGGCCACATTGGTCATCAGCTTGCGTGAACGTTCGCTGGTGGTGATGTCGGCGATAAACGAACGGTCGATTTTGAGCTTAGAGAACGGCATGCCGTCCAGATAGGAGAGCGAGGAATAACCGGTGCCGAAATCGTCGAGCGCGATGCCGATGCCCTTCTCGGCCAGCGACTCGAGCCGTGCGGCCGCCCCTTCCCGGTCCTCGATCAGCGCGGTTTCGGTCACCTCGATCTCCAGCCGGCCGGCCGCCAGACCGCTGGCCCTGAGCGCTTCGGATACATGCATGGCCAGCTCCTCTCCGCGCAAATCGCGCGCCGAGACGTTGACGGCGACAGAAATCGGCGCGGGCCAGTTGACGCATTCGGACGTCGCGGTCTTGAGCACCCATCGGGTCATCTGCGAAATCAGGCCGGTCTCCTCGGCAAGACCGATGAACACATCGGGCGGGATCGGGCCGAGTTCGGGATGGGTCCAGCGGGTCAGCGCCTCGCACCCGGCGACCTTACGGGTCGCACGATCGACAAGCGGTTGGTAAACGAGCTTGAGCTGATCCTCGGCAATCGCAATGGCAAGATCGCTCTTGAGACGTTGGCGATAGCGGAACTCGCTGTCCATTTCCTCGACAAAGGCCTGATACTGGCCCTTGCCGCGCGCCTTGGCGCTGTAAAGCGCCAGATCGGCCCGGGTTATCAGATCGTCGAGGGCGGTCTTGGGTTCCAAATTCGTGACGAAGCCTATCGAGGCGCGCAGTTCGACCGTCTCACCACCAACCTCGAACGGGCGCTGCAACACCGAAAGGATTGCCTCGGCCTCGGCGCGAACTGCATCGCCATCGGTGTCCTGGGCGCGATAGACGACGAATTCGTCGCCGCCCAGCCGGGCCAGCCGCGAGTGCCGATTCATGACCGATTGTATGCGTACGGCGGTTTCCGACAACACCCTGTCGCCCGCCAGATGCCCGAACGTGTCGTTGACATGCTTGAAGTCATCAATATCGACGATGGCCAAAAGCACGGGCTCGTCCCGGCCAACCCGCTCCCGCGACGCCAGTTCCGCTTCGACCTGTTCGGTGAAATAGGCGCGATTGGGCAACCCGGTCAGCCCGTCATAGCGCGCCATGAAATTGATGCGCTCCTGGGCCCGGATGCGGGCGGTGACGTTTTCGAAAAGCAGCACCGTGCGGTCGCCGCGCGAGGAAATGGTGACCTCACAATGATAGTCGCCCGAAAACTTCATGACGATCTTGCCGCCAGTCTGCTGGATAATCATCCGGTTGAGACGGTCCGCCGTCGTTTCGGGCAGCGCCCGCTTTCCGATGGCGTCTTCGAGCAGGTCCGAAAACGAGCGCCCGACCCATGCCCCTTCGGCAATGCCGGCAAAGGTCTGCTGCGCACGATCGTTCGCCAGCGCGATCACCCCGTTCTCGTCGAGCATGCAAAGCCCGTGCTGCATGGTTTCGAGCGCGGTGTCGAGCTGAACGGCCAATCGCGAGGCCACTGTGCGTTCATGGACCTGCGAGAGCAAAAGACCCCGCACGTCCGCGGCAAGGAACCGGAAACTTATCACCAACGGGACGAGAAGCGCCGCAAGCGCCATATGATAGCCATCGCCGACCAGAACCAGCCCCAGCGCAAGCGGGATTGCGATGGCCAGCGACTGCGAGGCCACGATCCTGTCGATGCCGAAATTGCGCGTCGCAATGCCGATCATAGCGGCAATCGTCACCGAAATGGCGACCAGCTCGGCAAATGGATCATCAACGAGAACGAGCGAAACAAAACACCAGCCGCCGTAGATAGACGCCGAGACCGTGCCCTGGATCATCTGCTTGCGTTCCCAGAACAGCGCGGCAGCGCGATCGTCCGGCGCCGGCGGGTTCTCTTCGAACGCAAGCATATTGTAATAGCGCAGCGCAGTGGAAACGACGAAGGCCAGGGCAACAACGTAAAGCACCAGCGCGTCGGTCTTGATGGCCGCCATCAAGACGCCAATAATCGTAGCCGCCATGCCGACAAGCATGGCGCGTCTGTCCTTGTAAAGCGACGCCACGATCGAGACGTAGTCGAGCGTGGGCAGATGTCTGGGGCCCTTGGGCATTATTCTGACCAGATTCCGACAGGTTCGGCTGGAACCACCTTGCCTTTCAGCGGTTTGCATCACGTTGACAATGTCGTGCCCACCAATCGGTTGCAGGCACGAAGTTGCGGTGTGGTAAAGAACCTCTTTACACTGCATCTGGCCCGGTTCGATGACCCTCCCTTACCCAGGTTAAGGACATCGCCGCGGCGGAATGCATCCTGATAATGCCACGGTGACGGGAAAAAGCGAAATGACGGACAATGGATCGGAAACCGGGTTCGACGCAAAAACTGCGATGGCCGGTCTGGATGGCTGGCGGATCAATGACAGCGGCGCCATTGAAAAAAGCTTCAAGTTTGAAGATTTCTCCCGCGCTTTTGCCTTCATGGCCCGGGTGGCGCTGTTGGCGGAAAAAGCCAATCACCACCCCGACTGGTCAAACAGCTACAATCGCGTCGACATTGCGCTCAAGACCCACGACAAGGGCAGTCTGACCCAAAAGGACATCGAACTTGCGGGCGCCATCGACGCGCTTTAGGCGCCATCACCGCGGTTCGGGTTGCGCTACGCTACGGGCCAGGGCAATCCGGCGCACGCCGAGCCAGCCCAGATAGAGCGCCAGGGCAACCGAGAGCGTCTCGTGATAGGCCGGCATATCGGCGGCAAACAGCCTCATCAGATGTCCGGCTGCCAGCCCCGCCGGCACCAGCGCCGCGACGGCGGGCGCCCCCGGGGCCGCTTTGAAGTGGATGGCAAACGCGCTCATGCCTGCCACGATGAACACCAGGGCCAGAAGGTAGAACGGGGTGAAAACGATATCGGCGTGCCGCACAGTGCCGTCGGCCATTGCCCCCAGCACCCCTGAGGTGAGGACGATAATCATCACCATGGCAAAGGAAAAGGCGCCGAACGCGCTCAAGACGATACCAACGCGGCCGGGCCGCGCCATGCCCGGCAGATCCTTGAGCGTCCATATACTGGCTCCGGCCAGGGTCATCCCCACCGTAGCGATGGTGCCACCCAGAACCGTGATCTGGTCGCCCGTAAGCATGATGGCTTCGCCGAGCGCCCAAAGGGCACAGCCCACAAGCAGGATTACAGCAAGGATCATAAACGATTTCCGATTCCGCGCCGCTCGCGCATGCAAAGCCCGAGCTGGATGAAGGTCAACGCCATAACCAGATCGATAAGCGGTTGGACGAGCGCTGGGAACGCGACAAAACTGCTCACCAGCGACATTGCTATGGAAACGCTCATCACAATCCCGATCCACGCCGGATAGAACGCCGATGAGATCAGCCACCCGGCCAGGGCCAGGGCGCCGACAAGCGTAATGGCCGCGACGCCGATAAAGACCGGCATCCTCGACACGACATGCACGGGTAAAGTGCCATGGCTCACCGACCAGGCTGCGATTGACGCAAAGCCCAGCGCGCCGAGCCCGATCATGATGATGGCCAGTCGGGCCAGCCGGCTGTTGCGCGCTTCAGGCCAGAGCCCTGCAAAGCCGATCATGACAAGAACAAGCGCGCCTCCGGCGATGCCGCTGCTCACGGCCGTATGGCCGCCGGCCAGGATTTCCAGCACCTCACCGACGATGCGGACGAGCCCTCCCACGATCAATGCCCAAGCCGCAATCATCGCGTCCGGCTCCTCCCCAATGCCAGCCCAGAGTCACGCGGCGACCCTATCGCGGTCATTGGGAGAAAACAACGACCTCCAAATTGCCTGTGGCACGCAAACGACATTGGAAAAAATCCTTGCTCACGACCGCGCAAGGACGCTTGAGCCGGACACGGGCGGTCCTTACCCTAGAGACCTGTGCCAAACCGACGGAGTCGGTCGGCGCTCAGTTTTTTGGCCGTTCATTGCCCGCGAAAGGGTGCCGTTCGATGTTCGATTCTCTGGCAAAGCTGTTTCGCCAACCCGAAAAGGGCACAGCCCAGCCGACCGAGCCGCGCCTTGCGGTGGCCGCTTTGCTGGTCCATCTCGCATCGGTCGACGGCACTGCGAGCCCCATTGAAGCCAAGGCCATCGCCAACGCCCTCAAAGATTACTACGGCCTCGACGAATCCGAAGTGAAGCGCATTATTGCCGAGGCCCGCCGGCGCGACCGCGACGCGGTCGATTTCTACCAGTTCACCTCAAAGCTCGCCCAGCTCGAAGAGCCCGAAAAAATCGAGATCATCAGGATGATGTGGCAGGTGGTGTTTGCCGACGACACCAATCACGAGCTTGAAGACAACATGGTCTGGCGCGTCGCCGAGTTGATCGGGGTCTCATCGCGTCAACGCACCATCCTGCGCAACCAGGCAAAGCGGCCCACCACCCCGCCGGACGTCAATCCTGAAGCCGACGAAACCGCGTGAAGTTTTGCATTTTGCAATTCTCATGCGTTGCAAAATGCAAGGGCTGGAAATGCGTTCTTGTGCCTGATCTCAACATATTGAGACAAATCGCACGCGACGCGCCCCATATTGAGTAACCGGTTTTTGGCACGGTCTGTGCATTGTATGCCCCTGTCCGGATCTTTGTGTGTTGCGTACCGGGCAAACTCTTGCAAAGGCCCGAACCTCGCGTAATTGAGGCGGGCCTTTTTTCTTTGCTGGGACAGGGTGCGGCCATCAGATCGCCACACCCATTTCCATAAGGCTTTTCACGCTCTATATAGAACCGATTGCATAAAGGGACCGCCAATGCTGTTTGGGCTTTTACAATTCATCGACGTGGTCTTGAGCCTTGTCATCTTCATCATGATCGCCCAGGTGATCATGAGCTGGCTTTTGGCCTTCAACATTCTCAACATGTCCAACCAGTTCGTCGCGACGGTCGCCAATATGCTCTGGCAGTTGACCAACCCGTTGCTGGCGCCCATCCGGCGGGTGCTGCCCAATTTCGGCGGACTCGATATCTCCCCGATCGTCCTGTTTCTGACGATCTACTTCATCCGGCTGGTGATCCTCTATCCGCTCATGCGTCAGGTTGCCATGCAGGGGCTGTGAGCAGCCCCTCCTTTTACACGCTCGTTCCCGATGGCGCGCGGATCACGCTGCGCGTCACCCCCAATGCCAGTGCCGACAGGCTCGAGGGCGCGCAAACCCGCGCCGATGGAAGCTGCGCGCTGGCCATTCGGGTCTGTGCTCCGCCCGACAAGGGCGCGGCCAATAGCGCCGTCATCTCCCTTCTGGCCAAGGCCCTTACCCTTCCCAAATCCGCCCTGTCCCTTTCCAGCGGCCAGACCAGCCGAACCAAGGTGATTCTGGCCCGGGGAGAACCCGGCGTGCTCCGAACTGCGCTGGAAAGCCTGGCGGACCGATAGGTCAACAGTGATGTCCGGCGAACGTCATTGCATTTCAAGCCGGTAAGTACAAATAAGCCAGCAATACTGACTAAAATAGAGTGCAAGAATAGAGGATTGCCTCTGCGCTGATCTTGGGCCATCCTCCATTCTGGCCGCAGTAAAGTGCGGGTCTTTGCTGTCGCCAGGGGAGAGGAAATTTTGGCGGCGGTGCAAGAAGGGAAGTAGACCGGACCGCATCGGAGTGCCAGCCACGTGCCGAGCCTCTCGACATGCCGATCCGGACGCAAAGTGAGGGGAATACCACTATGACTTTGGCCTTATGGCTGATTATTGCCTGCGGCGTCCTTTCGGTCGTCTATGGCATCGTGACCACACGTACGCTTCTGGCCGCCGATGCCGGCAGTGCCCGCATGCAGGAAATCTCAAACGCGGTGCGCGAAGGCGCCACCGCCTATCTCAAGCGCCAGTACACAACCATCGCCATTGTCGGCGCCGTTATCCTTGTCATCGCCTGGCTGCTGCTCGGCATGTACGCGGCCATAGGATTTCTGATCGGCGCGGTACTTTCCGGGGCTGCAGGGTTCATTGGCATGCACGTCTCGGTGCGCGCCAATGTGCGCGTTGCCCAGGCGGCGACCACCTCGCTGGCCGGCGGGCTCGACCTGGCGTTCAAATCGGGCGCCGTGACCGGGTTGCTGGTTGCCGGTCTCGGCCTGTTGGGCGTTACCGTCTATTTCCTCGTTCTTTTGGCCATGGGCTTCGAAGCGACCGACCGGACCGTCATCGACGCTCTTGTCGCTCTGGGCTTCGGCGCTTCGCTGATTTCCATTTTTGCCCGGCTGGGCGGCGGCATCTTCACCAAGGGTGCCGACGTGGGCGGTGACATGGTGGGCAAGGTCGAAGCGGGTATCCCCGAGGACGACCCGCGCAATCCTGCAACCATCGCCGACAATGTGGGCGACAATGTCGGCGATTGCGCCGGCATGGCCGCCGACCTGTTCGAAACCTATGTGGTGACCATCGTTGCCACAATGGTGCTGGCCGCGATCATCCTGCCGATCGATCTCAAACTGATCGGCATGGTCTTGCCCCTCGCCATTGGCGGGGTGTGCGTCCTGACCTCGATTGCCGGGACCTATTTCGTGAAGCTGGGCGCTTCGGGCAACATCATGGGCGCGCTCTACAAGGGCGTACTTGCCACAGGCGTGCTCTCGCTGATCGCCCTTGTTCCGGTCATGTGGCTGATCTTCGGCGACATGAGCCGATCCATTGCCGTGGGCGACATCACTTTCACCCCATGGGCACTCTATGGCTGCGGTGTGGCCGGACTGGTCATCACCGGGCTCATCATCTGGATCACCGAATACTATACCGGAACGGGCCGGCGCCCGGTCAATTCCATCGCCGAGGCCTCGATTACCGGCCACGGCACCAATGTGATCCAGGGGCTCGCCGTGTCGCTTGAATCGACCGCCCTGCCCGCCCTTGTCATCATCGCGGGCATCATCGTCACCTATTCGCTGGCCGGCCTGTTCGGCATCGGGGTTGCCGTGGTCACCATGCTGGCGCTGGCCGGCATGATCGTGGCGCTCGACGCTTTCGGACCGGTGACCGACAATGCCGGCGGCATTGCCGAAATGGCGGGCCTGCCCGACGAAGTGCGCAAGAACACCGACGCGCTCGATGCTGTGGGCAACACCACAAAGGCCGTGACCAAGGGCTATGCCATCGGTTCGGCGGGTCTGGGCGCATTGGTGCTGTTTGCCGCCTATACCCAGGACCTTGCCTATTTCATCGGCGAGGCGGTCGAAGGCGACTTCTATTTCGGTGTCGGGCAAATCAGCTTCTCGCTGGCCGACCCCTACGTGGTTGTCGGGCTTCTGTTCGGCGGGCTGTTGCCGTTCCTGTTCAGCGGCATGTCCATGACTGCCGTCGGCCGCGCCGCCCAATCGGTGGTGGTCGAGGTGCGCCGGCAGTTTGCCGAAAAGCCCGGCATCATGGAGGGCACCGAAAAGCCCGACTATGGCAGGGCCGTCGATATGCTGACCAAGGCCGCGATCAAGGAAATGATCGTGCCCTCGCTGCTTCCGGTGCTCTCGCCGCTGGTCGTGTTCGGGGTAATCCTTCTCATCGCCGGCAAGGCGGCGGCTTTTGCAGCGCTGGGCGCCATGCTTTTGGGCGTGATCGTCACGGGCCTGTTCGTCGCCATTTCCATGACGGCGGGCGGCGGCGCCTGGGACAACGCCAAAAAGAGCTTTGAGGACGGGTTCACCGATTCCACAGGGCAAACCCACTACAAGGGATCAGAAGCTCACAAAGCCTCGGTCACCGGTGATACTGTAGGCGATCCCTACAAGGACACTGCCGGTCCCGCTGTCAATCCAATGATAAAAATCACAAATATCATCGCGCTGCTGCTTTTGGCCGTGCTTCACTAGAAGGACGGGCGACACACCAGAGGAGCCGGGCAAGCTGCCCGGCTCTTTGCGTTCCGGCCCGGCGCGAAAAGGGCAGCAACGCTGACAGATACCATGGTCTTATGTCTTTGAATTTTAAAGCTGATATTGGCTTTCCGGCCGCAAGGGCATAAGCTCTCCGCTATACCGGAAGACGTTAAGGGGCGCCGGGAATGATCGACACCACAGATAACCTGCGCCCCTGGCGCGACCGCCTGATCGCGCTAAAGTCAGAAAAGCCCGAACTGGCGCGGTTCGTGACCAACGCGCTCCGTTCGGCCGACGAGCAGGATTTGCTGCTTTATCCAGCGCAAACGCTCGAAGCACTTCTGGCCACCACATATTCCCATATCGGCCAGCGGACCCCCGGCAAGGCCGATATCCGCATCTGGACACCCGACGCCGAGATCGTGTCCGGGATAACGATCATCGACATCTATTCGGCCGATACCCCGTTTATCGTCGATTCAGCGCTCGCGGCCATAAGGGCGGCCGGTGGCTCCATCCGTTTCATGACCCATCCGGTCGTTGCCGTGGACGACACCACATCCCCCTGGCAGGTGATCGAGGAGACCGAGGGCGCCCGCAAGGAAAGCGTGCTCCAGATCCACATCGACACGCCCCCCGATACCCACTCACTTTCGGTCATTTCCGAGGAACTGACCCAGACCATGGCGCAGGTGCGCGCCGCGGTTGTCGACTGGCGCGAGATGCTCGAGCGTTTGCGCACGGCAGTGGTCGCCTATCGGTCGCACCCGCCGGCCATGCGCGAACAGGCGCTGACCGAGGCGATCCATTTTCTTGCCTGGCTGGCCGACCACAATTTCACCTTCCTGGGCATGCGCCAATACCGGCTGACCGGGGAGGGCGGGGAGCAGACCCTCGTTCCTCTCGATGGATCGGGGCTGGGCATATTGCGCGAGCCCGATTATCTCTATCTGCGCCAAGGCACGCGATATGTGCACATGAACGATCAACATCTGGCGTTTCTGGATACCGACGAGCCGCTCATGGTCACCAAGGCCAATCGGCGCTCGCTTGTACACAGGCGCGTGCATATGGACTATGTGGGCATCAAGACCTTCGACGCAGACGGCACGATCACCGGCGAATTGCGCATATTGGGGCTCTTCACATCCGCCTCGCTGGCCACTCCGTGCAGTGAGGTACCGCTGATCCGGCGCAAGATATCCGAGGTGATGGCGCAATCGGGCTTTGATCCGCGCTCGCACGCCGGAAAGGCGTTGATGAACACGCTGGACAATTACCCGCGCGACGAGCTGTTCCAGATTTCCCAGGACGAGCTTTTCGAATTCGCCAATGTGATCGCCACCCTGCCCGACCGGCCGCGCGTGCGGGTTCTGCCGCGCATCGACAGGTTCGATAATTTCGTTTCCGTTCTCGTTTACCTGCCGCGCGACCGCTTCGATTCCAATGTCCGCGCCCGGATCGGCGAACATCTCGCCAACCGCTATGACGGGCGCGTCTCGGCCTTTGCCCCCGACTTCCCCGAAGGCGATCTGGCCCGGGTGCATTTCATCATCGGGCGCAATGGCGGCCCCACCCCGCGCCCCGACCGCGAGGCGCTGGAAGCTGAAATTTCCGAGCTGACCCGCACCTTTGCCGACCGCCTGCTTTCGGCGGCGCCCCATGCCGGCGACATCGCCGATTACGCAAGCGCCTTTTCCGCCGATTATCAGGTGGCCCACTCGCACGCCGATGCCCTGGACGATATCGCCGTGTTCAAGGCGCTGGGCCCGGACAATCCGCTGGCCGTGCGGCTGAGCCGCGGGACTGAAGGGCCGTCGAGCCTGACGCTCAACGTCTATCACCGCGCCGATCCCATTCCTCTTTCGGCCCGGGTGCCGATGCTGGAAAATTTCGGCTTCTCGGTGATCGACGAACGCACCTACACCATACGCCCGCTCGGACCGCAGCCACGCTTTTTGCACGCCATGTCGATCCGGACCGGCGACGGCACCGAAATCGACCTGGGCGAAAGCGCTCGCCGCATCGAGGACGGCATCCTTGCAGTGTCCAGCGGTCTGGTTGAAAACGACGGCTACAACCGGCTGACCCTGACCGCCGGGCTCGGCCACGCCGATGTGGCAATCCTGCGCGCCCTGGGGCGTTACCTCAAACAGGTCGGCATTGCCTGGTCACAGACTTACATCTGGACGGCACTTTCGGCCCACCCGGCCACCGCCCGCGCGCTTGTCGAACTGTTCCACACCCTGCACGATCCCCATCTCGACGCAGACCGCGAGGCGGCAGCCGAAGCGTTGCGCGCCGAAATTGTCGCCGGGCTCGAAACCATAACTTCGATCGACGAGGACCGGATCATCCGGCGGTTGCTCAACCTGATCGAATCCAGCGTCAGGACAAATCTCTACCAACGCATCGACGGCAAGCCGCGCCCGGCGCTCGCCATCAAGTTCGACGCCACGCGGCTCGAAGGGATACCCCAGCCAAGACCCTGGCGTGAGATTTTCGTCTATTCCCCGCGCCTCGAAGGTATCCACATGCGCGGCGGGCCGATTGCCCGCGGCGGGCTGCGCTGGTCGGATCGCGCCGAAGATTTTCGAACCGAAATTCTGGGGTTGGTCAAGGCGCAGATGGTCAAGAACGCGGTGATCGTGCCGGTGGGCGCCAAGGGCGGGTTCGTGCCGCGCCTCATGCCAGCCAACCCAGACCGCGACACGTTTCTGGCCGAGGGCACGGCGTGCTACAAGATATTCGTCTCCAGCCTGCTCGATGTGACCGATAATCTGGTGGGCGACACCGTGTTGCCTCCCGAAGAGATTTTCAGGCGCGACGCCGACGACCCCTACCTCGTGGTTGCCGCCGACAAGGGCACCGCAAGCTTTTCCGATACGGCAAACGCCATCTCTGAAAGCCGCGATTTCTGGCTCGGCGACGCCTTTGCCTCGGGCGGATCGGCCGGATACGACCACAAGAAGATGGGCATTACGGCCCGCGGCGGCTGGGAGGCGGTCAAACGCCATTTCCGCGAAATCGATATCGATATCCAGACCCAGAGCTTCACAGTGGCTGGTGTCGGTGACATGAGCGGCGACGTTTTCGGCAACGGCATGCTGCTTTCGCCCAAAATCGCTCTGGTTGCGGCCTTCGACCACCGCGACATCTTCATCGATCCCGAGCCCGATATCGAAAAGAGCTTTGCCGAGCGCGAGCGGATTTTCGCGCTGCCGCGCTCGAGCTGGCAGGACTACGACTCCGCGCTGATTTCCGAGGGCGGCGGGGTGTTCTCGCGCCGGGCCAAATCCATCCCGCTCACGCCCCAGATGCAAAATCTTCTGGGCCTCACCGGGGTCAGCGCTTCGCCGAGCGAAATCATGTCGGCGATTCTCAGAGCCGATATCGACCTGCTGTGGTTTGGCGGCATCGGCACCTATATCCGCGCGACCGACGAAACCGATGCCTCGGTGGGCGACAAGGCCAACGATTCGATCCGCGTTCCCGCACAAGCGGTGCGCGCCAAAGTGGTGGGTGAAGGTGCCAATCTCGGGCTCACCCAGCGCGGCCGCATCGAATATGCGCTCAATGGCGGACGCATCAACACCGACGCCATCGACAATTCGGCCGGCGTCAATTCGTCCGACCTTGAGGTCAACATCAAGATCGCACTGTCCGACATGGTGCGTTCGGATAGCCTTTCGATGGCGGACCGCAATTTCTTCCTCACCGAAATGACCGATGAGGTCGCCGAGCTTTGCCTGCGCAACAACTATCTGCAGACCCTGGCGCTGTCCCTCGCCCAGCGGCGGGGCATGGCGGACTTCCCCGATCTTGTCGATTTCATAGATGAGCTCGAAGCGGCGGGCGAACTCAACAGGGCCGTCGAATACCTGCCCGATGATGCGATGCTGGCTGAACGCGCCGCCAGCGGCGTGGCGCTGACCCGGCCCGAACTTGCCGTGTTGCTCGCTTACGCCAAACTGACGCTTTACGCCGACCTGCTCAGATCCCCGGTTCCAGATGATCCCTATCTGGCGCGCGAGTTGTTCCGGTATTTCCCCGAAACGCTCAAAGCGCGCCACCCCGAGACGATTGAAAACCACCGTCTGCGGCGCGAGGTTATCGCAACGGTGCTTTCCAACGCGATGATCAACCGGGGCGGCCCAGCGTTCGTTACGCGGCTGACCTCAATTACCGCCGCCGAACCCGGCGCTGTAGCGTTTGCCTACGCGGCGGCACGCGACAGTTTCGATCTGGCCGGGCTCAACGCGGCAATCGACGATCTCGACACAACCATATCCGGCGATACCCAGCTTGCGCTCTACGCCGAGGTTCAGGGCCTGCAGGTCGGCATGGCGCTGTGGTTCCTGCGCAACGAGGATTTCTCGGGCGGGCTTTCGGACATGATCGAGCGCTATCGCGCCGGCATATCGACGATAAGGGCCTCGCTTTCCGATCTCGTTTCCCCGTTCTTGGCCGAGGCCGTCTCCGCCCAGGAAGAAGGTTTTGAGGCTGGCGGCACCCCGCCCGATCTGGCCCGCTCCATCGCCGCCCTCTCGGTGCTCTCACTGGCGCCAGATGCTGTACTCGTCGCCCACAAAGCCAATGCGCAGGTGCTCGATGCAGCCAAGGCCATGTTCGCGGTGATCGAAATGTTCAAGCTCGGACGGCTGACCGAGCAGGGCGCGGCCATCGACGCCGCCGACAGGTTCGACCGCATGGCGATCGACAGGGCGCTGGCCAACCTGACCCGCGGCTTGCGCGATCTCGCTGCCGACATCCTGTCGTCCGGCGATGGACCGGTCGAAGACCGGATCGCGGCCTGGAAGGCGCCACGAGCAGCCACAATATCCCGCATGGGTGAAACCGTGGCCGATCTGATCGCCGGCGAGTTGACGATTTCGCGCCTCTCGGTTGCGGCAGGGCTTCTGAGCGATCTGGCGACGAGCTAGAGCCCTTCGACGCCCCATTGGCCGATGGTCTGGGGCGTCATGGTTTCGCAATCCCATCCGGGCACGAACTTGACCGCTGCCTCACGCGCCAGACTGTTGGCATCCTGATTGCGAAGTGCATCGACCTGAGCGACCCGACAGGTATTGCCGGGCTCGATTTTGGTTACCACAAGCACCTGGTCGATCGGATCGTCCATCTCGAACGGTTCGAGATAATAGCGCAGGATGGTAGCCTGGGGCATGCTGCCCCGCTCGACATGCTCCTCGGTCAGCCATTCGAGACGCTCGCCAATCGTATTGAACTGGGGAAAGCTCTGCCGCGCCGCCATTTCATCGGGTGCTCCAAATCCGTAGGAAACGAAAAATCGCAGATCGCCTTCCATGATCATCAAGGGGTATCCCTTGTATCCGGGACAGGCCCACGTCGCGCCAAGTTCATAGGTTGAAAGCAGGGTGCACTCTTCAAGTGCAATATCGGTGTAATGGCTCTGCCATTCCTGGGCCAACGAACCGGTCGTGCTCACCGCAATTGCCAGCAGCGCTGGCACTATCGATCTCATTGTCATGGCCCCTTCGTCTACTGATGCTTGTCTCGAAGGCCAATATGGCTTGCATTTGCCTGGCCCGATAGGCAAAAAGCTGCCGGACTCCTCCTCCCCAAAGTTCAGGATTGAACGGCAAAATGAATATCGACGCGATCCCCGTGGGCAAGAACCCGCCCGAAGACCTCAACGTCATCATCGAAGTGCCCCTGGGCGGCGAGCCGATCAAATACGAGATCGACAAGGCGTCCGGCGCGCTGTTTGTCGACCGCTTTCTCTATACTCCGATGCGCTATCCGGGAAACTACGGCTTTGTGCCTCACACCATGTGCGGCGATGGCGACCCGCTTGATGTGATCGTCCTCAATTCACGCCCGTTGGTGCCCGGCGCCGTGGTGCGCTCGCGCCCGGTCGGCGTCTTGTTCATGGAAGACGATGGTGGCCAGGACGAAAAAATCCTTGCGGTGCCGGTTTCCAAGCTGACCCGCATGTATGACGGGATCACCGACGTAACCGACCTGCCCGAAATCCAGGTCGAGCGCGTCAAGCATTTCTTCATGCACTACAAGGACCTCGAGCCAGGCAAGTGGGCCAAGATCGACCGGATCGGCGGCGTTGAAGACGCGCGCAAGGTGATCCTCGACTCCATGGCGCTGGCCCAGAAGGGCTAAAGCCCCGGTCCATCATCCTTGCTGCTATCCTTCGCCCGCAACTCTTGACCCAATGGGGGTTGCGGGCGTAAAACAGCCAACCGTACCCGCTGGTACGGATACCTCACGAGATATGGATTGACGGCCCGATGAGCGCAAAGACCCTCTATGACAAGATCTGGGACGACCACGTTGTCGCGTATAACGAGGACGGCACCGCCATCCTCTATATCGACCGTCACCTCGTCCACGAAGTCACGAGCCCGCAGGCGTTCGAGGGTCTACGCCTGTCCGGCCGCAAGGTGCGCGCACCCGAGCGCACCCTGGCCGTTGTCGATCACAACGTTCCGACCTCGGACAGAACGCATGGGATCGACGATCCGGAATCGAAAATCCAGGTCGATACGCTGGCCCAGAACGCCGTCGATTTCGGCGTCGAATACTACAACGAACTCGATATGCGTCAGGGCATCGTTCACATCGTGGGACCCGAACAGGGATTCACGCTGCCGGGCATGACCATTGTCTGCGGTGACAGCCACACATCGACCCATGGCGCCTTCGGCGCACTGGCCCACGGCATCGGCACTTCGGAAGTCGAGCACGTTCTGGCGACCCAGACGCTGATCCAGTCCAAGGCCAAGAACATGCGCGTCACCGTCAACGGCTCGCTGCCGGACGGGGTGACCGCCAAGGACATCATCCTCGCCATCATCGGCGAGATCGGCACCGCCGGCGGCAATGGCCACGTTATCGAATTTGCAGGGCAGGCCATCCGCGAATTGTCCATGGAAGGCCGCATGACGGTCTGCAACATGACAATCGAGGGCGGTGCGCGCGCCGGGCTGATCGCGCCCGATGAAAAGACCTTTGCCTATGTGAAGGACCGCCCGCGCGCGCCCAAAGGCGCAGCCTACGATACGGCGCTCGACTACTGGAAATCGCTCTATACCGACGAAGGCGCTACATTTGACAAGGAAGTGGTGCTCGATGCGGCAAATCTGCCCCCGATCGTCTCGTGGGGCTCTTCGCCTGAGGACGTGATTTCGGTGACCGGCGCGGTGCCCAATCCCGACGATATCGCCGACGCCAATCGCCGTGCATCGAAAAAGCGTGCGCTCGACTATATGGGCCTTACCGCCGGCACGAAAATCACCGACATCGAACTCGACAGGGTGTTTCTGGGCTCGTGCACCAACGGGCGCATCGAAGATCTGCGGGCCGCGGCGGCGATCGTCAAGGGCCACACGGTTCACCCGCGCGTCGATGCAATGGTCGTTCCCGGCTCGGGGCTGGTCAAGGCGCAGGCCGAGGCCGAGGGGCTGGACAAGATCTTCATCGAAGCAGGCTTCGACTGGCGCGAGCCGGGCTGTTCGATGTGCCTCGCCATGAATGCCGACAAGCTGGCGCCCGGTGAACGCTGCGCCTCGACCTCGAACCGCAATTTCGAGGGCCGTCAGGGCTTCAAGGGCCGCACACATCTGGTCTCGCCCATCATGGCAGCCGCTGCCGCCATCAAGGGCCACTTCGTCGATATACGCGAGTGGCCGAAGGCCTGACCTTCGATGAGCGAGCCGACCGAAGGCGACGCAAAACTATGGGGGCCGCTGGCGGCCCCCTCTCTCGACGATATCGAGGCATTGGCTATCGAGGCGCTCGCAGCGTTGCCCGAACCATTCGGTTCGATGTCACGGGGTGTCGAATGCCGGGTCGCCGAGTTTCCCACCGAAGAAATATGCAAGGATATGGACCTTGAAAGCCCCTTTGACCTGCTGGGGTTGTTCGAAGGAATCGGGATGACCGATGATGGCGTCGTCCCCCATACCGGCCAGATGCCCAACCGGGTGTGGCTCTACCGCCGGCCGATCCTCGACTATTGGGCCGAGCACACCGACACGCTGGGTGAAATCGTCACCCACGTGCTGGTCCACGAGATCGGACACCATTTCGGGCTCTCCGACGATGACATGTATGCGATCGACGATGGATTAAGATGAGCCTTCAGCCTCGCCCCGGCTCATGAAGCGATAATCGGCGTAGGTATCGCCCTCGAGGTCGTCATCGACCACCAGAACGAGGTCCTGGGCCTTGAGCGCAGCAAACCAGGCGTCCCAATCCACAAGATCGAAATGGGAGCCCGGCCGATCCGGGCCCTCGTTTGAATCGGCATTGAGCATGTGCTGATCGAAAGTCAGCCCCAAAAGGTGCTGCTCCCTCCCACCGGGCTCGGGCATATCGGCCATGATCGGATTGCCCCCGCGCGCCTCCGTCCACGCCCGTATTTCATCAAGTTCGCTGAGCACTTTCGCCATTTTTTGGTTTCTCCCGCTACCGCGCTTTGACCAACAACGGATACCCAGCCCGGACCGTTGCATCAAACATGGGCTTGGCAGAGGCATGCCGAACGGGTTACGCCAGTTCGCTGGGCTGTTCACGGCGTGGCACGATGACCTGCCCTCGTTCGCGGGAACTGGGGCGCCAACGAACTTTGGACTAGCCTACCATGACCGGCGCGTTGCTTGTATTCTGGGTCATTGTCGCCCTCTGCACCATCCAATCAGGGGCGTTTCTGGCCCTTGCGCGCTTTGATCCCAAAAATCGTGGGGCCCTCTGGTTTTCCGGCGCGTTTGCCGCCGCCGCCATCAGTTTCCTTGGCGAGATCGTACTGACAACGGGATTTTACCCCGGGCCGACGCGTATGGTGATCGCGTTGGCCATGGTCGCAATGTTCGTTCTCGTCGCCTATGGCCTTGCCATTCGCTACCGCGTGGACCTTCACCCGGGCGGCGGCTGGGCCATTGGAACGGCGTCGGCCCTGCTCTACTGGCTCATCCTCGACCTGCCGCGCGAGGATTTCGTACGCCAGCTTCTCTATCAGGTCCCATACGCGCTGCTGAGCATGCTATCACTTTCCGTCATCTGGCGTGCGCGTTCGAAGGTTGCATACGACTGGCTTTTTATCTGGTTGTTTCTGGCCTTGGCGCTGCATTTTCTGGCCAAACCCTTCCTTGCACTCTGGACCGGTGGCGTCGGAGCATCCGCTTCCAGTTTCGCCGGCACCCTCTATGCCGGACTTTCGACAGCATCGGGCGCTGTCCTGTTGTTGATCCTGGCAACCGGCGGCCTGGCGCTCATGCTCAGCGATACCGCCGGGCGCCTGATCCAAAAGGCCGAACGGGACGCTGAAACCGGTCTGCTCAACCGGGAGGGTTTCACAACCCATGCCGAGCGGCGCGCACTTGCGCTGGCCGAGGCCGAAGCAACCGAACGCGTAGACCTCACCCTGACCCTGATCGCCATCAAGGCGACCGCTCCTTCGCACGGCCCGGGGTTGCCCTTGCAGGCAATGGCCACGCTGATCGGCGATCATGTGCCCAAAGACGCGCTTGTGGGGCGCATGGCCGACCGTGAATTCGCCGTCCTCTCCCCCCAGACAAACCTGATGGCGGCACGGCGAAATGCTGAAGCCCTCCGCACCGCAGTCAGCGAACGCCTCAGCGACCTGAACCAGCCGATCGCGCTGAGCATCGGGATTACCGAGCGGGAAAAGGGCGACGTCTATGCAGATCTGCTGGCGCGCGGCTTATGGGCGCTCGATGAAGCCGAGAAGGCCGGCAGCAATTGCGTCCGCCTGGCGGCCCGTTCCAGTTTCGGCGTGTCCACCATCCGGCAGGGCTAGAGGACAAGCTATTGGTCCGGGTCCGATAGTGCGGCCAACCGGGTCTGCTCCATTTCATCCATGGTGAGGAAATAGAGGCGGTCGGGCGGCGTTTCCATGGCGTTGATCCAGACGAGCGGATCGATGCCCATTTCGCCCAGATAGCGCGCGATACGCGCCGTTATCGACTGGGCATCGGACATCGCCTGCGCCGACCCGATGTCATCGCCGCCTGCGCCGGCATAAATCTGGTGCACGCCCACGGCAGCGTTATCCGATACGATCCGCTCGACGCCACCAGCCAGCACCAAAGGGCAGGACGAACCGCACAGGGCGCCATCGCCCACCGCGGTGCTAAAGCCACTTTCCCGGATCAACCGGCCGATGACCAGCGCATCCTCCACCGATCCGCCGGGCGAATTGAGCGCCACGGTTTCCACGTAGTCGCCCCGTCTCTCGATCTCGTCGGCAAAGCTCGTGGCGGCGCCGGGGACAATGGTGCCCGAAAGCATGAGCACGCCGCCGCCGAGCAGTTCGATCGAAAGCGGTTCGGCAAGCTGCTCGGGCGGTGTTCTGATATGTTCGAGGGGCCGATAGGCGGGATTGTCCGGATCGATCTCGGGCCGATCGACGGCCGGAAGCATCGGATCGCCCGGCGTCACGGCCAGATCTTGGGGCTGCATCGCATTGAGTTCGAAATAATCGCTGGCCAATACCCATGCCGCACCGGCCAACATGGCGAAGAACACGGTTTTCAGGATCGTTCCATCCTCGATCGAGGCCGCCCTGTCGAGCAGTCCTCGCGCCGCGCTTTTCCTTGGCGCCGGTGCTTGAACGCTGTTCACGATCGCGTCGGCCCGTCGCCGCGCTTACGCTGGAAGGCGGGAATGGTCGTAATCGTATCGTCCTTGGTTTCGGAAATTTTCCCATCGGGCGCATCTTCGGCCCCGGAGCGCTCCGCTGCTTCGGGCTCGATGGCCGGCTCGATCTCAGGCTCCTCTATCGGTTCTGGCCGCTCGGATGGTGCTGCGCTGGCCATCATCTGATTGTGGAGGGCCACGGCGCGCATCATGTCGGCAGCCGTCAGCGTTTCGGCATCGTCGAGCGCCTCGGCGTCACGCCGCATGGCTTCGTGGGCCACAGCCAGCAGCAAAACCAGAACGACCGGCAAAAGGTCGATGGAAATGGCGCCGGCCCAGGAGGGCAGGAAATCGGACGCATAGCGCAGCACCGCCTCGGCGCTCGACAGCGGCACGAACCGGCGCGGCTCGACGCGAGGCTCATTGATGATCGCCTGGGCCGCTTCACTCAACGCCGTCGACTGGGCCGAGACCGCTTCGCGGATATTGGCCATGGCAGCGTCCTGGCGCACCACGAGCCCGGCGTTCTGCCCATCGGCAACCGGGGCAATGAAGCCGAGCGAAAGATCTTCGGCGGCCCGCGCCACCGACGGCGCAACCGAAGTTTCCTGCAATGCGGCGATCACCCCGGTCAGAGCGACGATTTCGGCAGCGAATTCATCGGCCCGCGGCTGCACGGCGCCCGGCGCGGAGACCAGCTCCCGCATCACGCTCAGACGTTCAGAGCCGGTTTGGAACAGCTCGTTGACCCGCGCTTGCGAATTTGAAATCGACGTACCCAGCGAATTCATCTGGGCGCTCATCTGGCTCAGGAGCTGCACGACCGAGCCCGAACCCGCCGAGCCGGTCAGCGCGCCGCCGCTGCGTTCTTCATCGGCCAGCGTGGCAAACCGCTCCGATGCCCGCTGCACGTCGGGCAGAAGCGATTGCGCGCCAAGCGCATTGGCGTGGGCTGCGTCCAGATCACCGGTGTAAGCCTCCAGCGTCACCGCCATGTGCTGCTCAAGGGCTGCCGAGCCGGCCAGAGCCGCAGCGTTCAGCCAGGAGCTCATCGCAACGATCATCACAGAGCCCAGAGCCATGACCACTGTCATCGCGAGCCGTTGGCTCATGGTGCGCATGAGCGGCAGGAACCGCATCATGTAGCTCCAGAACACATAGATGCCGACCGACACAGCGATCGAATAAATGATCGCGGCGAAAAACACGAAATTGGCGTCGCCATCGAGAAGGCCGCGCACGCCCAGATAGGTATAGACCCCGCTGGCCAGCGCAAGGACTGCCAGGGCAAACCGCGTGGTGGTTTCAAGACCCTTGATCGTCTGCCCGATGCGGGCGGCGTTGTTCTGGCTCGGCATTGAAAAATCCCCTGGGCCGCGGCCCGCGTCACACACGTTAAAGCGAGATTAACAGGCAAATACCGGCGAAATCGAGATCAGTTTTGGCCCTCGGCACCGCTCGCGCCATTGTGAACACGCTCAGGCGATCGTTTGCCCGCCGGCCACGTTTATAAAGATCGAGCAATTTTGCCCTGGAGGACGCGACCATGCCCATCAATCGCCGCCAGACCCTTGGACTGGGATTATCCACCCTTGCCGCGCTTGGCATCACCACCATCCTGCCCCGCACGGCCTTCAGCCAGCAGCCTGAAGGCGATCTTTACCCATCCGACGCCGGCAATTTCTTCATCCATCCGATCTCCCACGCTTCGCTGGTGATCGAAACCCCGTCGGGTGTGATCCATGTCGATCCGGTCGGCGGCGCCGAACTCTATTCCTCTCTGCCGCCCCCTGACCTGATCCTCATCACCCACGAGCATGGCGATCACTTCGACCTGCCGACCCTCGAGGCGCTTGTGGTCGATGGCACCGAAATCATCGCCAACCCGGCCGTCTTTGCCATGCTGCCCGAAGCGCTGGCGTCCAATGCTCGTGAAATGGCCAATGGCGACAGCGACAGTTTCGGCGATATCGCTATCGAGGCGATCCCAGCCTACAACACCACCGAGGACCGGCTGCAATACCACCCGCAGGGCCGCGACAACGGCTATATCCTCACCATCGGTGGCAAGCGCGTCTATATCGCCGGTGACACCGAAGATATTCCCGAAATGCGCGCGCTAGAGGACATTTCCGTCGCCTTCGTACCCATGAACCTGCCCTTCACAATGACTGAAGAACAGGCGGCATCGGGTGTCGCAGCGTTCCTGCCGACCTATGTCTATCCCTATCACTACAGGGACAGCGACATCGATCTGTTCGAGCAATTGCTGATGGAGGAAATCGGCGGCGGCACCGAAGTGGTGCGCGGGGATTGGTACTGATGACCCTGTGGCCGGGCCCTATTCTTCGGGCTCGGTCGTGACCATGAGCGGGAAACCGAACTGCTGAGACAACTCGATGGCCTCATCGGCCTTGGTTTCGGCGATTTCCTTGGTGTAGACGGCGATAACCGCGGCGCCCTTCTGGTGAGCGGTCATCATGATCGACTCCGCCTGCGGCTCACCGAGCCGGAAAACGGATTCGAGGACCTTCACCACAAAGTCGCGCGGCGTGTAGTCATCATTGATGAGGATGACCTTGTGCAGCTTGGGCCGCGCGGTCTTGAGCTTTGTCTGTGTGCGTTGCTTGGTCGAAGTATCGCTCATGACGGCACCTCTTAAAAATATGGGCGGAGCGGTATCCCAATATAGGTCCGCTCCGCATCAATTCCAAATCAACTTCAATTATCTCAGCTGGCCGCAGCTTCTGCTGCCGCGGCACGCGACGCGCGCTTGCGATCATGCGGGTCGAGATGGATCTTGCGCAGGCGCACCGAATTGGGTGTGACCTCCACATATTCATCGTCGGCGATATAGCTCAGCGCCTGTTCAAGGCTGAGCTTTTTCGGCGGCGTAAGCCGGATCGCCTCATCCTTGGACGTGGTACGGATGTTGGTGAGCTGCTTGCCCTTGAGAACGTTCACTTCGAGATCGTTTTCGCGGTTGTGCTCGCCAACGATCATGCCCTCGTAAACATCCACGCCCGGATCGATCAGCATCGGCCCGCGGTCTTCGAGGTTGAAGAGCGCGTAGGCGACAGCCTGACCGGTCGCGTTGGAAATCAGAACGCCGGTGCGGCGCATGGGCAGCGGGCCCTTGAACGCCGAATATTCGTGGAACACACGGTTGAAGATCGCGGTGCCGCGGGTGTCGGACAACAATTCACCCTGATAGCCGATCAGGCCACGGGTCGGAACGTAGAGGCGAACCCGGGTGCGCCCGGCGCCCGACGGCCGCATTTCCACAAGATCGCCGCGCCGCTCGGTGAGCTTTTGCACGACCACCGAGGAAAATTCGTCATCGACGTCGATGATGACTTCCTCGATCGGCTCGAGCTTTTGCCCGTTTTCTTCGCGGAACAGCACCTTGGGGCGGCCAAGGCACAATTCGAACCCTTCGCGGCGCATGGTTTCGATCAGAACGCCGAGCTGAAGTTCGCCGCGGCCGGCAACGTCAAAGCTGTCATTGTCGTCGCCCGGCGTAACCCGGATCGCCACATTGCCCTCGGCCTCGCGCAGCAGACGCTCGCGGATAACGCGGGACTGCACCTTGTCGCCTTCGCGACCGGCCAGCGGGCCGTCATTGATGCGGAAGGTAACCGACAGGGTCGGCGGATCGATGGGCTTTGCTTCGAGTGCCTGGGTAACCTGGGGAATGGCGATGGTGTTGGCGACGGTTGCGGTTTCGAGACCCGCCAATGCGACGATATCGCCAGCCTTGCCCTCTTCGATCGGTTCGCGCTCAAGACCGCGAAAACCGAGGACTTTCGAAATACGGCCCTTTTCGACGGTCTTGCCGTCGCGCGAGAGCGCGTGGACGGAATCGCCGGGCTTGACCGAACCCGAAAACACCCGGCCGGTCAGGATACGGCCAAGGAACGGGTTGCGTTCGATTGTCGTCACCAGCATCCGGAACGGGCCGTCTTCGACCTTGGGTTCTTCGAAATGCTCGATGACCTTGTCGAGCAGCGGGCCCATGGTTTCCTTGGAGCCAGACGGATCGTCCGCCATCCAGCCCTGCTTGGCCGAGCCATAAAGGACAGGGAAATCGAGCTGTTCGGGCGTGGCATCGAGGGATACGAAAAGATCGAAGATCTCGTCGAGCACTTCGTTGTGCCGTTCCTCGGGCTTGTCGATCTTGTTGATCGCCACGATGGGCCGCAGCCCGATCTTGAGGGCCTTGGACAGAACGAACTTGGTCTGCGGCATCGGGCCTTCGGCAGCGTCCACAAGGATAACCGCGCCATCGACCATCGAAAGGATGCGCTCGACCTCGCCCCCGAAATCGGCATGGCCCGGCGTATCCACGATATTGATCCGGGTGTCCTTCCAGTTGAGCGAAGTGACCTTCGCCAAAATGGTGATGCCGCGTTCCTTTTCCAGATCGTTGGAATCCATGACGCGTTCATCGACGCGCTGGTTGTCGCGGAAGGTGCCGGACTGCCGAAGCAGAACGTCGATCAATGTCGTTTTGCCATGGTCAACGTGGGCAATGATCGCAATATTGCGCAAGCTCATAAGGGGGCCAGCCATTTTCGGGATTTACCGGAGTGTTTCCAGCAGAAGTGGCAGCCACTTTTGCGGTTCGGAAACGCGACGAAGTAAATAATTTGGCTGCCCATACCTCACGACGGCCCGGTAAACAAGGAAAAACGGCGCAGGGCTGACATGCGCGAAGGCGAAAATGGTCCGCCTTCGCGTTGTGTTATGGCTATTTCAGCGATCTCGGGAGGTCTTCGGACTGCCAAAGGCCCAGACCAAAGCCATCCGGGTCCAGAAAATCCGCGCTCCAGCCGCCGGGGGCCTCCGAGACCGGGGTGACGATGGTCACGCCCTTTTCGGCGAGCGCCGCAACCACATCGTCAATGCCGCCCTCCCGAAGATCGAAGACCAGCGCCGGTGTATCGCCGCGCTTGCCCTCCTGCTCGAAAAAGATCGCTTCAAAGCCCCCCTCGAAGGCGGCGGCGAGCCAGAACGGCTCGGCCCCTTCGCGGCGCTGAATGTCGATCCCCAGAACATCGCGATAGAACGCTTCGGTTCGCTTGATGTCGGACACATAGAACACAAGGCTGGGCGCCTGCAGTTTGGGCATGGTCATAAGATACTCCTCGAAAAAGGGTTTGAAACATCCCCCGTTGCCGCGCTCAGTCCTTTTGTGAGGTGGGCCGTGATGATCTGACGACAAAAACATGCCCATCCGGATCATGGCTGGCAAAAGCACCGCCGTGCCGCAGCAACGCGGGGACGAGAGCATCCCTTATGGTGCCGTAGGCCAGATCGAGATTGAGCCCGATCATTTCGGCCGGCATGGCGACACCTTTTTTTCCCAGCGCCAGCTTGAGAGCACGGATGCGCTGGCGCAGTGCAGTATCGGGCAGGTCGAGCAGATAGGCGATTTCTGCTTTCGAATGACCTGAAAGCGCAAGCGCGGCAACAACCCGCAAACTCCTGGGCAGATCGGCGAGAATGACATTGAGGGCATCGCCCTGCGGCGCGGCAACAGGGTTTGCTTCGGCCTGCCATCTCGCCTCCCGCTCGCGCCGGCGAGCGGCAGAGCGGGCATCGAAGGCCGAGCGCTTGCGAATGGCACCCGCCATCCAGCGCCGATCAGCGGCGCTGGAGAAATCGCTGCGCCCCGCCACAGCCGCTGCTATCAGAACCTCCTGGACGACATCTTCGGCCTCATCGGCCCGTCGGGCATGGCGTCGCGCCAGGGCGAGCAGTTCGGCATAGGGCACAGTCCGGCGCATGGCCTATTGGCTTTCGGTCTCGCGACCCGGTCAGGCTCTCCGCCTGGCCAGGTTGCTGTTTTCCCCATCGAGCATGGCCAGCATAGCTGCACCGTCAACCGGCGGCGAGAAGAAATAACCCTGAACCTGAGCACAGCCCTCGGCGCGTACCACGGCTAGCTGTTCGGTGGTTTCGACGCCTTCGGCAACCGTCGTCATGCCCAGATTGTTGCCCAGCGAGATCATGGCACCCAGGATGGCCCGGCTGTCGGCCTTTGTGGCCACATCGGCCATGAACGAGCGATCGATTTTGATCTTGTCGAATGGGAAGGCCCGGAGATAGGACAGCGATGAATAGCCGGTACCGAAATCGTCCATGGCCACCCTGACGCCCAATCGGCGCACGGCCAGCAACATATCGAGATTGGATTGGCTGTTTTCGAGCAGCAGCGATTCAGTGATTTCGAGTTCGAGCCGGCCCGCGTCGAGATCGGCGGCGCCCAGCGCCGCCTCTATCGTTGCGATCAGGTCAGGACCCTTGAACTGGATTGGCGACAGGTTGACGGCGACCCGCACATGGCTGGGCCATTGCGCAGCGGCCTTTGCCGCCGCATCCAGTATCCAGCCACCGATGGCGTGGATGATCCCCGTTTCTTCGGCAATGGGAATGAATTCCACAGGTGAAATGGGCCCGAGCGTGGGATGGTCCCAGCGCATCAGCGCCTCGGCCGCCACGATAGCGTTGGTCTCGAGCGAAACGATAGGCTGAAAGACGACGGACAGCCCGTTATTGGCCAAGGCGTCGCGCAGTCCGGTTTCAAGCGCCCGGCGGCGCTGCAGCGTCGCATCCATGCCGGCTTCGAAAAAGTGGTAAGTGCCCCGGCCCTCCGATTTTGCCCTCAAGAGCGCCAGATCGGCGTTGTTCATGATCGCGTCGGTGGTCCTGCCGTCTCCCGGAGCAACTGCGATGCCGATCGAAGTCGAGAGTTTTATCGATTTGCGGCCGAACACGATCGGCTCGCCAATGACCTTGACGATGGCACGGGCCAGGTCGGCAGCTTCGTGAGGCACACCCACGCTGGGCATCAGGACGGTAAACTCATCTCCCCCCAGCCGGGCAACAATGCCACTCGATCCGACTGTTTCAGACAACCGCTCGGCTATCTTGCGCAGCACCTTGTCGCCGACCGCATGCCCCTCGCTGTCATTGACCGCCTTGAAGTGATCGATATTGACGGCGAGCAGGGCCGGCTGCTTGCCTTTTTCCAGCCCCTTAAGTGCGGTTTCGAGTTCCTCGCGAAACAGGCCGCGATTGGGCAGATCGGTCAGGGCGTCATGGGTCGCCATATGCGCCATGCGCGCTTCGGCGGCCAGCTGATCAGTGATGTCCTCATGGGTCGTGACCACCCCACCGCCACTCAGCGGCTGGTGGCGCAGCGACAGGAACGTCCCGTTGGCCATCTTGACCACTTCGCGCACGAACTGTCCGTCCTTCAAGATCTTCTGGCGTTCGGTCCAATAGGCGTTGCGGTCGACCGGGGCGTGCTTGTTGGTCTTGCGGCGGTGCTCCAGAATATCATCGAAATTCGCACCGGGACGGGCAAGCTCGGGAGGCAGGCCGTACATCGAGACAAATTCCGCATTGCAGGTGACCAGCCGGAAATCGTTGTCGAACATCGACAAGCCCTGCGAGATGTTGTTGATCGCCGCGTCGAGCAACGCGTATTGGCGCTCAAGCTCGCGCTTGCGCTCGCTCATCATATCCGAGCGGGCGATCTCGTCGGTCACGTCTTCATGGGTCACCACCCAGCCAAGACCGGGTGCGTAGATGTGAGCGGTTTCCAGCGTGCGGTGCACGGCGGTCAGTTCGAGATTGACCGCGCGCAACCCCGAGCGGTTGCTCATCAGCTCGGCGGTATAGGCCTCGTAAAAGCTCTTGGGATCGGTATCGGGATGATTGCCCAGCGCACTCGAAAGCGCGACCACCTCGAACAGACTCATGCCGCGCCGGATCGACTTGCGCGGAAATCCATAGATATCGAGATAATGCTGGTTCCACATGACCAGCTCGAAATCCGCGCTCCAGACGCAAAACCCAAACGGAATCGTTTGCAATGCCGCATCGAGCAGCAAGGCCTCACCGCTACGCTCAGAGGTCGGCTCATGCACCATTTTGCCGTTCTTTCCCCAAAGACCGATTGGGGCCGAAGATTAGTCGCGGTGACTTAATGAGATTTTAAGCGCGGGCCAAAATGATAAAATTTGATCGGAACGCGCAGGACCGAAGCGCAAAGTGCCCCGGTCCCTCAAAACGCTTTACTAGCCGCGGCCCAGGCGCAGTTTGCGTGCGCCAAACGTCTTGAGGCGCAGTCCGTTGAGCTTGATAAAGCCCTCGGCGTCGTGATGATCGTAAGTGCCGGTGCCCTCTTCGAAGGTCACGAGATCTTCCGAATAAAGCGAATAGGGCGAGGAGCGTCCCACCACATTGGCCGAGCCCTTGTAGAGCTTGAGCGTGACCTCTCCAGCCACGAATTCCTGACTCTTGTCGATCAGCGCCTGGAGCATTTCGCGCTCGGGGGAATACCACAACCCATTGTAGATCAGCTCCGCATAGCGGGGCATGATCTCGTCCTTGAGATGGGCGGCACCGCGATCGAGGGTGATCGATTCAATACCACGATGGGCAGCGAGCAGGATCGTGCCACCCGGCGTTTCATAGATGCCGCGGCTCTTCATGCCCACAAAGCGGTTTTCAACAAGGTCGAGGCGCCCGATGCCGTGCTTACCACCAAGTTCGTTAAGCCTGGTGAGCAGGCTGGCAGGCGAGAGCTTTTCGCCATTGACCGAAACCGCATCGCCTTTTTCGAACCCGACAGTGATGGTTTCGGGCGCGTCGGGGGCGTCCACCGGATCGACGGTGCGCTGGTAGACATACTCTGGCGCTTCGATGGCCGGATCTTCGAGCACCTTGCCCTCCGAAGAGGTGTGCAACAGGTTTGCATCGACCGAGAACGGCGCTTCGCCGCGCTTGTCCTTTGGCACCGGAATCTGGTTCTGCTCGGCAAACTCGATAAGCCGTGTGCGGCTCTGGAGGTCCCACTCGCGCCAGGGCGCGATGACCCGGATACCCGGGTTCAGCGCATAGGCCGACAACTCGAACCGCACCTGATCATTGCCCTTGCCGGTCGCACCGTGCGCCACGGCATCGGCGCCGGTCGCTTCGGCGATTTCGACAAGCCGCTTGGCGATCAGCGGGCGGGCGATCGAGGTGCCCAAAAGATAAACGCCTTCATAGACTGCATTGGCCCGGAACATCGGGAAAACGAAGTCGCGCACGAACTCTTCGCGCAGATCCTCGATATAGATTTCCTTGATGCCCATCATTTCGGCGCGCTGGCGGGCCGGTTCAAGCTCTTCGCCCTGGCCGAGATCGGCGGTGAAGGTCACCACCTCGCAATCATAGACCTGCTTGAGCCATTTGAGGATGATGGAGGTATCGAGCCCCCCCGAATAGGCGAGGACGACTTTATTGATGTCTTTGCTCATGGCGTGACCGATAACCGCTTTGATAGCTCAGGATAAGTTGGCGCGACACTAATCAGATCGCGCCCGGCCTGTCCATATTGCCGCAAAAATCGGGTTGCGAAGCGCATCGCGCACGCGCATGGTCTGCCCATTCCCGTTTTGCCGGACACATCCAATGCTGGTCTATGCCCCCGATCTTTCGATCATTCTCGCTTTCGCCCTCGCCGCCATCGTTCTGGCCATAACGCCGGGGCCGGACATGGCGCTGTTTATTTCGCGGACCGTCAATTTCGGGCCCCGGCACGGGTTTGCGACGGTCGGTGGTGCCATAACGGGCGTTGCCGTCCACACAATGTTGGCCGCGTTCGGCATTTCCATCCTGATCGTAACGGCGCCCGCCGCCTTCTGGGTGCTCAAGATCGCCGGGGCCGGCTATCTTCTCTGGCTGGCCTTTGCCGCCATACGTTCGGGCACCGGGCTGACGGTGGCACGCGCCACGGGCAAGGTGCCGAGTCTCAAAAACTCCTATCTCACGGGCCTTGGCATTAATCTGACCAACCCCAAAGTGGCGCTGTTTTTCGTGACCTTCCTGCCCCAGTTCGTTTCGGCTTCCGACCCGCATGCCGCGGCCAAGCTGATCTTTCTGGGTACCGAGTTCGTGGTGCTCTCGCTTCCGGTAGTCTTCGGCATCGTGTTCGGTGCCCAATGGCTGACCGAAACCCTGATGCGCTCAGAACGCTTTCAAAAGATACTCAACTGGTCGTTCGCCGCAGTGTTTGCTGCCTTTGCCGTCACCATCCTGACGGCTGAAGCCAGGAAATAGACCACCCATGAACTATCGCCACGCTTTCCATGCCGGCAATTTCGCCGATGTGGTCAAACACATCATTCTCACCCGCATCCTGGCCTATCTCATGCGCAAGGATGCGGCCTTCCGGGTGATCGATACCCATGCAGGCGTCGGGCTTTATGACCTGCTGGGCGATGAGGCCGGCAGAACCGGAGAGTGGCGCGAGGGGATCGGGCGGCTGATGGCAGCCGATCTGCCCGAACCGGCTGCGACGCTGGTCGCCCCTTATCTGGCGGCGGTAACCGCGCAAAACGGCGACGACCAATTGCGCTACTACCCCGGCTCGCCCTTTATCGCCCGGCACATGCTGCGCGATCAGGACCGGCTGATGGCCCTCGAGCTGCACCCCACCGACGCCGAAGCGCTGCGCCAGAACTTCGAAGGCGATATCCAGACACGGGTAACCCAACTCGATGGCTGGGCCGCCATGGGCACTCACCTGCCGCCCAAGGAAAAACGCGGGCTGGTGCTGGTCGATCCGCCCTTTGAGATCAAGGGTGAGTTCGAGCGCATGGTGCAGGCGCTGGTCAAAGCCCATGCCCGCTGGCCCGGCGGCACTTACGCCTTCTGGTACCCGATCAAGGATCCCAAGGATGTGCAGGCCTACGTCAAGGGATTGCGCGCGACCGGCATCGACAAGATCTTGCGTCTCGAACTGACGATCCGCGCGCCGTCTATACCACCGAGGCTCCATGGAACCGGAATGGTGGTGGTCAACCCTCCCTATGTTCTTGAAGATGAAATGCGGACGCTACTGCCCAAACTGACCGGTCTGCTTGCCGATGAAGGGCGCGGCCGTTTCCACATCGAATGGATACGCGGCGAAAGCTAGTTCAGCGGGAACGCTCTTGCCCTTCACGAACTTGTACCCATATTCGACAAACCTTCAGTTCATGGGACCGCAAATATGACCTTTGGCGACTTTATCCGGATCTTGTTTTCGATCCTCATTCCCCCGCTCGGCGTTTTTCTGCGCGTCGGTTTCGGGCTTCATTTCTGGCTGAATATTCTGCTCACATTGCTCGGCTATATTCCGGGCCTGATCCACGCCATCTGGATTATTGCGAGCTACCGTACGCGTGACGATGTGGCCTTTCGGCGGTAACAGCGGCGGTCTTCAGTCTTCGAGGTCGAATTCGTAATAGGCCATGGCCTGCCCCTTGCCCTCGAGCGCCCCATAGAGCGCCTTGGCCGCGACATTGTCCCGTTCGGTGCCCACCCACGCGTATTCGACCCCGCGCTGACGCGCGGCGTCGAACAGCGTTGTCATCAGGCGTTTGGCGATACCTTGGCGCTGGTGGCTTTCAGCCACACCCACTTCGTTGACGAAGAATTCGAGCGGCTTGTCGGGATGGAAATAATAAAGCCCCGTGGCCATACCCACGACCTTGCTCCCGTCGCTGGCCAACGCGATCAGGTAATCGGGATGGGCCAGATAGGCTTTGGCAAGGTCGGGCCGGATTGGCTCATCGAACACCGAGGTATCCGCTGAAAGCAAAAGCTCGAGATCGTCCTCGCCAAGCAGTTTGACCGTAATCATTTGCCCCTCAGAGCATGAAAGCGTCGCGGTCTTTCTTCTTGAGCCGCTCGGTTTCCGATTTGAGCTGACCACAGGCTGCAAAGATATCGCGGCCACGCGGCGTCCTGACCGGGGAGGCATAGCCGGCCCGGTTGACAATATCGGCAAACGCTTCAATCCGGTCCCAGTCCGAACACACATAGTTCGAGCCCGGCCACGGGTTGAAGGGGATCAGGTTGATCTTGGCGGGAATTTTGGCCAGCAACCGCACAAGCTCGCGCGCATCGGCATCGGAATCGTTGATGCCCTTGAGCATCACATATTCGAACGTGATGCGCTTGGCGTTGGACACGCCCGGATAGGTCCGGCAGGCTTCGAGCAGCTCTTCGAGCGGCCATTTCTTGTTGATTGGCACGAGCACGTCGCGCAGATCGTCACGCACCGCATGCAGCGAAATGGCCAGCATGACACCGATTTCCGATCCCGTCGGCTCGATCTGGGGCACGACGCCCGAGGTCGAGAGCGTGATCCGGCGCTTCGACAGCGAAAGCCCTTCCCCATCCGAAGCGATGAGCAGTGCCTGTTTGACGCTTTCGTAATTGTAGAGTGGTTCGCCCATGCCCATCATCACGATGTTGGTGATGGCCCGGCTTTCGCCATGCGGCACCAGCCCATCGGTGGGCCGTACGCCGCCAGGAAAATCGCCGAGGCGTTCGCGCGCCATCATCACCTGCCCGAGAATTTCCCCGGCTGTGAGATTACGGACAAGCTTCTGGGTACCGGTGTGGCAGAACGAGCATGTCAGCGTGCAGCCGACCTGCGAGGAGACGCACAGCGTGCCCCTGTCAGACTCCGGGATATAGACGGTTTCGACTTCGACCGGCGGCATGTTGGGGTGCGCCGGATCGCGGAACCGGAACAGCCACTTGCGCGTGCCGTCATTGGAAACCTGCTCGGAAACGACTTCGGGGCGCCCGATGGTGAACGCCTGCGCCAGATCGGCGCGCAGGCTCTTGGCGATATTGCTCATGGCACCGAAATCGGTGGCCCCGTTCACATACATCCAGTTCCAGAGCTGGCTGGCGCGCATGCGCGAGTCGCGCTCCGACAGGCCGAACTCACCCAGCTTTGCGCTGATCTCTTTCTTGGATAGCCCCAAAAGATCGTGAGCGCCGGTCTTTGCCGGACGCGGGGCAGATCCATGATCGATATTGAGCGCCAAACTCATGGGCGAAACTTCCAGAAGAGCTGTGAGGGTTCGGGGTATATGGATTTGGGCCAGCCCGTTTCAAGACGGCGGCGCGCATCCAGCGTCAGCCTCTAGCACAATCGGCCATGCGGCGCAAAGTCAGAGCGTTTGGACCGCCGGTTGGCTATCCTCAACAAGCCCCATCCATCGAGCGCCCGGCTGCCGTTGCGCCCGAAAGGGAAAAGGTCTGGCGTACGCTCTGCCCGTCGGCGCTGGTGCCCGTGACCGACATGGTGGAACCGGCCCGAATGGCTTGCACGGCCGTCGCCGACTCGACGGGATCGGCCATCCAGGCGGCATCATCCTGGGTAAAGAGCTCAAAATCCTGGCTGCCCACAGTGAGTGTCGCGGTGCTCTCGGGCGCAAACTGGTATCCGGCAACCAGATTGATTTCAGCCCGGACGCCCTGCGTCGGCCGGTGGGTGATATAGAAATAGGCTTCAGTAAATCCGGCGGGAGTGGGTTCGGTCGCCGTCGGCCGCGAAAGGACGAAACAGATCTGGCCCGCGCTTTCGGTCGTCGCATAGGCCGACCAGGCGTTGTGTTCGCCCAGAATGCGCACCGACTGGCCCAGTGCCGGAGACAGACAGGCTCCCGTCACGATGGCAGCAAGGGTTACGATATTGGCGAAACGGAATGCCATGAGTGAAGGTCCTAAACGGTCTGGGCTGGTTCAAATGCAAAAGGCCGGGCGGACCCGACCTTTGCCAAATTGCTGCTTTTTAAGCAAGCGATCACCCTATTGCGGGCACTCTTCGCCGGCCTTGTTGAGGGCAGCGGTGACCCCACGCAACGAATAGGTGTCAACGGTATTGGTGCCACGCTGCGAGGTGGCGCGAACCACCATGTTCGAGCCGGCCCGCATGCCGCCGACAAATCCCGGCTCATCCTCTATGGAAGCCAGCCAGCCCGATTCGCCCTGGGTCACCATGGGATAGGACCGCCCATCGACTGAAACCGACGCATTGGCGTTGGTCTCGTGGATCGGGTACCCCACGATCGTTGCCACCTCGTTGCGGTTGGTGGGCCGCATGGTGACGATGAAATGGATCGCCCCGCGATTGACGTTGCTGGGCTCGGTGGTCTGCGGCGTCGAAGAGACGTAGCAAATCTTGCCCCCGCCATCGGTATCGGTCCAGGCCGTCCAGAAGTCGAAGGTCCCCAGATTGGTGGCGGCAAAGGCCGCCGGGCTGGCACAAAACACGACCGCACCGGACACCAAAGCGGCTACCGTGCGGCGGATATGGCTGCGAAACGCTGAATTCATCGCCAAACCCTTCCCCTTAATTCTCTCATACATGCACATGACTACCGCTCTTTTTGCACCCATTATGGTTACCAAGGAGCAAATACGCGCGGCTTTTCCCGACAGGACACAAACTAGGGATGAATTTGGCGGAATTGGGCCCGATCAACCTCACGTCTGTGTGTGGCTTTATGTCCCTGTGCGACTGAACGCGGGCTGAATGGATGTGGCCTAGGCGGCCAGCGGATAATCCTGCTCGACGATATAGGGCCCGCCCCCGACCGAGTCCCGGCTCGAAAACACCACGAACTCATCGACGGAAAACCGCATGGGGGCAAAATGCCCAGACTGGGCTATGTGGCGCGCCAGATCGGTGGGGCCGGTGTCGCGCAGGCGCGCCAGCGTAACGTGGGGGACGAATTTGCGACCGTCTGGGTTCAGGCCCACACGCTGCAGCAGCCTTTCCTGGCTGGCCTGCAACCGGACCAGCGGTTCGGACATCTCGATGGCAGCATAGAGCGCCCGCGGCTTATTGCCGCCGAAAACCCCGAGATGGGAAATGGTGAGATCGAAGGGCTCGACATCGGCATGCATTTCGAGCGCGTCATAGACTTCATGCGCCATCCGATGGTCGATGTCGCCGATATAGCGCAGGGTGACGTGATAGTTTTCCGGATCGATCCAGCGGGCGCCCGAGAGCCCACCCCGCTTGAGCGAGAGGACGAAAGCAATGTCCTCGGGGATCTGCAAACCGGTAAACAGCCTGGGCATGAGCAAAACCCTCTATGTCCTGGCCGACCGGCCCGATCCGGCACGGCCGAATCAAAGCCTATCACATCCGTGCTTGGCGGCGATCAAAAACCCGCCAGCCAACCGCGACAGCTACTTGGACCGACCGGTTTCGCTTGTAATTTCAACCCCTCATCTCCATATTGATCGGCAACTGGCAGGGCCGGGAACGGCATGGGGCCGCCCCGGTCGCCGGATAGCCAATTTTTAACTGAGGATGGAACGGAAAATGGCACAATACGACCGTCAGACCGTCGCCGGGCGCGTAGGCACGGCCGCCGCCATCGACGAAGGTCTGCGCAGCCATATGCTGCGCGTTTACAACTATATGGGCATCGGCCTGGTGGTCACCGGCCTGATCGCTTTCTTCGGCAATCAGATGGCCGTAACCACCGATGCATCGGCTGCCGCGGCTCAACTTGCCAACGGCACGCTCCTGACCCAGTGGGGCGTTCTGCTCTATACCAGCCCGCTGATGTGGGTTGTGGCGCTCTCCCCGCTTGCCTTTGTGCTGGTGCTCTCATTCGGCATCAACAAGCTTTCCTTCGGCGCGGCGCAAGCGACCTTCTGGGGCTTTGCGGCCATGATGGGGCTTTCGCTGTCGTCGATCTTCATGGTCTATACCGACGCCTCGATTGCCAAGGTGTTCTTCATCACCGCGGCAATGTTCGGCTCGATGAGCCTTTACGGCTACACGACCAAGCGTGATCTGACGGGCATGGGCTCGTTCCTGATGATGGGCCTGATCGGCATCATCATCGCCATGGTGGTCAACATCTTCCTGCAGAGCTCGGCCCTCGACTTCGCCATCTCGGCGATCGGTGTGGTGATCTTTGTCGGTTTGACCGCCTATGACACCCAGAAGATCAAGGAAGCCTATGCCGAAAATATCGGCCATGAAGGGCTGGGCAAGCTCGCCATCATGGGCGCGCTGACCCTGTACCTCGACTTCATCAACCTGTTCCTCATGCTGTTGCGCCTGTTCGGCAATCGCGAATAGGGTACGCCCTGCGGGCCGAGCCCGCGGATGAGAACAAAAAAATACGAAAGGCCGCGGATCGGTTTCCGCGGCCTTTTATTTTCTGCCCGAGCGCTCACGGGCCGGCATTCAACGGCTGGCCCTAGCGAACCACGTGAAGCTGTGGATCGAGTACGCGCAGCACGCTTGAAAGCTCATGGCCGCGCTTGAGCACGCGCCCGTCGCCACCAACCACCATGTATTGCCCCTGGCGGCGTGCAAGTTTCGGATTTTTCTCGACAACGAAAAGCGGTCGTTCCGAGGTGCGCTGGTAGATCGAAAACATGGCCCGTTCCCGCCCGAAATCCAGCGCATAATCGCGCCACTCGCCAGCCGCGACCTTGCGTCCATAGACATTGAGGATGAGTGCAAGTTCCTTGCGGTCGAAACTGACGATAGGAACGGGCCGGCTTGTGGAGCGGGTGGGTGAAAAGGGGAAAACATCACCCTTCTTGCTGTCGAAGCGCTCGCTCAAACCGGGCTACCTCCATGCGGATGTGACAATCACTTGACGATGATTGCCGCGTTCGTTCCCGCTGGCAAGTGCCAACTGCACGAACCGATGGCGTAAACTTTCCTCCGTTTGACCGGATTTGAGCCACAATCGGACCCTTCTTGCGCCATTATACGCGGCTAACGTGTAATTATTGCCTCCAGTAGCCGGCCTCTGGATCCACCGAGCCCCCAAACCATGGATCCAGTTGGCCGGCGCCCCTTCCCGGCCTTGCCTCCGGAAAGTCCTGGCACCATTGGGAGGCTTTGCGTCCTCCAAAGCAATCCCCTTCGCTCCCCGGTCACCAAGAGATGCGGGGAGTTTTCTTTGGCGCCGGCTTCAGCGGATAAACGTCGAAGCGCCAAGGATACGCCCGGGCAGGGCGCCATCCTTTTCCTGAACGATGACAGCGGCGCCATCTGAATTTGGCCCCAGAACCTCTTCAAGCGGAATGGTGATCTCGGCGCCCTCTCGAGGGTTCCACATTCCAATCGCCTGACGGGACGTGACGATATGGGTGTACGACAGCACCTGCCCGGAATTTTCCCCACGCTCGATCGTCACCTCAGCCTCGGTCCGATAGGGCACGACCCAGACAATGGCAGGTGCCAGGGCTTCATCGGCCGGAGCGCTGAAAACAACCGAGTCGGATCCATTGACCCGCAGGCTGACCGGCAGCAGGGATGTCGCTTGCTCGATCGCCCGCTCGGCCTCGATGGCATCCGATCCAACGACAGCGCTCTGGCCATTGATGACCATCTGCGGGGTGTAAATGCGGTTCTTGCCCCAGCTTTGGGCATAGCCCTTCTGTAGCTCGGTGTTGGCCGGCAGGGCAAAGGTATCTTCCCAGCCGATATAGTCCCAATAATCAATATGATAGGCCAGAGCGATGATGTCGTCGCGTTCCCCCAGTTGCGCAAGCAGCCGGTCGGCATCGGGACACCGCGAACACCCCTGGCTCGTGAAGAGCTCAACGATCGCATCCGCGCCACCGCGAATCTCGATGGCCCCAGCCGGCAGTGCGGCAAGACAAAAGACAAGGATCAGGCGGAGGCGGAGCGAAAGGGCGTTCATGGGCGTGTTTTGTACGCGCTCATATCGCCCCCCGCCAGTCAATTGATGGTGAAAGTTTCGACCCCGTAAGCCCGGCCCATTTCCCCGATCTCCTCAATAACCGCCGCGAAGGTCGCCCAGTCATCGGCCTCGGCAATCGGCGCCCAGATGGCCTCGACCTCATCGATCAGCATGGTGCGGGGCCCGGTGCGCGCGAAATAGGGGTGGGAGAGATTCGCATTGGGCGCAATGTCGTAAGCCGAAAGCAGCGCCCGGAACGCCTGGAAGGTTTCGCCGCCATAGGCTGACGCCTGCGGACTTGAAAGCGCACGATTTTCAGAAGCAGGGCCACCCCGCCAATCAAAGAACACCTGCTCATAAGCGGGCCGTTCTGCAGCCATGAAGGCAAACAGCGCCGAAAGCAGTTCACCATCGGCCGCGGCACCGCGCGAGAGCAGCCCCAATCGGCTCACAACGACACGGGCAAGGTTCGACTGAAAGGCCGGCCAGAAGCGGTTGAGCGCTGGTTCGAGCTTTTCAACGCTCGAAATCGGCACGAGGCATTCGGCCAATCGGGTCAGGTTCCAGGCTATCGCGTCCGGCTGCCGGCCAAAGGCATAAAGACCCGTTTCGTCGAAATAGGCCGCCGTAAAGCGCGGATCATAGACAGGCAGGAACCGCCACGGGCCGTAATCGAAACTCTCGCCTGTGATGTTTATGTTGTCGGTGTTGAGCACCCCATGAACAAAACCCGCCCCGATCCACTGCGCCGTAACCCGGGCAACGCTTTCGGTCACCGCTTCCATGAAGGCTGGAACCCGGTCGCCGGAGGGCAGGTCGGAAAGCTCCGGGTAGTAATGGACAATGGAGTGCTCGACCAGTTCGGCGATCCGGGCGTGATCGCCGAGATAATCGAGACGCTGGAACGTGCCGATACGGATATGGGAGTGCGAAAGCCGCACGAGGACCGACGAACGCGTCGGTGACGGCTCATCGCCCCGATGTAGTGCCTCACCGGTTTCGATCAGGGAAAAACTCTTGGAGGTTTCAACGCCCAGCGCTTCGAGCATGGTGGTGGCCAGCACCTCCCGTACGCCACCCTTGAGCGTCAAGCGTCCATCGCCACCGCGCGACCAAGGCGTCGTTCCCGACCCCTTGGTCCCGAAATCGCGGAGCTTGCCGTCGGTCAGGTCATACCCCTGGGCAAACAGGAACCCACGGCCATCGCCGATATCGGGGTTATAACTCTGGAACTGGTGGCCGTGATAGCGCAAAGCGAGCGGCGCCTCGAAACTTCCCTGCAGCGGTGCGAAACGGCCGAAATGCTCGGCCCATTGCGTGTCGGTAAGCCCATCAAGCCCCATGCGCCCTGCCCAGCGCTGATTGCGATAGCGCAAAACCGCTTGCGGGAAACCGGCTGGCTGGACGGGATCGTAAAACGCATTGCCCAGTCGGGCGTGTACTTTTGCGCCCTTGAAACGCGAAGTGGCGTCGAAATCACTCATGTCAGTCAAACGTCGCGCGTCCCTTCCGGTTCACGCCTCGACTAGATGGTTTCGAAATGCGCGTAAACCTCACGCGAGATATCTTCGAGCGAGCCGCGATCGAGAAATCCCGAAATCGCATAGGCTAGCGGCCCCTCGATCCATCGGAACGTATTGACCCCGGAATCCTCGGAGAACTGAAATGCCGTATCGCGCGCGCCGGCGTTGCGCGCCATCAGGATGGTTGCCCGATCGCCATGCGCGTTTTCATACATCAGCATGGCTCCCGGCTTTCCCCCGATCGGCAACAGCCGTCCGCCGACCAGCTCGAACCCGAGATCGGCAAGACTGGGCGCGGTAAAGGGCTTTTCGATACGATTGCCCAGCCAATTGACAAGATGATCGCGCTCGGACGCGTCGACTTCGACCGGGTGGCGCACTTCACGCACATAGGTCAGGAACACGTCGCGCGCCGCCACTTCGAGCCACGCCGAATCCGCGTCCGTCGTCTGGCTTGCAGATTGTGCCATTCCCACCCCGCGAGCCAGATAGCCCGATCCTCCGCCCAGCCCGAACGCGACGAGAAGCGCCGCGGCCATTGCCGGCCAGGCGCCAAAGCGCGACCCGGACCCGTGGGCGGGCTGGGGAATGTCGGAGAGCTCTCCATAAGCATAGCCCGAGAGAATCTCGGACAGCGCGGCGTCGTTGGTGCGCCAGTTTTCCACCTCGTCGGCAAGCTCTTCATGCCCGTCGAGATGGGCGCGTACCTGCGCTGCGCGTCCTGCATCCAGCTGCCGATCGACAAAGGCGTGCAGATCGTCTTCAGATACTGGATTGCCGGGTTCACTCGTCATGGGCGTGAGACATCATCGGTTTGAAAAAGACGTTATGGATTTGCGGGCCAAAAGCTCGCTCAATTGCCGCCGGGCCCGGGACAGCCGCGACATCACAGTTCCAATCGGCATGTCGAGAACCTCTGCGACTTCAGCGTAAGCGCAGCCTTCGATGGCAACGAGCAGCAGAATTGCCCGCGCCTCGGGGCTAAGCGTATCGAGCGCACGCATCAAGGTATTGTGCAGCAAAGGGTCGGGCGGCGGCGCGTCGTCGGACAAAGCCAGCTCGTCATCGATCGGCTGCAATAGCGGTTGGCGCGCCCTTGTCCGAAGCCGGTTGCGGTTGAGATTGGTCATGATGGCGTAAAGCCAGCTCCTGCCGTTCTCGCCGCGCCATTGCCTGTTGTGTTCAACGGCACGCAACAACGTGCCCTGGAGGAGGTCTTCGGCCTCTTCCCGATTGCCCGCAAGCCCGTGGGCATAGCGCCGGAGCGCTGGTAAATGGGTCAAAAGCGCTTCACGCATCCGCTGGTCCCGGCGCGGCAAAAAAGCCGCGCCGGATAGTCTAGCATCAAGGACGCGCAACGTCCCAATTGCCGCCAACGCCGTCTCCCGTAGTCATGCCGGGCTCGGTATCGTTGATCCAGTAATAGAGCGGCCAGCCATCCTTGGCCCAGATCATCGTGCCGTCAGTGCGCTCAACGATCGAATAGGGCTCTTCGGCCATGGCGCCTTCTTCAGCGAAAAAGGGCGGCCAGTTCACGGCGCACTGGTCATAGCAATTGGAGACGCCCGGCTCGTCATTGGCAAAGGTGTAAAGCACCATGCCTTCGGAATCAGCGATCACCTCGCCGATGTCGGTTTCGAGGGTCTGGACGTCAGGGGCGGCAAACGCCGCGCTGGCCGAAAGAACAAGAGCAGCTGCGCCGGTTGCCAGCGAAGCGAAAAGGCGGAAAGTCATTATGATGTCTCCCTTGGTGCATGACGGGGCTAATGCGCCCTGCGCACGCCCTCACACCATTAGACACCGCCCCCCGCCGATTTATTCCCTCCCAACGCAAAAAAGCCCGGCCATAACGACCGGGCTTTCAAAATGCCATGCAAAAGAAAGAGGCTTATTCGCCTTTGTTCTCTTCAGCAGGTGCTTCGTTTGCTGCTGCGGCTTCAGCGGCAGCGGCCTCTTCAGCGGCCTTCTTTTCCGCGGCTTCCTTTGCTGCCAGTTCGGCGGCAAGTGCCTCGGCGGCTGCGACCTTTTCGGCCTCGCGCGCGGCGCGGGCCTCAACGGCAGCCTGGCGCTCGTCTGCTTCGATCTTCTTGGTGCGGGCGTTGGTCGATTCGAAAATACGAGCCGACTTGCCGCGACGATCGCGCAGATAGTAGAGCTTGGCGCGCCGCACCTTGCCGCGCTTGAGAATTTCGATGCGATCGATCATCGGCGAATGGACCGGGAACACACGTTCCACGCCTTCGCCATACGAGATCTTGCGGACAGTGAAGCTTTCCATCAGCCCACCGCCGGTGCGGGCGATCACCACACCTTCATAGGCCTGAAGGCGTTCTTTTTCGCCTTCGCGGATCTTGACCCAGACCTTGACGGTATCGCCATGGGAGAATTCGGGGACGGCGCGTTTTGCAACGAGCGCATCGAGCTGCTCTTTTTCGAGCTGCTGGATAATGTTCATTTCGTTTTCCGTTCTATCTTTTCTAAGGAGCCCTTTTTGGGCCCGGTCTTGTTTGGACGGCGGGATGTGCTCATCCCATAGTCGAGCGGGGCTATACACGCCATGCACCCCAGAGTCTAGGGCTTTTGCGCGTAGCGGGCCCACAGATCGGGCCGTCTTTCACGGGTCAGCGCCCTGGACTGCTCGCGCCGCCATTTTTCGATCCGGCCATGGTCACCCGATGTCAGAATCTCGGGAATCTCGAGCCCTTCAAAAACCTGCGGCCGTGTATATTGCGGATATTCGAGAAGCCCATTTTCAAAACTCTCGTCCGCGTGGCTTTCCGCCGCGCCAAGAACCCCGGGCAAGAGCCGCACAACGGCTTCGAGCAACACCATGGCCGCCACTTCGCCGCCGGCCAGCACATAATCGCCGATCGAGATTTCCTCGAGATTGCGCGCTTCAATGACCCGCTGGTCGATGCCCTCGAACCGCCCACAGACAACCACCGCCCCGGGACCCCGGGCGAGTTCGCGAACCCGCGCCTGGGTCAGCGGGGTGCCGCGCGGGCTCATCAGGATTTTCGGGCGCGGATCGTCCGCCGGGGCGACGTCATCGAGCGCCGCAGCCAGGATATCGGGCCGCAGCACCATGCCCGCACCGCCGCCCGATGGCGTATCGTCGACAGTGCGATGCTTGTCGCTGGCATAGTCGCGCAAAAAGTGTGTTTCAAGCGACCATGCCCCCTTTTCCATGCCGCGCCCGATGACAGATGCGCCAAGCGGGCCAGGAAAGATATCGGGGAAAAGCGTGACGACCGAAGCACGAAAGCTCATCGGTTTTCGTCCGGCTCGACATCTTCAGGGTCACGCGGCGTATCGTCCAGCCAGCCTTCGGGCGGAACAGCGACGACGTAGCCATCGGCGATGTGGAGATCGGTAACCACGGCCTTGGTGAACGGCAGGTAGACCGACTTGCGTGTTTCGGCGAGCTTTATGTCCAGCAGGTCGTCGGAGCCGAAATTCTCGATCGCCGAGATGGTGCCCATGACGGCTCCGTCGGCGAGCCGGACTTCGAGGCCGATCAGATCGGTATAATAGAATTCATCTTCGTCCGGCTCATCGAGCCGATCGCGGCTGACATAGAGCGAAACCCCGTTGAGCTTTTCGGCATCGTTGCGGTCGGAGATGCCTTTGAGCGTCGCGATAACGACGGTCTTGGCCAGCCGTGCCTTGGCAATCGAGATCGAAACGCCCTGGCGGTCGGTTTCGAGCGGATCGTAATCGGCAATGGCCAGGGGGTCTTCGGTGAACGCCGTGATGCGCACCTCGCCCTTGATCCCATGGGCCGCACCGATGCGGCCCATGAGAATGCGGTTTTCAGGCTGTTTGCGCCCGGACACCGGTCTTACTCGGCGCTGGCTTCTTCAGCAGCAGGAGCCTCTTCGGCAGGGGCTTCTTCAGCCGGTGCGGCAGCAGCTTCCTTGGCAGCTTCTTCAGCGGCCTTCTTTTCCTCGAGGCGTTCAAGCGCCTTGGCGCCCGGCTTGGCCTTGTTGGGATTGCTCTTGGCGGTACGCTTCAAAAGACCGGCGGCATCAAGGAAACGCTCGACGCGATCGGTCGGCTGCGCGCCGCTCTGGAGCCAGTAGGTGGCGCGTTCGATATCGAGCACGACGCGCTTTTCGTCGCCCTTTTCGAGCATCGGGTTGTACGAGCCGATACGCTCGATGACGCGGCCGTCACGCGGCGCGCGAACGTCGGCAACGACGACGTGGTAGTAAGGGCGCTTCTTGGAGCCGGCGCGTGCCAGGCGGATCTTGGTAGCCATGGTTTCTTGGTCTTTCTGCTTGATAAAATTTAAGTCGGTTTACTTCTTTTTACCCGGCAATCCGGGCAGTCCCGGAAGCCCCGGGAATTTCGAGCCGCCAAGACCGGGAAGGCCGGGCATGCCGCCCCCACCCTGTTTGACGAGCTTGGAAAAATCGTCAGGCAGCTTGGAGGAATCGCCCCCCATCTGCTTGGTCATCTGTTCGATCTGGGCCGGATCCATGTCAGGCATGCCGCCCATCATCTGCTTGCCCATGCCGCCGAACATGCCAGCCAACCCGCCGGGCCCGCCGCGCGAAACCTTTTTCATCATGTCCGCCATCTGGCGGTGCATCTTGATGAGCTTGTTGATTTCGGAAACCTCGACGCCCGAACCCGCCGCGATGCGCTTGCGGCGCGATGCATTGAGCAGATCGGGCTTTTCGCGTTCCTTTTTGGTCATCGACTGAATGATCGCGACCTGGCGGTCGAAGACCTTGTCGTCGGTGCGGCCATTGGGCAGGTTCTTGGTCATATTACCCATGCCCGGCATCATCTTCATGAGCGAGGCCATGCCGCCCATCTTTTTCATCTGCTGAAGCTGGCCCATAAGATCATCGAGATCGAACTGGCCCTTCTTGAGCTTCTTGGCCATCTTCTGGGCGTCTTCGGCGGTGACGTTCGCCGCGGCCTTTTCGACCAGCGAGACGATATCGCCCATGCCCAGAATGCGGTCTGCGATGCGGCTGGGATGGAAATCTTCCAGCGCATCCATCTTTTCGCCGACACCGATCAGCTTGATCGGCTTGCCGGTCGCGGCGCGCATTGAAAGCGCCGCGCCACCGCGCCCATCGCCATCCACGCGGGTCAGAACGATACCGGTGATATCGACCCGTGCATCGAACGAGCGCGCCAGATTGACGGCGTCCTGCCCGGTCAGGCTGTCGGCCACCAGAAGGATTTCATGCGGATTGGAGACGCGCTTGATCTCGGCGGTCTCTTCCATCAGCTCTTCGTCGATATGCGTACGGCCCGCCGTATCGAGCATCACGACGTCATAACCACCGGTTCTCGCGGTCGAAATCGCGCGCTTGGCGATCTCGACGGCCGACTGGTTGGGGACGATCTCAAGCACATCGACGCCGATCTGGCTGCCGAGCGTTTTGAGCTGTTCCATGGCGGCAGGACGGCGCGTATCGAGCGAGGCCATAAGGACGCGCTTGCCCTGCTTGTCGGTAAGGCGTTTGGCGATCTTGCCCGTTGTCGTCGTTTTGCCCGAACCCTGCAGGCCGACCATGAGGATCGGCACCGGCGAGGGCGCATTGAGCGAAATGGGCGAAGCTTCCTCGCCCAGAACCGCGACGAGCTCGTCATGAACGATCTTGATGACCTGCTGGCCCGGCTTGACCGACCGGGTGACTTCCGCGCCCACGGCGCGCGCGCCAACCTGTTCGGTAAAGGCGCGCACCACTTCGAGCGAAACGTCGGCCTCGATCAGCGCGCGGCGGACCTCGCGCAGCGCGGCTTGCACATCGGCTTCGCTGAGCGCACCTCTCCCGGTGATCCCGGAAAAGATCTTGCCCAAGCGGTCTGACAGGCTTTCAAACATTAAATTCGCTCATTTCGTTCGTGTCAGGATAGATGCGAATATGGGTCCCAAGCGGTCAAATGCAAAGTGCACCCGCGGGCGCAACGCGCTGGCGGATGTTGACCGGAAACCTCTCGGGTTGCCTAGTGACTCGCAAATCCATCGTTTCTGACAGAAGGTCGAGGCGGCTTATAAGCAGGGGCGACCGTTGAGTCAATTGCCGCACGATTGGGTGCGGAGGTGGAAATCGCAAGACTTTTACGCCATATAAGCTGAAAATGACATCTGGTTGAGCTCAGAAACCCGCAAATGACCGCGCCGCTGCCCTATCTCAAGATGAATGGCCTTGGAAACGACTTCGTCGTTCTGGACGCGCGCGCGCAGAAAATTGCGCTGTCGCGGCAGCAGATTATCGCCATTTCGGACCGGGCCAATGGCATCGGGTGCGACCAGCTGATCGTCATGGAACCCGACACGATCGACGGCGTCGACGTATTCATGCGCATCTACAACGCCGAAGGCGGCGAAGTCGACGCCTGTGGCAATGCCACGCGTTGCATTGCGGCGCTGGTTGCCGGCGAGATGGCAACCGATGCCGTCTCGATCCGCACCAATGCCGGTATTCTGGCAGCCCGTATCGATGGTGATCTGGTGACGGTCGATATGGGCGTGCCCCGGTTTGGCTGGGACCAGATCCCATTGGCCGAACCCTTTGCCGATACCACCGGCATCGAATTGCAGATCGGGCCGATCGACGCACCGATCCTGCACACGCCCTCGGTGGTCAATGTCGGCAATCCGCATGCGATCTTCTGGGTAGACGATCTGGACGCCCATGATCTGGCAAAGTTCGGCCCGCTGCTCGAAAACCATCCGATCTTCCCCGAGCGCGCCAACATCACACTGGCACAAGTGCTCGCCGACGACCGGATCAAGGTCAAGGTGTGGGAGCGTGGCGCCGGGCTGACTCTGGCCTGCGGCACTGCCGCCTGCGCCACTGCCGTCGCGGCGGCCCGCAAGGGGCTGACGGAACGCAAGGTGACCATAGAGCTGCCCGGCGGTCCGCTCGACATCGAATGGCGCACCTCTGACGATCATATCCTTATGACAGGCCCGTGGGCGCTGGACGGTGAAGGCGTGATCCCCTCTGCCCTTCTGGGAGAGGATGCCGCATGAGCATAGAGACCATAACCTTCGGGTGCCGGCTCAATGCCTATGAATCCGAAGTCATGAAGGCCGAGGCGCAAAAATCCGGCCTCGACAATGCAATCATCATCAACACCTGCGCGGTGACCGCCGAGGCGGTGCGCCAGGCCAAGCAATCGATCCGCAAGGCGCGCCGGGACAATCCCGAAACCCCGATCATCGTCACCGGCTGCGCCGCTCAAACCCAGGCGCGCGATTTCGGCGATATGGCCGAGGTCAATCTGGTGATCGGCAACAACGACAAGCTCAAATCAGAGAGCTATCGGCCCATCGCGTTCGGCGTGCCGCTCAACGACAAGGTGCAGGTCAACGACATCATGAGCGTGACCGAGACCGCCGGCCATCTGATCGATGGACTGGACGGGCGGGCCCGCGCTTTTGTCCAGGTCCAGAACGGCTGCGATCACCGCTGCACCTTCTGCATCATTCCTTATGGGCGGGGACCATCGCGCTCGGTGCCCATGGGCGTCGTTGTCGATCAGATCAAACGCCTCGTCGACAATGGCTATGGCGAAGTGGTGCTGACCGGGGTCGATATTACCTCGTATGGCGGCGATCTGCCCGGCGCGCCCACCCTTGGCGCATTGACCCAGGCGATTCTAAAGCACGTCCCGTCCCTGCCGCGGCTGCGGATTTCCTCGATCGATTCCATCGAGGCCGACCCTGCGCTCTATGAGGCCGTGACCGATCCCCGGCTGATGCCGCACCTTCATCTCTCGCTGCAGTCGGGCGATGACATGATCCTAAAGCGCATGAAGCGTCGTCACAGCCGCGCCGATGCGCTTGCCATCGTGGAAAAGCTGCGCGGCCTGCGTCCCGACATGGTTTTCGGCGCCGATATCATCGCCGGTTTTCCGACCGAGACCGACGCAATGTTCGAAAACACCCTGCGTTTCGTGACCCAAGCCGACCTGACCTATTTGCACGTTTTTCCCTTTTCGCCGCGCGAGGGCACTCCGGCGGCAAAGATGCCACAGGTTTCCCGCCGCATCGGCAAGGAACGCGCGGCTCGGCTGCGGGCGCTGGGCGAGACTCAATTTACAAAGCTCTGTACCTCTCGAGTTGGAAAGACCGAGACCGTTCTCGTCGAGCGTGACGGCATGGGGCGCTCGGAACAGTTCATTCCCGTCGCCGTTGAGCGCGGACGGCCCGGCGATATAGTCAGGGCTGAGATCGATGGAACATCCCCCGATGGACTGATTGCCCGTCGCGACAAGGTTGCTGCATGACCCAAGACAAAAAACCCGGCTTCTGGGGTCGCCTGTTTGGCGAAAAGCCTCAGCCGAAATCGGACACCGAGGAGGCCCTGGAGCGAGCCACCCAAGAGGCCCGTGGTGAAGAGGAAGCGCTGGCCGCCTTGCGTGCGGAGCGCGCAGCGCAAGCGGCCGAACCCGAACCGACACCTGCGCCCGCTCCGGAGGATGAGGACAGCCGTGACGCGGCGCCGCCCGAGATGCAGGCCGAATGGCTCGAAAGGGGGCATCCCAATCCGCCCGAACACGAGCCGCCTACCCCCGACGATGTGACCGACCCGCTTGAGCGCCCCGACGTATTGGACGCCAAAGCCCTGCCCGACCCCGAAGAACCGGCGGCAGAACCCGAGCCCGTCGTCCCTTCTGTGGCCGATGAACCGGCCCGGCCGCAAAACTGGCTCCAGCGCCTCAGCGCCGGGCTCAAACGGTCTTCGGACAATCTTTCATCATCGATCGGCGCGATTTTCACCAAGCGCAAGCTCGATGAAGCCACGCTCCAGGACCTCGAAGACACCCTGATCGCCGCCGATCTGGGCATCGACACGGCTATGGCGATCACCGACAAGCTGCGCGCCGACAAGTTCGACAAGGACGTTTCCACCGAGGACGTGCGGGCCGTGCTCGCTGCCGAAGTCGAGGCGACGCTCGGTCCGGTCGCAGTGCCGCTCACCATCGATGGCGCGGATAAACCCTTCGTGATCCTGATGGTCGGGGTCAACGGCTCTGGCAAGACAACGACAATCGGCAAACTGACGGCCAAGCTCAAGGCCGAGGGCAAATCGGTGCTTCTGGCCGCCGGTGACACATTCCGCGCTGCCGCTGTCGAACAGCTTCAGGTCTGGGGCCAGCGCAATGATGTCGAGGTAATGACCCGGCCGACTGGCGCCGATGCCTCCGGACTGGCCTTCGACGCGGTGGCCAAGGCCCAGGACACCGGGACCGATGTCGTCATCATCGACACCGCCGGCCGGTTGCAGAACCGCACCGAACTGATGGACGAGCTCGAAAAGATCATCCGGGTGATCAAAAAGCGCGATCCCGAAGCGCCGCATGCCACGCTTTTGACACTCGATGCAACAACAGGCCAGAATGCCCTTAATCAGGTCGAAATCTTCGGTCAGAAAGCGGGTGTGACCGGTCTGGTGATGACCAAGCTCGATGGAACGGCGCGCGGGGGTATCCTCGTCGCCATCGCCAAAAAATTCGGATTGCCCATTCATTTCATCGGCGTCGGGGAATCGATCGGCGACCTCGAGCCCTTCCGGGCCACAGATTTCGCCCGCGCCATAGCGGGCAAGGAGTAGCATTATGGCTCAAAGCCAGCCAAAGCCCGCCGAAGCGGGCATCGAGGATCTCAAGCCGGCCCTGACCAAGCTCTCGCTGGAGTTGGGTCCGCTGGTCGTCTTCTTCATCGTTAACGCCCAGGGCGAAAACATCCTTGAGGCATTCCCAGGCCTTCAGACCTGGTTTAGCCAGCCGATCATCTTTGCCACCGCCGTTTTCATGGTGGCCATGGCGATTTCGCTGGTGCTCTCCAAGATCATCCTCAAATCCATTCCAATCATGCCGCTGGTGACCGGCGTCGTGGTTCTGGTTTTCGGCGGGATGACGCTTTATTTCCAGGATGCGCTTTTCATCAAGCTCAAGCCAACAATCACCAATGTGCTGTTCGGCTCGGTGCTGCTTGGCGGGCTGGCCTTCGGGCACTCATTGCTGCGCTACGTGTTTGGAGAAGTCTATAAGCTCCAGGACCGCGGCTGGTACCTGATGACCTTGCGCTGGGGCGTCTTCTTTTTCGTCCTCGCCGCAATCAACGAGATCGTCTGGCGCAATTTTTCCGACGATTTCTGGGTAGCATTCAAGGTCTGGGGCATCATGCCGCTGACCATGGCCTTCGCCATGAGCCAGCTTCCCTTGCTCAACAAATACGCGCCACGCGAAGAGCCGCCAGTGAGCCCAGTGAAGGCCGCTGCCGAAGGTGCTCAGACCGAAGTCTAGGCTCTAGCCCGGAGTGCGCACCGCTTCGATGGCCGGCAGAAGCACATTTTCGTAGCTCTCCTGGTCGAGCGGGCCGACATGCTTGAACCGGATGATGCCTTCATTATCGACAATAAAGGTTTCGGGCACGCCATAAACGCCCCATTCGATGCCCACCCGGCGGTCCCGGTCCGCGCCGACCCGATCGTACGGATTGCCAAGCTCGGCCAGAAACGCCCGGGCGTTTTCCGCCGGATCGTCATAGTTGAGCCCGTAGATTTCGACCGGCTCATTTGCCAGTTCCATCAGGAACGGGTGCTCGGCACGGCATGGCACGCACCAGGACGCAAAAACGTTGACGACCACGACGCCGTTTCCAGCCAGATCGGCGGTGGAAAATCCGGGCTGACCATGCCCCTCGACAGCGGCAAGCTCGAACTCGGGCACCGGCTTGTCGATGAGCGCTGAGGGCACGAAACTCGTCGAGCGCCCCATCTGCGAAGCGAAAACGCCAAGCAGGGCAGCAAGGACGATGAGCGGCAAGACCGCAAGGCCGATCCTGACAGATGGTTTCATTTCTGCCTGCGCGTCTGCCGTGCTGCTTCAAGCACTTCTACTCGCGCCTTTGCAGCGCGTGCGGAAAATACAGTCCAGCCGATCAGCCCGCCGACAACGGCAATCGTTCCAGCATAGGCTGCCGTGATATATTCCCAATGCTGGCCCAGATCGATCATGCACCTTCTCCCGCGCGGGCCTGCGCCAATTCGAGCGAGCGAATGCGGCGTTTGGTGATTTCGGTGCGCATGCGCACAAGATGCAGCGTCAGAAACAACAACGAAAATGCCAGCGTCATCACCAGCAGCGGCACCAGGATCGAGCCATCCACAGTCGGCCCATCGGTTCTGAACACCGAGGCGGGCTGATGCAGGGTCTGCCACCAATCGACCGAAAATTTGATAATCGGGATGTTGATGGCGCCAACCAGAGTGAGAACAGCAACGATGCGCGCCGCCTTGAGCTGATCGTCAAAGGCCCGCCACAGCGCGATCAAACCAAGATAGATAAATAGCAAGACCAGGGTGGAGGTCATCCGCCCGTCCCATTCCCAGAACGTGCCCCAGGTGGGCCTGCCCCACATCGAACCGGTGAAAAGCGCCAGCGCCGTAAAGGCTGCGCCGAGTGGAACGGCGGCCTTCTGACTGACATCGGCCATGGGATGGCGCCAGACCAGCGTGCCGATGGCCGAACAGAACATCACCGCGTAACAGAACTGGCTGAGCCAGGCGCTGGGGACGTGAACATACATCATGCGCACCGTATCGCCCATCTGGTAGTCGGCGGGAGAGGCAAAGAACGTAAAATAGAGCCCCACAGCAAAGGCCAGTGCCGTAACGGCCGAAAGTGGCAATACGAGATGGCGAGACCACCCCATGAACATCCCCGGATGGGCGATGCGGGTGAACCATCCCGGCTCGGCGGGTTTGGGCTGGGTCTGAACCATCTATTCCCCGGAAATCCTCAGCGCCAGCGCCGCGGCAAACGGTGCAAGCGTCACGCTTAAAAGACTGAGAGCGCCGAGCAGCAGCAGCGCCTGTGACGATCCGCCCAGCCGCGCCAAGTCGAACGCACCGGCGCCGAAAATAAGCACTGGCAGGCTCAGCGGCAAGACAAGAACCGGTGCAACCAGCCCTCCGCGCTTGAGGCCAACTGTCACAGCAGCCCCGATAGCGCCGAACCCGGCCAGCGCCGGCGTGCCGAGCGCGAGCGAACACACCGCCAGCCAGAACCCCTGCCCGTCCAGCCCCAACATGAGCGCCAGAATGGGCATCGCGGCAATCAGCGGCAGCCCGGTGAGCAGCCAGTGCGCGACAAGTTTGGCGGCAACCACCATCTCGAGCGGAATTGTCGCGTGGCGGAAAACGGCCAGGCTTCCATCGTCGAAATCGCCGCGAAACAGGCGCTCATTGGACAAAAGCTGCGCCAGAAGCGCCGCGACCCAGATGATGGCTGGCGCAAGCTGGGCCAAAAGCGGCCGGTCGGGGCCGACCGCGAACGGCATCAGCACGCCGACGATGACAAAGAACAGGACAAGCGTCAAAAGATCGCCGCCCTGACGCAGTCCCAGGCGGAGGTCGCGGACAATGATTGCGCCCATCGCCTTCATTGGATCTGCCCGCCCAACGCGAGCGTCTTCACATTGCCGTCAACGGCGATATCGAGATGGGTGGCGATGACCGCCAGCCCGCCTTGACGCAAATGATTGGAAATCAGCGCACCCACCCATGCCGCGCCAGCAGTATCGAGCGCGCTTGTTGGCTCATCGAGAAGCCAGAGCGGGCGCCGTATGGCTATCAGGCGCGCCAACGCCAGGCGCCGTGTCTGCCCCGCTGAAAGCAGGCCGGCGTCAATGCTGCCCAAATCCCCGAGCCCGGCCTCGGACAGCGCAGCTTCGATATCGACCGGCGTTCCCGCCAGAAGATCGACCCAGAATTTAAGGTTTTCGGCCACGCTGAGCCCCGACTTTGTAGCCGGTGCATGGGCTACATAGTGCAAATGGCCGTATTTCGGAGCCTCTGGGTCGATACCCGCATGATCGATTTGGCCCGCGTCAGGATTAAGAAGGCCCGCCAGAGCCATCAGCAATGTGCTCTTGCCGGCGCCATTGGGCCCGCGCAGCATAAGGGCAGTTCCCGCTTCAAGCGAAAAGCTCAGCCCGGCCAGTATGTCCCGCCCGCCCCGGCTTAATGCAAGCGCGCTAACGCCAAGGCCAGTTTCCGGCATGCGAGAAAGCCCTTCATTGATCATGCCAAAGCTCTATTGAACCAAAGTCCGGGCTGGCAAGTGCAAATTGGATTCATTATAGAGAGGGCGAAAAAGGCGGGGAGAGATTATGCTTTCCCGCTTCATGCCTCCGGACGAGCCGGTGGCCATTGCAGCGTTGCATTGTTTTCGACGCGAAATTGGCCGTTTGGCCCGGTCTCAATCGGGGGTGCTCGCAACCCTATTGAGACAAGGCGGACCGCGTGACCGAGACATCCAATAGCTTTAAGACCAAGACGAACCTCACCGTTGGAAACAAGGCCTATACGATCTTTTCGCTCGCCGAGGCCGAAAAGAACGGACTGGATGGCATTTCCCGCCTGCCTCATTCCCTCAAGGTCGTTCTGGAAAACCTGTTGCGCTTCGAAGATGATCGCACCGTCAAGGCGGCCGACATCAAGGCTATAAAGGCCTGGCTCGAAGATCGCGGCCGCGCTGGACACGAAATCTCCTATCGCCCCGCCCGCGTCCTGATGCAGGATTTCACCGGCGTTCCCGCCGTTGTCGATCTGGCCGCCATGCGCGACGCCACTGCAAAGCTCGGCGCCGACCCCCAGAAGATCAACCCGCTCGTCCCCGTCGATCTGGTCATCGACCACTCGGTAATGGTCGATTATTTCGGCACGCCCGGCGCGTTCGAACAGAACGTGACGCGTGAGTATGAACGCAATGGCGAGCGCTACGAATTTCTGCGCTGGGGCCAGTCGGCCTTTGAAAACTTCCGCGTCGTGCCTCCCGGAACCGGCATCTGCCATCAGGTCAATCTCGAATATCTGGCCCAGACCGTCTGGACCAAACAGGAAAACGGCGAGGAAGTCGCCTATCCCGACACCCTCGTCGGCACCGACAGCCACACCACAATGGTCAACGGTCTGGCCGTCCTGGGTTGGGGCGTTGGCGGCATCGAGGCTGAAGCTGCAATGCTCGGCCAGCCCATTTCCATGCTCATCCCTGAAGTCATCGGTTTCAAATTCACCGGCAAGCTGCCAGAGGGCACGACAGCGACCGACCTCGTGCTTCACGTGGTCGAAATGCTGCGCAAGAAGGGCGTTGTCGGCAAGTTCGTCGAATTCTTCGGCGCCGGCCTTTCCAACCTCTCGCTCGAAGACAAGGCGACCATCGCCAACATGGCGCCCGAGTATGGCGCGACCTGCGGTTTCTTCCCGATCGATAAGGAAACCATCAAGTACCTCAACGATTCGGGCCGTGAACCCGATCGCGTCGCTCTGGTCGAAGCCTATGCCAAAGAGCAGGGCATGTATCGCGCCGACAATGACGAAGATCCGATCTTCACCGATACGCTCGAGCTCGATCTGGCAACCGTCGTGCCGTCCTTGGCTGGCCCCAAGCGCCCGCAGGACCGCGTTGCCCTGACCGATGCATCGACCGCCTTCGTCAAGGCGCTTGAAGAGATCACTGGCGGCCGCAAGACCAACGGCGTTCCCGCTTCGACCGGCGAATCCCGCTATGTGGACGAAGGCGCGACCGGTGTGCACGACACGCCAGAGGACAATGAAAGCCACGGCCACGCCGTCAACGGCGCCGACTACCGGATCTCCGATGGCGACGTGGTGATCGCTGCGATCACCTCTTGCACCAACACGTCGAACCCTTCGGTGCTCATCGCCGCAGGGCTCGTCGCCCGCAAGGCACGCGAAAAGGGATTGAAACCCCAGCCCTGGGTCAAGACTTCGCTGGCTCCCGGCTCGCAGGTCGTGACCGAATACCTTGAAAAGTCGGGCTTGCAGGAAGATCTCGACGCCATGGGCTTCAACACGGTCGGCTATGGCTGCACGACCTGCATCGGCAATTCCGGCCCGCTCGATGAAAATATCTCCAAGTGCATCAACGACAACGATCTGGTTGCCGTGTCGGTGCTGTCGGGCAACCGCAACTTCGAAGGCCGCGTCAATCCTGACGTGCGGGCCAACTATCTGGCATCGCCCCCGCTGGTTGTCGCCTATTCGCTTCTGGGCAAGATGACTGACGACATCACCACTCAGCCGCTCGGCACCGGATCGGACGGACAGCCCGTCTATCTCAAGGACATCTGGCCGAGCTCGACTGAAGTGGCAGAAGTTCTGCGGTCGGCGATTTCGGTCGACATGTTCAAGCGCCGCTATGGCGACGTGTTCAAGGGCGACAAGCGCTGGCAGGAAATCAAGGTCGACGGCGGGGAAACCTACAAGTGGAGCTCGTCGTCCACCTATGTTCAGAACCCTCCCTATTTCGAGGGCATGACCATGGAGCCCAAGCCGGTAACCGATATCGAGGACGCCCGCGTTCTTTCGATCTTCCTTGATTCGATCACCACCGACCACATTTCCCCGGCTGGCTCATTCAAGTCCGGCACGCCTGCCGGCAAGTATCTGATGGAACGCCAGGTCAAGCCGGTCGATTTCAACTCTTTCGGCGCGCGGCGCGGCAACCATGAAGTTATGATGCGTGGCACCTTTGCCAATATCCGCATCAAGAACCAGATGCTCGACGGCGTCGAAGGCGGCTTTACCAAATCACCCTCGGGCGAAGTGGTGCCGATCTATGACGCTGCCATGGAATACAAGGCCCAGGGCACTCCGCTGGTGATCTTTGCCGGCAAGGAATACGGCACGGGCTCGTCGCGTGACTGGGCGGCCAAGGGAACGACCCTGCTCGGCGTGCGCGCCGTGATCGCCCAGAGCTTCGAGCGTATCCACCGCTCCAACCTGGTCGGCATGGGCGTTCTGCCGCTGGTCTTTAACGACGGGGCATCCTGGCAGTCGCTCGGCATCACCGGCGACGAGACGGTCTCGATCCGCGGGCTGACCGAAATCGAGCCGCGCCAGACGCTCGAACTTGACATCACCTTCGGGGACGGCCGCAAGGAAGTCGTGCCGGTTCTCCTGCGTATCGATACGCTGGACGAACTCGAGTACTACCGCCATGGCGGCATCCTGCAATACGTGCTGCGCAACCTGGTTGCCGCATAACCGGCATCGAAGCCATCAAGAAAAAGGCGGCCTATGGCCGCCTTTTTTTTATAAATTCCCGGGCTAACTAGATCCCTAGCAACAGTTTGAGCCCGATGACCCCGAGAAAGATCAGGGTCATCCTGTCGAACGCGGCAGGACTGAGCTTACCCGACAGCCATTGGCCAACCGGCATGAACAAGAAGGTCGGAATCAGCGCAAACAGCCCTTGCAACAACCATTCGGGGCGCAAAATGCCAGCGATCCAAAGCGAGGGCGCCTGGACGGTTGCCAGCACCATGAACATTGCAGAAACTGCATAGATATGCGCATCGCGGCCGAACCGCATGGCATGAATGAAGGTGACGCCGATGGGCGCTGAAATGCCTGTCGCGCCATGCAGCAGCCCCGTCCCGAGACCCACGGGCATGCTCCATCGCCTGGCCGCTTCCCCGCTGACAGCAAAGTGCGGATTCAAGAGCCGCAGCGCCAGATAGCTGAGCAGCAGGATCCCCAGCGTTGCCGCCAGCCCGCGCTCGGGCGTCGCGGTCAGAAACCATGTCCCGCCAACAACACCAACCGCGCAAAGCGCCAGCATGGGTGGAAGAAACCCCAGACGAGCATCGGCGCGCGCGTGCCGGAAGCGATAGAGCTGGGAGGCATTGGAAGTCAGAATCGGCAGCAGCATTACGGCAACCGCATGCTGCAGACCGAAAGTCGCCGCAAGGAAGGGAATCGCGATGAGCGGCATGCCCATCCCGGTCGCGCCCTTGGCGATGGCGCCGGCACCGACAGCGGCGAAAATGATGGCGAGTGTGATGAGATCCATGGAAGGACGGAAGCCAGAAAGGGGGTGGGCAGTTTGAGGATACTTGCTAGACCAGTTGGCCAGCCAGGACAATGATACCAGTGCGGCCGATCGCCCTCAGCGCGACCGGACCTCGGGGGCTTCCATCAAATGCCGCTCGACTTGGCGCAAATGCTGATACATGGCCCGGCTCGCCCCATCGAGGTCCCGTTGCTCGATCGCCGCAATGATCTGGTCGTGCTCGGCAAAGGAATGATGATCCTGTGGCGGCCGGTCCGAACTGCTGCGCAACAGCCCCCAGACGACCGCCCGGCGTACGGCGTTGAGCGCATCGAAAAGCGCCAGGAGCAGCCGGTTGTCGGTCGCTTCGGCTATGCAGCGATGCAATTCATTGTCGGCAGCTTCATATTGCCGCCAGGTGCCGGCCTTGTGCGTCTTCTCGATACAGCGGTGCATGGCTTCGACATGCCGCGAGGTTGCGTTAAGCGCCGCCTCGCGCGCGATGATCGGCTCGATCAACAGTCGGGTGCGCATGACTTCTGCCGGGTTGGTTTCCCTGTCGATCTCGGCAAGGCTGAGCACTTCGATGGCCCGGCTGCCTGTAAACGTGCCTTTGCCGACATGACGCCAAAGCTGGCCTTCGGCCTCGAGCGTCGCCAGCGCCTTGCGCAGATCCGCCCGTGATACGCCCAGCTGCTCGGAGAGCTCGCGCTCTGCCGGCAGTTTGGTGTCTGGCGGGAAATTATGCCGTGTCAGCCAAGCTCGCAACTGGACCAGCGTTGCACCGTTTCCTTCGTCAATTTCCTGAGCGCTGCCGTCCATTTGTTCCTCGCGAACCAATTTGAATTGGTTTGACACCAAAGCCGCTTATTTTCAACAAGTCAATCCGTTTTTCACAGCCAATTGCGCCGGTTCTTTTTAGCTAGTAGCTCCTGGGGCAAGTTAGTTGAGACAGTTTTTGTTGCTTTTTCAGTGAGTTCTAAGGAATTCGCCCCACCAGAATTCGATTGCCTGCCAGAGATTGACGTTAAACCAATTACGTGAAAATATCGAACCATTCCGGATTTGGTTGTAGCACGGAGGGCTGCGCCAGAGCTGGAAGTCGATTTTCACAAGGGAGGAGAAACTTATGAAGATCACGCGCAGACTGTTTACGCTGACCAGTGCCGCGATCGCGTTGAGCGTGTCGCTCGGTACAGTGCCGGCTCTGGCCCAGAATGCACCCATCCGCGTGGCCATGGGTGACATCGCCAGCGTTGAAAGCCTTGGATTGCTCGTCGCCATCGAGCGCACCAAGGAACGCGGCGTGCCAATGGAACTGACCTTTTTCAATTCTGAAGACGTAGCCACCCAAGCCGTTGTGGGCGGGCAGGCCGATATCGGGGTTGGGGCACCCTATGCCTTCATCCAGAATTCCAACGCCCCGATCCGCATGTTCTACCGCATGACGACGCTTCTGTTCTTCCCCGTCGTCAATTCGGAAGTCTATTCGAGTTGGGAAGACCTCGACGGTGAGGAAGTAACCGTGCATTCGCGCGGTTCGGGCACCGAGGCGCTCATGCGGCTCATGGAACAGAACGAAGGCATCACATTCTCGAATCTCAGCTACGTTCCGGGCGCCGAAGTGCGCGCCGGTGCCCTGCTGCAGGGCACGATCAACGCCTCGATCGTTGACGCGGCCTCGATGAGGTTGCTCGAGGAGCAGGCCCCCGGAAAGTTCATGCAGCTCCCCGTCGAAGGCGTGAACGCCACCGACGAGGCGCTTTACGCCAACACAAGTTTCCTCGAAAGCCGCACCGAGGATCTCTCGGTGTTTGTCGAGGAGCTGATCGGCACCTGGGACGACATCAACGAAAATCCGGAACTGGTGGCCGAATGGCGCTCTCAGTACGACCTTCTGCCCGATCTGCCGGCCGAAGCGACCGGTGACATCGCGCAATTCTACACCGAAGCGGTCGAAGGCGGCGTGCTGCCACTCGGTGGCGGCTCCCCCGAGGACGCCATCGACGACCTCGCCTTTCTCTCGGCAGCCGGCCAGGTCGAAGCCCCCGGCGAGAACGTGGACGTCTCCATGTACTGGGACTTCAGCGCCCTGGACGCTGCCCGCCAGTAGCAAAGCAAGGACGCGCGGGGAGAAATTTCCGCGCGTATCCCGTTCGGTTTAAACACATCCAGGTACAATCATGTCGACATTCAACACTGCCGATCCGGGCTTGTTGCACGACCGGGCCGATGCGCCCGGACTAGCCTCGCGCCTGGCGCAGCTTCCTCTGATCTGGAAGCTGCTTTCGGTGGCCCTTTTTGCGCTGGCCTGGGAACTCGCCGGCCGGTCGGGGTTCAACTTTTCCTTCCCCACTTTTTCAGCGACCGTGACCGCCTTCTGGGAAATGGTCGTCGACGGTTCGATGGGCATGGCCTATCTGCGCACCCTGGAACCACTGCTCATCGGCCTGGCGTTCTCGCTGGTCGTCGGGATCACCATGGGTGTGGCGATGGGCCTGCGTGAAGACGTCGAATGGCTGGCCCTGCCAATCTTCATCGTCATGCAGGCAGCACCCATGGCGGCGCTGATCCCGCTCGTGACCTTTATCTACGGCATCAGTATCACCGCCAAGGTTATCGCCGTCGTCATGCTCGCCATGCCGGTCATCACCATCAATTCCTACAAAGCCGTGCGGAACGTGCCTGGATCGCTGGTTTCCATGTGCCATTCCTTCATGGGCAGCCGCCCCAAGCAGATCTGGTACGTGGTGATCCCCGCCGCCAGCCCCATGATGTTTGCCGGATTGCGGCTCGGTGTTGCCGAGGGCTTTTCCGGGGTGGTCCTCGCCGAATTGCTGATCACCCCCACCGGTATCGGTGATCTCATAACCTTCCACCGCTCGGTGGCCAATTTTGCCCATATGTACGCGACCATCGCCTCGATCGTGCTGTTCGCAGTTATCGCAGTAGGCCTCCTGCAATGGGTCGAAACCCTGCTCTTTCGGCCGGAAAAACGGAGTGTGAAATGAAAATCGCCACCCCCGATACGCTTGAAAAAGGAGCTTCCCCCGTGGGCGCGTCCAACAAGATCATCGAAGTCAAAGGCGTCTCGAAGGTTTACGGCACCGAAGTCGTGGCCCTCAACGACATCAACCTCGACTTCCAGGCCGGCCAGCTGACCAGCCTTCTCGGACCCTCCGGGTGCGGAAAAACCACCCTGCTCAAGATCATTGCCGGGCTGTTGCCCGCGACGCAGGGCGAAGTGCTGGTCAATGGCAAAAAAATTGCCGGGCCGGGTCCCGAACGGGCCTTCGTCTTTCAGGACTTCGCGCTCCTGCCCTGGGCGAACGTGCTCGACAACGCCGCCTTCGGTCTGAAGATGCAGGGAATGGGAAAATCAGAGCGCGAGGAGATCGCCAACCACTATGTGCGCGAAGTGGGCCTCGACGGCTTCCAGAAAAGCTATCCCCACCAGCTTTCGGGCGGCATGCGCCAGCGTGTCGGCCTGGCCCGCGCACTCTCGGTCAATGCCGACGTCTTGTTGATGGATGAGCCCTTCTCAGCCGTCGACGAACAGACCCGCCGCAAATTTCAGGAAGATCTGATCCGCCTGCGCGAGGTCGAAAAAAAGACCTTCATCTTCGTGACCCATTCGATCGAGGAGGCGGTTTATGTTTCGGACCGCATCATCCTCTTGTCGCCGCGTCCCGGCCGGGTGTCCGAAATCATCGATCCCGATATTCCCGGCGATATCGGTCCCGATGAACTGCGCCGCAACGAGGTCTACCTCGAAACGGTCGAGAGCATCTGGCACGGCATCAAGAAATATGTGGAGTGAACCATGACGATCAATGGTCATAAACTCCCCAAAATGGCGGCACTGGTCGTCTGGCTGATCATCTGGGAAATCGTCGGGCAGTTCGACCTGCTGATGCTGTTCCCACCCTTCTCGTCGGTTCTGATGGCCATGGGTGAGGTCGTCACTTCGCGCAGCTTCGGCAATGCGGTGTGGATCACCCTTTCTTGCTACGCGATGGGCATGGCGCTGGCGTTGGTCGTGGGCATCACGATCGGCATTCTGATGGGTCTGTTCAAGCCCGTCGACAACATGCTGAACATGTGGGTCAACGTTTTCCTTTCAGCGCCCCTTTCTGCGCTGGTCCCGATCTTCATGATCCTGTTCGGGCTGGGCACGCCCACGGTTGTCGTCACCGTCTTCATGTTTGCGGTGTGGATTATCGTGCTCGATACAAGAGCCGGGGTTCAAAACATTTCCCCCTCCCTGATCGAGATGTCCCATTCGTTTGGCGCCAACCGCTTCGAGCGCGCCAGAATCGTTCTGCTGGCCGCACTGCCAGAAATCCTTGCCGGCATCCGGCTGGGCATGGTGCGCGGCGTCAAAGGCGTCGTCATCGGCCAGTTGCTGGTGTCGATCATCGGCGTTGGGGCGCTGTTCGCGCTCTATCAGCAGAACTTCCTCATGTCCCACTTCTGGGCCCTGATCGTCCTTTTATTCACCTTTGCCCTGACCATGGCGGACCTGATCGGCCGGCTGGAAAAGCGCATCGAATACTACGCACACGTTAGGAGTTGAAATAATGAACGAGAGTGCACTCAAAGCCACCGGCGCCAACTTTGTCGTCGCCCCCAACCCAGTGCCAACGCTCCCTGTTGAGGGGACAGCTGACGTCTTTCCGGTCAACCGGATCTTTTGTATCGGCCGTAACTATGCCGCCCACGCAGTCGAAATGGGTCATGACCCCGACAAGGAGCCGCCCTTCTTCTTTTTCAAGCATGGTGGCGCGGTGATTTCGGACGGCACCTTCCCCTATCCCACCGAAACGTCCGACGTGCACCACGAAGTCGAAATGATCGTCGCCCTGGCAAAGGGCGGAACCGACATCGCGATTGAAGACGCCCTCGATCACGTGTTCGGCTACGGCGTGGGTCTCGACATGACCCGCCGGGACCTGCAGGCCGACGCCAAAAAGCTCGGCCGCCCATGGGAGGCGGCCAAGAGCTTTGAAGCGTCAGCCCCTTGCGGCCCCCTGGTTCCGGCCAGCCGCATCGGCCATCCCGACCAGGGCGCCGTCCTGCTCAAGGTTAATGGCGAAACCCGCCAGGAAGGCGACCTCAACCAGATGCTCTGGAAGGTGCCCGAGATGATCTCGATCCTGTCGCGCTTTTTTGCCCTGCAACCCGGAGACATCATCATGAGCGGCACGCCATCGGGCGTTGGCGCTGTTTCCTGCGGCGACACGATGGTGGCAAGTGTCGAAGGGGTGGGTGAAATCAAGATCGACGTGGTCTAATAGATCTCTAGAGTGTGATCAGGAAAGGTTGCAGACTTTTCCGGTTCGATCACACGACAAAACAAAGACTTGGAGCCCCAGACCGATTCCATCGGACTGGATCGGGCTCTGGCGGAGCGCGCACCGACGCGCTCCGCATGATTTTGGGCAAGCAGGGGGTTTTTCGTGTTGAATATCGATCCGGGCCAGGCGTTTTTCCTGCTCGCAACCCTTTTGGCCACTGGCGCAATCGCCGGTGTCATCTCGGGCCTTTTGGGCGTGGGTGGCGGCATCGTCATCGTGCCGGTTCTGTTTTTCGTCTTTCTCGCACTCGACGTTTCCGAAGCGGTGCGCATGCATGTCGCCGTCGGCACCTCGCTCGCGACGATTATTTTTACAGGCTTTATGTCCGCCCGCTCGCACTGGAAGCGCGGAAGTGTCGATACGGCCCTGTTGCGCAGCTGGGGGCCATGGATCGCGTTCGGGGTCGTCGCGGGTACCGTAATCGGCGGCAACGTGTCGGGCACGGTGCTCACACTGGTTTTTGCGGCCATTGCGGCGCTCGTCGCGATCAATATGGCCTTCAAACCAGCTGATGCCGCCAAGCCCCGCCCCATGCCGGGAGCACCGCTCAAACAAATTCTTTCGACAATCATCGGCTTGATTTCGGTGATGATGGGCATTGGCGGCGGAACACTGGCTGTCCCCATCCTGTCCTTTTTCACCTACCCCATCCGCCTGGCGGTCGGCACCGCCGCAGCCATCGGGCTGATCATCGCCATTCCCGGAACGATCGGCTATGCGCTGTTCGGGCTCGGCGTGCCCGATCTCCCGCCATTCTCGCTCGGTTACGTCAATCTGGCCGGGTTGATCGCGATCATTCCCACATCCATGCTGACAGCGCCGCTCGGGGTCAAACTGGCCCACGCCATTCCGCAACTGGCCCTGCGCTGGTGCTTCGCCGGCTTTCTGACCATCACCTCGATCCGCATGATCACCAGCATTTTTTGAGGCAGCGGACAAATCGCCAAAATAAAAAAGGGCCTTGCGGCCCTTTG
>DDGC01000004.1:39173-172821 GCA_002337455.1 Rhizobiales bacterium UBA1912 | reverse complement strand
CTCACGACCCTAACCTTGGCAAGCAAGAAATTGTTTTGTTATTACAAATCTTTAGGCTATTCTGCAGTTCATCGCAATGCACCAGAATTCAAGTTTTTTGCGGTCCCAAAATATTCAGGCTTCTGCACGGGATGGAACCAGACGGAAGGTCAGTCGACGGTAGCGAAATACGCGGACAGGAACCGCGACGGAACCCGGACCAGTCTCTTTACTGAATCACCGTGGACGGCTTTTGGTGGATTCCTGCCCGACCGCTTCTGGCGGCGGAGGTGGGAAAGCGGCCATTCGGGGCGCCGCTGTACTTCGGCCCGCAACGCTCCAGACGGACATTCGGATAAACTTTGCTTTGGCCTGAAAGCGCATCGCTCCTCTGCTCCCGACAATCAATAGAAGTACTGCGTTGCAGCAAACGGAGGCGTCAGCCGGCAACCAAAGGACTCGACCTGGTGATCGTGAGTGAACTACGATCGCGCTAAGATGCGAGATGGCGCTGAGCTGGCCGGCCTCGTGAGCGAAGGGGGGCGACTTGGTTGCCGATAACATAATTGATAGCCTGAAGGTTGCCGTCGACAACCGCGCATTGACGCCAGAGGTTCTTAGGTTGCTCCTCCCGGATGGGCGGCCATATGCCTGTGAGGGTCAGCTCTGGGACTACAAGGCGAAAGGGCCAACCGCATATGCCAATGCGACTGAAGCACAACGCCAGGAATACCGAGTTGCATTGGCGGAGCTGGTCAAAGACGCCGTTGCTTTTCACAATGCGTTTGGCGGGTACATCTTGTTCGGGGTCACTGACAAGGGCCGGGATCGACTCGTTGGATTCGAAGGCCAGTTCAATTGCTCTGAACTAAACGCAGCGGTGCAACGCTACACCGAAAGCAGTATCGAATGCCTTTACCATACCCTTGAGACCGCTGCCGGTAACAAAGACCAGCAGCTGCGGTTTGGGCTTCTTCTTATCCCAAGAAGGGTGGCGGGCGCTCCCCCGGTCAAGATGATCCGTAAGGGTCCTGAAAAGCCGGGCGGCAAGCTCGTCTTCAATGCCGACGTTTACGTGCGTGTGAGGGATCAATGCCGAGCGGCGGCGAATACTCATGACGACTGGCTGTTCCTACACTCGGACCGACTACCGCCTGAGCAGATGGCTGGACAAACGCCTGTCCCGATTCAGGGGCACCTTCCTGCCCGTGACAGTGATTTGATCGAGTTCGTAGGCCGCGAGCCGCAACTCGCGGAACTGCGGCAATGGATCAGTGATCCTCGTAGTCCGGTGCGACTAATCACCGGTATCGGCGGGCTTGGTAAGACGACGCTCGCCTATCGCTTTGCGGAAGAGGTTCTCGAGACCAGGGCTGGGGAAGTTGAGGCAGTCATTTGGTTGACCGCAAAACAGCAGACCTACTCCGCCCTGCGCGGCAAAATGGTGCCGACCTCCAAGGTAGACTTCTCGGACCTCGGCTCGCTATTTGAGGCAGTTCTGAAGATACTCTCCTATGAGATGCCCGTTTCCGATGAAGAATTCAGCTTGCCCGAAATAAGTGATCGGCTCGTTGAGGCGCTTTCAATCATCCCAGCACTAATCATCGTCGACGATCTCGATAGTTTGTCGCCAGACGAGCAACGCGAGACAGTTGCGGCCCTTAACAGCGTCGCCTTAAGGACGGTTGGTCGAGACCTCTCCCCATCACGCGTACTGATGACTTCTCGAATCGATCAAGGCTTGCCGCCAACGGCCATTGTTAAAATCCGTGGCCTCGAGCGCAATGCTTTCGAAGCTCACCTCAGCAACCTGTGCAGCGTTTTTGGCGTTTCCCAATATCGCGGCGGGGAACTCGAGGAGGTGTTTGAGGCCTCTTCGGGATCACCCCTATTCGCGGCGTCGATCGTCCGGTTGGTCAAGCTCGGCGAAGATCGCCGCGAGGTTGTAGAAAAGTGGAGAGGCGCCGATGGCGAAGAAGTTAGAAGCTTCGCCTTTAAGCGCGAGCTGGACCGCATAACGGGAATGCCGGCCAAGGTCCTTTATGCTGTGATGCTCCTAGGAGAGACGACGCTCAATGACATCGCGGAAGTGCTTGAGCTGCCCACGCGCACGGTTCGTGAGCGGCTCGCCGAACTCCAAGCCTATCACCTCCTAGCTAGTGCAACGAAAGGCCAGAGCGACTCCGCCATCAGCGTTCCCGCCGAGCTGCAAGCTGTCTCCGATTTGGTGAAAGAGCAACTCGGCTCTGCAAGCAAGCCCATTGAGGAGGCCGTGGCACGCGCGCACGAAAAAAGTGGGAACATAGATCGCCAGGTGGGAGCCGGAATTCGTACGATTGCTCGCTATTGGGCTCAGGACGAGTTCGCGGAGGCCGTAATCTCCGCAACCGAGTTGCGCAAGAAGTTCCCAGGCAACGGCGATGTAGCAAGCGTTCTGGGTGCGGCGCTCCTGCGTGCGAAGCCGCCACGATTTCGGGAAGCGGAACGTGAACTGGAAGCTGCCAACAAGCTTGGTTGCACCAAGGCCGAGCTCCTACCCAACCTGGTGAAGGCGAAGTCTGAGCTGGAGGATTGGAGCGGCTTACGGGAGATTACACGGACCCGCGTCTCTAATGAGTTCAACCGGGACATTGCCCTCTCCGCCCATCTGAAGGCTAATCGAGAACTTATTTCAATTGCTCGCATTCGCGGCGACGCGGTCCGGATCGCCGAACTGGCAATCGAAGCCGTCGAGCGGATCACCGCCAAGTTGCGGCGAACAAGGTTGGAGCCGAGCTTTGTACAAGGCTTGATTTCTCAGCGCTTCGACTTCGCCCGAGCCTATATTGACGCGCTGAATCGCGAATTTACCCGTGCCGGCGATCGCTTGCGGGTCTTCGAAGGCGTCGCTCGCTTGGCAGCGGCTGATGTCGTCGTCTTGGAACTGCTTGAGACAGGAGTTGATGCCCTTGAGCGTTGGTGGAGAGACGTTGAGAAACGTCCTGTGGCAGATATCGCCGCGTGTAAGATATTGAGCCGGATGCTCGGCAAGCTGGAGGGGATCGAGCAGCAGGTTGCGGGTTATAAGCACGACAAAGGAACAGTAGCTGACATTGAGTCTCGGAGGAGAGAGCTAGGCTATCGTGGCGCTGCGCTACAAAACGCCATCGGCTAAGGGGCTATTCGCGCGAACGGCGAGCCCCCTTAAGCTGACCTACGAAGATAGGGGCGGGCAAGGTATGGACATAAGCATCTCATCCGCCCCTTAGCAGGGCCCGCAGATCAAACGTCCCCTACTGTGGTTTGCACGCTCGAAAGCCGCCGAAATGCGTCCAGCCCGTCCAAGCCGAAAGCCAGATACCTTTCGAATGGCGGGTTTTGGGACGCGGCAAATTTTGCAGAAAGGCTGCAATGGGGGCGGAACCGGACGCTTATTCGCCGACGCGATCTGTACAGCAATGCGCTCGGTCTCCCAAGAGCGAGGGCCACGTCTATTGTCACCAGGAACTGGACCAGAGACCTTCAAGCATCAAAAGACGCTTCTGGATGGCAGATTGTATTTGAAGAACCGACGGCCCTCTCGAGCCGGCGGTCTTCAATAGTTACGTACGGTCGTATACGGGAGCCGCCGCTGCATTGCGCTTTGCAGAGGCGACGCCGGCTTCAGCCGACTGTTTTGTCGTATACACTTCAGAATGACAAAGCGTTTCACCGTTGGTCGCCTTGAGACGCCAGTAGTACCCGCCCGCGTTGGCATGAAGAATTTCAAACATGTAGATGGCCTCCTTGGGCCAATTGTGAGACCCGTCCGAAGCGCCGAGTCATTGATCTTTGAAGAGGGGCCAGCTATGCGAATGTTGTTTAAGACATGCCTAGCGGGCTTCGGGCCCCGGTATTTGGAATTCGACTGGTCTGTGAGGGTCGGTCGGATTCCAAATGGGTTGAATTATAGAGTTCCGACGCTCAGCAGATTATGACGCGACCTCTTCGAACGGCATGTCTGGTTGAGAATCCGCGTCGTGCTGCCATTTCTCAAGGTCATTCTCAAGAGTACGCAGTGTAGCGGGCCGATAAGGCCGCTTCTCAGGCAACGTGCCTTTGCTTTCCGCCCAGCGCATCCGCGCCGATTGCGCCAGGTCGGTCAAATGGCTCGGTCCCTTGCGGTCCATCATCTGCATGGACATGAGCCGCGAGAAGAAACCTTTGTCGGGTTTGCTTTGGTTACAGAGTGCTGCTCGATGGTCGATATCTTGCCTGAGCTGCTTTAGAAATTGCGGCTCAAACTCAAGTCCGCATGCCACGGCTCCCTCAGCAATCCAAAGTAATGCGGCATTCGACAACCCAAGAATGTCTCCGCCGCCTCCTACTGAACCGTGATCGCCAGGGAACCAAACTTGCTGGTATTGCGGCTTACCTTTCCTGCTTGCATCGGCAACCCGAGAGTTAAGGTCGTCCAGATTGCCCCACAGGGCGGGCGGGAACGTTGCCCTGCGTTCATCCAACGCCACCGCATGACGTGCCGCCGAAACGCTGCTCGAAAGAGCCGTGTCATGAAACTGGTATTTTCGATTGAACAATTTGGCGATCCGGTAGGTATCGGGTACGCCCAGTGCCCCTACAGTGTCCCAAACGCCGACATAGGTGATCTTTAGCGGAAAAGAGTCGGGTATAAGGTCCGGTCGATTTCGCTCGCGCCACTCCAGGTCCTTGGGGCTTGTGGCGACCAAGGGCGAATAATTCGCTCTGAACGCGCAGTTGTCGGGAACGTCGGGATGGCTTTCTTTGCCGCGCTTCTGATACCGCAGCACCGCCTCGGGGACTTTTGCTACGTGTTTGCGGCCTATAATGCCGGAAGACCGGATCAGGCCCGCCAGCGAACGCGCTGTGTATCCCCCTCGGGAGAAGCCAACGATGTAGATCTCGTCCCCTGGCTCGTACAAGAACACTAGTTGACGATAGGCGTCTTCGATATTTGCAATAAGACCGTGCCCGAAAGCACCACCGCCCAGCCGGTCAAAGAGCTTAGCAAGCCGGCCCGTTCCGCGACCGGTGCCAACCCCTTCGACATAAATGGTGGCTTGGGTTACGCCTCGGCTATCGGTCGGCAACACCGACTGTGCCAATTTCACGACATTAGTGGGATGCGCAGCGTCGAGGCGATTCCACGTGCCGTCGCAGCAGATTACAATTCGTTTCATTTCGCGTCTCCGCTTGTATAACAATGTTCCCACCATGGGACCGTTATAAGCATAGGCACGAGTCGCGATGAAGTTCAAGTGTACGTTCCCACTGCGGGAGCGATTTCACTTGTGCGACGCAGTCTGATATGCGATTCTTTATGAAGATGATGGGGATCGGCGAGCTTTCGCGTCTGGCACTTTCCAGCGATGCTGCGGTTAGGGCAGAAGCTCGCGCCCTGCTTGCAGAGCTGGAACATGGGAGCTGGAAAGATGTTTCAGAGCTGCAATTCTATTACCCGCAAGCCGAGGTCGACGGCGCGCGCGTGACAATCCATCTTGGCACGACGCACTGCGTTGAGCTGATCTTTAACTACCGTTCGCAAATGGTCCTCGTCGCGTCCGCCGGCCGTCGCCCGTCACCGAGTCGATCCATGCGAGGAAAAAGGGAAAAGTAGCCTTGACCGTCCGCCCCATTCGTAACGATCGAGACTATGAGAACGCGATAAGCCGAGCAGTGGTACTCATCGAGAGTTCGAAATCCGCCGATCGCGATGAACTGGAAGTCCTGCAGGCCCTGATTGAGCAATGGGAAAGACGGAAATATCCATCGACCCCACCAACACCCGTTGAAGCCATTCGCTTTCGGATGCAGCAACAAGGCCTTAAGCCCCGAGACCTTGAAGCCTATTTGGGCCCGCGCTCTCGGGTTTCCGAAATTCTCTCCGGCACGCGTTCCCTGACGGTCGACATGATGAGGGCGCTACATCATCATCTCGATATCCCTGCGGATGTCCTTCTCGGTATCCCTGAACAACTGACAAAGAACAAGGCAACACCTGCTCCAGCTGCGCTACGCAAGCTCAAAGCTTTCCGTCTGATGTGGCCTAAAGAGGACACAGAAGCATTTGTGGAGCGCGCCTTCGGTGGAGCATCGCCGCTTCCTCTTATGCGCAAGACGCGAACCGAACGGACGAATGCTAAGACGGACCTTGCAGCGCTTGAGGCATGGTGCGCGGCGGTTCAGATCAAGGCTCAAACCGTTGACGTATGTCCTCTCAAGGCTAAGCTCGGGATGGATGAAGCCCGCAAGCTCGCTGCGTTAAGTTGCGAGAATAATGGCCCGACAAAGGTCGCCGACAAGCTTGCCAAATGGGGCGTTGTGTTTATTGCGCTGCCTCATCTTCCTGGCACCTATCTTGACGGCGCTGCAATGTGTCGTTCGGACAAGGCGCCGATCATCGCCGTCACGGTTCGACATGATCGATTAGACAATTTCTGGTTCACGGTGCTGCATGAGTTTTGCCACGTCGCCAAACATCTGAAACCCGACGCTCCGGTGATCGTTGATGACCTCGACGTTAAAGGAGATGATGACATCGAGCGCGAGGCGGACAAGTTTGCCCAGGACGCCCTCATTCCGTCCAACATTTGGCGTGTCGCCGACCATCCTGAGCTGACGGCGGACGAGGTTCGGGAAGTTGCCGCGCGTGCTAAGGTGCACCCATCGATCGTCGCAGGCCGTTGGCAACGGTCATATGATGACTATCGCCGCTTTGCGAAGCTAATGGTCCGGGGCGAAATTCGTGCGCAGTTAGATATTCAAGACGCATAATCCGCCTATTTTCGCACGCCATCACTACAACTCTATTCCAAGCTATGCCGAGACACATCGAGAACAAAAACATCCACGAACCCTCTCAGGCGAGCAGGAAGCGTCGCTTCAACGCTATCCCTAAGTTCCTTAGCATTCTTAATCGTGTGGGACTTAAGCCCCGCAACTTTTTCCCTCGGCCCGAACCAGATTACGAGGTAGATTCCTTGCTGTTCCGCATCGGGATGAATGGCGTATCGTTCGTGCAGTTGAGCCGATGCCGCTGAATACAGTTCCTTGTGCCATTGTCCTTTCACTTCTGTGACTAAGAGACGTCGCTTCCCCCCGAGGAGCTTGGTAACGGTAAAATCACATCTCGCCGCGCCTTTCAGTTGATGCTCGGGCGTGATTGAGATGCCCTGTGGCTCGAGCCTGAGATTTAATCGTTCGGCAATAATCTCAGTCGATCGCACTTCGCCTAGCCGCACGCGCTTTTCGTAAAAGCGGTCAGCAGAGTTAAATTCGCCACCATTAATCGCCTTTTGGAAATCCTCCAGTTCTTGGACCACGCGTTGACGTAACCCTTCCACGGTAACCACAGAATCTTGGTCAAGCCGGGCTACGATTTCCCGGGGTGCCGGTGGCGAAAAATCTCTAAGGGCCCTCTTGCGTAGTTGGCCCGCACGTATGCTTCTCAATTCGCTACGCAAATCTGCGAACCGATCATCTTTAAGAAGACGGTCCAGGACAGGGATAGCTAGATCAGGATCGTCCGAATCAATTGTCCAAATTATGCCTGTCAGGAAGCGATATGCATTTTCTTCCTTCGGGCTATCCGTGCCCCAATGATCAGCCAATTCCACCTTGGGCCAACAAGCAATAAAGGCGTCTAGGATAGCCTCAACCTTTATAGATGTCAGTTTTGGCCATGTCGGATATTCACTTCGATGGATCGAACTAGACCGCTCGTGAAGCAACAGGACTGTTTCTCTGTCTGCCTTGATCCATTCCCAACAAAAGCGGAGCTCGTCGTCCAAGAAATAGAAGGCGCGGAGGAACCAAAAGCATCGCTTTTGTTCAATATCCTCATTCCCCGTGGGGTCGGGCCAAAAAAACATAAATTCAGCACACCGGTCTGCGATGATGCTATTCAACTCTTTACGGTCGCCAAATTCAGCAGCGATTTCGAAAAGAGTGTCTATTGCGTCCAGTGACGTTCCACGAAATCGCCTAAGCCACTCGAGAGACAATGTTCCCCGCAGCGACTCAAACGCTACATCGCTGCGAAGCGCCCATACCTTGGTATTTGTGCATCCCGACCGCATAAGTTGTGGCTCAAGATAGTGACGCAGATAGCTTTCGGCACTTTCAATTCCGGGAAAAAGGATACGGTCAACTTCGGCGCGCATGGCACCTCGATCGTCGTCTGATACAGCGTCATAGTGCATATCGATATTCGTTCTTAGTGCCCTCAAAAGCCGTAAATCAACCGACTCTAGAGCGCCGTTCTCCCGCATGATCTCCATACAAGCAGCGTAAAGGATCATCTCGGATTGCAAAAACTTCGACGCACACTGTAGCCCCGCAAGCTCTTCCAGATCAGGAATCGAATCTGCAATAAAATCTAACGAGTTCCGTAGTGCGGTTCGCACAAGCTTCTCATTGCCAAACTCCCTTACAATTTTCTCTGGGCTAAGAAGTGTAAGCTGGGCAAAGCGGACGAGGCAGCTCCAGTGCTGACCGCTCTCAATTACCTTACGGTTGTCGTTTACGTACTTAATGTTCGCGTCGTTGACGATGTCTTGGTGAACTTCGTACCGCTTCATACGGCGTACGTGCTTCGCATTTAGTGTTTTCGTCTCCTTCTCGTAGCGTGCCGCCGTCCGACCATATTTTTTCCATTGCCGCATGAATTCAGGATTTTTGGCGGCTTGTTCTCGCATATGTCTCCGCAACGCATGGGACCCTTTGCGATTCTTACTGGGACCAAAATCATGGTTCGCGATGAAGCAGGCCCACAAGGTGGGGTTATTAGCATCGAACGCCAAATCAACCACAAATTTGTAATCGTCGGGTTGGAAGTGAAGGCCAGAATGTGAATTGAATTCGAACTTGTGGAGCTTGGTCTCAAAAATTTGGTCTCTATCAGTCAGTTTTTCGAAAACATGAGCGATAATCCCTTGCCGAATTCGATCATCGTCACGAAGTGCTTGAACTGCTTTGCTTTGCTCCGAGCTATTAGAATCGCGGAAATTCAGGTTCTCAAGCCATTTCCATAAGCATTCTGGATCATATGGTGGCAAAGCCATTTGGAAGTAGCGGTCTAACATTATGCCAGAAATTTTACTGATGCCATTCCGGCAGTCGCACCTATAAGCCTTGTGCCCACATTTGCAGAATATAGTTGGTGTTATTTCGTTCAAAAGCCCTTGTATCGTTTCGAGATCCAAAGTCGAAATCAAACGTTTGATGAAGTAACGTCCCCCCATCGTGCGCTCACGTCCGTCTTGACGGCGGGGGTATAGATGAGCACAAGCTCGAAAAAAGCTTGAGAGATGTTTGATGCTAAATGTTTTGCTACCCAAATGCTCGATGGTTTTAGCCGCAACCTTGAGAGACGTCTGACTAGCTTCGAAAAAAAGTATAGCCAAATCGGCCCTGTGATCATGACCTTCCAGATCGAGCAAGCATTTACTTGCTAGAAAACGGGTGTTCTCGCTTTCGTTCGGCGACAGAACGAGTTGGCGAACCACATCGGCAAGATCCGGTATTGCTGGGGAGCCCGCCAGAAGCTCAAGCATAAGATCGCGGAGATGGCCGTCAGCGGTGCGCGCCAGTAGCGACCTAATTTCGTCTACCACTTCTCGCGTGAAGAAACCTGCGACACTAAACCTACGCCAGAAATCCCCCCTACGGAAATAAGGGTCAGTGTTTTCGACGTCCTTAAGTTTGTCGAGAAGAAGACGCTTCGAGGAAGGCGCAAGCTGAGAAGGATCTCCGTTGGCAAGTACCGCGTAGGGGTCCAGGTCAATGGTCGCCTGTTCGATAGTTTTATCCCCCAGAGACGCCATCCAACCGAGAAGCCCACGGAGTTCATCCCGTACTACGGAGTTAGGGGCAATAATCGGCAGACACTTCGACAAGGTTAATGGGTCGGCTGGGTCGGAAATCCGCTTGGTCAGGTACCCCGCAGCGCAGTACTCAGCGACAATCTTATGAACAGCGGCATGTTGGTCTTCACTGTCAGTTGGTTTAAAAAGCCTCGTCGCTAAAATAACTTCAGCCCCTTTGCCTGCGTCAAATAATGTGGCCAGCAAGGGATACATTCGGTCTTCCATAGCTTCGCTCGTGGCGACTCCCTCTGCACCCGACAATAGGAGCTTAGCAAAGACTTCGGAGGCGAGCTCAATCTTTTGAGGTGCCGACAGAATGGGGCTGGTTCTGGTTATGTTGGTGCTTGTATCTTTCGCCAGACGTTCGACCGCTTGAGCAAAAATTGAATGTTTGTCCGTGAAATTTCGTCCGCTCTCGATATAGGCATCAGCGAAAAGCGTGAGAAACTGAGGGTTCGGGAGAAGCGCTTCTAGACCAAAACGGGCAACTTCGGTCTGGAAGGCTGCGAAGTCCTCTCCCGGTAAATGATTTTCGAACATAGAACTCTGTTCTATTTCGTCAAACTCACGCAATCGGACAACCAAGGGCGAATTGCCGAGGAAGTCTTTGAATGCATTTGTGGCTGCCTGGCTCCACTCGCTGGACCGACTAGACAAGTATACATGGGTTGGTTTAGCCGCCTCGGCTTCGGTTAACAGCTTATAAATGCCTGACGAGTCGACCTTTGCTAACTCATCAAATGCATCAATTACAAGCGGACCACCGGTCGATCGAGCTCCCACATATCCAAACTTACTTGCGGTTACCGCTGTCACACCTAGCTGTCGCGCGAGACTGCCCATAAGCTCCGTTTTTCCGCCTCCGGGTTCGGCCAAGATAACAGCGTAACTAGAAGCATCTAGCAACGCCGCCTCGCTATATGCCTTTTCACCACACGTGAGTGTGCGAGGGAGATAGAATTTCGTGCTCATTCTGCTGTTTTACCAATGCTCCAACGAGTTGGTAAATGAGTCTTTCAATTTGGTGCTATCTTGCCCGTTAGTAAAGCAGCGCGATATTCGTAGTAGCCGCCCGTGCTAAGCAGGCCTTGACCCTGACCCGCGCGCTTGAACGAAGACGCAAGATCATGCGACGAAGTTATAGGGAGCATATGCCAACCTTTACCGCTTAGTGCGCTTCACCCGCATTCAACCTATACACGCCCCATGGCAGCTTTAGTGGCAGCGGCAGCTACGTGCGCGGGAGCATGGAGGCCACCCTTCCCCCTCCAAAAAGTAGCTGTGTAGCCCGGCTAGGTGCCGTCACCGCCAGCACAGCGTCACCGTGTGGCGGCGTGACGGTGGTGACAGTGGTCCCGGACCTATGGCACCCTCACCCGGTAGGGGGAGGGGGAAACCAGTTGTCGCTCCGCGCCTCCAACTATGAAGTTGTACTTCGGGCCACAAAACAAGAACATCAAGATATTGCTTTCACTGCGAGGGAACATCCGCTAGCGTTGCCGGGCGACTGACGAAGCAATTGTGGTTCGCAGTTTAAACCGACTGCCTTCGTGTCGTGGTGCTCAAAGACATAACAACCTACGCGTAAGGCGAGAGCCGAGCGCACGGTTGAGAAGCTCTACGTAGCGCTGCCGGTTGCATTTTCACCCTGACTTGAAACAGGGCGGAGATGCGCGGTGCAGTGGCTTACGCCCCCCATCATCTCCGCCTTTTACGAGAGATGATGGAAGTGCATTCACCCGAAAAATTAGTAACGCTCAATGTCGCAGCCGAAAAGCTCGGCGTGCATCTCTGGGCTCTCCGCCGAGCGGTAAAAGCAGGCATTATCCCTGCGTACGCCCCGTTCAATGGCCGCAAGCTTGTGCGCCTTTCCGAAGTGATCGCGGCAATCGAAGCCTCGAAGATCGGGGGCGGTCAATGAGCTTTTCCCTGCACAATTTTATCATTGAGTTCTGGTCTGCTCCTTTCGAGGACGACTTGAAGCTCTGGAGCGGTAAGACCAAGAAAACAAGTTCGTACGGGCCGTGGAATATTTCCCGGCTCGTCGAGGACGTGAAAGCGAGGATGCTCTCCGAGGACCTTTATGTCGGTCTGAGCACTCAACCTGCCGACCTCGGCCCCGCGTCACGCGGATCGAACGATACGGCCATGATGCTCCCCGGCCTCTTTGTCGATATCGATTTCGCCAACGCAAAGGATAGCGCGAAGCGGTACCCACCAAATGCAGAAACCGCGATGCCTGTGTTGCGATCGTTCGATCATCAGCCGTTCCTGATTCAAAACAGCGGCAATGGGTTGCATGTCCTCTTCAAGCTCGACACGCCCCTGGTGATCCGCAATCGCGACGACCGCCGCAAGGCTCAGGCTATCCTGCGCCATTTTGGCCGCCGCTTGGCCAAGCACTTCGAGCGCGCGGGGTATGAGATCGACAGCGTGTTCGATCTTGCCCGTGTCTTTCGAGTGCCGGGGTCCTTCAATCACAAGTCGGGCACGCCCAAGCCGGTCACTGTGATCGAGTATAACCCTGAAAACCGGCTGTCACTTACCGATCTAGAACAAGCTTTACCATCGCTGGAAGATGAGGCCCGAAAGGCAACCGTTCGCGGTCGCGCCGATCACGCCATCATCCAAAAGGAGTGCGGGTGGTACGGACATTACACCGGGGCGGGGGCAGCCACCGCCGATGAGCCCAACTGGCATGGGGCAGCTTCGATCACGGCCCGTTGCAACGACGGCGAGCGCATTTTCCAGGAGTACAGCGCCCGGCACCCCAAATACGATCAGAGAGACGCCGAGAAAAAACTTCAGCGCGCCCAGGAGGAAGCCGGACCACGGACGTGCGAGACGATCGCGGCCGAACCGGGCAACGAGCGCTTCTGCCATGGCTGTTCGCATCGCGGAACGATCACCTCGCCCATCCAGCTCGGCGTCGGATACGATCCCGGTCCATCGGGCCCGAGGCCATTGGGTTTCACCAAGGAAGGACACTATGCCCTGCTCGACCCTGTGCGCAAGATCATCGTTCTCGCCTCGGCCCAGCAATTGCTGGCGGAACAATACCTGCTGGGGTTGGCCGAATCGACATTCTGGGCGCGGCGTTTTCCCGGTGCGAAAGCCGGCTCGACCAATTATCGGGCTGCCGGAGAAGCCTTGATAAAGGCCTGCCGTCGCGCTGGGCCGTTCAATCCATTGCGCATTCGCGGACGGGGCATCTGGCTGGAGGGTGACAAGGTCGTCGTTAACCTCGGGCAGCCAGTCGAGAGCACTAAGTTCCTGTACCTGTGCTTTGAGGGCATCTCGCTGGATGACGGATTGTCTTTTAACGCCCAACGCCTCCGCGATCACCTCGGGCTCTATAGCTGGCGCAACCCGCAAGATGCCGGGCTTTTGTTCGGCTGGCTGGCGATGGCTCCAATCTGCGGCGCACTAACGTGGCGGCCCCACGCCTTCGTCTACGGCCCCGCCCGCTCGGGTAAGACCACCATCCACACGGTGGCCTCCATCGTGCTCACTCCCCTTGCCATTTCGGCGGACGGGCAGAGTACCGAGGCGGGCATCCGGCAAACCCTGGGCCCAGACAGTCTGCCGATCCTGTTGGATGAGTTCGAGAGCGACCAGAACGGCAACATGCTGCGGAATATCCTACGGCTCGCCCGTAGTGCGTCGTCGGCGGACACCCCGGTGCTCAGGGGCACGCCGGAAGGCAAGGCGATGAGCTTTAGCCTGCGAACCACCTTCCTGTTCAGCGCCATAAATCCGCGCGGAATGTCGCCCGCCGATCAGTCGCGCATATCGATGTTCGAGCTTCAAATGCACGAGAACGATCGTGAGGTGAGCAAACGCATTGCCGAGGACGAAGCCTATTTTCGGTCCACCGGCTCGGCATGGGCCTCTCATATGATCGACCTTGCCCATCTCGTGCAGCCCGCTGCTGATGCCATCGATCTGCATCTGACCGGTGACCGTAGGCATCGCCAGAACATGAGCATCCTGATCGGCGCGGGCTTCGTGGCCCTCAACGGCAGGGCGCCATCGGACGAGGAGGCGCGGGCGCTGGCCGCCGAATATGCTCCCGCTGTCGAGCGGCATGCGCTTGAGGTCCATCGCGATGATGCTCAGGAATGCTTCGATCACCTGCTGTCCCACGTCATCGAGGGGCATCCCCTTGGTGACTGGCTTGCCACCCTCCGGGACGAGCGACGGGAGCGCCGCAACGCTCATTCCGATGCGGAACGGATCGTCTCGGCCTACGGCATGCGGATAAAGGTCGGCGGTGAGGATGACGGCCTTTATATCGCAAACGGTGCCCCAGGGCTTGGTGAGGTGTTCCGAGACACACCCTGGGCACAAAGGGCATGGCAATCCGCTCTCCGCAAGCTCGACGGGGCCTTTACACCAAAGGACCCGATCCAGTTTCGGGTTCTGGGCAAAAAACGGGCACTGGGGATACCGCTCTCCTATCTGCCCGATGCGTCAGCTCCACCCCGAAAGGGAGAACCCTTCTAATGCCGCGCGGGGACGGACGGACACCGGCACACTATGGGATAGGGGGATGGGTGACCTGCCGCACGCTGCGCCACGCCCGCTGCCCCTATGCCAGCGTCCCCAGGGCGTCCGTCCGTCCCGGCGCACAGCACGTCGTAATGGTCTTCGCCGCGACTCCAACCCGTGTGGGCGTGGAATCCGGTGCGGGCTCTGGACGCCGCGGGGCCCCGCTCGCCGGGGCCTCCGACCCCTCGAAAACACGCTGGCGATATTCGCCGACCGCCACAGGTTCCATCTCGGTTCCTCGCTCGGCCGGGGAGAAATTGTGCCGAGTATATCGCCCGTGGTTTTCTTTTTTAGTTGAATTCACAAGAGGTTAGAACAAATGCAACCCTTCGATGTTTCCGTCACAAAGCGCGTCCGCCGACGCAAATTGGTCAATGACCGAGAGATTGAGCAGACCCGCTGGTTCGTCAATTTCCGCGACCCCGACACCGGTCAGCGCAAACTCCCGTCCTTCGAGACCAAACGCGAAGCCGAAGCCTTTCGGACCGAACTTCTGAACAAGGTCCATGCCGGAGTTTATGTGGACCCCTCGCGGGCTCCCACCGTCGCCGAAGCGATGGCCCATTATCTTTCGAACCGCGAACCGGAAGTTAAAGCCTCCACGCTCTACGGCTATAAGGTCATCGGTAAGGTCGTCACCGGGCCATTGCTCGAAGGCACAGTGCGTGAACGGGCCGAGTACACCATTTCCGGGGATTTGCCCCGGCGCGATGCGCGTCTGCTGCAACTGCTTGGTCCGGTCTCGACCGCCGACCTCACCACCGCGCAAATCCGCAATTGGCACCGGACGGTCATGGAACAGGTCGGGCGCTACACTGCCAACCGGGCGCTTTCAATGCTCAAGGCAGCACTGGCTTTGTGCGAAGAGGATTTCCGGGTGCGGGCTCCGGCCATGCCGTCAAACGTCGTACGGCGGCAAACCAGGGCCAAGAAGGCCATCCTGGCCCCAGAGCAGGTGGCCAAGCTCCTTACCCGCGCCAAGACCGATCCGCACCGGGGCATCTACTACGCCTTTCCCTTCCTCGCCGGAACGCGGATCAGCGAACAGCTCGGGTTGCTTTGGGACGACGTGGATTTTGTGGCAAATGCCGTTCACATCCGGTGCATTCAGGAGCGCGACGGCAGCCTCACCGAGGCCACCAAGACTGAGGCCGGGGTGCGGTCCATTCCCATGTCCGCAACACTGCGGGAAATGCTGCTCGCGTGGCGCCTAGTGTGCCCGCGTACCGATGGAAAGCTTCACCGCGTCTTTCCCGGTCCCGGTCGGCTCCAACCCTGGCCCTTGCCGCGCAGGGACGGCGGCGGTCCCCTGCTCTATCAAAACTTCCGCAAGCGGTTCTGGGTACCGGCGTTCAAGGCTCTCAAGCTGCCATACGTTACCCCGCATGCCGCGCGGCACAGCTTCATTTCGACCTTGCAGGCGCATGGTGTGGAGGTCGGGCTGGTTGCCAAGTTGGCGGGCCATGCCAACGCCACCGTCACCCTTGGCCACTACACCCAGGCCGTTCGCGGCGGCGAAGACGCGATTGCACGGCTCGATCTGGCTTACGGGGCCAGCGGCAATACCGACGAGGCTGAAAATGGCTAAGCTCGTATTTTCGGTTTGCGTTGTAGCTCGATCAACGCAGCCAAGGAGCACTGCAGAGCAATCGTGAATAGCGGCCCAATAGACAGCGTACTGAAAGGCAGGATTTGGTGGTTGTCGAGCATCTTTGGTTCGATCGACTCGACAAACTTGCCGAACAAGTCGGCAAGCGAGTGGTGGAATTCGAGCGTCGTTATCGGCAAGGAAAACTAGACCCGGTGATTCAGAGCCGTGTTCGACGATGAAAAAGCTATCGATTTCAGCTTCGTGATAGCTCTGGCAAATATAGCCAGAATGTCCTGATCAATGCTTTGTGCGAGGGGCAGCTGACGCCGCCGCCCATTCACGACCATGGGCATCGACACTATTGGCTGTGTCGCTCACAACGTGAGCGGCGAGACTGGCGTCAAACGAAATATCCAGCGCCTCGTCTGTAGGAAAGAAACAGACAAATCTTTGAGCGATTGCCGCACGATCGTGCAATTCCGCCGCTTCGATGTCGCCTGCCGCGCGGTGAGCCAAGGAAGCTGTTTCGTGAAAGTCTGCTCGCGCCTCATGGCAATAATCCTCGTCTAGTGCATAGACCGACGCTTGGGCTGCGGCAATAGCAGCTTGCCGGAGCTCGGCTTGAGATTGGCTTTTCATCTCTATCTCCTTGTTTATGTTATTAAAACACAGAGAAATTCACGGCACAATTATTCACAGGCAGGCCGCATGGCCGCGGCGCAGCCAGCGTACGCGCCCTAGCCACGCGCCGGGCCCCCGCGCCCTTGGGCGCACGGCCTGCTACCACCATGACCACCGCCGCTCCCGGCCACGGGCGTAGCCTCCCCGCACTGACCAATATCGCCTTCCGGGGAGAAATGCCGCATCCCTCCCCCCGATTAGGTGTCGAAAGCGAAACTGGATGGGGACCCATCTCGTCGCTGAAACAGTCGAAAGCCGGAATTATTGTCCGCGCTTCGAAGCCCGCTTTCTCCCCGGTTCGTCAGTTTCAAACTTCAGGGTATCATCGAATAGCGACGCCACATGCACGCCGAGGGCTTCTGCGGTGTGCCACAGACTGATGGCAGTGGGATTTCGCTCGCCACGTTCCAGTGCACTTATGTACGCGCGATCCACTCCCATAATCTCGGCGACGCGCGCTTGCGTCATATCTGCATGAAGCCGATATCGCCTGACATTTGCTCCGATGACACGCCGCACATCCATCCGGCATAACGAGCAGAATTGTGCTCCTTACTGCGACGCATTATAATGCTCGTTATCCGCAATTCTGGGGGCTTACGCCGTGCTCGATGTCATCATTATCGCCTTGCTAATCGCCATCCTAGCAAACCAATTGCTATTCACGGTGCCTTTGGAGGCAGCGAAAATGGCCGTCTCCGTTCTTTATATCCTGTTGAATTTAGCCGCATTGACCGTGGGGTGGCTCTATTTCAACGAGGCTTTTACTCTCATAGCGATTGGCGTAGCCGGTGCTTGTTTGGTGGGAATTATAGCACTGGGAATCGTAATCGAACTGGAGGGCAAACGGATGGCCCGTCAGGTAGAAGCTCGTCGCCAAGACCTCATTGAACGCGAGATTATCCGGGACACGCCATCACAGCTATAGCGTGGAACCGAAATGGAACCGGGGACTCCAACCGAGCAATTCTGAGCGATGTTCCGAAAAAAGCAAAAAGGGCCTTGCGGCCCTTTGATTTCAAGGCTCTCACGCCTTGGAATTTTTGGAGCGGGCGATGAGATTCGAACTCACGACCCTAACCTTGGCAAGGTTATGCTCTACCCCTGAGCTACGCCCGCACTCCAATCCCGGTCCACCCCTTGGCGGCACCGCGATGCGCGCCTATATGCCCAACCGAAATGACAATTGCAACCCATATTTTCACCCTTGCCCTCAACGCCCGTGTCATGGCGGCAAACGGGCGATCGCTTTGGGCTTTTGCACCGGCGCTTCGCTTGGTGTAAGGCTCCACACATATATCGGCACCCAACCGATGGGTCAGAAAAGGCAACACCAGATGGACCTCAATCTCACCCCACAGCAGGCCCCGGCTCAGGACGGACTGATTATCGAATCGTCGACTGCGCGCTTTCAGGCTGATGTCCTCGATGCGTCAATGCAGCGCCCCGTCCTTGTCGATTTCTGGGCGCCGTGGTGCGGTCCGTGCAAGCAGCTGACGCCGGCATTGGAAAAGGTCGTGACGGCGCTTGGCGGCAAGGTCGCGCTGGTCAAAATCAACGTCGACGAGAATCAGGCCCTGGCCGGACAGATGGGTGTGCAGTCGATCCCTGCGGTCTTCGGCTTTGTCGGCGGTCGCCCGGCGGATGGCTTTATGGGCGCACTGCCGGAAAGCGAAGTTGCTCGTTTTGCCCAGAAGCTGATCGATATGGCGGCAAAGGCCGGTGTGGGCGGACCATCCGAAGCGGAGACCCAGATCGCGGCCGCCATGGAAGCGGCCCAGGCCGCGCTCGATGCCGACGATCTCGAACGCGCCTATCAGATTTTTGCCACCGTGCTGCGCCATGCCCCCGACAATCTCGACGCGCTGATTGGCGTAGCCACAGTTCAGTTCAGGACGGGAGATCGCGACGGCGCCCGCCAGACACTCGCGATGCTCCCCGAAGACCAGAGCCATGCCGGTGCCGACGCGCTGGAAAAAGCAATCTCGCTTCAAGAAGAAGCCGAAAAGCTCGGTGATGACGCCCAGCTTGAGCAAACCCTTGTCGCAAATCCCGACGACCATCAGGCCCGTTTCGATCTGGCGATGATTCGCAATGCCAAGGGGGACAGGCTTGCCGCTGTGCAGGCGCTGATCGGCATCATGGAGCGCGATCGCGATTGGCAAGATGACGGAGCCCGCAAGAAGCTGCTCGAATTTTTTGAGGCCTGGGGCCCCAAGGAGGCCGCGACGCTCAAGGGCCGTCGCATGCTGTCCTCGCTCCTGTTCCGCTAAGGCGGGGATCAGCACTGGAGCGAGATCAGGAAAAGTTGCAGACTTTTCCGGTTCGAGTCTCACGACAAAGCAAAAGCTTGGATTTGGACCTGATCATCGGGTTTAGTGAAAGTCGAAACGGCTTCAGGACGAAAAGCAAGAGAGGAAATGCCATGCGCCGCCCGGCCTCGATATCGGAACTGCCCGATATGCTCGCACTCTTTCCCCTGAGTCGCGCCCTGCTCCTGCCCGGGGCACACCGGCCGCTCAATGTATTCGAGCCGCGCTTCGTTGCCATGGTCGACGATGCGCTGGCCGGCAACCGCATGATTGGCCTGATCCAGCCACGCGACGCCGCCGAGGAAGCACCTCGCGGGCAGGTGCCCTTGGAAAAAGTCGGCTGCATCGGTCGCATCACCCATTTCGAGGAACAGGCGGAAAGCCGCTATTTCATCATCCTTGAAGGCATTTGCCGGTTCGCCCCCATCGAGGAGCTGACCACCGCAACGCCCTATCGCCAGGGGCGCATCGACACTTCGGCATTTTCCGCCGATTTCACCCCCGAGCTCGGCGAAGACGCCGTGGATCGGCCGCGCCTGCTCACCGTGCTGCGCGCCCATGCCGAATTTTCCGACATTGAAGTCGACTGGGACGAGATCGAAGACATGGCGACCGGCGAACTGGTCGATCTTGCTGCAATGCTCGGCCCCTATGGCGCGCCGGAAAAACAGGCCCTTCTTGAGGCCCGCACGCTTGTCGAACGCGCGGAAACCCTGATGGCGCTTGCTGAAATCGAAATGGCCCGTGCCCGCTCGGGTGTCGTCTTGCAATGACGTCCTCGGACGCCCCTCCACCGGAGGACAATCCGCGCTACAGGCTCGATCCGCGCACCATCGAAATGCTCGTATGCCCGGTCACCAAGACACGGCTGACCCTGTCAGCTGACGGCACCGAGCTGATTTCCATTGTCGCCCGCTACGCTTTTCCCATCCGCAAGGGTGTTCCCCTGCTGGTCATCGACGCGGCGCGCCGGATCGACGAGGAAGAAGCCGAGGCCCTGCGTACCCGGCCCGCCTCCGATATCTAGAGCGCGATGCCCCTGAGCAGCTTGGCGCCCGACGCACCGGCCGCCTGGGTCATGAAGACGTCCTTGAGCGGGTCGATGCGGTCGACAAGCGAGAGACCGAAATCACGCACGGCCCGAACCGGCGCAGCATCGTTGGAGAACAACCGGTTGAGCCCGTCGGTTGCCAGCGCCATCAGCGCCGTATCGGCACGCCGCCGCCGCTCGTAGCGCTCAAGCACAGCCATTGAGCCGACGTCTTCGCCCAGCCTTACGGCATGGACGAGAACCTCGGCGAGGACGGCGACGTCGCGCAGACCCAGATTGAGCCCTTGCCCGGCAAGGGGATGGATCACATGCGCCGCATCGCCCACCAAGGCGAGCCGTGGCGCGGCGAGCCGATGGGCAAGGACGAGGCTCAGGGGGAAACTCTGAACCGTTTCAACGATCTCCACTGACCCCAGCACCGAACCCATGGCAGCCTCAATGCGCTGCGCGAGATCTTCAGGGGACATGGCGACAAGAGCCTGGGCCGTTTCGGGCTTTTCGGTCCACACCAGCGAGGAGCGATTGCCAGTCAAAGGCAGCGATGCGAAGGGACCGGCCGGCCGAAAATGCTCATAGGCTACGTCATTGTGCGGCTGGGCATGGGCTATTGTCGTCACCAGCCCTGACTGGCGATAATCATGCGAGAACGTCTTGATACCGGCCAGCCCCCGCAGCATGGACCTGCCACCGTCAGCCGCCACGATCAGCCCCGCTGACAGGCTACGTCCATCCTCAAGTGTAATTTCGCCACGTGCGGGCCCCGCGCTGAAAGTTGAAACAGCGCCCGGCTCGACTATGGTTACGAGGTCCGGGGCTGCCGCAATCAGGCTGGCCGCACTGGCCGTATTGGGCACCATGTGGGCAAACGGCTCGCTCGGGCTTCGGGGACCGAAAAAATCGAGAAATACCGGGCGGCTGATATCACCGCTCCCCGAATCGGTGATCTTCATCTCCGCAATCGGGTTGGCCGCCTCGGCCATGCTGTCCCAGACCCCAATGGCCTCGAACAGATGCCGCACACCAGCGGCAATCGCTGAGGCCCGGGAGTCTTTGGGCACGGCAAGCTGACGCCGGTCGAGCAGACCCACTGTCATGCCCGGGACAAAGCGGGCCAGCGCGATGGCGAGCGAAAGGCCCACCGGCCCGCCGCCCACAATCAGCACATCAAAAAATTGAGCCTGGCCAGTCTTCGCCATCATTGCCCTCCGGGTGGTTGCCCGCCAAACATGCGTCTGCAGGGCGTGCGACGCAAGAAGAGTATTGCCGCACGCCATCGCGCGCATATGTGCTTCTAAATTCACCATTCGTTAAAGGCTGCGCCAAAAGTCGCCTATTTTTTAGGCATACTCAATTGTGTCTGGAATTTGGCAGCACCGTGAGGTTCAGAGAAAATCGTTTTATATCAAAGCACTATTCCGAAATATTTCCGGTTGGCACGGCTTTTGAGTCCTTGTGTCCCGTGTCAGGTGCGGAATTCGGAAAGGAGCACCCATGAAACTGCTAATCGCCATCATAAAGCCATCGCGGCTCGAAGAGGTCCGTCAGGCCCTCAATTCGCTCGATGTGCACGGCATGACCGTAACAGAGGTCAAGGGGTACGGACGTCAAAAGGGTCACTCCGAGATCTACCGCGGTACTGAATACGCCGTTCACTTCCTCCCCAAGCTCAAGGTTGAGATCGCCGTTGACGCCGCTCAGATCGACGCGGTTGCCAGCGCCATCAAGGACGCAGCCCAGACGGGCCGCATCGGCGACGGCAAGATTTTCGTTCTCGATCTCGAACAGGCCATCCGCATCCGTACCGGCGAAACCGGAACGGAAGCTCTCTAAGTGCCTGGCGTCCAACTAGGAGAAGGACAATCATGAATTTCAAGACAAGCAAATTGCTGGGTACGGCGGCGCTAGCCTCCCTGCTCATAGCACTGCCCGCGCTGGGGCAGGATGCCGAGGTGGCCGAGGAAGTGGTTGAAAGCCTGTCCGAGGGCGTTTCCGCCGACGTTGTGTTTATTCTCAACTCGTTCCTGATGATCTTCGGTGGCGTGCTGGTGATGTGGATGGCTGCAGGCTTCGCCATGCTCGAAGCCGGTCTGGTGCGCACCAAGAACGTATCGATGCAGCTTTTGAAGAACATTTCGCTCTTTTCGATCGCTGCGATCTTTTACTATCTCATCGGCTACAACCTGATGTATCCGCTCGGCAACTGGACCATCGGCTCCGATGATACCGGCGGCTATCTGGGCGCGTTCGGCATCGGTATTCTCGAGGCCGTCGGCATCACGGCCGATGACGCCGATGATTTCGGCTATGCAGCAACCAGCTCGGATTTCTTCTTCCAGGTCATGTTCTGCGCCACCACCGCATCGATCGTTTCGGGCACGCTGGCTGAACGCATCAAGATCCTGCCCTTCCTGATCTTCACCGTCGTCCTGACGGCGCTGATCTACCCGATCCAGGCCTCCTGGAAATGGGGCGGCGGTTTCCTCGACGCCATGGGCTTCCTCGACTTTGCCGGCTCGACAGTCGTTCACTCGGTCGGCGGCTGGGCCGCTCTGGCCGGTGCCATCCTGCTCGGCGCTCGCGTCGGCAAGTACAACGCCGACGGCACAGTCAACGCAATGCCCGGCTCCTCCATGCCGCTTGCAGCGCTTGGCACATTCATCCTCTGGATGGGGTGGTTCGGGTTCAACGGCGCATCCCAGCTTGCGATGGGCTCGGTCGGTGACGTGGCTGACGTGGGCCGGATCATGGCAAACACCAATGCTGGCGCTGCCGGTGGTGCCATTGCCGCCCTGGCGCTCACGGCAATCATCTACAAGAAGGTCGATCTGACCTTCGTGCTGAACGGCGCACTTGCCGGTCTGGTTTCGGTGACCGCCGAACCGCTGACCCCGGGTCTGGGCACTGCCACGCTGATCGGTGCTGTCGGTGGCGTCATCGTGGTCTTTGCTGTTCCGCTGCTCGACAGGCTCAAGATCGACGACGTTGTCGGCGCCATTCCGGTCCACCTTCTGGCCGGCATCTGGGGCACTATCGCCGTTATCTTCTCGAACGGTGATGCAAACCTTGGCGTCCAGCTTCTCTCGATTGTCGTTGTGGGTATCTTCACCTTCGTGGCCAGCTTTGTCGTTTGGCTGGTTCTCAAGGTCACCATGGGCCTGCGGCCCACTGAAGATGACGAAGCCCTTGGCCTCGACAAGGCCGAAGTCGGCGTCGAAGCTTATCCCGAGTTCCGGTAATCCGATCTCAAGGTCCGGGCGACAGCCCGGGCCTTGTCCTTGCCGCTGAAGACGGCATGCAGCCCATATCCCTCTTGACCCACATCAAAGAGGCCTTCCCACTCGCAAACGATATGGGCTGCATCCCCTCCTCAGCTTCTCCCGGCCCCGCCCTCACAGGCGGGGCTTTCTTTTGGTGGCAAATTACCGCGACACGCTAATCCAAGGTTAACCATGCACGACTAGGGTTGTCGCCAAATGGTATTGCGTAAACCGACCGGCCGCTCGATGACCCTGCACCCTTCACCGCATCTGGACGACAGCCACCGCTCAACCCCGGTGCTTTCGATCACCATTCCCGTGCGAATCATCGGCATCGCCGTCGCTCTGGTCTGTGCACTGGGGCTTGTGGCCCTCGCGTCCTGGTCGGTAGATGACCCCTCCTTTTCCTATGCCACCGACAAGCCTGTCGAAAATTGGCTGAGCTTTCCTGGCGCTGCCATCGCCGATATTGGCTTTCAGCTTCTTGGGCTTGGCGCCCCGCTGCTTTTGTTACCGCCGCTGGTGTGGTCGTGGTCGATGATCCGCCGTGTCGTCCCCTCCTATCTCGGGCTGCGCCTGACGGGCTGGCTGCTCGGTACGATCTTGGCAACGGGTATGTTCGCCTGCTTTCCATCCCCGGAAAGCTGGCCCCTGCCGCTTGGCCTGGGGGGCTTTGTAGGGACCGGATTTACGAATCTGTTCACCACACTTGCCGGCGACGCGCCGCAGGGTTGGGGGGCCATTCTTTACGCTGTCCTGCTGGGCGCTCCCGCGTTGGGGCTGGTTTGGCTTTCCGCACGGTCGCGACCGGCATTTGAGAGCGACCTGCCGGTCCCTGCCAAGACCAACGCCCGCCGCAAGAAAGCTGCCGAACCTGAGCCGGAGGTCGACGATACTCCCGATTCCAGTGGGTTTTTCGATGTGGCAATCGGCTTTGTCGCCCACAGTTTTTATGGTGCGCGAGCCGCTGCAAAACGAGTTTTCCGCCGCAAGCCGTCCGACGACCAGATGCCGGCCCGCAACTGGCAGAACAATGATTTCGAACCTCAGCTCGACAGGTCCATAGAGTTCGATCGCCATCCATCGGAGCCCGAACCCCAACGTGATTGGAACGAAGGCGCCTATGAAGACTATGACGACGACTATGCGTCTCAGGCGTCGCCGCGTCGCGAAGCTGATGACATTGCCCGCATGATTGTCGAACAGCCATCCGGCCGCGCACGGGTTGCCGCGCCCGCGCCGCGCCCTGCGCCATCCCCGCGTCAGGTACGCGAAGCCCAAGCCTCGTTCCTGCCCACTGACGGGTTCGAACTGCCGCCGCTTGAGCTCCTTGCCGCGCCCAGCAACACCCAGCTCTCTCCCGAACACAATCCCGAAGCGCTCGAGGCGAATGCCAAGCGCCTCGAGGGCGTGCTCGAGGATTTCGGCGTCAAGGGTGACATCATCAATGTGCGGCCCGGACCCGTCGTAACGCTGTATGAACTCGAACCTGCGCCCGGCATAAAATCGAGCCGCGTCATCTCGCTGGCCGACGACATCGCGCGTTCCATGAGCGCCATCTCGGCCCGCGTTGCTGTCGTTCCCGGCCGCAACGCCATCGGGATCGAGTTGCCCAACAAGACCCGCGAAACCGTGTTCCTGCGCGAGCTTCTGGCCTCCAACGATTTCGACAAGGCCAAGGCCAAGCTTCCGATCTGTCTGGGCAAAACCATCGGCGGCGAACCGATCATCGTCGATCTGGCCCGCATGCCGCATCTGCTGATTGCCGGTACCACAGGTTCGGGGAAGTCGGTGGGGATCAACACGATGATCCTCTCCCTGCTCTACAAGATGAGCCCCGAGCAGTGCCGACTCATCATGATAGACCCCAAGATGCTCGAACTGTCCGTCTATGACGGCATTCCACACCTCCTGACACCGGTCGTGACCGACCCCGCCAAGGCGGTGGTCGCCCTCAAATGGGCCGTCCGCGAGATGGAGGACCGCTATAAAAAGATGAGCAAGATCGGTGTGCGCAACATCGACGGCTTCAATGCCCGCGTCGCCGAATCGGCTGCGAAGGGTGAAGTCCTCACGCGCACCGTTCAGACCGGCTTTGATCGTGAAACCGGCGAAGCGATTTTCGAGAGCGAGGAGTTCGATCTCGAACCGCTCCCCTTCATCGTGGTCATTGTCGACGAAATGGCCGATCTGATGATGGTGGCGGGCAAGGACATCGAAGGCACTATCCAGCGGCTGGCCCAGATGGCTCGCGCCGCGGGCATCCACATCATCATGGCCACGCAGCGCCCCTCGGTCGACGTCATCACCGGCACGATCAAAGCCAACTTCCCCACCCGCGTCTCGTTCCAGGTGACCTCCAAGATCGATTCGCGCACCATTCTGGGTGAACAGGGCGCCGAACAGCTGCTGGGCAATGGTGACATGCTCTATATGGCCGGTGGCGGGCGCATTAAGCGCCTCCACGGCGCGTTTGTGGCCGACAACGAGGTCGAAGACATCGTCGCCCATCTCAAGAGCCAGGGCACGCCCGAATATCTCGAATCGATCACCGCCGAAGACGATGACGGCCAAGGCAGTTTCGACGATGACGGCGGCTTCGGCGGATCGGGCGACGAGCTCTACGACAAGGCCGTAAACATCGTTCTGTCCGACAAAAAAGCTTCGACATCCTACATCCAACGCCGGCTTTCGGTGGGCTACAACAAGGCCGCGACACTGATCGAGCGGATGGAGCAGGAAGGCATCATTTCCCCGGCCAACCACGCGGGCAAACGTGAAGTGCTGATCGGCGACAACGCCGACGGATATTGATCGGGTCAGGAACCTCCCTGCCACACGATGAGTTTACCGCCGGGCCGTCCGGTTTCGCGCTCTTGCCGCAATTTGCATTTACCTCGACAGTCCAAGGGGCAGCCCTGCTTGTACCGAAACGGAGTCCTGGAAATGATTCGCCTCGCCGCCGCAATTTTGACAGCGGGCATTTGCGCGCTTGCCTTGGCCATGCCGGTCAACGCCCAATCCCGAGTGCTGACCCCGGACGAAGAATTTCTCCTTCAGGAAATTTCGGCCCACAACACCGAAATCCGCACTATGGCGGGACGCTTTGTCCAGATCGACAGCCAGGGCGGACAGATCGAGGGCACGTTCTGGCTCAAACGTCCGGATATGGTCCGCTTTCGCTATGCCCCGCCGAGCCGGGAAGAAATCATATCCCAGGGCCGCGGGTTTTATGTGATCGACCGCCAGGAACGCACCCAATACGCCTACCCGCAGGACAACGTGCCGCTGCGCCAGTTTCTCGGCGACGAGGTCAGCCTGATCAATTCCAATCTGTCCGACGTCATCCTGTCTGAAACCCATGTCTCGGTAATGATCGTTGACGAAAGCCCCATCGGCACCGTGCAGGTTTCGCTGATCTTCAACCGCGAAACGCTCGATCTTGTGCAGTGGAGCCTCATCGAGCCATCGGGCGTCGAGACAACCTTTTCGATCTCCGAGACCGAAAAAGGCATCGATATTCCAGATCAGTATTTCCGCATCGATCCCACATACCGGTCGGTCAACGCCCAGAACTGATGCGAGCAGGAAGGTCCGGGGCTTTACCGCGACGAGCCGGACGGCCATAAGGGCTCGATCGTTTATCCACCTCCGAGCCCTTCATGCCTTCGCTTGCCACCTGGAACATCAACTCGGTGCGGCTGCGCCTGCCCATCGTTCTCGATTTTCTGTCCCAGTACAGTCCCGATGTCCTGTGCCTGCAGGAGATCAAATGCATGAACGATCAGTTCCCGAAAAAGGCGCTGGCCGATGCTGGCTACGCTCATCAGGCGGTGCATGGGCAAAAGGGCTATCACGGGGTAGCCATCGTTTCGAAACATCCACTCGATGAAATCACGGCGCGTGGATTTTGCGACATTCCCGATTGCCGGCACGTTTCGGCGCGCCTCGATTTCGGCAAGGGACCGCTGACCGTCCACAATTTCTATGTACCGGCCGGGGGTGATGAACCGAACCCGGAGATCAATCCGAAATTTCGCCATAAGCTCGACTTTCTGGCCGAAATGGAAGAGTGGTTCGACGAGCTGATCTTCGATGATCGCCAGCTCATTTGCGGCGATTTCAACGTGGCTCCGCACGAAAACGATGTCTGGAGCCACAAGCAGCTTTTGCGCGTCGTCTCCCACACCCCTATCGAAACCGAGGCGCTCGACCGCCTCCTGGCTAAACGAAACTGGGTCGATCTGGTCCGCCAGCACATTCCGATCGAAGAAAAACTCTATTCCTGGTGGAGCTACAGGGCCAAGGATTGGGACATGTCCGATCGCGGCCGCAGGCTCGACCATATCTGGGCCACGCGGGATATCGCGGCCCACGCAAGAGCGGCCCACATCCTCCGCCCGGCCCGCGGTTGGTCCGAAAAACCTTCCGACCACGTACCGGTGATCGTTGAATTCGAATAGAACTAGTTTGAAAACCGCTCGCCAAGCTGGGCTATCGAATCAAGATAGCGCGAAAGCTCGGCCCGCAGCGTTGCTGCAACATCTTCGGCAAGCTCGGGATGACTGCGCAACAGTTTCAGAAACGGCCCCCGCGGCACGAAAAGCAGCGCACTGGTCCGCACTGCACTCACCGAAGCACCGCGCGGGCGCGTCAGCATAAGGCCGAGTTCACCCACCAGCGCAACGGGTTCTATGCGAAACCGCCGACTGCCCTCGACCGGCGAGTGCGTTGCCTCAAGAGCACCGGAAACGAGCACATAGCCGCCATCGGCGGCGTCTCCCGCAGCATAGAGCGCCTCGCCCGGCGCCAGGGAGATTTCTTCACACACAAACGCCAGAAGACGCAGCTGTTCGTCGGAAAAGCTGGAAAAAATATCGAGCTCTGCGAATGCGGCCACCGCCGCCGCTTCGTCCATTCATGCCCCCGGGCAGCGCGTTAAGAGCCCATGATTGGCATAAATTACCGCGCGCGCAAAGACTTAGAGCGAATTGGGGCCAACGATATCAGGGAACCAGCCGGTACCCGCCTTCTTCGGTGACCAGGAGACGTGCATTTGACGGGTCGCGTTCGATCTTCTGGCGCAGACGGTAGATGTGAGTTTCCAGCGTATGGGTCGTGACCCGGTTGTTGTACCCCCACACCTCGGCGAGCAAGACGTCGCGTGAAATTGTCTTGGCGCCCTGCCGGTAAAGGAACTTCAGGATCGAAGTTTCCTTGTCGGTCAGCCTGATTTTAGATCCATCGCCATTTTCCAGCGTCTTGGCCGCTGGCTGGAAGCTGTAGGGCCCGATCGTAAAGACGACGTCCTCGCTCTGGTCGTGCTGACGCAACGCGGCTCGCATGCGGGCCAGGAGCACCGAAAACCGGAAGGGTTTGGTCACGTAATCGTTGGCCCCACTCTCGAGACCGCGGATTTCATCGGATTCACTGTCCTGACCGGTGAGCATGATGACAGGCGACCGGAACCCGTCGCTGCGCATGATCTTGAGCGCTTCGCGCCCATCCATGTCCGGCAGGCCCACATCAAGCAGCATAAGGTCGAAATGACCGGACTTGGCCGTTTCGCGGGCGGCCGCAGCCGTTCCTGCCTCGGCAATATCGAACTCGCGATAAGGTTCGAGCTGCCCTACCAATGCGGCACGCAATTCTGTGTCATCATCGACAACCAGCAAACGGCGCTTATTCATCAGCAAAACTCCCGATTCTCATTGGCGATGTTCACACACCTGCCTTCGCAAGGACATACGATTCAATTTGGGCCCGGTCGAACAATCGCCAATCACATGCGCGTTATCGAGACCCGAAAAGGGCCGAACCCACACGAACCTGCGTTGCTCCCATCACAATTGCCGTCTCGAAATCCGAACTCATGCCCATTGAGAGCTGCGATACACCAGCCTCTTTGGCCAAACGTGCCAGCTGGGCAAAATAGGGACCTGGCGCCTCTTCAAGCGGCGGAATACACATCAATCCAACGATATCGAGCCCATATTGATCCCTGCAACGGCTAACGAAGTCTACGGTTTCCGCTATCGCCACTCCGGCCTTCTGCTCTTCACCGCCAATATTGACCTGTACGAAGCAAGGCAGGTTCCGGTTTTGCTTTTTCATTTCGCCGGCAAGAATTTTCGCCAGTTTGTCACGGTCCACGCTTTCTATGACATCGAACAGCGCTACGGCATCGCTGGCCTTGTTGGTCTGCAGCGGCCCGATAAGGTGCAGGACGATGTTCGGATACGCCGCTTTCAGGTCGGGCCATTTTCCCTGGGCCTCCTGCACACGATTTTCGCCGAAATGGCGCTGGCCAGCCTCAATAATGGGAACGATCGCTTCGGCGTCGAACGTCTTTGAGACGGCAACCAGCTCCGCAGCAGCACTTCCCGCTATACGACCGGCGGCCCGGTCCATGCGGGTCGTGATGTCCGCGAGCCGCTGTGCAGCGGTTTCCGGGGCGTTTGGGCTCATGGGAATGGTTGACCTTCCGACGCTTTTCTGGTGATGGTCGCCTACCCAATTTCTCGTTTATTCTCAAGTATAGGGCCGCGACCGGTACTTTCTATGGCAAACGCTTCCGAGCGCTACAATCCGCGCGAACAAGAACCCCACTGGCAAAAGGTCTGGGCGGAGAAGAAAACCTTCGAAACCTCCAACGACGACCCGCGCCCGCCCTATTACGTCCTTGAGATGTTTCCCTATCCCTCGGGCCGCATCCATGTCGGCCATGTGCGCAATTACACAATGGGCGATGTCGTTGCCCGGTTCCAGCGCGCCAAGGGCAAGAAAGTCCTCCACCCCATGGGGTGGGACGCCTTCGGAATGCCGGCCGAAAACGCAGCGATGGCCAACAAGGTCCATCCGCGCGACTGGACCTATGAAAACATCGCCGCAATGCGCAAGCAATTGCAATCCATGGGTTTTTCACTCGACTGGAGTCGCGAGTTCGCGACTTGCGACGAGGAATACTACCACCGTCAGCAGATGCTGTTCATCGACATGCTCGACGCTGGCCTCGTGACGCGCAAATCGTCCAAGGTCAATTGGGATCCGGTTGACCACACGGTGCTGGCCAACGAACAGGTGATCGATGGCCGCGGCTGGCGCTCGGGCGCCCTGGTCGAACAGCGCGAACTGACCCAGTGGTTCTTCAAGATTTCCGACTTCGCTGAAGATTTGCTTTCCGCGATCGACGGTTTGACCGACTGGCCTGAAAAAGTGCGGTTGATGCAGCGCAACTGGATCGGCCGGTCCGAAGGGCTGCGGGTTCTGTTCGAGATTGCTGATGGCGAAGCCGATCAGCAAAGCGTCGAGGTCTTTACCACACGGCCCGATACACTGTTTGGCGCCTCGTTTGTCGCCCTCTCGCCTGACCACCCCATGGCTACCCAACTGGCCAAGGACGATCCGGCTCTGACCGACTTCATTGCCGAGTGTCATCGCATGGGCACGTCGGCGGAGGTTATCGAAACCGCTGAAAAGCGGGGCTATCGCACACCGATCACCGTGAAACACCCGGTGATCGAGGGCGTAACCTTGCCCGTCTATGTCGCCAATTTCGTTTTGATGGACTACGGTACCGGCGCGATATTCGGCTGCCCGGCGCACGACCAGCGCGATCTTGATTTTGCCCGCAAATATGATCTGCCGGTTATCCCTGTCGTTTTGCCGCCCGATGCCAATGCCGATGATTTTGCCATCGATACCGAAGCCTATACCGGGCCAGGCGTTGCCTTCAATTCGGCCTTCCTCGACGGCATGGAAGTCGAGGAAGCCAAGGACGCCATCGCCCGTTTTCTGGAAACCGAAAAGGTCGAAGGCAAGCCGCAGGGCGTCCGGCAGGTCAATTATCGTCTGCGCGACTGGGGAATCTCCCGCCAGCGCTACTGGGGCTGTCCGATCCCGGTGATCCATTGCGATACCTGCGGCATCGTTCCCGTGCCCAAGGATCAGCTGCCCGTGCGGTTGCCGGCTGATGTCGAGTTCGACACGCCGGGCAATCCGCTCGACCGTCATCCGACCTTCAAGCACGTCGATTGTCCGTCGTGCGGATCCAGGGCGCGCCGTGAAACCGACACGATGGACACTTTCGTTGATTCCTCGTGGTACTTTGCGCGCTTTACCGCACCCCGCGCTGAAAACCCGACAATTCCGGAAATGGCCAATGAATGGCTGCCGGTCGATCAGTATATCGGCGGTATCGAACACGCCATTCTGCACCTGCTCTATTCGCGCTTTTTCGCCCGCGCCATGAGTCGCACAGGACACATGGACGTCGATGAGCCGTTCAAGGGTCTGTTCACCCAAGGCATGGTGACCCACGAAACCTATAAGGATGCAGAGGGCAACTGGGTGTCGCCGTCCGAAGTCGTGCTGCAGGTGTCCGAGGGTCAGCGCGTCGCAACCTCGGCCACCGGCGAGCCGATCACCATCGGCTCGATCGAAAAGATGAGCAAATCCAAACGCAACGTCATCGATCCCGACGATATGATTGCCGGGTACGGCGCCGATACGGTGCGCTGGTTCGTGCTCTCGGATTCTCCGCCCGAACGCGACGTCCAGTGGACAGAGGCCGGCATCGAAGGCGCCTGGCGGTTCTCGCAGCGCGTCCACAAGCTCGTTGGCGAAGCCCGCGAGCTGCTCTCGCTCGAGCCGAGCACGATCGATGAGGAAGATCCGCGGACAACCGAAATTTTGAAAGCCGTGCACAAGGCGACGGCTCTGATCGAGGCTGATCTTGCAGGTTTGCGGTTCAACCGTGCGGTTGCCCAGATTTACGAACTGGCCAACGCGATCCAGAAATTCATCCCGGCAGTAACCGAATCGCCCTCCTTGGCCAATATCTCGGCCATGCGGGTCGCCATCGAGCGGTTCGTGCAATTCATCGCCCCGATGATGCCCCATCTTGCAGAAAGCTGCTGGGCCAATCTTGGTCATCAGGCCATGGTTTGCGACACCCCCTGGCCGGAAGCCGACCCAGCCTATCTTGTTGATGACACAGTAGTTTTGGCAGTTCAGGTAAACGGAAAACGCCGCGGCGAGATAGAAGTGCCCAAAGACGCTCCCTCTACGCAAGCGGAAGCTGCGGCCTTGTCACTGGAAGCGGTTGCACGCATTCTTGACGGCAATCCGCCCCGCAAGGTGATCGTCGTGCCAAACAGGATCGTCAATGTCGTTTGCTAAGGTTCTCCGCGCCTTTTGTCTCGGTGTCGCTTTGGTGGCAACCGGCCTTTTGGCCGGCTGTACGCTGACGCCGGTGTATGGCGACGTTGCCGTGTCTGGCCAAAGCGTCGCCCTCAGCTATGCGGAGCCGCAAACGCGTCTCGAGCAGTTGGTTTATCGCACGCTTTCCGCTCGGCTCGGTGCGCCGAACGCCGCTGCGCCTCAATTTTCGGCCGAGGTTTCATCCAGTGCAACGCGGATTGGACTTTCCGATGTAGCGGGGCCGGTTTCCGAGTATCAGCTAACAGTTACAATAACTTATCGCGTTGAGCAGGATAGCGCCGAGCTGGCCAGCGGCACGCGATCGGCGACCGCGGGCTATCGAACAAACGGCCAGATCATTGCCGATGACGCGGCCCGTACCGCCGCCGAGGAACAGGCGGCGAAGGCCGCGGCGGAAACCGTTCGCCTGGCGCTGCTTGCCGACCTTCAGGCACAATGACTGCGCTCAAGGGCCGCGACATAGAGAAGTTTCTGTCGCGACCGGACTTCACCGCGGGATTGGTGCTGGTTTATGGCCCGGACACCGGACTGGTCAGTGAGAATGCCGCGCGTCTCGTAAAGCATTTTGCAGGCGATCCGCCCGATCCCGAGAGCCTTTCGCAATTGCACATGAGCGAGATCGATGCCGACCCGCAACGGCTGGGCATCCTGGCGCGAAGCCCCTCACTGTTCGGCGGCCAGACGACAATCCGCATCCGGGCTGCGACGAACAAGCTCGCTCCAACGCTGGTCGAGCTTCTGGACGAAGGCGCCGAAGCCATCTTCATTGTGGAAGGCGGTGATCTCAAGCCTGCCGATGCACTGCGCAAGCAGGCAGAAGCCCGTAAGGACGCCCGCGCCCTGCCCTGTTATGCTGATACGGGCCAGACCATCGACACCCTGATCCGTGAAACGTTCGCCCAGGCCAGGATAACGCTGGAAGCGGATCTCGTGTCCATGCTGCGCGATATGCTCGGCAATGACCGGCAAGTTACCCGAAGCGAGCTGCAAAAGCTCGTTCTCTATGCTGGCGAAGGCGGGTCATTATCCCGTGAAGACGTGATGCGGCTGTGTGGCGATAATGCAGCCCTGGCCATCGACGCCGTCGTTGACGCCATTGCGACGGGCCATGCCCGCCGCTTTGATGAGGCCATGACGCGCGCCGCGAGCGCGGGCACAGATGCCCAACGTCTGCTCATTGTTTCAATGCAGCATTTTTCCCGCCTGCGGGCCATGCGAGCAGAAATCGACACCGGCGCGGGCGTCGATCAGGTGATCGGTCGCGCGACACCCCGCATTCACTTTTCCCGCAAAGCCAGCTTCGAACAGCAGCTTCGGCTTTGGAACGATGACGGCTTGGCGGCAGCCTGCAACCGCCTGGCCAGCGCTATTCTCGAAAGCCGCAAATCGGGGCCACTGGCGCCCGCCATCGGCCGGCAGGCCCTGCTGGCCATCTGCATGGCCGCCGCAAGACGCTAAATGCAATCAATCACTTACAACGATGTTTCACGTGCAACGCCGCCTAATGCGGCAGGAGCCGAGAGCAAATGCCATCGAGTTGTTCGAGCGTCTTGTAGCGGATTTCCAGCTTTCCGCCACGATCCTTGTGCTCGAGCGTAACCGAGAGGCCCAGGGCGTCGGACAGTTGCTTTTCAAGCGCCAGCGTATCCGCATCCTTTGATGGTCCACGCTTTTCACCAGCAGGCTGCGGCCGACGCGCTTCAGCACCCTTTTGATGCAACGCTTCGGCCTCGCGCACCGAAAGTCCCGAATCGACAATGCGGCGGGCCAATGCCAGGGGATCTTCGGAGGTGATAAGCGTGCGGGCGTGCCCCGCTGTCAATTCACCACGTTCCAGCATGCCCTGAACTTCATCGGGCAATCTGAGCAGCCGCAGCGTGTTGGCGACATGCGAGCGCGACTTGCCGATGACGTGAGCCAGGTCGTTCTGGGTATAGTCGAACTGTTCGATCAGCTGGCCATAGCCCTGCGCCTCTTCGAGCGGGTTGAGATCGGCACGCTGCACGTTTTCGATGATCGCCAGCTCAAGCGCTTCCTTGTCATCGACCTCACGGATGATGACGGGAACCTCATGCAATCCAGCACGTTGCGCAGCTCGCCAGCGGCGCTCGCCGGCAATGATTTCAAAGACATCGGGGCCCTGGTCGCTTGGACGCACCAGCAGCGGCTGCATGACGCCCTTTTCGCGAATCGAATTGGTCAGGTCTTCGAGCAGCTCTGGATCGAAGTCTTTGCGGGGGTTGGCGCGGCTTGCGATGATGAACTCGACAGGCAATCGGCGCGTCCCCGACGTTTCCGCCTGGCGCGGAGCGGTTTCGAGCGGCTGCATGTCTCCAATCAGGGCGGCGAGGCCGCGGCCGAGACGAGTGGGTTTATCGTTCATTGTGTTCTCCATCAGGCCGCCCGCAACTGGCGTTCGCGCTTGATCACTTCGGTGGCCAATCGAAGATAGGCCTGACTTCCGGCGCATTTAAGATCGTAAAGCAGCGCCGGTTTGCCATAGCTGGGCGCCTCAGAAAGCCGGACGTTACGTGGAATGACCGTCTCGTAGACCAGCGTTCCCATATGCTCGCGCACGTCGCTGAGCACCTGTTCGGACAGATTGTTCCGCTTGTCGAACATCGTCATAACAACGCCCTGAATCGACAGGCGTGGATTAAGCGTCGATCGAATTTGCTCAATGGTCTGAAGCAGTTGGCTCAAGCCTTCCAGCGCAAAAAACTCGCATTGCAGCGGCACCAGAACGGCATCGGCGGCAGTCAGGGCGTTGATGGTGAGAAGGTTGAGCGAGGGGGGACAATCGATCAGCACATAAGTGATCGGCTTGCCGTCGATGGTCACCTCGGCAACGTTGTCAAGTGCCGACTTCAGGCGAAACGCTCGATCGCGCTCGGCGGCAATCATCAACTCGACGCCCAGAAGATCCATGGTCGAAGGCACAATGGAAACATTGGGCACGTTGGTGCGAACCGCAGCATCCTTGACCGTCGATTCATTGAGCAACAGGTCGTAGGACGAGCGCTCACGCTGCTGGCGTCCGAGCCCAAGCCCAGTGGAGGCATTGCCCTGGGGATCGAGATCGACAATCAGAACCCGCTCGCCAATGGCTGCGAGAGCGGTTGCAAGGTTAATGGCCGTCGTTGTTTTGCCGACGCCGCCCTTCTGATTGGCGAGTGTTATGATACGCGGATGCATCTGACCTCCGAAACCGCCACGGTTTCAAATACTTAGGTTAGGTGCGAGGTCGTAGATGGGAAATTTCGAGCAGAACGCCGTCTTTGTCCGTCGCACTTTGATGCTTTAACACATCGTAAACCCAATCTGAATCCGCAGATTTAAGTTCTTCCCCATTTTCGCGCCCTTTATGCAAAATCGCGCGGCTTTCCGGGCTCCAAAATCGGTGGATATAGCTCAGCAGCAACGGCAATGGCGCGAGCGCCCTTGAGGTAAAAAGATCGACAGCACCTATCGTTTCCGGCGAAACCGCCTCGATTCTGGCCGTATGGACGGCGATCGGGAGATCGAATTCGCGCGCTGTCGCGCGCAAAAACGCACATTTTCGTGTGTTGGACTCGATCAGGTGCATGGAAAAGTCCTGGCCCTGCAGAGCAATGGCCAGCGGAATCGCCGGAAAGCCGCCGCCGCTGCCGATATCGAGGATGCGCAAAGGCCCGGAAACCGGGCTGATCAGCGGTAAAATCTGAAGCGAATCAAGAATATGCCGGGTCCAGAGATTCCCCGGTGTTTCACGTGAAACCAAGTTCTGAACCTTCTGCCAACGCAAAAGATGGTCCGAAAATCTATGGAGTTGAGTGGAAATGACCTCAACATTGCCGAACATTGGCGCAATATACGGTTCAAGGTCGGCCAGGCGCCGCGAATCGATCGTCATGACGCCTTCCGGTCGATACGACCGCGACGGATGACTGCCAGAACCAAAGTCAGCGCTGCCGGCGTTACACCTTCGATACGCTGCGCCTGGGCGATGGTCTGCGGTCGAGCCGCAACAAGTTTCTGTTTCATCTCGTTAGACAGCCCGGGAAGCCGGCTATAGTCGAGCCAATCGGGGATAGCCCGCGCCTCATCACGCTTGACGGCCTCGACGTCGGCTTGCTGGCGCTCAAGGTACACTGCATACTGGGCGTCTATGGCGACTTGATCGTAAGTTGTTGTTTCCATAGCGGAAAGTTCGGGCCAAACGGCCTCGAGATCCTGCCGGGTGGTGGTTGGATAGCTCATGAGCTCAAAGGCTGTACGGCGCACACCGTCCGCATTGACGTTGACGCCGGCCCTGCGCGCTTCGGTCGGCGTTACCCATAGGGAATGCAGGAGAGACTTTGCCCCGTCCAACTGTGCCGCACGGGTTTCAAAATGCTGCTGGCGTTGCTCACCGACGAGGCCGATGTCGATTCCTAACTGGGTCAGGCGCTGGTAGGCGTTGTCGACGCGAAGCTGCAGTCGGAACTCGGCGCGCGAAGTAAACATGCGATAGGGCTCGGTGACGCCGCGCGAAATCAGATCGTCGATCATCACCCCAAGATAGGAGTTGGTGCGCGACAGGATCAGCGGCGCGCGGCCCGAGGCTGCAAGTGCCGCGTTGGCGCCGGCCAGCAGGCCCTGGGCCGCCGCTTCTTCGTATCCGGTGGTGCCGTTGATCTGCCCGGCAAGATAGAGCCCCGGCAGAGCCCGCAGCATAAGGTTCGGCGACAGCTCGCGCGGATCGACGTGATCATATTCGATGGCATAGCCAGGACGCTTGATGACCACATTTTCAAGGCCAGGCATGGCCTGCAGGAACTGCAGCTGCACGTCGGCGGGGAGCGACGTCGAGAGACCGTTCGGGTAGACGGTCGGGTCATCGAGCCCTTCGGGTTCCAGGAAAACGAGATGGCTATCCTTATCGGCAAACCGCACGATCTTGTCTTCGATCGAAGGGCAATAGCGCGGGCCGCGCGACTGGATGCGACCGGAATACATCGCTGATTTTGAAAGGTTTTCTGCAATGATGCGATGCGCATCAGAGGTCGTGCGCGTCTCAAAGCACGAGATCTGGCGCGTCGCTATCGCATCGGTCAGAGCAGAAAACGGCTCCGGCACGTCATCGCCCTGCTGCTCAGCAAGCACTGAAAAATCGATGGTATTGGCATCAAGCCGCGGCGGCGTTCCTGTCTTGAGCCGTCCCAGCTTGAGCCCAAGCGCTTCAAGACGCACGGAGAGGCCCAGCACCGGCTTTTCGCCCGCTCGGCCAGCCGGAATAGTCTCCTCCCCGCGATGGATAAGCCCGCGCAGGAACGTGCCTGTGGTCAGAACCACCGCTTTTGTCGATATCTGGCGGCCGTCGAGCAGCACGACGCCGCTGACCGAACCGTCCGTCACCAGCAGATCGTCGACTTCGCCTTCGATAATATCGAGATTAGGGGTGGCGGAAAGTTCGGCCTGCATCGCCTCGCGATAGAGCTTTCGGTCCTGCTGGGCCCTCGGCCCACGCACCGCGGGACCTTTGCGGCGGTTGAGGACGCGAAACTGTATACCGCCCTTGTCGGCGATCCGTCCCATGACGCCATCGAGCGCGTCGATTTCCCGGACCAAATGGCCCTTGCCCAGCCCGCCGATGGCCGGATTGCAGCTCATTTCGCCGATCGTTGCGAATCGGTGCGTGACGAGAGCCGTCGCGACGCCAAGACGCGCCGAGGCGGCTGCAGCTTCCGCTCCCGCGTGTCCTCCACCGACAATAATGACGCCATACTCACTCATGATCTCAGTCTCGATGGTGTTTCACGTGAATCCATTGGGGTCCCGCCGCTGCAATGTTTCACGTGAATCGCTGCCCAAAAAACGTGCGCGTGTTTCACGTGAATCACTTCCCGATACAAAAGCCTGCGAACAGTCGGTCCAATACGGCCTCATTGTCCATAAGGCCAATCAGCCCCGCAAGAATATCGGCGGCCCGGCGCAGATCCTCAGCGCACAGCTCGGGCTGATCGATATGCGTCAACGCCGTTTCAATGCTCGAGATTGCCCGATCCAGAGCCTCTTTGTCACGAAGATGGCTGACCAGGCTCGCTTCACTCGGGCCGAGGCGGCCTTCAATATGGCTTTCGAGCCGCTTTAGCAAGGCCGTGATGCCTTCATCGGTGAGAACCGAAAGCGATAGATCAACATCAAGCGCGGTGCCACCAAGGTCCGACTTGGTGCCCAGTCGCCATAAAGGAACATCCAGGTCCACGCTCGGCAAGGTTTCCCCGTCGGGGGGGATCAGCCAAAGCACCAGATCAGCGGCTTGTATTGCGCTTTGGGCGCGACGGATGCCCTCTCCCTCGGCAAGACTGTCCGTGTCGCGCAGGCCTGCCGTATCGGTGATCGTAACCAACTGGCCGCCCAGATCGATAGCAACATCCTTGGTGTCGCGCGTCGTGCCCGCTTCGGCGGTTACAATCGCCACGTCCGAGCCGGCCAGACGGTTGAGGAGGCTAGACTTTCCAGCGTTTGGCGGGCCGGCCAAAACGATGCGAAAGCCCTCGCGGACGATGCGGCCCCTGTCATAGGTACTCAAGGCTTCCTTCAGTCCGCGCCCAAGTGACTGTAAATCTTCGATAAAATGGGCCGGGAGTGCGAACGGCACGTCGTCTTCATCGGAAAAGTCGAGGCGCGCTTCGATCTCGGCGCGGGCATCGAGCAGCAGCGCCCGCCATATGATGATCTGGTCGGACAAGCCGCCTTCGAGACGCGACAGCGCCTGGCGCCGCTGGGACTCGGTTTCGGCCGCCAGGAGATCGCCCAGACCTTCGACGGCTGTAAGGTCGAGCTTGCCATTCTCGAATGCCCTGCGGGTGAAGTCGCCAGCAGCGGCCAGCTCAAGCCCGCACGCACCAGTCAAGGCAGTAAGGATGGCTTTGACGCCGGCTGGGGAGCCATGGACCTGCAGTTCGGCACAATCTTCGCCCGTGAAGGAATTTGGCGCTGGAAAGATTGCGACGAGGCCCTGGTCCAGCGCAATACCGGAGGTCGGATGGCGCAGCGTCTTGAGCGCCAGCGTGCGGGGAACCGGCAGACCACCACATAAGGCGCGAACAGCGGCAAAGGCCTCGGGGCCGGAGAGCCGAACGACGGCGACGCCCGACGGCAAGCTGCCGGTGGAAAGGGCGGCAATGGTCGCGCTGGTCTGCATCTCATTTCATCCGGTGGTCAAAATACAACGAGGCCGCGCCGTGTAAACGCCACGCGCGGCCTCGATCTATCGCGGAAAATTGCCGAGAACGCTACGTGTTCATAGACTCGAAGAACTCGGCATTGGTTTTGGTCTGCCGCAATTTGTCGAGCAGGAACTCCATGGCATCGACGGTACCCATCGGGTTGAGGATGCGGCGCAGGACGTACATCTTGCGCAAGATGTCAGATTCGACCAGCAACTCTTCCTTACGGGTGCCCGACTTGGTGACGTCGATGGCCGGGAAGACGCGCTTGTCGGAGACCTTACGGTCGAGAACGATTTCCGAATTGCCCGTGCCCTTGAACTCTTCAAAGATCACTTCGTCCATGCGCGAGCCGGTGTCGATCAGGGCCGTGGAGATGATGGTCAGCGAACCGCCATCCTCGATATTGCGCGCCGCACCGAAAAAGCGCTTGGGGCGCTGCAGGGCGTTGGCGTCGACACCACCGGTCAAGACCTTGCCCGAGGAGGGAACGACGGTGTTGTAGGCTCGGCCCAGGCGGGTAATCGAATCGAGCAAGATCACAACATCGCGCTTGTGCTCGACAAGGCGCTTGGCCTTTTCGATAACCATTTCAGCCACTTGCACGTGGCGGGACGCGGGTTCGTCGAACGTCGAGGAAATGACTTCGCCCTTAACCGAGCGCTGCATGTCGGTCACTTCTTCAGGACGTTCGTCGATCAGAAGCACGATCAGATAGCATTCGGGATGATTGGTGGCGATCGATTGTGCAATATTTTGCAACAATACAGTCTTACCGGTACGTGGCGGAGCAACGATCAAGGCGCGCTGCCCCTTGCCGAGAGGCGCAACGAGGTCGATGACCCGGGCCGAACGATCCTTGGTGGTTGGATCGGACAGTTCCATGTTCAACCGCTCATCGGGATAGAGCGGGGTCAGGTTATCGAAGTTGATTTTGTGCCGGACCCGCTCGGGATCCTCGAAATTGATGGTGTTGACCTTGAGCAGCGCAAAATAGCGCTCGCCTTCCTTGGGAGAGCGAATCTGGCCCTCGACCGTGTCGCCGGTGCGCAAGCCGAATCGGCGGATCTGGGAGGGGCTGACGTAAATATCGTCAGGACCGGGCAGATAATTGGCATCGGGAGAGCGCAGGAAGCCAAAACCATCTGGCAGGACCTCGACAACGCCTTCGCCGGTTATTTCCACATCGCGGGTCGCCAGTTGCTTGAGGATGGCGAACATCAATTCCTGCTTGCGCAGTGTATTGGCATTTTCGACGTCGAGCTCTTCGGCAAAGGACTGCAACTCGGCCGGTGACTTGGCCTTGAGGTCCCTGAGCTTCATGAATTCCATGATCAGCCTTCTTAGGGGGATGGTCGGGATAAACTTAAAAAAGGAGGGAGAAGCGGGGCGGAGCAATCTGCCGCCCATCTCACCGCGAACGGGTGAGTTGCCCGCTTCTCATAAACCATTAAATGCGCCCATTGCAAGCACAACCCGAACCGGATGCGCCTAGAATGGCTTTACGATCACCATGATGACGATGACAATCATCATCACCGTCGGAACTTCGTTGATGGCCCGGAAGAATTTGGCCGGCCGCGCGTTCTCGTCATTGGCAAAAGCCCGCAGGTTTTTGCCCAGGAAGCCGTGAAAGCCGGAAAGCGCGAACACAAACAAAAGTTTGACCCAGATCCAGCCCATGGCGAAAATCCCCATCCCGTAGAGATAGAGCATAACAAGCCCGAAAATCCAGGTGGCGCCCATCGCTGGCGTCATGATGGCGCGATAGAGCCGGCGTTCCATCACCTTGAAGGTTTCCGACTGCACCGAGCCTTTTTCAGCGTCCGCGTGATAGACAAACAGCCGCGGCAGATAGAGCATCCCGGCCATCCAGGCGATGACCGAAATCACGTGCAATGCCTTGACCCATTCCAGCATCGTGCTCTCCCCTGATCCTCAGACCTGCTTAGCGCCCATGGACGACATCGACAAGGCGCGAAACATGGGCAATCGGCGTTTGCGGCACGATCCCATGACCCAGATTGAAGATATGGGGGCGATCGGCGAAGGCTTCTATGATCTCCTCGGCGCGCTTTTCCATCTGCCCGCCGCCGGCCACCAGCCGCAACGGATCGAGATTGCCCTGCACGGGCTGCGTCTTTGGCAGGTTCGATGACGCGAAAGCCAGAGGAGTGGCAAAATCGAGCCCCAGAACACTGACTTTGGTCTTTTCGGCATATTCGGCCAGCATCCCGGCTGCGCCGCGTGGAAAACCTGTAATCGGGGCGTCAGGAATGAAACGGCGTACCTTTTCGACGATTCGCCTGTTGGGTTCGATGACGTAGTTGCGGAACGCGGTTTCATCGAGGTTGAGCGCCCAGCTTTCAAATATTTGCACCATGTCCGCTCCGGCGCGGAACTGGGCAACAAGATACTGGGCCGAAACCTCGACCAGAATGTCGATCAGCTTTGCAAAGGCTTCCGGATGCTGGAGCGCGAAAAGTCGTGCTGCTGCCTGGTCGGGAGATCCGCGTCCGCCGATCATGTAGGTGGCCACGGTCCAGGGCGCACCGCAAAACCCGATCAGCGTCTTGTTCTCGCCAAGTGCCAGTTTGATCCGGTCGATCGCCTCCAGAACCGGATTAAGATTATCGAGAGCGTTTTCCGGCTTCAGCGTTGAAAGCGTCGTCTCATCGATTGGATCGAGGATCGGTCCTTCGCCCTGCGCAAACCGCACGTCCTGGCCGAGCGCATGGGGGATAACCAGAATGTCGGAAAACAAGATTGCAGCATCGAGATCGAACCGCCGCAATGGCTGAAGCGTCACTTCTGTGGCGAGCGCCGGTGAATAGCAAAGATCGAGAAAACTCCCGGCTTTTTCCCGGACCTCACGATATTCGTGAAGGTATCGACCCGCCTGACGCATGATCCAGATCGGGGGGCGGCTTTGCCTGATGCCCAGCGCCGTATCGAGAAGCGGTTTTCCAGTCGGAATTTTGGGTGAGGGAAAATGCAATTGCCAGAGCTCTTGGTCTTTTAAAGGAATCTATCTTTAAGAGTCTTCTTCTTCTTTATAGCTGTGTTTTGCACCAATTGTTTGCAGCCCACAACCAGGCCCGCCCAAATCGGCTTGCGTCAGTTTCGCGCGGCAAGGCGCGTGCAGGTCGTGCGGGAAAAACGGGGATGAAAGGCGAGCGAACGCCAGTGCCATTAATGTTTCGTTAAGAGATGGCCTGTGCACATCCTTAATGAAAGATTAACGCCGAGCCGTTATCGGAGCGGGCGGTTTTCCCCGCTATTGTCCCCAGGCCCGCCGGACTGTCCCCAATTCACCAACTGTTAACCCAATATCGGCCTTTGGGGAAAACTTCGCCCCTCGACCGCCCCAAGCCGAAATGGGCTTTAACTGTGAGAGCGCATGTGGAAAAGCTCGTTCCTTCGCCAACCGCAAAAGCCCGGCCATGTTGATCCTTGCCTCGAAAAGTACAACGCGGAAAAGCCTTCTTGAGAACGCTGGCTTGCGGTTTTCGGTCGCCAGTGCCGGGGTCGATGAGCGCAAGATTGAAGAGACGGCCTTGACCGAAGGCGAGAATCGCGCCGGCCTCGCGCGTCGACTTGCACAAGCCAAGGCGCTCGCCATAAGCACCATGACGCCGCAGGCAATGGTGATTGGAGCCGACCAGACGATAGCCTTCGAGGGCCAGGGGCTCCATAAGCCGCAAGACCGCGCCGATGCCGCCGAACGGCTGTTGTCCATGGCGGGCAAGTCCCATCAGCTCCACTCGGGGGTGGCATTGGCCCGGGGCGGACACATTGTCTGGAGTGCAGTCGAAACCGCTGTTCTGACCTTCAAGCCCTTCGACAGGAAAACCCTCGACCGGGTGCTCGATCTCGAAGGCGAGGCGATCCTCGATTCGGTCGCCGCTTACAGGCTCGAAGGCCCGTCCATTCGCCTGTTCGAACGCATCGAGGGCGATTATTTCACCATACTGGGTTTGCCGCTCCTGCCGCTTCTCGCGGCGCTCGAGCAGCATGCGCCGGAAATCTTTGAGCCGGGATCATGAAAAAAGCCTTCGTCATCGGTCACCCGATCGCCCATTCCAGATCGCCGCTGATCCATCAAAGCTGGATTGCCGAGCACGGGCTTGATGCAAGCTATGAGGCGATAGAAGTCGCTCCCGCTGATCTGCCCGGCTTCATTTCCCGGCTGCAAGAGGGAGAATTTGTAGGCGGCAACGTCACCATCCCGCACAAGGAAGAGGTGATGGCCCTGATCGATGAAATCGATCCGCTGGCCGCCAAGATCGGTGCGGTCAACACGCTGGTGGCCAACGACGGGAAAATCCTTGGCTCCAACACCGATTATGCCGGGTTCCTCGCCAATCTCGATGCTGCTGCCCCTGGCTGGGACGAAGAGCTCCAATCGGCGGTGGTGATCGGCGCGGGCGGCGGGTCGCGGGCCATTCTGGCGGCGCTCATTGACCGGGGTGTACCCCGGATCGACCTGGTAAACCGGACCTTGGGCCGGGCCGAAGCGCTTGCTGCAGAATTTGGGCCCACAGTGGTGCCCGGTTCATTGTCCGATATCGGCTCACTGATGATGGGGGCGGGCCTTCTGGTCAATACAAGTTCGGTCGGCATGAAGGGCACCGGGTTCGACGGGCTCGATATCTCCCGGCTCGCGCCCGGCGCCGTGGTGACCGATATCGTTTATACACCGCTCATTACACCACTTCTGGCCCAGGCACGGGCCAAGGGGTTTGCCAGTGTCGACGGGCTGGGTATGTTGCTTTATCAGGCGGTGCCGGGGTTTCGCGCATGGTTCGGTATCGAGCCGGCGGTAACCGACGAACTCAGGAATCGTGTTCTGGCCGCACTCGGACAGTAGAGAAAGAGTTTTCGAGGGAAGTAATGCTGCGCGTTGTGCTCACCGGTTCCATAGCCACGGGAAAATCGACAGTGCTTGCTCGCTTTGCGGCGCAATCGGTTCCCACATATTCGGCCGATGAAGCCGTCCATGAGCTCTATGCCGGCCCGGCGGTGGCGCTGGTCGAGACCCTTTTTCCTGGTGCGGTCCGCGATGGTACGGTGGATCGCAAGGCGCTCAGCGCCGCGCTTGGTGCGGAGCCCGGCCGCATATCCGAACTCGAAGAGGTGATCCATCCTCTCGTACGCGAAAAGGCGTTCGATTTCATGGATAGGGCCGAGGCGGAGGGCCACGCTTTCGCCGTCATGGAAATCCCCTTGTTTTTTGAAACCGGCGCCAAATATTCCATCGACAAGGTGGTTGTCACCCATTGCGATCCGGAAATCCAGCGTCAGCGGGTACTCGCCCGCCCCGGCATGACCGAGGAAAAACTCGATCTTATTTTGTCGCGGCAGTTGGCACAGGATGAAAAGCGGGCGCGGGCCGATCATACTATCGATACCTCGGGCACCATGGACGATACCATCGCGCACACCGATGCCGTGATCGAGGCGCTGCGCGAAGAGGCGATGTCATGAGCCTTCTGCGCGAAATCGTTCTGGACACGGAAACCACCGGCCTGTCGGCGGCAAATGGTGACAGGCTGGTAGAAATCGGCTGCGTCGAACTGATCAACCACGTTCCGACCGGCCGCCACTATCACGTCTACCTCAACCCCGAACGCGACATGCCCGACGAGGCGTTTCGGGTGCACGGGCTGTCCGAAGACTTTTTGCGCGACAAGCCCAAATTTGCCGAAGTAGCGGGCGATTTCGCCGATTTCGTAGCTGACGATCCCCTGATAATTCACAACGCCCCCTTTGACATGGGCTTTTTGAACGCCGAGCTCGAATGGGTGGGGCGGCCTCGGCTTACAAACGAGGTCATCGATACGGTCATGCTGGCCCGCAAGATCCACCCCGGTGCCCGCGTCAGCCTCGATGCGCTGTGCAAGCACTATGGCATAGACAATGCGCGCCGCACGCTGCACGGGGCTCTGCTCGACAGCGAAATCCTGGCCGAGGTCTATCTCGAACTGATCGGTGGCCGGCAGGTGGCGCTGGCCCTGTCCGCCGAGGCGGAAACTTCCATAAGGGGCTCCGGAACACGCCCGCCGGCCCGCGCCCGTCCAACGCCCCTGCCCGCCCGTCTGACGGCGCAGGAAAAGCGGGCCCACGCCGGCTTTATCGCCCAGATGGGCGACAGCGCTATGTGGCTCAAATACGAAACAATTGAAATCGAGATCGGTTAAACCCCCGGTCTTCAGCGAACACCGCCTACAATCATTCCATGGGCTGCTCGGTGGCCATGGTTACGATGATTGCAGCAGTGCGGCCCGCGGCCCGCGCATAGTCGGGATCTCTGTGGATCAGCGTTGTCGAAAACGCGCCCTCCATCAGCAAAACGACGCTGCGCGCCAGACAATCGGGGCTCTCAAGACCGGCCCGCTCGTACCGCGTCGAGAGCCAGCTCTCAAATTTCTTCTTGTGCGCAGCGCCAACCAGAACGGCTGGATGTCCTGGCATGTTCGCCAGCTCGGCCGCCGTCCGTAAAAAGCCGCAACCCTTCCATTTCGAATGACGGGCGTTCTCGGCGACGTGGTAAAAAATGGCGGCTGTCTTGTCGGCGATGGAGCCTTCGGCCTCGCTGAACCATTTTTCAAACAGTGCAAGGTTGGGCTGATCTCGCGATGACAGATAGCCGGTAACCAGATCGTCCTTGCTCTTGAAGTGATAATAGAGCGTGCGCTTGGTGATCCCGGCCTTTTGAGCGATTGCATCGACACTGACCGCCCGGATGCCTTCGGCATAGAACAACCGGTTCGCTGCATCGAGAATCACGTCCTTGGTCGTCTTTTTCATTGCCATCAATGTATACCGCCTAGTGAGTGTATATTCATTGCCAGTGGCGGTAGCGTCCTGTCAACTTGCAGGGAGGATATCGAAATGACGCAAACAGTCCGGTTGGAACAGCATGGAGCCGTGGCCCTGCTGACCTTGAACCGCCCCGAAAAACTGAACGCGCTGAACTACGAGACGATCGATCTGCTCGTCGGTGTTCTGGATCAAATCGAAGATGATCCCACGGTTGGCGTTGTTGTTCTTACCGGGGCTGGCGATCGGGCGTTTTCCGCCGGGGGAGACATTCATGAATTTTCACAAAGCGTGAAACGCGGACCCGATGTAGCGATCAAACAATTTGTGCGGCGCGGCCAGTCGATGACACAGCGCCTGGAGGCGTTTCCCAAGCCAATCATTGCGGCAGTGAACGGGATCGCCTTCGGCGGGGGATGCGAAATTACCGAGGCCGTCCACCTAGCCATAGCATCGGAAAAGGCGGTGTTTGCCAAGCCCGAGATCAACTTGGCGATCCCACCAACGTTCGGCGGGACACAGCGCCTCCCGCGGCTCATCGGTCGAAAGCGGGCGCTCGAACTGCTCTTGACGGGCGACACGTTCAGCCCCGAACGTGCATATGAATTGGGGCTGGTCAATAAGGTCGTTCCCCATGACCGTCTTATCCCGGAAGCCTTCGCGCTTGCCGATCGCATATTGGCACACTCGCCGCTTGCCGCGGCGCGGATCATCACCGCAGTCACCAGAGGGGTCAACGGATCGATCGCCGAAGGGCTGGCCATCGAGCAGGAACAGTTCGGTCGGATGGCCGCGACAAACGACATCCATGAAGGGCTTGGCGCCTGGATCGACCGGAGGGCGCCGAGCTATAGCGGCACCTGATCGCGCGCCTCATCCCAAATCGGACAGCCCAATAAAAAAGCCCCGGCGAACCGGGGCTTTTCTTTTATGGGTACCAGACGGTCAATTGACGGTCGGCTTGACCTCTGTGGCCTCTGCGGTGCCTTCGGTCTTGTTCTTTTCGGCCGCCGCCGCAAGGTTGCGGCGATAGAGTGCGAGAAAGTCGACGGGCTCGAGCAGCAGCGGCGGAAAGCCGCCGGCCTGGATCGTCGATGCCAGCACCTGGCGGGCAAAGGGGAAGATCAGGCGCGGCGCTTCGACCATCAAGAGAGCGCCGAGCTGGTTTTCCGGAATGTTGCGGGTGCGGAAAAGACCGCCATAGACCAGCTCGACAGCATAAAGCACGGTGCTTTCGCGCTCGGTCTTGACGTTGAGGCCGATTTCGACGGCGTAGACGTCATCGGCCTGCTTTTTGACCTGGACGTTGATGTTGACGTTCGAGCCGGGATTGACCTGTCCGGGCACCAGCGAGGCCGGTGCATTGGGGTTTTCAAAGCTCAGATCGCGCACATACTGTCCCACGATGCCAAAGGCGGGCGCCGTACCCTCTGCTCCGGCCTCGGTCGCTTCGTTGTTTGTGTTGTCGTCAGCCATTGGCCAATATGTCCCTATCTCTGGTTCGCCAGAGCGGCCCGCAAGGACCGCAAATTTCGTGCGTCTGGCTACCACTTTTGCGTTCCGCTCACAAGGTTTGGCGGACGCGGCGGCAGAATCGGCTAGCGGTAATCGTCGTTGTCGAGATCGATGGATTTATAGGCCGGCCCGGGCTGCGAGGGCCGATAGGTGGTGACGACCACCATGTTGCGGCTCATCTGGCCATAAAGCCAATGCCGGACGGGCGGAATGAGCAGCGCAAACCCGATGGCGTCGGTGATGAACCCCGGGATCAAGAGAAACAGCCCCGCCGCCGCAATCATCATCATCTCGGCGAACTGGCGCTGAGGCATCTCGCCCCGCGCCATCATCGCCCGGCTATCGAGCACCATGCCCAGCCCTTGCCAGCGGACGATGAAGACACCGGCTACAGCCGTCAGGATAATGGCGGCCAGGGTCGAAAGGATGCCGATCTGTCCCCCGAGCCAGATGAACCCGGCGATCTCGAGAAACGGCAGCAATAAAAATCCAAGAAGAATGAAACGTCCCACGCGGGCGATCTCCTGCTCGTTTGAGAGGGCCCGCCGGCATGAAAGGACATGCCGGTCAAACCCCTCGATCACAATAATGCCACTGCAAACTGGTTTGCACAGCACGTTTGCATATATATAGGTCACTACAACCAGATTGCGAACCGCCCCAGATCGTCGACCGGCCAGTAGCTGTAACGGTCGGGCGGTAGACAGAACCTTTCATTTTGGAGCCAGAATTTCACTCATGGGCGAATTTCTCGACTTTCCCACCCTTATCGTCATCGTGGTGGCCATCGTGGTGCTCCTGCGTCTCCGCTCGGTCCTGGGCACACGCACCGGCAACGAGCGTCCGCCCTCGGCGCGCCATGAATCGATCTCGCGCACCAAATCGGACAATGACGATACCGTCGTTCCGATGCCGCGGCGCAATCCTCAGGATACCGAGGAAGCCGAGCGCCAGCAGCGCAAGATTGAAGCCGAGATCGAAAAACTTGGCGGCGGGAAGCCCGAAATCGAAAGCGGCCTGCGCGCCATAGTGGCCGCCGACCCTGCCTTTTCGCCCAAACAGTTTCTTGAAGGCGCTAAGTCAGCCTACGAAATGATTGTCTCGGCCTATGCCTCGGGCGACCGCAAGACACTGAAAATGCTGCTCGACAAGGATGTGTACGACAGCTTCGATGCGGCGATCTCCGAGCGCGAAGCGGCGGGCCATACGGTGGATTTCACCTTTGTTGGCCTGTCCAATATCGAATTTATCGAAGCCGAACTCGACAAGCGCAACGCGGTCGTGACGATGCGCATCGATGCCGAAGTGGTTTCGATCACCAAGGATCGCGAGGGCGAGATCGTCGAGGGCACGCCCGGTCAGGTCGTGGCGATCGCCGATGAGTGGACCTTCATGCGCAACACGCGATCACGCGACCCCAACTGGAAGCTCGTCGCGACCAACGACCTCGAATAGACGCTGCTTGAAGGTCGATCTGCCATGGCGCGCAAACCGCCCGGACCACGCCCCAAAAAGTCCGGGCCGGTGCGCGACTGGCATCTTTGGAATGCAGTGGGCAGCACTGTCGACCCTCTCTTGAGGCGCAAGAGCACCGATCCCAAGGCTCTGCTCGAAGCGCTCGAAAAGGCCGCCGAGGAGCCTGACGCAGGAAAGCCCCGCGACACATCGCCCCGCTTTGCGCGTCCACCCCTGCCCTCGGCCCAGCCGATGATCGCCGCCTCGAAAATCCCGGCGTCGGAAAAATCCATAGAGCCCAATCTCAAGCGGCGCCTGTCGCGCGGCCATGAACCCATCGATGCAACCCTCGATCTGCACGGAATGACCCAGGAACAGGCCCGCGCAGCACTTGAGCGCTTCATTCCCGCCCGCGTCGCGCGTGGCGACAGGACGGTGCTGGTCATTACCGGCAAGGGCATCAAAAAGACCGGCTACCTGCAGCTCGAGCAAAAAGGCGTGCTGCGCTCCATGGTGCCGGTCTGGCTCAACGCCAAGGAGCTTGCCCCCATGGTTGCCGGTATCGATCCCGCCCACCAGAGCCATGGCGGCGGCGGCGCGCTTTATGTGCGGCTCAAACGCAAGAGGGAAAAATGACCCCGCTGGGCGCAAAATTGCGGAAATTGCGCGCCGAACGCGGTATCGCGCTCAAGGACATGGCGAAAGCCCTCAATGTCTCGAGCGCCTATCTCTCGGCGCTCGAACACGGCAAGCGCGGCAAGCCCACCTGGTTCATGGTGCAGCGCATCATCGCCTATTTCAACGTGATCTGGGACGAAGCCGAGGAAATCCAGCGCCTGGCCGAGATTTCAGACCCCAAGATGGCGATCGACACCGCAGGCATGGCACCCGAAGCGACCGAATTGACAAATGTTCTGGGCCGCGAGATCGGCAAACTCTCGCCCGACGACTGCAAGGCTGTCCGTGACGAGATCATGCGGCGGGCCGTCCGGAGCAAGCCCTGAGCGCTCGCGCGGTGCGTCCTTGCCTGTGCCACATTGTCGCTGCAGGATTTGAAATGCTCTAGCGTTGAAACGGGATGTTTTGCCATGTCGATTTTTCCACGCCGCACGCTTTTCGCCCTTGGCACGGCTCTGTCGGTCTGCGTTGCCCTTCCCGCTCTCGCCCATCATGGCTGGAGCTGGGCAAGTGAAGACTGGTTCGAACTCGAAGGGACATTGACCGACCTCTACATCGGCCAGCCCCACCCCACCCTGACCCTCAACGATGGCGAAACCGACTGGACGGTCGAGCTGGCGCCCGTCCAACGGACATTGGCGTCAGGGTTCGACGAGACGGTGGTGGCGATCGGCGACAGCGTTGTCGCGCATGGCCATCGGGCCATTGACGAGGCCGACTACCGAATGAAAGCCGTTCGGCTTGTGGTCGGGGACGCGACATATGACGTCTATCCCGAATTTGCAGCCGAGCTCGACCAGTAAGCAAGAGATGCTCGAGACGATCGAAAATCTCGCGCTGGCCAACTATCTGCGGCGCGATATCTTCGCCTATCCGATCGTCAACGCGCTCCATATCCTTTCGCTTGGGGTGCTGGTGACCAGCACCATTCTCATGGATATCCGCGTGCTCGGAGGCGGACGCCAAATACCGCTCGGGGCGGCAATTGCCGTGTTGCGTCCTCTCGCCATTGGGGCGCTCGCCGTCGCGGTGACAACGGGCGCCCTGCTGTTTTCGGTCCAGCCATCCCAATATGTGGGCAACCCGGTGTTTCTCACCAAGCTAGGCCTGATCGGCCTTGCCCTGGCCAATGCAGGGTTCTTCGTGCTGGGCCGCCGTCACCTTGTGGCAGAGCGCGCGATGACGCGACTTTCGGCGGCAGCCTCGATCCTATTCTGGATTCTGGCCGTGTTTGCCGGTCGTGCCATAGCGTTCTTTGGCGGGAGCTAGAGAATATACCGGCTCAAATCGGTATCGCCGGCCATCTTGCCGACGGTGTCACGCACCCGCTCGCCATCGATGGTCAGCGTGGTTCCGGCCTTGTCGGGGGCTTCGAACGAGATGTCCTCGACAAGCTTTTCAAGCACCGTCTGCAGGCGCCGCGCGCCGATGTTTTCAACGCTTGAATTGACCGAAACCGCCACATTGGCCACTTCCTCGATGGCGTCGGGGGTAAATTCGAGCGTCACCCCTTCGGTGCCCATCAGCGCTACATATTGCCGGATCAGCGAATATTCGGTGTCCGAGAGGATCTTGATGAAATCCTCGCGTGTCAGGGCCCGCAATTCGACCCGGATGGGCAAGCGGCCCTGAAGCTCGGGCAGAAGATCGCTTGGCTTTGAGACGTGGAAGGCGCCCGAGGCGATGAACAGGATATGGTCGGTGTTGACCGGACCGTATTTGGTGGAAACCGTCGTGCCCTCGATGAGCGGCAGCAGGTCGCGTTGCACGCCTTCGCGGGACGGACCGCCGGTCACCCCGCCTTCCTTGGCGGCCACCTTGTCGATCTCGTCGATAAAGACGATGCCATGATTTTCTACGAGTTCGATCGCTTCGACGTTGATCTTGTCCTGATCGAGCAGCTTGTCGGCCTCCTGGTTGATGAGGATCTCGTAGCTGTCCTTGACCTTGACGCTGCGCTTCTGCGTCTTGCCGCCGAACGCCTTGCCGAACATGTCGGAAAGATTGATCATCCCGGCGCCCGCACCGGGCATGCCGGGGATGTCGAACATCGGCATGCCCGAAGTTGCGGGCACCTCGATCTCGATTTCCTTGTCGTCGAGCTCGTTGTCGCGCAGTTTTTTTCTGAACGCGTCCCGTGTCGAAGGGGTCGCCGACTGGCCGACCAAGGCGTCGATCACCCGCTCTTCGGCATTGAGATGGGCCTTGGCCTTGACCTCGGCGCGCTTGCGGTCTTTCAGGATCACAATGCCCGCTTCGACAAGATCGCGGATCATCTGCTCGACGTCGCGGCCGACATAGCCGACTTCGGTGAACTTGGTGGCCTCCACCTTGACGAAAGGCGCCTGGGCCAGCCGGGCGAGGCGGCGTGAAATTTCGGTCTTGCCCACGCCGGTCGGCCCGATCATCAGGATGTTTTTGGGCGAAACCTCGCGGCGGATATCTTCGGGCAGCTGCTGGCGGCGCCAGCGATTGCGCAGGGCGATGGCCACTGCACGCTTGGCATCCGACTGCCCGACGATATAGCGGTCGAGCTCGGAAACGATCTCGCGGGGAGAAAAACTTCTATCGGTCATTGTCTGTCTTCTTTGTCCAGAAACCGCACCATGAGGTGCTCGTCGATGAAGCGCCCATCGACATTGAGGGCGCGCGGCTCGGTGCCATAGGTCTGGAAACCGAGCCGATGGTAGAGGTTGAGAGCGGCACAATTGTCGGCCGCGACGCCGAGATGGACCTGCCGAACCATAGTTCTGGCATGCGCAATGACGGCATCCATCAGATCGGCCGCCATCCCGTTGCGCCGGTTTTCAGGGCGAACATAAACGCCGAAAATCGTGCCGATATGGCTGGTCTTTGGCCGGTCGGAAACGAACAGGCCCGCCATGCCGACCGGCTGATCATCGACGAACGCCACGAAAATCGCCGCATCCCTTGTGCCCTGCGCGTACCAGTCGAGCGGGCGGGCCCTCTCGGTCTGGGCGTCCGAGGCAAACGATGCCGGGTCGCCGTCTAGTGCGATCAGCCTTATGGTCCGATAGGCTTGGGCCTCATCAGGTCCAATCTGGCGGATCGAAAGGCTCAACTGTCGAGCTCAAGCGTTTCGACGGTGACGTCGGCGTTTGTGTAAACACAGATGTCGGCGGCGATCGCCATCGATCTGCGGGCGATCTCTTCGGCGCTTTTTTCGCTGTCGGTCAGAGCACGGGCCGCCGCAAGGGCGTAATTCCCGCCCGAACCGATTGCCGCGATCCCGTCCTCGGGAGACAGAACGTCGCCGGTCCCCGTCAGGATCAGCGAATCTGATTTGTCGACAACGATCATCATGGCTTCGAGCCGGCGCAGGTAACGGTCGGTGCGCCAGTCCTTGGCCAGCTCCACGCAGGCGCGCATCAACTGGCCGGGATATTGTTCGAGCTTGGCTTCAAGCCGCTCGGAAAGCGTGAAAGCGTCGGCGGTCGCGCCGGCAAATCCGGCAATCACCGAACCTCCGGCCAACCGGCGGACCTTTCTGGCGGAATGTTTCATGACGGTCTGGCCGAGCGACACCTGCCCGTCCCCTGCCACCACGACCTGATTACCCTTGCGTACTGAAACGATTGTCGTCATTTGAAACTCAAATGCCTTTCACATTAAAACGCGTGTTGGCCTTTATTTAGGATTGGCTGGGCTAAATGCAATGCGAGGGGGCAAAGCCCGGGCTTTCCCGCCGCCCCGCAAGCTGTTAATGCAAGGCCCGAGTTTCCAAGGGATGAACCCAATGCGCAAGGCAAAGCTCGATCGCAAGACCAATGAAACCGAGATCGCCGTCGCTGTCGATCTCGACGGCAATGGCGTGCGGCAGATCGAAACCGGGGTCGGCTTCTTCGATCACATGCTCGATCAACTTTCCCGTCACTCGCTGATCGACATGGCGGTTCATGCCAAGGGCGATTTGCACATCGACGATCACCACACCGTCGAGGATGTGGGCATTGCCATCGGTCAGGCGATCAGGCAGGCACTGGGCGACAAGAAGGGCATCATGCGCTACGGGTCGTGCGACCTCGTGATGGACGGAACCAAATCGAGCGTGGCGCTCGATGTGTCGGGCCGCGCCTTCCTTGTCTGGCGGGTCGAGTTCACATCGCCCAAGATCGGCACTTTCGACACCGAACTGGTGCGTGAATTTTTCCAGGCCATCGCGATCAATGCCGGGATCACCCTGCACGCCGAAAACCATTACGGCGACAACAACCACCATGTCGCCGAAAGCCTGTTCAAGGCTTTGGCGCGCGCGTTGCGTCAGGCGGTCGAAATCGACCCCCGCGCCGCCGATCAGGTGCCCTCGACCAAGGGCGTGTTGTAGCATTACGCTGGGGCAAAGCCCCGTTACGGACCGGTCTCATGACCCTCTATGCAATTTACGCCAAGCCGGAAAACGGCCCTGACGCCATTTCAATTCTGGCTGACAAATTCAGTTGGGGCGCTTTCCTGTTCGCCCCGCTCTGGGCGATTTCGCGCGGCGCCATCGCTTATCTCCTGCTCTGGATCGCTGTGGCGGGTGGCCTTTTTCTGCTCGTGCCCCGGATCGGCGACGACATTGCCGGGCTGCTCTATCTGATCTTCGCGCTGTGGACGGGTTTTGCAGCGTCGTCGATCGCCGGCCGGGCACTCGAGGGCCGCAACTGGATTGCGAGCGGCGTACTGGCCGCCGAAAACACAATCGCCGCCGAGCGGATGTGGCTCGAAAAAAACTATGGATTCCGCTCATGAGCCAGACAATCGCCATCATCGACTATGGCGCCGGTAACCTCAAATCGGCGCAAAAGGCATTTGCCCGCGCCGCTGAGGGGACCGGAACGGACGTGATCGTCACCTCCGATGCCGATCTGGTCCGCAGGGCCGACAGGATCGTGCTGCCCGGCGTCGGCGCCTTTGCCGATTGCATGGCGGGCCTTGATGCAGTGCCCGGTATGCATGACGTGCTGACCGAAAAGGTGATAGCGGGCACGACACCCTTTCTGGGCGTCTGCGTCGGCATGCAGTTACTGGCCAGCGTCGGGCGCGAAAAGATCGAGACCAAGGGCCTGGGCTGGATCGCCGGGGCCATCGAAAAAATCGAGCCATCGGACCCGGACCTCAAGGTGCCGCATATGGGCTGGAATACGCTGAGCGTTACCCATCCCCACGCGCTGCTCGACGGCATCGCGACAGGCGAAAATGGCCTGCACGCCTATTTCGTCCATTCCTATCATATGCAGGTCGAAAGCCCCGATGAGGTGATTGCTACCGCCGAGTACGGCGGCCCGATCACGGCGATCGTCGGGCGCGACAATATTTTCGGCACCCAGTTCCACCCCGAAAAGAGCCAGTCCCTTGGCCTGGCCCTGATCGCAAATTTTCTGAAATGGCGCCCATGATTCTCTTTCCAGCCATCGATCTCAAGGACGGCCAGTGCGTGCGGCTCAAGCTGGGCGACATGGAACAGGCGACTGTGTTCAACGACGACCCGGCTGCACAGGCCAAGGCGTTCGAGGATCAGGGATTTGAGTATCTCCACGTGGTTGATCTCAACGGCGCTTTTGCCGGCGAGAGCGTCAATGGCGCGGCGGTGGAGGCGATCCTCAAGGCAGTCGATTTCCCGGTGCAACTGGGCGGCGGCATCCGCACGCTGGCCCATATCGAAAGCTGGCTCGACAAGGGGTTGGCCCGGGTGATTCTTGGCACCGTTGCCGTGCGCGATCCCGAACTGGTGAAGGCCGCTTGCAAGGCGTTTCCTGAACAAGTGGCAGTCGGCATCGATGCGCGCGGCGGCAAGGTGGCCGTTGAAGGTTGGGCTGAAACGTCCGAGCTTTCCGCCATCGATCTGGCCCAGCGCTTCGAGGGCGCGGGCGTCGCCGCGATCATTTATACCGATATCGACCGCGACGGGGTTCTGAAGGGCATAAACTGGCCCTCGACGCTGGAACTGGCCAACGCCACATCCATACCCGTCATCGCCTCGGGCGGCCTGGCCGGTATCGAGGACATCCGCCGCATGACCGAGCCGGACGCGCAAATCCTGCAAGGGGCGATTTCCGGCCGGGCGCTCTATGACGGGCGCATTGATTCACGTGAAGCACTGGCGATGTTGAAGGGCGAAGCGGCATGACGCTGAAAGCCAGAATTATCCCCTGCCTTGATGTGAAGGACGGCCGGCTTGCCCGCAGCGGCGCAGCCGCGAGGACAGCAAACAAAAAAAAGAGGGCGGGCGTCCGATGACCCTGAAGGCCCGCATCATTCCCTGCCTCGATGTAAAGGACGGTCGCGTCGTCAAAGGCGTCAACTTCGTCGATCTTGTCGACGCGGGTGATCCCGTCGAAGCGGCAATTGCTTACGATGCAGCGGGAGCCGACGAACTCTGCTTCCTCGATATTGCTGCGTCACACGAAGGCCGCGACACGATTTTCGACGTCGTGGCGCGCACGGCAGAACACTGCTTCATGCCGGTGACCGTCGGCGGCGGCGTGCGGTCCAACGACGATATCCGAAAGCTGCTCCTCTCGGGCGCCGACAAGGTCTCGATCAATTCCGCTGCGGTCAACGATCCCGATTTCGTGGCGCGGGCGGCGGATAAATTCGGCAATCAGTGCATCGTGGTTTCGGTCGATGCCAAGCGCGGCGAATCGGGGTCCTGGGAAATCTTCACCCACGGCGGGCGCAAGCCGACCGGGCTCAATGCTGTTGAATTTGCCATTGGCGCTGTCGAGCGCGGTGCCGGTGAGTTGCTGGTCACCTCCATGGACCGCGACGGCACCAAGTCCGGATTCGATCTCGAACTGACCCGCGCCATCGCCGATGCGGTGGCGGTGCCGGTCATCGCTTCGGGCGGCGTGGGCACGCTCGATCATCTTGTCGATGGCGTCAAAAAGGGTCATGCGACCGCCGTGCTGGCCGCTTCGATCTTTCATTTCGGCACGTTCACAATTGGCGAGGCCAAGGCGCATATGGCGGCGGCCGGCATCCCCATGCGGCTCGATTGAGCCCTATTGACCGCTTGCACCCCGCCCCGGGCAAGGGTTAGACCGATGGCGGGGAGACGGAGGCACAATCCATGACATTGAGTATCGAAGCGCTCGACGCGCGTCTGGCCGAGCGGGCCAAGGCTTCGCCCGAGGAGTCCTATACGGCCAAACTCATTGCCAAGGGCACGCCCAAATGCGCCCAGAAGCTTGGCGAGGAGGCCGTTGAAACCGTGATTGCGGCAATGAGCGGCGATCGCGAGGAACTGGTCAAGGAAAGCGCCGACCTTATTTATCACCTGCTGGTTCTGCTGCGCTCGGAGGGCGTTGCGCTCTCTGAAGTGACGGGCGAACTCGACCGCCGCACGGCGCAAACGGGTCTGGCCGAAAAGGCCGCCCGGACCAGGGACTGAGCATGCCCAAGATCGCCTATACGCCCTATCTGAACTTCACGATCGACGAATGGGCACGGCTGCGCGCCGACGAGCCCATGACGCTCAACGGCGAGGACATCGAGCACCTTCGGGCGCTCAACGATCCGATCTCGCTCGCCGAAGCCGAAATCGTCTATCTGCCATTGACGCGGCTGCTCTCGTTTTATGTCGAAGCCATTCAGGGCATCCACCACGCCTCGACCCGCTTTCTGGGCCACAACGGCGCCAAGGTGCCGTTCATCATCGGCGTTGCCGGCTCAGTGGCGGTCGGAAAATCGACGACCGCCCGCATCCTGCGCGCCCTGCTGCGGCGCTGGCCGAGCTCGCCCAAGGTCGACCTCATCACCACCGATGGATTTCTCTACCCCAACAGGGTGCTCGAAGAACGCGGGCTGATGCAGCGCAAGGGTTTTCCCGAAAGCTATGACCGGTCTGCCTTCGTCGAATTTCTCGCTGCCATCAAATCAGGCAAGCCAAAGGTCAGCGCACCGACCTATTCCCATCTGGTCTATGACATTGTGCCCAATGAGCGCACGACCGTCGAAAGTCCCGATATCCTGATCGTCGAAGGACTCAACATTCTTCAGCCCGGCGAATTGCCAAGGACTGGAAAGCCGATCGCCTTTGCCTCCGATTTCATCGATTTTTCGATCTATATCGATGCCGACGAGGATTTGCTCGAGGCCTGGTATGTCGAGCGGTTCATGAAATTGCGGCAAACAGCGTTCCGCGATCCGCAGAGCTTTTTCAAGCGCTTTGCCGAGCTCTCCGAGCTGACGGCGATTTCGACCGCCAAGTCCATCTGGCAGTCGATCAATCTTTTGAATCTGCGCGAAAACATTCTGCCCACCCGTGGGCGGGCAGATCTGATTTTGAACAAGGGCGCCGACCACTCAATTCATGAAGTGGCACTCAGGAAGGTCTAGGTGCGTGTCGAGGTTAAGTGGATGCCGCTTAACCGGTTCGGACGCGACAGACCTGGATTAGACCGCAATCCCTTCGCCGCGGGCCAGCTCCTTGAGATCGGCCACCGGGCGCGCGCCATAGTGCGAAATCACTTCCGAAGCGGCGAGGCAGCCCAGTTTGAGCGCTTCTTCCATCGATTGCCCGCGCGCCGTGGCCAGCAGGAACCCCGAGGCGAACAGATCGCCGGCGCCGGTTACGTCGATGACATCGTTGACCGGAAAGGCCGGGACCGAAACGATCTCGCCATTTTTGATGGCCATCGCCCCGCGCGCGCCCATGGTGACGGCTGCGATTTCCGCATCTTCGGCCAGCTGACGCACAGCGACGTTGAGATCGTCGGTGTCATAGAGCGCCTTGACCTCTTCGATATTGGCAAAGACGTAATCCATGGTTTTCGATTTGACGAGGTCGAGAAACTCGTTGCGGAAGCGGTTGACGCAGAACGGGTCCGAAAGCGTGATCGCTGCGGCGCGCTCGTTCTTGTGGGCGTAATGGGCAGCCTTGATGAAGGCCTTCTTGGCCTGCGGGGGGTCCCAGAGATAGCCTTCCATATAGGTGATGGAAGAAGCGCCGATGGTTTCCTCGACGATATCGTCTTCGGTCAGGTGCTGGGAGGCGCCCAGATAGGTGTTCATGGTGCGCTCGCCATCGGATGTCACGAGGATCATCGAGCGGGCGGTGGCCACGTCGTCACGCAGATAGGCGGTTTCGTAATGGATACCCTTGGTATCGAAATCGTCCCGGAAAATGAGGCCCAGCTCGTCTTCGGCCACCTTGCCCACGAACGCAGCGCGCCCGCCGAGTGCGGCGACACCGGCTGCCGTATTGGCCGAACTGCCGCCGGGAATGATCGACTTTGCCTTGGGCATCTTGGCGTACAGGTCCGCTGACCGATCGGCATCGACAAGATGCATGATCGATTTGCGCAGACCTTCATCGACGAGGAACTTGTCATCGATGGGGGCGATCACATCGACGATGGCGTTGCCGATGGTCAGGACGTCGAACCGCGTGGTCATCGGCGCTCCGCATAAATTGTCATGGATACTGCCCTTCGCTTAAGCCATAGGCGCAGACGGCGCAACCGCACTTTAGACGGTTGTCTTGGCCGGGTAGCGGCACCATTCGGCAATGATGCAGCGATAGCATTCGGGCTTGCGCGCCTTGCACACATAGCGCCCGTGCAGAATCAGCCAATGATGGGCGTGCAACAGATAATGCTTGGGTACCCGTTTGAGCAGCGCAAGTTCAACCGCCAGCGGCGTCTTGCCCGGCGCGATGGTGGTGCGGTTGCCCACTCTGAACAGATGCGTGTCCACGGCGATGGTCGGCTGGCCGAACCCGATATTGAGCACAACATTGGCTGTCTTGCGCCCGACCCCCGGCAGCGCTTCGAGCGCCTCGCGGGTGTCGGGCACCGCGCTGTTGTGCTTTTCGATCAGCATCTGGCTTAAAAGGAAGACGTTTTTGGCCTTGTTACGGTAAAGCCCGATGGTCTTTATGTGCTCACGGATCACATCCTCGCCCAGGGCCACCATCTTTTTGGGCGTGTCGGCGATTTCAAAGAGCTTTTTCGTCGCCTTGTTGACCCCCACATCGGTGGCCTGTGCGCTCAGCACCACGGCGACAAGCAGCGTGAAGATGTTGACATAATCGAGCTCGCCCTTGGGCTCGGGATCGTGCTTTGAGAAGGCTTCGAAGATCTTTTCGATCTCGGCCCGGGTCAGCGGTTTGGGCATGGGGTGCGGCGATATTTGATTTGATTTTCGGGCGGACAATCCCCTTAGAATGGCGCCAAGGCCAAAAGGCAAGCCAAGATGACCCAAAGCCCGCTCTTTGCCGCATTGCTGACCCCGCACCGCTCGCTTTCCCCGCAGGGGATCCGTTGGGTGATTGCCTTCACCTGCGTCATGGCTTCCATCCCCGGCATCGCCTTTTTCGCCATGGGCGCCTGGCCCGTCGTCGGCCTGTTGGGTCTCGACGTGCTTTTGCTCTATTGGGCGCTCACTGCCTCGCTTCGCGACAAGGAGATGTTTGAGGAAATCACACTCTGGCCCGATGCCCTCGACATCCGCCATGTCACAAAGAAGGGCCGGGAAACCGCGCTGTCGTTCAATCCCTTCTTCATCCGCTTCTCGGTTATCAGGGACAACGAGGACCGGGTAACCGCGCTCAAGATTGTGACGCGCGAGGGTGACGTCGAAATCGGGCGGTTCCTGACCCCTGACGACAAGGCCAGCTTTGCCGACGCTTTCGGCCACGCCCTGAGCCGGGCCAAGCGCTAAAGCGGCCGCAACAAATTCAGCCAACCCTCTCAAACAGATAGGCGAACGGGGTCTTGGTATAGGCGATGCCGCGCCCTGAAGCTTTGACGCTGTCTACTGTAATCGACTGGGTGGTCTTGGGAACCATAAAGCGATCGAGGTCCCGGTTGCTCACGGTGTAGCGGCCATCGTTTAATTGGATCACGGCTGCCAGCGCAAGTCGTGGATCAAGGGCCGCAAGAGCGGCGTCGCCATGGCTGGCGTTCACCAACAGCGTGCCTCCGACGCGCAGCAGATGACCGCAGGCTTCCGAGATGAACCCCGCATACAGCGAGATCAACAGATCGAAACTGCCGGCCTCCAGATCGAGCAATCTGTAGTCCCCATGAACGAACGCAAACCGCGCGTCCGCATTGCCGCCGTGCTCAGCTATGATCTGTTGCACACCTTCGGTATCGGCAAAAAAAGCAGCTGCGCGCTTGTCCATATCTGCATAGGTCACGTCGTCGTAGACGAACGAGGGGGCGACATCCACAAAGCTGCCCGCGTAAAGAACCCTGCCGGCGGGCACTGCTTCGCCGACGGCCTGAAAAAGGCGCCAGCGATCACCCTTGTGTTGATCCTGTTTTTCCCACAGCGCCGACGTCCTGGCCGTCATGTCTTGTCCCCACAGTGTGGTTCGGCGTCTAATCGCACCTGTTCCATTCTTACCGGATCATCGCAATGTTGATAGTGGTACGTTCGTGCGGTCGTTGATGCGGAAGGGCACTTGGCGTCAAAATCGGGTCGCGACAATTCTCAACGGCCACTAGTGTGAGCCCATGAACGAGATGACAGCACTTTCACAGCTTCCAGATATGGCCACCGAGCAGACCTATCGCACCATCGCGCGGGCCATCGAATACCTGTCGATGCCGGGGCCAGAAGCGTCAGATATCGCCGGGCTCGCCAACGCGCTCTCGATGAATGAGCGGCAATTGGTCGATATGTTCCGCCGCTGGTGCGGGCTCACCCCCAAGAGCTTCGCCCAGGCGGTCGCCCTGGACCACGCGCGAAAACTTCTGCGCGACAATATGAGCGTGCTCGATACGACCTATGAGTTGGGCCTTTCGGGCCCATCCCGCCTGCACGATCTGTTCGTGACCTATGACGCGGTGCCTCCCGGCATCTATCGCGCCAAGGGCGCCGGGTTGGAAGTCACCTGGGGCTATGCGCCCTCCCCGTTCGGAAAGGTCTGCCTGATGGTCACCCAGTACGGCGTGGCCGGGATTTCCTTTGCCGATGATGGCAAGTATCAATATGCCTTTGAGGACCTGGCCAATCGCTGGCCCAATGCCGAGTACAAGCGCGACGACAGGGCGGTTGCTCCCATCGCTTCCCGTATCTTCGATTCCGGCCGATGGGACCCCGAACAGCCGGTGCGACTGGTGATGATCGGCTCCCAGTTCGAAATCAAGGTCTGGGAAACGCTGCTAAAGGTCCCGGCCGGTCGCGCCGCGACCTATGGCGAGGTGGCAAGGGCGGTAGGCAAACCAAGCGCTGCGCGTGCCGTGGGCCGGGCGGTGGGACGCAACCCGATCTCTTTTGTCGTCCCCTGCCATCGAATCGTCGGGTCGACCGGCGCGCTGACCGGTTACCACTGGGGTATCGTGCGCAAACGTGCCATTCTGGGCTGGGAAGCGGGGCTGGTCGGCGCATCCTGACGGCCGGAGTGGAACCTTCTTCGGCCCTGCGCCTTGCTCTGTGGCAACGGGCGAGGGGATATTTCGGTGGCGCGAACCATACTCATAGGCATTGCGGCCCTCTCCGTAGTCGGGCTGCTGGTCTTTTTCTCCGACCTGTTGCTCCTGATTTTCGCCGGCGTTCTTATTGCCGCCGTTCTTGACTCGGGCATCAAGATGTTCAGGCGCATCCTGCCCGTGCCGCGCGTTCTGGCGCTGGTGATGACCATTGTTTTGGCCATTGGCGTCATCGGATTTGCGCTGGTGGTTGGCGGTGTCACCGTGCTCAATCAGCTTGATGCTCTCAGTCGGGCCCTCGGCGAGGCCTGGCGTGTCGTTGCAGATCAGCTCAACGATTGGGGCATTCCGGTCCTGCGCACTTTCAATATCGAAGATATCTGGGAGCGCCTGCCCGAACCGCAAACGATTTTCGGCGGCGCGGGCGCTGTGCTGGGCACCGGGTTCGGAATGATCTCGAACATTCTGATCGTGTCGCTGATCGGCATATTTCTGGCAGCGGATCCGGCCCGCTATCGCGACGGGCTGGTCATTTTCGCGCCCATTTCAGTCCGCCCGCGCCTGCGCGAGGTCCTCGATCAGGCGGGCCAGACACTGCAGCGCTGGCTGGTGGGACAGCTGGCGCTCATGCTGATCGTTGGTGTGGCAACCACCGTACTCTTGCTGGCCGTTGGCGTGAGCTTCGCCCTCTCGCTCGGCATTATCGCCGGGGTTCTCAATTTCATCCCGTTCATGGGGCCGATCCTGGCCTTCGTACCCATCGGGCTGGCCATGATCGGGCAGGACCTATCCACTGCGATTATCGCTCTGGCCGGCTACACCTTCATCCAGCAAATGGACGCCAACGTGCTCTCGCCGCTGGTGCAGGACCGGGTGGTCCACCTCCCGCCGGCGCTCACGGTCGCGTTCCTGTTGTTCATGGGCGTCATTTTCGGCCCGATCGGTGTGGCGCTGGCCACGCCGCTGCTCGCAGCGTTAAGGGTGCTATCGCTCGAACTCTATGTCGGCGATGTCCTGGGTGATCGCGCGGATTGAGGCCGCTCTAAAGCTCTTCGGTCGAAACCCGGCTTCCCTCGGCATCGATCCCGTAAATGATCGGCGCCCCGGTGGCGATTTCACGTTTGAGGATCGCCTCTTCGTCCAGTCCTTCGAGCTTCATGACAAGCGCCCGCAGCGAATTGCCGTGCGCTGTGACCAGCACAGTCTTGCCGGCTTTGACCAGCGGCGCGATCTCGGCTTCGTAGTAAGGCAGAACCCGCGCCGCGGTATCCTTGAGGCTCTCGCCGCCCGGCGGTGGCACGTCATAGGACCGGCGCCAGATATGGACCTGCTCCTCGCCCCATTTCTCCCGCGCGTCGTCCTTGTTGAGCCCCGACAGATCGCCATAGTCGCGCTCGTTGAGCTTGTGATTGCGAACGATGGTGAGATCGGTGATCTCCATTTCCTCGAGCATCAGATCGAGGGTGCGCTGGGCACGCGTCAGGGCCGATGTGAAATAGGCGTCCGGCACTGTCCCCCGGCTCTTGAGCGCTTGCCCGGCCTTTTTGGCTTCCCCGATCCCAAGATCGGTCAGCCCCGGGTTCTTCCAGCCGGTGAACAGATTTTTCAAGTTCCATTCGCTCTGGCCGTGGCGAACAAGGATCAGCGTTCCGGTCATGATATCTCCCAAAGTATCTCGCGTTTCTGCAGTTCGAAAACGCGACAAAAGCTAGAGGCCGAGCACGTCGGCCATGGAATAAAGGCCCGCGGGCTGCTTGGCCGCCCACAGCGCGGCCTTGAGCGCGCCATCGGCAAACAGGGTCCGGTCGCGCGCCGAATGGGAAAGGGTGATGGTTTCGGCCATCGAGGAAAACAAGACCGAATGATCGCCCACGATGCCTCCGCCGCGCAATGTCGCAAAGCCGATCGAGCCGGGCTCACGCGCTCCGGTGTGCCCGTCGCGCACCCGCACCGAATGCTCGGCAAGATCGATACCGCGCCCCTCGGCTGCCGCCTCGCCCAGGAGCAGCGCCGTGCCCGAGGGGGCATCGACCTTGTGACGGTGGTGCATTTCGAGGACTTCGATGTCGAAATCGATGTCGAGACTGGCTGCGGTCTTTTTGACCAGCGCAGCCAGAAGGTTGACCCCAAGGCTCATATTGCCCGATTTGACGATCCGCGCGCCATCGGCTCCGGCCCTGGCAATCGCCGCGTCGTCTTCGGGCGAGCAGCCCGTCGTGCCGATGATGTGAATCAGTTTGCGCTCGGCGGCCCGGCGGGCCAGGGCCACGCTCAGTTGTGGCGCCGTGAAATCGATGACTGCATCCACATGGTCGACGATATCGAGCGGCGTATCCCCGACGACTACGCCCAGCGGTTCAAGACCCGCCAGGCTTCCGGCGTCCTTGCCAGCCGCGCTTGAATTGTCGCGGTCGGCAGCCGCCGCAAGCGCCATGCCTTCATGGTTGGCGACGGCGCGGATAACCGCCTGCCCCATGCGCCCGCCAGCGCCGACAACTCCTATTTTCAATGCCATGGTCTTCCCCTCAGGCCGCCCGCATTTCGGCCAGCACTGCCTGCGCGCTCTGACGCGGGCTGGGTGCGGCAACGATGGGGCGCGCCACCACAAGATGCGATGCGCCTGCTGCCAGCGCATCGGCGGGCGTCATCACCCGCTTCTGGTCACCCTTGTCCGAGCCGGCGGGGCGGATGCCGGGGGTGACGACAGCCATGTCGGGCCCGACGATCTCGCGCACTTTTCGCGCCTCGAACGCCGAGGCGACGACACCGCCCATGCCGGCCTCACGCGCCTGGCGCGCCCGCCGGGCCACAAGCTCGTCAACGGCAATGCCGTACCCTGCATCATCGAGATCGGCCTGATCCATCGAGGTCAGGACCGTAACGCCGAGCAGGCAGAGCGACGAGCCTTCAGCAGCCTTGACCGCCGCTGCCATCGCCTTGGGATAGGCATGGAGCGTGAGCATGGTCGCTCCGGTCTCGGCAATCGCTGCGACACCCTTGGCGACAGTGTTGTCGATATCGAGAAGTTTGAGATCGAAAAAGACGCGCTTGCCGGCCTTGAGCAGTTCCTTGCCCACGATCAGCCCGTCGCCGCCATAGAAAAGCTGGTAGCCGATCTTGTAGAAATCGACGATGCCATCGAGCCGGGAAATCATATCCTCGGCCTCACCGCGCGTTCCGACATCGAGCCCGACGATCAAGTCACCGGCCATGGCAATTTCCCCGCGTGCTTTTCTGTATCGAGGCTCGATGCCATGAGTTGGCACGGAGCGCAAGCGGTCAGTCTCAAATCCCGCCGCGCGAAAAATGGGTGAGTTCTTTGAGCATCTGGTCGATCTTGGCGTTGACCCCTGTTTCGGCCACTGCCCCATCCGCATCGAATACGCTGGTATCCGGGCCGGTTCCGAGCAGCGTCGGCACGACCAGCGCGCCGATCTTGGACAGCGAATCGCGCAGATGGCTTTGCGCCCATGTGGTGCCGTAGCGGCCCGAAGACACCCCGCCGATCCCGAACACAGCGTGCCGGAAGGGGGAAGGCTTTTGCCGGGAAAGCCAGGCGATCGTGTTGACGACCAGCGGCGGCAAACCGCCATTGTATTCGGGCGTTGCGATAAAGACGATGTCGTGGGTCCGGAAGAGATCGGCCAGCCGCCCGGCGGCTTCCGGTACGTTATCGGGCTCGAGATCCGCATTGAAAATCGGCATCTCGAAATCTTTGAGGCTTATCGAATTAACCTCGACCCCCGCCGCCCTGAGCTTGGCATCCACCGCGTCCTGAAGCTTCTTGTTGACCGAGCCGGAGCGGATCGAGCCGCAAAGGGTAAGGGCGGTGGGCATGGGCGTCTCCTTGTTGTGCGGGCCGCAGTTAAGCGGGCGGCGCCAGCCGCCGCAAGCCCCGCAAAAAAACAAGGCCCCTCACCGATGGCGAGGGGCCTTGAGCAAAATCGGACCAACTCCGTTAGTGGAACATGGTCTTGAGCTTGTCGAAAAACCCTTCCGAGCCCGGCGATGTCTCCCGGTTGGAGAGGCTTTCGAACTCTTCGAGCAGCTCGCGCTGACGCTTTGAGAGCTTTTGCGGCGTTTCCACGTCGAGCTGGACGTAAAGATCGCCCACCTGGTTGGCGCGCAGCACCGGCATGCCTTTGCCTTTCAAACGCACGCGCTGGCCGGGCTGGGTGCCCTCGCCGACCTTGACCTTGGCGCGGCTGCCTTCGAGCGTGGGCACTTCAAATTCGCCGCCCAAGGCCGCGGTGATCATCGAAATGGGCACCTTGGCATAAAGATCGGCGCCGTCGCGCTGGAACAGCTGGTGGGGTTTGACCGAAACGAAAATGTAAAGATCGCCGGCCGGCCCGCCACGCAATCCGGCCTCGCCTTCGCCGCCCAGACGAATGCGCGTACCGTCCTCGATCCCCTTGGGAACATCGACCGACAGCGTGCGCGACGTCTGCCGGCGGCCCTGGCCATGGCAGTCCGTGCACGGCTGGTCCATGGTTTCCCCGCGTCCGTGGCACTGGGGACAGGTCTGCTGGATGGTAAAGAACCCTTGCGCCGCGCGCACCTTGCCGTGCCCGCCGCACATGCGGCAGGTGGAAAACCCGGTGCCGGGCTTGGCGCCCGTGCCGTCGCAGGTTTCGCAACCGATAAGGGAAGGCACGTCGATATCGACTGTCGTGCCGGCAAAAGCGTCTTCGAGGGTGATTTCGAGATTGTAGCGCAGGTCCGAGCCGCGCTGGCGGCCATCGCGCGTACGCTGCCCGCGTGCGCCGCCCATGAACTCCCCGAAAATGTCTTCGAAGATGTCGGACATCGATGAGGAAAAATCGTTCCCGAACCCCTGCGCACCGCCGCCACCGCCATTGAAGGCGGCGTGGCCGAACCTGTCGTACGCCGCCCGCTTTTGCGGGTCCTTGAGCGTGTCGTAGGCTTCGGAAACTTCCTTGAACTTGTGCTCGGCCTCGGTGTCTCCCGGATTGCGGTCCGGGTGATACTGCATGGCCAGCTTGCGATAGGCGGATTTGAGGCCCGCCGTGTCGCAGGTCTTTTCAACCCCGAGCACGGAATAGAAATCGGCTTTGCTCATGAGACTAGTTTATCCCTGTATCGCGGCAGGGGCAGAAAATGGACGGATGCAAGATCATCTCTTGTGCCAAACCAACCGTTCTTGTCATGACGCATCTCTCTTGGGGCCGGCACCGGCCAGAACCCCTCGTGCGCCTAGGTAATCATCGTTGCTGCCTGTTACCATAGGCAGCGGCGAAAAGACCAGTACTCACCGGTGATTCACGTGAAACTGGTGCCCGCAAAAAGACAGTGCCGCCCGAAGGCGGCACTGGGTGTGTTTCAAGGCGCGGGGCTTATGCCGACTTCTTGTCGTCGTCGTCGTCCTTGACCTCTTCGAAGTCAGCATCGACAACGTCGTCATCGGCCTGGGCATCGCCCGCGGCGGCGGCTTCTGCTTCGTCCTGGCTCGCCTTGTACATGGCTTCACCAAGTTTCATCGAAGCCTGAGCCAGCGCAGCGGCCTTTTCCTTGATCGCCTCCGGATCGTCGCCCTCGAGCGCGGTCTTGGTATCGGCGATGGCGGCCTCGATCTCGGCCTTGATCTCGGGCGAAACCTTGTCGCCATGCTCCTTGAGCGAGGATTCGGTCGAGTGCACGAGGCTTTCGGCCTGGTTCTTGGCTTCCACGACTTCGCGGCGCTTCTTGTCGGTTTCCGCGTTCGCTTCGGCGTCCTTGACCATCTGCTCGATGTCGGCGTCCGAAAGACCGCCCGAGGCCTGGATGCGGATCTGCTGCTCCTTGCCCGTGCCCTTGTCCTTGGCCGAAACGTTGACGATGCCGTTGGCGTCGATATCGAAGGTCACCTCGACCTGCGGCACGCCACGGGGCGCCGAGGGAATACCCACCAGGTCGAACTGGCCGAGCATCTTGTTGTCGGCCGCCATTTCACGCTCGCCCTGGAAGACCCGGATGGTCACCGCAGACTGATTGTCTTCAGCCGTCGAGAACACCTGGCTCTTTTTGGTCGGGATGGTCGTGTTGCGATCGATAAGCCGCGTGAACACGCCGCCCAGCGTTTCGATACCCAGCGAAAGCGGGGTCACATCGAGCAGCAGGACGTCTTTCACGTCGCCCTGCAGAACGCCGGCCTGAATGGCGGCGCCCATGGCAACCACTTCGTCGGGGTTCACGCCCTTGTGGGGTTCCTTGCCGAAGAAGTTCTTCACCTCTTCCTGCACCTTGGGCATACGGGTCATGCCGCCGACCAGAACGACTTCGTCGATCTCGCCAGCCGAAATGCCGGCATCCTTGAGCGCTGCGCGGCACGGATCGATGGTGCGCTTGACGAGATCTTCAACGATCGATTCGAACTTGGCGCGCGTCAACTTGAGCTGCAGATGCTTGGGGCCTGAAGCGTCCGCCGTGATGAACGGCAGGTTGACTTCGGTCTGGGAACCGGACGAGAGCTCGATCTTGGCCTTTTCGGCGGCTTCCTTGAGACGCTGCAGCGCCAGCTTGTCGCCGCGCAGGTCGATGCCCTGCTCTTTCTTGAACTCGTCGGCGAGGTAATCGACAAGACGCATGTCGAAATCTTCACCGCCAAGGAACGTGTCGCCATTGGTGGATTTGACTTCGAAAACGCCGTCGCCGATCTCGAGGATCGAGATGTCGAAAGTGCCACCGCCAAGGTCATAAACGGCGATCGTGCCCGATTCGCGCTTTTCCAGCCCGTAGGCGAGCGCGGCGGCGGTCGGCTCGTTGATGATGCGGAGCACTTCGAGCCCGGCAATCTTGCCGGCATCCTTGGTGGCCTGGCGCTGGCTGTCGTTGAAGTAGGCCGGAACCGTGATGACGGCTTGCGTCACCGTTTCACCAAGATAGCTCTCGGCGGTTTCCTTCATCTTGCCCAGGATCATGGCGGAGACTTCCGAGGGAGAAGATTTCTTCCCGTCAGCTTCCACCCACGCATCGCCATTGTCTGCCTTGACGATCTTGTAGGGCACGAGGCCCTTGTCCTTGGTGACCATCGGGTCATCGAACCGGCGCCCGATCAGGCGCTTGACGGCAAACAGCGTGCCCTCGGGGTTTGTTACAGCCTGGCGCTTGGCCGGCTGGCCCACGAGACGTTCGCCGTCGTTTGAGAAGGCCACCATCGAGGGCGTGGTCCGCGCGCCTTCGGCGTTTTCGATCACTTTAGGAGTTTTGCCGTCCATGACGGCGACGCACGAATTGGTCGTGCCCAGGTCAATACCGATTACTTTTCCCATTCCGAAACCTCATTTCTCGAGCGAGTCCTAAAATTTGGCCCTGACCCCTCAACGCGCCCATTCACGTTGCGGCATCGCATTGATCGGTCGTGCCGGACCCCTCAGGGGGATGGATTTGGCCCGGTTTTCCGGGCTTGCTGGCTATATAAGGAGGGGGGAAGTGCCCTTCAAGCACACCCCCCGCTTTGCGTGAATTTTTGTCAGGCCGATTTATCGAGCCCTTCACCGGGTTCGGCGTCGGGTTTGGGGGCCGATTTGTTGCCGCCCTTGGCCACGCCCACCATGGCGGGGCGCAAAACGCGCTCGCCAATGGCGTATCCGGTCTGGACTACCTGGACCACCGTGCCCTCGGGCACCGAAGGATCGGGCACCTCGAACATGGCCTGATGGCGGTGGGGGTCGAACTTTTCGCCCTCGGCCGCGATCGGGATCACACCGTTCTTTTGCAAAAGCCGCTGCATTTCGCGCTCGGTCATCTCGATCCCTTCGATCAGGGATTTGAGCGTGCCGTCGGCGTTTTCGCGCAGTTCGGCGGGAATGACCATCAGGGCGCGCGAGAGATTGTCGGTGGCCACCAGCATGTCGCGGGCGAACCCGGCAATAGCATAAGAGCGCGTGTCGTTGACTTCACGCTCGGTGCGCTTGCGCAGATTGTCCATTTCCGCCGCCGTGCGCAGCACCTGGTCGCGGAGCTGTTCCTTTTCGGCCTCGAGCTGGGCGATGCGGTCTTCCGGCGTCGGCTCGGTGGAAACGGCTTCTGCGTCATCGGCTTCAATGCGCGGATCGATGTCGTCGTTCGGCTCTGGCGTCGTGTTGTCGTCGCTCATCACTGCTCTTTCAACGATTGGGGAGTTAAGGTTGGCTGCCATATCGGCCAAGGTGGGAAATATTTCAAGCCTCATAGCGAAAAGCGAGCATAACGAAAACGCTAAAGCTAGCCTTTGCGCGAGATCAGCTTGGACACCACATGCGCAGTATAATCGACCACAGGCACGATGCGGGCATAATTGAGCCGCGTCGGTCCGATCACGCCCAGCACGCCCACCACCTTGTCATTTGCGTCCTTGTAGGGCGACAGCACGACCGAAGACCCTGAAAGCGAAAACAGCTTGTTTTCCGACCCGATGAAGATGCGCACCCCTTGTGCAGTTTCAGCGTCGTTCAGAAGGTCGATCAATCCCTGCTTGGTTTCGATCTCGTCGAACAATTGCCGCACCCGGGCCAGGTCTTCGGAAGCCATTGTATCGTCGATCAGATTGGCCCTGCCCCGCACGATCAGCGTGGGGGCTGACGTATCGGCCTCGATCATCGAAGCGAGCCCCGAATCCACGAGCCGCTGCGCGATGGCATCGAGCTCGGCCCGCTGGCTTTCCGATTGGCGGCGGATGGATTCGCGCGCCTGTTGCAGCGTCTTGCCCACGATGTGATGGGCGAGAAAATTGGATGCCTGGGTCAAGGCACTTGCCGTCAGCCCCGGCGGCAAGGCGATGATGCGGTTTTCAACCTGCCCGTCTTCCCCCACGAGGATCGCCATGGCGCGCTCGGGGTCGAGCCGGACGAATTCGACGTGCTTGAGCACCATGTCGGCCTTCGCGGCAATGACCATCCCCGCCCCATGCGACAGTCCCGAGAGCAAAGCGCTTGCTTCGTTCAAGAGATCCTCGACGCGCCCCGAGCGGCCGCCACCCGAAATGTTGCGGGCGATCTGGTCGCGCTCGGTTTCGTCCATGGCCCCCACTTCGAGCATGGCATCGACGAAAAACCGCAACCCCTCCTGGGTCGGTGCGCGTCCGGCCGAGGTGTGGGGTGCGGCAATCAGGCCCAGCTCTTCGAGATCGGCCATGACGTTGCGCACCGAGGCCGGGGACAATTGCATGTCGAGCATTTTTGAAATGGCCCGCGAGCCTATGGGCTCACCGGTCTCGAGATACCGCTCGACCAGCCGCCGGAAGATGTCCTGGCTGCGTGTCGAAAGGGCCTCTAAAAACGCAGACGAATTTATCGTGTTTCTGTCCATTTTCACCATTCTGGAGCGCGGTCAGAAAAAGCTGCAGACTTTTTCGATTCGACCGCGCGACCACTTATTGTCCCGAGGGCTTTCAGGAAACGTGGGCACCAGTTTTCACCGCGAAAGCTGACCAACAAGAAATTTGATCCAATCACCTTCAAATGCCCGCGATTAACTAAGTAGGAGAAAAGGAGGTCACCGCCAAGTGAGGCGCGCTTGTTCGCGCCTTCCCGAAGGGTTAAGAGGCTGGTAACCATATCAGCCAACAGACACCAGAAAGACAGATTCTATGCGGCCAAGCGGACGGGCAGGCGATCAGATGCGCGATGTGACAATTGAACGTGGCGTCGCGCCGCAGGCGGAGGGCTCATGCCTCGTCTCATTCGGACACACCCGCGTCCTGTGCACGGCCAGCGTTGAAACCTCGCTTCCGCCCTGGCGGCGCGGGCAGGGCCTTGGATGGGTGACAGCGGAATACGGCATGCTGCCGCGCGCCACCGGCTCGCGCACCCGCCGCGAGGCGGCGGCCGGCAAGCAATCGGGCCGCACCCAGGAAATCCAGCGCCTGATCGGGCGCTCGCTGCGCGCCGTCGTCGACATGGGCGCGCTGGGCGAAAACCAGATAATTTTGGATTGCGACGTTATCGAAGCCGATGGCGGCACCCGCACCGCTTCGATCACCGGCGCTTTCGTTGCGCTGTCCGAAGCGATCGGCTGGATGAAGGAGCGCTCGCTCCTCAAAGGAGATCCGATCCGCGACCACGTGGCGGCGGTCTCGTGCGGCATCTATCGCGGCACCCCCGTGCTCGATCTCGATTACCTCGAAGACAGCGAAGCCGATACCGACGCCAATTTCGTTCTGACCGGATCGGGCAAGTTCGTTGAAATCCAGGGCACAGCGGAAGCCGAGCCTTTTTCCACTGAAGAGCTGGCCGAACTGATCGGGCTGGCGCAAAAAGGCATTTCCGAACTGGTTGTGCTCCAGCGCGCCGCTGTCGAGGCCGCCGCATGACGATCAGGCTCAAGCGCGGCGACCGGCTGGTTCTGGCCACCCACAACAAGGGCAAGCTCCTCGAATTTCAGGACATGCTGGCTGATTTCGGTCTCGACATCGTTTCGGCTGGCGAACTCGGCCTGCCCGAGCCCGAAGAGACCGGCACCACCTTCGTCGAGAACGCGCGCCTGAAGGCTCATGCTGCGGCCAAGGCCACCGGCGAGATCGCGCTCAGCGACGATTCGGGCATTTCGGTTGACGCGCTCGACGGCCAGCCCGGCGTTTACACGGCCGATTGGGCTGGCGTGCCGCGCAATTTCACCAACGCCATGCAAAAGGTGCAGGACCTGCTCGGCGAAAAAGGCGCGACCAAGCCGGATCAGCGCAAGGCCCAGTTCAATGCTGTTTTGTGCCTCGCCCTGCCCGACGGCACTGACATGCTGTTCGAGGGCATCGCGCCGGGCACCCTCGTCTGGCCGCCGGTCGGCGATTCCGGCCATGGCTACGACCCGATGTTCAAACCCGACGGGCATGAGAAGACCTTCGGGCAGATGACGGCGCAAGAAAAGCACGCCTGGGCACCGGGCAAGGAGGGCTTGTCCCACCGCGCGCGCGCCTTCGCAAAATTTGTAAAGGATGCCCTTTGAGCGTCAACACAGCATTCGGGGTCTATGTCCACTGGCCGTTCTGCGCGGCCAAATGCCCCTATTGCGACTTCAACTCCCACGTCCATCACGGCAAATTCGACGAAGACAGTTTCGTCACCGCCTATGTCAAGGAGATCGAAACCACAGCCCGCCGCGCGCCGGAGCGGCTGGTGGAATCGATTTTCTTCGGCGGCGGCACCCCCTCGCTGATGAAACCGCAATCGGTCGGGGTGATTCTCGATGCGATAGCGAAAAACTGGCAGGTCGCCGACAAGGTCGAAATCACCCTTGAGGCCAACCCCACCTCCGTCGAAGCCGAGCGCTTCCGCGGCTATCGCGCCGCCGGCGTCAATCGCGTGTCCCTCGGCGTGCAGTCGCTGCGCCCCGAGCCGTTGGCCCGTCTGGGGCGCCTGCATTCGGTCGAGGACGCTGTGGCCGCCGTGCGGCTGGCGCAATCGATCTTTGATCGCTCGAGCTTTGATATCATCTACGCCCGCCCCGACCAGACGCTGGGCCAGTGGGAAGACGAGCTCACTGAAGCGCTGGCGCTCTCGGAAGGGCACCTCTCGCTCTACCAGCTGACCATCGAATCGGGCACGCGCTATTTCGACCTGTTCAATGCCGGCAAACTGAAAATGCCGTCCGAAGATCTGTCCGCTGACATGTTCGAGATGACCCAGGATTTGACGGCGTCCTACGGCCTTCCCGCCTACGAGATTTCCAACCACGCCCGCCCGGGGCAGGAAAGCCGCCACAACATGATCTATTGGCGCTACGGCGAATATGCCGGTATCGGGCCGGGCGCCCATGGGCGCCTGATCATGGGCGGCGCGCGTCACGCCACCGCGGCTGAAAAAATGCCGTTCAAATGGTGGGAAAAGGTCATCGAAACCGGCGACGGGCTGACCACAGACGACACGCTGACCTGGGACGAGGAAGGCGACGAATATCTCGTCATGGGCCTGCGCCTGCGCGAAGGCATCGATCCGGCCCGCTACCAGGCTCTCGCCCGTCGCGCGCTGACCGCCACCCAGATCGATTTTTTGAAGGAGATCGGCTTTATCGAAACCCTCCCCAACGGCCGGTTGCGGGTGACCGACAAGGGCTGGCCGGTGCTCGATGCCGTGGTGGCCGATCTCGCCGCCTAGAGCGAAGAAACGCGGAAATGCTCTAGCGAAATTCCGCTGCCGGCGGAATGCCCGCGTCCGTTGCGTTGCCGCCGCTCGAAGCGAGCGGCAAGCCGCCCAATCGCGCCGCGTCGATGGTGATGGCGCCCTGAGGGCCGATCTGCCGCATGACCAGCCCATACTCTCCCCGCCCGTCGAAATGGAGCCGGAACGGCCCGTCGCGTCCGGTAAAACCGGCGGGTGAAACCAGGCCGTTGCCGTAAGGCGGGGTGGCAAGGCTCAGGCTGGCATTATTGGCCAGCAGCACCGCTGAAAAGGCAAGCGTCGTCAACTGATGCGGTTCGCTGCCGAAGCGCGAGCGGTAGATCGGTGCGAGCGCTGCAAGCCCCGCCGGATCGATGGCGGGATAAACGGCACCGGCAAGGTAGGGCTGGCCGGCAATAGCCGCATCGCCTTCCCAATCCGCCGACCCAACGATCAGCACCCGCTCCCGCGGTAACCGGGCCGCCTCGAGCAAGATGCCGAAACTGGGCGCCGTGGCGCGGCCGGGGATATAGAGCGTATCGACAAGGTTCGAGCGCATGGCCGGGGCAAGACGTTCGACAGCCGCGCGCGCCTGCGCTTCGTTTTCGAACATTTCGATGCCAACCACACCCATGCCGGTTTCTCCAGCCGCCAGCCGCAGCGCTTCGGCCTGCGCATTGCCCAGCGGCGTATCGGGAATGATCGCCGCAATTGCTGAACGTCCCTGCGCTCGCGCATAGGAGAGCCCGCGCATGATTTCGGCTTCCGGCAGGACGCTGAGCAGGTAAACCCCGTCCGTGGCAACGCCAGCGGTGGAGGAAAACCCGATCAGCGGTGTGTCGTAGGATTTGGCGATGGCCCCGGCCAGCCCGACGGCATCGGCGGTCAGCGGCCCCAGGATCAGCTCGGCCCCCTCGGCCAGCGCCTGCTGGGTGGCGGTCCGCGCCGTTTCGGCCCCGGCGCCCGCATCCTTGACCACAAGATGAATATGCTGGCCGCCGGTTCTGGATGCCTCGTCCATGGCCAGCCTTGCGCCATTGACCATGGCGCGCCCCACGGAGCTCGAACTGCCGCTCAGCGGCAGGATCAGCGCCACCCGCACCGGCCCCGTGCCGATGACTTCGCCCCGCGCGGGCGCCATCACGGCTCCGGTTGGCGCGAGAGGTTGGACGAGCCCAGACCCCTGCATGGCCGTCTGGCCCGGCGAGCAGGCGGCAATGACCAGCAAAAGAACCGCGCTCATTAGCGCTCGCGTCCACATGTGCTGCAATCCCCGCTCCTTTTCCCGTCTGATCCGTCCGCCTCGACAAACCCCCTTCCAATGCTAAAAGAAGGGCGTCAATCCAAGGGATTATTGTGAGCCAGGACAAATCCTACCAGATATCGGGCCATCGCGTCCCCGTCGAAAGCCCGGCCCCCGGTCTCTATCCGGTGGCCACCCCGATCGGCAATCTGCGCGACATCACCCTGCGGGCTCTCGATATCCTGGCGGGGGCCGATCTCGTTCTGTGCGAAGACACCCGCCATTCCGCGCGCCTGTTCGACGCCTATGGCATAAAAACCCCACGCACCGCGCTGCACGAACACAATGAGCGCGCCCGCATCGATTCGATCCTCGATCAGATCCGCGATGGCAAGGCCATCGCGCTGATCTCCGACGCCGGAACCCCGCTCCTCTCCGATCCGGGCTTTCCCCTTGTCCGCGCGGCGCGCGAAGCGGGGATCGATATCTTTCCAGTTCCGGGCCCCTCGGCCCTGCTTGCGGCTTTGACCGGGGCGGGGTTGCCCACCGATGCGTTTGCGTTTTTCGGCTTTCTGCCCCCCAAGACCGGCCAGCGCACCAATGCGCTGGCGCCATTGATCGGACGTCCGGAAACGCTCGTCTTTTACGAATCGCCCCGTCGCCTCGGCGCGACGCTGTCCGACATGGCCCAAACCTTCGGGCCCGACCGGCAGGCGGTGGTGGCGCTCGAATTGACCAAGCGGTTCGAGCGCTTCGAAGCCGGAAATTTGTCTGACCTCGCCGAGGCTTTCGCCGGCGACACCAAGGGCGAAGCGGTGATCCTCGTTGCCGGCTCGGACGGCACGGCGCCGCAGGCCGGCGGCGATTGGGAGGCGGCGCTATCGGACGCCATGGCCCAAATGCCGTTGCGCGCCGCCGTCGATCAGGTTTCTGTCCAGTTCGGTCTCAAACGCAAACAGGTTTACGATGCCGCCCTCGCGCTCAAGGCCAGCACCTGATCCGCGCCGCCGGGCCGAGCGCGCCGGCCGGTCCGCCGAAACGCTGGCCGGCTGGTTGCTGCGCCTGAAACTGTACCGCATCGTTGCCACGCGCTACAAAACCCCGGTCGGCGAAATCGATATCGTTGCCCAAAAAGGCCGCCGCATCGTTTTCATCGAGGTCAAGCAGCGCTCCGGCAGCCGGTCAGCCCGCGATCAGGCGCTGGCCTCGGTCAACACAGCCCGCATCGTGCGCTGTGCCGAATGGTTCCAGTCGGCCCACCCCGCCTATCAAGGCTATGATTTCCGTTTTGACGTGATAACGCTTGCACCGGGACGCTGGCCGCACCATCTGGTCAATGCCTTTACCGCCTGACGCTTTTTCAAGGATACCCTTCCATGTCCCTTTCCGTCGCCGTGCAGATGGACCCCATCGACGCCATCAACCCTCTGGGCGATTCCAGCTTTGCCCTGATGCTTGAGGCGCAGGCGCGCGGCCATACCCTGTCCTATTACACGCCCGACACGCTGGCCCAGCGCGGCAAGACCGTGACGGCGCGTGTGCACAAGGTCGAAGTGGATGACAAGGAAAAGGGCCTGCATTTCACGCTCGAAGATGCCCGCAAGACCGACCTGACGGCTTTTGACGTCATCCTTTTGCGTCAGGACCCGCCCTTCGACATGAACTACATCACCACAACCCACATGCTCGAGCTGGTGCATCCCCAGACGCTTGTGGTCAATCACCCCAAGGAAGTGCGCAACGCGCCTGAAAAAATTCTCGTCACCAGCTTTCCCGAGCTGATGCCCGATACGCTGATCACCCGCGATGAGACCGAAATCCGCGATTTCCGCAAAGAGTTCGGCGACATCATTTTAAAGCCGCTGTTCGGCAATGGCGGCGCCGGCGTGTTCCGCATCCGCGAGGGCGACGAGAACCTCGGCTCGCTGCTCGAAATGTTCAACGCCAGCTTCCGCGAACCCTTCATGATCCAGCGCTATCTCCCTGATGTGCGCAAGGGCGACAAGCGCATCATCCTTGTCGATGGCAAGCCGGTGGCCGGGCTCAACCGCATCCCCGCCGAGGGGGAATCGCGCTCCAACATGCATGTGGGCGGGCGCCCCGAACTCTCCGAGTTGACGACGCGCGAGCATGAAATCTGCGAGGCCATTGGCCCCGAACTCAAAAAGCGTGACCTGATCTTTGTCGGCATCGACGTGATCGGCGGCTATCTCACCGAAATCAACGTCACCTCCCCCACCGGCATCCGCGAGGTCAAGCGCTTCGGCGGGCCCGACATCGCAACACTGGTCTGGGACGCTATCGAATTACGGCGCTAGACTTACACTCTAACGGCAGGTCTCAGGACGGCTTGGTGGCAACCCCATCAAGCCACAGGGTATCGCTTTTGTCCCGGTGAGTGCCTGCCGAACCGACGTGGCGTGCATCGATTTTTTCGCCCTTTTTGATGACGTGGACCATTGCCATGCCATGTCCACGCCCCAGCCCATAATCCGATTTCAGCCAGTCGAGGATTTCCCCTGCCTTTACTGCGGGGTCGTCAAAGCCTTTTTGGCGGGCGATATCCAGGAGTTGACGGGGCGAAAGCCCGGTCTTTTGCTCAACTGCATCGAGATAGGCCTGAAAAGACATTGTCATAACTCCTGCTAAGATGGACCGCTCGCTTGGTCCCGAACGACCGGTCGTCACATTCAAGACGAACGCACACCAATCAATCCGACAGACCAGCAAAACCGGGACTTGCAGTTTAGGGTGATGGCTTTAGGTTCGGAACGCTGATTCACGTGGAACAGCGGCGCTATTTGGGGGCCGGGACGATGTCTGGCAATTTTCTCGTGGCCTTCGCCACATTTTTTGCAACTGTCGGTGTTGCCGATATCGCCTTCATCTTTGCGGGGCTGACACGCAGCAACACGGCCAAGCAGCGTTTCGTCTTCGCCTCGCGTGGCGTTCTGATCGCCAGCGGCATATTGTTGTTCTTTGCCTTCGCAGGCAACGCTATCCTTGAAATCTTCGGCATCACCCTGCCCGCCCTGCGGGTTGCCGGCGGCATCCTGTTGCTCCTGATCGCCATCGACATGGTGTTTGCCCGCCATTCAGGCGCCACCGGCACCACAAGCGAGGAGGAGGCCGAAGGCATGTCGCGCACCGATATTTCGGTGTTTCCCCTTGCCATGCCGCTGCTGGCCGGTGCGGGGTCGATTTCCGCGGTGATCCTTTTGACCACCGGCGCCAGGACCGATCTCGAATTCTGGATCGTGATCGTTGCGCTGGTCGCGACGATGGCGCTGGCCTGGCTGGCGCTTCTGGTCGCCATTCCCATTCAGCGCGTTCTGGGCCTGACCGGCATGTCCGTGGTTTCCCGCGTCGTCGGCATCCTTCTGACGGCTCTCGCCGTCCAGTTCGTCTTCGACGGCATCAGCACCAGCGGGATTTTGGGCGGATCGAGCTGATCCGGAGCGACCAACAGAAATTATTTCAGCGGCGCACACCGCCCCTGCCCGGCCAAACGCATATAGGTGCGCGGGTCGCACCCGGTCAAAAAGAACTGGATCCAGTCGCTTTCCGAGCCATACCACGCATTGCGGTCGACCTCGGTGCGGATACCCGGCACAGTACCTGTCTGGGTGTACTGCCAGAAGGTGAAGGGGCGGTTGGAAAAGCGTTCATGGGGCTGGGCGGCCGTCGAACGCAACCACATGGGGTTGTCGATCTGCACGCCTTCGAGCACGTCGCGATGGAAATTGATGTCGGTATAGATCACCGGCACCTTGCCCGTATGGGCTTCCATGCCGGCAAGAAGCACGCGCACCTTTTCGAGCACTTCCTCGCGGCTCAGGCTGTGCTTGCACGAGGAACCATTGTTCCATTCGAGATCGAGCACCGGAGGCAGCGCATCGGCTTCGGCCGGAACATTGGCGGCAAACCACGCAACCTGTTCGGATGCCGGACGGCACCAGTAAACGAAATGATACGCCCCGCGCGGAATGCCTGCGGCGCGCGCCTGCTCCCAGTTGGAGCGGAAATTGGGGTCCAGATAATCTCCGCCATCGGTGGCCTTGATATAGGCAAAGCGCGTTCCCGCCTGCGCAACGGCACGCCAGTCGATATTGCCCTGATGGCGCGAGACGTCGATGCCGTGGATGGGCAGCGAATGGGCGCGCGCCACGCCTGGATGGGGTTTGTTGTCGCCCTTGGCCGGATAATAGTTGGCCCCGCAGGCGGCCAGCACCCCGATCAGGGCGAGACCGGCCGCAAGCGGCAGGATCGTCTTGGTCAGCTTGGGCGAACGGAAAATACGCGGCAGGAGCATGAAGCGGCAAACTCGGCAATTTGGGAAAAACTTATCTCAAATTGTATTGGCCGATTTCTCCTTAACGCTCCCCTCACAAGGCTGGTTAACGATGCGTAAAGCCCCGGAAGCGTGGCTCCCGGGGCACAGAATTTTTCATCCGGCAATGCGCTGCGGATCAGGCCGCCAGCGCCCGCGCCTGTGAGATGACGGCATCGGTATCGTAGGGCTTGGCAATGAAGCGGTCGGCGAGTTCGTCCTTGGGCACTGCCCGGCCCGAGGTGACGAGCACCGGAATGTGCGGCCAGCGGGCCTCGATCTCGTTGGCCAGATCGAACCCGCTGAGTGCGCCGGCAAGTTCGACATCGGTAAACACCAGCCCGATCGAACCGCGCGTTTCAAGCAGTTCAATGGCCTGTTCCGCATCGGGAACTTCGATGACCGAAAATCCGGCATCGACCATGGCCAGCGTGATGTCGAGACGAACAAGAGGTTCGTCCTCGACGACAAGGATCAGTGGGAGGCTCCTTCTCTGCAACATTGTACTGTCTCCAAAATTTCCAGTCGCCGCAGGAACGGATAATAAGGCTTCGGCCCATCGGCCGCGCCCTCGTACGCGTCGATCTGGTGCTGCATAGTCTACCGGCTTCTGCGCCGCATTCGGGGGCCGGCCGGTGGTTCGCAGCATCAATGCCGTTGCTGGCCATCCGTTCCGTCCGGTGCCGTGCACAGCTTGGTGATCGGCCATGCGGTTAATGCATGTTCGCTAAACGTTCTTGTTCTTGGATTGGTTTCTTGATAGCCTCGCGCTCACTTTCATCCATGCGAGGGGACGGCATGGCAACGCGCATCACCACTGTGGCCTTTCTGGGCATCGAGGCCGTGCCGGTCGACGTGCAGGTGCAGATTTCTCCTGGCCTGCCGCGGTTCAATATCGTGGGCCTGCCCGACAAGGCGGTGGGAGAGAGCCGCGAGCGGGTGCGCGCTGCGCTGATCGCCTCGGGTCTTGCGCTGCCAGCCAAGCACATCTCGGTCAATCTTGCGCCCGCCGATCTGCCCAAGGAGGGCAGCCATTACGACCTGCCTATCGCTTTGGGGCTGATGGCCGCAATGGGCGCCATTCCCGGCGATATGCTTGAGCGGTTCATGGTGCTGGGCGAACTGGCGCTCGATGGGCGCGTCTCGCCCGTCACCGGCATTCTGCCCGCCGCGATTGCCGCCAATGCGCGCGATCTGGGCATCATCTGCCCCGCCGCCTGCGGGGCGGAAGCTGCATGGGCCGGCGAAAATATCGATATCGTCGCCATCGATACGCTCTTTGCGCTGGTCAATCATCTGGCCGGGCGGCAGATGACGGCACGGCCCCAGCCGAGCCGCGCGCTGCCCAACGCCACCGGCCCCGATCTTGCCGATATTCGCGGGCAGGAGGTGGCGCGACGCGCCCTTGAGGTCGCCGCCGCCGGTGGGCACAATTTCCTGATGGTCGGCCCGCCCGGCGCGGGGAAATCAATGCTGGCCCAGCGCCTGCCCTCCATCCTGCCCCCGCTCAACCCACGCGAACTGCTCGATGTATCGATGATCGCCTCGATCGCCGGGGAATTGAAGGGCGGACAGATTTCCGATCACCGCCCCTTCCGCGCCCCCCACCATTCGGCGTCCATGGCCGCGCTGGTTGGCGGCGGTTTGCGCGTGCGGCCCGGCGAAGCGTCGCTGGCCCACAATGGCGTGTTGTTTCTCGATGAACTCCCCGAATTCCAGGCCCAGGCGCTCGACAGCCTGCGCCAGCCGCTCGAATCGGGCGAAACGGTCATCGCCCGCGCCAATGCGCGCGTCACCTACCCCTCGCGCTTCCAGCTCGTTGCTGCCATGAACCCGTGCAAATGCGGCATGGCCGGCACGCCCGGCCACACCTGCCGGCGCGGCGAAAAATGCGCGGCCGACTATCAGGGGCGCGTCTCCGGCCCGTTCCTTGATCGCATCGATATCCGCATCGACGTTCCCGCCGTCTCGGCGACCGACATGATCGGGTCCAAGCCGGGCGAACCGAGCGCCCTCGTCGCTCAGCGGGTCGCAACGGCTCGCGATATCCAGCGCAAACGCTATGCCGGGCTCGACCTTTCGGGTATCCATACAAATTCGGCGGCGCCCTCCAGCGCCATTGAACAGATCGTCGCGCCCGACGCCGAAAGCCGCGACCTTTTGCTCAAGGCCGCCGAAACCTTCAATCTTTCGGCCCGCGCCTATCACCGGGTTTTAAAGGTCGCCCGCACGCTGGCCGATCTGGCTGGCAGCGATACGGTTTCACGCCCCCACATCGCCGAAGCGCTCAGCTATCGCATCAACATGGCCAATGCCTGATATGGACTACCAGATTACAGCTCGAACGCCTGATGTCGAAACCTTTGCCCGCCTGCGCGCCGTGTCGGGACTTTCGCCGCGCGGCCGGGACGGCATGGAAAAGGGCCTTCCCAATTCGCTCTTTGCCGTGCTGGTCCTGTATGAGGGCCAGCCCATCGGCATGGGCCGCATCATCGGCGACGGCGGCACGGCCTACCAGATCACCGATATCGCTGTCGATCCCGCACATCAGGGCAACGGGCTGGGCAAAGCCATCATGGGCGAACTCGCGGCCTGGCTTGAGCGCGAAGCACCCGAGGGCGCCTATGTTTCCCTGATTGCCGATGGGGACGCCCAGCATCTCTACGCCAAATTCGGCTTTGCCCCGGTCATGCCCGCGTCCATCGGCATGGCGCGCGTGATGGGGGAGGGAGATCGGTGATGGCCGACCCTGCCCTGCGCATGCTCGAAAAGCTGGCTCTCAACAACGCTCTCGCCAATATCCGGCTCGCCCAAGCAGTGATGGCGCTCGAGCAGTCCGCGTTCGAGGCCAGCCGCGTAAGTTTTTTCCCGTCCCTCAAGGCAACGCTCAACCACGTCCTGACCATTGACTGGTTCTATATCGATGCGCTCGAAGGCGGCACGCTCGGCTCCAGGGCGTGGGAAAACGAAGAGCCGTTCGATACGGCCCGAGCGCTTTACGCCGCACAGCGCCAGAGTGATGAAAAACTCGTAGCGTTCTGCCGCGGGCTGGAGATTGCCGATCTCATCCGCCCTATCGCCATTCATCGGCAGGGGCGCATCCAGACCGAGCGGTGCGACGATGTGCTCAACCATCTCTTCGCCCACCAGACCCACCATCGCGGTCAGGCCCACGCCATGCTGGCCGGAACGGCTGTCGCCCCGCCCCAGCTCGATGAATTTATAGTGTCCGATGACGCCAAATTCCGGACCGATGAACTGGCCGCGTTCGGCTGGACCGAGGCCGATCTGGGGTTTTAGGAAAGCTGGCTGCCACAAAGCGAGAAAAGAGGCCACAAGCAGAACCTCCCCCACCAAGGTCATCCCGGGCGAAGACCCGGGATCCAGTAAATGGTAGGGTGGCGGTTCTATCTGGGGCGTTGAGTGTACTGGACCCCGGCTCGGAGGCCGGGGTGACAGGGTGGTGAGCGAGGAAAGACGCCGGCACACCCTCAAGGTTTGCTCGGTCTAAGCCGCCAGTCCGCGATCCTTGGTCGCCATGAAATCGAGCAGCGGAAAATCCTTGGCGCAGCGGTCGATTTCCCACTGGCTGGGTGCCAGAAACACCGGATCGCCATAGCGGTCCTCGGCAATGTTGAGCCGGTGCAGCGCCGCGAATTTGTCGAACTGGGCCTTGTCGTTGACCCTCACCCAGCGCGCCGTCACATATTGCGCCGGCTCGATACGGATCGGCACCGAATATTCCGCCGCCGCGCGGCTGGTCAGAACTTCAAGCTGCAGCGGCCCGACTGCACCTACATAATAGCCCGAGCCCAGCGTCGGCTTGAACACCTGCACCACGCCCTCTTCGGCCAGATCGTTGAGCGCCTTGGCCAGCTGCTTGGTCTTGCTCGCATCCGAAAGATGCACGCGGCGCAGCAATTCTGGCGCAAAGTTGGGAATGCCGGTCACCGTCACGTCGGGCCCGTCGGTCAGGGTATCGCCGACCGAAAGCGTGCCGTGATTGGGAATGCCCACCACATCGCCCGCTACGGCCTCGTCGGCCAGTTCGCGCTCGCGCGCGAAAAAGAACATCGGATTGGCTACCTTCAGATCCTTGCCGGTGCGCACGTTTTTCAGCCGCATGCCGCGCTTGAGCGTCCCTGATGCCACGCGCACGAACGCCACGCGGTCGCGGTGGTTGGGGTCCATATTGGCCTGTACCTTGAAAACGAACCCTGTGCATGCAGCCATGGCCGGGTCCACAGGCTCGGGTCGCGCCGGCTGGGTGCGCGGCTCGGGTGCGAACCGGCACACGGCCTCAAGCAGCTCGCGCACGCCGATCGATTTGAGCGCCGAGCCGAAATAGACGGGCGTCAGCGTGCCCTCTTCGAACGCGCTCTGGTCGAATTTGGGCAGCGATCCGTTTGCCAGTTCAAGCCCTTCCATCGAAGCGGCGATCTGCTGGTTCTGCGTATCCGCCCACCGGCCCGCCAACGCCTCGACCCCAGGCGCTTCGGCTTCCGGCTTGCCTTCGGTCGAAATGAAACGGCCGTGTTCGAGATCGATCAGCCCGTTAAAATCCACCCCGGCGCCCACCGGCCACATCATCGGCGCAGTATCGAGCGCCAGCGTCTCCATGATCTCGTCGAGAATTTCCAGCGTATCTCGCGCTTCGCGGTCGATCTTGTTGACAAAGGTGATGATCGGGATGTCGCGCAACCGGCACACTTCGAACAGTTTGCGCGTCTGCGCCTCGATGCCCTTGGCGGCGTCGATCACCATGATCGCTGAATCGACAGCCGTCAGTGTGCGGTAGGTGTCTTCGGAAAAGTCGGCGTGGCCCGGCGTATCGAGCAGGTTCAGCGTCAGCCCGTCATGCTCGAACGTCATCACCGACGAGGTGATCGAAATGCCGCGCTTTTGTTCGATCTCCATCCAGTCCGAACGCGTCCGCCGCCGCTCGCCGCGCTCTTTCACTTCGCCAGCCAGATGGATGGCGCCGGAATTGAGCAGCAGTTTTTCGGTCAGCGTCGTCTTGCCCGCGTCCGGGTGCGAAATGATCGCGAAGGTGCGGCGGCTTTTGTAACCGGTGGACTCAAGGCTCACGAGGGCAAATCTCCAGGCGGATGAAGGCGATTAATGAACTCATATGGTCAGCGCGCCTGACTATACCAAATCGGCCCGCCTAAAAAGCCCCTCGCTTTTCGCTGGACAGATCGGCGTCCCCAATTTAACAAGTTATTCCTTGTTTTAATGAGTCCTGCCATGACAACTGCCGCTTCCGGATGGGCCGCCATCATTTCCCCGCGCTATCTCGGTGCCACTGTCACCCTTTGCCTCGGCGTCGCGCTGCTGGCCTTCAACGGGTTCCTGGTCTCGACTGCCCTGCCCACCGCCGTCGATGAACTGGGCGGCGTGGCGCTGTTGTCGTGGGCCACCACCGTCTTTCTCGTGTTCGCCATCATGGGTGGTGCCGGGGCCGCTCTGTTCAAGGCGCGTCTGGGCGCCCGCATGGCGCTCATTGCCGCCGCTTCGGTGTTCCTGCTCGGTTCGCTCCTCGCCGCGATCGCAGGGTCCATGCCCGAACTGCTCGTCGGACGCGCCCTTCAGGGGCTGGGCGAAGGCATCGTCGCCGCCATCTGTTACGCCCTGATCCCCGAACTCTTTCCTTCAGCCCTGGTGCCAAAAGTGTTCGGCGCGGAATCGGTGGTCTGGGCGCTTGCCGCCTTTGGCGGGCCGGTGCTCTCGGGCGCTTTGACCGAAACCCTCTCCTGGCGTGCCGCCTTCGCCGTCAACCTGCCCATCGGCGCAATCTTTATCGGCCTAGTGCTCTGGATTGTACCGCGGGGGCTGCGGGAAAAATCGTCAGATCGCCTGCCCATTATCCGCCTGCTGCTCATCGGCGCCGCCATCATGGCCGTCTCGATCGGTGGCCTGCTCTCTTCGCCCATTCTCACCGCTCTGTGCCTGCTGATCGCGGGCGCAACGCTCTTTGCCGTCATCGGCCGCGACCGTACGGCCTCAACCCCGCTGTTCCCCACTCACGCCTTCCGGTTCGATGATGTGGTGGGCGCGGGCCTCTGGGTCATCCTGCTCATGCCATTGGCTCAGGCCGGCTCGGCAGTGTTTCTCGTCTATGCGCTGCAGAACATTTTCGGCTTCGGGCCAACCCTGGCCGGTTTCATCGGCGCGGTCATGGCCATCACCTGGAGCGGCACGGCCATTCTTGTCGCAAACGTGCCCGAAACCACACGGCCCGGCTTGATCCGCCTTGGCCCGCTCCTGCAGGTTGCCGGTCTCGTACTGCTCGCCATCGCTTTTGCCGTCGGCCAGCTGCCGCTCGTCGTCGCCGCGCAAATCCTGATCGGCGCTGCCTATGGCACCTCATGGGCCTATACCAGCCAGACCATCATGGAAACCGCCCGCCCCGGCGAACGCGACAGGGCCTCGGCGCTTTTGCCCACCATACAGTCTGCGGGCTACGGCATCGGCGCCGCCATCGCCGGCCTTATCGCCAACACCGCCGGCGTAGCGTCAGCGCAAACTGCCTCCGAGTTGGCAACCGCGCTGGTCATCACCTTCGCCCTCTGCGCCGCCCTGTCCCTCCCAGCCGTCGCCGCCGCCCGCGCCATGACGCGGTGAAAAAGATTCACGTGAAGCAAATCGGGATTGCTTCACGTGAATCAAAAAGCCGGGGATAACCATTGGCGTGGTCTTCCCCGGCCTTTTCGTGAGGCTCAGTGGAACTGCGCGGTCTCGGTGGAGTCCGCCATGGCGGTGGTCGAGCTCGACCCGCCGCTCACAGCGGTCGCCACGGCGTCGAAATAGCTCGTGCCCACTTCGCGCTGGTGCCGCGTGGCCGTGAACCCGTCCTTTTCGGCAGCAAATTCGGCCTGCTGCAATTGCGAATAGGCCGCCATGCCCCGGTCCTTGTAGCCGCGCGCCAGGTTGAAAGTGGTCAGCGATAGGTTGTGATACCCGGCCAGCGTGATGAACTGGTACTTGTACCCCATCGCTCCCAGCTCGCGCTGGAACGCCGCCATATCCGCCTCGCCCATATATTTCGCCCAGTTGAACGAGGGCGAGCAATTATAGGCCAGCATCTGGTCGGGATGCTCCTTGCGGATGGCTTCGGCAAAGCGCTTCGCATCCTCCAGATTTGGCGTCGAGGTTTCGCACCAGATCAGATCGGCATAGGGCGCATAGGCCAGCCCCCGCGCAATCGCCGCCTCAAACCCGCCTTTGAGCCGAAAAAATCCCTCTTCGGTCCGCTCACCTGTGATGAACGGCGCATCGTATTCATCGACATCGGAGGTAATCAACTGCGCCGCTTCGGCATCCGTTCGCGCCATGATGAGCGTCGGAACGCCCATCACGTCCGCCGCCAGCCGGGCCGCGTTGAGCGTGCGCACAAAGGTGCGCGTCGGCACGAGAACCTTGCCGCCCAGATGCCCGCACTTCTTTTCAGAGGCCAACTGGTCCTCGAAATGAACGGCCGCAGCGCCCGCTTCGATCATCGCCTTCATCAATTCGAACACGTTTAGTGCTCCGCCGAACCCGGCTTCCGCGTCGGCGATGATCGGCACCATATAATCGGTATCGGCGTCTGACTTTCCGTCGAACCGCTCCATGGTCTGGATCTGGTCGGCCCGCTGCAGCGCCTTGTTGATGCGCTTGACCACCGAAGGCACGGAATCGACCGGATAGAGCGACTGGTCGGGATACATGTTACCCGACGAGTTGGCGTCCGCCGCCACCTGCCAGCCTGAAAGGTAGATCGCCTTTAACCCGGCTTTCACCTGCTGCACGGCCTGATTGCCGGTAAAGGTGCCCAGCGTGGGCACGAAATCCTCGGTGTGCAGCAATTCCCACAGCCGTTGCGCGCCGTTTTCGGCCAGCGTGTGCCGGATCGGCAGGCTGCCCGAAAGCCGGGCAACGTCGTCGGGCGTATAGTCGCGGGCGATAGTCTTCCAGCGATCGTGAGCCCATTCGGGCGCCTCGAACGGTTGCGGGTTGGGCGATTTATCGAGCATTGAAAACTCCTCCTTTTAATATCCTGATCGGTGATTGGGATCAGCTGCGCCGCGAGAACGTCGCGGCCACCATCTGCGCGCCGCCAAACAGCGTTTCGCCGCCCGCCATCGTGAAGCTGTGCTTTCCGGCACGGTGGACGATGGAATAGTCCCGCTCGGCCAGTCCCTGGCTTCTAAAGCTCGCCATCACCTCGGCCATCGAGGGCGCAATGATGGTGATGAAATCTTCGCTTGCCGTATCGATCGTCTGATGAGCGCTCATGGATCTTCTCTCCTGTTGGTGAGCACAGCGTCGTGCTTGCTTGAGTAAAGAATTGACAAATGAGGGTAAAAAGGCAAGAAAAGAAGTGAAATCAGCGTGTTAAGCTGTAAAGACTTGAAAAGTCGAAGTGGGAAAATTGTAAAGACTGTAAAGATTTACAGATGGGAGAAGGACAATGAACCAGCTCGATCTGCAGATCGGGGGCCGTATCAAGCGGTTGCGGCGCCAGAAATCGGTCAGCCAGGCGCAACTGGCCGAAGCGCTGGAGATTTCCGCGTCCTATCTCAACCTGATCGAACACAACCGTCGCCGCATCACCGTGCCACTGCTGTTCCGGGTCGCAGGGTATTTTGGCGTCGAGCCGGGCGAACTGGCCGAAAGCGACGATGCTCGGCTGTCCGGCGATCTCATGGAAATGTTCGGCGACGACATTTTCGCCGATTCCGATCTCACCAACACCGACATCCGCGACCTGGCCACCCAGCACCCCGCTGTCGGTCGCGCTGTCCTCAAACTCTTTGACCAGCTGCGCCACCTGCAGGCGCCCGGGGCCGGCGAGAAGGCGGCCGAGCCGGGCGAGTCGGTCTCGACGGGCCACAACGTGGTCACCGAGGCGGTTTCCGACTTCCTGCAGGAAAATGGAAATTATTTCGGGACGCTCGAAGCCGCTGCCGAGCGCGTGCGCCACGATATCGACAACGCATCCGATAGTTTCGAGGCCGGGCTCAAGGCCTATCTCTTCAACGTCTTCGGCATTGAGGCGCGGCTGGCCTCACTTCCCCATGGGGTGGTGCGCCGCCTCGAGGACAATGGCCGCGTGTTGGCCGTCTCCGATACGCTCGAGCCCGAATCCGCACTGTTCGTCCTCGCCCAGCACCTGGCGTTGCTGATCGCCGACAGCGAAATCCGCGATCTGATCGAACGGAGCACCCTGCCCCAGCCCGACAGTGTCGGTTTGGCCCGCAACGTCCTGGGCTCCTACGTCGCGGCGGCGCTTGTCATGCCCTATGAGGATTTTTTCCGCGCTTGCCGCGATACCCGCTACGACATCGAACGGCTGGGGCGCCGTTTTCGCATGAGCTTTGAGCAGATCTGCCACCGCATGACCACGCTGCAGCGTCCATCCATGAGCGGCATCCCGCTCCATCTGGTGCGCACCGATATCGCCGGCAACATCTCAAAGCGCTTCTCGCTGTCTGGCATCCACATCCCGCGCCATTCGGGCGCCTGCCCGCGCTGGAATGTATATGCGGCGTTCCTCAACCCCGGCCAGATCAATATTCAACTCAGCCAGATGCCCGATGGTCAGCGCTACTTCTGCATAGCAAAGGCCATCGCCAAAGGCGGGCATTCCTACAACGCCCCGCGCCGCCACATCGCCATCGGGCTCGGCTGCCACGTCTCGCACGCCTCAGCCATGATTTATGCCGACGGTATCGATCTTTCGGCACCGACTGGCGCCGTGCCCATCGGGGTGGGCTGCCGCATCTGCCCGCGCCGCGAATGCGGCCAGCGCGCCCATCCCCCCGCCGATCACCGCTTTGCGACTGACGACGCCCAGAGGATGGAAAATCTCTATATGGGCTAAGTCGCCGCTCCGGGGTTTTTCAGCTCCATTCTCACCACTCGCCCCCACGGCGTTTCCGTGGGGCCGCTGGTCTGGACAAATCCCAGCCCTGAATAGACTTTTATGGCGCGGGCATTGTCCGGATGCGGGTCCGTGCCGATCACCGGCACTCCGGCCCCGAACAGAGTTTCGATGCGCTGGCGCATGAATTTGGGCCCGTGCCCTTTTCCGATCATGTCGGGCTCACCGATATATTGATCGATGCCGCGCGACCCTTGTGGCAGATAGGCGAAATGATGGTCCGCCCCCCAGCCATGAACGTCATAATCCTGCATGAAGCCGAATGGCCGCCCGTCCAGTTCCACGATCCACAGTGAAACGCGCGGATCGGGCTCAAGATCGTTCGCTTCATATTCGGAAGCCTCCCACCAGCGCGCCACGTGCGGCTGCCGCTGCCAACCCGCAAGCAGCGGCATATCGTGGGCCGTCGCGGGCCGAAACTGGTAAGGGCCATCTTCCATCCCAAGATCATAGAGCGTTTCGAGTATAAGTCGCTACCTAGAGGGCGCTTTCAGATGTGTCCAAGGCTCTTGCCAGGGCCTTGAGCTCGTCGCGCAAGGCAACCACCCCATCGATATCGCGCCCGCTTGCACAGGCAACCGCGTCGGGAATGGTCCGCGCCCGCTCCTTGAGCGCCCGCCCGCGATCGGTGAGGGTCACCACCACCCGCCGCTCGTCCTCGGCACTACGCGTCCGCCGCACCAGGCCCGCGGCTTCGAGACGTTTGAGCAGTGGAGTGAGCGTGCCTGTATCCAGCCCCAGACGCTGGCCGATGCCCGTCACGGAAATCGGCTCGCCCTCCCAGAGCACCAGCATCGCCAGATACTGCGGATAGGTCAGTCCCAGCGGCTCGAGCAGCGGCCGGTAAAGCCGCGCAAACGCCTGTCCTGCGGCATAAACCGCAAAACACAATTGCTGTTCGGGGGCCAGAATGGGCGCGTCGGTCTCTTTCATGACAAAAATATCGCACAAAACTATATTGTGTACAATATAAATCTCACCTATGTTCGCGTCACCGATACGCGGCGAACCTCTTCGAGCCCAATGCGTTCACCTTGCAACCAACCAGACCAATCATGGGAGTACATCATGGAAATCCTTTATACCGCCCACGCAACGGCCAGCGGCGGTGGCCGCGAAGACGGTCATTCGAAAACCGATGACGGCAAACTGGATGTGAAGCTCTCGACACCCAAGGAAATGGGTGGCTCGGGCGGTGACGGCACCAACCCCGAACAGCTTTTTGCCACCGGCTATTCGGCCTGTTTTCTTGGCGCAATGCGCGCGGCTGCCCGTAAGGCCAACGTCGATCTGCCCAAGGAAGCCACGGTCTCGGCCGATGTCGGCTTCGGCAAGCGCGACGATGGCGAGGGCTTTGGCCTCAAAGTCATCCTCACAGCCGCCGCGCCGGGCCTCGATACCGAAGCACTTAAAGACGTGATGGACCGGGCGCACATCATCTGTCCCTATTCCCACGCCACGCGCGGCAATATCGAAGTCGAGCTCAAGCAGGCCTGATAGCGCCTGACGACTTTCTGGAGAGCGCTGGCGGATTCACGTGAAACCGCCAGCGCTTTTTTTGCCCTACAGCGGCCGATAAGCGAAATACGAGAAGTCAGCTTCCCGCGCCGTCCCGTTGAGATCCTGCGCCGCCATGCCAACGAAAGCCCCGGTAAAGCTGCCATGCTCGGCATGCCCGCCGCATTCGTCCGAAAGGATCGAGGCGTCCAGTTCCGGCCCGATTTTCTGCCAGTCCTCGGACCCCTGCGCATAGAAATATTGCAGCTTCGAATTTTCCACCCGCATCTTCATGCGCACCGGTCCGGCGCTCACGGGCACCGGTTCGATCCAATAGGTCAGCTTGCCATCCGGGTGCGACACCACTGACGAAAAGATATTGAGCTCACGCCTGCCATCCGGATCGGCGGTCAGGTGCAGATAATGGAAATTGTAACGCCCGTAATAGCCGGTCAGCCCCGCCATTTCGCGCTCATCGCGCGGATCGAAACCCACTTCGGTCTCCGCCTCGAAATCGAAATGGGTCTGCCGCCGCGCCACCAGCGCCTGCTCGAACCATGAGGCGATCGATTCCCGCCCGATCAGCGTCAGCTTGCCGCCCCCGAGCCTGAAAATCCGCTCGGGTTCGGGCGTGCGCAGCCACTGGAAATCGATGTGCAATTCGCCATCGAAATCATAGCGCCGCTCGGCATCGAACCCGGCCTGATCGTATGACCCCGGCACCTCCACTTCGGACGCCGGCAGGTTCGACCCACCCACCAGATATAGCCACCCGTCATCGCGCCATTCGGCTTTCTGCAACGCCGTCTCGCGCCCCAAAACGCACCGCCGCTTCTGCGTCGTCGGCCGCCCGGTCAAATGCACCACATAGGTTGCGCCATCCGGCGTTTCGACGATGTCGCCATGCCCGGCCCGCTGCAGTGGGTTGAGCGGATCGTCCTTCGCCGTGACCAGATACGTGTCGGGATGCAATTCATACGGTCCGTCGATGCTTTTCGACCGCGCCAGCGTCGCCGCGTGCTCGTATCCCGTCCCGCCCTCGGCGGTCAAAAGGTAATACCAGCCGTCGCGCTTGTAGAGATGCGGCCCCTCGACCAGCTTCAGCGGCGAGCCCTTGAAGATATTTGTTCGCTCGCCCACCAGTTTCCCGCTCGCCGCATCGAACTCCTGGAGCGCGATCCCCGCAAAACGGTGATGCCCCTCGCGGTGGTCCCACAACATATTCAAAAACCACTTCTTCCCGTCATCGTCGTGAAACAGCGATGGGTCGAACCCCGAAGAATTGACATAGATCGGGTCAGACCACGGCCCGGTGATCTCATCTGCCGTGACGATATAATTATGCGCGTCCTTGAAGTTGCCGTCCTTGCGCTTGACGTCGGTATAGACCAGCCAGAACTTCTCCCCGTCATGGCTGAGACACGGCGCCCAGATACCGCAGGAATCGGGGTTGCCGCGCATGTCGAGCTGGCTCTTGCGCGTCAGCGGCCGGGTCAGAAGCTCCCAGTTCGCAAGGTCCCGCGAATGGTGGATCTGCACGCCCGGAAACCACTCGAAGGTCGACGTCGCAATATAATAGTCCTCCCCGACCCGCAGGATCGAAGGATCGGGATTAAACCCCGGCAGAATGGGGTTTTGGCGAATGGGCATTGGGTCTCCTCCCAAATAAGGAAAGGCCCCCTCACCGCCCTGCCGGGCACCCTCTCCCCCAAGGGAGAGGGCTCAACCAGCCGCAGCACTGGGAGATGATCTCAAGCGCTGCCAAAAGAGCCTCCCTCTCCCTTGGGGGAGAGGGCCGGGGTGAGGGGGCCTTCCTTCCTTTTTGAACTTAAACGAACCGGTTGATCAGATTCTCCAGGTATTCCTGCCGCCCCGATTTGGGCTGCGGATTGATCCCCTCGGCCTCAACCCGCCCGGCAATATCGGCAAGCGTCCGCTCGCCCTTGAGCATCGCCTGGGCCTCGGCGCCACCCCAACCGGCGTAGCGGTCGGCCAGGAATGCATCATAGGTCCCGTCCTCGATGATCGCCGCCGCGGCTTTCAGCCCCCGCGCGCAGGTGTCCATCCCGCCGATATGGCCATGCAGCAGGTCCTCGGGGTCGATCGACTGGCGCCGCAATTTCGCGTCGAAATTGGTGCCCCCCGTGGTAAAGCCACCGGCTTTGAGAATGTGGTAATAGGCCAGCGCCACTTCGGGCACATTGTTGGGGAACTGGTCGGTATCCCAGCCCGATTGCATGTCGTTGCGGTTCATGTCGATGGAGCCGAAAATCCCGTGCGCCGCGGCCATGGCCACTTCATGCTCGAAGGTGTGCCCGGCGAGGATCGCATGTCCCACCTCGATATTGACCTTCACTTCGTTTTCCAGCCCGTATTTCTTCAAGAACCCATAGACCGTGGAAACGTCATAATCGTACTGGTGCTTGGTCGGCTCCTGCGGCTTGGGCTCGATCAGGATGGCGCCCGAAAACCCGATCTTGTGCTTGTAATCGACAACCATCGAGAGCATGCGCGCCATCTGGTCCATCTCCTGGCCCAGATTGGTGTTGAGTAGGGTTTCATACCCCTCGCGCCCACCCCACAGCACATAGTTCTCGCCCCCCAGCCGGTGAGTGACGTCCATATTGGCCTTGATGGTCGCGCCGGCGTAGGCAAAGACGTCAGGGTCGGGATTGGTCGCCGCACCACCCATGAACCGCCGGTTGGAAAACAAATTCGCCGTGCCCCAGAGCAGTTTGACGCCGGTCTCGGCAATCTTTTGCTCAAAGATGTCGGCCAGTGCTTCGAGCCGCTTCTTGCTCTTGGCAAAGCTTTCGCTCTCGGGCCGCACATCGGCGTCATGAAAGCAGAAATAGGGCGCCCCGAGCAGGGAAAACAATTCGAACGCCACGTCGGCCTTCAGTCTTGCGCCGTCCATGCCGTCATCGAACCACGGGCGCTCAAAAGTCCGCCCGCCAAACGGATCGCCCCCCTCCCAGGCAAACGAATGCCAATAGGCCACGGCAAAGCGCAAATGCTCTTCCATCCGCTTGCCCATGACGATTTCGTCGGGGTTGTAGTGATGGAAGGCCAGCGGATTGTCGCTGTCCGGGCCTTCATACTCGACCTTGCTCAGGCCTTTGAAAAAATCGCTCATAGGGCTCGGGCCTCCTCAATACCCGCATAAAGGGCGCGATAGCGCGCATAGGTCTCGTCATAAGCCGATACGAGATCGGCTCTCGGATCGATGGTTTTCTCGATTTTCGGTGTGCTGCAGACGGCCTTGGGGTCGGCGCCGGTCGCCGCGATCAACCCCAGCCGAGCGGCGCCGAACGCTCCGCCGAAATCCCCATCCTCGGGCACGGCAATCGCCATGCCCAAATTGGTGGCGATCATTTCGAGCCACAGATCCGATTTCGACCCGCCGCCCACGGCGATCAGCGTATCGATCTGCGTTCCCGCGTCGGTGAGCACCCGCTGGCAGTCGCGCACCGCAAACGCCACGCCTTCCATCACCGCCTGCCCCATGGTCCGGGCATCGGAAAGGTGCGACAGCCCCACAAAAGAGCCGCGCGCATTGGCGTTATTGTGCGGCGTGCGCTCACCGGAAAGGTACGGCAGGAAAATCTCCTCGCCCGGCCCGGAAAAGTTCTCGGCAACGGCCCGCGTCACCCCGGCCGCGTCCTGTCCCACCAGCTTGGAAAACCAGTTCAAACTGTCGGTCGCTGAAAGGAAAACCCCCATCTGGTGCCAGGTCTTGGGAATGGCGTGACAAAATGCATGCACGGCGCCTTCGGTATTGGGCCGGAACTTGTCGTTGGAAACAAACAGCACCCCCGAAGTGCCCAGAGAGACGAACCCGGTCCCCGGCTCCACCGCCCCGATGCCGCAAGCCGAGGCTGCGTTGTCGCCCCCGCCCCCGGCCACAACGGGCGTCTCGGCAATCCCCCACCGGCGGCAAAGCTCACCCGAAAGGTGCCCCGAAGGTTCGCTCCCCTCGACAAGCGCCGGCATGTGCTCGGTGGTTAGGCCCGTAACCGCCAGAAGATCGTCCGACCAACCGCGATATTCGACGTCCAGCCACAGCGTCCCTGCCGCATCCGACATGTCCGATACGTAAGTGCCGGTCAAAAGGAACCGCACATAATCCTTGGGCAGCAGCACCTTGGCGATCTTGGCGTAGTTTTCCGGCTCGTGCTTTTTGACCCACAAAATTTTTGGCGCCGTAAAGCCCGGCATGGCGATATTGCCGGCAATCTGGCGTAGCGTGGGCAGCGCTTGTTCCATTTCTTTACATTCGGTGGCCGCGCGCACATCGTTCCACAGGATGGCCGGGCGGATCACCTGATTGTTCTTGTCGAGCAGCGTCGCCCCATGCATCTGCCCCGACAGCCCGATCCCCCGGATCGCCGATACACTATCGGGATGGCGCTCCTTGAGCGTATCGACGGCCCTAAGCACAGCCTCCCACCAATGGGCGGGGTCCTGCTCTGAAAAGCCGGGTCGGGGGCGGGAAACGGTCAGCGGCGCACTGGCCTCGCCCAACGCCTGCCCCTCGCCGTCAATCAGCACCGCCTTGACGCCCGACGTTCCGATATCGAGCCCGAGATAGGTCAACATGCGGCCTCCGTCGCAACAAATGAGGTGCGTACCTCAAACTCGGTCATCGAAAATCTCCTCGGTTTCGGCTGCCTTTTCGGCGCTCGTGCAAGATGGATATGGGAAACCTAGCTCAGGTGATCCCGCATCAGAACCCTGATTTCCAATTGTGTCTGCGGTGGGGCGGCGTCAGCCCCCACCACCAGCCGCCGCGCCGTGGCGCACACCGCACGGATTTCGTCTTCCGGGCTCTGGTCCAATATGACGTCGATGGCGCCCGATTCCAGCCCGGCCCGCGTCGGCCCGGTCAATTCGTGCCCGATCACCCGCATTTTGCCAGCAAGACCGCGCTCGTTGAGGGCCATCAAAAGCCCCGCATTGCCCGCTCCGGCATTATAGAGACCTGCGAGATCGGGATGGGCTTCAAAAAGCACCAGGCTCTTTTCATACGTCGCTGTAAATTCGTCCTGCCCCTCGATTGGCCCTACCAGCGTCAGGCTGGGAAATTCGACCGCCATGATCTCGGAAAATCCCCGGATTCGCTCGGCATGATCGATCAACTCCAGCGATCCGGCCACCAGACCGATTGTGCCCCCCTGCGGCACAAACCGTCCCATCAGCGATCCCGCTATGCGCCCCGCCGCGCGGTTGTCGATCCCCACGAACCCGTGCCGGGCCGAACCGGGCAGGTCCGAAACCAAAGCGATCACCTTGATCCCCCGCCCCGCGGCCCGCGCCACCGCAGCGTGAATTTCAGGCTTGTCGATGGCCACGATCACCGCGCAGTCGGCGTCTTCGGCGCCAATGTCATCGAGCGCCTCGACCAGCGCCCTTGTGTCCATGGCCTTTATGCGCAAAAGGTCGAGCCGCAGCCGTTCGGCGCGCATCTGAGTGCCCACGCTGTCCACCGCATCGGCCAGCTTGCCGAAAAACTGGTTGGTCCCCTCGGGCACGATGATTTTCAAAACGATGTCGCGGGCCCGTGCCAGCATCGAAGCGGTCAGGTCGCGCCGAAACCCGATTTCGGCAATCGCGGCCTCCACCTTCTCGATTGTGCCTTTGCGCACCCCGGGCCGGCCGTTCAGCACACGGTCCACCGTCGCCAGCGACACCCCTGCCGCCCGCGCCAGATCATGCACAGTCACGCGCCCGCTGCTCTCCAAAACCCCGTCTCCTCCTTTGAGGTACGTAAGTCATTGCGCGTTTCAGATGGCGCAGTCAAGAGGGAAGATGGAGAGTGTTCCTCGGGTTGGCAGGCAAAAAGAAAGGCCCCCTCACCGGCCTGCCGGCCACCCTCTCCCCGAAGGGGCGAGGGTTCATCATGCCGAAGCCCTTGGGATATCCAGCGCCAGGATAGCCGCAGCCTGACTCCCTCGCCCCTTTGGGGAGTTGAGCGCTGGCATCCACCATCGCAATTCCCTCCAGCACCCAACTCGACTACAACAACGTTACCGCTCCCGCTCCCCCGAGACCCATGATCGACACCGCGCTCAAACTCGAAAAAACCCGCCCGGCCCCGCTCGCCCGCCTGGGCCAGTTCGCCGTGCGTCTTGCCCAAACCGATGCCGAGCGTTTTGCCGCCTGCCGACTACGCTATGAAGTGTTCCATCGCGAGCGGGGTGTAAACGCGCCGTGGATGGATCACGCCAAGCACATCGAGACCGATGCCTTCGATCCCCATTGCGACCACATCATCGTCATCGATACTGCTGCCCGCACCCTGGGCGACACGCCGCCCATTGTCGGCACCTATCGCGTCATGGCCAGTCCCGCCCCGTGCCTGGGCTGGTACGCCGATAGCGAGTTTGACCTCAAAACCCTGTTTGCGCGCCACCCCGGCCAGCGCTTTTGCGAAGTGGGCCGCTCCTGCGTTGCCCCCGCCTATCGCTCCATGCGCACCATCGAGGCGCTGTGGTGCGGACTTTGGGCTTATGCGTGCGGCAACGCGATTGACGCCTATTTCGGGGCGGCCAGTTTTCCCGGCACCGATCCGCGCCAGCATGCCCAGGCGTTGTCCCATCTCTATCATACTGCCAGCGCGCCATCCGATTGGCACGCTCAGGCCCGTGCCGAGCACGCAATTGCCATGAACATGCTGCCGGCCGGGATGACCGACCGCCACACAGCCCTGCGCGCCATGCCGCCCCTTGTGCGCGGCTATCTGCGGGTCAATGCTGTGTTTTCCAGCCATGCCTTTATCGACCAAAAATTCGGAACGACCGACGTCTTCGTTCTCGCCCGCTTTGCCGCCGCGCCCGCCGCCTACCGCAAGCGCGTCGAACGGGTCACCGGGCTGCGGCATCCCAACCTGTGATCGGCAGTTGGAATCACCAAAATTTTGGCTTAGCGTGCCCCACCGTTTAACAGCCATATCCTCGGATTTTTTACCGTTTCATGACGCAAACCGAGCCACAGGCCGATTATGCTGCGCCCCCCGCCACGGGCATGACGCCCATGATGGCCCAGTTCTTTGAGATCAAGGGCGTAAATCCGGGCTATCTGCTGTTCTATCGCATGGGCGATTTTTATGAGCTGTTCTTTGAGGACGCCGAAATCGCCTCCGCCGCGCTCGGCATAACGCTGACCAAGCGTGGCAAGCATCTCGGTGATGACATTCCCATGTGCGGCGTGCCGGTCCACGCGGCGCAGGATTATCTCAAAAAGCTCATTTCACTGGGCCACAAGGTCGCCGTTTGCGAACAGGTCGAAGACCCCGCCGAAGCCAAAAAGCGCGGCAGCAAATCCGTGGTCAAACGCGACGTGGTGCGGCTCGTCACCCCCGGCACGTTGACCGAGGACGACCTGCTCCCCGCCCGGGGCAACAACTTCCTTTTGTCCCTCGCCCGGCTCGGCGCGGATGGTGAGGGCTACGCAATGGCCTGGTCCGACATTTCCACCGGCGAGCTTCTGGTCGCCGACCTCGATACTGACTCCCTGGCCGATGAAATCGCCCGCATCGACCCCGCCGAGATGATCCTGTCGGACCGCCTCGCCGATCAATTGACCGAACAGCGCATCTTCGGGCCGGACCGGCTGGCCACTGCCACCCGCCGCCCGCATGAGAGCTTCGAGTCCGAAGCAGCCGCCCGCCTGTTGCGCGAAACCTTTGAGAACGCCGTCGATCCCACGGCCTTTTCCCGCACCGCCCGCGCCGCGCTCGGCGCGCTGATCGCCTATGTGGCCGAAACCCAGAAAGGTGCCGGGGTCCCCCTGCGCCTGCCGCGCTTTGAGGCAGCCTCCGATCATATGCAGATCGATGCGGCGACCCGCTCGTCTCTCGAACTGCTCGTCACTCAACGCGGCGATGTGCGCGGCGCTTTGCGGGCAAGCGTCGATATGACGGTCACCGGCGCCGGCGCCCGGCTGTTTGCCGCCCGCCTCGCCGCCCCGCTCAACGATCCCGCCCGCATCAATGCGCGCCTTGATGCTCTCGATACGCTGATCGCCAACGCGATGGAAACCGACGCCATCCGCAAGGGCCTGCGCGCCGCGCCAGATATTGCCCGCGCCCTCACCCGGCTGACACTGGAACGCGGTGGCCCTCGTGATTTGGGCGCCATCGGCCGCGGCATTGTCCAGGCCCGCGCGCTGGGCCATCTGCTCTCGGGCCTCACCGATCCCGGCGACGAGCTTGCCGCCATCGCCAGAACCCTCGCGCAAGCCCCCGAAATCCTCTCCGACGAATTTGCAAAGGCCCTCGTCGAAGAACCCCCGCTCATGGCCCGCGACGGCGGGTTTGTCGCTTCCGGGTACGATGGCGAACTCGACACCCAGCGCCGCCTCGGATCGGAAAGCCGTAAAGTGGTCGCCGAGCTTCAAGCCGCGCTGGTCGAAAAGACCGGCGTGCGGGCGCTGAAAATCAAGCACAACAACGTGCTCGGCTTTTTCGTCGAAGTCCCCGCCTCCCACGGATCGCGCCTGCTCGAAGACAGTGTCTTCATCCATCGCCAGACCCTTGCCAACGCCATGCGGTTCACCACAACCGAATTGGCCGAGCTTGAAGGCAAGATCGCCCGCGCCCAGGAAATCGCCGTCGAAATCGAGCTTGGTATTTTCGCCCGCCTGCGCGAAGCCGCCCTTGCGCAAAGCCGCGATCTTATGGCCGCCGCCGACGCTATGGCCGAACTCGACGTGGCCGCCGCGCTGGCCAATCTCGCCGCCCAGCGTAACTGGTGCCGCCCGCAGATCGATGCGTCCCTCTCCTTTGAAATCGAAGGTGGTCGCCACCCGGTGGTCGAAAAAACCCTCGAGGCCGAAGGCAGGAGCTTCGTCGCCAACGACGCCGATCTCTCGGCCCCCGAGCCCGACGAGGGCGGCCAACTCTGGCTGGTCACCGGCCCCAATATGGGCGGTAAATCGACTTTCCTGCGCCAGAACGCATTGATCGCCATTCTCGCGCAAATGGGCTCATACGTCCCCGCCACGTCCGCCCATATCGGTGTGGTCGACAGGGTTTTTTCCCGCGTCGGCGCGTCCGACGACATCGCCCAGGGCCGCTCGACCTTCATGGTCGAAATGGTCGAGACCGCCGCCATTCTCAACCGCGCTACCCGCCAATCGCTGGTCATCCTCGACGAGATCGGCCGCGGCACCGCCACCTTCGATGGGCTCTCCATCGCCTGGGCCTGCGTCGAGACGCTGCACGAAACCACCGGCTGCCGGGCGATTTTCGCCACCCACTATCACGAGCTGACAGCCCTTTCCGCCACCCTTCTCCGCGTGTCCAACCACACAATGAGCGTCAAGGAGTACAAGGGCGACGTGGTGTTCCTGCACGAAGTGACGCAAGGAGCCGCCGATCGCTCCTACGGCATTCAGGTGGCAAAGCTGGCCGGGCTCCCTGCCCCGGTCATCACCCGCGCCCGTCAGGTGCTCGACCTGCTCGAAGCGCGCGGCCAGTCCAATCCGGGCTCGGCCCTTGCGGATTTGCCGCTCTTTGCCCATATGCCTTCCCCGGCCGACAAAACCGTGCCTCAACCTCGTGCTAACCCGGTTGGGGATATGATCGAGTCCGTGCGCCCCGACGATCTCTCCCCCCGGGCCGCGCTCGAATGGATTTATGAACTCAAGAAGGCTGCCCATGCCGACGGCGACCATTGAACCGATTGCGCGCAAGAAGACGGGGCTTCCCAGCGCCCATGCGCTGATCGCTGCCGTGCGCCGCGAAATCGGCGATGCCGCGCCCGACAGCCAGATTGCCCGCGCCGCCGTGCTCAAGGCCTTGCGTCAGGGGCTCAACGATGCCCGCATCGCCGCCGAAGCCGAGCTTGTCGCCAACCGCCGCGGCACCCGCTGTGCCCAGATGCTGGCCGCCGCTCAAGACGAATTGATCGGCGCCGCCCATCTCTGGGCCACCCGCTACGTCTATCCGCGCGAAAACCCCTCGGGCGCCGAGTCTCTCGCCATCGCCGCGGTGGGCGGCTATGGCCGAGGCACGCTGGCGCCGGGGTCCGATATCGATCTGTTGTTCATCCTGCCCTACAAGCAAACCCCCTGGGGCGAGAGCGTCACCGAATACGTGCTCTATATGCTCTGGGACCTGGGCCAGAAGGTCGGCCACGCCGTCCGTTCGGTCGATGATTCCATCCGCATGGCGCGTTCGGACATGACGGTGCGCACCGCAACGCTCGAAAGCCGCTTCCTTGTCGGCGACGATACGCTTTTCAACCAGATGCGCGAGCGCTTCGACACCGAGATCGTCGAAAAGACCGGCCCCGAATTCATCGCCGCGAAAATGGCCGAGCGCGACGCCCGCCACGATGCACAGGGCAATACACGCTACGTGGTCGAACCCAACGTCAAGGACGGCAAGGGCGGGTTGCGCGATCTCAATACGCTCTACTGGATCGGCAAATATTTCTACCGCGTCCAGACCTACCCCGAACTGATCGGCAAGGGCGTGTTTTCCAAAACCGAATACCGCGCCTTCCAGCGCGCCGAGGATTTCCTGTGGGCCGTGCGCTGCAATCTGCACTTTCTCGTCGGCCGGGCCGATGACCGGCTGACCTTCGAGATCCAGCAGGAAATGGCCGAGCGCATGGGCTATCACGACCGCGCCGGCATGCTCGGGGTCGAGCGCTTCATGAAGCGCTATTTCCTAGTCGCCAAGGACGTGGGCGATCTGACCCGCATCTTCTGCACCTCGCTCGAATTCGCCCACGCCAAAAAGGTCGATGCCTTTGGCCGCGTGTTCGGCAATTTCCGCAAGGCGCGCCGCCAGATCCGGGGCGAAACCGATTTCGTCCTCGAGCATGGCCGCATCACCGTCGCCGATGACGAGGTGTTCGAAAAGGACCCGGTCAACATCGTCAAGATTTTCTGGGTGGCCGGCCGCGAAGGGGTGATGTTCCACCCCGATGCGCTCAAGCTTCTGACCCGGTCGATGCGCCTGATCGATAAGAAATTGCGGGCCGACGAGCGGGTAAACGCCTATTTCCTCGAAATCCTCACCAGCCCCAAATCGGTCGAGCGCATCCTGCGCCGCATGAATGAATCGGGCGTGCTGGGCAAGCTGGTGCCCGAATTCGGCAAGATCGTCGCGCTGATGCAGTTCAACATGTATCACCACTATACTGTGGACGAGCATCTGATCCGCGCCGTCGGCGTCATGGCCGACATCGCCAATGGCGGGCTGAAAAACGAGCTTCCGCTCACCCACGAGCTGTTGCCCCATCTCTCCGATGTGCGCCTGCTCTATGTGGCGCTGTTCCTGCACGATATCGCCAAGGGCCGCCCCGAGGATCATTCCGAAGCCGGCGAAGCCATCGCCCGCAAATTCTGCCCGCGCCTTGGCCTGTCTGCTGCCGAAACCGATACCGTCGCCTGGCTGGTGCGCTACCATCTTCTGATGAGCGAGATTTCCCAGTCCCGCGACATCCAGGACCCCGATACGGCACGCAATTTCGCCCAGATCGTGCAAAGCCCCCAGCGTCTCGCGCTCTTGATGATCCTCACCGCCTGCGATATCCGCGCCGTAGGTCCGGGCACCTGGACAGGCTGGAAGGGCTCGCTCCTGCGCGCGCTTTATTACGCAACCGAACCGCTCCTTTCGGGTGGCCATTCCCAGGTTTCCCAGCACGACCGGATCATCGAGGCCCAGGACGCCTTGCGCGCCGGGCTCACCGATTGGACGCCGCCCCGGCTCGATGCCTATATCGAGCGCCAGTTCCCCAATTACTGGCTGCGCGCCGAACCCGATCTCCAACTCGCCCATGCGCAGATGATCGATGCCGCGGAGGCGAAAAATTCCAGCTTTGCCGGGTCCACCTCCATCAAGGCCTTCGAGGGTATTACAGAGGTTACCTTCTACACCCCCGATCACCCACGCCTTCTCTCGCTGATCGCCGGCGCCTGCACCACTGCAGACGCCTCGATCATCGGGGCGCAGATTTTCAACACGCGCGATGGCTACGCGCTCGATACCTTCCGCCTGCGCCGCGCCTTCACCTCCGACGAAGACGAAAAGATCAGGGCGTCCCGGATTACCGATACCGTCAAGGCTTTGCTCGAGGGCCGCAAATATCTCCCTGCCGATCTGGGCGTGGATTCGCGCTACAACAGGCGCCTGCGGCCCTTTTCGGTGCCCACCGAAATCTTCATTTCCAACGCCCTGTCCGACAAATTTACGGTCATCGAGATTTCCGGCCTCGACCGCACTGGCCTGCTCTATCACCTGACCCGCGCGCTGTCCGATCTCAACCTCACCATCGGCTCGGCCCATATCGGCACCTATGGCGAAAAGGCCGTCGACGTTTTCTACGTCACCGACCTGACCGGCGGAAAGATCACCTCGAAAGTCCGCCAGAAACGCATCCACGAAGCCCTCGAAGCCGTCTTCGCCCCCGCCCGCCGTGAAAAGGCCTCAGCGTGAGCACCATGCTTTGGGCGGTGGGCCTTGCGGTTCAAGGTCACCGGCTGGCACCTTTTACCCCTATGGAGTGTACTGGATCCCGGGTCTTTGCCCGGGATGACGATCGTGAGTATGGCGAGTTTTTCGCCATTACCTCCACCGTCATCCCGGCCTTGAGCCGGGATCCAGTACATTCAGCACACATTGGGATCGACCCCGCGTGCCCTCGTAACCCCTGGCTCCACCCATGAGTCTCTTCCGCAACACAATGTCGGTCGGCGGGCTCACTCTCGTTTCCCGCATCTTCGGATTTATCCGCGATGCGCTGATCGCCGCCGTGCTGGGCATCGGCCCGGCCGCCGATGCCTTTCAGGCCGCCTTCCGCCTGCCCAATCTGTTTCGGCGGCTGTTTGCCGAAGGGGCGTTCAACACAGCCTTCGTGCCCATGTTCTCGGGCGCTCTGGAAACCGATGGGGCCGACGAGGCCAAAATGCTGGCCGGGCGGATCATGAGCTGGCTGGTCGCCGCCATCCTCATCGTCACCATCCTCGCCGAGATCTTCATGGAACCGGTGATGATGGTGTTCGTGCCTGGTTTCGTGGGCGATCCGGACAAATTCGAGCTCACTGTCTTTCTCTCGCGCATCATGTTCCCCTATCTCGCCTGCATGTCGCTCATGGCGGCCTATGGCGCGATATTGAACTCGCTGGGCAAATTCTTTGCCGCCGCCTTCGCGCCGGTGCTTTTGAACCTCGTCAACATCGCCGTCCTGGTGCCCCTTGCCATCTGGACGCTGGAAAACCCCGCCGATGTCGCCTTCTGGCTCGGGGTTGCCGCCATGGCGGGTGGCGTGGCGCAGCTGGCGCTGGTGTTTTTCACGATCCGTCGCGCCGGCTTCCTGCCCGCCATCGGCATACCGCGCTATACCGACGAGGTGCGCCGCTTCTGGCTGCTGGCTCTCCCGGCCATCGCGGCGGGCGGCATCATCCAGATCAATGTGTTCGTGGGCACCGTCATCGCCTCACAGGCCGATGCGGCCATCGCCATTATCGCCAACGCCGACAGGCTCTATCAGCTCCCGCTCGGCATCATCGGCATCGCCATCGGCACAGTGCTCCTGCCCGAGCTCTCGCGACACCTCTCTTCAGGCCGCGAGGTTGAGGCACGTGCCTCGCAAAGCCAGGCCCTCCAGCTTTCCATGGTGCTCACCCTGCCCGCCGCAATAGCCCTCTTTGCGCTGGCCCAGCCCATCGTGCGGGTGCTGTTCGAGCGCGGCGCCTTCGATGCGGCGGCCACCGTCGCTGTCTCCCACACGCTGATGGGCTTTTCGCTTGGCCTGCCGGCCTTCGTTCTGGTGCGGGTCCTCCAGCCGGGGTTCTTTTCGCGCAAGGATACAAAAACTCCAACCCTGATCGCCGGGGTGTCTTTGATCGTCAATATCGCCATTTCACTGGCCCTGTTTCCCCATCTCCAGCACATCGGCATCGCGCTGGCCACCTCGGCCTCCGCATGGGTCAATGTCGGCCTGCTGGTCGTGCTGTTGGCCCGGCGCGGCCATTTCCGGCTCGAGGGACGCGAGGGGTTGGCGCTGGCCGGCACGCTCGCGGTCGCCATCGGTATGGGGTTGGCGCTGTGGGGTCTGGCCACTGTCGCCGGGCCGGTATTCGCACCGGGCTTTTTCTTCCCCCTTCAGGCGCTGGCCCTGCTTGCCATCTGCGCTCTGGGGGCCACGCTCTACTTTGCACTCCTGCACGTAACGGGCGTCCAGCCCCTCGGTGCGGTCCTCGCGCGCTTGCGGCGGCGGCGCTAAGGCTCTAAACCCTTTTCCGGCCCGCCCGCGGGCCACTTCATCCTTCCAGATATCCAAGGACCCGTTAGTCCAATGCCTTTCACCGATCGCGTCTTTTCCGGCATCAAGCCCTCGGGCGATCTGCATCTTGGCAATTATCTCGGCGCCATCCGCCGTTTTGTGCCGCTGCAGAACGACTTCGAGTGCATCTATTGCGTCGTCGATATGCATGCGATCACCGTCTGGCAGGACCCTGCGGATCTTAAGCGCTGGACCTACGAAATCGCCGCCGCCTATATCGCGGCCGGTGTCGATCCTTCGGCCCACATCATCTTCAACCAGTCCCAGGTCGCCGAACACGCCGAACTGGCCTGGGTGTTCAATTGCGTGGCGCGCATGGGCTGGATGTCGCGCATGACCCAGTTCAAGGACAAGGCCGGCAAAAACTCCGAAAACGTTTCGCTGGGCCTGTTTGCCTACCCCTCGCTGATGGCTGCCGATATCCTGCTCTATAAGGCCACCCATGTGCCGGTCGGCGAGGACCAGAAGCAGCATCTCGAGCTTTCCCGCGACATCGCGCAAAAGTTCAACCACGACTTTGCGCCCTCGATTGCCGCCAACGGGCTCGACGAGGAGTATTTCCCGCTGCCCGAACCGGTCATCACCGGCCCGGCCACACGGGTGATGAGCCTGCGCGACGGTACAAAAAAGATGAGCAAGTCCGAATCCGGTTCGGACATGGCGACCATCTATCTGATGGACGACGCCGAAACGATCACCAAGAAGATCAAGAAGGCCAAGTCCGACGCCGATGCGTTGCCAAGTGAGGAAAAGGGCCTCGAAAGCCGCCCCGAAGCCGCCAATCTTGTCGGCATCTACGCGGCGCTCTCGGACAAATCGGTGGCCGAGGTACTGGCCGAATATGGTGGGCAGGGGTTCGGCGCGTTCAAGCCGGCCCTTGCCGATCTCGCCGTCTCGGTCCTCGCTCCCCAGGCCGACGAAATGCGCCGGCTGGTCGCCGACCCGGCCCAGATCGAAACCATCCTGCGCAATGGCGCCGACCGGGCCCGCGAGATCGGAGCCAAAACCATGCTCGAAGTCCGCGATATCGTGGGCTTCATCCGCTAACTCCCACCACTTTTTCACCCCGGGATTTATTCCCGGGGTCTTTTCTATCGGCGTCTCAGCGTACCGTGCGGCGGCGGTGTCATCACCTCTTGCCGGGCCCTTGAGCGCCATGCCAACATGGCCTTCCCGCAGTCAGCCTTGGACACAGCGCTTGCCCGACACCCAGGACCGCTACGACGACGAATACAAACGCAAGTTTTTGGTGGTCGTGGACGAAAGCCCCGAATGCGCCAAGGCGGTCACCTTTGCCGCCCTGCGTGTGCGCCGCACAGGTGGCGCCGTGGTCTTGCTCTCGATCATCGAGCCCGACAATTTCCAGCACTGGCTGGGCGTCGAAGAGGTCATGCGCGCCGAGGCCTATGAAAATATCGAGGCGCTTCAGGCCCGTCACGCCGCCAGCATCGCCGCCTTCGGGTCCATCAAGGTCGAACGCGTGATTCGCGAGGGTAAGAAAACCGATGCCATCGAGGCCCAGATCGCCGAAGACCCTGCCGTCGCCATTCTCGTTCTCGCCGCGGCCGATTCGTCCGAGGGCCCCGGCCCCCTCGTCGCCTCCATCGCGGCGCGCGGCGCCAACGCGTTCCGCGTGCCGGTGACGGTGGTTCCGGGCACCATCTCGGACGCCGATCTCGCCGCACTGTGCTGAACTGGTCATCTCCAGTGGGCGTAGCGGGCCAAGACCAATAGCGCGGAGCCCAGCCCTGCCAGCCCACTCCCTCTCACCCCGGCCTCCGAGCCGGGGTCCAGTACACTCGGAGCCAAAGAAGGAGCCGTGGGCGCTGCCGGGTCCCGGCTCCGGTCGATCCCAGCGCACTGAGGATACGCCGGGTGTCGGCTCTTGCATTTATGCGCAAAAGGATTATCTTCCAAGCCAACTTGGAATAATTCTAAAGAGCCCTGAGAGGCGGCGAAATGTTCATCCAGACCGAAGCGACCCCCAACCCGGCAACGCTCAAATTTCTCCCCGGCCGTGAGGTCCTGCCCGGCGAACCGCGCGATTTCCGCGACGCCGATATAGCCCGCATTTCCCCGCTCGCTTCGGCCCTGTTCTCGGTCGATGGCGTTTCGGGCGTATTCCTCGGCTCCGATTTCGTATCGGTCACCAAGAGCGAACCCGTTGACTGGGCGCACATAAAGCCCGCCATCCTTGGCGCCGTCATGGAACATTTCATGAGCGGCAAGCCCATCCTCGCCGAAGGCGCAGCCTCCGAGCCGGCCGATACAGGCGATGAGTTTTTCGAGGAAGAAGACACCGAGACCGTTGAGGTCATCAAGGAGCTTCTCGCCACTCGCGTCCGCCCGGCGGTCGCCATGGACGGCGGCGACATCACCTTCAAGGGCTACAAGGAAGGCACTGTGTTCCTGCATATGCAGGGCGCGTGCTCGGGCTGCCCTTCTTCGACGGCAACGCTGAAGTCCGGCATTGAAAACCTGCTCCGCCATTTCGTCCCCGGTGTCGAACAGGTCCAGCAGATTTAGGAGCGCGAGCAGAAAAAGTTGCAGACGTTTTCGGTTCGATCCGCGCGACCATAAAAGTCGCGATACAGTTAGGCCTCACGCCTTAAAGGCCGCTAACCCGGTCACAGCAAAACCCCGTAAGCCCAAACAGCTTGCGGGGTTTTTCGTTTCGGCCTATCGAAATCGGTATGAGTACGCCAGTAACCCTTGCCATCGACACCGCCCGCGAACGCCTGCAACTGGCGCTTGTTCTGTCAAACGGCGCCATCGAAACTGAAATCCTCGACATCGCCAAGGGTCATGCCGAAATCATCTTCGGCGCCATCGGCACGCTTCTTGACCGCTGCGGGCTGACCTACCAATCGCTCAATCGCATCGCCGTTTCCACCGGCCCCGGCTCGTTCACCGGCCTGCGCATAGGTCTTTCCACGGCCCGGGGGCTTGGGCTGGCGCTCGACATCCCTGTCCTCGGCATACCCTCGCTGCTCGCCCTTTCGCTCTCGCACGCAGGGCCAAGCGAACTGATCGTCGATGCCAAACGTGGCGAGGCCTACCGCCAGAGCTTTACGGCCCCCGGCAAGCCGCGCGACAAGGCGGAACTGGTCGATCTCAAACAGATCCTCCAGGTCGCCGCTCGCACAACCCCCGACGATCCGATGATCGATATCGGCCTGATGGCTGGTTTTGCCTCGCGGGCCCGCCCGAAAGACTTTCCCCCCGATCCCACCTATATCCGCGCCGCCGACGCCAAGCCCCAGGCCGGGTTCGGGGTGGCGCGCCGATGAATTTCTGGACCGCCCCGGGCGGCCTGCATATAGCGCGCGGTGAAATAGACGACGCCCGCGCTCTGGCCCGGCTTCACGCCCAGGGCTTTTATCGCGGCTGGCCGGCCTCCGATTTCACAGCCTACCTCGCCGACCCCAAAATCACCCCCGCCTATGTGGCAACCGACGCAAGACGCAACATCTCCGGCTTTGCCATGCTGCGCATCTCAGGCGATGAGAGCGAATTGCTCACCATCGCCGTCGACCCAAAAAAACGCGGGCACGGCCTGGGCCGTGCGCTTTTGTCCGCCGTGTTCGCCGATCTCACCATGAGCCCGGTCAAAACCCTGTTTTTGGAAGTCGATGAAACCAACGCGCCCGCCATCGCGCTTTACCGCCGCTTCGGCTTTGCCGATATCGGCACCCGCAAGGGCTATTACCCGAAGCCCGATGGCAGCGCCGCGACCGCCCTTGTCATGGCTGCCCCGATCGGCTAACCCGATCCTCACTTATCGGGACAGACGCGCGAGGCGGCCATGGGCAACGAGCCTTTCACCGAAGCAACGCTGGAAGAGCAATGCGTGGCGCGCAACATGCGCATGACGGACCAGCGCCGGGTGATCGCCCGCGTCCTCGAGGCCGCCACCGACCATCCTGACGTTGAAGAGCTCTACCGCCGCGCCTCGGCTGTCGATCCGCACATTTCGCTCTCGACGGTCTACCGCACCGTCAATCTGTTCGAGGAAGCCGGGCTGGTCACCAAGCACGACTTCAAGGACGGCCGCGCCCGTTTCGAGCAGATCCCCGACGAGCACCACGACCACCTGATCGATATCCGCTCGGGCAAGGTCATCGAGTTCCGCAACGAAGAGATTGAGGCCATCCAGGAAGTGATCGCCAAAAAGCTCGGCTACAAGCTCGTCGATCACCGGCTCGAACTCTACGCAGTCCCCCTCAAGGACAAGGACAGCTAGGGCCACCCCATGGCCCTGCGCCTCGCCTTCCTGGCGCTCGTCGTCCTGCCCTTCACCCTTATTGGCCTGCCGGTCCAGTTTGTGATCGTCAAGCTGGGTCTGCCAGGATGGCAATTCCTGCCCGCCGTCTTTTTCAAACTGCTCGCCTTCGGCCTTGGCCTGCGCGTTTCCGTAGCGGGCCAGCCGCTCGCAAACGGCCCGGTACTCCTGGTCGCCAATCACATCGGCTGGCTCGATATCGTCGCCGTGGCCAGCACCATTCCCGTTAGCTTCGTCGCCAAATCCGAAGTCGAAGGCTGGCCCGTGGTCGGTCTCCTGGCCAGACTGCACAGAACCATCTTCGTTGATCGCACCCGCCGCACCGATACGCGCCGCACATCGGATCAGATGAGCGCGCGTTTGGCCCAGGGGCATCCCGTACTGCTGTTTGCCGAAGGCACCTCGGGCATCGGCACCCATGTCCTGCCCTTCCGCTCGGCCCTGATCGGCGCTGGCCTGACGGCGCAAGCTGCCATCCAGCCCCTCGCCATCGCCTATACAAAAATCTCCGGCCTGCCCCTCTCGCGCTCCGAGCGCCGCCAGATCGCCTGGATCGGCGATATGGACATCAGCGACAATCTCGGCGCCATCCTCAAATCCGGCCCCAAGGACGTCGTCCTCGCCTTCGGCGCGCCCCTGCCGGCCAATGGCGACCGCAAGCAGAGCGCAAGACGCGCCGAAACCGCAGTTCGCAAAATGCTGAACGCTCTCAATCGCGCAGACCCTTTGCCAAGAGACGGGGAAGTGGTGTAAACCGCGCCAATGAGCGAAAACCAGCCCGCACCCACCAACGCCAAGAAGGTCTTCATCAAGACCTATGGCTGCCAGATGAACGTCTATGACAGCGATCGGATGACCGACGCGCTGGCGCCGCACGGCTATACGCCGACGTCCGAGATGGGCGATGCCGATCTGGTGCTGCTCAACACCTGCCACATCCGCGAAAAGGCCGCCGAAAAGGTCTATTCCGAATTGGGCCGCATCCGCGATTTCCGCAATGAGCGTGAACCGGGCGCCAAGAAAATGCTGATCGGTGTCGCCGGTTGCGTCGCCCAGGCCGAGGGCGAAGAGATCATGGCGCGCGCCCCGGCCGTCGACCTGGTCTTTGGCCCCCAATCCTATCACCGGCTGCCCGAACTTTTGTCCAAGGCCCAGACGGGCCGGGTCATCGATACCGACTTCCCCGAGGAAGATAAATTCGCCCACCTTCCGGCGCCCAAAAAGGAAGTGACCATCTCACGCGGCCTCACGGCCTTTCTGACCGTTCAGGAAGGCTGCGATAAATTCTGCTCGTTCTGCGTCGTCCCCTATACGCGCGGCGCCGAGGTTTCGCGTCCCGTGGCGCAGGTCCTAACCGAAGCCCGCGGGCTGGCTGATGCCGGTGTGCGCGAAATCACCCTTCTGGGCCAGAACGTCAACGCCTATCACGGGCTTGATGCCAACGGCGCCAGCGTCAGCCTTGGCGCCCTGTGCCACATGCTGGCCGAAATCGAGGGCATCGAGCGTATCCGCTACACGACGTCCCATCCGCGCGACATGGATGACGAGTTGATCGCCGCCCACCGCGATCTGCCCGAACTGATGCCCTATCTGCACCTGCCGGTGCAGTCCGGGTCCGATTCGATCCTCAAATCCATGAACCGCCGCCACACGGCCGCTGAGTATTACGAGATCATCGACCGCATTCGCTCAGCCCGCCCAGACATGGCGCTCTCGGGCGATTTCATCGTCGGCTTTCCCGGCGAAACCGATGCCGATTTCGCAGCGACCGTCGAGATGGTCAAAAAGATCGGCTACGCCTCGGCCTTCTCGTTCAAATACTCCACCCGCCCCGGCACCCCCGGCGCCCAGATGGACAATCAGATCGAAGAGCACGTAAAGGCCGAGCGCCTCGAAATTCTTCAGGTCGAAATCACCCGTCAGTCCCAGGCCTTCAATGCAGCCTGTGTGGGCATGACCCTGCCGGTGCTCATTGAGAAGCCTGGCCGCAATCCCGGCCAGGTGGCGGGCCGCTCGCCCTATCTGCAGGCCGTCCACATCAGCGCCGGTCAGGACCTGATTGGCCAGATCCTGCAGGTCGAAATCATCGGTCAGGCAAAAAATTCGCTCGAAGGCAGAATTGTCACAGCGGATAGAATCGCTGTCTGATACGGTGACTACCAGTTAGAGAGTCGCAACGCTGCCTTGGAGCCTTCGCGTTTGACACGGAATTTACGGTCGCAACCCGACCAGTCCGCCGCCGCCCATCTCGAACTTGCCTTCGAAGACAATCGGCTCGTCTCCCAATTGTATGGCGAATTTGACCAGAACCTGGCGCTCATGGAGCAGCGTCTGGGGGTCCAGGCCAATTCGCGCGGCAATCACGTGATGCTGCGCGGTGGCGCCAACGCCGTCGATCAGGCGCGCCGCGCGCTGGAATCGCTCTACGACATGCTCGAAGAGGGCAAGGTGGTCGGCCCCGCCGATGTGGATGGTGTCATCCGCATGGTGCAGTCAGAAGACAGCCAGCTTTCGCTCCCCACGCTCGAAAAGCGCGGCAAGGTGCGCATGGCCCAGATCGCCACGCGCAAGGCCACGATCGTCGCGCGCAACCCGGCTCAGGATGGCTATATCCGCGCCATGGACCGCTTCGAGATGGTGTTCGGCGTCGGCCCTGCCGGTACCGGCAAGACCTATCTCGCCGTGGCACACGCAGCGACCCTGCTCGAACGCGGCGAAATCAATCGCATCATCCTCTCCCGCCCGGCGGTGGAAGCGGGCGAACGGCTCGGCTTCCTGCCCGGCGACATGAAGGAAAAGGTCGATCCCTATCTGCGGCCCCTTTACGATGCGCTTTACGACATGATGCAGCCCGAAGTGGTCGAACGCTGCATAGCGTCCGGTGCCATCGAAGTGGCCCCCCTCGCCTTCATGCGCGGTCGTACGCTCGCCAATTCTGCAGTCATTCTCGATGAGGCCCAGAACACCACATCGATGCAGATGAAGATGTTTTTGACCCGGCTTGGCGAAAATTCGAAAATGATAATCACCGGCGATCCCACCCAGGTCGATCTGCCGCGCGGGGAAAAATCGGGCCTCGTCGAAGCCCTCCATCTGCTCTCCGATGTCGAAGGCATCCACACAACGCGCTTTACCGACAAGGACGTGGTGCGCCACACCCTCGTCGCGCGCATCGTGCGGGCCTATGAGGGTGCCACGGGCAAAAATCCTTCCGCCGAAGGAAAGCTCGACGTTTGACGCAGAAATTGTCTGTCGACATCAATGTCGAGGCCGGGGATTGGCCGGAAACCCTCCAGTCCCTGGCCGAAAAAGTTCTGGGCGCCGCGCTGGAAAACTCGGGCTTTGAAATCGATGGCCCGTGCGAAATCTCGGTGCTGTTGAGCGATGATGCGGCCCAGCAGGCGCTCAATCGCGAATGGCGCGGCAAGGACAAGCCGACCAATGTCCTCTCGTTTCCCGCCCTCGACGCCGACGATGCCATCGAAGGTCTTTTAGGTGACATATCGCTCGCTTATGAAACCCTGATGCGCGAGGCTGATGAACTCGAAAAGCCTTTCGAGCACCATTTCGCCCATCTTCTGGTTCATGGAATGCTCCACGTTTTGGGCTATGATCACGAAACCGAAGACGAAGCTCTTGCCATGGAGGCAAGAGAAACCGATATTATGGGGCTGCTGGGATATCCAGACCCCTATGATGGTCAGGTTCTTTTGAACGACTGACCTTTTGCGCAACAAGATACGGAGTGCCGACGGTTGGGCCGAAAAGACAACGCCCACCGCACCCCAAATGACCGATAGCGATCAATCTAGCGCCGCGGCGCGCCGGCCGCATCGCCCTGAGGGCGACCAGACACAATCAACTTCGAGCGACAAGAAACCATCGCTATGGGCGCGGATTCGCGCCCGGCTGCCTGGTAGACCGGCGTCCTTGCGGACCGATCTCAAGGAAGCGCTCGAAGGCCCGTTCCTGCCCACCGACACAAGTTTTTCCGCGTCCGAACGCGCGATCTTGCAGAACGTCCTCAAGCTGGGCGAACTGCGCGTCGAGGACGTCATGGTGCCGCGCGCCGATATCGAGGCCGTCGAAGCGGGGGTCAATGTCGGTTATGTCATCGACAGGTTCCGCCAGGTCGGCCATTCGCGCATGCCGGTCTATGAGGAAAGCCTCGACAATGTCGTGGGCATGATTCACATCAAGGACGTGCTCGAAAAGGTCACCGAACCGGCCAAGTCTGCGGCCTCGACCGCGGGCAATGGCACAAACGGTCACAACGCGCAAAGCCCGGTCAAATTTTTGACCCCGGTGCTCAAGCAGCGTATCGGCCGGATCGATCTGGTCCGCAAAGTGCTGTTCGTGCCCCCTTCAATGCCGGTTACCGATCTTTTGGCCTCCATGCAGGCCACCCGCATGCATATGGCGGTGGTGATCGATGAGTATGGCGGCACCGATGGGCTGGTGACCATCGAGGATCTGCTCGAAGCGGTCGTCGGCGACATCGAGGACGAGCACGATGAAAGCGAAGCCTCAATGCTGCGCGCCATCGATGACGACAGCTTCATGGCCGATGCCCGGGTCGAGCTCACCGATCTGATCGAGGCCATAGGGTCCGATTTCGATCCCGGCGAATACGCCGAGGAAGTCGATACGCTTGGCGGGTTGATCTTTGCAATGCTCGGCCGCGTGCCGGTGCGCGGCGAGGTCGTCTCCCGGCTCAAGGGCTTTGAATTCGAAATCACCCGCGCCGATGCCCGCCGGGTCAAACAGGTCCGCATCACCCGCCGCCGCCGCAAGCAGCGGCTGCTGATCGCCGGACCCAAGAGCGAAGCGCCGGTCCAGACGGAAACCGGAAACCAGCAGGCAGCGGAATAGCTATTCCGCCGCTAGAGCGGCCTTGAGCCTTTCGATCATCGCTTCGCGCTCGGAATCCGATTGCGCGGCGCGCAGCGCGTCCGAAAGCGAGATCATCAGTTCGGCATAGCCATTGTGCCAGTCGTGCCCGATCTGGCTTGGCTCGATCCGTTCGGTGCCTGTCGCGACGATCCGGCTCGTGCCGCCCGCCTGCAGCGCCACCCGGTCGTCGAGCTGCGGAGCGATGATCTGGTCGCTGGCCAGCCCGAGCCCCAGTGCGGCCTTGCGCAACGCAGCCCTTTCGTCAGCCTCCCCATGGGTCAGAAACAGCACGCCATTGATGGGCAGCCGCCCCTTGATCCAGGCAAGCAGTTCGGAATGATCGGCATGGGCCGAATAATTGTCGATCGAACGGATCCGGGCGCGGACCGGAACCTGCGATCCATGAATGGTGACTTCTTTTGCCCCCGACTGGATCACCTGCCCCAGCGAGCCGCGCGCCTGATGGCCCACAAACAGGACGGTCGCGTTGTGGCGGATCAGATTATTGCGCAGATGGTGCTTGATCCGCCCCGCATCGGCCATGCCCGAGGCTGAAATGATGATGGCGCCGCCGGCAATCATGTTGATCGCCTTGGAGTCCTCGACGCTTTCGGTGATCGAAAAGCGCTGATCGTTGAACAATTGATCCGGCGAGAGTTCGAGATCGTCGAACTCATGGGCGTATTTGGCGAAAACCTGGGTCACGCGCCGTGCCAGCGGCGAATCGAGAAACACCCGCTGGGGATTGATGGTGCCGTCCTTGATGAGCGTCCCGATGTCGTGCAGCAGTTCCTGGCTGCGCTCCACGGCAAAGGCCGGGATCACCAGATTGCCGCCTCGTTCCATGGCGGCGTTGATTTCGTCGGCCAGCGCGGCCCGCCGTGTATCCAGCGTATAATCGGCCCGGTCCCGCCCCCCATAGGTCGATTCGCAGATCACATAGTCGAAGTCGGACGGCGCTTCGGGCTTGAGATAAAAGACTTTTTCATCGGGCCCCAGATCGCCCGAAAACAACAGCCGCACCGGCTTGCCGTTATCTTCCGCCTCGATTTCGATAGAGGCCGATCCCAGGATGTGCCCGGCGTTCCAGAACCGCGCCCGCACCCCGGGACCCGGCTCGACCCACTCGCCATAAGGGTGGTCAGCCCGGTGCTTCAGCGCTTCTTCGGCGTCGGCCAGCGAATAGAGGGGCGGCACGGGCGCATCGCCCCGGCGCTGGCGTTTCCGGTTTTCCCGGTCCGCTTCGCTTTCCTGAATGCTCGCCCCATCGGCCAGAAGATATTCGATCAGCCCGTTGGTCGCGGCCGTCGCGTGCAGCGGCCCGCGATAGCCCTTGGCGTAAAGCCGCGGCACAAGGCCCACATGGTCGATATGGGCGTGGGTCAAAAGCACGAAATCGAGCGCTTGAGGGTCGAAGGGAAACGGCTTTTCGTTAAGCTCGCGCTCGGTCTTTGTGCCCTGAAACAATCCGCAATCGACAAGGAAATTGCCCCTGTCGTGGACGATCCGGTAGCACGACCCCGTAACCGTGCCTGCCGCACCGTTAAAGCTGAGCTCGACGGTCATGGCAGTCTCCCGGAAGGTGTGTACCGATCAGCGCGGCGCGCGTTTGGCGAGGATGCGTTGCAGCGTGCGCCGGTGCATGTTGAGCCGGCGCGCGGTTTCGGAAACGTTGCGATCGCACAACTCGTAAACCCGCTGGATATGCTCCCAGCGCACCCGGTCCGCCGACATGGGATTTTCGGGCGCCTCGGGCTTGATATCGTCCTCGCCGGCCAAAAGCGCCTTGACGATATCGTCGGCGTCCGCCGGCTTGGCGAGATAATCGACGGCACCCAGTTTGACCGCCGTAACGGCGGTGGCGATGTTGCCGTACCCGGTCAGAACCACGGCCCGCGCGCCGGGGCGGTTTTCGTGCAGCGCCTGGACCACGGCCAGCCCGTTTCCGTCTTCGAGCCGCAGATCGACAACGGCAAAAGCCGGCGTGTTCGATTTGACTGCGGCCAGCCCGCCCGCAACGCTGTCGGCGATCGAAACGATAAAGCCGCGCCTGTCCATTGCCCTTTCGAGCCGGGTCAGGAACGGCTTGTCGTCATCGACCAGCAGCAGGGTTCGCTCGGTCTCGGGAAGCTCGGAAATGTCTGTCATTGGCCTTATTCCTCTCGCATTTCGGTTATGGCCAATTGCGGCGAAAACGTCAAAACTTTAAGCGCCTTACTGCTCCGGTGCGGCATTTCGGACCAGCCAGTCGCGCGGCCAGCTGATTTCCACACAGGCATGCCCGTTTGGCCGGGCGTTGAAAAATTTGAGCGTCGCCCCGGTACGCTCGAGCAGCGTCTTGGCAATGAACACGCCCAGACCCAGTCCGCCCCCGCCATCGGGATGGCGCGGATCGAAACGGTCCTTGGTCCTTGTTGTCAGATAGGGTTCCCCGAGCCGGCTTAAAAGGTCTGGCGGGAAGCCCGGTCCGTCATCCATAATGGCGATCATCACCCGCTTCCCGTCCCAGACGGCGCGGATCGTCACCTCCGCCTTGGCAAACTGCACGGCGTTTTCAATAAGATTGCCCAGCCCGTAAAGCAGCGCCACATTGCGCGCGATCACCGGTTCGTCCTGCTCGGCCCGGCTTTGCGCCAGGGAGATCGACTTGCCGCCGACCAGCGCCGGGCCTTCATGGGCCTTTGCCAGTTCAGCAACGATATCGGACAGCGTGGCGCTGTCGAAAAGGTCGGATCCCGATGGCCGCAGGTTGCGCAATTTGCCCAGAATCGCCCGGCAGCGCGCCACCTGGTCCATGATCAGGTCGAGATCCTCGGCCAGCTCGCCCTCTCCATGATCGCGTCGGATTTCCTTGGCCGCCAGGGCGATGGTGGCCAGCGGCGTTCCCAACTCGTGCGCGGCCGCGGCCGCCAGCCCATCGAGCGCCGAAAGCTGCTGCTGGCGCGACAGGGCCAATTCGGTAATGGTCAGCGCATCGACAAGCTGGCGCGCCTCATGGGCCACTTTGTTGGTGTATCCGGCAACAAATCCAACGGCGCACAAAATCGCCATCCATACCCCGGTCAGATAGATGCGCGGCGGCTCAAAGCTGACACCCTCGATCCAGGGCAGCGGCATGTGAAAGAGCGCGAGTGCGCTGGCAATCGCGATGACCAGCGTGCTCACCCAGATCGTTTCGCGCCAGGCCAGCGTCGAGGCGGAAACCGAAACCGGCGCAAGAAGCAGGATCGCGAAGGGGTTGCCCAGCCCCCCGGTCAGAAACAGCAATCCCCCCAGTTGCAGACTGTCAAAGGCAAGCTGGAGAAATGCCAGCCGCGTCGATGGACGATGCCCCGGCCCGTAGCGGATCAAAAGCCCCGCATTGACCAGCACCGAAAGCCCGATCAGCAACAGGCACGCCCCCAGCGGAACGTCGTATCCCAGCCCGTAGCGCACGAAGACCACGGTGATGAGCTGGCCCGAAATGGCCAGCCAACGCAAAAGAACGAGCGTTTCGAGCCGCATGGGATTGGCGCTGCGCGCCGGAATCGGGGCGCTGGAATTGGTGATTTCGCTCATCTTTTCTCTTTTCCGGCGGGGTCCAAAGCGTTTCCAGGATAAGCCGAAACCGGCTATTCGGCAGCTCTATGGGCACTCTATAGCAGATTTCAAGAGCGATAAATTTCTCCTCCAACCCTTGATGCGGGCGCCAGCGACCCCAAATTTTGGAGTGTTCGAGACTGGAGAGATCGCAAACATGAACAGTGCAATTATCAAACCCGCATGGTCCCCGATTACCATCGCTTTGATGGTTCTGGGCTTTATCATCTTCTGGCCGCTTGGCATGGCCGTCCTCGCCTACATTCTGTGGGGCGAATATATGGGCGGCAGCCGCGAAAAGGCCGAAAGCTGGATCGCCAGCCAGAAGGGAAGCTTCAAATCCCGCCGCTGCGGCCCGCGCCACTATCGCGCTTCGGCCACCGGCAACGCCGCCTTTGACGAATATCGCGACGAGCAGCTCAAGCGCCTCAATGAGGAACGCCGCAAGCTCGAAGAAGATCGCGAAGCGTTCGAAGAGCACCTCGCCAACCTGCACAAGGCGCGCGACCGCGAAGAGTTCGATCGCTTCATGCGAGACCGCAACGCTCCGCGTCCTGACGAAAACCGCAACGACGACAGCGGCGAACGCCAGGGGTATTAATTCCGACTTTTCACCGGCCCACGGGCCGGTGGAGCCTCCTCCAAAGTTCCCTTCGGCCGGTGGACTGTTCCCCCCTCCCTTGAGTCCCCGGCCGCGCCTTGGGCCGCCTCCGCCCAAGGCACCCATCAAAGCGCTTCCACGAAAGCGCGACAATAAAGAGAAGCAGCACGTTCCTTTCCGGCGTGCTGTTTCTTTTTTTGTTTTGTCTGGCCGGTTGGCCTGCATAATGGGCCCAGCGATTCCCTTCCTCCCGCAAGAGATCCCGCATGGGGCTGCCCCGCCTTTTTGCCCGCACGCCGATTCCTGAAACGACCGAGGTGGTCACCACGTCCGGCCCGGTAACGGTCGGCGTACGGGTCAATGCGCGGGCGCGGTCCTACCGCCTGAGCATTTCGGCACGGGGCGAGCCGGTGCTGACCGTGCCGCGTGCAGGGCGCTGGCCCGAGGCGCAGGCCTTTCTCGAGCGTAACAGCGGCTGGCTCTCCGCCCGCCTCAACCGCATCCAAAGCCCCTATGCCCTCGCCCCGGGCGCCATCCTCCCGCTGCGTGGCATCTCCCACCGGCTGGTCAGCCTCGACCGGCTGCGCGGCCTCGTGAGCATCGTCGATGACGTGGACGAGCCCGAACTGCACGTGCCGGGCGGGCCCGATCACATGCGCCGCCGTCTCATCGACTGGCTCAAATCCGAGGCGCGCGCCGATCTCGAGATCGCCTGCGCCCGCCACGCCGGCAATCTGGACGTGAAAATTGCCGGCATCACCTTGCGCGATCAATCGACCCGCTGGGGCTCGTGCTCCTCGTCCGGCAGTCTCAATTTCAACTGGCGCCTGGTCCTCGCTCCGCCCGACGTCCTCGATTACGTCGCCGCGCACGAAGTGGCCCACATTCTCGAAATGAACCATAGGCCGGTCTTCTGGCGCACCGTCGCCAGAACCTGCCCCGATTACGAGCGGCCCAAGGCCTGGCTCAAGGCCAATGGCGCGGCCCTGATGGCGCTCTAGCCCGGCGTCAGGTCTCGCCCTTCGCCCGGCCACGCAAAAAAAGCCCGGGTCGATGCCCGGGCTTTTCACATTGCCATTGCCGCCAGCGTTACCCGCCGAACAGTCCGTTGAGCAGGCCACCGATTCCGTCATTGGCCGGAACCGCGACGGGCTGTTGCTGTTGCGGCTGGATCTGTTGCTGGGGCACCGGTGCGGGCTGCTGGCCCGGCTGGCCCTGGATCTGGTCGATCGTCACGGGCGTGCCGGTTGCCGGCATCGTGTCCTGCATCGGCACCGCAACACGGTCCTGCAGCTTGACGTAATGTCCGGGCAGCGCAGCGGTCTGCAGACCCTCGTGGGCCATGGTCATGATATCGCGCCAGATCTGGGCCGGCACCTGGCCGCCAAACACCCGCGTGGGCGTGTCGTCGTCATTGCCCAGCCACACGCCGCCCACAAGGCTGGCCGTGTAGCCGACAAACAGCGCGTCGCGGTTGCGCTGCGAGGTGCCGGTCTTGCCCGCCATCGGCCAGTTGCCCAGCTGGGCGCGCGTGCCCGTACCGGCCTGAACGCCAGTCTGGAGCATGTCGTTCATCATGCCCACCTGCTCGTCGGTCAGGATACGGCCCGGGCCGGACGGCGATTCTTCGTAAAGCACTTCGCCGTCGGTCGTGGTGATCCGGGTGATGACGTTGGGCACCACCCCATAGCCGCCATTGGCGAACGGGGCGTAAGCACTGGTCAACTCGAGCAGCGAGACTTCCTGGGCGCCCAGCGCGATTGAGGGCACCGCCTGGAAATTGGACGAAAAGCCCATGCGATAGGCCGTCTCGACAACGTTTTCCGGCCCGATATCGATGGCGAGGCGCGCCGACACCGTGTTGATGGAAAAGGCCAGCGCGTCGCGCAACAGCACGGGCCCCACATAGCGGCCATTGGAGTTTTCCGGCGACCAGCCATTGTAGGTCAGAGGCTCGTCCACCATCAGTGTGTCGGGGGTGTATCCCTGCTGCAGCGCTGCGAGATAGACAAAGGGCTTGAACGCCGATCCGGGCTGGCGCCGCGCCGTCACTGCACGGTTATAGGACGACTGGCTGTAATCGACCCCGCCGACCAGCGCCCGCACCCGGCCCTCGGTATCCATTGCGACAAACGCCGCCTGTGAAAAGTTCAGATCGGATCCCTGATCGGCCACGGCTTCCTTGATGACGAACTCGGCCTGTTTTTGCAGGTCCCAGTCGAGCGTTGTGGAAACCACAACGTCCTCGTTCACTTCGCCCAGATAGGCGTTCATGAGCGTTTCCACCCAGTCGGCGACGTAATACTCGGTGCCGGCCACCCGCTCGGTGGTGATGTTGGCATCCATGTTCTGGGCTGCCGCCTCGGCTTGCTCGGTGGTGATGTAGCCCTCGCGCACCATGTTGGCCAAAGCCAGCCGCTGACGCTCGGCGGCACGCTCGGGATGGGTGCGCGGATTGTAATAGCTCGGTGCGGGCAGGATGCCCGCCAGCATGGCGGACTGGCCCAGCGAGAGATTGCGCGCCGAAATGCCGAAATAGGTCTGGGCCGCGGCCTCGATGCCGGTCGAGCCCGACCCGAAATGCACGCGGTTGAGATAGAGCTCCAAAATTTCGTCTTTGGTGTAGTTCTGCTCCAGCCACACCGCCAGCAGCGCTTCCTGCACCTTGCGGCCGAGCGTCTGGTCGGGGGTCAGAAACAGGTTCTTGGCCACCTGCTGGGTGATGGTGGACGCCCCGCGCGTAATGCCGCCCGCGCGGATCATTTCCAGCCCCACCGAGGCCAGGCCGATCGGATCGACACCGAAATGGCTGTAAAAGCGCCTGTCTTCGCTCGCCACGACAGCCTGGCCCACATAGGGCGGCAATTCGTGAATGCCGATGGCTTCGCCGCCGGTCTGCCCGCGATTGGTCAGAAGCTGCCCGTTCGAGGCCAGAACCCGGATATTGGGTGGGCGCTGCGGAACTTCCCAGGTCGAGGACGATCCCAGATCCTGTCCGTAATAGACAATGATACCGGCCACCGCGACACCGCCCAAAAGCAGCATCGTAAAGCAGAAATAGGCTACCCCGACGATGAAGCGCATCCCGCTGGAGCGCTTTTTCTTCACCTTGCGGTTCTGCGGCCGGCGCGGCTTGCCGCCCTTTGGCGCATTGGAGGCTGATCCGGACTGCGCGCGCTGGCCCTTGGCCTTGCGCTGCTGGCCGCCATCGACGCGATCATCGGGAGAGAGACGAAGATCCATCAAAAGATCACTTTCGAGCCGTCATGGGGAAAAATCGACACGCCACACGCTGGCGCAAACGCGATGCCTAACGCTATCGCGGCCAATTGTGGCGCGTTTATGTGAATTTTTCCACTCTTACCCCCGGGTGTGGCCGCGGGGCAACGGTTTTCGCACAGATGTAGGGGCGCGGCTGCGATTTCTGAAATGGGGTGGAAAGCACAGCGGCGGCTTTTTGAACAGATACCGGAGAAAGCAGACATTCCTCCAATTGGCGACTTGGGGCCGGAGCCAACTGGCCGTTTCAAGGCTTGGAATTTCGGAAGCAAACCTTAACGCACCCTTCGGGCGTCGGCAGGGGTTGATCCGTTACGGGTTGCACGCTTTGCGGTTTGCCCTTTGTCGTTAAAAAGCAGGCACGCCGTGCGCTCACGCTCCGTCCCGCATGAGCCGGTTTCTCAGATCGGCGAGAAAGCCCTCGCTGTCGTTGTCCCAGCTTTCGAGAACGCCGTCCGGGGGAGTGCCGCGCTCATGCTGCGTTCCCCATTTGCTCAGTTCCACCAGCACCGGCGCAAGATCGATCCCCTTTGGCGTGAGGCCGTACAGCCACTTGCGCCCATCATCAGGGTCCTGCCGCCTGGTGATGATGCCCGCCTCGGTCAGCTTTAAGAGCCTGTCCGTTAGGACGTTGGTCGCTATGCCTTCGCCCGCCTTCTGGAACTGATTGAAACTCCGGTATCCGGCGAACATCAGATCGCGAACGACGAGCAGCGACCAGCGGTCCCCCAAGACAAGCAGGGAGGCGTGGATCGGACAAGTGCTGGGCGGTTCGTCCAGAGCAGTTGGGGTCATGGCAAACATCTTACCCCATATCGCTTGCTAAATGCAAGTGATCTTGTTACTTGTTATTTGCAAGTGAGATTTAACAACTATGGGAGGTGGGAATATGATCAGGACACTTATCGTTGGAGCGACCGGTTTGGTCGGACAGGAGATGGTCAAGGCAGCCCGAAAACATGGTCATGAGGTCCATGCCCTGGTCAGGCCCGAAACGCGGGCGGATCAGGACAAGATGCGCGTCCTTGCGGCTGCCGGTGCGACTGTCCATGAAGGGGAACTGTCCGACCTCGACAGCCTTGTCACTGCCTGTCGTCAGGTCGACAATGTCGTCTCAGCCATCAATTGGCTTTCGGGCGACGAACGGGTTCTTGTGGAAGCCGCCAGGATCGCCGGCGTGAAACGCTTCATCCCATCTGCCTACGGTGCGGACTTTACCATGACGACACCCGGCTCTACCATCGTTCTGGACACTTGGACGGAGGTTCGGAAGGCCATCGAGGCGGCCGGCCTTGCGCACACCTACGTGCACACCAACGGCTTTTTCAGCTTCTGGGTCTCGACTTTGGGCGACATGACCCGCCTCGGCGGCTCAAAGCCGCCGACCGAGGTCAATCTCTATAGAGACGGCGCTATCAAAGGCGCCTTCGTCAGCGAGGCCGATATCGCGGCGGTGACGCTGCGTGCGCTTGACGACCCGCAGGCGCAGAACCGGAGAATGCGGATCACGCAAAATACGATGACCCAGAAGGAAATCATCGATCTGTGGATTCGCATGAGCGGCGAGCGCGTCGCGATGGTTCCTATGACCGCCGACGACCTGGACGCCATGATCGACAGTCCCGATGTCGTCGCCCACGCTCCGCTGCAGAACGCCTTTCAGCTCATGCGCGTCATGTGGGTGCGCGGCGAAGCGCTTAAGGTCCATCCCGAAGTCGCGGAAGCGCGGGACATCTACCCCGACCTCCGGTTTCAAACGGTGGAAGACCATTTCCAGGGCCTCCTCGCTGTTTCAGCCAATCAGATGAAAGGACAGGCCAATGCCTAAGATCATCGCAACCATGTGGGTTACCCTGGACGGCTTCGTAGCCGGGCTGGACGACGGGATGGACTGGGTGCGCCTGGACGAGCAGATGATGGCCTACGAGCAGGCGCTCGTCGAGGCGGCCGATATCCTGATGCTAGGCCGCGTCACCTTTGGTGATTTTGCCGGACATTGGCCGCATCTGGCGAACGAGCCAGAACCGGAGTTCGGCGATCCGTCGAGCCTCGACGCCATGCACCGCGCCTACGCGCGACGGATCGACTCCATGCGGAAGATCGTGGTATCGGCTTCGGGCAACGTCGTCGAATGGCGCAACAGCGAGACGCTGTTGACGATCGGCAAGATCGACATCGATCGACTGAATCGCGAGGCCAAGGGCGATATCGTCATCTATGGCAGCGTCAGCGTCATCAATGCGCTGTCCGCTCTCGATCTCATCGACGAATATCACCTGCTGGTGCATCCGATCGCGCTGGGAAACGGCAGGCCCCTGTTCGATAGCCTCGTGAAACTGGAATTGGAATCGGCTGAGCCGTTCAAATCTGGAATCGTTCTAGCCAAATACAGGCAAGCGAAAGGACCGCTCCTCCAGCCTTGACCCTGCCATCCGGCCAGAGAAGTGGGATTCCAGAGAAATGAGAACGGTGTTCTGGCGAGTTGCCCGGAATGGCGACTCCTGGCGCAACCGCGACCGCCAGATTCTTTGCAGGCGATGCCTGCTCTCAAGAAGCTGTATATTCGAACGCGACGCCCAATATGGAGCGCTTTGATGTCGCCACCTCAAGTCAATAATGAGCGCTTCTGGATTTGGCGCGTTAGGTCCGCGAACGGCAGATGTGGGGTCGCAAGCCGCCGTGCAGCTCGCGACTCCTGTCTTCGTCAAATATCCAGATTCGAAACCGCCAGCGCATTGTCCTGGATGAAATCGCGCCGCGGCTCGACCAGATCGCCCATAAGCTGGGAAAAGATCGAATCCGCGTCGTCGCTTTCCTTGATCTGGACCTGCAGCAGCGTGCGCGCGTTCTTGTCCATTGTGGTTTCCCAAAGCTGGGAGGCGTTCATTTCGCCCAGCCCTTTGTAGCGCTGCATCGAAACGCCCTTGCCGCCGGCCGCCATCACGATGGAAAACAGCGAACGTGGCCCGTAAACCGATTGGGTGGTTTCCTTGCGCGTCAGCGTCGGCACGCCGCCATAGATGTCGTCCAGCCGCCCGGACAGGTTGCGCAGCTTGCGCGCATCGGCAGAGCCCAAAAGCGCCGCGTCGAGCGTATGGCTCTCGGTCACGCCGCGCACCATGCGCGAAAAGACGTAGCCGCCTTCGCCGTCCAGTTTGCCTTCCCAGGTGCGCTCGGTTTCATCCGACATGCGGTTGAGCCGGTTGGCCACCCGTTCGGCCAGGGTCTGCGCGGCTTCGGGGTCTTCCATGGCCGCCGGATCGAGCGCGCCGACAACGGCGGCCTGTTCGATCATCTGCCGGTTGTAGCGGGCGTTCTGGTTATCGATAAGATGGTTGAGATCACGCGCCTGCTCGACGATCGAAAGCAGGTCGTTGCCCGTATGGGCCGATCCCGACCGCGTCGTCAGTATGGCTTCCTCGGTGCCGCCGGCCAGCAAATAATCCTCGCGGGCCCGCTCGTCCTTGAGATACTGCTCGGAGCGTCCGCGCGTCACCTTATAGAGCGGCGGCTGGGCGATATAGAGATAGCCGCGCTCGATCAGCTCGGGCATCTGCCGGTAAAAGAACGTCAAAAGCAGCGTACGGATATGGGCGCCGTCGACGTCGGCGTCGGTCATGATGATGATCTTGTGGTAGCGCAGCTTGTCGGGGTTGAATTCCTCACGCCCGATGCCCGTGCCCAGAGCGGTAATCAGCGTGCCGACCTGGTCGGACGAAATCATCCGGTCGAACCGGGCCCGCTCGACGTTCAGGATCTTGCCGCGCAGCGGCAGGATGGCCTGCGTGGCGCGGTCGCGCCCCTGCTTGGCCGACCCGCCGGCCGAATCGCCCTCGACGATAAAGATTTCGGCCTTGGCCGGATCGCGTTCCTGGCAGTCGGCCAGCTTTCCGGGGAGCGAAGAAATCTCCAGCGCCGATTTGCGCCGCGTCAATTCACGCGCCTTGCGCGCCGCTTCGCGGGCCGCCGCCGCTTCGGCCACCTTGGTCACGATGGTTTTCGCTTCCGAAGGGTGTTCCTCGAACCACTGGCTGAGCTTGTCGTTAACGACGTTTTCGACCACCGGCCGCACTTCGGACGAGACCAGCTTGTCCTTGGTCTGCGACGAGAATTTGGGGTCCGGCACTTTCACCGAAAGAACGCACGTCAGCCCCTCGCGGGTATCGTCACCCGTCAGCGATACCTTTTCGCGTTTGGTAACGCCCGATTGCTCGGCATAGCCCGTCACCTGCCGCGTCAGCGCACCCCGCAGCCCCGCAAGGTGCGTGCCGCCGTCGCGCTGGGGAATGTTGTTGGTAAAGCACAGGACGTTCTCGTGGTAGCTGTCGTTCCACCACAGCGCCACTTCCACCGTAATCCCGTCCTTTTCCGAAATCAGCGAAATCGGCTTGTCGAGCAGCGCCGATTTGTTCTTGTCGAGATACTGGACGAAGGCCTCGAGCCCGCCCTCATACATGAGGTCGGTTTCGACAATTTCGGGATGGCGCTTGTCGCGCAGGATGATGTGGACGCCCGAATTGAGGAACGCCAGTTCGCGCAGCCGATGCTCGAGCGTCTTGTAGTCGAACTCGACCATGGTGAAGGTGTCGCTCGAGGGCATGAAGGTGATTTCCGTGCCCGAGCGGCCTTCATTGGTGCCCTTTTGCTTGTCTTCTTCATACTCGCCGATCCGGGCCAGCGGGCCATCGGCCACGCCATGGGTGAAATTCACCTCGTAAATGCCGCCGGCGCGACGGATCTTGAGCTTGAGCCATACCGAAAGCGCGTTGACCACCGAAATCCCCACCCCGTGCAGACCGCCCGAGACCTTGTAGGAATTCTGGTCGAACTTACCGCCCGCATGGAGCTGGGTCATGATGACCTCGGCCGCCGAAATCCCCTCTTCCTTGTGGATATCGGTCGGAATGCCGCGCCCGTTGTCGGTCACCGTCACCGAGCCGTCGGCATTGAGCGTCACCGAAACGAGGTCCGCATGACCGGCCAGCGCCTCGTCGATGGAATTGTCGACAGCCTCATAGACCATGTGATGGAGGCCCGTGCCATCGTCGGTGTCCCCGATGTACATGCCGGGGCGTTTCCGGACCGCATCTAGGCCCTTGAGGACCTTGATCGAATCCGCGCCATACTCTGCATCGTTGGGGATCGGGGGCGTGTCGCTCATGAAAGAAGAATCAGCCTTGTTGGGAATTGATAACTTGTACCTGATTGGGGACTTATCCCCAAGCAATTTGGCCCGTTTTGGGCCCGTGCGGGATTACAATAGCCTGGCTTTTTCAACCCGCGGGCCGCACCACGCCCGAATGCACCGAAAAATGCTGCGCGCGTTCCCCCAGAGCGGCGAAAAGCACGGAGTCGGTCCCGGTCATCCAGCACTGGGTTCCCAGCCGCTCCAGAGCATCGAACAGCGCCCCGCGCCGCACGGGATCGAGATGGGCGGCAATCTCGTCGAGCAGCAGCAACGGGGTAATCCCGGTCATTGTCGAAACCAGCCGCGCATGGACCAGCACCAGCCCGATCAACAGCGCTTTCTGCTCGCCGGTCGAGCACAATCCCGCCGGCATGGATTTTGGAGCATGGGTTACATCGAGGTCGATGCGGTGAGGTCCTAATGTGGTGCGTCCCGCCGCCCGATCAAGCCCTCTTGCGTCGCGCCAGCGCCCGGCCAGCGCCGCTTCCAGCCCGCTCGCCGTTTCCGGGATGTCCCCCTCCATCATCGGCGTTATCGCCAGCAGCGCCGCAGGAAAACCCGTATCGGCCACCGATTTTTCCATCAACGCCTGCAGATGGGCCAGCGAATCGGCGCGCGCGAAATAGATCGCGGTGGCGAGTTCGGCCATCTGTGTTTCGATGGCGCTCAGCCAGGCGCCGTCGCCATTGTCCTCGAGCAGCCTGTTGCGCTGGCGCATGGCCTTTTCGAAATCGGAAACCGTGCTCGAATGGCCGGCGTGGAGCGCCGTGACCAACCGGTCCAAAAACCGCCGCCGCTCGCTGGCCGGTCCGGTAAACAGCCCATCCATCGATGGCGTGAGCCACAGGATGCGCACATGCTCGCTCATTTCCTCGACGGCCCGTGCATTGGCGCCGTTGATCCGCACCCGGCGCCCCGCAGCGTCCGGGCTTGCCCCAGTGCCGATATCGACCGGCCCGTAGGCGGTTTCGATGCTCGCGGCCACGGCCCACAACCCGTCCCCGCCGACGATCCCCAGCGTATCGAACCCGGCCCGCCGCAACCCGCGTCCCGGCGCCAGCAGCGATATCGCTTCAATCAGATTGGTCTTGCCCGCCCCGTTCTCGCCCGTCAGCACCACATGCCTATGATCGAGATCGAGCGCCGCGCTGGGATAATTGCGAAACCCGGTAAGCCGCAAACGGGAAATATAGCGCTGTGCATCGGTCATCGGCTAAATCGGCCACCGTCGTTGCCCGGAGGGTTCCTCTGAGCCAAATTCGGGTCAGGCTGCGGCGAAAATGGTGTTTTTGGAGAACCGGACCGGAGCGCACTTCACGTACGTGAGCACCGGAAGCGCAGAAATGTGCGGCTTGCAGCCCGGCATCACCTGAATCATACGCGCATTGGCATCAAAACGAAGAGCGCTTTGGTCTCCCCATCCTCGCGCACCAACGTCGGCGATCCGGCGTCATTGAACATGAAGGTCGCGCTTTCCGTGCGGATCTGGGCGATGATTTCCAGAAGATAGCGCGCATTGAACCCGATCTCGAACCCTTCGAGGTCAAATTCGACAGGCAATTCTTCGTTCGCCGTGCCGTGATCGGGGTTGGTCACGGAAAGTTCGAGCTGTCCCGGCGTCAGGGCCAGCTTGACCGCCTTGCCGCCGCGCTCGGACGCAATTGTCGACACGCGATCCACGGCCTTGGCCAGGCTGTCGCGATCGACGATCAGCGCCTTGTCGTTGTTTTTCGGCGTTACGCGCTCGTAATCGGGGAAGCTGCCCTCGATGAGCTTTGAGAGCAGGATCACCCCGCCCAGCGTAAAGCGGATCTTGGTGTCCGAAAGTTCGACCTTGACCTCGTCCTCGACCCCGTCGAGCAGTTTGAGCACTTCGGCCACTGTCTTGCGCGGAATGATGATGCCGGGCATGCCCGCCGAACCCTGCGGCGCTTCGGCTTCCACCCGCGCCAGCCGGTGCCCGTCGGTCGCCACGGCGCGCATCACCACCCCGTCGGGGCCATCCACGGTATGGACGAAAATCCCGTTGAGATAATAGCGCGTTTCTTCGTTTGAGATCGCGAACTGGGTGCGCTCGATCAGATCTCTCAGCATCTGGACCTTGATCGAGAAGGTGTGGGTAAAGGCGCCCGATTTGAGGTCCGGGAACCCGTCGGGATTGAGGCACGCCAGATGAAAGCGCGACCGGCCCGAAGAGATCAGCATCTGATCGTTCCCGTCGGTTTCCAGCACAACGTCGGCGCCATCGGAAAGCTTGCGCACGATTTCGTAAAGCGTGTGAGCGGGAACCGTTGTCGTGCCCGGCGTGCCGGTCATGGCCGGCACGGTCTCGGTCACTTCGATATCAAGGTCCGTGGCCCGCAGATCCAGCCCGTCGCCCGTGGCGCTCATCAAGACGTTGGCGAGGATCGGATAGGTGTTGCGCCGCTCGACAACGCGGTGCACATGCCCCAGTGACTTGAGCAGATGGTTGCGCTCGAGCGTGACCTTCATGGCTTTTTGGACCCCTGATCTTTTCTGTCTGGTTTTCGCTAGCCCTGGACGGGCCATCACCGGCCCAAAAGCCGGGCACAGACCCTGCATCGCCGGGCAAAAAAACGCAAGGCCCCACGGGCGCGCAGGGGCCTGCTTCCCAGAAGAAAATCGCCGCATGCGGGCGTAGGGCAGACCGGTCGCCGATTTCCGCGTCGCCGGGCGGGCCTAGAGCGTTTTGAACATCACATAGCTGTCGACATAGCCATGCACCGGATGGTTGAAGGCCGCGGGCAAAACCCCGGCAATATCGAAACCCAGCGATTGCCAAAGGGCTACGGCGCGGCCATTGGTAGAAACCACGTGATTGAACTGCATGGCACGGAACCCGCGGTCTGCCGCACGCGCCAGCGAATGCTGGCACATGGCTCGCGCAACGCCCTTTCCCTGCGAAGCAGGGGCTGTCATGTAGCCGCAATTGGCCACATGGGCCCCGCCGCCCTGCTGGTTGGCCATGAGGTAGTAGGTCCCCAGGATGGTGCCGTCCTCTTCCGCGACGAAGACTTCGTGCGCGGGATCAAACCAATAGGCCAGAACGCCGGCCTCATCGAGGTTCGGTGCAATGGCGTAGGTTTCCCCCGCAGACAGGATCGGCGCGACGATGGCGAGAATTTGCGCGGTGTCGGCTTGGGTAGCGCGGCGGATGGTAACGGTCATGTTCCGTTTTTGTAGTCTGCGGCGTCAAGGAAGGTTGCGCGGGACGGTGCCCCGCGCCGTCTCTCACTCCTCCAGCATGCGCCGGAGCAGTTCGATTTCCTGGGTCAGCTCGCCATCCTGGCTCATCAGCTGCTCCACCTTGCGCACCGAATGGAGCACTGTCGTGTGGTCGCGTCCGCCGAACCGGCGGCCGATTTCGGGCAGAGACCGCGAGGTCAGCGACTTGGCCAGATACATGGCGATCTGGCGCGGGCGCACCACGTCGCGTGAGCGGCGCGAGGACAAAAGCTCGTTGCGCGGCACCTTGTAGTGGCGGGCGACGATCTTGAGGATGTCCTCTATCCGGACACGGGGCGTCTCCCGCGAGCGGATCAGATCCTGGAGGGTCTTTTCGGCCAGCCCTACGGTGATCGGCTCACCGGTCAGCTGGTTGGCCGCCACCAGCCGGTTGACGGCGCCGTCGAGATCGCGGCCATGCGAGACGATCGAGCGCGCCACATAGTCGATGACGGGGCTTGGAAAGCTCAGCCCGGTAAACCGGCTTGCCGCCTGGTCGGCCCGCTTTTGCACGATGGCCCGGCGCAGTTCGGGATCGAACTGGGTAATGGGGATCACCAGCCCGCCCGAAAGCCGCGAGCGCACGCGGTCGTCGAGCATTTCGAGATCGCGCGGCGGCGCGTCGCCCGCCACCACCACCTGCTTGGTGCCTGAAATCAGCGTCGAGAGCGTGTGCCCGAATTCAGTGGCCGACTTGCCCTGCAGGAACTGCATGTCGTCGATCAGCAAAAGATCGATGCCGCGCAGCCATTCCTTGAAGGCCAGCGCCGACTGATGCTGCACCGCCGTGATGAAGTGGTACATGAAATGGTCGGCGGTCAGATAGACGATATTGCGCGAGATGTCCGAAGCACCGGCCGCCCAGGCAATGGCGTTCAGAAGATGGGTCTTGCCCAGCCCCACGGACGAATGGAGATAGACCGGGTTGAAGGTCACAACATTGTTGGCCGCCGCCGAGGCGACCTGCTTGGCGACGTTGAGCGCCATTTCATTGGCGCTGCCCGATACGAAAGTGTCGAAGGTCAGCTTGCGGTCCAGCGCCGAGCCCGAAAGGGCATTGGCGCGCGTGCCGCTGGCCGGCTGGCTGGTGACCAGCGCCGGCACGGTCCGCACTTCGGCAATGCTGGCCGGGGCGTCCGTCTCCGTTGCCGAGGGCTCGTGCGAGCTCACCAGCCTGGGCCGGGCCTGGCCGTTGATGCGCACGGTCAGGTGCAGCCGGCCGATGGACTGGTCTTCGGCGGTAAACGCTTCGAGGATCTTTTCGACATAGTTGGACTGGATCCACGAACACAAGAAGCGTGTCGGCACCGACAGGTGAGCGAGATCGCCCACGACTTCTTCAAGTTCGAGCCGGGCGAACCATGACGTAAAGACATCTTCACCGACCGCCGCTCTCAGCCGCGCCCGCACGCGCAGCCAGACCTGATCGGCATCCATGGTCATCTTCGTTTCCCCTTCAGCCCCAATTGTCGTCTTTTGCGGAGTTGTGTCCGCTTTCCCTCCACGCTTTCCCCAAGTTCCGCGATCCGCAGCCGCGATCGATTCCATTGCTGTTGCCTCTTATTGCTATGACGTCCCGCCCATCCCCGGCGGCACCCCTGGTTCCCCATCTATCCCGTTGGTCGGGACAATAAATTTACGCCCCCGCGCAAGCATTCCCTGCGCAGTATCCTATCGTTACAAATTGAAATCGGCGCGCCTGCGCCTGAGGAAAAGACGAAATTTCGTCTTTGTCAGTCTAGAGATGAACCAGGAACTTCGGATGCACGGTCATGGTACCATGACGGCTTGCAACAAGCCGTAAAGGATCTGAACCGTTCATCGCTGTCCCCTTGGTTTACCCGTGTGAAGGAGGCGTTAGACTTGTCTCTCGCCAGCCTCTTTTTGATCCAACGGACCCATTTTAGACAGTCAAATTTTTGCGCACAACCGCAGATTTGGCCAAAAATCCGCTTGACTCGTCCCCCGTGCTCCCCGGCGGGCAGGGACTGTCCGGCAAGGGAAAATTAAGGGTATGGGACTCCTTGCAGATTCCGGCTGGAGCCGTTTTTTGTCTCAACGGATTATTTTTTCCGTTCTCCGTCACCAAGACCATTGCGTGGCTTTTTTGTGACCCTGCCATGACGGAAATGTCACGCAAATTCGGCACGTCTTTTGAAATGACGAAGGCCCCCATCGGGGGGCCTTGGAAACTTGTTCTCAAACCCGAAACACGATCGGGTCGATAGGTTTGCGCTGGCTTTAGAGCGCGTCCAGATAAAGTGGACACCACTTTATCGGTTCGGACGCGTGACCAACAAAGACGTAGAGAATTTCTGCGATTCGAAGACCCGAAGGGCCGCGCAAGCGAATAGCGGAAATGCTCTAGGCGCCCAGTGCTTTCACGCGCTTGGCGAGGCGCGAAACCTTGCGGTCGGCCATGTTCTTGTGGAACACGCCCTTGCCGGCAGCGCGCTGCAGTTCGGGTTCGGCGGCGCGCAGCGCTGCGGCAGCGGCTGTCTGGTCACCCGAAGCGATCGCTTCTTCGACCTTGCGCAGATAGGTGCGCACGCGGCTGCGGCGGGCCGTGTTCTTGTCGGTCCGGGTTTCGATCTTGCGGGCGGCCTTCTTGGCCGAAGTGGTATTTGCCATTCTTTTAAACTTCCTCGTGGCGGTGTGCCTTGC
>DDGC01000004.1:0-39117 GCA_002337455.1 Rhizobiales bacterium UBA1912 | reverse complement strand
TTCCTCGTGGCGGTGTGCCTTGCGTGCTTGAACCCATCGGGCAAGCACAACCGGAACGGGCGCACCTTGCGGCACGCCCAACGAAGGCTGCTCTATAGAGAGCGGAGGTTTGGGAGTCAAACGCTTTAGAGCGCTTCCAGGACAAGTGGGCACCGCTTGTCCGGTTCGGAAGCGCGACAAACCAAAACACTGAGAGCATTTGAAGCGGTTCCAGGACCGCTTCAAATGCTCTCACGCTGGCAGGCCGGGCAAAAAAACGTGCTGCGCCCCGCCTGAACGATTCGCTTTATGGTGCCGCCACATCCCGGCCGGGGGCAGGGATCGCCCTCATGGCCATAAACGGCAAACGAATGCTGGAAATAGCCAGGCTGCCCGTCGGCCTTCGCAAAGTCCTTGAGCGTCGAGCCGCCCGCCGCAATCGCCGCCGCCAGCACCTGCCGGATCGCCGCCACGAGAAGCTCGATCTCGCCGGCCTTCAGCGTGCCCCCGGCCCGCCGCGGATCGATCCCGCTCATATAAAGCGCCTCGCACACATAGATATTGCCCAGCCCTGCGATCACCCGCTGGTCGAGCAGCACCGTCTTGATCGGCCCCTTCTTGTTTTCGAGTCTTTGCGCCAGATAGGGCGCGCTCAGATCGTTCCCCAACGGCTCGGGGCCCAGAGAATCGGTAAAGGGGTTATCAGCGCCCGGCCCGAACAGATCCATGAACCCGAACCGCCGCGGATCGCTATAGGATAGACTCACGCGCCCGCGCGAGGGATGAGTGAGGGTGGCCACCACATGGACATGCTTGCCGGTGCCGTCGCCGGGGTTGAGACGGCTCGGCTCATCGAGCCGTTGGTCGGCGACAAAAAACGCCCCGGTCATCCCAAGATGGGACAGCCACACTCCGCCCCCCGACAGCGTCGCGATCAGATATTTGGCCCGCCGCCCAAGATGGGTGATCGTCTGTCCGGTAAGCCCGGAAGCAAACCCTTCGGGAAACGGAAATCGCAGGTCGGGACGGTTGAGCGTAACGCTCTCGATCACCGCGCCCTCGATGAACGGCGCCAGTCCGCGCCGCACGGTTTCAACTTCGGGCAATTCAGGCATGAATTTCACTCAAGTCCATACATTTTGCCGCCATTGTTTGCGACGATTTCGCCACCGGTCTACACCTTGCGTTATCGATCGGCCAAGCCCATAACCGGGCTGTCAGCCAAGCAGAAGAGGCGCGAGATGACCGATAACGCTCAGACCACCCATTTCGGAACGCGCACCGTCCCGTTGGGCGAAAAGCAGGGCCTGGTCAACGACGTCTTTCACAAGGTGGCCTCACGCTACGATCTGATGAACGACCTGATGAGCGGCGGAATCCATAGAGTCTGGAAGGACTTGATGGTCGCCCGCCTCGCCCCGCCGCGCTCCGGATCGCGCCAATATTGCGTGCTCGATATGGCCGGCGGCACCGGCGATGTGGCCATGCGCATCCTTAATGCCAGCCACGGCTACGCCAAGGTAACGGTCTCCGACATCAATGCCGACATGCTGGCCGTCGGCGCCGAGCGCGCCAAATCCTGGCGCTACCCGGCCAACGTCGAGTTCGTGGAGGCCAATGCTGAGGAATTGCCGTTCGAAAACAACAGCTTCGACGCTTACACAATCGCCTTCGGCATCCGCAACGTCCCCCAGATCGACAAGGCTTTGAGCGAGGCATACCGCGTCCTGAAACGCGGCGGCCGCATTCTGGTGCTGGAGTTTTCGAGCGTCGATGTTCCGGGTCTCGACAAAATCTATGATCTCTTCTCCGACCACCTCATCCCGCCCATGGGCAAGATGGTCACCGGCGATGCCCAGCCCTACCAATATCTAGTTGAATCCATTCGCAACTTCCCCGATCCGGCAACCTTCTCGGCAATGATCGAAACCGCAGGTTTCAGGCGCGTCACCCATACCGCGCTTTCGGGCAATATCGCCGCCCTGCACGGAGGCTGGAAGCTCTGACCATGGGGCTCGGAACCTATCTAAGGCTCGCACGGGCCGGCTTCGTTCTGGCCCGCGAGGGCGCGTTCTCGCTCGCCGAAGGCCATCCCATTCCGCCTTCCGCCAAGCTCATGGTCGGTATCGCGCGGCTGATCGAAAAGCGCGACGTGCGCAAGACAGGCCGCGTCACGCGGCTCGCCAACGCGCTGACCCGGCTCGGCCCGGTCTATGTCAAGCTCGGTCAGGTTCTTGCCACCCGCCGCGACATCATCGGCTTTGAAATCGCCTCCGACCTCGCCGCCCTGCAGGATGCGCTGCCCCCGTTCGACGAAAAGCTGGTGCCCGGTCTTCTGGCCGAGGCACTTGGCGAAAAAGCCGCAGCGCTCAAGGATATCTCGCCCCCCCTTGCCGCCGCATCCATCGCCCAGGTCCATAAAGCCCGCCTGCAAACGCCGCAGGGCGAACGCATGGTGGCGGTCAAGCTCCTGCGCCCCAAGATCCGCGAGCGCTTTGCCAGCGATCTCGACGGGCTATACGCCCTGGCCGCGGTTGCCGAGCGCTTCATGCCCGCCACGCGCCGCTTCAACGGGAAAAAAATCGTCGACGCGCTGGCCCGCTCGGCCATGCTGGAGATGGATCTGCGCATGGAAGCGGCTGCCATGTCCGAGCTTGCCGACAATCTCGGCGACGACGGAGATTTCGGTGTCCCCGACGTGTTCTGGGAGCAGACCGGCCGCTCGGTCCTCACCACCGGCTGGATCGACGCCATCCCCATTCGCGAAGCCGAAAAGATCCAGGCCGCCGGGATGGACCGCAAAAAGCTCGCCGCCAGCCTCATCCAGAGCTTCCTGCGCCAGGCCATCCGCGACGGGTTTTTCCACGCCGACATGCACCCTGGCAATCTGTTTGCCGACCCCAAAACCGGCGGCATCGTCGCCGTCGATTTTGGCATCACGGGCCGCATCGGAAAGCGCGAGCAGCGCTTCCTTGCCGAGATCCTCTATGGCTTTATCACCCGCGATTACTACCGCGTGGCCGAGCTCCATATCGATATCGGCTATGTGCCCGAAACCCACACCATCGACGATTTCGCCCAGGCCATCCGCGCCATTGGCGAACCGCTGGTCGGGCGCGGGGCCGATGAGATTTCCATGGCCCGCGTTCTGGCCCAGCTGATCGAGGTGACCGAGCTGTTCGACATGACCGCCCGGCCCGAACTCGTCCTCTTGCAAAAAAACATGGTACTGGCCGAAGGCACTGCCCGCCTGCTCGATCCGCAGTTCAACATGTGGACCGCCGCCGAGCCTGTCGTTTCAGAATGGGTGCGCCGCACCGTCGGCCCGCAGGGCAAGCTCGACATCGCCAAAGAGGCCGTTGACGAGGCGCTCGATCTGGCCAAGCGCCTGCCCGAGCTGGGCCGCCGTGCCGAACGCGTCCTGACCCGGCTCGAAGCCGATCAATTGCGGCAGGACAAAAAGGATCCGTTGATCGAAACGCTCAAATGGGGGAGCCTTGCGACAATCGTTCTGGCGATCGTTAGCCTGATCGCTCATCTGGGAGGCGCGCTGTGAGTGTTGCCGGCAAGCATATCCTTTTGATCATCTCGGGCGGCATTGCCGCCTATAAGGCCATCACGCTGATCCGCCTGATCCAGAAAGCGGGCGGCACCGTGCAGGTGATCCTGACCGAAGGGGCAAAACAGTTTGTTTCCCCCCTGACCATTTCCACGCTCTGCGGTCGCCCGGCCCTGTCCGATCTTTTCGATCTCACCCGCGAGGCCGAGATTGGCCATATCGAGCTGTCCCGCTCGGCCGATCTTGTCGTTGTCGCTCCTGCCACCGCCAACATCCTGGCGCGCATGGCCAACGGGTTGGCAGACGATCTGGCCACCACCTGCCTTTTGGCCACCATAACCCCGGTTCTTGCCGCCCCGGCCATGAACGTGCGCATGTGGGAAGCACCCGCCACCCGCCGCAACATCGAAACCCTGCGCAGGGACGGCATTGCCTTCGTCGGCCCCGAAGAGGGCGATATGGCGTGCGGTGAATTCGGCGCTGGACGCATGGGCGAGCCCGAAGACATTCTGGTCGCCATCGAGGATCATTTCGCCCATGGAGCCGGCCCTCGTCCGCTAGAGGGCAAAACGATACTCGTCACCTCCGGGCCCACTCGCGAGCCGATCGATCCGGTCCGATACATCTCCAACGCCTCATCGGGACGGCAGGGCACCGCCATTGCCGAGGCGCTGGCGGCTCAGGGCGCCATCGTCAAATTCGTCACCGGCCCGGCCGAATTTGCAAACCCCAAAGGCTGCGAAATCGTCGCCGTAGAAACGGCCCTCGAAATGGAAGCAGCGGTCAGGGCAGCCCTCCCGGCAGATGCCGCGATCTTTACCGCCGCTGTTGCCGATTGGCGTATCGCCGAACCCGCCGATGCCAAGCTCAAAAAGGACGCGTCCGGCACCGCGCCGGAACTCGAATTCGTCGCCAACCCCGACATTCTCGCTTCGGTATCCCACCTCCCGGCAGGCGAGCGTCCTGCCCTGGTCATCGGGTTTGCCGCCGAAACGGGAAACCTTGAAACCCATGCCCGCAACAAGCTGGCGCGCAAGGGGAGCGACTGGCTGCTGGCCAACGACGTGAGCCCGGGAACTGGCGTTTTCGGCGGTGCCGACACGCGCATCCTGTTCCTAGATGGCACCGGGGTGGACGACTGGGGGCCGCAATCGAAAACCGCGGTGGCCGAAAAACTGGCGGATCGGATCGCAAGCCATTTTGCCGCCGGTTCGTGAGCGCGACAAACCAGGGAGTAGGAGAATTTTCGCGATTCGAAGAAGCGCGGAAATGCTCTGGCGACTTGCAAAACGCGGCTGTTTCCGACCACAGTGCGCCAGATTGTTGAGGAAGGGATGCCCAATGACCATGACCACAATGACCCGCCTGGCCGGCGCCGGCGGACTGGCCCTGTTGCTTACCGCATGCATGGACGTTTCGATGACTGTCGACGTCCAAAGCGAGACCGAGGCCGAGGCCACCATGGTCACCTCCATGGCCGCCGACATGGTTGAGATGATGAATGCGCAGGTCGAGGCCGGCGACGAGGAATTCTGCGCCGAGGGTGAATTGATCGAAAACGGCGACATGATCGATTGCGTTGTCATCGAATCCGGTCCCTTCGACGAGCTCGATTTCGACGAGGAAGAAGGCGAGGGCCCGGTGATCGAAGCCATTGGCGGCGGTCAGGTGCGTGTTTCCTTCCCGACCGGCGATCTCGCCGATTCGCTCGATGAAAGCATGGGCGAGGAACAGGACCCCCAGATGCAGGCGATGATCACCTCGATGTTTGAGGGCCATGCCATCACCATCGCGGTGACCGGCGGTACGATCGTTGACACCAACATGGAAATTTCCGCCGATGGCATGTCGGCAAGCTATGAAATTCCCTTCGTTGATCTGTTCGCGGCCACCCTCGAAATGCCCGAAGAAATCTACGCGATCGTCCAGAAATAGGCCATGACAGTCAGGTTCAAATGGCTTGAGCATGGGCGGGGCCTGCCCCTGCCCATGCGCCAGAGCATGGGCGCATCGGGGCACGACATCGCCGCGGCGGTGACAGAGGGCGAAACCCTCGTCATCGCCCCCGGCGCCTTTGCGCTCGTGCCGTGCGGGTTCGCGCTTGCCGTGCCGGTCGGCTACGAGGCCCAGATCCGGCCCCGCTCTGGCCTTGCTGCCCGGCACGGTGTTACCGTGCTCAATGCGCCCGGCACTGTCGACGCCGATTACCGCGGGGAGGTCAAGGCCATCCTTGTCAATCACGGCCCCGACCCGTTCGAGATCAGGCGCGGCGACAGAATCGCCCAGATGGTGATTGCCGCCGTGCCCGACATCGCGCTTTTGGAAGTGGACGAACTCGAGGAGACCGAACGTGGCACTGGTGGATTTGGTTCGACGGGTACTTAGAGCGTTTCCAGAAAAAGCATGTCCTCGACCCCGATCGGGAATGGGAACCGCTTTTTCGGTTCGGAAGCGCGACCACTTAAAATGGCTTGGCCCGGCGCTTGCCCTTGCGGTTTCCTTTCCCGCCTTCGCCGGCGACAGCGCCCAGTTCGATGCCCTCGGCTATTCCGAAGACGGGCGTTATTTCGCCTTCGAGCAGTTCGGCATTCAGGACGGCTCGGGTTTTGCCTATGCGGAAATTTTCCTGATCGATCTCACCACAGACAGTTTCGTCGGCGGCGCTCCGTTCGAGACGCGCATCGATAATGAAATGATCCCCGTCACCGCGGCCCGTGCCGAAGCGTTCTCCGATGCCCAATTGGCCCTGGCCGAGTTTGGTATTTCCCGTCCCGCTGTTCCCATTGCCCTGCGCGGCGATGGCGAGTTGGACGATGACGGCCTGTCGATCGCCTATGGCATCCCCAGCTACGGCCTTGCCGAAATCGAAGGCGAATACGCACTGAACCTCGAGATCTTCAAGGCGCCCTCGTCGCAGGATTGCAGCTTTTTTGAAGGCAGTCCGATGGGCGTTGCCGTGATGGGCCAGTCCAACGGCATCACCGAAGAAATCTATCGCGATACCCGCGTCCCCGCTTCGCGCCATTGCGTCATCACGTATAAATTCTACGGAATCTTCAACCCGTTCGGCGCTTGGGACAATTCGTCGGCCGTCGCCGTTCTCTCGGTCTGGTCGCATGGCTTTGAAGGCCCCGACCGGCGCTTTATCGCCCTGCCCGTCGGCGATGCCGAGTAGAGGGTGGCGCTGACACCCACTCAATCGGCACGCTACGCCCGCCATATCGTTCTAAAGGATATGGGTGGCGCGGGCCAGCAACGGCTCAGCGCGGCCCATGTGGTCATTGTCGGCGCCGGCGGGCTGGGCGTGCCGGTGATCGCCTATCTCGCCGGGGCCGGAATCGGCAGGCTGACCATCATCGATCCCGATACGGTCTCGCTGTCCAACCTCTCCCGCCAGGTGATCTATGCAGACGCCGATCTGGACACGCCCAAGGCTGAAGCGGCAGCCCGTTTCGCCGCGCGGCTCAATCCCGAGATAGACGTTTCTGCGCGCGTCGAGCACCTGACCCCCGAAAATGCCAAAACTCTGTTGGCCAGCGCCGATCTGGTTGTCGAGGGCACAGACAGTTTCGCCGCCAAACGCGCGGTGGCTGCCGCCTGTGCGGACCTCAAAATCCCGCTCGTCACAGGCGCCCTTGGCTCCTTCGACGGCTCGGTCACGGTTCTGGCGCCCTATATGACGCGCGAGGACGGCACCTATTGGCCCGATTTTGATAAACTCTATCCCGTCGATCCCACCCCCGAAGACAGTCCGCCCTGCGAACTCGTCGGCGTGCTCAACGTCCTTCCGGGCATAGTCGGCACCATGATGGCCAACGAAGCCATCAAATACCTCGCCGGCTTCGGCGAACCGCTGCTGGGAAAATTGCTGCTTTATTCGGCCCGCACCGGCGAAAGCCGGATCATGGGGTACAGGTAGTGGAAGAAGCCCCCCTCACCGGCCTGCCGGCCACCCTCTCCCCCAAGGGGCGAGGGCTAAGCATGCCGATGCGGCAGTAGTAAACACCAGGGGGCCTTGCTGAGCGGGAAATCTAACCCTCAAGCATCCATATGCTTGAACACCAGCGTGGCGTTCGTTCCACCGAACCCAAAACTGTTGGACAGCACAACACCGAGATCCACATTGTCGCGGCGCTGGCGCAGAATGGGCATGTCCTCGAATTCGGGATCGAGGGTTTCGATATTGGCGCTCTCGCAGATAAAGCGGTTATGCATCATGAGCAGCGAATAGATGCACTCCTGCACGCCCGTCGCGCCCAGCGAATGTCCGGTAAGCGACTTGGTGGCCGACAGCGGCGGGCACTTGTCCTCATTGCCAAACACTTCGCGCAGCGCTTCGATTTCCTTGCGGTCGCCCACAGGGGTCGAAGTGGCGTGCGGGTTGATATAGTCGATTGGCGCCTTGACCGTTTCAAGCGCCATCCGCATGCAGCGGATCGCGCCTTCACCGGAAGGCGCCACCATGTCGTAGCCGTCCGAAGTCGCGCCATAGCCGATCAATTCGGCAATGATGTTGGCGCCGCGCGCCTTGGCGTGCTCGTATTCCTCGAGCACCAGAACTCCGGCACCGCCGGCAATCACGAACCCGTCGCGGTTGGCGTCATAGGCGCGCGAAGCGACTTCCGGCGTGTCGTTGAAGTTCGAACTCATGGCGCCCATGGCGTCGAACAGGTTCGACATCGACCAGTCGAGATCTTCGTGGCCGCCGGCAAAAACGATATCCTGCTTGCCCAGCTGAATCTGCTCGTAGGCGTTGCCGATGCAATGCTTCGACGTCGCACAGGCCGAAGAGATCGAATAATTGACCCCCAGAATGCCGTAAGCGGTGGCCAGCGTCGCAGAGGCCGTCGAGCTCATGGCCTTGGGCACGGCAAGCGGGCCGATGCGCTTGGGGCTCTTTTTCTCGCGGGTGATGTCGGCGGCTTCAACGACGGCCCGTGTCGAGGGGCCGCCCGAACCCATCACGATCCCGGTGCGCGGGTTCTTGACGTCTTTTTCCTCGAGCCCGGCCATCTCGATGGCCTGCTGCATGGCGATATAGTTCCAGGCAGCGCCCTTGGCCATAAACCGCGTGGTGCGCCGGTCGAGCACTTCGAACGGGTCGAGCGTGGGCGCGCCATGAACCTGGCAGCGAAAGCCCAGGTCGGCATAGTCCTGCGCCCGGGAAATCCCCGGCCGCGCACTTTTAAGGCTGTCGAGCACCTCGTCGAGAGTGTTTCCGATCGAGGAGACGATCCCCATGCCGGTGACCACAACGCGCTTCATTTATGCCCCTTGGTCTTTCTTGTCAGACGTAAAGTTCGGCCCAAAACTTACAGGGCGCCCATGTCCGTAAAAAGGCCGACCCGCAGATCCTTGGCCTCATATATGATCTTTCCGTCGGCTTTTACATAGCCGTCGGCAATGCCCAGCGTCAGTCTCGAGCGCATGACACGCTTGATGTCGATACCATACTCGACCAGTTTGACGTCATTTGTAATCTGGCCGGTGAATTTGATTTCTCCTGCCAACGCGCGACCGCGCCCGGGCGATCCACCCCAGCCGAGGAAAAATCCGGTCATCTGCCACAGCGCATCGAGACCCAGACAGCCGGGCATCACGGGGTCGCCGTGGAAATGGCAGGCAAAGAACCAAAGGTCCGGAGTGACATCCAGCTCGGCCCGCACCTGCCCCTTGCCATGGGGCCCGCCATCGTCATCGATCCGCGTGATGCGGTCGAACATAAGCATCGGCGGAAGCGGCAATTGCGCATTCCCCGGTCCAAAAAGCTCACCGCGCCCACAGGCCAGCAACTGGTCGTAATCGTAAGAATGGGCGCGTTCTGCCATGGACTCCCCGCAAATCTGGAAAAAACTGTGTAGAGGGCAATCGCTAGGAGGGTCAATAGACCATTTGCCCGATGCTGGGTTTACGCCATCTGCGCTTTTTTCTGCCGGCGCCGGATCACCGAGGAGGCAATGCCCATGCCTTCGCGGTATTTGGCCACGGTCCGTCGCGCCACGTCTATCCCCTGCTCACGCTTGAGCACATCGGCAATCGTATCGTCCGACAGGATCGCCTCGGGCTTTTCCGCATCGATCAGCTGGCGGATGCGATGGCGCACAGCTTCGGCCGAATGATCGTCTCCGCCTGACGAGGAATTGAGCGCGGTGGTGAAGAAATATTTCATTTCGAACAGCCCGCGCGGCGTCGCGATGTACTTGTTGGCCGTCACCCGCGACACCGTCGATTCGTGCATTTCGATCTCGGTCGCCACGGTCTTGAGCGTCATCGGCCGCAAATGGGAAATTCCGTGCCGCAGAAACCCGTCCTGCTGTTTGACGATCTCGGTGGCGACCTTGAGGATCGTCTGGGCCCGCTGGTCCAGGCTCTTGGTCAGCCAGTTGGCCGTATTGAGACAATCGACGAGGAAGGTCTTCTCCTCGGCGTCGCGGGTCTTTTTGGAAATCGAGGCGTAATAGACCCGGTTGACCAGAACCCGGGGCAAAACGTCGGAATTGAGCTCAACCTGCCAGCCCCCGTCATTGCCGCGTTTCACGAACACGTCAGGCACAACCGACTGCACCGGCGTAAAATCGAAGGCCCGGCCCGGTCGCGGATCGAGCGCGCGCAGTTCGGCCAGCATGTCGAGAATGTCCTCGCGATCCGCCCCAATCTTTTTGCCCAGCAACGCCAGATCATGGCTGGCCACCAGATCGAGATGGGCCAAAAGCCCGGCCATCATGGGATCCAGCCTGTCCTTTTCGGCCAGCTGGATGGCAAGACATTCGGAAAGCGAGCGGGCAAAAACGCCAAGCGGTTCACACCCCTGCACCTTGCCCAAAACGGCTTCGACGGTATCGGCATCAGCACCGAGCTGTTCGGCGATCTGATCGATTTCGGCCATCAGGTATCCGCGCTCGTCGAGATTATCGACGAGGCTGCGTGCAATCAGCCGCTCGGCCGGGTCCTTGAGGATCAGGTTGACCTGCTCGGCCAGATGGTCGGCCAGCGAGATCTGGGCCGAAACATACTGGTCGATATCGGGCGCCTCGCCGCCCAGCACACCGCCCTTGCCCTCCGGCCACGAGCTCGATTGCGACAGCGAATCCTGCCCTGATTGCTCGGGAAAAACGTTGGAAACGTCGGTATCGAGACTGTCGGCGATCGTCGCTGCGCTGCCCAGATGGTCGGAATGATCGACAACGTCACGATAAGGGTCGATTTCTTCGGCCCGCTCGCGCTCCATGGGGGTATCGCCGTCAGGCGCGTCGGATTCAAGCAGCGGATTGCGCATCAGCTCGGCATCGACGAACGCGCTGAGCTCAAGATGGCTCAGCTGCAAAAGCCGGATCGACGCCATCAATTGCGGCGTCAGCGTCAAGGACTGGCTTTGCCGGACATCCAGCCGTGGCGAAAGCGCCATGCCTAAAGAGCTCCCACTCAATTCCCCCAAAGTCGCAGCATCCCACGCGCCTGCGACCGGGCGAACCTAGCGGCTTTGTGACAGCCCTTCAAGGCATGCCATACAATTTTCGTGCCAAGTGTTCCGCGGCCTAAAGTTTGAAGCTTTCGCCCAGATAAACGCGCCGCGCGTCGGGATCGGCCATGATGGTCTCGGGCCGGCCCTGGATCATCACCTTGCCCCCGTGGATCAGATAGGCCCGGTCCACCAGCCCGAAGGTTTCGCGCACCTGGTGGTCGGTGATCAGCACTCCGATGCCGCGCTGGGTCAGCTGGCGCACCAGCCCCTGTATGTCAGCAACGGCAATCGGATCGACCCCGGCAAACGGTTCGTCAAGCAGCATGAATTTGGGATCCGCCGCCAGTGCGCGGGCAATCTCCACCCGCCGCCGCTCGCCCCCCGATAGTGCCAGCGCGTCGGCATCGCGCAGATGGGAAACCGAGAACTCGTCGAGCAATTCGTCGAGCCGCGCGTGGCGCTCCTTTTTGTTCTTGATGTGCCCTTCGAGCACGGCCAGCACATTGTCCTTGACGCTCAGCCCGCGAAAAATCGAGGCCTCCTGCGGCAGATAGCCGATGCCAAGCCGTCCGCGCTGATAGAGCGGCAGATGGGTAATGGACAGCCCATCGAGCAGCACTTCGCCGCCATCGGGCCGCACCAGCCCCATGATCATTGTGAAAACCGTCGTCTTGCCTGCCCCGTTCGGACCGAGCAGCCCGACGGCCTCTCCGCGCCGCACCGCGAGCGAAACGTCGCGCACCACGGCGCGCTTTCCAAAACTCTTGGCAAGCCCGTGGGCGACGAGCCAACCGGTCTGATCGATGTCGCCCATCAGCCCCCCGGCGTAAAGGTGCTGGTGACGCGCCCGCCGCCGCCGGCAGAGCTGAACGAGGAGGTCCCGGCCCGCGTATCGATCACCAGCCGGTCCGCATTGACGGTGCCGCTCGGATTGACCACGACCACCGAGCCGGCAAAGCTCAAAACCCTGTCACCGAAATCGTAATCGGCAGTGTCGGCCTCCACTGTCTGGTCGTCGAACGCCATATTCACGCGTCCACCCGAAGCTGAAAAGCTCTCGAGGTCCGAGGGTCCGCCCTCCCCATAGAGCGTTTTGACCTGCGGCGCTTCAAGCCGCATCGTGCCCTGGGTGATGACCACATTGCCGGTGAACAGCGCCGTGCTCTCGTTTTCAAGCACTTCAAGACTGTCCGCGGTCACGTTGACCTGTTCGTCGGCCTCGGCGGCCAGCCCACCGAACCCGGCCGGATCGCTGGCCGTGCTCTGGGCGAGTGCCGGTCCGGCAAAAAGGGCGCAACATGCGATAAACAGGCTAAAGCGCATCATTATCCGTCTCCGGAGCAAAAGGGTCCCGCGCCTCTCCGGCGTCGGGCTGGGGCACCATGTCGAGGTTGACGCCGGTAAACTGCCAGCGTGCCGCCTCGAGGTCATGTTCCATCGTATCGGCATAAAGTTGCGCGCCCGTGTCGAAGGCGAAACGCACCGGCCCGTCCGACGTAAGGATCTGGGCCGGCCAGTCCACTTCGACACCCGCAAGGACGCCCCGCGCCCCGGTCGAATCGGAAACCGTCACATCTTCGTTCGATGTCAGGTATTCGGTGCTCATCGTCCACGCGGCAGAGGCAAATTCGATATGGGCCCGATAGCCGTCATCGTCGGCAATATCGACAGAAAGATCGTAAAGATCGGCCGTATCGAGATTGCCGACCCGCGATTCCGCCCGCGCGGCCTCCAGGGTGTAATTCGATCCCGTCGCCGTGCGGCCCTCGAAACGCGGCCCCTCGATTACCAGCGTGTCGTTTTCCAGCCTGATACCCTCGATCGGGATGATATCGCCGACCATGCTGGCCGCGATCTGGAACGCGGGAAAAGACAGCACCAGCACCCCGGCCACAGGCACCAGCCAGCGCAGCGCGGCGATCCGCCGGTTGTGCGCGATAAACCGCTGATAGGTCTCGTGTCGGACGCTGGCCGAGGGCGCAATCATCGCCGGTTCCTAGCTGTGGGCGAAGATGTCGGTCTCGGGCCAGCCGGCGAGATCGAGTTGGGCGCGGGTGGGCAGAAACTCGAAACAGGCCTTGGCCATATCGGCCCGCCCTTCGCGGGCCAGCATCCTGTCCAGATGCCGGCGCAGGTCGTGCAGATAGAGCACGTCCGAAGCCGCGTAGTCGAGCTGGGCCTGGCTCAGCGTTTCCGCGCCCCAGTCCGAAGATTGCTGCTGCTTGCTCATGTCGACGCCCAACAGCTCGCGCGACAGATCTTTCAACCCATGCCGGTCCGTATAGGTCCGCACCAGTTTCGAGGCGATCTTTGTGCAATAGACAGGTGTGGTCATCACCCCGAATGCGGCGAAAAGCGCTGCCATGTCGAACCGGGCAAAATGAAACAGCTTCGTCTTGGTTTCGTCGGCCAGAAGCGCCGCAATGTTGGGCGCTTCTGACTGCCCGGGCAGAATCTGGACCACGTCTGCGGTACCGTCGCCGGGCGAAAGCTGCACGACGCACAACCGGTCGCGTGCCGGATTGAGGCCCATCGTCTCGGTATCGATAGCCACCTGCCGTCCGGTGTAGCGGGAAAGGTCGGGCAGATCGCCCTTGTGCAGTCGAACGCTCATATCGTCTCTATACTCCGGGGAGAGGCAAAGGTTTCCCTAGATGCCACACCCCGCAACGTTTTGCCTAGGGTCAGGACCTATCAATTTGCGCCTCACCCCGAAGCGATGCACCGGATGGGGGAAGCCGGCTGCGTCGCGAGCGTTAAATTGACAGGTCCTGACCCTGGGCTGAATCGACATTCGTGTGGGGCCCAGCCTGGCCAAACCCACTCTCCTATCACTCCGGCCTTGTCCCGGGGTCCAGTACACTCAGAGCCAAAGAAAGAGCCGCCGCTGCCGGTTACTGGATCCCGGGTCTTCGCCCGGGATGACGCCGGTGGGAGATGGCTGGCTTTGCCATGCTTTTCCCATCGTCCAAAAGCGTCTTTCAAGTGCCGATTAAATGTCGATGGTCCTGAACCTTGCAGTCGGCAACATGGCTGCGACCAAATCGCGCCCCGCCTCCCGAAACCATGCGGGAGGGGTCGGTCAAAACCGGATATTTGAGGAAAGTTCGGCAAAGCCGAAAAAAGGATTGGTGCCCAGAAGAAGACTCGAACTTCCACTCCCTTTCGGGAACTAGCACCTGAAGCTAGCGCGTCTACCAATTCCGCCATCTGGGCAACGGGGGCACGCTTTAGAGCGCCCTTGGGGCTTTGTCAATGCAGCTTGCGCTGGCCTGCATCGAAATTCTGCGCGATGGCTGCGGCTCAGAAATCGGCCCCGTTGAAATGGCTTATGGCGTTTTTGTCATAACGCGCGTCCTCGAGACAGTGCACGTTGACGACGTGGATCGTGTTGCCCTCCCTGTCGCTGCCCGCCGCAAAGGGCTGGATGCCGCATTCGGTACAGAACTGGTGCGCGATGGTGTGGGAATTGAACTTGTAGATCTTGAGCGCTTCGCTGCCGCTTAGCAGCGTGAAATTGTCCCCCGGCACCGAGTGCATGACAGCATTCAGCCTCCGGCAACGCGAGCAATTGCACTGGAACGGTGTGTCGAGCCGCGTGCGGGCGGTAAAGCGCACCGCTCCACACTGGCAACTGCCCTCATACACTGGCATATCGGTTGGCTCACTCACCGGTCTCACTCCTCACCTCGATAAGAACAAATCAAGAACAAATGAATGGAAGAGTCAACCCCTTTTTCCCGTGCGGCCCCATGGCGCCTCAAACCGATTGCAATGGGCAAGCCACCGGGGCTAGAACGGGCCATCCTCACAGGCGTTCGTGTTGGCGACGGGACCCTTTAAAATGACCGAAAAGACAAGAAAAATCGCGACGATCTTTGGCGGCTCGGGCTTTATCGGCACCCGCCTCACACAGGATCTGGCGCGGCGTGGCTATTCCGTAAGGGTTGCCGTCAGGCGCCCCGATCTGGCCGGCCATGTGCGCATGTTCGGTTTCCCCGGTCAGATCCAGCCGGTCCAGGCCAATCTGCGCTATCCCGATTCGGTCGCCGCTGCCGTGCGCGGCTCGGACGTGGTCATCAATCTGGTCGGTATCCTTTTTGAAAAGGGCAAGCAGCGCTTCCGCGCCGTCCAGACTTTGGGCGCCAAAGCCGTCGCCGAAGCGGCCCGCGACGCCGGGGTGCCCACTCTCGTTCACATGTCGGCGCTCGGCGCCGATCCCCAGTCCCCCTCTGCCTATCAGCGCGCCAAGGCATTGGGTGAAGACGAAGTGCTCAAGGCCTTCCCCAAGGCGGTTATCATGCGGCCCTCGCTGGTGTTCGGCCCGGAGGACGGGTTTTTCAACCTGTTCGGCTTTCTGGCCCGCATGTCCCCCATCATGCCGTTGATCGGGCGCGACACGAAATTCCAGCCGGTCTATGTGGCCGATGTCGCCCAGGCGATCGCCCTCGCCGCCCAGGGCGCGGTCAAAACCGGCAAGATCTATGAACTGGGCGGCCCGGAAGTCGTGACCATGGAGCAGGTCATCGAGCGCGTGCTCGAGCAGACCCGCCGCCAGCGGCTCGTGCTGCCGATGCCTGAATTTATCGCAAAGCCCGTCGCCAGCGTGCTTTCGATCCTGCCCAATCCGCTCCTGACCCCCGATCAGGTCATCCAGCTCGGCATCGACAACATCGTGTCGCCCGAAGCGATAAAGCAGAAGCGCACGCTCGAAGCGTTCGGCATAGCGCCCACCACCATGGACGCGATCCTGCCCACCTATATGTGGCGCTTCCGCAAGCATGGCGAGTTCGACCGTCACATCAATCCGCTCGTCGACGGCTGACCGGCTCGCGGTTAACCGATCGTTGACCGATTGCGGAAAAACGCGCGCAAACTTGGCGGCTCGGGCACAAAAACACCTTGATTGCCCTCCATTTTGTACGATGGAGTGTTTCCAGAATAAGTGATCTCCACTTATTCGGTTCGGAAACGCGACAAACAAGGACGAGAGCAATTGAGGCGGCTCGAGAAATAGCTTCAGTTGCCTAATCGCGTGTTGAGGTTTTTTGCGGCCCCTTCGGCGTTTTGCGCCCGAACCGGGGACTGCAACAGTTTACGATTGGTCCATGCCACAGCTTCTGCATCACAAGCTCGATCCCTCAAGCCGGCTCATCCGCCTGATGCTTGCCGAATATGGCGTCGATGTCAGTCTGGTTGATGTCTCGCCCTGGCGGCGCGATCCCGACTTCCTGGAAATCAACCCCGCCGCCTCGGTCCCCGTCATGCTAGACGAGCCGTTCCCGCCGGTGGTGGGCATTCTGGCCACCATCGCCCATATCGAGGACAATTTCGGCCCCGAGGGTCACATCGAGGCCCTGCTGCCCGAAAACGCCAGCGAAAAGATCGAGGTCTGGCGCCTGCTCGAATGGGTCCTGCTCAAGCTCGGCCCCGAAGTGACCGCCTATCTGCTCGAAGAAAAGCTCATCAAGCGCGATCTGCGCTCGGGCGCTCCCGAACCTTCTGTCATCCGCATCGCCAAGGCCAATCTCACCGAGCATCTTGCCTATTTCTCGTGGGTGCTGGCCACCCGCCGCTGGCTGGCTGGCGATACGCTGACCCTTGCCGATTTCGCCCTGGCCGCCCACATTTCGGTTCTCGACTATATGGGCGACATCGCCTGGGAAAAGGCAGGCGAAATCAAGGACTGGTACGCCCGCATCAAATCGCGCCCCGCCTTCCGCCCGCTGCTGGGCGATCGTATAGTGGGCATGCCCGCCTCGACGACCTACGCGGACCTCGATTTTTGACGCGGAGTGCTTCCAGCAAAAGTGGGCACCACTTTTGCGGTTCGGAAGCGCGACAAAACAAGGACTTGGAGCAATTGACGCGAATCGAAGACCCGAAGGGCCGCGATAGCGAAAAGCGCTCTCAGCGCGACACGATAATCGAGGAACTGCGTGCCCGCGCCACTTCTCTGGGATTTTCCGCTTTCGGCATCGCGCCGGCCAATGCCCGTCCCGATCTGCCGCAAAAGCTTCAATCCGCACTGCAAAGCGGCTGGCACGCCGATATGGACTGGATGGAAGATACCAAGGACCGGCGCGGTACGCCCACGGCGCTCTGGCCCGATGTCAAATCGGTCATCATGGTTGGCGCCAATTACGGCCCAGACGAAAACCCGCTCGACCGTCTCATCGATCCATCCCTCGCCAATGTCTCGGTCTATGCCCAGATGCGCGATTACCACGACGTCATCAAGGGCAGGCTGAAGGATCTCGCCGGTCTCCTGGCCCGCCGCACCGGCGCCGAGGTCAAGGTGTTCGTCGATACCGCACCCGTTATGGAAAAGCCGCTCGCCGAAGCCGCCGGGCTGGGTTGGCAGGGCAAGCACACCGTCCTGCTGTCGCGCGATGCGGGTTCATGGCTGTTTCTGGGGGCCATTTTCACTTCGGCCGAGCTGCCCGCCAGCACGCCGGAAGCAGAAAAATGCGGCACCTGCACCAAATGCCTCGATATCTGCCCCACCGACGCCTTCCCCGCCCCTTTCCGCCTCGATGCGCGCAAATGCCTTGCCTATTATTTGGTCGAACATAAGGGCCAGATCCCGCTCGAATTCCGAAGGCCCATGGGCAATCGCGTTTTTGGCTGCGACGATTGCCTTGCCGTCTGCCCGTGGAACAAATTTGCCAGCGCCACGCGCGACTCAAAATTGGCGGCGCGTGAAACCATTCGCGATGCGCAGTTGAGCGACATGCTTGCCCTCTCCGACAGCGCGTTCCGCGATTTTTTCGCCCAGACACCCGTCAAGCGCCTGGGCTCGGCGCGCTTTCTGCGCAATTGCCTCGTCGCGGCGGGCAATTCGGGCGACCGCCATCACCTCCCGGCCATCGAGCGGCTTTTGTCCCATCAAAGCCCGCTGGTACGCGGCATGGCAATCTGGGCCTTGCGCCAATTGGCCGATACCGGCGAAGCCGAAACCCAACGCGCCAGAACTCTTGCAACCGAACCCGACCCGGAGGTCAGAGCCGAATGGAGCCATTGAATTTGTTCGTCTTCGGCGCCGGTTATTCCGCGCGGGCGGCCATCACGGCCCTGCGCGCCGAGGGCGGCGTTTCGGTTACGGCTACAACCCGCAGCCCGGAAAAGGCAGCCGATCTGGCCGATAGTGGCATCGCGGCCCATGTCTTTGACGGCACGGCGCCCACAGCCACCTCGCGCCAGGCGCTCGAAGCCGCAACCCACGTCCTGGTCTCGATCGCTCCCGGCCCCGACGGCGATCCGGTTCTCGCCCACCACGCGTCCGATCTTCTGGCCGCGCCCAATCTCAAATGGATCGGCTATTTCTCCACAATTGGTGTTTACGGCGATGCCGAGGGGGAATGGATCGATGAAACCGCACTCACCGAACCGCTCTCGGCCCGAAACCGCTACCGGCTCGATGCCGAAGCGGGCTGGCAGGCACTGGCAGAGCAAAAGGCGATCCCGCTGGCCATCCTGCGCCTTGCCGGCATTTACGGGCCGTCACGCTCCCCGTTCGAAAAGCTCAAATCGGGCACTGCGCGGCGCATCGTCAAACCCGGCCAGGTCTTTAACCGCATCCATGTGCAAGATATCGGCACCATCACCGCCCTTGCCGCCCAAAAGCGCCTGCACGGCATCTTCAACATCTGCGACGACGCACCCGCCGCGCCCCAGGATGTCATCGCCCACGCAGCCCAATTGCTTGGCATGACCCCGCCGCCCGAAATCGCCTTCGACGATGCCGATCTCTCGCCCATGGCGCGCACATTTTATGCAGGAAACCGCCGCGTCTCCAACGCCAAGATCAAGGCAGCCCTCGGCTATACGCTCAAATATCCCACCTATCGCGAGGGTCATGCGGCCATATTGAGCCAACGTGACGATTGACGTAGCTGCAATTGCGCCCTATCTCGCGCAGATGGTCAAAAAGGCATCAACATCGGCACCCTCCCAGCGCATGCTTCGCGTCGGCGAACGCGTGCGTCACGAGATCGCGGCTCTGCTCTCGCGCAACGAGATCATCGATCCGCTGCTCGAAACCGTGACTGTCACGGTTCCCGAAGTGCGCATGACGCCTGATCTCAAGCTGGCCAATGTCTATGTGATGCCCCTTGGCGGAGAAAATGCCGCCGATGTCGTGGCCGCGCTCAACGTGCACGCCAAGTTCATCCGTGGCCGCATCACCCCGGCGCTCGATCTGAAATACGCGCCCCAGTTCCGGTTCTTCGTCGACAAGACGTTCGACGAATATGGCCGCATCGATGCCATCCTGCGCTCGGACCGCGTGCAACGCGATCTCGCTGGCGACGAAGAAGACGAAGAATAATCTAAAGGACGTGCAGTGAGCGAAGCTCAAAAAAAGCGCGTCAAGCGCGACCTTTCCGGCTGGCTTGTGTTCAACAAGCCCTATGACATGAGCTCCACCGAGGCGGTGGGCAAGCTGCGCTGGCTCTATGGCGCCAAAAAAGCCGGTCACGCCGGAACTCTCGATCCACTGGCCACCGGCATCCTGCCCATCGCGTTCGGCGAAGCGACCAAGACCGTGCCGATCGTCCAGGACGGCACCAAGATCTATCATTTCGATATCGTCTGGGGCACGGCCACCTCAACCGACGATATCGAGGGCGAAGTGATCGCCACCTCCGATGTCCGTCCGACCCGCGAAGCGCTCGATGCGGTCCTGCCGCGCTTTACCGGGCTGATCACCCAGATCCCGCCCGCTTTTTCGGCCATCAGGATCGGCGGCGAGCGCGCCTATGATCTGGCCCGCGCCGGCCATAAGCTCGATATGCCGCCCCGGGATGTGGAAATCGATGCCCTCGAGGTGATCGAGCATACCCCCGAGCGTGCCAGACTCTCGGTCACCTGTTCCAAGGGCACCTATGTCCGCGCCCTGGCCCGTGACATTGCCGAGGCACTCGACACAAAGGGCCATGTCGGCGCCCTGCACCGCGCCCGGGTCGGCAATTTCACCGATTCCGATGCCATCACCCTTGAGCAGGTCGAAGCTGTGGACCTTGCGGCGCGTGATGCCCTGCTCCTCTCCGTCGCCGCGGGCTTGGCCGACCTGCCCGAAATCCGGCTCGATGCGCGTCAGGCCGCAACCATCCGGCTGGGCAACCCGGTGCTCCTGACCGGCCGCGACGCGCCAATAGCCCTCGATGACGCCTGGGCTTCGCTCAAGGGCGAAGCCGTGGCGCTCGGCTTCGTCGAAGCCGGCCAGTTCAAGCCCAGACGGGTAATTCTCGGCTAGAGCGCCTCGAGCAAAAGTGGAGCCGGTTTTGCGGTTGGGACGCGCGACGAACAAGAATTGAGATCAAATTCGCGATTCCATGAAAAGCAAAAATGCTTAAGGCCGGTTGGCTCCTTGCGAGCCCTCTTTACCCTCCCTCTGTGACAGGCTAAAGGTTTGCGGGTCCATAAGGATCGGCCACTCGACAATGTCTCAATCCGCCCAGCAGACCGCGAGCAATCCGGCCGAATCCCAAGGTGGAAAGTCGCGGCCCGGCCCGCTGTCGATTCCCATCATTTTCTATCTCGCCTTTCTGGTCGCCGTCGTCGTCCTGCCGGCCACTGCGTTCACCGCAGTGCTTTTGGCCCGCCATAACGTCGCCCAGGAAGAAACCGTCCAGACCTTCACCGTCGCGACGGCCCGCTCGGTTCTCCAGTCGGTCGAGCGCGAGATTTCGGGCATGATAACCACCCAGAGGGTGCTCATGAGCATCGAAGCGCTCAACGCGGGCGATCTGGCCGAGTTTCATGAACACGCCCAGACGGCGCTGGCGGGCACCGGGTCGTTTTTCATCATTGCCGACGATCAGTTCAACCAGTTGCTCAATACGCGTGTGGCCTATGGTACCGCCCTGGGGCAGGTGTCCGATCCGGCTTCTGCACTGCGTGCGCTGGATACCCCCGACGCTGTGGTTTCCGATGTGTTTTTCGGCCAGACGGCGCAGGAATACGTGTTCAATGTTGTGCGTCAGCGTCCCGGCATTGTTCCAGCCCAACTCGCCATTCTCACGCAGAACGCATCCTCGCTCTCCAACGCGCTGTTGACGCGCGAACTGCCGCTGGGCTGGCATGTGGCGCTTGTGGACTCCAACAATGTCGTTTTGGCCGCGGCTCAGGACGCGGCAGTCATCGGCGAGCCGCTGTTCGTGCCGCTGACCGACGGGGCGGGCAACGCCAACCAGTGGTCCGACATCACGATTTCGGGCGAAGAGTACAAGACCATCACCCAGCATTCGATCCTGACCGGCTGGTATGTGGTGGCCTGGGCGCCGTCATCGGTGGTGACCGAACCCTTGCGCACCACGCTATTGTGGCTGCTGGGCGGGGCGCTGGTCATTGTCGGTCTGGCCGGGTTTGCCGCCTCGCTCATCGGGCGCCAGATCGCCTTGTCGGTGCGTGGCCTTGCCCGGCAGGCCCGGGCCATGGGCGCCGGTCAGGAAATCGTCGCCATCCCCTATCCGGTTCAGGAACTGGCCACTGTATCCGAGGCGCTGGCCGATGCAGGAGCCAAGCGGCGTCAGGCTGAGACCGAATCGCGGTTTTTGATGCGCGAGGTCGCGCACCGCTCGAAAAACCAGCTCACCGTCATTTCCGCCATGGCCAAGCAGACGGCGCGCGGCGCCGACAATGTGGAAAAATTCGTCGAGAATTTCCAGAACCGGCTCTATGGCCTCGCCCGCTCTACCGACCTGCTTTTGGCTCACGGCACGCAAGGGATAGGGCTGCGCGACCTGTTCCGCACCCAGATCGATCCTTTCCGCCCCGAGGACCCCTCTCGCGTCGTCAAGACCGGGGTCAACGTCTATCTCAACGTCCAGGCCGCACAGGTTCTGGGCATGGCTGCCCATGAGCTGGCCACCAACGCCGCCAAATATGGCGCCTTCTCGCGCGATGGCGGCAAGGTCACCGTCAACTGGAACCGCGCCGGCGGCGGCAGGCTGCATCTGGTCTGGCGCGAAACCGTGCCCGACTTCTCGGCGCCGACCGATCACAAGGGGTTCGGCACCGTGGTGCTTCAAACCATGGTGGCCGGTTCGCTCAAGGCCGATGTGGAGCGCACCTTTCACGCCGACGGCATCGAATGGGTGTTTTCCATCCCGCTCGATCAGATCGATCCCGACCGCGACAGCGACGATACCGACGAACCTGAACCCGGCCTCTGATCGGTCCCCGGCGAGAAAAAACTTCTCATTTGCCCCCCGATATCCTATATGGGCGCCAGCAAAAGGGTTTCCCTTTGCGCCTCGAATGGCCATTCCTGGACGGCATCCTGGTTTTGGCGTCACTCAACTCCTTGTTTTGAAAGGGATTTACGATGTCGATTACTGCTGAGCGCAAGGCTGAGCTCATCAAGGATTACGCAACGAAAGCTGGCGACACCGGTTCTCCGGAAGTTCAGGTCGCCATCCTGACCGAGCGGATCACCAACCTCACCGAACATTTCAAGACCCACGGCAAGGACAATCACTCCCGCCGCGGCCTTTTGAAGCTGGTTTCGACCCGCCGTTCGCTTCTCGACTATGTCAAGCGCGGCGACCACGCGCGGTATCAGAGCCTGATCGAACGGCTCGGCATCCGCCGCTAAACTGATTTTGGTGCGGGGCTGGCGGTTTTCGCTGGCCCCGTATCGCATCGGCAACGGGCAATGGGGCCCGCTGCCAACACTGCCGGGAGCGCCCTCTCAGTGTTTTCAGCAAGAGTGGAAATCACTTTTGCGGTTCAGAAACACGGGAAGCGACTTGGAGCTTGGCTCCAGGGGGGCATGGCAGGATCGCCGGAAACTTAGGACCTCCGAGCGCTATCAGGAAAATTGGAAGCCGGTTTTCCGTTTCGATAGCGCGACCAGAAGGAATGAAGTTTCTCGCCGTCTTGTCCATGTTCCGGAACTTGAGGGACGCCTCTGGCGCCACTTGCGACGGGCTCTTTCCGACGCCGCTTGCCAGCGCGTCGGGAGCCTTTCGCACAAGAAGGAATGTCTCATGACACTCAATTTCGACCACCACAAAGTCGAACTCGACTGGGGCGGACAGCCCCTCACCCTCGAGACCGGCAAGGTCGCCCGCCAGGCCGACGGCGCCGTGCTCGCAACGCTGGGCGAAACAGTGGTTCTGGCCACTGTCGTTTCCGCCAAGACGCCCAAGGCCGGCATCGATTTCTTCCCGCTGACCGTCAACTACCAGGAAAAGTATTTTGCCGCGGGCAAGATCCCCGGTGGTTACTTCAAGCGTGAAGGCCGCCCCACCGAAGCGGAAACCCTCACCTCGCGCCTGATCGATCGCCCGATCCGTCCCCTGTTCCCTGCCGGGTACAAGAACGAGACCCAGGTCATCATCACCGTGCTCCAGCACGATATGGAAAACCAGCCCGACGTGCTCGCCATGGTCGCAGCTTCCGCTGCGCTCACCATTTCGGGCGTGCCCTTCATGGGCCCGATCGGCGCGGCCCGCGTCGGTTATGTCGATGGCGAATACGTTCTCAACCTGCCCATCGACCGCCGCGATGATTCCAAGCTCGACCTCGTGATGGCCGGCACCGCCGACGCCGTTCTGATGGTGGAATCGGAAGCCAAGGAGCTGTCCGAAGAGGTCATGCTCGGCGCCGTGATGTTTGGTCACCAGCAGAGCCAGAAGGTGATCGATGCGATCATCAAGCTTGCCGAGCTGGCCGCCAAGGAGCCCCGCGAGTTCGAACCCGCCGATATGAGCGCGCTCGAAGGCGAAATGCTCTCGCTGGTCGAAGCCGAACTGCGTGATGCTTACAAGAACACCGACAAGATGGCCCGCTACGACGCCGTCGACGCGGTCAAGGCCAAGGTCAAGGCTCACTTCACCCCCGAAGAGGGCGAAGCCACCTACACCCCCGAGCAGATCGGCGCAGTGTTCAAGTCGCTCCAGGCCAAGGTCGTGCGCTGGAACATTCTCGACACCAAGACCCGCATCGACGGTCGTGATCTCGAAACGGTCCGCCCGATCGTGTCCGAAGTCGGCGTCCTGCCCCGTACCCACGGTTCGGCCATCTTTACCCGCGGTGAAACCCAGGCGCTGGTCGTTGCCACGCTCGGCACCGCCGATGACGAACAGTTCATCGATTCGCTCGAAGGCACCTACAAGCAGAACTTCCTGCTGCACTACAACTTCCCGCCCTATTCGGTCGGTGAAGCTGGCCGCATGGGTTCGCCCGGACGCCGCGAAATCGGTCACGGCAAGCTTGCATGGCGCGCCATCAACCCGGTTCGCCCGACCGCCGAAGAGTTCCCCTACACCCTGCGTGTGGTTTCCGAGATCACCGAATCCAACGGTTCGTCTTCGATGGCAACCGTATGCGGCACCTCGCTGGCGCTGATGGATGCGGGCGTTCCCATGAAGAAGGCCGTCGCCGGCATCGCCATGGGCCTGATCCTCGAAGGCGAAAAGTTCGCAGTGCTGTCCGACATCCTGGGTGACGAAGATCACCTTGGCGATATGGACTTCAAGGTGGCCGGCACCCATGACGGCGTGACCTCGCTCCAGATGGACATCAAGATCGCCGGCATCACCGAAGAGATCATGAAGATCGCTCTGGGCCAGGCCAAGGAAGGGCGCAAGCACCTCCTCGAGGAAATGGCCAAGGCCATCGACACGGCTCGGTCCGAAGTTGGCGAATTCGCCCCGCGCATCGAAACCCTGAAAATCCCGACCGACAAGATCCGTGAAGTGATCGGCACCGGCGGCAAGGTGATCCGCGAGATCGTCGAAAAGACCGGCGCCAAGATCAACATCGAAGACGATGGCACGGTCAAGGTTTCGTCCTCGGACGGCAAGCAGATCGATGCGGCCATCAAGTGGATCAAGTCGATCACCGACGAGCCCGAAGTGGGTGAAGTCTATCAGGGCACCGTGGTCAAGACCGCCGATTTCGGCGCGTTCGTGAACTTCTTCGGTGCCAAGGACGGCCTCGTACACATCTCCCAGCTCGCCGAAGAGCGCGTGGGCAAGACCACTGACGTCGTCAAGGAAGGCGACAAGGTCTGGGTCAAGCTTCTGGGCTTTGACGAGCGCGGCAAGGTTCGCCTGTCCATGAAGGTCGTCGATCAGGAGACCGGCAAGGAAAAGGCCAAGGAAGACGAAGCCGCCGAATAACCGGCCCGCTTCTTTCCAAAACAATCAGCCCGGCGCCCCGAAAGGAGCGCCGGGTTTTTTCATGTCATCGACAAAAAAATAGTGATGAAATGTCGGCCGGGCGTAATGGGCTGCGTCCTAGAGTGAGATCAAGAAAGGTTGCAGACTTTTCCGTTCGATCTCGCGACAAACAGGGACTTAGCAGACACATATTCAAGGGAGAGAAAAATGCGCTTCATGGTCATGATAAAAGCCTCAGCCGACAGCGAAGCCGAGGTCCAGCCCGAAGAGGGCCTGCTGCTCGAAATGGGCAAGTATAACGAAGCTCTGGTCAAGGCCGGAATCATGGTCGATGGCGCGGGTCTGATGTCCACGGTAAAAGGCGCCCGCGTCCAGATCACCGATGGCAAACCCATGGTCACCGATGGTCCGTTCACCGAGATCAAGGAAGTGATCGCCGGGTTCTGGATCTGGAACTGTTCCTCCCTGCAGGAAGCTATCGACTGGGTCGCCAAATGCCCCATCGCCCACGGCCAGGACCGCTTCGAAATCCGCCAGATGCATGAGCTTGAGGACTTTGCCACCGAAGGCGAAGGTTATGAGCAGCACAAGAAGGTCGAAGCTGAACTGGCGGCGCAGAAATCGGGGGCTTGAGGAGCAAAAAACATGAAAAGAACATATGCCGGCTCCTGCCACTGCGGCGCTGTCCACTTCACCGCCCCCTTCGATCTCGACGAGGGCATCCGCAAATGCAATTGCACCTATTGCTTCAAGACCGGCTATCGCAAGGCGTTCGTTTATGGCGATGCTGTCACGGTGACCGGGGGCGAAGCCCATATCGGCCACTACGCCGCAGACCCGTCATCATGGCCGGCGGGCACGATCGACCACATGTTCTGCACGAAATGCGGCACGCAGGTCTTCTCCCGCGGTTATCTTGAAATGGAGCCCTTCAACGGCTGGTTCCACGCCGTCAACGTTTCCGCGCTCGATGATGTGACGCCCCAACAGCTCGATGCTGCCCCGATCTTCTACGAGGACGGCCTGCACGATCAGCAAATGCAGGCGCCGAAATTGACCGGCTATCTCTAGGGCAAGGTCTAGAGCGGCGAGCGCCCCTCGGGCAAAACCCGGTGCGGTGGCGTATGGCCGTCGAGGAATGTGCGGATGTTGACGATCACCGTCTCGCCCATCTCGATCCGCGCTTCGAGCGTGGCCGAACCCATATGCGGGGTCAGCACCACCTTGTCGGCCCGTGCCAGCTCCAAAAGCTTGGGATTGGCCCCTCTTTTGTGCTCGAAGACATCGAGCGCCGCACCGGAAAGATGCCCCGACGCGACAAGATCGGCCAGCGCGTCCTCGTCCACAAGTTCGGGGCGGGAAATGTTGACGACGAACGCCCCGGGCCTGAGCCGTTTCATCCGCTCGGCCGACAGGATATCGACGGTGTCGCGTGTGTGCGGCGTGTGCAGAGAGATGATATCGACATGTTCGACCATCTCGTCGAGCGAGGCCCAATAGGTAGCGCCTAGCGATTCTTCGATCTGCGGCGCCTTCCGCGTCCGGCCGCAATAATGGATCGAGAGCCCGAAGGCCCTGGCCCGCCGCGCCACTGCCGTGCCGATCCGGCCCAGCCCCACGATCCCCAGCGCCTTGCCACCCAGCCGCCGGCCCAGCATCCAGGTTGGCGACCAGCCCGGCCACGTCCCATCCTTGAGCAGCACCCGCGCGCCCTCAGTCAACCGGCGCGGCACGCTCAGCATCAGCGCCATGGCCATGTCGGCGGTATCCTCGGTCAAAACCGAAGGGGTGTTGGTGACGGTGATCCCTGCCGTGTGGGCGGCTTCGATGTTGATATTGTCGAACCCGTTGCCGAACTGGGCGATCAGTTTGACGCCCGCAGGCATCTGGGCGATGAACCCGGAATCGATGCGGTCGGTGATCGAGGAGACCAGGGCATCGGCTCCGTTGAGTGCGCTTAACAGCGCTGTCGAATCGAGCGGGGCGTCGGTCTGGTTGAAGTTGACGTCGAACAGCGCCGCCATGCGCGCCTCGACCGGCTCGGGCAGGCGGCGGGATACGACGATTTTGGCCCGATCCCGGGTCACACGATCACCATTATTGCAGACTAGCTCCGGCACCGGCTTTTTATGATTTTCAGCGACCATTAAGGTCGCGCGAGTACTGTTAGGGAAAAAGCGCCGTGCTGCAAAGTCCTGCCGCGTACGCCGGCGCTGCGTTCAGCCTGTTTCATGAGTAAAATCTTGCGTTTTTTCGTCCCGCTTCGCCTGCTGCTGGTGTTGGTTCTGGCCCTTGGCGCTCCGACGCTTTCGGTCACCCCGCTCCTTGCCCAGAACGCCCAGGTCGGAGCCTCGAGCGGCTTGCCCATCCCGCGCTTTGTTTCGATGCGTAACGCCCCCACCAATGTCCGGGTCGGGCCGGGCACCCAGTACGATATCGCCTTTACCTTCCTGCGCCCTGGCGTTCCGGTGGAAATCACCGCCGAATTCGATACCTGGCGCCGCATCCGCGATGTGGATGGCGATGAGGGCTGGGTGCACCAGAACCTGGTTGTCGGCGACAGAACCGCCCTCGTCGCCCCCTGGCAGGCCGAGGGCCCCATTGCCTTGCGGGTGGCGTCCGGCCCCGATGCGGCAGTGCGCGCCTGGCTCGCCCCCAAAATGCTGGTATCGGTGCACACCTGTACCGGCACGACCTGCGAAATCCGCCTCAGCCATACCGGCCCCGATGGCCACGCCAAGAGCTATCAGGGCTTTGTCGCCCAGGATACGCTCTGGGGCGTCTATGAAGGTGAAGTTTTCGATTAACGACCGGCCTCGAACGCGATAGGGCCCGCCGCATCAGCGCCGGGCCCTCCAACTCTCGCCGGTTGACGATCTATTGTGAGCGCTTGACCCGCACGATGACGTCCACATGGGTCACCTTCATGCCCGCGGGGGCATCGGGAATCCCGGCAATCTTGATCGAATCAGACGGAATGTCCTCGATCCGTTGCTCGTCCTCGATAAAGAAGTGATGGTGGTCGGTCGTATCGGTGTCGAAGTAGGACCGCGCCGCATCCACCGAAATTTCGCGCAACAGCCCGGCCTGCCGGAACTGGTGCAGCGAATTGTAGATGGTGGCCAGCGAAACCGAAACGCCCGCACCTTCAGCTTCCGAGTGGAGCTGTTCGGCGTTGACGTGCCGGTGTGGTCCGGAAAACAGAAGCTCGGCCAGCGCGAGCCGCTGGCGGGTGGGCCGCAGCCCGGCCATGCGCAGCACGGCCATAAGGCAGGGGCCGCGTGAGGGATGCGCCTCGGCCCTAATCGTTGCAGTCATTGGCTCTTTTTAGCTTTTTGGAGTTGCCATTATAGGCCGGACTATACCGGTCGGGGCAGCTCGACACAAGAACGCACCCCGCGTGCCGTTCCGGCCACCGGCTTCCGCCGCCGTCCCGCGAGGGGTCGCGATCGTCAAATCGTTGAAAACAAACAATATAATGAAATTTTCGCCAACCCGGGAACGCGCCCCCCCGGCCCGTTGTTATCCACTGTCACCACTTGAAAGTGATGCCGCCCGCCCGGTTCTGATTGCCAAGGGTCAGGCAAGGGGTCTAGACTCCACGGTGCCCGTCAGATCTTGGGTGCACATGAGTATGGCTCCCGCGCCGGGCATCCGAAACCAGACCAAGAGGCCATCATGAGCTTGCGCGTATCTGGCAAAAACATGGACGTCGGGGAAACACTCCGTGGCACAGCCACTGATCGAATCGACGCCGTGGTGGGGAAATATTTCGATGGAGGATATGACGGTCATCTGACCCTCGAGCCCGAAGGCATCGGGTTCAGGGCTGATTGCATGATACATCTTGATACCGGCGTCGTACTGCAGGCGACGGCCTCTGCCAATGATGCCATCGCGGCCTATGAAGATATGGCCACGCACATCGAAAAGCGCCTGCGGCGCTACAAGCGCAAGCTCAAGAACCATAGGCGCGCCGCTAACGGGTCCGAGGACGGCTATTCGGCCTATGTGCTCGCCGCGCCCGACGACGATATCGAACTCGACGAGGATTTCGCGCCCCCCGTCATTGCCGAAGCGACCTCCAATCTGCGCACCATGAGCGTGGGCGAGGCCGTTATGGAGCTCGATCTGTCACAGTCAGATGTAATTGTGTTCCGGCACGCTGGACATGGGGGCATGAATGTGGTTTACCGCCGGGCCGACGGGAACATTGGATGGATCGATCCTGCCCTGTCGCAAACATGACGCGCATTGGCGCGTTTCCGGGAAGGGTGGATGCCACCCTTTCCGTTTGGAAACGCGCCGGACACACCGCCCGCCGACCGTTGTATAGTACAACGGAAATGGCGTGGGCTTGAGACGAGATTGTCGGCGGTCATAAACGAGAAACGTCACCCAAAAGGTTTGTTAAATGGAACTTGCTGACATCCTGTCGCAGGATTCGATCATTGCCTGCGCTAAGGTCGCGAGCAAACGCCAGCTCCTCCAACTTCTGGCTGATCGTGCGTCTGAACTTGTCGGTATCGATTCGCAGGTGATCTTCGAGACCCTGCAGAACCGCGAACAGCTTGGATCGACCGGCCTGGGCAATGGCATTGCCATCCCGCATGGCAAGATCAAGGGCCTGCCCTGTGTCACGGCGGTTTTTGCCCGCCTTGCCCAGCCAATCGATTTCGATGCGGTCGATGACCAGCCCGTGGATCTGGTCATGATGCTCCTGGCCCCCGAGGGCTCGGGCGCCGATCATCTCAAGGCGCTCAGCCGCGTCGCGCGCCTTTTGCGCGCCGATGGCGTCGTCGATCGGCTCCGTGCAACCAAGGACGAAACCAAGCTGCGGGACATCCTCACCACCCCCGCCGAAGCCATCAGCGCGGCCTGAGTCGCACGACTCTACGCTCGATATGAATAAGGCCGCCCGTCCGGGGCGGCCTTTTGAATTTCGGCTGATGGCGTCCCGGCCCTAGTCGTAGCCGTAAAGCATGTATTGCGGCAGCGGCACGGTGCCCTCCTCGATCACCGGCTCTATGGTCCGGCATTGGGGTGCGCTGCCAAATGTGTCGGCAATCGTGCGCGCCGCCTCGTTGGCATTGGGATTGCCCGTGGCCACCACATAGCCCACGATGCAGCCCTGCCAGGCTTCAATCAGCCCTACTTTCTGGACGACAAGCACTTCGACTGGGCTTTCGCGCTCGGGCACGTCGACGAACCAGCGCTGGATGGTGGCCAGCGGCACTCTCCGGTCACCCTCGGTGCGCACCCGCCATTCGATTACATCGTGCGCCGTGCCCGTATCGACAAAGCTCGCCCAGCGCGAGATCAACTCGCCATCCGGGGGAAACCCGAAATAAAGGCTCTGATTGTCCCCGATCGACTGGAGCAGCACCGGATAGCCCCCATAACCGGGACAAACCGCCTGCCGCGGCACGCCATTTTCAGGATCGCCCGGCGCAAACATGGCGCACTGGGCAGCATCGAAATCGGTATAGATGCTCTCGACCGTCTGGGCTGATGCCCCGTTCATGCCAAAAAGCATGGCCATCACAGCGAGACCGGTCCGGATCATGGCTCCCTCCACAGCGCCCATAGCGTTTCTAGAAAATGGATACCATTTTTCCGGTGCGAAAGCCCAGCCGACTCGCATGATACAAAAAAGGGCCGTCCCATGCGGGGCGGCCCTTTTTTCTCAGCGCTTCCAGCTGTCGTTATAGAGCACGACACGATAGCCGTCGGGGTCTTCAAATGTCATGCCTTCGGCATCCCACCATGGGTTGAAGGATTTGACCGGTGCGTAGCCCGCCGCCTCCATGCGATCGCGCGACTCCCGATAGGCGGTCTCGTCGGGCAGGTAAAAGACCAGCAGATTGTCTTCGGTCGGCGCGCGTCCGGCAGCATGGCCATGCGCGCGGGTAAATTCGAGGTGATAGGGCGCGCCACGTCCGCCCAGGATTATGCCATCGAACCCGTTATGCGCGTCGAAGCGCGACAGAAGTTCAAGTCCGAGGCCGTCGCGATAGAAATGCAGGAGCGCGTCGATGTTGTCGGTAGGACGAGCCACACGCAGCACCGGCACGCTCTTGGTAGGCTCGCTCATGGTTAGTGCAACGTCGCCAGTTGCACTTCATGGCCGTCGATCCAGTCCATGATCGCTTCTTCGGAATCGGCGATCAGAACGGGAGCACCGTCGGCACTCATGAGCAATTCCAGTCGTTGTTCGGCAGGCGCCATGGCAGCCTGGGGGATGAATTCGGCCAACTCGCCCGCATCCATCTGCTTCCAGAACACGATATCCCCGGCGCCCAGCGCGGCAAACTGCGCAGCGGTCAGCGCCTTGAGCGGTTCGGCCTCAACACCCAGATGGGCGTCGAAGAACGCCGTCTTTTCAATTGGCTTGTTCATAACGCATACCTTTCTACTCGACCGAACTGATCTCGATACGGCGGGTCACGGTCTGGGTGACGGGCCGGTATACGGTGATAACGAGGAGGCCGTCTTTCAGTTCGGCGCCCTCTATCCTCATGCCGTCGGCAAGCAGGAAAGTGCGCTGAAACTGCCTTGCGGCAATGCCGCGATGCAGATATTGGCGCGCACCGTCTTCAGTCTGCCGGCCCCGCACGATGAGCTGATTATCCTCCCCAATCACTTCCAGATCGTTACGAGAAAAACCAGCGACCGCAATGGCGATCCTGTAGGTCTCGTCCCCCGCCTCGGCGGTGGCCCGCTCGATATTGTAGGGAGGATAGCCTTCAGTGGCGCGCGCAAGGCGGTCGAAGCGTTCTTCGAACGTGTCGAACCCTAGAAGAAAGGGGGCGGAAAACAGCGATACCCGTGTCATCGGTCGTTCATGTCCTTGATACCAAGCAACATCGAGACGGTGAACCTGCTTTAGGCTTCATCGTCACTTGGCTATGATATGGGTCTCAGGGCGCGCTGTTCAAGAGAACTTAACGATGCTGAAAGAACTTGCCGTCTCCATCGTCATGCCGGCCTACAAGGCGCAGGCCACCATTGCCCGCGCCGTCGCCTCTGCGCTGGCCCAGACCCATGTACACTTCGAATTGATCGTGGTTGCCGATGATGAGGAGGACTACGAGGCCGTTCTGGGTCGGGCCGGCATCGCCGATCAGCGGCTGCGCTTTTTGTCATCGGGCCTTATTGGCGCCGGCTCATGCCCGGCGCGCAATGTCGGGCTGGAGGCTGCCCGCCATGACATCGCGGCAATTCTGGACGCCGACGACGCCTTCAAGCCTGAAAAGCTTGAAATCATGGTGCCGCTGGCCATCCAGTACGGGCTGGTGTCCTGCGCGCTCGATGTCACCACCCCCGACGGTACGCATCTGCGCCATGTGGGCAAGGGCGAAAACCGCCTGCTTGCCCCCGGCGACTACAAGTTCACCAATTTTTCCATGGATTCCATGCTGGTCCACGACCGCCGCCGCGCCGACCCGCGCTTTTCGACCACCCAGCCCTCGATGACCGATCTCGATTTCCTGCTGAAACTCTTTGCCACGGTGCCGGCCTGTTTCCATGTCGGCGTGCCGCTGCACGATTACGTGAAAATGCCGGTATCGCTCTCCAACGGTCCCGGCGTCACGCAAAGGATGGTCGCATCCAAGACCATGATGCGAAAAGGGCTGGCCGAGGGGCATTACCCCCTGGCCGACCCGACGGGCATTGTGGGCATGGGCCGTTTTCTCGACATCTCGCTTGCCGCCGAGAAAACTTACTCCCCACGCCCCGGCGCCAACCCGCCGGATCTTTTCGAGAACCACATCGAGCCGCTTTTAGAGCGCGGCCAGATATCGCCTAGTGCGACAGGGTCAGGTTAGGCCCCGCAAACGGTGCGGGTCCATCCTCCATGCAGCCCATCGCCACGAGGCTTTCATGCATTGCAGTATCGAGCGGCGTGCGCGGCTCGGCCCCAAGCAGTTCGACAAGCCGTGTGTTGTCCATCCGCATCGGATGGCGCCAGACATCCGCGATTTCCGCCGCCTCGCGCGGAAATCCGCCAAACGGCGCCACGAGGCTCATCGCCCACCATGGAAAGCGATGGACCGGCAATTTGCGCCCCACCTGCCGCTCGATAGCCTCGATCATTATCGTCCCGCTCCCATCGTAAACCCCCTCGAACTGCGCCCGCTCGAACGGCCGCAGGTTTTCGGGGTGCTCGAGCAACAGCGCGAAGGCTTCGGCCAGGTCGGGCAGATATGCCCAAGTGTGCCCAGGCCCGCGCGCAACGTTGACGATCCGCCGTACCGGCTTGCCTTGTGCAACCATGGCCTGGGTGAACCAGCTCGACCGGGCGCCCGGCCCGAAAAAATCACCGGCGCGCAGGATCAGGCTTTCCACCTCGGGCGCCGCCCTCTCCAGCCGTGCTTCCAGCTCGACGCGGATGCGGCCCTTGTGGCTTTTGGGGTTCTGCGGGCTCGTTTCGCTGAGCACCGGCGTCCGGGCCGGATCGAAATTATAGACGGTGCCGGGCAGTACGACCCGCGCGCCTACAGTCCGCGCCGCCGCAATCGTATTGTCGATCATCGGCAGCACCAGCTTGCCCCAATTCTTGTAGCCCGGCGGGTTGACCGCGTGCACGATGGTTGAAACGCCCTGGGCCGCGCGCATCACATCTGCGCGGTTCATGGCGTCTCCACCCACCCATTCGATCCGGGACGCTCCGCTCCGGCGCGCCGCTTCCATGTTCCGCGCCAGGCCGCGCACCGTCCAGCCTTTGCCAAGCAGCGCCGCGGCGATCGCGCCGCCAACCCCGCCCGTGGCCCCCAATACCAATGCCGTCTTTTCCGTATCCATGACCAAAATCCTTTGTCTGCGTTTCCGTTGGACAAAAGATGCGCTGCGAACGCATGAAAATAAATTGCTAAAACTTAGGCATCGACCTATAAGAAATTTATGAAGCAAGCCACGAACTGGGACGATCAGCGCATCTTTCTCGCCGTCCTTGAAGAGGGCAGCCTTTCAGGCGCTGCGCGGCGGCTTGGCCTCTCCCACCCCACAGTGCGCAGCCGCATCGAGGCGCTCGAGGCCGATCTCGGCACACTGCTGTTCACCCGTTCGATGGCCGGGCTGACCCCCACCGAGGCGGCGGAGGCCCTGCGCGAACCTGCCCGCGCCATGGCCGTCGCGTCCGAAGTGTTCATTCGCCGCGCCTCGGCCCCCGAGGGCGCAATTGCCGGCACGGTCCGCCTCAGCGTGCCCGAATTCATGGGCATCGAGGTGGTGCCCGCCATGCTCGAAGCCATAAGGGTCCACCATCCGGCTATAAGGATCGAGCTGTCGCTGTCCAATCTCCCGGCCGATCTTATGGCCCATGAGGTCGATCTGGCCGTCCGCACCATGGAGCCCAGGCAAAAAGGGCTGGTCGCCCGCAAGGTCGCCAACATCCCCCTGGGCTTTTTCGCATCGAAGTCCTATGTCGCGCGGCGTGGACAGCCGCTCGACCAGCATCAGTTGGCCGGTCACGACATCATCGGCCCGGACCGCAATGTGTCCGATCTGGCGCTGGCAGGCGAGGTTTTGGCATCGTTTGATGCCGCCGGGCTGGTGCTGCGCACCGACAGCCATCCCGCCCAGCTGGCGGCGGCCCGCGCGGGTCTGGGCATCGCTCTGGTCCAGGTCCCGGTCGGCGATGCGGATCCTGGCCTCGTCAGGATTCTGCCCGATTTTTCGCCCGTCGACATCCAGACCTGGATCGTCACCCACCAAAACCTGGCCCGCGTGCCGCGCGTGCGGGTCGTGTTCGATGCGCTCGTTGCCGGCTTTCGCGCCATGATGCGCAGCCGGGCCTGATCCTCAACGCAACCAGTTCAGCCCTTCGCGCGTTATAAACGCGTCCTTTTTCGGGACGAACTTTCACAATGCTTGTGGGGATAAAATGGAAGACGCAGGAATTGGCTGGATTGCAGCCATTATCATCGGCGGTCTGGCCGGGTGGATTGCTTCGGCGGTCATGAAGACCGGAACCGGTATTTTTCTCAATATCGTTCTCGGCATCGTCGGCGCGGCGATTGCCAGCTTTCTTTTCGGTATTATCGGAATTTCCTTCGGCGGCTGGTTTGGATATCTGATCGCCGGGTTGATCGGCGCCTGCATCCTGATCGCCCTTGTCAGGGCTGTCCGGCGGTAGAAAAAGCCTCCCGAACCGGGATTTGGAACCGGCGCCTTGCAAAGGGCGCCGGTCTTTTTGTCGCACCGTATGTATACGGTTCGTTAACGTCCTTATGCCGCCAAAGACGACTTGGTAGCGTTTGAGGCCTATTTTTCCCCTGACCATTACCAATGGAAGGGGGACATATGCCAAACGGCCGACGTCTGCCCTCGTGGCGAAAACGGCTCGACGATGCGGGAACCTCCGCCGTCGAGTTCGCCCTGATCGCGCCCGTTTTCCTTCTGCTCGTGTTCGGCGCCATCGGCTATGGCATTTATTTCGGCGCTGCGCATTCCGTCCAGCAACTGGCCGCCGATGCGGCACGGTCAGCCGTCGCGGGGCTCTCCGGTGCCGAGCGCACAGCGCTCGCCACCGCCTTCCTCGTCAACAATGGCGGCGCCTATGTGCTGCTCGACCCCGATCTTTTGATCATCGAGGCCGCTCCAAGCCCGTCCGATCCGGACCAGTTCCTGGTCCGCGTCAGCTATGACGCATCGGCGCTGCCCATCTGGAACCTGCATCCCCCGCTGCCCCTGCCCGATACGACGATCAGTTTTTCATCAACCATCCGCAATGGCGGGGTGTGAGCGATGGGTCCGATTGCCCGCTTCCTCGGCGATATCAGGGCTAACGTGGTAACGCTTTTTGCGGCCGGTGCCCCGGTGCTGCTCGGGGTCGCGGCCTTCGCCGTCGATGAAGCCTCGCTGCACCTCGAAAAGCGCCGCCTGCAATCGGCCGCCGATCTGGCTGCCATCCATGCCGCCGCCAACCCCGCCGACGCCGCCGACCGGGTGCGTCTGGTGCTCGGCGACGCGGGATACGACCCCCTGCCCGAAACGATTCTCGTCCAGACCGGCCATTACGCACCCGATCCCTCGGTTTTGCCCGGCAACCGCTTCGCCCCCGATACCGGGCCGATCAACGCCGCCCGCGTCACCCTGCGCCGTCAGGGTACTGTCCACTTCGCGTCCATATTCGGGTTTCCGCCGCCCCAGATCGGCGTCGTAGCCACAGCCAGCGCCAGCCCCAAGGCAGCATGGTCCATCGGCTCGCGCCTTGCCAGTCTCGATGGCGGGGTGCTCAACGCCGTGCTGGGTGGTCTTTTGGGCACCGAGCTGTCCCTCACGCTCCTCGATTACAACGCCATTGCCGATGTCGATATCTCGTTGCTCGATTTCCTCGACGCGCTGGCTGGCGAGGTAGAACTGGACGTCGGCACCTATTCGGAACTGCTGGCCTCCGATGTCTCGCTCGGGGCCATTGCCGCCGCCATCGCCTCGGCTTCGGGCGGCAACGCGGTCTTTGTGCAACTGGCGGGGCTGGTCGACGATTCGATCAGCGTGGATATGGCGCGCCTTATCGTCGCCGATGGGCTGGCCGGGTTGGCGCTCGGCACCTCGGCCGCCGTCGAGGCCAGCATCGATGCGCTGGGTCTCTTGTCCGCCGCCGCGCTGGTCGCCGATGGCAACCGCCACATCGACCTCGAGCTTGGGGCGGGCGTGCCCGGTATCGCCGGCATCGATGTGGCGCTCGTGGTGGGCGAACCGCCGGTCGCCGGCTGGTTCACACTCTCGGGCAAGGGCGATTACCTGCGCACCGCGCAAACCCGGCTCCGGCTCGATATCTCGGTGCTGGGCAATGGCGGCGGGCTTGGCCTGCTCGATATCACCCTGCCGGTCTATGCCGAACTCGCTCCCGCCGAGGCCCAGATCGCCAGCCTGTCCTGTCCTCCCGGCCGCCCCGATCAGGGCACAGCGACCATTGCTGCCACCCCCGGAATCCTGCGGCTCGCCATCGGCAACACCCCGCCATCGGCGTTCCTGGATACGACGAGCCCGCTGGTCATCACCAAAACGCCCATCGTCTCGCTTCTGGGCGGCATCGCGCGGGTCAATGCCCGCGCCGATATCTCCATGAGCCAGACAAATCCCATCCCGCTCTATTTCACCGCGCTCGACGCCGCCAACGGCACCACCCGCACCGCGACAACGCAAACGCCAGTGTCGAGCCTCACCAGCTCACTGATCGGCGATCTCGATCTCGAACTCGAAATCCTCTCGATCAATCTGCTCGGCGGGCTGCTTTCCGGCGCACTCGGCACCGTCGAAACCCTGCTCGACCCGGTCTCGATCGTTCTCGACGAAGTTCTGATGGTGCTTTTCGGCGCTCTGGGCATTGGCCTGGGAGAAGTTGATGTCGCCGTCCACGGCTTCGATTGCCGCAACGCCGCGCTGGTGCAGTAGGACGGGCCCCGACCCGGGAGAAGGCTTACCCTCCCTTCACTGCCCGTCGCCCCACCCCACCCTGTCACCCCGGCCTTGAGCCGGGGTCCAGTACACTCTGTGTCCGAAACAAAACCCCAGCACTGCCGGTTACTGGATCCCGGGTCTTCGCCCGGGATGACAAGGCGGCAGAGGATTGGCTTTGTAACCCTTTTGGGGCATCGCCGACTGAACGTTGATCCAGCCTACGCCTTTGCCTTGCCATTGGGATGCAGCGTTTCGCCCCGCGCCAGCATGGCGACGAATTTCTCGATATTGCGAGTTCGGGTTTCCGCCCTCTTCACCCCGTTGATCCGAAACATCAGCGCGTAGAGATTGGCGCGGTTGAGCGTTTCATAGGTGGCATGCGCCTCAGGGTTCGCCCGCACGGCTTCAACGAAATCCTCGGGCATCGTAAACTCGGCCCCCGAAGAATACGCGGCGTCCCAACGCCCGTCCGCCTTGGCCGCCTCGACCTGCGCCAGCCCCGGCTCGCGCATCAGGCCCTCTTCGATCAGCCGTTCGACATGGCGGGTATTGATCACGCTCCAGATCGATTTTCTCCGCCGCGGGGTAAAGCGCAAAAGATACGATTTCTCATCGTGCTTTTTCTTGATCCCGTCGATCCACCCCCAGCACAGCCCGGCCCGCACGGCTTCCTCGTAGGTGATCGTCTCAACCCCCGACCCCTTCTTGAAAAACTGCACCCAAACCTCGTCCCAAATGCCCCCATGCTGGGCCAGCCAGTTATGAAACGAGTGGAAGTCGGCAAACGGACGGATTTTTTCGGGATCAGGAATGACAGGCGGCATGGGATCTCCTCTTTTCTGCAACACTACAGCGAGCGCTCTCCCACGCAAGTCATGCCCGCCCGTGCCGCGCAGCCAGCCGGGTGAGGGGGCCTTTCTTATTGCGCGTTGAACGGTGCGGCCTGTGAGGCAGAATGGACGAGGCGGAGCCGAGGACCCCGGCGAACGTTTTCGCCGCGCCGTCGCAGGCGCAACGAAGGGCATAGGGCGGTTTTAGCCCGTCATGCCCGCAGTGGTGCGCGCCGTGAGACAAAATGGACGAGGCGGAGCCGAGGACCCCGGCGAACGTTCGCCGCCCCGCCGGAGGGCCAGCGAACTGCATAGCGCGGTTTTAGCGCCGTCATGCCGTGAGCGGTGCGGCCCGCGAGGCAAAGCAAAACCATTCGCGGCACAAACGCCTGCGAAAAGCACAAAACATCCGAGGAAGAATGGTGGAGCCAAGCGGGATCGAACCGCTGACCTCCTGCATGCCATGCAGGCGCTCTCCCAGCTGAGCTATGGCCCCATCGTTTGGGTGGCGCGAAACGCGCCGTCCGGGTGGTTCCTCGGGTGCCCGAGCGAACGGGCGGAACCTAGTGAGAAGTGTTTTGCGACGCAAGAGCAAAAAGTGCCCAGCGTCGCAAATTTTTCATGCGGCAGATAACTGTGCCCCGCCAATTGGCAACTGCCCGACCCGACGAGGCGAAGCCGAGGAGCCCGGCGACCGTTCGCCGCGCCGTCGCAGGCGCAACGAAGGGCATAGGGCTCTTAGCCCGT
>DDGC01000023.1:174797-234788 GCA_002337455.1 Rhizobiales bacterium UBA1912 | reverse complement strand
GGCGTCGCGGCAACGCGAGGTTCTCCACCCACGCGCTCGCGCATTACGGCAATTTTCATGAAACCCTACCTCTCATGGCCCGCAACAAAAAATGGCCACTTCCCCCGGAGTTGGAGATCTAGTGGACGAAGATCAGATACAGGATCACCAGTATTGCGGCAGTGGAAATGACACTCCATTTGGTGCCAGAAAGGAACGCGGCATAGGTGTGGCTATGCTCCTCGAATTCCTTTTCCTTCTGCTTTTCACTGATCGGCTTGTCTGAAAAAGAGGCGACCTGTTGTTCGGCCATCGCGGCATTCCCCTGGATTTCTTGAGTCTGAATTGGTGCCCTTTAGGGCTGAGTTTGTTCGAGTTCGTCAATGAGTCTTTCGATCATGGACAGGCCCAGCGACCAGAATTGCGGATCGCGGGCATCCAGTCCGAACGGTGCAAGAAGTTCGGAATGATGCTTCGAGCCCCCGGCACTGAGCATCTCGAAATACTTTTCGGCAAACCCGGCACTGGACTTTTCATACTGTGCGTAGAGCGAGTTCACAAGGCAATCGCCGAACGCATAAGCATAGACATAGAATGGCGCGTGGATGAAATGCCCGATATAGCTCCACAACACTTCATAGCCATCATTGAGCCTGATCCCCGGCCCGAGGCTTTCGGTGGAGATTTCCATCCAGAACGCGTCGATCTCCTCGGGCCGCAGTTCGCCCTCGCGCCGCGCCAGATGAATCTTGCGCTCCAGCGTATAAAACGAAATCTGCCGCACGACGGTGTTGAGCATGTCCTCGATTTTCGAGGCGATCAGCGCAAAGCGCTGCTTGGGATCGGTTGTGGCATCGAGAATGGCCCTGAACGTCAGCATCTCGCCAAAAACGCTCGCCGTCTCGGCCAGCGTCAGGGGCGTCGGCGCCATAAGCTCCCCTTGCCCCGCCGCAAGCCGCTGATGCACGCCATGACCCAACTCATGGGCCAGCGTCATGACATCGCGGGTGCGGCCCATATAGTTGAGCATAAGATAGGGGTGCGCCGTGGTAACGGTGGGATGCGCAAAGGCGCCCGGCGCCTTGTTGGGCTTGACCGCGGCGTCGATCCATCCGCTGTCGAAAAACGGCTGCGCCACCTCGACCAGTTTCGGCGAAAACCGGCCATAGGCATCGAGCACTGTGGTCTTTGCCGTTTCCCAATCGAATAGCCGATCGTCTGAAGTCGGCAGCGGCGCGTTGCGGTCCCAGGCGTCCAGCTTGTCCTTGCCGAACCACTTCGCCTTCATCTGGTAGTAGCGGTGCGACAGGCGCGGATAAGCCTCTCGCACCGATTTTTCCAGCGCATCGACAACCTCGCGCTCGACAGAATTGGCAAGGTGCCGGCTGTCGGCAACATCGGCATAGCCGCGCCAGCGATCGGAGATTTCCTTGTCCTTGGCCATCACATTGGTGATGTGAGCAAAGAGCTTTTTGTTGGCGGCAAGCGTCTTGGACAGCGCGCCGAACGCGGAGGCACGCTTTTCTTCCTGCTTGTCGCTCAACAGATTAAGCGTCTGTTCCAGCCCCAGCGTTTCGCCATCGATCTCGAATTTGAGCGACGCCATCGTCTCATCGAACAGCCGGTTCCATGCGGCGTGGCCGGTCGTATATTTGTCGTGGAACAGCTCTTCGACACGATCTTCGAGCTGGTAGGGCCGCGACTTGCGCAGCTCGTCAAACCACGGACGGTAGTGTGCCAGGTCGGTGCTCGCTTCGAACGCGGCGTCGAGCACACCGTCTTCGATCCGGTTGATTTCGAGCTCAAAGAACAATGTCCGCGTCGAAAACCCGGTCAGCCTGTCCTGCGTATCGCCCAGAAACTTCACCCGGTCGCCATCGCCGGTGTTCTGCGCATAGTTGAGGTAGGCGAACGAACCGAGCCGCCCGAACACTTCGCCCAGTTTTTCATACCGCCTGACCGCCTCGACCAGTTCGCCGGATTTGGCCAGCCCGTCGAGCTTGCCCTTGAAATCGGCCTCAAAGGCTTTGGTTTCCGTATCGAGAAACGCCAGATCGGCCTTGAGGGCCTCGGACTCCACGTCGGGATACAGGTCGCTCAGGTCCCATTCGGGTAATTGGCCGAACTGGTTGTGGGTCGATTGTGGCTGGGGAGAAGACATGGACAAGGCTCCGGCGCTATTGGCTTTTTGTGGCACCTTACAGAGCGCCCCTTAAGACAACAAGGCGGCATCGCGGCGCGCCTTGCATCCTTAAAACCCTGTTAATCGATCGCGTCTAGCCTGACCCAAATCGGCACACTCTCGATTCGCGTGCGCCGGCGTTAGTAGGCTGGAGTTGCGTTGCATATGCATAAGGTTCTGATCGTCGACGATGATCCCGTTCAATCTCGTCTGACTTCGGAAGTCGTCGCCAAGGCCGGGTTTACAGCACTCACGGCGGATTCTGGCGCAAAGGCCCTCGATCTGTTGCGCACGAAGCCGGGCATCGGCGCCATGATCCTCGATATGGTCATGCCCGAAATGGACGGCATGGCGGTTCTCGAAGCGCTGCGCCGCGAAACCATCGCCATTCCCGTCATCGTCCAGACCGCCCAGACCTCGCTCGATACCGTCATTTCCGCCATGCGGTTGGGCGCCGTCGATTTTTTCGTCAAGCCCGTGGCCCCTGAGCGCATCACCATTTCCCTGCGCAACGCCTTAAAACTCGGCACCCTCGAATCCAGCCTCAAGGCCGAACGCGCCCGCCGCGACGGCAGTTTCTCCTTTGCCCACATCATCACCAGATCCGATGCCATGACGCGCACAATGGCGTTGGGCAAAAAGGCCGCCGCCAGCAACATTCCGGTGCTGATCGAAGGCGAATCGGGGGTGGGCAAGGAATTGCTGGCCCGCGCCATTCAGGGCTCGGGCGACCGGTCGGGCAAACCCTTCGTTACCGTCAATTGCGGCGCTATCCCCGCCAATCTCGTCGAGTCCACTTTGTTCGGCCACGTCAAGGGCGCCTTTACCGGCGCCATTTCCGATGCGCCGGGGAAATTCCGCGAAGCTCATAACGGCACGCTGTTTCTCGATGAAGTCGGCGAGTTGCCCCTCGATACCCAGGTCAAGCTGTTGCGCGCCCTGCAAGAAGGCGAGATCGAACCCGTTGGCGCCTCACGGCCCATCAAGGTCAATGTCCGAGTGATTTCGGCCACCAACCGGCGCCTGCTGAATCTGGCGCGCGATGGCGTGTTCCGCGAGGACCTGTTCTACCGCCTCAATGTGTTCCCCATCTACCTGCCGCCCCTGCGCGAGCGCCGCGACGACATCGCCAATCTCGTCGATCATTTCATTGCCCGTTTTGCCGCCGAAGAAGGCCGGCGCGTGACGGCGATTTCGCCTCAGGCGCTTGATATGCTCGGTGGCTTTGATTGGCCGGGCAACATCCGCCAGCTCGAAAATGCGGTGTTCCGCGCCGTCGTTCTAGCCGAAAGCCCGGTTCTTTCGCCTGAAGATTTCCCGCAAATTCTGGCCACCGAAAAGGGCCGCAACGCCGCGCACGGAGACCGCCCCTCCGGCTTTACGCCCCCCGAGCCCGTCCATATCGATAATGCCACAGCGCTGCCGCGCATGCCTGACGCCACACCGATCGCCATTCCCGACCGGTTCCTCGACGCGACAGGCAACGTCCTGCCGCTGGCTGATATCGAAAAGGACCTGATCGCCTTTGCCATCGACCACAACGCCGGTCGTATGGCCCAGGTCGCCCGCCAGCTGGGCATCGGGCGCTCGACCCTTTACCGCAAGCTCAAGGAATACGGGCTCGAACAGATGGGAGCGGCCCATGTTGCCTGAAAGCCGCAAACGCCTGACGAACCGGTTCACGAACCCGGCAGCTTGCTTGCGGGAGAAAACAAAGCCGGTAAACTTTATTTGGTTCGCGCACAGCAAAGATTCGCCTCAAGGGTGGACGGGTGCGCCAATGGCTTGGTGCGGCGGCATGATGATGACTTTGAACTCCGGGATCAAAGCGCTCCTTCTGGGCGCATTCGCGGGCATTTCAATTCTGGGTTTCAGCGCGACGGCCACCGCGTTCGAAACGGTGATGGTCGATGGCGTCCAGGCGACGCGGATCATGATCGCACCGCCGCGCAATACGCTCGAGCGGACCATTCGCGATGGCCTGCGCGATGCGGTGGCCCAGGCGCCGACCGGTCGCGCCGCCGATGACGCATCCCGGCTCTATTATTTCTACGGCGCGCGTCACTTCGAGCCGTTGTGGCTGACCGAAACCGATGGCGACATCGTCTTTTCGGGCGCCGCCGAGCAGATATTGGCAGTGTTCAAGGATTCCTATCTCCAGGGCCTCGATCCGGCCGATTACATGATCGATCTGGCCGCGCTCGACGGCGCCACCAGCGATCCCGCGGCTCTGGCTTCGCTGGAGGCCGATTTTTCCGCAGCCATCCTCCATTACGCGAACGATGCCCACACCGGCCGGCTCGATCCGCGCTCGGTCTCGGGCTATATCGATCTCGACGCCAAAAGCGTGGACGAGGCCGAGCTGTTTTCAGCAGTGGCCCAGGCGTCCGACCCCGCTTCCGTGCTGTTGAGCTATCACCCGACCCACCGCGAATTTGTTGCCCTGCGCGATTTGCTGGCCAGCCACTACGCCGGTGAGATCGAAGATCTTCCCCCCATCGCCGACGGCAAGCTCATCAAGCTCGGCATGACGGACCCGCGCGTGCCCGCCCTGCGTGAGCGTCTCGGACTTGCTGCCGCAGCGACCGATGCCCTCGTCTACGATGCCGCGCTGGCTGGAGCCGTCGAAGCGTTCCAGACCACCATCGGGCTCAATCCCGACGGCGTGGTCGGCCCGGCGACCATTGCTGCCATCAATGGCGCGAACGGGGCCACCCGCGCCGATATCGTCGCCAACATGGAACGCTGGCGCTGGATGCCCGAGGACCTCGGCGAGTTCAACGTCTTCGTCAACATTCCCGAATTCCGCCTCGACGTGAACCGGGAGGGCCGTTCGGTCTGGGACACCCGCATCATCGTGGGCACCGCCAAGAACCAGACGCCGCTGTTTTCCGACATGATCCGTCATGTCGTCACCAACCCCTATTGGAACGTGCCGTCCTCGATCCTCACGGCCGAAATCTTCCCCCAGGTGGCGCGCAATCCCAACTATATCGCCAGCCAGAACATGGAACTGATCTATCAGGGAAACGCCATCGATCCCTGGATGGTCGACTGGTCGCGCGCCCGCCCCTCCATGTTCCGCGTGCGTCAGAAACCGGGCACATCCAACGCCTTGGGACAGGTGAAATTCCTGTTTCCCAATTCCCACGACGTCTATCTGCACGATACCAATGCCCGCTATCTCTTCGACCGCTCGATGCGGGCGCTCAGCCATGGCTGCGTGCGCGTTCAGGACCCGTTCGGGTTTGCCGAAGCGCTGCTCCAGCATGAGCCGAGCCTGACCGTCGCCTCGCTCGAAGGCACGCTGGGGGGTAGCGAGCGCTGGTTCAACATGGACCGGGAGGTCCCTGTCCATCTGGCCTATTTCACCCTGCGCATAGATGCCGATGGTACGGTGCGCTCGTTCGCAGACCTCTACGGCCACAACGCCAAAGTCATTGAAATGCTGGGGCTTTAGAGAGGGCCGTATGCCGGCCTGTTAAGCTTTCGATAACACTCCTGCCATGCTCACGCCGCCTTTGCCGCCTAGCCTCCAAAACCGAGGGCAAAGGCACGGGGTGGCGTATACATCCCGTTAGCGTTAACAATCTCGCATGAGTTTGTTGTTAGGGTGCCGTCGAGTTTGACACAAAAACGGGCTAACCGGGCGTGACGCGTAGTAGGGCTTTTCAACCAGTCGGCAAGATCATGCGGACCATTCTGGCCGCGGCAATCGCATTGGCCAGCCTGTTGCCGTTCGTCGTGCCGGCCCAGGCCGCCAACGAGCGCGAGATTTATCTCTACTACACCCACACCAAGGAAACGATCCGCATCGTCTATAAGCGCGACGGACGGTTCATCCAGTCGGCGCTCCAGACCCTGAACGTTTTCCTTCGCGATTGGCGCCGCGATGAACCCGCCAACATGGACCCGGCGCTGTTCGATCTCTTGTGGGAGGTCTATCAGGAAACCCGCGCCACCCAGCCCATCCATATCGTTTCCGCTTACCGCTCGCCCCAGACCAACGCCATGCTGGCCGCCAACTCATCCGGCGTTGCCGACAATTCCCAGCACATGAAGGGCAAGGCGATCGACTTTTTCATTCCCGGTGTGCCCGTCGCAACGGTGCGGGCCCTTGGCATGCGCAAGCAGATCGGCGGCGTTGGGTACTATCCCACTTCGGGCAGCCCCTTCGTTCATCTCGATACCGGTTCGGTCCGCGCCTGGCCGCGCATGACCGAGGCCCAGTTGCGCGACATCTTCCCCGATGGCCGCACGATGCATGTGGCCTCGAACGGCCGCGTCCTCTCCCAAGCGGGCTATCAGGCCGCCCAGGCCGAATGGCAACGCTGCCATCGCGTGCCCTGCAACGCAGGCGCCGCCATGACCGGCGGTACGATACAAGTCGCTGACGGCGATCGTCCCCGAACGCTCTGGGATATGATTACCGGCAGCAATGAGAATAACGCCTCGCCCCAGCCTGAACCGCAGGCCGTGGCCTCGGCACCCGCAGCGGCGGCACCTGCCCAGGCTTCGGCTCCGGCCGCAGCGTCGGTCCAGCTCGCTGCCGCAGAGCCGCCCGCACCGCCGGTCCGCCCGGCCGATCTGATCGCCGGCACCATGGTCGCCGACGCCCCGGCCGCGCCGCAGAACATCCCCTTCCAGGTGATCGACGCCGCCGAAATGACCCGCCAGGTGGCCATGGCCGATACCTCCACCCCCCTGGAGGATGCGCCCCTGCCGCCGGCCATGTCACGCGCCATGGCAGAACTGCGCGCCGCCACCCCGTCCGCTTATGCACCTTCGGGCGGCGGAACGTTCGATGTGGCCGATGTTCAGAATGTGCCGGCGCCCCAGCCGCGGCCGCAATTTGCACCGGCCGTAACCGCTTCGATCGCGCCCACTGCCCCGCTCCCGGCGGCCGACCTTCCGATGCGCCCGAGCTTCGGCGATACAATCGAAGCCGCCTCGCTCGATGCCTCATCCGAGCTCGATGCCTTCGCCTCGCTGTTTGAAGGCGTCGTCATGCCGGGCGCCAGCGACGCTCCCACATCAACTGAACCCGACGCCGCGACGGCCAATGCCATGGCCAGCCTCGCCGTGGATGCCGGAACGCTTTTTGCGCCGCAACTGGCCGCCAGCGACACGACACTGTTGGCGTCCGCGACACTCTCGAGCAGCCAGTTTGCCTTCGAAGGCGCCCCGGATGCGCCCGCCACGGCGGGAGATGACGTAACGCTTGCCTCCGGCTTTACCCGTACCGCGTCGCTAGGCCATTCGAGCTCACAATTCACGCAGGGCCAAACCATCTGGGTTCATTACGACAGTCAGACGAACTGACACAGTCTGGTCCTCTTTAGTTGCCAAAACGACGCCAGCTGACTACATCAGGTCAGAACGGCCATGCCGTCAGATCACTGCGCGGTCAGAAAGAGTTGCAGACTTTTTCGGTTGGATCGCGCGACAAACAAGAGCTGGAATGCCGGACCGATTCAGTCGCGCCGGATCGAGTTCCAGAGTCACAAGGCCAACCAAGTGTCCGATAAACCTGCAACCCCGCTGCTCGATACTATCGCCGCTCCCACCGACCTCAAGGGATTGAAGCGCGAGCAGTTGGTCGATCTTGCAAACGAGTTGCGCGCCGAAGTCATCGACGCGGTTTCGGTCACTGGCGGACATCTTGGCGCCGGTCTGGGCGTCGTCGAACTCACCGTCGCGCTGCACCATGTGTTCGATACACCCAATGATCGCATCATCTTCGATGTCGGCCATCAGGCTTATCCCCACAAGGTTCTCACCGGCCGCCGCGACCGCATCCGCACCCTGCGCCAGAAGGATGGGCTCTCGGGCTTCACCAAGCGCGGCGAGAGCGAATACGACCCGTTCGGCGCCGGCCACTCATCGACATCGATTTCGGCCGGCCTTGGTATGGCCGTTGGCTCCGAGCTCAAGGGCGAAAAACGCAACGTTATCGCCGTGATCGGCGACGGCGCCATTTCGGCGGGCATGGCGTACGAAGCCATGAACAATGCCGGCGCCATGGATGCGCGGCTCATCGTCATTTTAAACGACAACGACATGTCCATCGCGCCCCCCACCGGAGCAATGAGCGCCTATCTCGCCAAGCTGGTATCGGGCCCTGCCTATCGCGGCCTGCGCGATGCCGCAAAACAGTTCGTCGACAGCGTGATGCCCCCCTTCATCAAGGACAAGGCACGCAAGACCGAGGAATACGCCCGCGGGTGGTGGACCGGCGGCACGCTGTTCGAGGAGTTGGGCTTCTATTATGTCGGCCCCATCGACGGCCACAACCTCGATCACCTTCTGCCCGTGCTCCGCAATGTGCGCGACGCCGAAACCGGCCCGATCCTGGTCCACGTCGTCACCCAGAAGGGCAAGGGCTATGCCCCGGCCGAAGAGTCGGCGGACAAATATCACGGCGTCTCGAAATTCAACGTCATCACCGGCGCCCAGGCCAAAGCGCCCTCGAACGCACCGTCCTATACGTCGGTTTTTGCCGACAGCCTGATTGCCGAGGCGCAAAAGGACGAGGCTATCGTGGCGATCACCGCCGCCATGCCCGGCGGCACCGGTCTCGACAAATTTTCAAAGCAGTTCCCTGAGCGCAGCTTTGATGTGGGTATCGCCGAACAGCACGCGGTGACGTTCGCCGCCGGGTTGGCGACCGAAGGGCTAAAACCCTTCTGCACCATCTATTCGACCTTCCTGCAGCGCGCCTACGACCAGATCATCCACGACGTGGCGATCCAGAAGCTGCCTGTGCGGTTCCCCATCGACAGGGCAGGCTATGTCGGCGCCGACGGTCCGACCCATGCCGGTTCTTTCGATATCGCCTACCTGGCCACCCTGCCCTCGATGGTGGTGATGGCCGCCGGTGACGAAGCCGAATTGCGCCACATGGTGGCAACCGCCGCCGCCTATGACGAAGGCCCCATCGCCTTCCGCTATCCGCGTGGCGAGGGCGTTGGCGTAGAATTGCCGGAGACCGGTACGCCACTCACCATCGGCAAGGGCCGCATCCTCAGGGAAGGCACGACGATTGCGTTGCTGTCGCTGGGGACACGCCTTGCCGAGTGCATGGCCGCCGCCGAGACGCTTGGCGCCCACGGCTTTTCGACAACCGTCGCCGACGCCCGGTTTGCAAAGCCCCTCGATGAAGACCTTCTGGCCCGTCTCGCCCGCGAGCACGCTGTGCTGATAACCGTTGAGGAAGGCGCAATCGGCGGTTTCGGATCCCATGTTGCGACCCGGATGGCCCAGCTTGGCCTGCTCGACAACGGCCTGAAATTCCGCCCGCTCGTCATGCCGGATCGCTACATCGAACAGGCTGGCCAGGGCGACATGTACGCCCAGGCCGGGCTCGACCGGTCGGGCATCGTCGCAACCGCACTGGCCGCCATCGGCGCAAAGGAAGCCGGTTTGCTCGACCTCAAGGCGCCCGGAACGACGGGTTTCTGACAAACAAAAAGGGGCGCCGGAGCGCCCCAACAATTCTTCGCATTGATTGGCAGTCCGTGCCGGTCAGGTCCCTGTGCGATATCCCGATTGCCCGAGATATTGCTGGTAGAGTCGCGCCTTTTCCGCCGCACTCAAATCTTCATCCAATCGCTGGTAGTAGGATTGTTCCGACATGATCGCCGAGCGGCCCATGCAGGGAATGAACAGCACAAATGCCAGTGCCAGCTTGCGTCGTGTAGCGTCTTTCATGTGTATCCCCTAAAACCGTGTTCTGATGCCGATTTGTCCAAGCACCGACCCGCTGCGCGTGCCTCCGGCGACAACGCTGCCGCGTCCATAGACGGTAATATTGTCGGCAACCTCGTGAGAAATGCCGAGCGAAACCAGACCGTACGTACGATCAGGAGGATTTTCGGCTTCCAGCTGCTGCGCGACAATGAGATTGACGAGGCTGATATCTGCGTCGAGCGTCGTCGCGTCTGTCAAATCGTAAACCGCCGACAGCGAAAGACGGTTCTCCAAAGTCCGCGCCGAGCTTTCATCGACCGAGTTGAGCGGATCGTAGTCGGCGTGCGTGTAGCCAACCGTCAACTGGTCGCCGAGCCTGACAGTGAGCCTTTCGTTCCGGTAAAGTACGTACCCCAGACCCAGGCTCGCGAAATAGGTCTGCAGATTGGTGACCGATGGCACAGCTCCACCGTTGAAGGTCAGCTCGTTGCGGCCGATGCTGACGCCAGCACCCGCTGTCAGATCGACGTTTTCGTTGAGCACATAGCTGGCAAAGATATCTGCCCCGACAGCCCTGCCTGTCGTATCGATGGTCGCAAACGGATTGGTCGTCGATCCCGATATACCGTTCACGGTCACCGACGGAACGATGACGGAATTGAGGGACGCGGCGGCGAAAACGGCACCGACCCGCAATCCGGTATTTCGCGAACTGACCGGATGGGCAACGCTGTTATCCTGCGAAATGCTGGAAAAATTGAGCTCTGAGAAGACGGCATAGAGCTCGAACGCCTGCGCCGAACCCATTTCCTGCGTTGCCAGATACGCCGATCCGTCTTGCGCCAGGGCCGGCCAAGACAGGAGGCCGATGGCCACAGCGCCTAGCGCCGCAGGCCATCGGCGCCCCGCCCTTCGCCCCCAAGTGCATACTGATCGGTCTACCCCAAATGTCATCGACTGCCCCTTAAAATTCCGCCCGTTCATATGGCGGAATCATAGAAGAGGACGGCCGTGCAGTGCGTCTCAATTGTATGCAGATCGTCTTAAATCGGCTCGTGAACCATTCTATCGGGGAAGGCGGTTCCGATAGTCGAGCGGCGCTATCCCCACATGAAGCCTGAACGCCCGGGTAAAGGCCGATGCGTTACGATAACCGCACCGATAGGCAATCTGGTCGACGGAAAGGAAGTCTGCTCCGGCGATCATCTCGATGGCCCGCGCCATCCGGCACTTGCGGATCGTAAAGGCTACAGCCTGGCCGCGCCGCTCGAACACCCGGAACAGCCTCGCCCGCGAGCACCCCAAATCGTGCGCGATTGTAGCTGCCGTCAGATGCGGATCATCAAAATTGAGCTCGATAAAGCGCATGGCCGCCCCAAACAACGCCGCCCCCGCCGCGGTGTCATATGAGCCCGCCCGCCGATCAGATCCGGCGAGCGCCCCGAGCGCGATGTCGACAAGCCCACCCATCACCAGTTCGGCCCCACGGCGATCGAGAAACTCAGCCTCCCGTGCGAAACTGCCCAGTTGCGCCGCAAACATGCGTGCCAGTCCCGAATCCGCGAGGCTGAATATGCCGCGATCGAAGAGGCCCTCGTCCTGCTCGAGCGCATCGATAGCCAGGACCCTGGGAATGACGAGGCTGAACTGGGCATGATTGCGCGAATGAGTGGTTATCGGGCGCGTCCCGTCGACCACCGCAACGCCGGTTTCCGGGGAAACGTCAAATTCCTTCCCCTTCGCGTCCGCAACGCGAGCGCCGCCAGCGACCGCAAGGCTCATGAGAATGAATTTGCCATCCGGCCTCGCGAACCTGGCGACGGTGTCGCTGTAGCGTCCAAAGGAAAAGGAAGCGCCCTTTTCCCCTGTGAAACTGAGCAAACGGCCGTTGAAGTCGCTGCGCTGCCCGCGCCCGCCGACATCGAGATGCACGCGCGGAAACAGGCTCCGCCAGAAATCGAACCTGTCCCGCTCGGGCACAACCCGCGTCGAGATCGTGCGAAATCCCCGGTCCTGTGTGTGCTCGGCCAATATGGCCCTCCCCTGCAGCATATCCAGAACGGCCGCGCTGGCGTCTGTACTCTTGCAGGAATTGGAACCGGATGCAAAACGCCCGTGCCGCGTGGCAGCAATCACGACGGCTCAGCCCTACAGCTTGCCCGCTGCCGGAGTCTTTGTTGTGGCTATTCGGCAGCTTCGTCGTATTCAGTCTGGGAACCGGCGTCGGCCATGCCCAGCGCGTGCAGATAGAGATCGAGGATCGCTTCCTGTTCAGCGCGCTCGTTATGGTCCTGCTTGCGGATCCGCACGATCTGACGCATCACCTTGATGTCGAAGCCCGACCCCTTGGCCTCGGCATAAACTTCCTTGATATCGTCGGCGATGGCCTTCTTTTCTTCTTCCAGCCGTTCGATACGTTCGATGAAGGCGCGCAACTGGTCGCGCGCAATGCCGTGGTCAGCCATGAATCAGTCTTTCCGCAAAGAATTCGTTTGAGCACTCTATCAATCCCATCGGCGAGGCGACTTCAAGTCGTCCGATGAAAATCCCACAAGGAAGACGTGCCATCGCCGCCTCGCTGCCGCCCTTCTCTCGATGCTATGATCGGGGAATAGCGCGCACCCATTGACATATCCGGACCCCTTGCCCAGAAACACCATGGCCTTCATTTTCCATATGCGACCCAACGCCGTGCACTCCATGTTCCGCACCCTCTTGATCGCCGCCATCACACTGCTTCCGGCATCGGTCGCCATGCCGCGACCCGCCCTTGCCGATCTGCGCGTGTGCAACCAGACCCCGAGCACGATTTCCATCGCTTTCGGCTATCGCGCCGAATCGGGCTGGCAATCTGAGGGCTGGTGGGTGGCGGGCGCCGACGCCTGCGCCATTGTTTATCAGGGCGACCTGACGTCACGATATTATTATCTGTATGCCGTAGACGATCTCGCCGGCGGCGCCTGGGATGGCTCGGTATTTATGTGCACCCAGGATTCGAGCTTCACCATTTTCGGTGTCGAGGACTGTCTGGCCCGTGGCTATGAGCGCACGGGCTTTTTTGAAATCGACACCCAGGGCCGCACCGATTGGACCATGCAATTGACCGAAAACAATTCAAACAGTCTGGATCCTCAATGAAAAGATCGCGCCGCGTAAAGATCCTCGCCACGCTCGGGCCGGCCTCCAACGACCCAAAGGTCATCGAGGAACTCGTCCGCGCCGGGGCCGACGTTTTCCGCATCAATATGAGCCATGCCAGCCATGACGTGATGCGCGATACCGTGGCCAAAATTCGCGCCGTGGAGCGCATCGTGCGTTACCCGATCGGCATTCTGGTCGATCTCCAGGGCCCCAAGCTGCGCGTCGGCAAGTTTGCCGAAGGTTCGGTCATGCTGGCCAAGGGCGAGACCTTCACGCTCGACACCTCCGATGCTCCCGGCGACAAGACCCGCATCCATTTGCCCCATCCGGAAATCTTCTCCTCGGTGAAGACCGGCGACCGGTTGCTGCTCGATGACGGCAAGATCGAATTGCGCATCTCGGCCATGTCGCCCGAAGCGATCAGCACCACGGTGGTCTACGGCGGCAAGCTTTCGGACAAAAAAGGCGTCTCGCTGCCCGATACCATCCTCTCGGTCGGCGTTCTGACCGAGAAGGACCGCGACGATCTCCAGGCCGCGCTCGGCGAGGAAATCGACTGGATCGCCCTCTCTTTCGTTCAACGCCCCGAAGACATGATCGAAGTGCGCAAGCTCGTTCAGGGCCGCGCCGGTGTTCTCGCCAAGATCGAAAAGCCTCAGGCCATCGATCGCCTCGAAGAGATCATCCGCCTGTCCGACGCCATCATGGTCGCACGTGGCGATCTGGGCGTGGAAATGCCGCTTGAATCCGTTCCCGGCACCCAAAAGCGCATCACCCGCATGTGCCGGCGCCTGGGCAAGCCGGTGGTTATTGCCACCCAGATGCTTGAATCGATGATCACGGCCCCCGTCCCCACACGCGCCGAAGTGTCGGACGTTTCCATCGCCGTATTCGAAGGCGCCGATGCCGTGATGCTCTCGGCCGAAAGCGCATCGGGCTCCTATCCGGTCCAGGCCGTCACGACGATGAACAACATCGCCGTGGCCGTCGAGCAGGACCCGCTCTATCCGGGCATCATCCGCTCCCAGGCCACCGAGCCCGAAGCAACCGCCGCTGACGCCATTTCGGCCGCCACGCGCCAGGTGGCCGAAACGCTCGATCTGGCCGCCATCGTGACCTACACCTCGTCGGGCTCCACCGGCATTCGCGCCAGCCGTGAGCGGCCCTCCAAGCCCATCATTGCGCTGTCGCCCAAGCTGACCACAGTGCGCCGCCTGTCGATTGTCTGGGGCCTGCATTGCGTCCAGACCGAGGACGCCATCTCGCTCGACGACATGGTCGATCGCGCCTGCTCGATTGCTTATGTGGAAGGGCTCGCCCGCCCCGGCGACCGCGTAGCGATCACCGCAGGCGTACCGCTGGGCACCCCCGGCGCCACCAACATGCTGCGCATCGCCTTTGTCGGCCAGGACGGTGCTGGCGGCTCCTGACGCCGGCGGAATGCCATTAACGAAAGGCCGGGGAGCAATCCCCGGCCTTTTTCTTTTGCGCGTAGCACAAAGCAAAGCGGGGTCCGCAAACCTGCGAACCCCGCCTTAAAATTCAAAGGATCGAAAGCGCCGATCAGCCCTGGCGGGCCTTCATGCGCTTGTTGACCTTGTTGATGATGTAGACGCGGCCACGACGGCGAACCAGCTTGTTGTCCCGGTGACGGGTCATGAGCGCCTTGAGCGAGTTACGGATTTTCATTTTAACCTCAGACAAAAAGAGATCTGCGGAGCTCAAGGCACCGCTTCGGAGCGTTTCCGGGACAAGTGAGCATCACGTGTCGGTCGGGAACGCGGCCAACTAACGACCGGGATCGCCCCAGCACTGCTGAAGCGATCCCAAAGTTGGCCGGAACATAGGGGCAAAGGCCCTGCCTGTCAACGCGAGTCGCTCGGCCCTTCCAGACATTTTGCACCGGCCCGTGGTTGGTGTAGATTGGGGGTATGAACACAACGCTCCCACCACGCCTTTCCATATTGATCACCACAGCCAATGGCGAGCTTTCCAGCACGCTTGCTGCCATGCTGCGCCGGCTGGGACTGACCAATACGCGCATTGCCCGCGATAGCTCCGAGACGTTCCGTCTTTTGAGCCAGTCGCCCTATGAAGCCATGATTATCGACAACGCCATCGGCCCAGAGGACGGAATAGCCGTCACGCGTCGCGTCCGCCTCAACGCCGCAGCGCCCAATCGCGCAATGGCCATCGTCATGGTTTCGGGCGATATGCCGCCCGAACAGACCCAGGAAGCGCGGGACGCCGGGATCGACGAATTCGTGCGCCTGCCCGCCACCGCCGAAATCCTCGCCGCGCGGCTCGAATCCGCAATCGCGGCCCCGCGCCCCTTCGTCGTGTCCTCGACCTATGCGGGCCCCGACCGCCGCCGCGAGGAAGCCCCCATAGACGGGCAGGACCGGCGAACACCAGTCAACAAGTCACCGAAGACTCCCTGAGCCACAGGATAATCACTTCGCCTGCCGGACCGACATAAATCGGTCCGGATCAAACTCTAGCTCTGCGCCCGGGTCCGTGTGCCCACCGGATCGGCCAGGATTTCCTCCCAGCGGATGCACGATACGTCCGAACCGTTGTCGGCGGTCTCGAGCGGCGGCACCACTTGAGCACAGCGATCCACAGCGTAAGGGCACCGCGTCCGGAAATAGCACCCCGAGGGCGGGTTGATGGGAGAGGGAATTTCCCCTTCCAGCCCTTCGATCTTGTGCTCGCGTGCCCGCTTTGGATCCGCGATCGGAACCGCCGTCAGCAAGGCGCGGCTATAGGGGTGGCGCGGATCGGTATAAAGCGTCTCGCTCTCGGCCAACTCGGCAATACGCCCTAGATAGAGCACAAGGATACGGTCCGACACATGCCGCACGACCGAAAGATCGTGACTGATAAAGATCAGCGTCAGCCCGAATTCTTCCTTGAGGTCGGCCAGCAGGTTGAGAATCTGGGCCTGGATCGAGACGTCGAGCGCTGAAACCGGCTCGTCGCACAAGATCAGCTTGGGCCCGGTCACCAGTGCCCGGGCAATGCCGATGCGCTGCGCCTGCCCGCCCGAGAACTCATGCGGATAGCGGTTCATCATCTCGGGCAGTAGCCCCACCGCATCCATCATCTCGCGCACGCGCTTGCGGCGCTGCTCGCCGTTCATCTCCGGCTTGAGGGTCCGGAGCGGGTCGGCGATGATCTCGCCCACCGTCATGCGCGGATTGAGCGAAGCCAGGGGGTCCTGAAAGATGATCTGCAGATCAGTGCGCGCCTTGCGCATCTGGTCCTTGGAAAATTCCGTCAGGTCCTTGCCCAGCCAGACGACCTTGCCGTCATCGGGCTGGATGAGTTGCAGGATGCAGCGCCCCAGGGTGGATTTCCCACACCCCGATTCACCCACGATCCCCACAGTCTCACCGCGTTTGACGGTGAAACTCACATCGTCGACCGCCGTCAGCGTCAGGGGCCTGCTGAAGAACCCGTTTGAGATCGCGAAGCGCTTGGTGAGGTGTTCGACGTTCAGCAATATTGGCGTTTGATCGTTCATTTTACCGCCAATTCCTTTTCCATGTCCGCTTCGGTCATCTCGCCCTCGTAAAAGCAGGCACTGAGCCTGTCATGCTCTCTGACGATCAGCTGGGGCCGCTCCTTGACGCAACGGTCGAACCGGAACGGGCACCGTGGACTGAACGCGCAGCCGGGCGGCAGGTTTGTGAGGTTGGGCGGCAGCCCCTTGATGGGTGCCAGCCGGTCCTTGCCCTCTTTGAGGTGAGGCGTCGAATGCAAGAGCCCGAACGTATAAGGGTGGCGCGGATCGTAGAACAGACCCTCAACCGGCCCCTGCTCAACCACGCGACCGGCATACATGACCATCATTTCGTCAGCGAGACCCGCCACCACGCCCAGATCGTGAGTGATGATGACCAGCGCCGTATTGAACTTGTCGGTCAGCTCTTCAAAGAGCTTGAGCATCTGGGCCTGCACCGTCACATCGAGCGCCGTTGTCGGCTCGTCGGCGATCAGCACCTTGGGGTCGCACAGCAACGCCATGGCGATCATCACGCGCTGGCGCTGCCCGCCGGATAGCTCGTGCGGATAGCGGCGCAGGATACGCCCCGGGTCGGGAAGATGCACTGTCCTGAGCATCTCTTCGGACTTATCCATCGCCTCAGAGCGCCTCATGCGTTTGTGGAACATGAGCACTTCGGTCATCTGATCCGCGACGGACAGATAGGGATTGAGCGAGGTCATGGGATCCTGGAAGATCATCGCCATGTCCCGGCCGCGGATCTTGTTGAGATCGCCGGCCTTCATGCCGATCAATTCCTGGCCGTCGAGCTTGACCGAGCCCTCGACTTCGCCATTACCGGCCAGAAGCCCCATGGCGGCCATGACCGTCTGGCTCTTGCCCGATCCCGACTCTCCCACGATAGCCAGCGTCTGGCCCGGCCCGATCGAAAAGTTCATCTTGTTGACGGCGCGCACTGTGCCATCGGGCGTTTTGAACGACACCGAAAGGTCGGTGACTTCAAGCATAGTCATGATCGTCCTTTCCTCACCGGTCACGCGGGTCGAGCGCATCGCGCAGACCGTCGCCGATGAAGTAGAAGCTGAACAGGGTGACGACGAAGAAGAACAGCGGGAACAACAACTGCCACAGCGTTCCGTACATCACAGTGCCCGCGCCCTGGGAAATCAGGGCACCCCAGGAGGTCAGAGGCTCCTGGACACCAAGCCCAAGGAAGGAAATAAAGCTCTCGGTCAGGATCATCTGCGGCACCAGAAGCGTGGCATAGACCACCACGATGCCCATTAGGTTGGGCACGATGTGCCTAAAGATGATCGTGAAGTGCCCGGCGCCACCGGCCCGTGCCGCTTCAACGAATTCCTTTTCCTTGAGCGATAGCGTCTGCCCGCGCACGATACGCGACATGTCCAGCCACGAGAGCAGCCCGATACCCACATAAAGCATGGTGATCGAACGACCGAACACAACGAGCAGCAGGATCAGCACGAACATGTAGGGGATCGAAAGCAGGATATCGACGATCCGCATCATGATGGAATCGATGCGACCACCGAAATAGCCGGCCACCGCACCATAGAACGTGCCTACGACCACGGCAATCCCGGCCCCCACGAACCCGACCATCAGCGAGATCTGGCTACCCTGGACCACGCGTGAGAAAAGATCGCGCCCCAGGTCGTCGGTTCCGAAATAGTGCCCCGACTCCAGCGAAGGCACGCCTGCGATACGCACATTGCCCAGCACCGACCAATCGATTTCCTCGTTGGACCATGCAGCGAAGAAATGCCCGGTGAACGCAAAGAGCGCCACGAGGATCAGGACAACGAGGCTGACGACAGACGGAGCGTGCCTGAAAAAACGCCCCGCCGCATCCGCCCACAGGGAGCGGCCCTTGGCAGAAACTTCATAATTGGCGTCATCGACATCGATGGGATCGGCCGAAGCCTCAACCCTTACTGGCCTTAATACCATGATCGGCCTCCTAGTAGCGGATGCGTGGGTCGATCCACGCATAGAGTATGTCCACGATCAGGTTGAACATGATGGTCAGCGTGCCCAACAGGATCGTGATGCCCATGATGACCGAATAGTCCCGGTTGAAGGCCGAATTGGTGAAGAGTTGCCCGATGCCGCCCGTGGAGAAATAGACGTCGATAATCACCGAACCGGTGACCATGCCCACAAAGGCCGGGCCGAGATAGGACAACAGCGGCATCAGCGCCGGCTTGAGCGCATGTCTGAGGATGACATGGTGGGCCGGCATGCCCTTGGCGCGCGCCGTGCGGATGAAGTTGGAATTGAGCACTTCGAGCATCGAGGAACGCGTGATACGGGCGATGGACGCCATGTAGCTCGTGCCCAGTGCGATAACCGGCATGATGACGTAGTTCCATTGCCCGCCATTCCAGCCGCCGCCAGGCAGCCAGCGCAGCCAGAGGGTAAACACGATGACCAGAATTGGCGCCATCACGAAGTTGGGCAACACCTGGGCGCCGATGGACGTGCCAACGGAGAAGTAGTCGAGCCAGGAATTGTGACGCACCGCAGCAGCAACGCCGAGCGAACAGCCGAAAAGCACGGCGAGCACAAACGACCACGTCCCATAGGTCAGCGTAACCGGGAAGCCCTGCGCGATGATATCGTTGACCGTGCGGTCCGTGTAAGCAAAGGACGGGCCGAAATCGAAACGGGTTATGATCCCGACCATGTATTCCCAGAGCTGCAGATGCCAGGGCTGGTCGAGGCCAAACTTGGCTTCGATATTGGCCAGCACCTGCGGCGGGAGCGGGCGTTCGGAATTGAAAGGCCCGCCCGGGGCCAGCCGCATCAGAACGAACGAAAAGATAATCAAAAGCAACAGCGTCGGAATGGCGACCCCGAGGCGCTTGAGGATGTATTTCAACATGTCGAAAGTCCGTGCGCGCATGACGCAGCCGAGGGTCCGACGAAGCGGAAAACAGCGCTTTGCAATATTGGTGCAAAGGCGCGTGTGAGGCGGCGCCCTGTCATTTCTTTACCCCGAAAAGGGGGCGTCCCGCACGCGGGGTGCGGAACGCCTGTGATTGGCCTGATTACTCGGCGACCCGATAAAGGTCCTTGGAGTACCAGTTCTGCTCGACGTTATTGACGGGCCATTCCTGAATCTGCGGATTCAGCATGTAGACGCCGGCATAGTGGTAGAGCGGAAGGACAGGCATGTCCTCGGCGATGATCTGCTCGATCTGCGTGTAGTTCTCGCTCGGATCGGACATCGTCTTGGCTTCAGCCAGAAGGTCGTCGACCTCAGAATTGCTGTAAGCGGAGTCGTTGTAGCCCGAATCGGTATCCATCAGATCGAGGAAGGTCGAGGCTTCGTTGTAGTCACCGCACCAGCCGGCACGGGCGACTTCGAAATCGCCATTGCCACGCGCGTCAAGGAACGTGTTCCATTCCATGTTGTCGAGCGTGGTCTGTACGCCGAGCTTCTGCTGCCACATCTGAGCGATGACAGTGGCCAGTTCACGGTGCGCTTCGTCGGTGTTGTAAAGGATCGAAAGTTCGAGCGGATTGTCCGAACCGTAGCCGGCTTCTTCGAGAAGCTGGACGGCCATTTCATCACGCTCTGCCTGGGTCATTTCGCCAAACGGAACCGAGGGCACTTCGAAGTTGGCCGTGGAGCCCGGGGTAAAGGTGTAAGCCGGGATCTGGCCGCCCTGCAGGATCTGGTCGGTGATGACGTTGCGGTCGATTGCATAGGCCAGGGCCTTGCGGACATTGACGTCCTTGAGGGCCTCAGGACCGGCGTCGCGCAGGTTGATGTTGTAGTAGTAAGTGCACAGGCGCGGGAAGGAAATCGCGGTGTCGGGATATTCCTCGGCCAGGCGCGGATATTCGCCGGTCGGGATTTCCGTACGATCGAGTTCACCGGCGAGGAAACGGGTCAGTGCCTGGTTTTCATCGTTGATGATCAGGGCGGTGACGGTTTCAAGAACGGTGTTTTCCGCATCCCAATAGGTGTCGGACTTGACGCGGACCGAACGTTCCTGCGGAACGTGCTCGGACAGCGTGTAAGCACCGTTGGTGACGATATTTTCCGGACGGGTCCACTGGTCACCATGCTCTTCGATCACCCAGCTCGGGGAAGGGAAGGTCGAAGCGTGCGTGGTCATGGCGGCGAAATAGGGAAGCGGATCGCTCAAGTGGACGACCAGGGTGTGATCATCGACGGCTTCCACGCCAAGCTCGGAAGGCTCCATTTCGCCAGCAATGATGGCGCCGGCATTTTCGATCGACATCAATTCGCCGAACCATGCGTAGGGCGAAGCAAGCTCAGGATTGACCAGGCGCTGCCAGGCATAAACGAAATCGCCAGCAGTGACGGGTGTTCCGTCCGACCACATGGCGTCGTCACGCAGGGTGAAGGTCCACTCGGTATTGTCTTCGTTGGCGCCCCACTCGATCGCAACGCCACCAACAAGTTCACCGTCGGCATTCTGGCTCAGCAGGCCTTCGAACAGGTCGCGCACGATTTCCGAGCCCGAAACGTCTTCGACGATCTGAGGATCGACCGAGCTGTGCTCGTCGAGAACGCGGTAGGTGAAGCTCTGGTCTTCGGCAAGCGTTACGCCGTCCGGAACATTTGCTGCCATGGCGGGCGCGACGAGGAATGTCGTCGCGGCAAGCGCCGCCAAAAGCTTGGTGGTACGTGTCATAATGGTCGTCTCCTTTTGATATTTGGACGTTTGTGATGCTTCCAGCCCATGGCTGCCCTCTTTTTTGAAACGGGACAGCTCAAACGAAGATCAACGGGGAAAAACATTCCCCGTTGATCTGGGCAGCGAGCCTATCCTTGCTCAAACCGCTTTGACAAGCACTGATTAAGACGCTTTCTCCACAATCGCGGCAACGCCCATACCTCCGGCTGTACACACGGAAATCAGCGCACGCTTTTTTTCAAGTGTATTCAACATCTTGGCCGTCATCCCCAAAATGCGCGCACCCGTGGCTGCAAAAGGATGACCATATGCCAGAGAGGAGCCAAACACGTTAATTTTATCCACAGGAACGGCTCCAAGCGGATCATCTCGCCCCAAAACGGCCCGATTGTAGTCAGGATCTTCCCATGCGGCCAATGTGCAGAGCACCTGGGCGGCGAAGGCCTCGTGCAGCTCAAACAGGTCGATATCGGCAAAGCTCAGCCCGCTCCTCCGCATCAGGTCGGAAACCGCTATCGTCGGCGCCATCAACAGCCCGTCGCCATGGGCAAAATCATTGGCCGAAACAGCCCCCATGGTGAGGTAACCCAGGATCGGCAGACCGCGTTCGCGCGCCCACTCCTCGCTGGCCAGCAGCACCGACGAAGCTCCATCGGTCAGGGGGGTGGAATTGGCCGCCGTCAGCGTGCCCTTGCCCGATTTCCTGTCGAAAGCGGGCTTCATGGTCGCCATTTTTTCGAGGCTGGTATCGGGACGGACATTGTTGTCCTTGTAGATGCCTGCGCAGGACACGATCAGATCGTCGTGAAATCCGGCATCATAGGCAGAAGCCGCATTCTGGTGGCTGCGCAACGCAAGAACATCCTGCGCCTCGCGCGAAATCCCCCATTGCTTGGCCATCAATTCGCAGTGCTCGCCCATCGACAGCCCTGTGCGCGGCTCCTGGGTCGAGGGGGCAACCGGCGTAATCTCACCGAAATTGAACCCCTTGAAGGCGGAAAATTTCTCACCTGTCGTCCGGGCCCGTGACATCGCGATCATCCGCTTTTGCATTTTCGGGCCCAGAACCACCGGACTATCCGAAACCGTATCGGACCCCGCAGCGATCCCGCTGTCGATCTCCCCGGTGGCGATCTTGGCCCCCAGCGTTAGCGCCGCCTGCAATGACGTGCCGCAAGCGATCTGGATGGTCGTGCCCGGGGTTTGCGGCGACAGCCCCGCGTCGAGCAACGCCTCGCGCGCGAGATTGAAGTCTTTCGAATGAGAGATGACCGACCCGGCCATCACTTCCCCCACTCTCTGGCCCTTCAGACCGCACTTCTCGGCCAGCCCGCCAATCGCCGTCGAGAGCATCGAGAGGTTGGATTCGTTTTCGTATCCGGTGTAGGCGCGGCAGAACGGGATGCGCGCCGATCCTACGATGGCGACTTTACGCAGTGTTTGAGTCATGATTTATGCCCTTCCGTCCTCACGTGCCTTGAGCGGTCCGCCCAGGAACGGCGCAAAGCCGGTCCCCAGGATCATGCCGATATCGGCCATGTCAGCGCTTTCAACGACGCCCTCGGAAACGATAACTTCTGCTGTGTCCACAAGCGGCTGGACCAGATCGCGCCCAAGCCCTTCGAGATTGGCATGGGCCGGCGCCTTTTCCTTTTGCGCCTTGCCATCCTCCCATTTGTAAAAGCCCTGACCGCTCTTGCGACCCAGCTTTCCTGCGGCGACCAGCCGCGCGAACTTGCTGTCCTCAGGCACTTTCTGGCCCAATTCCTTGGCCACGAATGCCCCGACGTCGAGGCCCACGGTGTCCATCAATTCGATAGGTCCCATGGGCATGCCGAAGGCAACCGCCGCCGCATCGAGCTGTTCGGGACTTTCGCCCTTTTCCACCCGGTCGATGGCTTCGAGCATGTAGGGCATGAGCGCGCGGTTGACGAGGAACCCCGGCTTGGACTTGACCACCACCGGGCTCTTGCCGATGGCAAGAACGAACGATGCACCGAGCCGGATCGCATCGTCGTCATTGAGCGTCGAGCGGATCACCTCGACCAGCGGCAACTGCGCCACCGGGTTGAAGAAATGCAGCCCGATCAGCCGGTTGGGATTGTCCAACGCCTCGGCAATACGCTCGAGTTCGATCGAGGAGGTATTGGTCGCCATGATCGCGTTGGGCTTCAATTGCTTTTCGGCACTGGAAAATATCTGCTGCTTGACCTCGAGCTTTTCCACCACCGCTTCAATCAAGACGTCGCACCGCGCGATGCCCTTGCCCTCGACATCGGCTTCCATACGCGCCATGGCGGCATCGACGGCCTGTTTGGTCTTGAGGCGTTTCTTGAACAGCTTTTTCGCCCGGTCCAGCGCCGGTTTGATCCGGTCCATATCCATGTCCTGGAGAGTCACCGCCATGCCGCGATAGGCGCACCACGCGGCGATATCGCCGCCCATTACGCCGGCGCCCACCACATGGACGCGGGTAAATTTGGGCTTGTCCTTGCCCTTCACCCCGAGGCGCTTCAGGCTTTCGGACAAAAAGAACACCCGGCGCAGATTCTGCGCGGTGGGCGAGGCCATCAGCGGCACAAAGGAATCGATCTCATGGGCGATCATCTTTTTGGGATCGTCGCCATACTTCTCGAACAGATCGATCAGCGCATAGGGTGCCGGATAGTGATTTTTCGGCGCCTTCTTGCCCGCTTCCTCGCGCATCCTGTCGGCCACCCGCGAGCGGATCGGCCCCAGGGCCATCGCACGCTTGGTGAACGGCGCAGGCTCGGAATTGCGCTTGGACAGCACCGCCTTGCGGCCCTCCCAGCGCAACATGTCGGGGTGGCGCACCAACTTGTCGACGAGATTAAGCTTGCGCGCCTGCGAGGCGCGCAGAATCTTGCCCGTCAGCATCAATTGCATCGCATCGACCGGCCCGGCCTGGCGGATCGAACGGCCGGTTCCGGCAAAGCCGGGAAAAATCCCCAGATTGACTTCCGGAAAACCCAGCTTGGTCCCATCGTCATTGACCGCAATGCGGTAGTGACACGCCAGCGCGAGCTCCAACCCGCCGCCCACACAGAACCCCGAAATGCCGCAAACGAACGGGATCTTGAGATCCTCGATCCGCTGGAACACCGCGTGGGTGCGCTTGAGTGCCTCGGGCAAAATGGCCGGATCGCTCATCTGGTCGAATTCGGAAATGTCGGCGCCTGCAATAAAGCCCGATTTTCCCGAAAGCAGGACAACACCTGTCAGGGTGCCCGCCTGGCCGAGATGTTCGATATGGCCGATCAGTGTTTCAAGTTCGGCAATCACGTCCCGGCTGAGCACGTTGACCGAATTGTCCTGAACGTCCAGCGTCAGCCAGCCGATCTGCTCGACATCGATTGAAAAGTCCCAGTGTCGGGTTTGCGGCGTGTCAGCTTGCGCCAAGGCTTGGCTCCTCTCGTTTTTCTCTCGGTCGGAACAAGGGTGAAATTACACTTGTCCGCAACCGCCTATTCGGCGGCCGCGGTATATCCATTTTCCGGTTTTTGGGCCGGGCGCGCCAGCGCGTCGGCGGCAAAATCGTCGACCTTGATGACCCTGTCCGTGGCCTCATCCGCCACCCGCATGATCTGCGCTTCCTCCGCGGTCAGAATACCTTTGGAAACGGCATCCTCTATGGCGTCCCGATCGAGGCGCCGGTCAATCTCGCCCTTCTTGATGGCACGGAAGAACTTCTTTTCGATCTCGGCCGCCGCCTCGACCTTGACCAGCGCATCTTCGAGCATGCCCGTGCGATCCGCCGGATCGAAGGTCAAATAGACCCCGCGTGTCAACCGGTCGCGAAACGCCGACTGCCCCAGAACCGACCGGGCAAGCCGGTAATTTTCCCGGTCGCTCGATGGCCGCGCACGGCGTCCAAGCGGGAAGATAAAGGCGCCCAGCGCAAACTTGAGGAACGGGTTGGGGAAATTGTCGATAACCTCCCCCAGCCCCTTTTCGATTGCGGCGATCCGGTCGCGGGCAATCGCATTGATCACCGCAACATCCTCGGGCATCCGCCCGTCATCCTCAAATCGTTTGAGCGCTGTGGACAGCAGGTAGAGGTCCGAGAACACGTCCGCCATGCGGCCCGACAGCATCTGCTTGCGCTTCAGATCGCCGCCCAGAAAGGCCACGGTCCAGTCCCCCGCCAGCGCAAAGCTCTGCGAATATCGGTGCAGTTCGCGATACCAGCCCTTGAGTTCGTGCTCGACCGGGCTCGAGGCAAACCGCCCGAACGTCAGACTGTGCCACCACGACGCCGTCATATTGCGCAGCATGAACCCGATATGGCCCGAAAAGGCCGCATCGAAATCTTTGAGCCCCTGACGCTTGTCGGGATTCTGGGCCGATTGCACTTCCTTGAGCAGATAAGGATGAGCCCGCAGCGCGCCCTGCGCGAAAGTGATCAGCGTCCGCGTCAGAATGTTGGCGCCTTCCACAGTGATCGCCACGGGAATGGTCTGATAGCCGGCAAACAGATAGTTGGATGGCCCGTCCTGAACGGCTCGCCCGCCATGAATGTCCATGGCATCGTCGACCCGCCCGCGCATTTCTTCGGTCGTACGGTATTTGAGCGCCGCTGAAATCACCGCCGGCTTTTGCCCGTCATCGACGATTGCCGCCGTCATGGCCCGCGAGGCCTCGAACTGATAGGCCGACTTGACCAGCCGGGCCATACCTTCGCCGACCCCTTCCATCATGCCGATGGAAATGCCGAACTGGCGGCGGATGCGCGCATAGGCCGATGTAGTGCGCAGGGCAGCCTTGATCGAAACCGTACCGATGGCCGGCAGCGAAATGGCGCGGCCCGTCGCAAGGCATTCCATGAGCATGCGCCAGCCCTGCCCGGCATATTCGGTGCCGCCGATCAAAAATTCCATGGGCACGAAAACGTCCTTGCCCGAGGTCGGCCCATTCATGAACGCCGAGCGTGCCGGCAAATGCCGCCGCCCGATGACAACGCCCGGATAATCTGCTGGAACCAGAGCAAGCGTGATACCCACTTCCTCGCCCTTGCCCAGATGATTGTCAGGATCATAAAGGTTGAACGCCACGCCGAGCAGGGTCGCGACCGGGGCGAGCGTGATGTAGCGCTTGTCCCAGGAGAGGCGTACGCCGAGCACCTGTTTGCCGTCATATTCGCCATAGGTCACCACGCCAACGTCGCGCATGCCCGCAGCATCGGACCCGGCATGGGCGCCGGTGAGCGCAAAGCACGGAACTTCCTGGCCCTTGGCGAGCCTGTGGAGATATTTGCCCTGCTGCTCAGGCGTCCCGTATTTTTCGAGCAACTCACCCGGCCCGAGCGAATTGGGCACCATTACGGTAATACCCGCAGCAATCGAGCGCGAGGCGATCTTGGACACCACCTGGCTCTGGGCCTGCGCCGAAAAGCCTAAGCCCCCATGCTCCTTGCCGATGAGCATGCCCAGAAAGCCCTTGTCTTTCAGGAACTGCCAGACTTCGGGTGGCATATCCATGCGGTTGTTGCGCGTGTCCCAATCGTCGATCATGGCGCAGACCTGTTCGCATGGCCCGTCGATAAACGCCTGCTCTTCTTCAGTGAGGTCCGGCTTGCGAATGTCGAGCAGCCTGTCCCAGACCGGACGCCCCGAGAAAATCTCGGCGTCCCAGCCGACAGTCCCGGCGTCGAGCGCCTCCTGTTCGGTCCGCGAAATGCGCGGCAGGATGGATTTGACCATCGAATAGGCGGGGCCCGTCAGAACCATCTGCCGAATGGCCGGAAGCGCCAAAAGGCCCAGTATGGCCGCCGGCAGCAGCGCGAATATCCAGCCAACAATGCTGGTCGACAGCGTCAGCCCGTCATCGGGCCGTATCATGGCAAGAACCCCGATGGCCGCGGCGGCCAGCGCCCACTGCCACAGAGGGGACTGGCGGATCGCCAGAACCAGAAACGCGACGATGCTAAGGACGATAAGTGCCAAAACCATAAGATGGCCTCCCCTGACCTGAAGCGCTCGGATCATAACCCGGCGCTACGAAATATCGATGTCGGAACCTTACAGAATTCGGATCCTCTTTCCGAACTTTGGTTCCGCTCACGCACCTTAATCTGGTGCGGGCTGAAATTACGTCGAGCATACACCTGTGGACGTAAACGTCAACCTGATGCCCATAAGGTCATTCATCAAAAATGCCTGCCAACCGGAACGTATCGGTAATCGCGCGCTTGAAATTAGAACGCGTTCGCTCCGGATTTGTTTCAAAGCGCCCAAATCTCCCGGCTGCCAGGGACGCCTCATGCGTGCTGCCGTGCGCCGCCTCCGGAAACGGGTAAGGAACCTTGCCTTGGGTGCATTGTTTGACGCTAACGTCATCCCATGACATAGTTTACGCCATAAGTACGGACACAAGATCCGTTGGAGGAGAGAATAATGAACAAGCCAGTCAGCGCCCCCCATCCCTGGATTGCCGCCTATCCCGAGGGCATCGAATGGGACGTGCCCATCGATACAACCCCCGTACACGAGCAGCTGCTGGCCTCCTGCGCAAAGATGGGCGATGCCACGGCCCTCGATTTTATGGGCGCCACTACGTCGTTCCGCCGGCTTGGCGAACAGGTCAACGCCCTTGCCGGTGCCTTGCAGTCCGAGCTTGGCGTCAAAAAGGGTGACCGCGTTGCGCTGCTGATGCCCAACACCCCATTCTACGTCATTGCCTACTTCGCGGTGCTGCGCATCGGCGCAACCGTCGTCAACTGCAATCCACTCTATTCGCTGGGCGAACTCAGCCACATCGTTTCCAACTCCGGCGCAACCGTACTCATTACGGTCGATCTCAAGGCCACCTATCCCAACGCAGAAAAACTGGTCGGCCAGGGTCACATCAAGAAACTTGTCGTAGCCCATTTCCCCAATGCGCTGCCGGGACTGAAAAAAATCCTGTTCTCGCTGTTCAAGGGCAAGGACATCGTAAAGCCGGGCAGTTCTCCGGCCGCACGCGCTGTCATATCCTTCGAGGATCTGATTACCAGGGGCAAGACGCCGACATCCGTCCAGATCGATTCCGAAAAGGACGTCGCAGTCCAGCAATATACCGGCGGCACCACCGGCACCCCCAAGGGCGCCATGCTCAGCCACGCCAATATCGCCGCCAATATGAGCCAGATCGACAAATGGGGATGCGGGCTATTCTATCCTCCCTCCAAAGTGGTCGCCATCCTGCCGTTCTTCCATATCTTTGCGATGACCGTGTGCATGAACGTGCCGCTGTGCTCGGGCGCCCAGGTCGTCATGCTCCCGCGCTTCGAGATGAAGGCCTTCCTTTCTCTCATGAAGCGCACCAAACCCAATGTCTTGCCCGCCGTCCCCACCTTGCTGCATGCGCTGGCAACAAAGGACGTGGCAACCGCCGAAATCCTGGCGCCCATCGAAGTGGCGATTTCCGGCGGCGCGGGTCTTCCCGGTGAAACGCGCGAGGCCTTCGGCAAAAAATCGGACGCCATTCTCGCTGAAGGGTATGGCTTGACAGAGGCATCGCCTGTGGTGGCCTGCGCCGCCTTGCGTGTGCCCTCCAAGCCCGGATCGATCGGCCTGCCCATCCCTGCAACCGACGTGCGCTTCGTCGATCTCGACGATCCGGAGAGCGAAGTGGCGCAGGGAGAGCGCGGCGAACTCGTGCTCAAGGGCCCACAGGTCATGCTTGGCTATTTCAACGACGAGGAAGCTACAAAAGGCGCCTTTACCGCCAATGGCTATCTGCGCACCGCCGATGTCGGTTATCTCGACGAGGACGGCTACATCTTCCTTGTCGACCGCATCAAGGACCTCATTATCTGCTCGGGTTTCAACGTCTATCCGCGTGCCATCGAGGACGCCATTTACCACCACCCTGCCGTGGACGAAACGAACGTAATCGGGGTAAAGGACGAATATCGCGGAGAGGTACCCGTCGCCTATGTCAAGCTAAAGGACGGGCAGTCGGTGACCGAGGGGGGACTGAAATCCTTTCTCGAGGAACGCCTCTCCAAGCTCGAAATGCCTCGCGAGATCATTTTCCGCGACGAATTGCCCAAGACCATGATCGGCAAATTGTCCAAGAACGATCTGCGCGAGGATTATGAAAAGAACGTCAAGGCCGGGGGATAGCATCTTGAACAAGCACGATGCCGACAAGCGCGATCTGTTTGCCATTGCCGATTTGGCAAACGAGTTCGGCATTTCCACCCGCGCCATCCGGTTCTACGAAACCAAGGGGCTCCTAAAACCCGACCGCCTGGGATCGACGCGCGTGTTCCGTCGGCGGGACCGCGCCCGGCTGATCCTCATTCTGCGCGGCAAGCGGCTGGGTTTCACCCTGCGCGACATTTCCGAATATCTCAGCCTTTACGATGCCGACGGCACGCGCACGGCCCAGGTCAAACTGCTGATCGAAAAGGTCGACGAGCGCCTTGATCTGCTGCGCGCCCAACTGACCGATCTAGAGACCACCATCACAGAGCTGACCGAAATCCGCCAGCTTGCCGACGACCGGTTGAGCAACGCGCCGCTGGATGGAGAAGCGGTTTAAGGTCTGCAAATTTTGTGACGTCAGGCCCGCCGCTGGAGGGGCGCCGGCTTTCCTGCGTTAGCGTCGAGCCAGGCATCCATGGCGTCGGCGCTGAGCGGTTTGGAATAGAGATAGCCCTGATGGGCATCGCATCCGAGCGCGTCGAGAAACCGGCGCTGGGCATCGGTTTCCACGCCCTCGGCGACCACGCGCATATCGAGGCTCTGGCCGATGCAGATCACGGCGGTCGTCACGGCCTGCGCCCCGGCGTCGCTCTCCAGCTTGTCGATGAACGCCCTGTCGATCTTGAGTTCGCTGACCGGAAGGCGTGCTATGAGCGAAAGCGACGAGTAACCCGTTCCAAAATCATCCATCGACAGATTGACGCCCATTTCGCTCAGCGTATCGGTATTGCTGGTCACCGACGCCGTCTGGTCGAGCATGAGGCTTTCGGTGATCTCGATGGTAAGATCGGACGGTTTGAGCGCGTGAGCGGCCAGCGTTTGTGCCACCTGGGCGCAGAACTCACCATTGCGGAACTGTTGCGCGGAGATATTGACCGAGATCGAAGGTACGTCGCGTCCCCCGGCCCGCCAGCGGGCGAGCTGCGCACATGCGGCGTCGAGTGCCCAGAGCCCGAGTTCCTCGATCAACCCGATCTGTTCGGCTACCGGAATGAACCTGTCCGGGCCAACGGTTCCCAACTGCGGATGCGTCCAGCGCGCCAGCGCCTCCACGCCGTAGATTTCATCGCTGGTCCGGTCGATCTGCGGCTGGAAAGCAAGCGAGAGCTGATTGCCGGCCAGCGCCTCGCGCAACGCCGCGCCCAGTTCGAGCCGGTCGCGATTGGCCACGTTCATTTCCGGGGAAAAGAAGTGATAATTCGCCCGCCCTGCGGTCTTGGCTTCAGACATTGCCGTCTCGCAACGATTGACCAGCGTCTCAACATCCGTCGCGTCGTCAGGATAGAGAGCGATGCCGATCGATCCGGAAAGCGATAGTACCCTTCCGCTGACCGTAAAGGGCTCCCTAAGGCGCGCCAGTAACCCCTGTGCTGCTGCGGCCGCGTCTTCGGCCCGGCAATCGTCAAGCAGCAATATGAAGGTATCCGCGCTCATCCGGGCCACCATGTCCGATGAAGAAGCCCGATCGAGAAGCCGCTGGCTGACCGCCTCGAGCACCATATCCCCTGCCGGCAGGCCGTATGCTTCATTGATGTCCTTGAACCTGTCGAGATCGAGGCACAGGCAGGCCAGCGATTTCCTGCGCTGCGGATCACCGGCCAAAGTCTGTTCGAGCCGCTGACGCATCAATACCCGGTTGGGCAACCCGGTCAGCGCATCGTAATAGGCGAGCCGCCGGATTTGCGTGCGCGCCTCGTGCCGTTCGATCGCCATCACACAGAGGCTGAGGCAGGTCTCCACGAGCCGCAAATGCCAGGCGCTTGGTGGTCTGGATTCGGGGAAATAGAAGGCGAACGTCCCGGCAACACGCCCGTTGCGCAACACCATCGGATAGGACCAGCAGGCCTTGAGCCCCAGCGGCAGAAAGAGGTGCTTGAAATCGGTCCATAGCGGGTCGATCTCGATATCTTCAACCACCACCGGCTCGCCCCGCCAGGCGGCGGTACCGCAACTGCCGGCCCGTGGCCCGATTTCAAGCCCGGCGATCTGTTTCGCCACCGATTCCGGCAGGCTCGGCGCCGCCAGGGGCCGCAGCTTCTGGTTCTCGTCCACCCGCAGGATCGAACAGATCGTATCGGGCGCGAGCGCCTGCACCTGCTCGCAGATTTGCCCCATGAACTCCTTGAGCGGCATGTCACGGCTCAGCGCATCGAGTGAGAGGCGCTGGAAGACCTGAAGACGCTTCGATTGCGTGGTGTCGGCGAGCATGGCGACGAGATGGGTAAAACGCCCCTGCGCATCGTGCACCGGGTCGAGCCTGGCCGAAACCCAGACCGGGTCGCCCGATCGCGTGCGCAACAGCAAATCGTCGTGGAATCCCCCGCCCGTCTTGCCGAAGCTGCGCGCCCGCTGATGCAGCCGTTCATCGGTCATCGGGCCGGCCAGCAGCGACCAGGGGGTCTGTCCGGCAAAATCGTCCAGCCCATAGCCGAACAGCGCCTCGAAAGCGGGATTGAGGTAGCACGGATGCCCCTCGGCATCGGAAATCAGAACAGCCCGATCGGTGCGTGCGATTGCCATCTCGATGAAATCGAGCCGGCTCGGATTGGTGGCCAGACATCCACCAGCGTTTCGTCCATCGTGCATTCTGCAATCCCGGATCGGTTCCCCCGTTCGGGCGACCCAGGGGCCGTCCCGTACGAGAGAGTGTGAAGACCCAGAGATTAACGAAGTCTGTTTTTTCCCGCTCCCCACAAGGCGACGGGCCCGAAGGTTAACCGGGCCTTGCGGGAAACGCGACAAAACGAAAGCCCGGGCAGGACCTAGATATCGAATTTGATGCCCTGCGCCAGCGGCAATTCGCGCGAATAATTGACCGTATTGGTCTGGCGCCGCATATAGGCCTTCCAGGCATCGGACCCGCTCTCGCGCCCGCCGCCGGTTTCCTTTTCACCGCCGAACGCCCCGCCGATCTCAGCCCCCGAAGGCCCGATATTGACGTTGGCGATGCCGCAATCGGACCCCGCCGCCGAAAGGAAAGTTTCGGTCTCGCGCACATCGGTCGAAAAGATGCAGCTCGACAGCCCCTGCGGCACGTCATTCTGCAAGGCAATCGCTTCATCAAGCGTGCGGTAGGTGAGAACGTAAAGGATCGGCGCGAAGGTCTCGTGCTTGACGATGCCGGTCTGTTCGACCATCTCGACAATGGCCGGGCGCACGTAATGCCCGCCCGCGACACCATCCACGCGCTCTCCGCCGGTCACCTTGCCGCCTTCAGTCTTCGCCTTTTCAAGCGCGTGCTGCATGCCGTCATAAGCCTGCTTGTCGATCAGCGGCCCGACCAGAACGCCCTCTTCCAAGGGGCTGCCGATCGGCAGTTTGCCGTAAACGGATTTGAGTTTTTCAACCAGCTCGTCACGCACATCCTCATGCACGATCAGCCGGCGCAGGCTGGTACAGCGCTGCCCGCACGTGCCCACCGCCGAAAAGACGATGGCCCGGACCGCGTTGTCCAGATCAGCCGAGGGCGCAACAATCATCGCGTTGTTGCCACCGAGTTCCAGGACGCTCTTGCCAAACCGCTCGGCAACCTTTGGCCCCACGATCTGCCCCATCCGCGTCGACCCGGTCGCTGAAATCAGCGGCACGTCCTTCGACCCGGTCAGCGCCTCGCCCACATCGGCTCCACCGATGGCGACATGCAGCAACCCCTCTGGTGCATCGCCGAACCGCGCCGCCGCCTTGTCGAAGATCTTCTTGACCGCCAGCGCCGTCAGCGGCGTCTTTTCCGATGGTTTCCAGATAACCGTGTTACCGCAAATTGCCGCCAGAGCGAAATTCCAGGCAAACACCGCCACGGGAAAATTAAAGGCCGAGATCACACCAACGAGGCCCAGCGGATGCCAGGTTTCCCGCATCGAGTGGCCGGGGCGCTCCGACGCGATGGTCAGCCCGAACAACTGCCGCGACTGGCCCACTGCCAGATCGCAGATATCGATCATCTCCTGGACTTCGCCCAGACCTTCCTGAAAAATCTTGCCCGCCTCGAGCGACACCAACGCGCCCAACGCGTCCTTGGCATTGCGCAATTCCTCACCGAACAGCCGGATCAATTCCCCCCGCCGCGGCGCCGGCACCAGCTTCCAGTCACCGAACGCGGCTTTGGCCGTTGCGATCATCGCCTCGACTTCGGCGCCAGAATGGGTGCCGACCTCTCCGATCAGCGCGCCGTCAACCGGCGAATGCACCTTGAGCGCGCCGCCCGTCAGATCGGCAGCATCCAGCATTGCGGCTGAAAGAATGTCGGCATGGGACATGGATGTTTCCTCTTTGCATGATGTTCGACCTTCGAGGGTCGATTTGCACCGAGCTTAAAGGAAGCACTGCTTCGGTCAAAACGCCGATTGGTGATGGATCGATGACACGCGCTGATACCTATTCGGCCGGCGCCGTCCCGATCACCGAGTGGGAAATCTTGTCCTGCGCCTTTTCGTGCATGAATACGGGGGTACCCTTGAGCCAGAGCTTGAGCGCCTCCCAATGGATGCCGCCCATGATCTTTAGCGTCATCAGCGGATAGCGCAACAGCGCACGCCCCAGGCTCTTGTCGCTCAGTTCCTCGCGTTTGCCGGTAAACGCCGCATAGAGCAGCGCGCCCTCATTATCGCTTTCATTGATGACGATCTGAACTTTGTCGCTGGGCGGCGTGATCTTGAAGTCGTATTGCGCCTGCATCGGCACGAAGGGCGAAACGTAAAGTTCCTTGGCGCAGGATTGGCGCACCGCGCCTTCGGCGTGATCGCTGATCGGGATCACATAGGTGTGCCGCTCGTAAAACGTGTTGCACACCTCATAAAGGATGGCCCGCAACCCCCGGGTGTCCGAGCAAAAATAAACTGTAATCGGGTTGAAAACATAGCCGAAAATCCGCGGATAGCAGAGCATTTCGATCTTGAGATCTTCGCCCGCAATCCCCGCATCGGCCAGCAGCCGCCCGGCCCATCGCCGCAAGCCACCCGGTTCACCATCACCATGGTCGGCGTCGCGGAAGCTGAACACGCCGAACCGGTTGTGGGAGAACAGCCTGAGCCTTTTGTCGAGCGCCTCGAGCCGGTCAAGATCGAGAAGCAGCGAAAAAACGCGATAGCGGAGCGTATGCTGGCGCGGCCGGTGCCGCACATGCACAACCTCTCCAGCATAGATCGCGCCATCGCTCATTCGGCGGCCACCCTTTCGGTGTTGATATGGATACGACCCGAGGCATTGTCCACCGCCCAGGGACGTTGCACCCCGGCCAGATCTTCCGCCGCCGCAAGGCCGGCCTGCAAGCCGTCCTCGTGGAAGCCCGAACCAAAATGCGCACCGGCAAACCAGACGCCACCGCGCCCCTGCAGGCGCCACAGCTCTTTTTGCGCCGCCATGGCTTTCTGGTCGAAAAGCGGATGTGTGTAATCGAACGTCTCAAAGACCGTCGCCGGATCGATCTCGCGGCTGGGGTTGAGCGTCACGAACAGGGGGTATTTCTTGTCGATATTCTGCAGCTTGTTCATCCAGTAGGTAACGCAAAGCGGGCTATCCCCGTCCCATTCGCGCTCGCCGATATAGTTCCAGCTCGACCATACCGATTTGCGCTTGGGCATCAGGCGCCGGTCGGTGTGCAGCACGGCCTTGTTGTGCGTGTATTCGAATGCGCCCAGCACTGCCCGCTCGTCCTGATCGGGGTTGGCGAGCATCGCGAGCGCCTGATCCGCATGGGTGGCGATCAAGACATCGGTAAAGATGTCCTTGTGGCCGCGTATGTCGGTCACTTCCACCACGCCCGAATGCCGCTCGATCCGGCTTACGCCGGTCGAAAGACGCACGGCGCCTTTGTAGCCGGCCACGAGACGCGAAACATATTCGCGGCTGCCGCCCTCGACGGTCCGCCACAACGGGCGGTTGTAGAGATCGAGCAACCCGTGATTGAGAAAGAACCGCACAAAGGCCTGCACGGGATAGTTGCGAATATCGGTGGCCGATGACGACCAGATTGCCGCCGCCATGGGCAGGATATGGTCGTGGATATAGCTTTCAGAGTACCCGTTTTCCGCCAGATAATCAGCCAAACCGACGTGCGCGAGACTGCCATCGGCGAGGATTTCCCGGTGCGAGCGGGAAAATTTCACGACATCCGAGAGCATCCGCCAGAAGCGCGGACGCACTACGTTCGATTTCTGCCCGATAAGCCCCAGCGGGTCTGAGCAATATTCAAACACCCCGCCATCGATCGAGGCCCCGAACGACATCCACGACAGCGCCGTTTGCACCCCGAGATGATCAAACATGGCAACGAGGTTGGGATAGTTGGCCTCGTTATAGACGATGAACCCGGTATCGACCGGGATCGTCTTGCCATCGTAATCGACATCGACCGTATTGGAGTGCCCCCCGATCCGCGAGTCGGCCTCATAGAGCGTCACGTCGTGGGTCTGGCTCATCAGCCAAGCGGCCGAAAGTCCCGAAATTCCGCTTCCGATAACGGCGATACGCTTTGTGCCTTTTGGTCCCTTGGGGCCAGCATCGAGATACATTGGTCGGCTTGTCCTTGTTGCTTTTCATTAGGTACGAGCCCAACGCCAATTCGGATGCACCCGCGACGGGATTTTTTCTTCAGGTCCCGGTGATCCGCCACCTTCGCGCTGCCGTAAATCCAAGCATGACGACAGTGCTTTCAATCGATCCGGCCACGTGCCAAACTTCAAAGCCCTTGGCGGCGCAGCGCGAATATGCTGTGCGTCCGGCCCCCAGAGGAGTTGCGCGTACCGACAAGATGGCCGTCGATCTCAATGACAAGAAGGCGCTCAATATCCTGATGCGCCAGAAACTGTTTGCCGTCGCCACATCGCGCGACGTCGCCGCTTTTGAAGAGCTGTTTCGTTACTACGGCCCCCGCGTGCGCGCCTACATGGCCAAACTCTGCCGCGACGGGCAGCTCGCCGAGGAATTGATGCAGGAAACCATGGTGGCGGTCTGGAACAAGGCCGCCCTATACAGCCCCGACAAGGGCAACGTCTCGACGTGGATCTTTACCATAGCGCGCAACCAGCGCATCGATCACTGGCGCAAGGCCAACCGGCCCGATTTCGACCCCAACGACCCCGCCTTCGTTCCCGCCGAGATCACGCCCGCCGATGCGGCTTTCGACATGAACGAAGATGCCGACCGGCTCCACCGCGCCATGGAGACCCTTCCCCCCGAACAGCTCGAGCTCTTGAAGCTTTCGTTTTTCGAGGAGGCTTCCCACGGCTCGATTTCCGAGAAACTCGGCCTGCCGCTGGGCACTGTCAAATCCCGTATCCGTCTCGCCTTCGCCAAGCTGCGCACGGCGCTGGAGGATCGGTCATGAGCATCATCCACCACCTCGAAGAAGACATCCTGCTCGACCATGCCGCAGGCACGCTCGCCGAGGGCTTTTCGCTCGCCGTGGCCACCCATCTCGCCATCTGCCCCGCCTGTCGCGAGCGCTACGCCATGATCGAGGGTACAGGCGGCGCGCTGCTCGAGGATATCGAACCGGCCCCTGATACCGATGCCAGCTGGCAGTCGTTGAGGACACGGATCGCCGACGCCCCGTTGCCCACCGCAAAGCCTGCGCGCCGCGGCAGCGCAGGCGGGTCGGCCCCAATCCTGCCTGAACCCTTGCGCTCCTACGTGGGCTCGGACGTCGACGCCATCCGCTGGAAGGCCATGCCGGGCGCCGCCCAGTTCATCATCCAAACACGCGATGGCCGCGCTGTCGCGCGTCTGCTGCGCATTCCGGCCGGCAAGCCCGTGCCCGAACACACCCATCGCGGCATGGAAATGACACTGGTTTTGTCCGGTGCCTTTAGTGATGAGGACGGAACGTTCACCCGCGGCGACATCGAGATCGCCGATGGCAGCCTGACCCATCAGCCTGTCGCGACCGACGATGCCGATTGCATCTGTCTTGCCGTCACCGAAGCGCCGCTCAAGTTCAAGAGCTGGATCGTGCGCCTGTTCCAGCCAGTGCTGGGGATATGAGGGATCACATGCCGTACGTCGTCGCCTACATCGGAACGGCCATCGTCTTTTTCGCCATCGACTATATCTGGCTGTCGCGGGTTGCTTTCGGCTTTTACCGCGAACAGATCGGCCACGTCCTGCTCGACCAGCCCAATCTCGCCGCGGCCGGTGCCTTCTACCTGTTCTATATCGGGGGCATCGTTTACTTCGCCGTCGCCCCGGCCATGCAATCGGGCAACTGGACACAGGCCCTGATCGCCGGCGCCATTTTGGGCCTTGTGGCCTATGGCACCTACGACATGACCAATCTCGCGACCATCCGGGACTGGTCGGTTTCGGTCACCATCATCGATATCCTCTGGGGCGCCGCGCTCACCGGCACCGCCGCGACCGCCGGCTATTTCGCGACGCGCCTGTTGGGTGCCAGCAACTAGAGCTGCCGTCCGGACTTGAACGCCTCGTAGCGCGTCTTGGTCTCTTCGTTCATGGGATAGAGGCCAGGCAGCGGCACGCCGCGGTCGACCTCGGTCATGATCCAGGCTTCCATGGCTTCCTGCTCGGGCGCCTCGATCAACACCGCATCGAGCAGCGCCTGCGGGATCACGACGGCACCGTCGTCATCGACGACGATCACGTCCCCCGGGATCACCGCCACCCCGCCGCAGCCGATGGTTTCCTGCCAGCCTACAAAGGTCAGCCCGGCCACCGATGGCGGCGCCGAAATGCCATTGCACCAGACAGGCAGATGTGTGGAGTGGACGCCCACTGCGTCCCGCATCACCCCATCGGTGACCAGCGCGGCAACACCCCTCTTTGCCATGCGCAAACACAGAATATCGCCGAAGATGCCGGCGTCGGACACACCCATGGCATCGGCAACCACAACGGCGCCCTCGGGCATGTCCTCGATGGCAGCGCGGGTCGAGATCGGAGAACCCCAGCTTGCCGGGGTTGCAAGGTCCTCACGCGCAGGAACGAAGCGCAGCGTAAAGGCGGGACCGACGATCCTTGGCATTGAAGGCCGGATTGGCCTGGCGTTGCGGATCCACACATTGCGCAGCCCCTTTTTGAGCAGCACGGTGGTCAGCGTGGCGGTCGAAACGCCCTTGAGCGTTTCAATTGCGTGCCGGGACAAGGTCATTGGCGATCTCCTGCGAATCCATGGCGCCATGATGTCGGTCGACCGACATCGAACGCAACCACTCCGTCAGTTGCCGCCGGCCGGTGTCAGGACAAAGTCGAACGGCGAACGCCAGCGTGTTCCGCTGCCCTCGACCGCTTCGAACCGAGCAATCAGCGACTTCTTGACCCCGAACACCGTGTCGGAATCCAGGTAGGGATCGCCGCCCACAAAGGTATGGGTCACCAGCTTTTCAAAACCCGGAGCGGTGACCAGATAATGCATATGGGCGGGCCGGAACGGATGGCGCCCCAGCGCGGCCAGCATCTGCCCCACCGGCCCATCGTCGGGGATGGGATAGGAAACCGGCTTGATGCCGACAAAGCTGTAGCGCCCGTCCGGCCCGGTTAAAAAGACGCCGCGATTGTTCCATTTCGGCTGCACATCGGGCTGCTGCACGTCGTAAAAGCCATCTTCATTGTCGCACCAGACATCGATCTTCGCCCCGGCGATCGGCCGCCCGTCGAGATCGAGCACCCGCCCCTCATAAACACAAGGTTCGCCCTTGCCGTCGAGGCTGATGCTGTCGCCCATGGCCCGCACGGGCGCGCCCTCCACATGAAACGGCCCAAATACGGTGTTTTCCGTCGCCCCCTCGGGACGACGATTGTTGATGGCATCGACAAGCATGGAAAACCCCAGGGTATCGGACAGCAGGATGAACTCCTGCCGCTCGGGGCTACAGATGCCGCCCGTCCGGGTCAAAAAGTCGATGCCGATTTCCCACTCCTGCTCGGTAAGCTCAACCTCCTTGGCAAACTCATGCAAATGCCTGACCAGCGCCGCCATCACCTTGGCAAGCCGCGGGCTGACGTCCGGCCCCATCCGTGAATTGACAGCATCGACCGAGGTGTCCTCAGTGAAATAGCCGCTCATCCCAGCCTCCTATTTTTGCGCGCGCATCGCCGGGGCACCGTCCCGCACCGGCGGACGGCCCGCCCAAGCGTCGGCCAGCATGGCCCGCAACCGTTCGGTGACAAGCGGGGCAGGATTGGCGTAGGGCGAAGCGCCGAGTTGCCCGACAACCGCGTCCAGCCCGGCTTCAGGCATGCCGATCGCGTTGAGCGCCAAGGGCCCATCCAGCGATGCAATAAGATCAAACAGCGCAAGCTCGGGCCGGTCGGTATCGAGGATCGCGCCGATCTGCTCATAGGCGGGCCGGGCGGCCACGCTGTTATAGGCGAGAACATGGGGCAGCATGATGCAATGGGTTGCCGCGTGCGGAAGATCGAAGCTTCCGCCCAGGACGTGACAGATCTTGTGGTGCAACCCCATGGTCGTGCTGCTCAGGCACGTTCCGCACAGCCAGGCGGCATAGAGCGCCTCGGCCCGGGCCTCGCTATTGCCGGGATCGGCTTTGATGACCGGCAACGCCCCCACCATGACGGCGATGGCCTCCCGTGCCATCAATCCCACGATCGGCGAGCTGTCGGGCGCATAAAGAGCCTCGGCGGCGTGGGCCAGCGCGTTGATCCCACTCGTCACGCTTATCTGTACGGGCAGCGCATAGGTCAATTCGGGATCGTAAACAACAAACCGCGGCAGGATGGCATCGTCCCGCCGTGTGACCTTTTGCCCGTTCTCGGTCTCGCCCAGAATGGGTGTCACTTCCGAGCCCGCATAGGTGGTGGGGACGACGATCTGCGTCAGTCCGGTGCGCACCGATACCGCCTTGGACAACCCGATGGTCGACCCGCCCCCGACCGCCACGAGGCAGTCAGCGCCAAGCCTTTGCGCTTCCTCGAGCGCCCGTCCGGTCACTTCGGTCGGCGTGTGCATGCGCGCGCCGTCGAACGGCCCGACAGCCAGTCCATTCAGTAACTTGAGTGCTTGATGCCCTAGTCCGGCCTGTCCCGGCGTGGTCAAAACCAGCGCACGCGAAAGTCCCGCCCCTTCGAGCAGATCGGCCAGCCCGTGCCGGAGGCCCGGGCCGAACCGTATATCGCTGGGCAGACTCCGGTATGTAAACGCCCTGCTCATCGCCAGGTCAAGCCGATGCTTTGGCGGACAGCGCAGCGCCCGAAAGCCATTCCGCGCCCCGCGCATAAAGTGCCTCGACTTCAGGTCCGACCAATCCGGGCATGTCTTTTTTCACCACATAGCCGATGCGCGTCTGAATATAGGCCAGATGACAATACCCGGCCGGAAAGCGTCCCAACAGCTCCTTGTCGAGCCGCAGTTGGGCAGCCGGATCGAGTGGATCGAGCCGGTCCTTCTCATAAATTGGCTGGCGCAGCACCACACCCCATTTGCCATCCCGCTTCTCCAGAAAGTCGTAGAACCGCCCCGTGCAAACAACGTCGCACAAAACCCCGTCCACGTCTCCACGTTGAGAGATGGTCATCTTGGTCTGGGCGATGGCTCGATCTCCCGAAAGATCGATCGAAGTGCCGCCGAGGAAATGGAGGATGCTCACACCCTTCTCGAACCCTTCGCGGCTGACGCGTATGAATTCATCCGCCGTCCCTTGAAACCAGGTCGCCTGCATCACGCCATCATCGTGCCAACACGTCCGGAAGCGCGTCCAGTCTCCGGCATCGCGCCAAACGGCCCAGTTCTCAACGAGATCGCGAATGGCAAGGCGGTCGACCAAATCCTGCGGCATCGTCATCGTTGTTCTCCGGTTTGGGCTGGGCCCACGCGGGCGACAAACTGCGCAAAGCCGTCTAACTGGCTGGCGATCATCGTGCGGGTTGCTTCATCGACAAGGCGGTCGGTCTGCGGGTCCACCTTGTCCTTGGCAAAGGACACGAAGATTTCCGGCTTGGTGAACACCAGGGCTTCGAGAAACACCATGATCTGGCGCATGTGATACTGCGCCCGCGCACCCCCCAGCATACCGGTCGCCGCCGATTGCAGCGCGATGGGCTTGCCCTTGAAGGGCTGGTCGGGCAGCCGCGACACCCAGTCCAGCGCATTCTTGAGCACGCCGGGAACCGAAAAATTATACTCGGGCGATACAAAGACCACCCCGTCAGCAGCGCGAATGGCTTCGCCCAGCGCGGTTACGGCAGCCGGAAATCCATCGGCGTTCTGAATATCGGCATTGTAGAGCGGAAGATCGCCAATCGAGGGCGCTTCGACAATCGAGACGCCATCGGGCGCGAGATCGGGCAGGGTATTGGCCACCATGCGGTTGAACGAGCCCTGGCGCAGGCTACCGCAAACAGTGAGCAGATTTAGCGTTCTGGTCATGGGGATGAATAATTCCGCAAAAGGTGAAGGACCGCGCCCATCGGCGCGGCCCATGGATTGCCCTAGATCTGGTCGATACCGGCGCTGACGCGAACTGCGGTCCAGCGCTCGACTTCCGAGCCGATCTTGGCGGTGAAGGCTTCGGGCTCCGAGGCCCCAACGATATAGCCCGATTCCCCGAGCTGATTGATGAGCGCCTCGTCTTCGAGTGCCGCCGAGACCGCTGCGTTGATCTCTTCGGCCAGTCCGGCATCCATTCCGGACGGCACAGCTATGCCATACCAGGTGGAAACATCGAACCCTTCGAAACCAGCCTCGACGACGGTTGCGACGTCAGCGATTTTGGGATGACGCTCGGCGCTCGTCGCCACGATGGCCTTGATGTCACCGCTGCTGATCTGGCCCAGCATCGGCGCCAGCACCTCGACCAGCATGTCCACTTCCCCCGAGAGGACTGCGGCCAGAGCTTCGGGCGTGCCCTGATAGGGAATGTGCATCATGTCGATACCGGCGGTTTCCGCCAGAAGCTCACCGGCAAAATGCTGCGACGAACCTACTCCGACGCTGGCGAAATTGAGTTCGCCCGGGCGTTCGGCGGCAAGCGCTATGAGTTCTTCAAGCGTATCGGCTTCGAAGTCGGGACGAGCCACGACAACGAGCGGCATTGCAGCGACCTCGGAAATCCCCTGGAAGTCGCCGACCGGATCGTAGGGCAGGCTTGCATACATGGCGCCGGCCACAGTGTGGCCGTTGGCCATCATATACAGCGTATAGCCGTCCGGCGCGGCCTTGGCGGCGGCATCCGCGCCGATGGTTCCGCCTGCGCCGGGGCGGTTTTCAACGACCACCGGCTGGCCGACGATGCGCGAAAGCGGGTCCGCCACGATACGGGCCAGCGTGTCGGTTCCTCCGCCCGCTCCGTAGGCCACCACCATGTTGACGGGACGCTCGGGCCATTGCTGGCCCATGGCCGGCACAGTGGCAAACGCCAGCGCAACCGTCAGACCGCCCAGTATCGATTTGCGAAAAGTCATTGAATCCTCCTCCATGTCTTTCAAATCATTGTTTACATATATAAACTATTCCTATTCATAAACAAAAGTGCACGCGCGGCACCGCATGTCAAGCCGCTCCCGGGAACCGCTGACGCGAAGGGCACCGATGGCTGATGAACAGTTTAGCTGCCGAGCAGGCTCTCAGCCCGGCTCACAGCCTGCCGCAGATGTTGGCGCACCTGCGAGGCCTTCTGGGGACTGAACCGGGGGCTGGGCACCGCGACGTTGATAGCGCCAACGATCTGTCCGTGCTGGCGGACCACCGCGCCCATCCCGATTATGCCGGGCGTGAATTCTTCCTCCACGAACCCAATTCCCTCGGCCCGCGTCCGCTCGATTTCACGCAGCAGGCGTTCGTGAGACTGGATGGTATTGGGCGTAAAGCGCTCGAAACGAACCCGGTCGAGATAGGCGTCGAACCAGTCGCGCGTCTTGTTGGCCAGAAAGATTTTTCCCGAGGAAACGGCATACAGCGGCGCCAGGTCACCGACCTGCATTGTATAGGTCAACGCGTTGCGCCCTGCTCGCGTCGCCACCACTTCGACCTCATCGCCCTTTTCCACGTTGAAGCTGCAACTTTCGTTGATCGCGTCGCGCAACTCGTCGAGCACGCTCTCCAGCACCGTCAGCACTGAAGGCTCAGACATCGCCGCGCTCGCGAGGCGGGCGGCGGCCGGGCCCAGCGTATAGCCGGCATGGTTATCCTGGCTGAGATAGCCACGCTCTTCGAGCGTTCCCAGCAAATGAAAAAGGCTGCTTTTCGGAATTTCCAGCGCTGTGGAAATTTCCGTCGCGCTCAGCGGCGACAATGCCCCGGCCAGCGTTTCCAAAAGATCGAGCGTGCGATCTGCCGACTTGACTTTTCGGATTGATGGCTGTCTCATATTGTAAACCTATTCACATTTGTGAACAGGCTATCACACAGGTCCAGCATTGCAAGAGGGCATGCCGGTTCAGCCTGCAACGCGAGGGGAGACTCGCACCCGGTGGCAAAATCTCGTCAGCTTCCTGTTCGGCCGACAGTCACCGGCGCTGTCACGCTTCTCGTGGGCGCGGCGGCGTTTATCGAATCGTTTCGCTACCCGTTGGGCAGCATCGGTCAGATCGGCCCCGCTGTCTTTCCCCTCGGGCTATCAGTGCTCCTCATTATCGCCGGGATCGCCATCATCATTGAAGATCTGCGCGCCGGCACGATACCGCAAACCCCGGTCCCGCTGACGAGCTTGCTCACCGTAGCTGGCGGCCCTATCGCTTTTGCGCTGCTTGTCGTCCCGTTCGGGCTCATCCCTGCGATTGTTGCCAGTGTCATGATCTCTGCGCTCGCCGATCGCTCGCTGCGTCCGCTGAGCGTGCTTCTTCTGGCCACCGGCTTGGCGCTCGGCTGCACGCTGGTCTTCATCACCTTCCTGAAAATGCTCATCGCACCGATAGACTGGCCCTTCTGATGGAACTGTTCGCCAATCTCGCCTTGGGCTTTTCGGTCGCGCTGTCGACCTCGTCCCTATTCTATTGCGCTCTCGGCGTCACCCTGGGCATGTTCATCGGCGTCCTGCCCGGCATCGGCCCGCTCGCAACGGTCGGCATGCTGCTGCCGCTGACCTTTTATGCCGGCCCGACCGATGCCATCATCATGCTGGCCGGCATCTATTACGGCTCGATGTATGGCGGCTCGACAGCGTCCATCCTGCTCAATCTGCCCGGCACCGCCGGGGCCGCCGTGGCCTGTCTCGACGGCTATCCCATGGCGCGGCAGGGCCGGGCCGGTGTGGCGCTGTTTGCAACAACCATCGCGTCCTTTGCCGGCGGCATGGTCGGTATCCTCATCCTTGCCGCCTTTGCGCCCGCGCTGGCCCGGATTGCACTCACCTTCGGCTCACCGGAATATTTCGCGCTGATGGCCGTGGGCCTGCTTGCCGCCGCGCTGGTCGGCGATGGCTCTCCGGCCCGCTCCCTTGCCATGGTGGTGCTCGGCCTGCTGCTCGGCATCGTGGGCACCGACGTCAACAGCGGCGTGCGGCGCTTTACCGGCGGCTTCCCCGAACTCGGCGACGGGCTGAACCTGGTCATCATAACAACCGGCCTGTTCGGTATTTCCGAGGTCATCGCCAATGCCGGCCGCATCAAGCGCGGCACGGTGCAAGCCATGAATGTCACCTGGCGCTCCCTGCTCCCCACGCGGGACGACTGGAAACGTTCGCTCATGCCCGCCATTCGCGGCACCGGCATCGGTTCGGTGCTCGGCATCCTGCCCGGCACCGGCGCAGCGCTGTCGACCTTTGTTGCCTATGCTGTTGAAAAGCGCGTTTCGCCCAATCGCGACCAGTTGGGTAAGGGCGCCATCGAAGGCGTTGTCGCCCCCGAGGCAGCAAACAACGCCGCCGCACAAACCGCCTTCATCCCCACCCTCAGCCTCGGCATCCCCGGCGATGCCATCGTCGCCATCATGCTCGGCGCGCTCATCATCCACGGCATCGTGCCTGGCCCGCGTCTCGTGGTCGATCAGCCCGAACTGTTCTGGGGCCTGACCGTCAGCTTTCTCATCGGCAACATCATGCTTCTGATCCTCAACCTGCCACTGATCGGGGTATGGGTACGGATCCTCTCCATTCCCTATGGCCTGCTCTATCCGGCCATTCTGGTTTTCATCTGCGTCGGCGTTTTCTCGATCCACAATTCGGTGTTCGACGTGATGCTGGCCGTTACGTTCGGGCTCGTCGGCTATGGCCTGCGCCTGATGCGCTTTTCCCCTGCCCCGCTGCTTTTGGGCCTGGTGCTCGGCCCGCTGATCGAAACCAATCTGCGCCGTTCCCTGCTGCTGTCGCGCGGTGACCCTTGGGTGTTTTTCGAGCGCCCCATCAGCGCCACTGTCCTTGCCATCGGGGCTCTGCTGATCGTCTATTTCGTCTGGAGTGCGCTCCGCACGAAACGCAGCACGCCGGCATCTGCCAGGTCGTAACCCGCACACGCCTCCGCCATACGCTCTTTTTTAATTTACTTGCCGCTTTTCCGACAAGATTTTACCCTGCGGCCGGAAACCGGGTGCTACTGTTGTCATGGGGCTGCCGAGGGACATAATAATTGCTTATGTGATTGGCTTGGCGGGACTAATCCTTGTTAGTACCCTGAAGCTGGCCGTCGCCCCCGTTTTCACATCATCATTTAACGGCATGTTTTTTGCGCTGGCCATTCTGCTCGCCGCTGGCATGGGCGGCATGGCGCCCGGCGTGTTCACCATGGTCCTTGCGCTCCCGCTGGTGTATCTTTTCACCGAAGAAGAGAGCACGTCCCAGGGCCCCGACCTCATCTTGTTCGCTGGCGTCGGTGTTGGAATCGCCTGGCTGGGCGGCATCCTGCGCGAAGAACGGAACAAGGCTCTGATGGCCAGCAAGCTCCTGCAACGGCGGGAGAGCTACCTGCAGGCCATCCTCGACACCATCTCGGACGCGACGATAGCGAGCAAACCGAGTGGAGAGATCGTTTCATTCAACGCGGCGGCCGAGAGATTATTTGGCTATCGCGAGAAAGTGGTACTGACCCGGAGCGTCCAGATCCTGATAGCCGAGCCCCATCATTTCGATCGCATTGGCAGTGCAGACTATCCGCCCACCGGCTTTGCCCGGTTTCTTGGCCGGAACCGTTTGCTGCGGGGCAAGCGGAGCGACGGCACAACGTTTCCCATGAGCATCGACGTGGTCCGGATCGCGACAGGCGAGGGCCTTCTGTTTATCGGCTTTGCGCGCGACATGACCGAGCGCGAGCGTGCCGCAACCCGGCTCGAACAAACCGAAGCCGAACTGGCCCGGCTGTCGCGCATGAGCGAGATGGGTGAGATGGCTTCAGCTTTGGCCCATGAAATCAACCAGCCGCTCTCGGCAATCAGCAATTACGTGCAGGGCGCCAAGCGCATGCTCGAGGTCTTCGACGCAGCAATGCTTCCTGCACTGCGCGAGTCGCTTGCGGCAGCAGCAACCCAGGCGCTGCGTGCCGGCGACATCATCCATCACCTTCGTATCTTCATGGCACAGGGGGAGATCGACAAGGAGATCGTCAACGTCAACACGCTGATCGAAGGTGCCATGGCGCTGGCGCTGGCCGGCACGAGGGAAGACGGCATTCTTACCGAACTCGACCTGGCCCCCGGGCCGCTTGAGGCCCTGGGCAACCCGACCCAGATCCAGCAGGTTATCGTCAATCTCCTGCGCAATGCCACCGACGCTGTGCGAACCAGCGAGCGCAAGGTCATAACCATACGCACACGGCGCAGCGGTCAATTCGCGCGGATCGAACTCAGCGATACCGGGCAGGGTATTCCCCCCGACTTCGGCGAGGAAATCTTCAAGGCTTTCGTAACGACGAAACGGCGCGGCATGGGGGTCGGCCTCTCGATTTCCAAGCGCATTATAGAAGCACATGGAGGCGCAATAAGTGCTCGGTCCGTAGCGGGCAGAGAAACGATTTTCACGTTCACCCTTCCCTTGGTCGACAGAGAGTTTCAGGCTCATGACGAGTGATTTCCTGATCCACATCGTAGACGACGAAGAACCGGTTCGTCAGTCACTATCGTTTCTGCTCGCGGCGTCGGGCTGGCGATCACGGAAATACGCGTCAGCGGCCGAATTCCTCGACACGGCTGAAAACTTGCACGAGGCCTGCCTGGTAACCGATCTGCGCATGTCGGAAATGAACGGCATCGATCTGCTGCGGCGTTTGCGCAAGGACGGAAACACCCTGCCGGTGATCGTTGTCACCGGACATGGAGACGTGCTGGCTGCCGTCGAGGCCATGAAGGCCGGCGCCAGCGATTTCATTGAAAAGCCGTTCAGCGAAGAGACCATTCTGGCCACCCTCACCAGGGTTTGCGCTGCGGCACAGGAAAAGAGCCAGGTTCGTCACCAGCGCCAGGCGGCCCGTCAGAAGCTGGAGTCGCTCAGCACCCGCGAGCGTCAGGTTCTCGAAGGAGTCGTCAACGGGCTCCCCAACAAGTCCATCGCCCGCAATCTCGGCCTGAGCCCCCGGACGGTCGAAGTCTATCGCGCCACGATCATGACCAAGATGCATGCCCACAGCCTCGCGGAGTTGGTACGGATGGCCGTTGAGGGCTCGGACCAGTATGCAGGCCGCGATTAGCTGGGGCGTACTGAGATAAAGTGCGACACCACTTTACCTCAATACGCTACAAAACAGGCACTATTCCAACCTGCGAAACACCGGTTTAAGCGCCCAGATCGATCAGCGCCTCGCGGTCGAGCAGAATGACGTCGCGTGCGCCCACCAGCGTAATGAGCTTGAGAACCTGCAGGCGGTGAATGGCGCGCGATACGGTTTCCAGCGTCAGCCCCAAATGATCGGCAATATCGCTCCGCGACATCGGAAGACGGGCCCGTGGACCGTCGCCCCCCCGCCGGTCGGCAATCCCCACAAGAAATGCAGCCACACGTTCGATGGCATTCTGGGTTCCCAGTATCAAGAGGTGCTGATGGGTGCTTTCAAGGTAGTCAAACAGCATATCGGCAATCCGCGGATTGGTCAGATCCCTATCTTCGAGATGAAATTTCCGCGTGCCTGAATATTCGAGCGCTTCAGCGTAGCACTGCCGCTCGGAGCCCGTTTCAAAGCCGAAGACCTCGCCCGCAAAGTAAAACCCGGTGACCAGTCGACGGCCTTCCAGCGTTATCCGCGAGACGCGGACGCAGCCGAACTCGACGATAAAGATGTCGCCGGCCTCGTCGCCCTGAGCATAGATGAGCTCTTTTTCCCTATGCCGTGCGGTAGCGCTAAGCTTCAAACCCTCAGCAAATCCCGTATACCCGGCAGCTCCGGTGATGGAACTTGGACCCATACTGCGGGGCTCCCTTTGCATAAACATTTGTTTAGTCCTCCCATATTTTCTTAATTATGGGTTTTTAACTTTTGTTAAGAAATTCCGGTTCTCCCACTAGGGTTTGTACGATATTGACAGCGGACCAATTTTCATCGACGAGACGAGGAGCCGTTCTCGATCCCTGCAACGCGCCTTTCGAGCCGCTTGGCGCGTGCCGCCAGTGCCTCATATTGCGCTGAAATCAGGTCGCGCTCTTTCTGCACTTCAAAAAGCGCTTGCTCGGAGCGCTGCAGCAATCGCCGGTGGCCATCCGAGATGATCCCCACGAGCACGGCGATGACCAGCCAGGCCAAAGGCGTCGTCCAGACCGCAGCGAGATACTCAAAGTACCCCTCTCCCACCACCCTTTGGGGCAGCGTGCCGCCCAGAAGCGCAAGCGCGGAAGCCATTGCAGCGGCCATGATCCCGCCCGAAGCCCCATATTGAGCGGCAATCAGCGCCACGGCGAGAACCAGCGGATGGAGCGGCAGCGTCTGAAGATCGAACAACCCCAGCCGTTCGACGGCAAACACGCCGCCAATCAGCACGGCGCCTTCAACGACCCCCACCCAATGGTTCGTGGAGCCCCTGGTCGTTTCTCCCAGCGAGAGCCTGGGACTCCCCCGTTTCGGCGCATGGACGTTCACTGTGTTTATCCTTGGTTCCGGGGCGGCGCAGGGTCTAGCCTGCAACCGCCGGGTTATTGTCGATGAATGTCAGCCTGTTCATCACCTTGAGCGTGTTGACCATGACCACATAGGCAAGGATCGCAGCGGCGCCCGTTGCGATCACGTACCCCAGTCCCAGGGCGTCCGGATTGGCCAGCAGCGCATAAGTCAGCCCACCATTGAGCACGAGAAAGGTGGCCTGCAGCACGAAGTAGGCACGCGCGTACTGCACAAAGAGGATAACCCCGACACATGCGAGAAACAGGAAGTGGAACGCCGCGCCGATCAGCGCGAGACGCAGGACCTGCAGCGTTTCGAGCCCCAGTCCGAGAAAGCCGACGATCCAAGGTCCGGCCAGCGCCAGCACTAGACTGATCGCGATCTGGATAACGAAAGCCGAAAAGATCGTATTTGTGGTCTGCCAGGTGATCTCGCTGCGCTGGGCATCGATGTGGCGGAGCGTGCCGCCCGAATGGACGATGTCGCGATACTTGCGATAGGCGACGAAAAAATCGGTCTCCAGCCAGATCGAAACGATGCTCATCAGCGGAACGATCGAGAGATAGGCAATAAACATGGGCACGTCGTATCGTGGCGCGTGAATGAGCCCATGCGCGATGGCCGTGGCTTCATACGATTGCCAGACGACGAGCTTGTCGATCCACACGGCGAGCGCGCTCGACAGCCCCGCTATGACGAAAGTGCGCGAGCGTATGGGGTGGGCGATCAGCGATCGAATGCCGTCGGACAAGCGCAGCATCCGGCCGGGAAAGGTCTGGACAATGAGCCCGTGCAGAATGGCAAAGGCCAGAAACAACCCCGCCCCGAACCCCGCGAGCAGGCCCGCAACACCATAGCCCAGGCTGGCGAGCGACAGGCCGAGCACGACCGACACGCTCAACCCCATGGTAAAGCCCGTTGTCACCGTGGTGTATTGGCGGATCGCCGCGACCATGGACATGGTGAGCCAGAGCAGCGACACCTGCAAAACGCAGAAGGTGGCGGCCGTCGCCGTGGCCATGTCCAGCCCGATGATAACGTAAAACAGCACCCAGGCGAGAACCACGGTAATCAGCGCCGCAACCCCCAGGGCACCATTGTAGATGCCATGCACCTGGTCGAAGCGGCGGTCGAACAACTGGGCCGAAACGCGCAGATTGAGCTCGAGCGCGATAGGGGCCGTCACCACCAGAGAGAGTGCAAAGCAATAGATGACCAGGACGCGGAACGTCGTCGTCATCTCCAGCCCCACCAGCGGAACGCCGAGCCATGAAATCAACGCCAGGCCGACCATGATGACGATCCATGGCCCGGCCGTAACCATGATGGCATGACCGGTGGCCATGGAATGCCCGGCCAGATTGTTCTGACTGCTCAGCTTGGAAAGGGCAAACCCGATGCCGGCCATGTCTAGACCTCACTCTTGGCGAATTTGGAAAGATGTCGGCCGTAAAGTTTCGTATAGGCCGCAGCGATGGTATCCGACCGGAACTGGATCCGGACCTTGGAGCGTAGCGCTGCACCCATCTTCTCGCGCGCCATGGGATTGTTGAGCAGATGCACGGCGGCCGAAACGAGCGCCCCGACATCGCCAACCGGCGCGACCATGCCGCCAATGCCAGCGACGGCTGCCTGCCCGGGACTGCCCGGGCATCCCAGAATTTCCCGGCAGGCGCCAACATCGGTTGCGATGCAGGGAACACCCGCAGCCCCGGCTTCGAGAATAACGAGCGGCAGCGCCTCGGAAATCGAGGTGAGCATGAGAACATCTATTTCGGCCATGTAGTCGCGCACATCGACCGGACCGGTAAAAATGATGGTGTCAGTCAGCCCACGCTCATTGACGGCGTCGATGCAGCTCTGGGCGTACTCGGGATCTTCATCCATCGGCCCTATGATGAAGGCGCGCAGGTCCTTGACCTTGGACGCAGCCCGTTCGGCGACATCGATAAACGTCTGGATGTCCTTGATCGGCGCAACGCGGCCGATAAACGCCAGGGTGGGACGTTTTGAAACGCGTTCAGGCAGCGTATTGAAGCGGTCGACATCCACCCCGTTGGGGACCACTGTGAGCTTCTTGGCGTCGGCCCCCAGCGCCAGCTGGAAGGCGTTGTTGTCGCCATAGAGCGCGATAACGTCGTCGGCCGCGCTATAGGCGATGCGCGCAAAGCTTTCAAAAGCGTCGGCCCAGAAATCGCGAACATCCTGGCGCTCATCAGTAAAATCGAGCCCGGTTTCGATGCTGTTCTTGATCCAGTCGGCCATCAGGATTTCGACGCGCCGCTCGTTGGAATAGATGCCGTGCTCGGTAATCATCACCGGCCGGCCGGTATCATGGGCGGCGCGCGCCGCAACCAGCCCCGCATAGCCCGTGGAAACCGAATGGTAGAGCCGGGCATTGGGGAGCGGGCTGACAAGGGTACGCAATAACCCGCCGGCCAGCGCACGCCATGCCCAGAAATACGAAATGAACGCCGTCTGCGGCATGCGTCCATAGCCGGCCGAAAGCGCCTGCCATGCTTGGGGGGAATCGAGCAGTGCCGCAACGCCAGGGCGACGTCTTCCCGGCCCCAGCTTGTCGAGCAGTGCATGAAACGCCGCCGGATCGCCATGATCGAGAATTGCAGTGAGCGTATCGGCGTACCATTGCGGCGTCATGGCCGGCCAGCTGTTCTTCTGGCCCCTGCTCTTGTCGTCAAGATACAGGTGATCGATGGCCTTCAGATTGGCCGGGCGCTCATAGCGCGGTTCGGTCAGCGGTATGCTCGGCAAAATGGCCAGCACCGAAAAGCTCAGATCCGGATGGCTTCTGATAAGCCAGTCGATCCAGGTGGAGACCCCTCCCGCAACATAGGGGTAGCAGCCCTCGGCGATCAGGCACACATCTGTTTCAGGCTCGGGGTCGCGCCAAGTGGGCACAAACCAGGAGGGCATTTCCATGTCGTCAGCCCCTATGCTGCAGGCGTCGTGAAGTCATTGGCAGGAACGGCAATATCCGATTGATGTCGCTGGCCCGCACTGATGCGAACCTTGGAGCGAAAGAGCGCGGAAACGGCGGCCGCCTGGACGCGAACCCGCTGATCGCGGCTGCGCAGCGCCTTTTCGATCAGGTTGACGCCCTCGGTTGGGCCGTCGGCAACGATCGAGGCAAAAAGCGCCTGTTTCTCCCGCATCGAGCCCGACGTAATCAGCCGGTCGACCGATTTCGGCAGCCGTGCTGCCGGACGGACGACCTGATCGTCACGGATACGGTCGGCCAGGGTCACTGCCGGTTTAAGTGGTGGCGCTATGGTATCGTACCAGCGCTGGAGATGCTCTGAACGGATGCGAGATGAAAGCTGCTCGTCGATCATCGCCGAGGCCGCCCCCAGCGGGCCAGCCACCAGCACCTGAAGCGCAAAGCATTGAAGATCACCCGAATAGACGCCACCGCGCTCCGCCGTAAAAACGGTCGCCAGCAACACGGCGCAATATCCCAGATGAAGGGCCAGCGCGGTGCCCAGGTCGATGTACCCCAGAACGAGCAGGATAATTCCAACCAGTTCGGTGGCAAAGACCAGTGTCTTGAGCGCGGTAAACAATGTCCGGGCGACTGGCTTTTCCGGAAGGGGCGCGGATTTTACCCTGGAAGAAGTCTGAATGGACTGTGCCATGATGGCCACCCTGCTTTCTATGTTCGGGTTCCCGAACGTCTTGTGACAACTGCCCCAATAATGTCGTGCCCAAGCCGACCCCGAGTTGATGAATGTCAACATTGCGCAGGCAGCGCCCCCATAGTGTCCAGATCGCCCCGACCCAAATGATCGGGCGAATGGGAGACTTGCGTTATGGGGATACGCTTGGCCGGACTGGCCGCCGTCCTGGCCGCATTTCCGCTGATGCTTTCGTCGTATGCAATCGGCGGAGCAGCTTCGGCACTGGCCGGAGTTCGGTCCTGGAGCTACCAGCTCCAGGGGATCGATCTGCGTATCCTTGCCGCCACCCATTCGGACCTGCTGGTCATTGACTATTCGCGCGATGGGACGGTGGAAGGCGCCTTTTCCGCCCGCGAAATCGCCACCCTCAAAACCAAGCCCGATGGATCGCGGCGCTTTGTCCTCGCCTATCTCTCAATAGGTGAGGCTGAAAGCTACCGGTTCTACTGGCAGGACGACTGGGCTCGGAACCGCCCGGCCTGGCTGCTTGGCGAGAACCCCGAATGGGACGGCAATTACGATATCCGTTACTGGGACCCAGCCTGGCAGGCGATCATTTTCGGTCAGCCCACCAGCTATCTCGACCAGATTATCGCGGCCGGCTTCGATGGCGTGTATCTCGATCGGGTCGATGCTTTCGAGCGCAACGATCCCCAGCTCGGCGCCTCCCCCCGCAAAAGCGCGATGGTGGCTTTCGTCAATAGCCTTGCCGCCTATGCCCGTTCCGGCGTGCCGCAATTTCTGGTCGTGCCGCAGAATGGCGAAGAGCTGCTGAGCGACCCTTCATACCGCCGCATCATCGACGGACTGGCCAAGGAAGACCTGCTGTTTGGCGCCGAGGAAGACGAGCAGCGCAACAGCCTCGGGACGCTGCGCGCTTCCCTCGAACTGATCTCCCGCCTCACCGCTGAAGGCAAGCCGGTGTTCCTGGCCGAATATCTCAGTGCCTCCGCTGATGTTGCCCAGGCCCACGACGCAGCCGCGACGCTCGGGGTGGTGTTGTTTGTCGGCGACAGGGAGCTCGATGATGCCCACTCTCGCTGACCACCGCGAACCCTATCGTCCGACATGGCTTTCGGGCCCCGGCCCCCTGGCCTTCCTGTCGCGCATGGATCCGTCCGAACGAACCACGATCTTTGTTGCGGTTATCGTCGCGGTCACCATCGTTGCGGCGATTGCCATGCTGCCCAACACCGAGGAAAAGGCTCAAGTGCTGCTTTCGCAGGGGCGGGTAAGCGAAGCCATAGTGCTATATGAAACCAAGCGCGAAACGGCTCGGCTCAACCCGTTCGAGGCCTATTCGCTGGCTGGGCTCTATCAGGCCCAGGGTGAGATCGGCCCACTTACGCATCTGCTTGAAGACGAAATCGCCACCCGCCCGCAAAGTGACTGGGCGCGGCCGATGCTGATCGACGTTTATCGAGCCCAGAATTCCTACGGCAACGAAGCCCGCATCCTCGCACAAATCTTTGTCCGGACACCCACCGCCGCCGCCTATCGGCGGCTGATCGGGCTGTACCGGCTTGAGGGCGACCGGACAGGTGAGCGTGCCACCATCGAATTGGGCCGCACGAACGGGCTGGCGAGCCAGCACGACCTCGCGCGGCTTGAACGCCTCAAATCAGCAGCGACGGATGAAACCGCCGAATGGCGATCATTGGCGCTGATTGACAACCCTTCTGCACAGGAGACACCCCAATGACCATCACCGTTGATGGAACCCTCACCGACTGGTCGCCATCCGATCGCCTCGAGCGGCCCGAAACGCTCGTCGATGGTTATGCGCTCTTTGGCCGGTATGAGGACGGGGCTTTCCTCATTGCACTGGAAAGTGCCGTGCCGATCGGACCCAACACGACGTTCTGGCTCAACACCGACGCCAACGGCGAGACCGGACACCTGGTCTTTGATTGGGCGGTGGGTGCAGAGTTCAACATAAACTTCGGCGACGACGGGATCGCCCGGCTCTATTCGGGCTCGGAAGGGGCAACCCTTGTTGCCGAAATCGAATATGTAATCGGCGCCGGGGGGATGACGCTGGAAATGAAATTGCCCCAGGCGCTGGTCGGACTCGCTGTGACCTCGCTCACGGTTTATGCGGACATCAACAATTCCGTGTTTCTGCCATCGTCATATGCCGACGGCGGGTATCTCGTTACCCAGATGCCCGACAGCACATTTGACGGGCTGCTGACCGAGTGGACCGAAGATCAACGTCTCGATACCCAATCGACGCTGGTCGAAGGTTACGCAATGTACGGCCGGGTTGAACCCGATCATTTCGTATTCGCGCTCTCGAGTGCCCAGCCGATCGCACCGGGAACGACCTTCTGGTTCAACACCGACGGCGATGCCACCACCGGCTACCAGGTATTCGGATCGACGGCAGGCGCCGAGTTCAATGTCCATATCGATGCCGACGGCATCGCCCGGCTCTATTCCAGCGCGGCGGGTGAAACATTCGTCGCCGAGATCGACTTTGCCATCGCTCCGGGTGGAATGAGCATTGAATTTTCCGTGTCCCGGCTCGATCTGGGCGGGGTCCAGTCGGTGCAGATTCTGGCCGACATCAACAACACGGTGTTTCTTCCGCCCAACTACAGCACTGGCGGATACACGCTGACCGAACCGCAGACGTCGAGTTTTGATGGGCTGCTGACCGAATGGACCGAGGATCAGCGCCTTGAGAGCCCGGAGACAAGTATCGAGGGCTATGAGCTTTATGGCCGGGTCGATACCGACGATTTTGTCGTCGCGCTCAAAAGCGCCGAGCCGATCGGTCCCAACACGACCTTCTGGATCAATACCGATGGCGACGCTGCAACCGGCCACCTGATATGGGGTTGGGCCGGAGGCGCCGAGTTCAACGTCAATATCGGTGCCGACGGCATCGCCCGGCTCTATTCCGGCGCGGCGGGCGAAACATTCGTCGCCGACCTCGACCACGCCTTCGGCCCGGACGGCACAACGCTTGAATTTGCTGTTCCAAAGTCCCTGCTGGGTACGGGCATCGAACAGATCGCCGTGCTCACCGATGTCAACGACACGGTGTTTCTTCCAAACAATTACGGTTTTGGGGGCTACACAATAGCATTACCGCCCGTCAGCGCCTTCGACGGAATCCTGAGCGAATGGACCGAGGATCAACGCCTCGAAACCCCCACCACCCATGTCGCCGGCTATGAACTCTACGGCACCGTAGCCAATGACGCCTACGTCATCGGGCTCAAGAGCGAGGTCGACATCGGGCCGAACACAACCTTCTGGATCAATACCGATAACGACACCTCTACCGGTCATCTGGTCTTCGGTTGGGCCGTGGGCGCCGAATTCAACGTCAATATCGACAGCGATGGGCGCGCACGTCTTTATACCGGAGAAGCTGGACAAACCCTGGTCGCCGAGCTCGACTTCGCCATCGGCCCCGACGGCAAGACCATGGAGCTTGCCATTCCCAAATCCCTCCTGGGAGAGGGCATAGACAAGATCGGCCTGATGGCCGACATCAATGACTCCGTGCATCTGCCCGCCGATTACACCCAGCCGGCCTACACCATCACCGACAATTCCGGCTTGCCCTCCGCAGGCACGAGCCACAAGGTCGCCATCGTCTTTTCGGCAACCACGGCTGGCGCCTATTTCTCCGAGATGGCCTACTCCCAGCTGATCATGGCTGCCCAGAGCCAGGCGATGAGTGCCGGCATTCCCTTCGACCTCATCGGAGAGGACGACCTCACAAATCTCGAACTGCTCTCGCAATACAAGGCGGTGGTGTTTCCCTCGTTCCGCAACGCCCCGGAGAACTACGCCGATATTGCGGCGACGCTGAACCAGCTTGTCTATGAATACGACGTCCCCATCATCACGGCCGGCGATTTCATGACCAATGCCGCCGATGGCGATGCGCTGTCGGCCAATCCCTACGAACGCATGCAAACGCTTCTGGGATTGACGCGCACCGGCGGCGAGAGTGGCGTCGATATCGATCTGGTCACCTCGGGGACCCACGAAATCACGACCGGATATACGGATGGCACGATCCACACCTATACGGGCGGGTCGACGTCGTATTTCTCGACAGTGACCCCGGGTGCCGGCACTGTGATCGCCCAGCAGGTGGTCAATGGCACCAGTCATGATGCGGTCATTTCGACCACGACCGGCGGACGCAACGTCCACTTTGCCACCGAAGGTATGCTGGCCGACCACAATTTGCTCGGCCAGTCACTGGACTGGGTAACCCAGAGCCTGGACGGGCCGAAGGTTTCGCTGTCGATGAGCAGGGACAACGCCATCGTCGCCTCCCGCACCGACATGGACCAGTCCCAGGAAACCTACGATGTGGACGGCGGTATCTATGATGCCATGCTCCCCATCCTCGACCAGTGGAAAGCCGATTACAATTTCGTCGGCTCCTATTACGTCAATGTGGGTCTCTATAGTCCCGACCAGGACACCAACTGGTTCATTTCTTCTGCCTATTACCAGCAGCTCCTGGCGATGGGCAACGAGATCGGGTCGCACTCCTACACCCATCCTTTCGACACCAATCTCTTGCTGCCTGACGAGGTGACCCAGGAAATTCTGGACCAACGCATTGCCGGCTATGCGGCAATGCTCGACAACCCCTCGGCATGCTTCTGTCCCTATTGCATGCGCGAAGATGCCGATCAGTCGGTCATCGACGCCCTGGCGGGGATGAGTGTGGCCCAGATCAATGCCACGCTGCAGGCTGCCATTGCGGCACCCGATCCGATGGCGCTCGATCCGGTTTCCAAGGCCATCCTCGAGGCGTCGTTCAAATTCCAGTTCGAGACGTCACGGCACGTCATCGAGGACAATCTCGGGATCGTCGTGAGCGGTGCTGCGGTGCCGGGAATGCCGGAAACGCTCGAAACGGCCCGCCAGATCATCCAGTATTACGACTACCTCACAGGTGGAGCATCCTTGGTCGGGGCTGGATATCCGGGAGCCTTCGGTTACCTCTCGCCCGACGACACCGGCAAGGTCTATCTCGCTCCCAATATGAGCTTTGACTTTACCTTGCTTGGCTGGCTGGGGCTGACGGCCGCACAGGCGGCGGCGAAATGGATCGCTGAATTTGAAGACCTGACGACCAACTCCGACCTCCCGATTGTCGTGTGGCCATGGCACGACTACGGGGTCACCGCCTGGGATGTCGACGACATAGGGTCCTCGCCCTATGACCTGAGCATGTTCACCGAATTCCTCAGTGCCGCCCACGCGGCCGGTTCCGAATTCGTGACGCTCGCCGACCTGGCCGCCCGGATCTCGACCTTCGAGAAAACCGACCTCGCCTACGCTGTCAACGGAGATACGATCACCGTTACAGCAACGCCGCAGACCGGAACGCTCGGCACCTTTGCCGTCAATCTCGACTCCCTGGGTTCGCAAACCATCGAAGCTGTCACCAACTGGTACGCTTATGACGACAGCTCGGTCTTCCTAGACGCAGACGGCGGCACGTTCGAGATCAAGCTGGGCTCGGTCCGGGCCGATGTAACCCACATCAGCTCGATCGGCGCCCGCATGCAATTGGTCGCCCTCGAAGGTGATGGCGTCAATCTCTCCTTCACCATGAATGGCGAAGGACTGGTCGCCATCGATCTCGCAGGCATATCGAACAGCCAGTTCACCGTCTCAGGAGCTGAAATCGTCAGTATTGTTGACGGCATTATGACCCTCCGGCTCGTTGGTCTGGGCGATCACCTCGTAAGCCTGGTGCGGGTCGACGCGGAAAATCTGGCGCCCACCGACATTGAACTTACCAATCTCGCTGCGATCCCCGAAATCATGCTCGACCGCGTCAAGGTGGCCGACCTGCTCGTCATCGATCCCAATCTTGACGCCGACAAGCGCCAGAACGTCTTGACGGTTTCCGATGACAGGTTCGAGATAGATCCGGTCGACGGCGCGCTCTACCGAAAGGCCGGAATTGCCTTCGATTTCGAAACCGAACCCACGATCGACTTGACGATCACGGCAACGGACGGCTTGCTGGTTTTTGACAAGGAGATTTCGATCGCCGTCTCCGATGCCAACGATGCCCCCGAAGGCGGAGTATCGATCCTCGGCGACGCTGCGGAAAACCAGACGCTGAGCGCCGATACCAGCACGCTCGGCGACCCCGACGGATTGGGAAGCCTCAGCTATCAGTGGCAACGCGATACAGGATCGGGATTTAACGACATCGCTGGCGCGACAGCAGCGACCTATACGCTCACAGATGATGACGCAAACGCTCTGGTGCGCGTGATCGTGAGCTACATCGATCTCGGTGGCACGCCGGAAAGCGTGATCTCACCGGCAACCACTCCTGTGATCGAAACTGCGCCGCCAGTGACACTGGCTCCTCTGACCGAGGATATGACTCGCACGATCACTCCCCGTGATCTTGCCGGGTCGGCATATACGGGCATCTCCTTGGCCATAGTGGGTCTCGTCGCATCTTCGGGCACTCTGACCGAAAACGACGACGGAACATGGTTGTTCATCCCCGACCTCAATGACGATACCGAAGTGATCTTCACCTATTCGATCACCACCGCCGACGGGACCACCCCCGCCAGCGCCACGCTTGATCTGGTCGGCATGACCGACGTCCTGGGCACCGAAGCCGCAGATTCCCTCGTAGCGGGTGCAACGTCAGATCAATACCATGGCGGCGTCGGTGACGACACGCTCCGGGGCGGTGGCGGCAACGACATTCTGTTTGGCGATAGCGGCGATGATACTGTCTTTGGCGGCCCAGGCGATGACATTTTTGTCGCGACGCTGGATGACGGTAACGACATTTATAAAGCCGGCGATGGTATCGACACCGTGGACTTCTCCCGAATCTCGGCTGACATTACCGCCTATCTCGGAGCGGGCACCGCCATTAGCACCCAAACCGGGACCGACATCTTAAGTGCTATCGAAAACATCATCGGAGGCTCTGGCAACGACACTC
>DDGC01000023.1:174369-174658 GCA_002337455.1 Rhizobiales bacterium UBA1912 | reverse complement strand
GGCGCTGGCAACGACACGATCCGGGGCAGTGGCGGCAACGACACCCTGTTTGGCGATAGCGGCGACGACATAATCTTCGGCGGCCCGGGTGACGACATTTTCGTCGCGACACTGGATGATGGTAACGACAGCTTTAGGGGTGGCGACGGTACTGACACTGCGGACTTCTCACGTATCTCAGCGGACATCACCGCCAGTCTCAGTGCTGGCACTGCCTCGAGCACCCAAACCGGAAACGATGGCCTGAGTGCAATCGAAAATATCACCGGAGGCTCTGGCAACGACACTC
>DDGC01000023.1:96049-174246 GCA_002337455.1 Rhizobiales bacterium UBA1912 | reverse complement strand
GGCGCTGGCAACGACACGATCCGAGGCAGTGGCGGCAACGACACTCTGTTTGGCGATAGCGGCGACGACATAATCTTCGGCGGCCGGGGCGATGATATTTTTGTCGCAACGCTGGATGATGGCAACGACAGCTATAAGGGCGGCGACGATACCGACACTGTGGACTTCTCGCGTATCTCGGCAGATGTCACCGCAGATCTCGGTGCGGGAACTGCCTTGAGCAGCCAAACTGGGGCCGACAGCCTCAATGATATCGAAAATGTAATCGGTGGCGGCGGCAACGACACACTTGTCGGTTCTGGCGGAGCCAATTCGCTCTCGGGTGGCGACGGCAATGACCATCTGGACGGGAGAGGCGGCAAGGATATCCTGACCGGTGGCGAAGGCGCCGATGTCTTTATATTCCGCAACGTCGCCCATTCATCGCCCGGCGTCGCCGACCGCGATGTCATCACGGACTTCACCCAGGGCGAGGACATGATCGATCTCTCGATCATCGATGCCGACACAGCGGCAGCAGGAAACCAGGCGTTTACGTTCCTTGCATCGGTCGGCGCAGCCTTCACCGGCATAGCGGGAGAACTCAATTTCGCTTTCGAGGATCTTGAAGGCACCGATAATGACAAAACCATTATCGCCGGAGACATCAACGGCGACCAGGTGGCCGATTTCAGCATCGAACTTACCGGCCTGATCGACCTCACTGCGGTGGACTTCATTCTCTGAACATAAGCGGCGCCCCGAGGGACGCCGCTTCAACATATCGAACAAGAAAAAGGGGGCCTTGAGCCCCCTTTTTACAAACCTCGACTTTGTCTCAATCCTCCCGGAATGCCAGGGCGAGCTGATCCATGACAGGCTTGGCCAGATAGCTCAGCACTGTCTTGTCGCCGGTCGCAAAGAAGGCCTCAACCGGCATTCCCGGGATAAGCCGGGCCGTTTCCGGCAGTCTTTCGAGTTCGTCGCCGGGGAGACGAACCCTCACGACATAAAACTGCGTGCCGGACGCAGCATCGCGGGTCAGATCAGGAGAGATCCTGTCCACCAGCCCCAGCAGTTCAGGTGTCGAACGCGAGTTGAAGCTCGAAAGCCGCAGCGTGACGGTTTGCTCGGCGGCAAGCTTGTCGATGTCGAGCGGATTGATGCGAACATCGACCATGATCTCGTCATCCTGCGGCACGATCTGCATAAGCGTTTCCCCCGCGCTGGCGATGCCGCCCAGGGTAGCAACCTGCATCTGATGCACGATGCCCGTGATGGGTGCGCGTATGACGAGTCTGTCGAGACGATCCTGCGCGGCAACTCTTTGCTGCTCCAGTTCGGCGATCTCCTGGCCGGTTTCCTGCAGCTGTCCCAGCACCTCGCTTTGGTAGGATTCCTGGACTTGGGAAACCTGCAGCCGGCGCTCGGAAGTCGCCGCGTTGCCGCGCGCGATCTCGGTTGCGATCCGCGCACTCTCGCCATCGAGTTGCGCGATTTGACGACGCAGATCGCTTACCCGGCTCGCTTCGACCAGTCCCTGGGACAAAAGGGCCGAGAGCCGTTCGAGTTGCTCGTTCAGAATGCCGGTCTGCGCAGCCACCGCGTCGCGCTGGGCATGGAGGCCTGCGACCTGGTTTTCCAGTTGGATAATCTGTTCGCCCAATTGCGCCATCTGGGTCGAAAGCGATGCGGCACGGGACACGCGAAGGCGATCTTCAGCGGCAAACAGCGCGCGGTTGTGCTCGATGTTGGGCAAGGCCTCGAGTTCGGGTGTCCACTCCATGATCGTGGTGCTGGCCGCTTCGGCCAGCAGCCGGACCTGACGTATATAGGCCTCACCCAATTGCGCCTCGATAACCGCCATATTGGCTGCAACCGACGTTCCGTCCAGCACGATCAACGTCTGGCCGGCTTCAACCTCGGCATCGTTACGCACGAGGATTTCCCTGACGATGCCGCCTTCCTGATGCTGGACACGCCGCACACCCCCGTCGACAACGACGCTGCCGCCAGCCACTACGGCGCCCGACAGCGGCGTGATGGCGGCCCAAAAGCCGAGCCCACCCACAAGTGCGATCATGGCGACCGAGCCGAGCAGGCCATGCCGGCCAAGGCTCCGCGCTGTTACATATTCAATGTCGACGGCGCTCATTTCACTCTCGCTTTCCGCGCAATATCGAGGGAGGCCGGTTGGGCCGTGATCGATGCCAGCACTGCGTCCTTGGGACCGAAAGCGGCCTGGCGACCATCCTGAAGGAACAGGATCGTATCGACTGCCGCGATCGCCGTGGGCCGATGTGCGACGATGACTATGATCGCTCCGCGGGCCTTGGCCCCGGCAATCGCCGCATTGCACGCGGCGTCTCCCGCGGCGTCGAGATTGGAGTTGGGTTCATCGAGCACAATCAGGAAAGGTTCGCCAAAAAGCGCCCGCGCCAGGCCGATGCGCTGGCGCTGCCCGGCCGAGAGCATGGCGCCCTGTGGCCCGACCGGTGTGTCGTAGCCATGGGGCAACGACGCGATCAAGTCATGGACGCCTGCCGCCTGGGCAGCCTTGAGCACATCCTCAAATGCCCCCTCAACCCGGAACCGCGCGATATTTTGCGCGACAGTCCCGGCGAACAGTTCCACGGTCTGGGGCAGATAGCCGATCGCCGTGCCCAGCCGGTCGGGATCGAAATGCCGAACTTCCGAGCCATCGAGTCGGACGACACCGGCGCGTGCCGGCCATATCCCCATGAGTGTGCGGACGAGGGACGATTTTCCGCACCCCGACATCCCCAGAACACCCATGGCCTCTCCAGATTTGAGCCCGAAGGTAATCCCCGAAACCAGCACCGGCTCATCCGGTGATGGGGAAATGGCGAGGTCTGAGACGGCGAGGCTCGCCGTAGGGAGAGGAAGCTCGACCCGCTCGGGACCGGTCTTTGCGTCGGCCAGCGCCGTCTTAAGCCGGGCCTTCGCCTGACGCGCGGCAACAAAGCCGCGCCAGTTCGCGACGGCCTGTTCGACCGGAGAGAGCGCACGGGCCGTAACGATGGAAGCAGCGATCATCAATCCTGCGGAAATTTCTCCCCCGATGGCCAGATAGGCGCCCATGGCGAGAACGGCCGACTGCAACAGGAGCCGGAAGGCCTTGGTGAGAGCCGAAAATGTCGTCGCCCGGTCCGCAGCACGCGCCTGCGTTACAAGCATCTTGGTATTGGCTGCTTCCCAGCGGTTGGCAAGCGTTTCGCGCATCCCCATCGCCAGCACCGCTTCGGCGTTTGTGACGATATCGGCCTGTTGGCTGTGCCGGGCATTGGCTGCGGCGTTTGCATCGCGTGAGGGGCCGCGCGAAGACCATTCGTTGAGGATCATGAGAACCGTCACGACGCCGGCGCCCGCCACCGCCAGCCAGCCCAGCATCGGATGGAAGGCAAAGATGATGAAAAGATAGATCGGCACCCAGGGCAGATCGAGCAACGCGATGGGCCCGGCCCCGGCCAGAAACTGGCGCAACGTTTCCACGTCACGCACGGGATCGCTCTCGACGCTCCTTCGCGATGATGCGCTGATGGCAACCACCTGTGCAAAGACCGGGCGGGTCAGCCGCGCCGCAGCGAGCACCGAGTACCGCGTCGCCATGCGGCTGCGCACGATCTCGACAACGCTGTAAAACCCATAGAGCCCAACCACCAGGCCGGTCAGCGCCACGAGCGTAGGCACCGACTTGCTCGCCAGCACCCGGTCATAGACCTGGAGCATGAAAAGCGGTCCGGTAAGCAGCAGCAGATTGGAGATTATGCTGAGCAGGCCCAGCCCCAAAACAGAACCCCGCCCCGACGGCCTGCGGAGTTTGCGTCCGTGATTGACGTCTGATGCCATGATTTATGGTTCCGGAACACACGCGTAGCACCGGTTTTCCCACAGCACGGCGTCGCCACCTTGACGATTGTCAATAATCGGCCAGCTCGCCTCGATTACCAAAAGGACGTTCACTCGCGGACCATCAGGAGCCCACCATGTGCGGCATCGTCGGGATTGCAGGCAATCGGCCCGTGGCCGACCGGCTCGTCAGCGCGCTGTCGCGGCTCGAATATCGCGGCTATGACAGCGCCGGCATCGCCACCCAGGTCTCTGGCACGATCACGCGGTGCAGGGCGCAGGGCAAGCTCGAAAACCTCGCTCTAAAACTCGGCCAGTCGCCGCTGGAAGGCACCACCGGCATCGGGCACACACGATGGGCGACCCACGGCGCTCCGACCGAAGACAATGCCCATCCCCATGGCACCCACCACGTCGCCGTGGTTCACAATGGCATCATCGAAAACTACCTGCAATTGCGTGCCGATCTCGCCGCCGACGGCTATCGGGCCCAAACCGAGACCGACACCGAAGTCGTCGCGCTTCTCGCAACCCGCGAAATGGATAATGGCGCCACGGCTCGCGAGGCGGTCCAGACGACGCTGGCGCAACTGCGCGGCTCATACGCGCTGTTGTTTCTTTTCAAGGGCAATGACCGAGAACTCATCGCCGCCCGGCGCGGATCGCCTTTGACGCTCGGCTATGGCGACAATGAAATGTATATCGGTTCGGACGCGTTGGCGCTCGCGCCCTTTACCCGCACCATCACCTATTTCGAGGATGGCGACTGGGCGGTAATAACCCCCGAGGGCGCCGAAATCTTCAACGATCTCGGCCTACGCGTCGAACGACCATCGCGCGAACTTGGCGCCTATGCGGACCTCGCCGACAAATTTCCCTACCCCCATTTCATGGCCAAGGAAATCCACGAGCAGCCCGAAACCATCGCCCGCGCCATCAACCAGTTTGTGGATGCGACGACCGGCACATTGCGCGCCCTGCCGCCGCTCGGTTTCGACTTCACCACCCTGCCCCGCATCACGGCCGCTGCATGCGGGTCGGCCTATTATGCCGGCGCGACGGCAAAATACTGGTTCGAGCAATATGCGGCGCTGCCGTTCGACATCGATATCGCATCCGAATTCCGCTACCGCCATCCGCGACTGATCGAAAACGGCCTTGCGCTGATGATCTCCCAGTCCGGAGAAACCGCCGACAGCCTTGCCGCGCTGCGCCATTGCGCAGCCAATGCCCAGCACATCGTTTCGGTGGTCAATGTCGAGGAATCGACAATGGCGCGCGAGTCGGGAACGATTTTTCCGCTGCTGTGTGGCGCGGAAATCGGCGTCGCCTCGACCAAGGCCTTTACCTCCCAGCTCGCGGTGCTGCTTTGCCTTGCCCTCAAGGCCGCAGAACTGCGTGGCACATTGGAGCCCGAAATCCTGCGCAAGCGCATAGCCGCACTGATGCTCCTTCCGGCCGCACTGACTGAAGCGCTGAGGACAGAACCGCACCTCCAGCAGGTGGCACAAAACCTCGCTGGCGTCCGCGATGTGCTTTATCTCGGGCGCGGCACGTTCTATCCGCTGGCGCTCGAAGGCGCGCTCAAGCTCAAGGAAATTTCCTACATCCATGCGGAAGGCTATGCGGCAGGCGAACTCAAGCACGGCCCGATCGCCCTTATCGAAAACGGTACGCCGGTGATCGTTCTGGCGCCCACCGACGAGCTTTTTGAAAAGACGCTCTCTAATCTCAAGGAGGTCACGGCGCGCGGGGCGCATGTAATCCTCATCACCGATCCCGAAGGCGCATCCCTTGCGGGCGACGATGTCGCAGACCTCATCGTCCTGCCCCAGGTCGATCCTGCAATCGCCCCGATCGTTTCCGCCATCCCGCTTCAGCTGTTGGCCTATCACACGGCGGTGGCGCGTAATTACGATGTCGACCGGCCCCGCAATCTGGCGAAGTCGGTCACTGTGGAATAAGACCGAACAGCGCCTGGCCTAGCCTTTCCAGGCCACGGTTCTCTGCGTCTGCTCTCCCAGCCCTTCGACGCCAAGTCGCATAGTCTGGCCGGGTTTGAGATACACCGGATCGGGCTTGATCCCCATGCCGACGCCCGGCGGCGTGCCGGTGGTGATGATGTCGCCCGGCTGCAGGCTCATGAACTGGGAAATATAGCTCACCACATGAGCCACACCGTAAACCATCGTTTTCGTTGACCCGTTCTGGTAGCGGTGGCCGTCGACCTCGAGCCACATGCCAAGGCTTTGCGGATCGGCGATTTCGTCCCTGGTCACCAGCCACGGCCCGATCGGCCCGAACGTATCGGCCGACTTGCCTTTGACCCACTGCCCGGACCGCTTGGTCTGGAATTCGCGCTCGGACACATCGTTGACCACGCAATAGCCCGCCACGTGATCGAGCGCATCGGCCGCGTCCACATAGCGCGCCTCCTTGCCGATCACCACGCCAAGCTCCACCTCCCAATCGGTCTGGGTCGAATTCTTGGGAATGATGACATCATCATTGGGCCCGCAGATGGCGCTGGTCGCCTTCATGAACAGCACCGGCTCCTTGGGCACGTCCAGCCCGCTTTCGGCAGCGTGGTCGGCATAGTTGAGCCCCACGCAGATGAACTTGCCGACCCGCCCCACGCACGGCCCGATCCGCTGGTTCTTGTCGAGCTCCGGCAACCCCGCCAGATCGGCCCCGGCAATCTTTTCCAACCCCTCGGGCGTCAGCACATCGCCGGCAATATCATCAACGACACCGCTCAAATCCCGTATCGTCCCGTCCCAATGCAGAACCGCGGGCTTTTCAGCCCCCTTGGCCCCAACGCGCATGAGCTTCATGGTCTTCTGTCTCCTTATCGTGTAGCGGTGCAATTCAGGTCAGGGTGGAGCGAGCGCGGTGGCTGGCGAGAACCGGACCGGAGCGTACTAAAGGTACGTGAGGACCGGAAGCGCAGGCAGACGCCGTGCGCAGCCCGCCCTCACCTGAATTTAAGTGGTCCAGCCTCCGTCGATGGCGTAGACCTGCCCAGTCGTGTAAGTCGCCCCCGCCAGATAAACGGCCAGATCGGCAATCTCCTGCGGCGTTCCCAGCCGCCCGATTGGCTGCCGCGCCTCGAACGCCGCCCGCGCCGCTTCATAATCTCCCGTCGCCCGCAACCGCTCCTGCAAGGACGGACTATCGACAGTTCCCGGCGCAATCGCGTTGCACCGAATGCCCTGCCCCACGAAATCGGCGGCCACCGATTTGGTCAGCCCGATCACCGCCGCCTTCGACGCCGTGTAGGCAAACCTGTTGGGCACCCCGGTAACCGAGGACGCAACCGAGCTCATATTGATGATCGCCCCGTCGCCCCGCTCGATCATGCCCGGCAGCACAGCGCGGATGGTGCGCGCCTGCGCCTTGAAATTGAGCTCGAGCGCGAAGTCGATATCGGCCTCGCTGGCCTCCAGCACTGTCCCGCCATGCACGATCCCCGCGCAGTTGAACAAAACATCGATGGCCCCGATTTCAGACACCAGCGCTTCAACCGCCTCGGTCGACAGCACGTCGAGCACCCGCGTCTCGATACCCGAAACACCATCGAGCTCACCCAGAAGCTCCGCGTTGATATCGGTAGCAAAAACCCACGCGCCCGCTGCCGCGAACGCCAGCGCCGACGCCCGCCCGATCCCCTGAGCAGCCGCCGTTATGAGGCAAGTTTTGCCCGAAATATCGGCCATGCGGCCCTCCCTATTTCATGATCCAGCCGCCATCGACATTGATGGTCTGGCCGGTGATGAACCCCGCGGCGTCCGAAGCCAGAAACATCAGCGCGTTGGCGATGTCGTCCGGCCGCCCGCGCCGCTTGATCGCCTGGCTGTCGATGATACGTTTTTCATAAGCCTCGCGGTCAGGATGGATCGCCTCCGCGTCGGTCGGAAACGCCCCCGGCGCAATGGCGTTGACTGTAATCCCGTGCTTCCCGAACTCGCGCGCCCAGCCTCGTGCCAGCCCGATCAGCGCCGCCTTCGATTGCACATAGGGCACCATATTGTCCCACGCTCCGGCCACCGTGATCGAGGAAATATTGATGATCCGCCCCCAGCCCTTTGCCTTCATGGATGGCAGCGCCGCCATGACGCACACCAGCGCTGCCTCGACATTGATCCTGTGCACTAGCTGCATCTCGGCAAGCGTAAAGTCTTCGAACGGCTTAGAGGGATAGATCGCCGCATTGTTGATGACGACATCGAACCCGCCATCGCTGGCAATCAGCCCATCAAGCGTTTCGCGCAACCTCTCCAGTTCGGAAAGATCGCACAGCACCACCCTGAGCCCCGCCGCTCCATCGGCAGCCGCTTCCATTTGCGCGATCTTTTGCGGGTCATTGTCCAGAACGACAACATGGGCGCCCGCTTCGAGCAGCTTGAGCGTCGTGGGCAAACCCAGTCCGCCCGCGGCCCCGGTATAGAGCACGCGCTTCCCGCTCAATGATCCGAAATGATCGCCCATCCCCAGCCTCCTCCCGCCACCTTATCGCGTAAAGTGGCGCGCTCAAGAGCGATCAGCCGAAGTGTTTCGCCGTGATCGAGGTCGGCGGCACCTTGCCCGCGAAAAATGCGTCGATATTGTCCTTGACTGTCTGCGCCATGCCCGTACGGGTCTCAACCGTCGCGCTGCCCTGATGGGGCACGAGAAACACATTATCGAGTTTGAGAAACCGCGCATCGATCTGCGGCTCGTTCAAAAACACGTCCAGCCCCGCCCCGGCGATGGTTCCCGCTTCCAACGCGTCGAGCAACGCCGCTTCGTGGATCAAGCTCCCGCGCGCGATATTGACCACGAACCCGTCGTTCCCCAAGGCGTTGAGAACCTGTTTGTCGATCATCCCTTGCGTTTCGGCCGTCGCCGCGACCGCGACCACCAGCACATCGGCCCATTGGGCCAGCGCAACCGGCGTGTCGAACGCTCTCCAGCCTTCAACCGATTTTTCCGACCGGTTCCAGAACCCGATATCGAACTTGAAGGCTTCCGCCCGCTGCCCGATCGCCTGCCCGATGGCACCCAGCCCGACAATACCGAATTTCTTGCCCTTCAACGCCCGCGCCAGCTTCATTTTCTTGCCTTGCGCCCAGTCACCCGAACGCACGAATGCTTGCCCCTGCCCCAACTCACGCAGCGAGGCGATCACCAGCCCCATGGCCATATCGGCCACATCGTCGGTCAACACACCCAGCGTCGTCGCCACATGAATGGATCGCGAAGCGCATAGATCGAGGTCGATCCTGTCGGTGCCCACCCCGTTGACGGCAATCAGTTCGAGATTGGGCAGCTTTTCGATCCATGCACGTTCCATCCCCAGCCCGCCATTGGTGATCGCCACCCGAAAATCGGAAAGCCGGGTTTGGGCCTGCGGGTCGTCCGCTGAAATCAATTCATACCGCGCCGCGAGATCGGAACCGATCGGCTCGATCATCGTATCGAATGTCAGGATAGGTTCGGCCATAAATGCCTCTGTGTGTATGTTACCTAGGGGTTCCCGATCCAGGTCAGGATGAGGCGAAAACGGTGATGTTCGAGAACCGGACCGGAGCGTACATTCGGTACGTGAGGACCGGAAGCGCAGAATATTGCTGTTTGCAGCCCATACTGGATACGGCGCCCCTAGTGGGAGATCTGCCCAAGGAATGTCTTGGTCCGCTCGTTCTGTGGATTGGAAAAGAAGCTCTCGGGCTCGCCGACTTCGACGATCTCACCCTTGTCCATGAAGATGACCCGATCGGCAACCTTGCGGGCAAAGCCCATCTCGTGGGTAACCACCAGCATGGTCATGCCCTCGCGCGCTAGATCGATCATCGTGTCGAGCACCTCGTTGACCATTTCCGGGTCTAGCGCCGAGGTCGGCTCGTCAAACAGCATGATTTTCGGATTCATGCACAGCGCCCGCGCAATGGCCACGCGCTGCTGCTGACCGCCCGACAATTGAGCGGGATATTTCTCGGCCTGCTCGGGAATGCGCACCCGCTCGAGATATTTGCGCGCCGTGGCTTCCGCCTCGGCTTTTGTCACACCCCGCACCTTCATCGGCGCCAGCATGCAGTTTTCCAGCACCGTCATGTGCGGAAAGAGGTTGAACTGCTGGAACACCATCCCGACGTCGCGGCGAACCGCCTCGACATTTTTCGACCCCGCCGTCAATTCGATCCCATCGACGGTGATCGTGCCCTTCTGGACGCTTTCGAGCTGGTTGATGCAGCGGATCAGCGTGGATTTCCCCGATCCCGACGGGCCGCACACGACGATTTTTTCGCCGCGCGCGACCGTCAGGTCGATGGAGTTGAGCGCATGAAAGGAGCCATACCATTTGTCGACGCCGGCCATCTCGACGGCGGCATTGCCAGCGTTGTGTTCAGCGTTCGTCGCCATGATAGTGCCCTTTCGCGCGATCTTTTACTGCCCGGAAACAACGAACTCGGGCAGCGGACCGCCAACCCATTCTTCGTGCAGGGCGTTGATGCTTCCGTCCGCCTTCACGCGGGCGAGAAAGTCGTTGATATAGGCAAGCAGCTCGTCGCTTCCCGGACGCACGGCAATCGCCTGGCTCTGCTGGCGCAGCGAGAATTTGGTGTCGAACCGGTCAGGCGCCATGGCATTGATCTGGCTGATCACCACGTTGGACGCCCCCATCAGCGGGGTCTGGCCCGAAAGCAGCGCCTGAACCGCTGTCGCATCATCGTCGAAGCGCTGGATGTTGGCGTCGGCCGGCGCGATTTCGGTGATCGAGGTGTCCTGGGTCGAGGCCCGCGCCACCGCGATATTCTGCCCCGAAAGCCCCTCTGGCCCGCTCACTTCGAGATTGGCATCGCCAAACACAAAGATTTCGATGCCCGCATAGGGATCGGAAAAATCGACCTGCTCGGCGCGCTCGGGCGTGATGCCCAGTGAGGCGACGAGAATATCGACCTGGTTGGATACCAGATAAGGAATACGGTTCGGCCCGGTCACCGGGACAAGGTTAAGCTCGACCCCCATATCCTCGGCCAGAAGCCGTGCCACATCGGCGTCATAACCGTCTGGATTGCCTGCTTCATCGAGAATGCCGAACGGCGGAAAATCTACAAGCAGCCCGATGTTTACGGTGCCGCGCGCCTGGATTTCGTCAGGCGTCTGCGCCGCAACCGGTCCTGCGACCAGCCCCACGGCCAGCGCTGCAGCGGCACCTAGCCCGATCAGTGTCTTGTTCAATGTCATCTACTCTCTCCCTTGGGTTGAACTTTTTGAGGCGTCTAGGTTGTGTGAACAGTTAGCGCAGGCCACCATCACCTAACGAGCCGTTGCCACGGCAAAACGGCCTTCCAGGTGCCAGGCCCACATCGAAAGCGGCCAGCACAAGATGAAATAAAGCGCCGCCACCAGCGAGAACACGGTCAGCGGCTGGAACGTCGCGTTGTTGATGATCTGGCCGGCCCGCGTCAGCTCCACGAACCCGATGATCGAAGCCAGCGAGGTGCCTTTGATGAGCTGCACCAGAAACCCGACAGTCGGCGCCACCGAAATCTTGGCCGCCTGCGGCAGCACCACGCTGAACATGCGGTCGCGATAGCCGAGCCCGAGCGCCCAACTCGCTTCGCTCTGCCCCTGCGGCACCGCCTCGATGCAGCCGCGCCAGATTTCGCCCAGATAGGCGCTGGCATGCAGCGTCAGCGCCACGGCTGCCGCCACCCATGGGTTGATGCCCACCCCGAAAATATTGAGCCCGAAAAACACGAGAAACAGCTGCATGAGCAGCGGCGTACCCTGAAAGACCCGGATAAAGGCCAGCGCGCCATAACGGATCGGCCGGACGGTCGACACACGCCCCAGCGCAACGGCAATGCCACCCAGGGCGCCACCGGCAAAAGCAACGGCCGAGAGCAGCAGCGTCCACTGCACCGCCATCACGATGTACCAGAATTCATTGGGACCGAACGTGCGGAACATGATCGCCCCCTACCGCGCCAGAGGATAGCGGAACGCCGTCCGCCCGATGGCCGAAAACAGCCCCGAAAAGCCCAGCGACAGGACGAAATACATCACCGTTATCACCAGATAGACCTCGAACGCCGCAAAGGTCGCCGACTGGATGTTGTTGCCAGCCGCCGCAAGGTCGGTCGCCGAAATCGCCGAGACCACGGACGAGGTCAGCATCAGATAGATGAACTGGCTGGTCAGCGCCGGATAGATGGTCCGGATGGCAGGTTTCAGGATGATGTAGCGGAAGATCTGATGCCCCTTGAACCCCAGCGCCTTGCCCGCCTCCACCTGCCCGCGATTGATCGATTCAATCCCAGCCCGCACGATCTCGGTTGCGTAAGCTCCCACATTGACCGACAGCGCCACAAGCGCCGCGGTATTGGGGTCGAACCTGATGCCCAGCGCGGGCAGCGAAAAATAGATAAAGAATATCTGGATGAGGAACGGGGTGTTGCGGATCACCTCGATATAGATGTTGACCAGCCAGGCCAGCGGCTTGATGCCTGCTGTCTTGGCGGCCGCGCACGGAATGGCGATCAGCGTCCCGATCAGGATGGCGCCGAAGCTGAGCTGTATCGTGATGAGCGCGCCATAGATCAACTGATCGAAATTGTTGATCACCGGTGCGAAATTGAACTGATAGTTCAAGCGCTCCACTCCTCCCGCTAAAACGTCCTCGCCGCACTTGGCTGAAACACGCCTCAGATAAGTTCCGGAGCATTTCGATCTGACTTCGCAGACTTTGGAAATGCCCTGGCCTCTGTATTTAGATCGATCTAAAAGGCTTACTGCCTGCAAGTCAACCCCGCTCGATACCGCGCACCTAAGCCGGGCCGACCGAGCCTCTTTCGACAAAATGGGTCGGCACCGAAAGCGCTTCGACATCAGCTTCGGGGTTGTCGATCCGCCGCAACAACAATTTCGCCGCCTGCACCCCGATTTCAACCGGCTCGGTCGCCACCGACGCCAGCCCCGGTCGCACCAGATCGGTTTCTGCCACATTGTCGAACCCGATCAGAGACACGTCCCGCCCGGGCGAAAGCCCGCAATCGGAAAACCCCCGGTGCATGCCGAGCCCAATAACGTCGTTGTGGCAGATCCAGGCACTCGGCGCATCGGCGCGCCCAGCCATCTGCCGGGCCAGCGCCATGGCGCCTGCGTGAGTGGGATCGATCTCGATTTCGACAGCAGAGGTGCCGTGCCGCTCCATCGCCTCGCGAAACGCGGCAAGCCGTTCGTCATGAGCCGAGTGATCGAGATTGGCCGTCACGAACCCGATCCGCGAATGGCCAAGTTCCACCAACCGCGCCACGGCGCCCTCCATACCGCCACTCTGGTCCATGCCGACATAATCGACCGCCCCAGCGCCCACCGTGCGCAGGGCTTCGACCACCGGCATCCCCCAATCGGTCAACTTTTCGATGAAACGCGGCGGCGTTCCGGCCGCCGGACAAACAATCAGCCCGTCCACACCATGCTCGCGCATCCTTGTGACGAACCCGTCCTGCTTGGCCGCCGATTCCGCCGAATGGGCAATAAAGGTCGCAAGCCCGGCCCCGTCGACCACTTGGTCGATCCCCGCCAGCAGCACCCCGAAAAACGGATTGGAAAGATTGGGGATAATCACCCCGATCGTACGGCTGCGCGCCGCCCGCATACCCGCAGCGCCCAGATTATAGACATAGCCGATCTCGGCCATCGCCGCCTCGACACTCGCCCGCGTCTCGGCCCCGACAAGGGGGCTCTTGCGCACTACCAGCGATGCGGTGGCCCGCGAAACGCCGGCCTTGCGGGCAACGTCCATAAGAGTAGGGCGCAGCTTGCGCGCCGGTTTCTCGCCCATCATCCTCCCCCCGATCTCATGGTGTTAGATCGATCTAAGAACAAGATGGCAAGCGCAGCGGCAAATGGCAACCGGGTAGGGGCCTTAGGACCAATCGGCATTTACCTGAAAGCTCCGACCTTCCAAAAGCACCTCCGTCACCCCGGCCCTGAGCCGGGGTCCAGTACACTCAGCGCTTGAGACAGAACCGCCAGCACTACCGGCTACTGGATCCCGGGTCTTCGCCCGGGATGACATCGGTGGAGATGGTGACGGAAGTTGCCAAAACCACCTGAATGTCAATTCAACCTAAAGCAATCCAGCCCCGGCCAGATCACCCATCAACGCCCTTGGCCCATAGGTCCATGGCGCGCACTCAGTCGAAAGCCGCACAGTATTGACCAGCGCCCCCAGGGTCGGTGTCGAAATCGTCACCACATCGCCCAGCTTGTGGGTAAACCCCTGCCCGGCCCCATCGCGATCCTGCACCGGCGCAAACATCGTCCCCAGATAGAGCGCCAACCCGTCCGGATATTGGTGATGGCTCCCCAGCGCCGCCGCCACCAGCGATTCCGGCGTCCGCGAAATCTGGCTCATCGACGAATGGCCGCTGAGCGTGAATCCATCCTGGCCGGAAACCTCGAGCGCAACATCCATCTGTTTGACGCTGTCGAGCGAGAAATCCCCATCGAACAGCCGGATGAACGGCCCCAGCGACGCCGAGGCGTTGTTGTCTTTTGCCTTGCCCAACAGCAGCGCCGAGCGCCCCTCGACGTCGCGCAGATTGACGTCATTGCCCAGCGTCGCTCCAACGATTTTGCCCTCTGACGAAACGATCAGCGCCACTTCGGGCTCGGGATTGTTCCAGGTCGAAATCGGATGCAGCCCCACATCGGCCCCGTGCCCCACGCTGGCCATGGGCTGGCATTTGGTGAAGATTTCCGCATCCGGCCCGATCCCCACTTCGAGATATTGGCTCCACACGCCCTTTTCGATTAGCTTGGCCTTGACCGCCATCGCCGCGTCCGAACCCGGCACCAATTGCGAAAGGTCCTCCCCGATCAGTTCGAGAATTTCCCCCCGAAGCGCATCGGCCCGCCCCGCATCGCCCTTGGCCTGTTCCTCGATCACCCGCTCGAGCAGGCTGACAACAAACGTCACCCCCGACGCTTTCACCGCCTGCAGATCGACCGGCGAAAGCAGCGTCACGCCGTCCGCCGTGCCCGCCAGCAACGCGTCAATATCTGCAACCGCCTCGCCCGGCGCCGCCTTCACATAGCCAACCGGATCGTCCATCTCGCAGATATCCCGCACCGTCGGCGCGGCCCTGGCTGTGATGTCGACAACCTTGCCCTCCCGCACCGTCACAATGCGCGGATACCCTCTGCCATCCAGCCGCACGCGGCCCAGAAATACGCCTTCGTCAAAAATGCCCATTGCCATCTCCAGTTCTCTTGCTCCCAGGATGTGCCGAGGTTCAGGTCAGGATGGAGCGAGAAGGGTGGTTTGCGAGAACCGGAACGGAGCGTACCTGCAGTACGTGAGTACCGGAAGTGCAGCAAATCGCCCTTCGCAGCCCTTCATGGCCTGAAGATCGGCGCATCCTACCCCCGACCGACAAACGGCATCTGGGTCGCCATCACCGTCATGGTCAAAGTATTGGCCTCCAGCGGCAGTCCCGCCATATAGCTCACAGCCCTAGCGATATGGCCCGCATCGATCGTCGGCTCCACCGCCATCGACCCATCGGCCTGCAACACGCCCGAAGACATCCGCGTCGTCATATCCGTGGACGCATTGCCGATGTCGATCTGCCCCACCGCAATGTTGAACGGCCGCCCGTCGAGCGCCGACGCCTTGGTAAGCCCCGTGATTGCGTGCTTGGTCGCCGCATAGGGCGCCGATTGCGGACGCGGCGTTGTGGCCGAAATCGAACCGTTGTTGATGATCCGCCCACCCTGCGGGCTCTGCGCCTTGAACTGGCGGAACGCGAACTGGGTGCAGAAAAACGCCCCCGACAAATTCGCCCCGACCACCTGATCCCACTGCGCCGCCGAGACATCTTCCAGCGCCACCGAAGGCGCGTTCATTCCCGCATTGTTGACCAGCAGATCGAGCCGCCCCCATCGGGCGATCACCGTCTCGAACGCCGCCTCGACTGCGGCCCTGTCGCCAATGTCCACAGACACCGCCTGAACCTTTTCGCCGCCCGCATCGATCTCTGCGGCCGTCGCCTCAAGCACCTCCTGCCGCCGCCCGAACAGCGCGATGGCAAATCCATCAGCGTAAAGCGCCTTGGCAATCGCCTTGCCCACCCCGGTGCCGCCACCGGTCACGATTGCAATTTTCATTTCGGCAGCTCCCCGCCCAGTTCGTCCTCGATATGGATGGCGATGATCTCATCGAACGAAGATTCGGCCACAAACCCAAGCGATAGCGCCCGCGATGCGTCGAAATCCTTGGCCCAGCCCTCGACCATCTCGGCGGTCATGGTATCGGGTTCGCGCCGGATCAGCTTGACTGCCTCGTCTCCGGCCACACGTCGCAGCGCCTCGATCTGCTCACCCACCGTCGCCGATAGCCCCGGCATGTTGAGACTCCGCCGCACCCCGAGCGCCGCGGTATCCATTTCTGCCGCATGGATCAAAAACCCCACAGCCGCGCGGGGGCTGGCGTGCCAGTGCCGCGCATCCTCGCTGACCGGCAACACGGCCTCGAGCCCCATCAGCGGCTCGCGCAGGATTGAAGAAAAGAACCCCGAGGCGGCCTTGTTGGGCTTGCCCGGACGAATACAGATGGTCGGCAGCCTGATGCCCACCCCATCGAGAATCCCGCGCCGCGAATAATCGGCCAGCAGCAATTCCCCGATGGCTTTTTGCGTGCCGTAGCTGGTACGCGGCGTCTGGAAAAACTCGTCCCCGATCTTGTCGGGAAACGGCGCACCGAACACTGCAATCGAGGAGGTAAAAACAAAACGCGGACAATAGGGTTCGCTCTTCCCCACCTGCCGGATCGCCTCGAACAGATACCGCGTGCCATCGAGATTGATGGCGTAGCCCTTTTCGAAATCGAGCTCGGCCTCGCCCGAAACAATCGCAGCGAGATGAAAGATCACGTCGGGCCGCTCGGCGATCAGCGTTTCGGCCGCGCTTGGATCGGCAATGTCGATAGCTCGTGTGGTGAGGTCCACACCGTCCATCTGCGGCATTTCGGGCTCGATCACATCGACCAGCGTTAGCGCCTCGATCGGCTTGCCCGCCAATGTGCCCGATGCGACAAGCGCGTCCGTAAGCTTGCGTCCGACCATGCCGGCGGCCCCGATAATCAGGATATTCATTGTTTGATCTGTCCTCCCGGAATCTCGGTTTTTATCTGCGGTCCGTACTCTGACGGGCCTTGAGCTCGTACCCCACATCGACAACCGCCGGATCGGGCCGCTCGCCTTTGGACGCAGCGATAATCATCTCGATGGCCCGATAACCCATGTCGTAGCGCAGGGTGCGGATCGATGAGACCGTCGGGTTGCTCACCGCCGTATAATCGAGGTCGTTATACCCCATGATCCCGAACTGGGTCGGCACGCGGATATGCCGCCTCTGGCACTCGAACAGCGCACCCAGCGCCATGTCGTCATTGTTGCAGAACACAGCGTCCGCGTCGGGCACCAGCCCGAGGAAATCGGCAAACATCTCGCTCCCCCGCACCACCGAGGACGCTTGCGGCGACGTCAGGATCAGGCGTTCGTCATAAAGCCCTTCGGCATGCAGCACTTCGCTGTAGCCGTCGAGCCGCCGTTGCGCCCTCGGGTCCATGCGCGCCCCGATAAACCCGATACGGCGGTATCCGTTTGCAATGAGATGACGCACCGCCGCCCGTCCGCCCTCGCGGTGATCGAAGCCGATCATCATGTCGATGGGGTCGGGCCCGATATCCATGATCTGGACCACCGGACAGCCAAAACTTTCCAAAAGGGCCCGCGCCGTCTGCGACTGGTCGATCCCTGAAACGATCAAGCCCGCCGGCCGCTGGGCGGCAAACACCCTGAGCAGCTCTTCTTCCTTGCGATTGGTGTAGCGCGTATTGCCCAGCTGCACCTGATAGGGTGTGCCTTCAACGGCATCGTAGATCCCGCGCATCACGTCGGAAAAAACCAGATTGGTCACCGAAGGGATCAGCACGCCGATTGTCGATGTGGTGGCTGAAGCGAGCGCCCGCGCCGCCTGGTTTGGCGCGTATCCGAGCGCATCAACAGCCTCTTGAACGCGTTCGCGTACCTTGCCGGAAACAATATCCGGCGTGCGCAGTGCCCGTGAAGCTGTGATAACGCTGACATCGGCCGCAGCGGCCACATCTTTTAGCGTTACAGCCCTGTAAATATTGTCTTTTTTACCCACTATCTCCCTCCAGCGCGCTCATTGCAGTGCGGCACACCGTTGACAATGACATACGCTATCATTTAAGCCTTTGTCCAGACGGCTCGTGAACGGCACCAAAAACTGCCGCCCCGCCGACGCTATTACAGCGCCTCCATCGAGTGCGCTATGGGAGGAGACCTGAACATGCGCAATGCGCAATTTTGGGCATGGGCGGGGACACCCGCTCATGACTAGGGCCATCAGCATCATTGTCAAAGTGATCGAGTTCGTTTTGGCCGGGCTCCTGCTGGGCATGGTCATCATGGTCGCGACCAACGTCGTGCTCCGGTACGGCTTTAACAGCGGCTTGAATTTCTCTGAGGAAATGAGCCGCTATTTCTTTGTCTGGCTCACCTTCATCGGCGCGGTCCTGGCCTTCAAGGACCATGGCCATATCGGGGTGGAAACCATCGTGCGGCTGTTCGGCCGCCGCGGGCGGGTTGCCTGCATGCTGATCACCAACATCATCATCTTGATGACCGCAGTGGTGTTTTTCCACGGCACCTGGGTTCAGCACCCCATCAACGCCTCGATGACCGCCGCTGTGGTCGGCATGTCGATGATCTGGGTCTATGGCGTTGGCTATTTCACGTCGCTGGGCATCGGTCTGATCGCCCTGTTCCGCATCTTCGAAATCGTCACCGGTCGCGTCACCGACGCCGACATTGCCCGCTTTGCTGGCGAGTATGAAGAAAACCAGCCGGTGGAGCGCGCCATATGATCATTCTGGTCTTCCTTGGCTCGCTGTTCGGCACCCTCGCCATCGGCCTGCCGGTCGCATTTGCGCTTCTGACCACCGGCATCGTTCTGATGTCCTACATGGGCATCTTCAACACCCAGATCATTGCCCAGCAATTGATCACCGGTGCCAACACCTTCACGCTTCTGGCCATCCCCTTTTTCCTTCTGGCCGGCGAATTGATGAACGCGGGCGGGCTGTCGCGCCGCATCGTCCATTTCGCCGTCACCTGCGTGGGGCACATAAGAGGCGGTCTGGGCTTCGTAGCCGTCATGGCCGCCGTCATCATGGCGTCGATGTCGGGGTCGGCCGCCGCCGATTCCGCAGCGCTTGCCGCCATTCTCGTGCCCATGATGCGCGACGCCGGTTACAATGTGCCACGCGCCGCCGGCCTCATGGCCTCGGGCGGCATTGTCGCCCCGGTCATTCCGCCCTCGCTCGCCTACATCATCTTTGGCGTTGCCGCCAACGTCTCGATCACCGGCCTGTTTCTGGGCGGCATCGTGCCGGGCCTGATGATGGCGCTGGCCCTCGCTGCCATGTGGGGCTTCGTTGCTCGCAAGGAAAAGGTGGCCGCCCTGCCCAAAAGCTCGGGCAAGGAGCGCTTCAAGGCCGCCGGCGCCGCCGTTTGGGCGCTGTTCATGCCCGTCATCATCCTGGCCGGCATCCGGTTCGGGGTCTTCACGCCCACCGAAGCGGCGGTGACTGCTGCCGTTTATGCACTGTTCGTCGGCGGCGTCGTTTATCGCGAGCTGACCTGGGCCAGCCTTTACCGGGTGTTCGTCAACGCCGCCAAGACCACCTCGATCGTCATGTTCCTGGTTGCTGCCGCGCTGGTCACGTCCTGGCTCATCACTTCGGCCAATATTCCCAACCAGCTCGTCAGCCTCGTCCAGCCCTTCATCGACAATCCAAAGCTTTTGATGCTGTGCATCGTTCTGTTGCTGCTTGTCGTGGGCATGGTGCTCGATCTGGCCCCGACCATCCTGATCTTTGCCCCCGTGCTCATGCCAATGATCCGGGCGGCAGACATCGATCCCATCTATTTCGGCATCATCTTTGTGATGACCACCTGCATCTCGCTGATCACTCCGCCGGTTGGCGTAGTGCTCAACGTGGTCAGCGGGGTCTCGCGCGTACCCATGGGCAAGGTGGTGTATGGCGTCCTGCCGTTCATCCTGTCCCAAATCATCGTGCTGGCCCTGCTCGTTATGTTCCCCGAAATCGTGCTCACGCCGCTTAGCTGGCTGCGCTGATCCCGGTCTCACCAGAAAACCAATGGAGGAGTAACTGAAAATGAAAACCATCATCACGACCTCGCTGGCTGCCGTTCTGGCCATGAGCGTGGCCCTGCCGGCCAGCGCCCAGATTTCCGAGCGTACCATCCGCATCGCCAATGGCGTTGCCGAAGATCACCCGGTGGGCGACGGCGTGGACGCCATGACCCAATGCATTGACGATGCCACCGGCGGCGCATGGACCATCAATGCGTTCTGGTCCTCGTCACTCGGCGACGATCTGCAGTCGGCGCAGTCCCTACGTTCGGGCACGCTCGAAATGGTCATTTCCTCGACCTCGCCGCTAGTTGCCATCGAACCGGCCCTCGGCGTTTTCGATCTGCCCTTCCTGCTCTCCAGCGAACAGGAAGCCGACGCCCTGCTCGACGGCGAATTCGGCACGTACATGGCCGACATGATGCCCGAGCACAATCTGGTCAATCTCGCCTATTGGGAGAACGGGTTCCGCAACCTTTCCAACTCGGTCCGCCCGGTGGAAAACCTTGCCGATTTTGACGGCATGCGCGTCCGCGTCATGCAGAACAACATCTTCCTCGACACCTTCCAGACCCTTGGCACCAACGCAACGCCGATGGCGTTCGGTGAAGTGTTCACGGCTCTGGAAACCGGCGCCATCGACGCCCAGGAAAATCCCTATGTGACCATCGACACCTCGCGCTTTTACGAAGTGCAGGATTACGTCTCCAACACCCGTCACGCCTATACCCCGTTCATGGTTCTGTTCTCCAAGCCGATCTTCGATACCTATTCGGCAGAAGAGCAGCAGATCCTTGTCGACTGCGCCATCGTGGGCCGCGATGCCCAGCGGTCCGCCAGCCGCGCCCTGTCCGATGAATCGCTCCAGCGCATCATCGACGCCGGTATCGAAGTCAACGACATCACGGACGAATCAATGGCCGAAATCCGCGAAGCCGTTGCCGGCGTTTACGATCGCAGCGCCGACTCCATCGGTGCCGACGTGATCGAACGGGTAAACACCGAACTCGCCGCCATTCGCGGCCAGTAAGCGTCGCCCTCCCGACGCTGATGGGCGGGGCCACGGCTCCGCCCTTTCACGCCTCTCTCGCGGATAGACCCAATGAAGATCACAGAAGTCGAAACTCTGCGCCTTGGCCAGTTCGGCAACGTCGTCTGGGTTCTTATCCGCACCGATGAAAACATCACCGGCCTTGGCGAAACCTTCCTCGGCGCCGCCGCGGTCGAAGCCTATATCCACGAAACAGTCGCGCCCAAGCTGATCGGCCGCGATCCGCTGCAGATCGAAGCGATCAACCGCGATTTGATCGGGTATCTGGGCTGGCGTGGCGCCGGGGTCGAAACCCGCGGTAATTCCGCCATCGACATCGCCCTCTGGGATATTTTCGGCAAGGCGCTGGGCGTCCCTGTTTCGGTCGCTTTGGGCGGAAAGTCCCGCGACACGATCCGCACCTACAACACCTGCGCGGGTTATTCCTATATCCGTGACAGCCGCGCCCAGTCGGTCGACAACTGGGGCCTCGATGCCAAGCCCATCGGCCCTTACGAAGACCTCGACGCCTTTTTGAACCGCGCCGACGAACTCGCGCTTTCCCTTCTCGATGAGGGGATAACCGGCATGAAGATCTGGCCGTTCGATATCGCCGCCGAGCGCACCCACGGTCTCGACATCTCCGCTGCCGAACTGACGACCGCCCTCGAACCGTTCGAGAAAATCCGCAAGGCCGTCGGCGACAAGATGGACATCATGGTCGAATTCCATTCGCTCTGGCGCCTGCCCGCCGCCCAGCGCATCGCGCGGGCGCTCAAACCCTACGATACCTATTGGCACGAAGACCCCGTGCGCATGGACAGCCTCGATACCCTCAAGGCCTACGCCCCCCACACCGACGCCATGATCTGCGCGTCCGAAACCCTCGCCTACCCCCACGCCTTCCGCGATTATCTCGCGACCGGCGTCGCAGGTGTCGCCATGCTCGACCTTTCCTGGTGCGGCGGTCTCTCCGAAGCGCGCAAGATCGCGGCCCTGGCAGAGGCCCAGCAAATCCCTATAGCGCCGCACGATTGCACCGGCCCGGTGGTTTTCATGGCCTCCTGCCAGTTCTCGCTCCACGCCCGCAACGCCCTCATTCAGGAATCGGTGCGCGCGCTTTATACCGGCTGGTACACAGAAGTTGTCGATGCCCTGCCAATCGTCAAAAACGGCCAGATCACGCTCCCCGATACACCGGGTCTCGGCATCGAACTTCTGCCTGAACTCTTTACCCGCCCCGATGCCACACATCGGCGCTCCAATGCCGATGGAGAACTCTAGATGAGCAGCGTCAAGGCAATCCCGGCCCCCATGTCACCGGCCCGGATGGGCGTGCTCATCATGCTGCTGGCCATGTTCCTGTTTTCACTCAACGACGCCATGGGCAAATGGCTGGTCTCAACCTATTCGGTCGGCCAGGTCCTCCTGCTGCGCTCCGCGGTCGCTTTGGTCATCCTGCTGCCGTTCCTCTGGAAATCGGGCCTCAAACCCATCCTGTCCGCCGAGCGCCCCCTTCTCCAGTTCGCCCGCGTGGTGTTCTCCACCGCCGAAGTGTTCTGCTTTTACTGGGCTGTTTATTTCCTGCCGCTGGCCGACGTCATGACCTATTGGCTCGCCGCGCCCATCTATGTCGCCGCCATGTCGCCGTTTCTCTTGAAGGAAAAAGTCGGCCCCATCCGCTGGGCCGCCATCGGCCTGGGCTTTGTCGGTGTCCTTGTCGCCCTGACACCCTCGGGCGAGATCAATCCCCTCGCCATTCTCGTTTCCGTCGTCGGCACACTGGCCTTTGCGCTCATGGTCATCACCGGCCGCACACTACGCGGCACGCCCGACAAGACGCTGGTGTTCTTCCAGATCACCGGCGCTCTCGTCGCTGGTCTGCTCCTCACACCCTTCGGCTGGGTCACCCCGACGCTCCCCGATTTCCTGCTGCTCGGCACGCTCGGGGTGGTCGCCATGCTCGCCCATATGTGCGTCAACCGCGCCGTCAAGCTCGCCGATGCCGCCGCCGTCGCACCGCTGCAATATACGCTCCTGCCCTGGGCCATCATTTTCGGCTATCTGTTCTTTGACGAACTTCCACGCGCCCTAACCCTTGCCGGCGCCGCCATCATCATCACCTCGAGCTTCATCATTTACCTCCGCGAACAAAGGACGAGGCGCGCCACAGCCCCCGCGCCGTCCACAAGCGGCACTGGAGAAACCCTATGAAAAAGCTGCGCTCCCGCGCCTGGTTCGACAACCCGGACAATCCCGATATGACCGCGCTCTATCTCGAGCGCTATATGAACTACGGCATCACCCGCGAAGAGCTCCAGTCCGGCAAACCGATCATCGGCATCGCCCAGACCGGCTCGGACCTTTCCCCCTGCAACCGCCACCATATGGTCCTCGCCCAGCGCGTGCGCGAAGGCATCCGCGAGGCCGGCGGCATCGCGTTCGAATTTCCAGTCCACCCCATTCAGGAGACCGGCAAACGCCCCACCGCCGGCCTTGATCGCAACCTCGCCTATCTCGGCCTCGTCGAAGTGCTTTACGGCTACCCGCTCGATGGCGTGGTCCTCACCATCGGCTGCGACAAGACCACACCCGCCATGCTCATGGGCGCCGCCACCGTCGATATCCCGGCCATCGCCCTTTCGGTCGGCCCCATGCTCAATGGCTGGTTCAAGGGCCAACGCACCGGCTCGGGCACCATCATCTGGAAGGCTCGCGAGATGATGGCCGCCGGTGAAATCGGCTATGAGGAATTTATCGAACTCGTCGCGTCCTCAGCCCCCTCGGTTGGCTATTGCAACACGATGGGCACGGCCACCACCATGAATTCGCTCGCCGAAGCGCTGGGCATGCAATTGCCCGGCTCGGCCGCCATTCCCGCTCCGCACAAGGATCGCGCGGCGATTGCCTGGCGCACCGGCAAGCGCATCGTCGATATGGTCCACGAGGATTTAAAACCCTCCGACATCCTCACCCGCGACAATTTCCTCAACGCCATCGCCGTCAATTCGGCCATTGGCGGCTCGACCAACGCGCCGGTCCACATCAACGCCATCGCCCGCCATATCGGGGTCGACCTCACGATAAAAGACTGGCAAACCCACGGGCATCACATTCCCCTGCTGGTCAACCTCCAGCCGGCCGGTGAGTATCTGGGCGAGGATTTCCATCGCGCCGGCGGCGTCCCCGCCGTCGTCAATGAGTTGATGAAAAAGGGCCTGATTTACGAGAACGCCCCCACGGTCAATGGCCAGAACATCGGCGAGAACTGCCGCGCAACGCCCATCCTCGACCCCGAAGTCATCCGCCCCTTCGAAACCCCGTTGACCGAAGACGCGGGCTTCATCGTCCTGTCGGGTAATCTGTTCGACAACGCCATCATGAAGACCTCGGTCATTTCCCCCGAGTTTCGCCAGCGCTACCTCTCCAACCCCGACGACCCCGAAGCCTTCGAAGGCAAGGCTGTGGTGTTCGATGGACCCGAGGACTACCACCACCGCATCGACGACCCGGCCCTCGAAATCGACGAATTCACCCTGCTCTTCATGCGCGGCGCCGGCCCCATCGGCTATCCGGGCGCCGCCGAAGTCGTCAACATGCGCCCGCCCGCCTACCTCATCAAACGCGGCATCCACGCGCTCCCCTGCATCGGCGATGGCCGTCAGTCGGGAACGTCCGGCTCTCCCTCGATCCTCAACGCCTCCCCCGAAGCCGCGGCCGGCGGCGGCCTGGCCTTGATCCGCACCGGAGACCGCGTGCGCATCGATCTTAAGTTGGGCATCGCCGACATGCTGGTCAGCGATGACGAACTGGCCCGGCGTCGCGCCGAACTTAACGCCAAGGGCGGCTACCCCTTCCCCAACCACCAGACCCCCTGGCAGGAAATCCAGCGCGGACTGGTCGACCAGCTCGGCGACGGCGCCGTCCTCAAACCCGCAGTGAACTATCAACGTATCGCCCAATCCAAAGGTCTGCCGCGAGACAACCACTAGATGGACATCTATTGGCCTGTCGGCCCATCGACCCTTTCCTCGCCTCGGGCAAGGGTAAAAAGGCCCCCTCACCCGTCGCTTCGCGCCGACCTCTCCCCCAAGGGAGAGGTAAAGAAGGTCACAAACGCCGCGGACCACCTCTCCCTTAGGGGGAGAGGTCGGATGGCGTGGCCAGACGGGTGAGGGGGCCTTTCCGAAGGGTCGTCCCCGCAACCCCCAAAACCCCGGAGCCCCCATGACCAACCTCTTCGATCTCACAGGAAAAACCGCCCTCGTCACCGGCTCCTCACAAGGTATCGGCTACGCTCTTGCCGAGGGCCTCGCCTCTCACGGCGCCCGCATCGTCCTCAACGGCCGCAGCCCGGACAAACTGGCCGCCGCCGCCGCCGCCCTCAAAACCGAGGGTCACGACGCCCACGCTGCCCTCTTCGACGTCACCGACCCCGACGCCGTTCAAGCCGCCATTGCCAAAATCGAAGCCGATATCGGCCCCATCGACATCCTCATCAACAATGCCGGCATGCAGCACCGCGCCCCGCTCGAAGACTTTCCCCATGACCAGTGGGACGCCTTGTTGAAAACCAACGTCACCTCGGTCTTTTACGTCGCGCAGGCCGTTGCGCGTTTCATGCTCGGGCGCGGCCACGGCAAGATCGTCAACATCGCTTCAGCCACCTCCGAACTGGCCCGCTTTTCGGTCGCCCCCTACACCGCCGCCAAGGGCGCAGTGCGCAACCTCACCCGTGGCATGGCCACCGACTGGGCCGCAAAGGGTCTTCAGGTCAACGCCATCGCCCCGGGCTATTTCAGGACCCCGCTCAACAAAGCCCTCATCGAAGACGAAAAATTTACGGCCTGGCTCGAAGCCCGCACCCCCGCCGGCCGCTGGGGCGATCTCGACGAGCTCAAAGGCGCCGCCATTTTCCTTGCCTCCGACGCCGCCAGCTTCGTCAACGGCCACACGCTCTACGTCGATGGCGGCCTGACCATTTCGCTCTGAAGGCAAGAACATGACCTCTGGAGCGCCGCAAACATTGCCAGATTGTCACAACTGAAAGCTTGTCTTGCGCGCCAAGCTGGCGCACCGTTAGGGGGCAGCGCCAGCGAAAGCGGAACTCTGCGAGGCTGAGAGCGCCGGCAAACGGAGGGTGCAATGAAGTCCAGTCACACAATCCGATTGATGGCGGGATTGCTCGCCGCGAGTGCAATGCTCATAGGCCCCGGCCATGCGCAGACGTCGGAGACCGCCGCCACTGCGGAACTTCTCGATGACGGGGCGGTCCAAATTACCGGCATCGATCAACCCGGCCAGGATGCTGCCATTCCCGAGAGCTGCGCCGAACAAACGGGCGTCGCGGCGCTTGTCGCGTGCACGGCCCAGGCCTTTCTCGACACATTGAGCGACGATCAGCGGGCGCAGGTGGTTCTTGCGCTGACCGAGGAGAATTCGACGGCGTGGTCCAATCTGCCCTGCGGCGCCGACTGCCGCGTCGGCATTTTGATGTCCGATCTCGACGATACCCAGCGCCAGGCGGCGATGGCGGTGTTGATGGCGGCCAGCAGCGACAGCCCCGGCGACGGCTTTGACGAGATCACCCAGATCATGATGGCCGACGACATCCTGACAGCTTCCCAGGCCAGCGGTGGCGGCGCACCGGGCGGCGAGCCACCCGAGGGCATGGAGATGCCCGCCGATGATGCCATGGCCCCGCCCGACGGCATGGGCGGAGGCGGCCCCGCCCTGAGCTATTCGAGCGGCACCTACCTGATCGCCTTTCTCGGCGAGCCCGGCACCGCCGATCCCTGGCAATTGCAATTCGGTGGCCACCATTTGGCGGTCCTGAGAACGTTTTCCGGCGGCAGCGAGGTCAGCGCGACCCCCAATTTCATCGGCGTGGAACCCAAAGTCTGGATAAAGGACGGGGTGACCTATGCGCCGCTCGACGACGACCGCGACGCCATGGTCGATATGCTCGCATCCCTGTCCGACGAGCAGCTTGAAGCGGCGAGACTCGAATCGAGTTTCTCCGACGTCCTGCTTGGCCCAGGCAAGGATGGGCAGTTCCCCGAGACCAAACTGGGGCTGGCCGTCAGCCAGCTCGACGACGCCCAGAAAGAGCGGGTTCTGGCCGCGATCCGCGAATGGGTCGGCGATACGACGACCGAGACCACCGAGGCGATCATGGCCCAGTATGCCGAGCAGCTGGACGAGACCTATATCGGGTATTCGGGCGATACAAGCCTCACCAGTCACGGCGATTACGTGCGGATCGACGGGCCGGGGGTCTGGATCGAATTTGTCTGCCAGAACGGCGTCGTTTTTGGCGATCAGATTCACTACCACACCATCTGGCGCGATCATGAAGCCGATTACGGCGCGGTCTATGATTTTGCCGGATCCGGTGCATGAAATCGCTCGCATGGAAGCTGGTGGTTGCGGTGCTGGCGGTGTTCGCCGGCGCCGCCGCCACCTTTGCCCATCCTATGCCCAATTCGCTTCTGCTTCTCGACGTTTTCCATGACCGGGTCGAAGCGCAAATTCATATCCCCATCACCGATCTCGGTCTGGCCACAGGCTTTGACTTCGGGGCGGACCCCTCAGCATTCGTCGCCGGCCATGAGCCCGAAATCGCCGATTATCTTCTGACCCACACGGCGGCGCTGGCCGAAGATGGCACCGCCTGGACGGTTTTTGTTGGTGACATTTCGGTGGAGCAAGCCCGGACCGACGCCGGGCTCTATGCCGAGCTCGGGGCCGAACTGGTGCTCACCCCGCCCCCCGGCCTCACAACCACCGCGTTCGTTCTGGACTATGACGCGGTCATTCACCAGGTCGTCACCCATGCCATTCTGGTTTCGGTGCGCCAGGACTGGATGAACGGCCAGGTCGAGCCCGACAGCAGCGAGAGCACGCAGGTCGGCGTCATCCAGGTCAACCCCGTCGATGGCACCATAGCGCCGCTGTCGCTGGACCTCTCCGCGGGCTCTTATTTGACCGGCTTTGTGCACATGATGCAGCTTGGCATGACCCACATTGCGGCCGGAACCGACCATCTGTTGTTCCTCCTCGTCCTGCTGCTCCCCGCGCCGCTTCTGGCCACGTCCGGCGCATGGCGCGGCTATGCGGGCAGCCAAGCCAGTCTCTGGAAGATCGTACGGATCGTAACCGCCTTTACCATCGGGCATTCGGCCACGCTGGTTCTGGCCGGGCTTTTGCGGCTCGAACTGCCCCAGCAGCCCATCGAAGTGCTGATCGCGCTCACGATAATGATCGGGGCCGTCCATGCCCTGCGCCCGCTCTTTGCCGGCAGGGAGGTCTATATTGCCGGCGCGTTCGGGCTGATTCACGGCATGGCGTTCTCGTTCACCCTGGCCGAACTCGACCTGTCGACACCCCAATTGATCCTGAGCCTGCTGGGGTTCAATCTGGGCATCGAGCTGGTCCAGCTTGCCATAGTGCTTGCCGCCATGCCCGCGCTTCTCATGCTGGCCCGATCGGGGTTCTATACGCCGGTTCGCATCGCTGGCGGTCTGACCGCGCTATTGGCGGCAATCGGCTGGGTGGCGGCGCGGCTCGGGATGAACAATCCCCTCGCCGAGATGGCCGATGCCCTGGGCGCCTACGCGCCCCACATCATTGCCGCCCTCACCGCCGGCGCCGTTCTGGCCATGCTCGCCAGCCGATACGCTCCCGCGCCACCGAAAACCTGAAACGCTCCCTGCCCCATCGAAAGGAGACCCAATATGGACAGCTTCACCGGTGGTTGCCTGTGCGGCAACGTAAGGATCGTGGCGTCGGGACAGCCCTACCGGGTCGGCATTTGCCACTGTCTCGATTGCCGCAAGCATCACGGCGCGCTTTTTTACGCCGCCGCGGTATTCCCCGAGGATGCGGTGACGATAAAAGGCGAAACCCGCGACTATGCCGGGCGGTTTTTCTGTCCCCGCTGCGGCGCGTCGGTCTTTGCCCGCACCGATGACGAAATCGAAATCCATCTTGGGAGCCTTGATGCCCCCGACCAGCTGGTGCCGACATACGAAAGCTGGACCATCCGCCGCGAGTCATGGCTGCCCCCATTCCCGCTCACAAATCATTACGAACGCGACCGTGATGCTACGGGACGCGCGGAAACCTAGAGTGCGATCAGGACAAGTTGCAGACTTTTCCGGTTCGATCGCGCGACCAACAAAGGACTCGGAGCGGCACCACAGTTGCGGGCGCGCGCCTGCGCGCATAGGCTCGCGACAAGGGAGGACCCAATGGCCCATCGTGATCCAGTCGGCATGACACCGCCCGCGCTCGTCAAGGAGGCGATGGGTGCGTTCAACCTTTTGCGCGAATATTTCGAAGGCGCCATCATGGTGGACAGTCAGGCCCATATCACCTGGCTCGATGGCCGCTACCGCCGGCTCTTGAAAATGGCCGACGATTTCGAGCCCCTCGGCTTGCCGGTCGAAGACATCCTGCCCAACTCCCAGCTGCGCAAGGTCGTTGAAACCGGACGCCCCAACCTGCTCGACATCATGAAGATCGGCGACCGCCAGCTTGTCGTCTGCCGCATACCGCTCAAGGACGAGGAGGGAAGCGTACAGGGCGCTATCGGCTTTGTGTTCTACGACAACGTCGACTACCTCCAGCCGATCCTCAAAAAGGTCGAAACGCTGCAAAAGCAGCTCTCGCGCGCCCAGGCCGCCTTGAGCCGCGAGCGCCAGACCAAATATTCCCTGTCCAATTTCGTGGGCGTAAGCGAGGTGGTGACCGAGCTTAAATCCCAGATCCGTCGCTTCGCCCTGCGCGACGGCCCTGCGCTCATTCTGGGCGAAACCGGCACCGGCAAGGAATTGCTCGCCCACGCCATCCATCAGGCATCGGACCGGGCCGAGGGCCCCTTCGTTGCCGTCAACATGGCCGCCATCCCCGAGGCCCTGCTGGAATCGGAATTTTTCGGCGTATCGCCCGGCGCCTACACCGGCGCCGAGAAAAAGCCCCGCCCCGGAAAGTTCGAGCTGGCCCATGGCGGCACGCTGTTTCTCGATGAAATCGGCGACATGCCGCTCTCCATTCAGGCCAAATTCCTGCGCGTGCTCCAGGAAGGCGAAATCGAGGCGCTCGGCTCCAACGCGCTCAAAAAGATCGACGTGCGCATCATTGCCGCCACCTCCCAGGATCTCGAAACCCTGATGGAAGCCAGAACCTTCCGGGCCGATCTCTATTACCGCATCGCGGTCCTGACCATAAACGTGCCACCGCTGCGCGACAGGATCGGCGATATCGCCATGATCTGCGAGCGACTGCTCGAGGACATCCCGCGCGCCCAGGACATGCGCGGCTGGATCATTGAGCCCGAAGCCATCGCCCTGCTCTCGCGCTACGATTGGCCCGGCAATGTGCGTGAATTGCGCAACGTGCTCGAGCGCGCCGCGGCAATCGCCCCGGGTGAAGTGCTGGACGAAACCGTGATTGCAAAGGCCATGCCGCGCCGTAAGCCCCGGCTGCTCGGGTCCGCGAGCGAAGCCGAGCTCGACGATCTTGCCCACGCCCGTGCCCGGGCCGAGCGCGAAGCCATCCTCGATGCCCTGCGCCGGGCCGATGGCAGCAGGACGCGGGCCGCCCAATTGCTCGGCGTCTCCCGCAGCCAGTTCTACGAAAAGCTCAAGCGCTACGATCTGAGCAACTGATCTGTCCGTTTTTTCGGAAACATTCGTCCGGATTTCCGGACATAAAGTCCGAGCGAATAACGTTGACCCCGAAAGAAAGCGCCGAAATCGGCGGCTTTCGACTCGTGCAGCAGACTTGGCACGCATCTTGAAACACTGTCCCCAACAAGCGCAGAAATGCGCTGGAGTGCTTCCAGGAGAAGTGGGCACCACTTATCCGGTTCGGAAGCGCGACAAAACAAAGACCCAGCGCGGAAACGCGCTGGAATAAAACAAGGGTGGAGACAGCGTGACAGTCGGCGTTGCGGGAAAGATCGTGCTGGTTACCGGCGCGACCAGCGGAATTGGGCACGCCATCGCCCGGCGCTTTGTCGAGGCAGGGTGCCAGGTCGTGGTTCACGGCCTCGAAACTGAAGATGCAGCGCGCGAGATCATGTCCGCGCTCGGCGCCCAGGCTGCCATCCCCCCGCACTACGAACATGCCGATCTGGCCGACAACGCGCAGAGCCACGCCCTGGCCAACCGGGTGATCGAACGCTTCGGGCGCATCGACATCCTTGTCAACAATGCAGGCATACAGCGCATAGCCGCCATTGAGGATTTTCCGCCCGACGAGTGGGATCGCGTCATCGCCATCAGCCTCGACAGTGCGTTTCATACAATCCGCGCCGCCCTGCCAACCATGAAGGCCAATGGCTGGGGCAGGATCATCAATATCGCTTCGGCGCACGGCCTGCGCGCCTCGCCCTATAAATCGGCCTATGTCGCCACCAAGCACGCGGTTGTGGGGCTGACCAAAACCGTCGCGCTCGAGGCGGCCGAATGCGGCGTTACTGTAAACGCCATCTGTCCAGGCTATGTCTGGACACCCTTGGTTGCAACGCAGGTCGCCGATCAGGCGCAGGTCCACAAGATGAGCGAGAGCGATGTGGTGCGCAAAATCATGCTCGCGCCCCAGCCCACACGGCAATTCGTCCAGCCCGAGGAAATCGCCGAACTGGCGCTGTACCTCAGCGCGGACCTTGCCCGCTCGATCACCGGCGCTGCAATTTCGATCGATGGAGGGTGGACGGCAAAATGAGCGAACCCGACATCATCCTCGCCGCCAGGGGCATGACCAAGCAGTTTGCCGGCTTTTTCGCCGTCAAAGACGTCGACCTCAGCGTCAGGCGCGGGTCGATCCATGCGCTGATCGGGCCCAATGGCGCTGGCAAGACCACCTGCTTCAATCTTCTGACCAAATTCCTCCAGCCCACCGCCGGGACCATCACCTTCGACGGCAAGGACATCACCACAATGCAGTCCTCCGACATCGCGCGGATGGGCATGGTGCGCTCGTTTCAGATTTCGGCGGTGTTTCCCAAACTGACAGTGCTTGAAAACGTCCGCGTCGCCCTGCAGCGCCGGCGCGGCGACAGTTTCGATTTCTGGCGCAGCCAGACAGTCCTCAGGCAGTTCGACGAGGAGGCCCGCCACAGGGTCGATGAAGTCGGGTTGAGCGGCTTTGCCGATGAGACAGCCGACGAGCTGTCATATGGACGCAAGCGGGCGCTCGAGATCGCAACCACTCTGGCGCTTGAACCCCAAATGCTGCTGCTCGACGAGCCCATGGCCGGCATGGCCCAGGAGGACGTCGAACGCATCTCGGCATTGATCAAGCGTATTTCCGCCAACCGCACCACCCTGATGGTCGAGCACAACCTCTCGGTCGTCGCCGATCTTTCCGACACCATAACGGTTCTGGCGCGCGGGCAGGTGCTCGCCGAAGGCCCCTATGAAACCGTCTCGAAAGACCCCCGGGTCGTCGAAGCCTATATCGGAGTTGGCCATGAGTAGCGCCCAACCCCTCGCCGTCACCGCTCCACTTCTGGCAGTCCGCGACCTCGAAGGCTGGTATGGCGAAAGTCATGTCCTGCACGGCATTGAATTCGACGTGGCGCCCGGCGAGGTCGTGACGCTTCTGGGCCGCAACGGCGCGGGCAAAACCACCACGCTCAAGGCCATCATGGGCATTCTCGCCAAACGCAAGGGCTCGGTGCAGTTTGAAGGTCGCGAACTGATCGCCGCGCCCTCGCGCACAATCGCCAAGACCGGCATCGCGCTTTGCCCCGAGGAGCGGGCCATATTTTCCTCGCTCTCGGTCGAGGAAAACCTGATGCTGCCGCCCGTCGTCAAACCCGGCGGCATGGCGCTCGATACGATTTTCGAAATGTTCCCCAATCTCAAGGAGCGCCTCAACAGCCAGGGCACCAAGCTCTCGGGCGGCGAGCAGCAGATGCTGGCCATCGGCCGCATCCTGCGCACCGGCGCCAAGATGTTGCTGCTCGACGAACCGACCGAAGGCCTGGCCCCGGTCATCGTCCAGCAGATTGGCCGCACCATCTCGCGGCTCAAATCGGAAGGCTACACGATCGTTCTGGTGGAGCAGAACTTTCACTTCGCAGCCTCGGTGGCCGACCGCCACTACGTCGTCGAGCAGGGACGGGTGATCGACATGATCCCCAATGCCGAACTCGACGCCAACACCGAAAAACTGCACGCCTATCTGGGCGTGTGACACCACCCCGGCGCGCTTTGAAACAAGCGTCCGGTCACGTTTCACCAAGGGAGGATAGCAACGTGAAAATCTCAACCCCAATCCTGGCCCTCGCCATGGCAACCGCCATGGCCGGCTCGGCCTACGCGATCGACGTCAAGATCGGCGTACTCAACGATCGCTCGGGCATCTATGCCGATCTGTCCGGCGAAGGCTCGGTGATCGCAGCCCAGATGGCCGTCGAGGACTTCATGGCCGCCGACAAGGGCATCAACGTCGAGATCATCTCGGCCGACCACCAGAACAAGCCGGACGTGGCATCGACCATCGCCCGCCAGTGGTACGACGAAGAGGGCGTCCACGCCATTTTCGACGTACCCACCTCCTCGGCGGCCCTCGCCGTCAATGAAATCACCCGCGAAAAAGATCGGATCTTTATCAACTCCGGCGCGGGTTCCGCAGACCTGACGGGCCCGCAATGCTCGCCCAACACCATCCACTGGACCTATGACACCTGGGCCCTGGCCAACGGCACCGGCTCGGCGATGGTGGAAACCGGCGCCGATAGCTGGTTCTTCCTCACCGCCGACTATGCCTTCGGCCACGCGCTCGAAACCGACACCGCCGCGGTCGTCGAAGCAGCCGGCGGCGAAGTGCTGGGCACAGTGCGTCACCCCTTCCCCGGCCAGGATTTCTCCTCCTATCTGCTGCAGGCCCAATCCTCGGGTGCCAAGGTGATCGGCCTTGCCAATGCGGGCGGTGACACGATCAACGCCATCAAGCAGGCCTCCGAATTCGGCATCACCCAGTCCGGCCAGTCGTTGGCGGCGCTCCTGATGTTCATCACCGACGTGCACGCGCTCGGTCTTGAAACCGCTCAGGGCCTCGTGCTCACCGAGAGCTTTTATTGGGACCTCAACGACGGCACCCGCGAGTGGTCGCAGCGTTTCGCCGAGCAAAATGATGGCGACATGCCCACAATGGTCCATGCCGGCGTCTATGCGGGCGTGCTGCACTATCTCAAGGCCATCGAGGAAACCCAGAGCGTCGAAGCCGGTCCTGTCATGGAAGCGATGAAGGCCATGCCGACATCCGATCCGCTGTTCGGCCAGGGTGAAGTCCGCGCCGACGGCCGCAAGATCCACGACATGTACCTGTTCCGGGTCAAATCGCCCGACCAGTCGGAAGGTCCCTGGGACTATTACGAGCTCGGCTATACAATTCCGGCAGCAAACGCCTTCCGTCCGCTCGATCAGGGCGGGTGCGAACTGGTCGAGTAAAATCGGCCGTTGACACAAATCGGGATGCGCCGGTTTCCTCCCCGGCGCGTCCCTCACTTCAAGCCTTTGAAAGCTAGACGCCCATGTTCGAGATATTCGGCATTCCGGCTGCCGCCCTGTTCGGGCAATTGCTGCTCGGGCTGATCAACGGATCGTTTTATGCCCTGCTCAGTCTGGGGCTGGCGGTCATCTTCGGTCTGCTCAACATCATCAATTTCACCCACGGCGCCCAATACATGATGGGGGCGTTCGTCGCCTGGATGCTGCTCACCTATGTGGGCATCCCCTATTGGTGGGCCCTGCTGCTGGTCCCGGTCATCGTGGGCGCGACCGGCATCGTCATCGAGCGGTTGATGATCTCGAGGCTATACCATCTCGACCATCTCTACGGCCTGCTCCTGACCTTCGGCCTTGCGCTGATCATTCAGGGCTTGTTCCGCAACCAGTATGGCGTGTCGGGCCTCGCTTACACAATTCCCTCCCAATTGCAGGGCGGCACCAATCTCGGCTTCATGTTCCTGCCCAATTACCGCGCCTGGGTGGTCGTTGCTTCAGTCGTTGTGTGCTTTGGCACCTGGTTCCTGATCGAAAAGACCCCCCTGGGCGCCTATCTGCGCGCCGCGACCGAAAACCCCACGATGGTTGGCGCCTTCGGCATTAACGTGCCGCGCCTCATCACGCTGACCTACGGGTTCGGCGTGGGGCTGGCCGCCCTGGCGGGCGTTCTTGCCGCGCCCATTTATTCGGTCAATCCCAATATGGGTGCCGATTTGATTATCGTTGTGTTTGCCGTTGTGGTGATCGGCGGCATGGGCTCGATCCTTGGAGCCATCCTCACCGGGTTCGGGCTGGGGATCGTCGAGGGGCTCACCCGGGTGTTTTATCCCGAGGGTTCCGCCGTCGTCATATTCGTCATCATGGCCATCGTGCTTTTGGTCAAACCCGCTGGTCTGTTCGGAAGGACCGTATAAATGAGCGATCAGACTTTGGCCGACCAGACAACGCGCACGCCGGCCCACGATATGGGCATCCCACGCCACCACATCATGATCTTTGCCGGCCTTCTGGTGTTCCTTCTGGTTGCGCCGCTCTTTCTCTACCCGGTCTTTCTGATGAAGGTGCTGTGCTTTGCGCTCTTTGCCTGCGCCTTCAATCTCCTGCTCGGCTATGGCGGCCTGCTTTCGTTCGGCCATGCCGCCTATTTCGGTGGCGCAGCCTACGTCTCGGCGCACGCCGCCAAGGCCTGGGGCTTCACCCCGGAAGTGTCCATTCTTATGGGTGCCGGTGCAGCGGCATTTCTGGGGCTGGTGATCGGCCTCCTCGCCATCCGGCGGCAGGGCATCTATTTTGCCATGATTACGCTGGCCTTCGCGCAAATGGTGTATTTCTTCGCCCTGCAGGCGCCTTTCACCGGCGGCGAGGACGGCATCCAGGCCGTGCCGCGCAACATGCTGTTCGGGCTTTTCGATATTTCCGACGACAGGGCATTCTACTTTTTCGTCCTGTTCATCGCCTTTGGCGGCCTGCTGTTTATCTACCGCATCATCCACTCGCCCTTTGGGCAGGTGCTCAAGGCCATCCGAGAGAACGAGCCCCGCGCCCGCTCGCTCGGCTATCACGTCAATCGCTACAAGCTTGCCGTGTTCGTGCTCTCTGCCACTTTGGCCGGGGCGGCAGGCGCCACCAAGGCGCTGGTCTTCCAGCTCGCCTCGCTCACAGACGTTCACTGGTCCATGTCAGGCGAAGTGGTGCTGATGGCGCTTCTGGGCGGCATGCACACGGTTTTCGGGCCCATCGTGGGCGCCGCCATCATCGTGACCATGCAGAACTATTTCGCGAGCTTCGGCGCCTGGGTCACCGTCCTCCAGGGCACCATTTTCGTCATCGCCGTCCTGATGTTCCGCGAGGGCATCGCGGGCGTGATCGGCAAATGGCTGAAAAAACCCATGTAGCCAATCGGGGAAAACGGCGCAGGTGAGAGGATCACCGCGAAGCGGAAGGCCGCGACTGCGGCCCGCGCGACGTTTCGCGCGCCCCGTCGGAGCGCCAGCGAAACGCATAGCGCGGCTTCAGCGCGTCATGCGTGGAGCGGTACGGCGCGTGAGATAAAGAATGGTGGGTGTAACTGGGATTGAACCAGTGACCCCTGCCGTGTGAAGGCAGAATTCTATATCCATGAGCTTTTCCTCGGAAATCACGCGGCACCTCTCCGGATCCGGAAACACGCGCAATTTCAGAGACATTCACTAATCACCCTTCCCTTGCGCGCGCGCGAGTGGTTGCTTTTTCCCTCCTCCGTGCTTACTGGGTGCTTACTGCAGTACAGAGGGCACCCCTATGACAGAACGACTCACCAAGAGTCTAGTGGACCGCATTCAACCCACCGACCGAGATCAGTGGTTCTGGGATTCCGAAGTGAAGGGGTTCGGGCTAAAGGTCTCGAAAGCAGGTGTGCGGACCTATGCATTTCAATACCGCTTTCCATCAGGTCGGAGCGGCAAGACCTATCGAATAACTATTGGAAAGCATGGCTCGCCCTGGACAGTGGAGAGCGCTCGTACGGAAGCCCGAACTTTGTCAGCCCGCGTAACTCAGGGCGAAAATCCAAGGCTCGAAACTCAGCGTGCAAAGGCTATCCCAACAGTCGCTGAGCTTTGCGACACGTATATGGCTCACGGTACGGGGACCAAAAAAGCAAGTACGCTTGCCACAGATCGTGGACGCATCAAAAGGCACATCAAGCCTCTGCTTGGCCATTTGAAGGTGACCGAGGTCACACCTGCAATTATCAAGAAGTTCCAGAACGACATTGCGTCTGGCGCCACCAAGGCGGACATCAGCACAAAGCTGCGCGGCCGAGCCATCGTCAAAGGAGGTAAGGGGACGGCTGCGCGTACCTTGGGCCTGTTAGGCGGCATCTTCTCCTATGCGATTGAGCTTGAACTGATAGATCGAAACCCAGCTCATGGCGTGAAACGGTTCCCCGATAAAAAGAACGAACGCTTTTTGTCTAGCGAAGAGTTCACCTTGATCGGGCGGATGCTTGACCAAGCGGCCGAAAGTGGAGTCAGCCAAAAGGCGATAGATATCATTCTGCTGTTAATCCTCACCGGCGCACGGAGGGGCGAAATTCAGCAGTTGAAGTGGTCTGAGGTCGATCTCGTCCGCGGCATGCTAATGCTGGATGACTCCAAGACCGGCCAGAAGAAAATCCGACTGAACTCGCCGGCAAGCACCATTCTCGAAGCGCAGGCAGCTCGGGTCGAAACTAGGACGGGCTATGTGTTTTCAGACAGGACTGGCAGTGGACCATTCAGCGCCACATCAAAAATCTGGGCAAAAATCAGAGCGGACACACCCCTAGCCGATGTACGTCTGCACGATCTGCGGCATTCGTTTGCCAGTGTAGCTATCGCCCAAGGAGCTTCACTGCCAGTAATTGGGAAACTGCTGGGTCACGCCAACATCAGCACCACTCAACGATACGCACATTTGACCGACGACCCCATAAGTTCCGCCAATGAGGCCGTCGGAACGATGATCGCGGCGCAGCTCTCTGAAAGCAACAAGGAGCCATGAGGCATGCTCATTGCCCAGTTCGGGCCGATTAGCATCACGCCAATTGTATGTGGGCCTCAGTAAACGGTATTGCACGCAGCGCGTCAGAGGCCCTCAGCAACTAAATTAGAAAGCCGCCTCATGAAGACCTTCGATGACCTCAACTCGTTCGATCAGTTCCTCGACGTCAGCACAGTGCAGGACCAACTGGATCGGATGCATGTACACCACACCCATCTGAGGTTCTGTTTCTCAAATTTCTCCGCCTCGCGGGTAGCGCTGCTTACGTTGCTTGCAATGGAACCTGAGGGGTTCAGGATGCGCTACGCTGGGGATGATCGGTCCGGCACCTTTAGCTCAACTAAAGCTTTTCGCACAGAATACGGCGTAGGCTTTAAGATCAGCCATTCAGATTACTCCCGTCCCGCAATTGAGGAGTGGCTTTTGCCGTTCGCGGACTGGGACCATCTGCTGCTGACGCGCGCAGCATAATCCGACTCCGTGGCTCCAATCGCCCAGCATTGTTATTCGCGCTGCCAAACATAATATGATCGGGTAATCGGCAGTTTTGGGGCCGCTAGCTGCCTGTCGGGTTGTAGCAGGGAATCAGGGAAAGCTGACATTCGGCATCCGGCCGTTTCCAACCCTTCCGGTCGGAATATCGTGTCGGCAGACGCCCAATGTCTCGATCTTTCCAAAGCTGCCGCTCAATCAGTAAGCGAGAGTGGCAAGACCGGGGCCCGCATCGCCCCGCTTGACGCAGATCAGCATCTACGCCGGCCAAAATTTAATTTCCTTTGGGTTTTCAACAAATTGACGCGTGAAACGTTCGGATCGTGATAGATAGGTACTCGCCGATTTACCTAGATCGGCGATTTGTTCCTCAGACAGGGTACGGACAACTTTTCCTGGGACGCCGATCACCAAGCTACAATCAGGAACAAGCATGGTTTCGGTGACCAACGACCCTGCCCCTATCAGGCAGTACTTTCCAATTTTTGCGCCATTAAGAATGACTGCACGCATTCCCACCAAGCTACCATCTCCTATCGTACAGCCGTGCAGACAAGCGAGATGGCCGATTGTACAACCCGACCCGATAGTCAACGGAAAGCCTGGATCGGTGTGCATGACGGCATTGTCCTGCACGTTTGACGACTCACCGATCTCGATCAGCTCATTGTCGCCCCTGATCACCGCCCCAAACCACACGCTAGCACGCGCGGCAATCCGCACATTGCCGACGATCGTTGCATTGTGAGCAATAAAACCCGCATCTGCGGCAATTTGGGGTTCGAGATTGCCGAGCGAATGTACCGTCATGCCGTTCCAACTCCCTCAAGAAGTCCGCGCTGCGCGAGATTGCGCATCAATGCCCGCGTTCCGTATGTCCAGGGCGGACAGCTATCGGTTGCCTGCATCTCATTGACGAGACGGCCCAGCAGCGGCGTTGCGATGGCTACCATGTCTCCATATTCATGGGTGAACCCCGAACCGGGCTCATGGCGATCCTCGATCGGCGCGAACATTGTCCCAAGGAACAGCACCAGCCCATCGGGATATTGGTGATGCGCGCCAATCGCCTGCCCCACCAGATCCTCGGGGTCGCGGCTGATCTTGCTCAGCGAGGACCGGCCTTCGAGCCGGAAGCCGTCCACGCCCTCGATTGTGAGTTCAATGTCCATTTTCCGAACATCATCGAGCGTGAACTCCTTGTCGAAGAGACGCAGCAGAGGCCCCAGCGAGCATGAGGCATTGTTGTCCTTGGCCTTGCCCAGCAACAGCGCCGAACGCCCTTCGACATCGCGCAGATTGACGTCATTGCCCAGCATGGCGCCCACGACACGGCGTTTGGACGATACCGCCAGCGCCACTTCAGGCTCGGGATTGTTCCATTTGGAATTGGGGTGCAGACCGCACACCGCCCCGGTCCCGACCGAGGACATGGGCTGGGATTTGGTGAAGATCTCCGCATCGGGGCCGATACCCACCTCGAGATACTGGCTCCAGGCGCCCTTTTCGATCAGCATGGCCTTGAGCGCCATGGCCTCATCGCTGCCGGGCCGGAGCGCGCCGAGATCGGTGCCGACAAGCGACTCGATCTCGGCCCGGAACCGTGCCGCGTCCTCAGCGGCCCCGCGCGCTCTTTCCTCAATCACGCGCTCAAGCATGGAAACGGCAAAGGTCACCCCCGCCGCCTTGATCGCCTGCAGATCGACAGGCGCAAGAAGATGTGGCTTTGTGTCATCGCGCGCCTTGTCCGGCGTATTGGCCAGAATGTCATCGAGCGAACCGATGGCCTCGCCTTTGGCTGCGCGCACGGCTCCAGCCGGCTCCTGCGCCTCGCAGAGATCGCTCATCGTCGGGAAAACGGTCGAGATATCGATGACATGGCCAGTCTCGATCTTAACGACGGCGGGCCCATTGGCATCGGGAAGCCAGACCCGGCCGACAAGCGTTGCATCGTCGGCATCGACAGGCAGGGCCTCTTTGCTCGATTGGTGAAGTGTTGTCATCTCTTGAAGTCTCCAGACTGGCGGATTACCGCGTGCCGCGGACGACGGCATTGTCCGCCTCACCGCGTGCGGCCCATTGTGTGATGTTTTGTGTGTATTTCGTGCGCAGATCGACCATCGATGCCCGCGAATACCAGGCCGTGTGCGGACTGATGAGCGTACGCGGATGGTGGAGGATCGCGTGACCCATCGGCGGCGGCTCGACCGGCAGCACGTCGAGACCTACGCCTTTGAGGACCCCGCTGTCCAATGCCGCGAGCACCGCATCGAGATCGACAAGCCCGCCCCGCGCCGTATTGACAAGATAGGCGCCGCCGGACCGGATACTGGACAGAAAATCGCGATCGACCAGATTCTGGGTCTCATCGGTCAGCGGAACATGCAGCGTCAGCGCGTGCGAACGGGAAACGAGCTCTTGGAGCTCGAGCCGCTCGACGAAATCTGGCCAGGCAGTATCGGGCAGCATCGCATCATAGCCAAGCACAGTCCCGAACAGGGGCCGTGCCAGATGCGCGACCTGCTGGCCCAACCGCCCCATGCCGATAATCCCGAGGGTTGTATCGCCAAGGGATTCGAATTCCCCGGTATGGGCGAAATGCCAGACCCCGTCGCGGATGGCGCGATCATGGAAAGGCAGATGCCGCATCAGCGACAGCAGCATGGCCAGCGCATGTGTTGGCACTTCGTCCGTGCCATAGGCCGGAACATTGGACACCCACACGCCATGCTCGCGCGCGGCCTTGAGATCGATGGAATCGACGCCGATCCCGTACCGGCTGATGATCTTGAGGTCGGGCAGCGCCTCGAACACATCCCGTGTGAAAGGGGCATATTGCACGAGCGCAGCATCCGAGCCGGCGCAGGCGCGGATAACCTCTTCAGGTGTCCGCGCTTGCGCCCGTTCGACTTCGAATCCTGCCGCCTTGAGCAGTCCGAACTCGATATCAGGGTTCTCGATTTCCGTATCGGTTATTACGGCCTTCACGGCAGTCTCCAAAAATTCTGGACAATCAATCGGGGTGGAATTGCACCACGACGCGCTCGGCAAAGATCGGCGCGCAATATTCTTCGAAGAAGGCCTGATGCTCCTTGGATTCGGCGTAGCTGAGATAATCGGCTGGCGAATCGAACTCGAGCACCAGTCCGACATCGTAATTGCCGCTCAGGCTGTGACGCTTGACATGAGATTCCCCGCCCGCGCCTTCATTGCGGCCGATATACCAGTGATTGATCATGGGGAGGCTCGAGGCAAAGCCGGGAAAAGCCGCCATATAGGCATCGATCGCCTTGGGGTCTGCATTGTCCTTGAACCTCAGAATGGCCATGTGCCGGAACATTGTCGTCTCCTTTGTTTTGAATGTTGGATCAGGTTGCAAGCCAGCCGCCATCGACGCGGATTTCCGCGCCGGTGACATAGTCGGAGGCTGGCGATGAGAAATAGATTGCGGCACCCACAAGGTCCTGTGGCGTACCCAACCGCTTCATGGGTATGCGCGACATCACCCAGTCGTGCCGCGCCTTGTCGGCGAAGAGATCATTGGTGAGCGCTGTGTGGAAATAGCCCGGGATGATCGTATTGACGCAAATCCCCGCTTCCGCATTTTCTGCCGACAATACCCGCGCCAATCCCGCAAGCCCGCTTTTGGCCGCCGCATAGGCGCCGACATTGGCAATGCCGATATGGGAATTGAGCGAACCGACAAAGACGATTTTGCCGGGCATGCCCTTGGCGCGGAAATGACGAATGGCGCCCTGGGCGAGCAGAAAGGCGGCACGCAGATGGATGGCCTGAATATCGTCCCATTCATCGATCGACAGCTCTGCGAGGGGCTTGCGCACCTGATGGCCCGCCGCATGCAGAACGATATCGAGCCACCCCAGCGCCGAGACGGCATTGGCTACCAGCGATTTCGGTCCATTCGCATCGAGCAGATCGGCCTTGATGGCTGTGCATTTGCCACCCGCCGCCTCGATATCGGAGACAGTCGCATCGAGTTCATCCCGATTGCGCCCGGCAATCGCGACATGTGCACCGGCCTGCGCCAGGCCCAGCGCCATTTCCCGGCCCAGCCCCCGGCTGCCGCCGGTGACAAGTACGCTGCGTCCAGCCAGATCAAACAAATTCATCGCCATTCCCGCTCTCACGATCCGATTGAAAAAAGCGCACGGGCGTTCTCGCCCAGCACCGCAGCCCGCTGCCGGTCATCAAGATGCGTCAACAGCCCGGGCAGTTCGCGCCAGAGATCGGCGTAGCGCGGGGCCGAAGCGAGAACGACCGGCCAGTTGCTGGCCGCCAGCACCCGATCGGGTCCGAAACAGTCGAAGATTTGCCGCGCATAGGGCTCAAGCGCACCGGTCGACCACGTCCAGCCAATGAGAACATCGAGGCCAACCGAGAGCTTGATCGTGACATTGGCGAGTGCGCTGGCCGCTTCGATCTGTGCGAACCATTTGCCGCGCTCCCGCCCCACCGGCGGCCGCCCCATATGGTCGATCAGGACCTTGAGGCCGGGATGGTCGCGCGCCAGATCGAGCACCGCCGCGAACTTCCGGTCGTCTGTCGGAACCACATCAAAGACGAGACCCCGCGCCGCGATCCGCGCCACCGAGCGCTGAACCGGATCGGCGCGCAGCCAGTCGGGATCGGGTTCGAAATTAATAAGGTGACGGACCCCGCGCAGCTTTCCGCATTGGGCAAGCCGGTCGAGCGCCGCATCGACATTGTCGGGATCGGCAAGATCGACCCAACCCACCAATGCACCGATAAAATCATGCTCGCCCGCCAAACGCGAAAAATGCAGGGATTCCTCGAAATCGTTCCGCGATTGCATCAGAACGACGGACTCGACGCCCGCTTCTGCCAATTGCGGCTTGAGATCGTCGGGCGTGAAGGCGCACCGGAGTTTGCCGGTGACGCTTTCGGGCCAGTTATGCACCGCATGCTCGGCATTCCAGAAATGAAGATGCGCGTCGATCATTGCGCGGCCCCCGCAGCCAGATGTCGCGAAACCAGATATTCGCTGCCCACAGCGCAGCACGCCGCCGCGAAAGTCATTATGCCCATCATGGCCCATGCCGCCGGATAGCCGGCATTGACCGCCAGCCAGCCAAAACTCATCGGCCCCAGAACAGCGCCTGAAAACACCCCGACCTGGGTGACCCCGGTGGCGGAACCTGCCGCGCCCAGGTTGGCGCGAACGATGGCAAGTACCGAAATACCCGACCAGCCCCAGCCCATCCCGAAGGCAAGCAGCGAACCGATGATGAAGACCGGCAATGCCGTCGAGAGTGTCAAAAGCACATATGCGAAAGCGCCACCGGCAAAAAGGATTGCAACGCTCGGCAGAAGCGGCACTGCGCCTCTGTCCGCGGCATATCCCATGCCCAGCCTTACGCTGATCGATACGGCGCTGCCGAGCGCCAGAACGATCCCTGCGATTTCCGCCGAATGCCCGCCCGCCACCATTGATGGCGCGAGAAACGCCGCCATCGAATTGGCACTTGCGGCGCCAAGCCCGGACATGACCGCCAGAAGAATCAGCATATGCCAGGGCAGCAAGCGCCCTTTCGTGCTGCTTGAACTCCTCGTTCCCTCACGGCGTTTGGGTAGCAATGCGGCAACGAGCAGTGCCGTCAGCGCCGCGATGGCATAGGCCCATTTCCAGCCCAGACTGACCCCTATGACCGGCACGGCAAATCCACCCAGCATGGTGGCGAGCGGTATCGAGGACTGCTTGATCCCGAACGCCAGCCCCTGCCGGGCAGCCGGCACGAAACGGGAGACGACGACATTGGTCGCTGGCTGGATGACGCCGTTCGTCAATCCCGAGGCCAGAAGGCCGGCAAAGATGATCCAGGCCGCACTGCCGAGCGTTGCAATCGCCAGCCCGGCTATGGCCACGGCCAGGAGGCAATACCGAGTGACTTTCCAGGCATCGGCACGATCGGCCAGCGGCGCAAGCAGCGCCGAACCGAGCGCGGCGGCGGCATAGAACAGCCCCACGCCCATCCCGAGACCGAAAGCATCAATCCCGACATCCGCCATAATCAGCGGTGAGAGCGATCCGAGTAGAAATACGGGCAGCATCACCGTCGTCTGCGCGCCGAGAGCCAACCCGAGCGCAGCGGGACCACCCACTACGATCTCGCTCATGTCAGAGGCTCGATCCTTGAAATCCACACGAGGCTGGAAAGCGCTTCGAGCTGCCCGGGAGATACGTTTCGGAGCCTGAACCTGGTGACGTCGCCATCCCTGCCGCTGAACACGCCGTAACGCGCGATCTGCTCGTTATGGAACCGTTCGGGCGCAAAATCGAGAACGACAACGACATCCACCGCATCCTGTCCCGACAGACCCGGCGACAGCCGGCTGTCCTTGGTGAGGTACCCCGCAAGGCCCTGACCCGAGATGATCCCCCAGATCAGGAGCACGCCGATGGCAAGTTTGCCGGTCGAAACGTTGAAGATCCTGCGCCGCAATTTCTGTGCACTATTGCCAGACATGGATCATGCTCCTTTTGCAGACGGGGAAACGAGGCCCCAGCGCTCGATCGTGCGGCGTTCCAGCGGCACGAGCAGAAGGCGGTCCATCAGGAGACTGAGGAGGCCGATGACGATACAGCCGGCAAGAATGATATCGGCCCTGTGAAACTCGGCGGCCCGGAAAATCATCTGGCCAAGACCCGACGATGCACCCACAAGTTCCGCAGCGATCAGCGCACGCCAGCCGAACCCGATCCCTGACCGGATGCCCGAAAGGATATAGGGCAGCGCCCCATAGGCCGTGACGTTGAGAATGGTGTGCAAACGGCTGCCGCCCAGCGTTCTGACGCCAAGCTCGAGAACATTCGGCACCAGCTGCACGCCGAGCACCGTGTTCTGGAACACGAGGAAAAACACCGTGTTCCAGATCAGGAATATGAACAGCGAGGCCCCGAGACCAAGCCAGCCGATCACAAGCGGCAGCCAGACAATGCCCGAAATGGCGCTGAAAAAGATGACCAGCGGATAAAAGAAGTCCGATGCCCTCTTGTTCAGCCCGACGACAAATCCGAGCAGCACACCTGAAATGATGCCGACTGAGACGCCGGCGAGCAGACGCCCGAGACTGGCAATGATATGAGCGAACAGCTCACCGCTTGCCGTAATCTGCCAGAGTGTCGTGAACACCGTCCAGATGGGCGGCAGCGTCCCGATATTGGGCTTGGCAATACCCCAGTAAAGCGTCCAGCCAAGGGCAAGCAGCACGAAGGGCAAGGCAGGCAAGAGGAACCAGACGATTTCGCGCGAAGTCATGCCCGCGCGGCGGTTTGCGCTGATATTGGTCATTTCTGGATTACCCCCCAGCGTGCGAAGGTCAATTCCTCGATCGGCTGAACGATCAGTCGGTCCACGATGATGTAGAGCAGGCCGATAATGATCATGCCGCCCATGATGCGGTCGATCTGGCCAAAGGTCCTCGCCCCGAAGATGAGGTCGCCAAGGCCGCCTTCACGCACCAGCATTTCCGCGGCGATCAGGGCGCGCCAGCCATAGCCCATGCCCAGCCGCAGCCCGACAAGGATGCTCGGCAAGGCACCCGGAAGATAGACATCCTTGACCACGCGGAGGCGCCCGGCCCCCAGCGTGCGCAGAGCCAGCGCATATTCGCGCGGAATCGAGCGCACCCCGATCATGGTATTGAAGATAACCGGCACGACGAGCGTATAGACGACGATTACGAGTACGGTGGTCTGGGAGAAGCCGAACCAAATGATGGCCAGCGGCAGCCAGGAAATGCCCGACACGCCCTGGAAAAAGCGCAGGAAAAGATCCAGCGATCGCGCCGCATATTTGTTGGCGCCCACCGCAAAGCCCAAAGGCACCCCGACCAGCGTCGAGATCACGATCGAAATCCCGATCGCATAAAGACTTGTCGATGCGTAGTCGGCGAGAATGCCGCGCGAGAACAGGGTCCAGAGCGCCGTCAGAACATCGGGGGGCGAGACCAGAACCCGGTCGGACAATCCGAACGCGATCTTGATGCCCCACCAGATCGCGATCAGCACCGCGAAAGGCAAAAGGAATTTGAATCGTCCCGCGACGAGGCTGAAACCGCCAATCCTGAACGGATCGAAAGCCGTGACCGTACGCGGGTTCGATGTACCCACCGAACTCATCCCACCGCCTCCAGTGTTTTGGGCTTGGACGCCTGGGACTGTTCGGCCTTTTCCTCGCGGACCAGACGCAGCACGCGTTCGACGATGGTCTGCATCTCGGTGTCGGTAGTAAAGCTTTCCCAGTCGCGCCCGCCCGGCTTGCGCCGCGGCACGTCGATGCTGGCCTTGATGGTTCCCGGCCGCCGGCTCATGACAAGGACTCGGTCGGCAAGGAACACGGCCTCATCGACCGAGTGGGTGATGAAGAATACCGTCTTTTTGGTCGAATAGCTCAGCGAGGCGAGCTCTTCCTGCAAGGTGAGGCGCGTCATCGCATCGACCGCCGCGAACGGCTCGTCCATCAGGATGATGTCGGGGTCGGCGGCCCATGTCCGCGCAACCGCCACGCGCTGCTTCATGCCGCCGGACAATTCGTGAGGATAGCGATCCTCGAACCCGGTCAACCCGGTCAGTGAAATCAGCCGGTCGACCGCTGTATCGATTTCCGTCTGCTGCACACGTGCGATTTCAAGCCCGTGAGCAATGTTCCGCCGCACCGTGCGCCAGGGCAGTATCGCCAGTTCCTGGAACACCACGCCGCGATCGCGGCCGGGACCGGTAACAGGCTCCCCATTGCACAGGATTCGGCCATGGGTCGGGTTTATGAACCCCGCTATGGCCTTGAGCAGTGTTGTCTTGCCGCAGCCGCTCGGACCCACAAGGGTCACGAACTGGGCCGCGGGAATTTCGAGATCGATCTTGCCGGTGGCCTGAACGGGACCGTCGGCCGTCTCGAAGATGTGCTGGAAGTTTTCAACGACGATCTTGTCGCGGGCGAGGGTCTCGCTCATTGCAGCCTCCTTAGGCGCTGGCTTGTTTCTCGATTGGAGCCGTGCCGTCTTCGGTAAGCCACACGGTCTTGGCCGCATCGGTGTTGGGTACACCGATATAGCAGAAGATCAGCGAAGCCTCTTCGGTCTCCGAAGCGTTCGAGATCACATGAATGGCACCGGCCGGCACATAAACGAAATCGCCAGCCTGCAGGATGACTTCCTGACGGTCGGCCGCGTCCGATTTGGCGTGCCAAAGTTTGACCTGGCCATAAAGGATGTACCAGACCACATCATTGGCGGCATGGTAGTGCGTGGGGTTGGGACCGGCGCCAGGAACAAGGATTGACCGGCCCATCGTCGCGTTCGGACTGTCTACCGTCTTGTCATTTATGCCGAAGCCGATGCGCAGGGGCGGCTCGTAATCGGTATCAGTACCGATATTGCCCTGGCGAACGACCGTCACCACCTGCTTGTCATAGGGGACCATATTCTACTCCTTGATGTGGTCGAGGAAGGGTAGTCAGGGCGCTAGAGCGCGCCCTGACAATCAGCCAGATCGGTCGGCAGAGCCGCCAGATCGCTGGTCAATTCCGGATTTTCACCGAGCACCTTGTCGAGCACAGCGCGGTCCGCGAAATCTTCGGCGACAAACGGATCGGCAACGATCAGCCCGTCTTCGATCATCTCATTGCCTGTCTGCATCAGACCTTCATCGGTGCAGATCGAAATGCGCGGGTCCCAGGACATGTAGCGAATGCCCGACGAAGCATCATCGAGATTGAGACCGTCGAGATAATAGGTGGCGATCTGTGCCGCATCCTCGGGGTTCTGACGCACGAACCGGGTCGCTTCGAGCATGCCGAGCGCAAACTGCTCGAGCAGTTCGGGGTTAGCGGCGATGAATTCCTCATTGGCCAGCACGCCGATAACGTCGGCAACATAACCCGGCGCAGCACGGCTCACCTCGACGCCATTGTCGCCAAGTTCACGCAGGCTCTGGCTGAGATAGGGCTCCCAGGGCACCGTGGCATCGACAAGTCCCTGCGCGAGGCTGATCGGCATGTCCGGCACCGGAACATTGATAACCTCGACGTCCTCATAGGCGACCCCGCCAGAGGCGAGGAACTGGCGCAGATAGACTTCCTGCGTGCTGCCATTGAGGCTGCCAACCGTCTTGCCGACAAATGAGGAAGGATCGCTGGTGATGCCGCTGTCAGCACGACCAACAATACCGCGCCCGCCGGCAATCGAGATATAGAGCGCGTTGTTGTAATAGGGGATCACGCCCTTGAGCATGTTGCCGCTGGCACGTGCACTGGCCGTGGTCGTGCCCATATTGGCGCCGCCCAATTCGGCCTCACCCGCATTGAGCGCCTGGGTGATTTCACGTCCGCTGCCCACAAGGCGCAGCTGCACATTGAGACCGCGATCGACCCAGTATCCGTTCTCAACGGCGATGAAGGCAGGGGTCGAGAACAGATTGTTGCCGACAACGAAGGTCACTTCCTCGAAGTCCTGCGCAAAGGCGGGTATGACGGAAAGGCCGAGCGCTACGGCCATGCCTGCGATTAGAAAGTCCTTTGGTATTCTGGTCTTGGACATCGTTTCCTCCTTGTTGATGTCTCCGTTTTGGCCGACTTCCCCAAGGCGGCCATCGGCACGTTCGCCCGCTATGACCCCGTCCAGTCCGGAACCGTCTTGGTTCCGAACCCGGCGACACCGAGCTTGAAATCATTGCTGCCGTAGCAGGTCTCGATCAGATCGCGGTCGGCAGGCATTTCGCCTTCGAGCCGCAACAGGGCCTGCTTGGTCACGCGCAAGGTGAGCGGCGCGTGCGACAAAATCTTTTCAACGAGCGCGGATACCTTCTCATCGAGCCTCTCGCGTGATGCGACATCGGCGAGATAGCCGCAGGCCTTGAGTTCCTCGGCGCCCAGCATTTCGGCCAGCATGACGATGCGCTTGATACGCGCCGGTCCGAGCAGGGCATTGAGCCGCGCCACATTGCGCATTGAAAGGCAATTGCCGAGCGTACGGGCAATGGGTAGACCGAACCGAGCATCATCTGTTGCAATGCGCAGATCGCAGAGCGACGCCAGCGCCAGTCCGCCACCCACCGCCCAGCCCTCGACGACGGCAAGGGTCGGAACCGGCAGCCCGGCCAGCTTGGACAATATCGGCTCCATGGCGTCCTCGTAACGAACGCCATCCTCGGCGCCTGTGAATGCCGTGAACTGGGCAATATCGGTGCCGGCGACGAATGCCTTGCCGCCCGCCCCGCGCAATATTGCGCAACGCAATGCCGGTTCGGCCGCAATGCGGTCGCAGGCCGCTTCGAGCTGCTCATACATCGCCCAGGTCATGGCGTTGCGCGCTTCGGGGCGGTCGAAAGTGACCCTTGCAACCGACCCTACAATATCCAGTCTGACGGTTCCGCTGCTCATTTCGAGAACGCATCCCCCGCCTCAAGGTCCTCGACCTTGCCGCTCAATCCGATTTCAGCGAGGATCTGGTCACGATGCTCGCCCAGCATTGGTGGCGGATAGCGGACTTCCTGTGGCGTGCCGCGCATCTTGACCGGAAAGCCGAGCGCCTTGATCTTACCTTCCGCCGGATGATCGATTTCCATGACCATCTCGCGCACCTTGGCGTGCTCGCTGCCAAGCGATTCCTCAAAATTGTTGACAGGCGCAGCGGGAACGCCCGCCGCCAGCAATGCTGAAACCCAGTGTTCGGCGGGTTTTGTTGCAAAGATCGGCTCGAATTCCGCAATCAACTCGGCGCGGTTGGCAAGCCGCTCCACATTGGAGGCAAAACGCGGATCTTCGAACAATTCGGGCCGCCCCAGAACATCACAGAACGCCTTCCAGAGTTTTTGGTTGGCGGCACCGACAACGATATAGCCATCGCTCGCCTTGACCGCCTGATAGGGCGCGCTCATGCGATTGGCCGTTCCAAGTGGCTGGGGCACCTTGCCCGTGCCCCAGAATTCGGTGACTTCCCAGACCGAAAGCGCCATTGCCGCTTCGATCAGCGAGGAATCGATATATTGACCGACCCCGCTCGTCTGGCGCCCGATATAAGCGCTGAGAATGCCATAGATTGTGAAAAGACCGGCACCCAGATCACCAACCGGAACGCTCGACTTGACCGGCTCCCCGCCCGGGGATCCCGTGACGCTCAATACGCCCGACATGGCCTGCGCGATCAGATCGAATCCGGGCCTGTCCGCATAAGGGCCGGTTTGGCCGAAGCCCGAAATGGAGGCATAGATCAGCCTCGGGTTGATCTTGCGCACGGTCTCGTAATCGATGCCGAGGCGTTTTGCGACGCCGGGCCGGTTGTTCTCGACAAGGACATCGGCGGTTTCCACCAGCCGGTAGAATATCTCGAGACCGGCCTTGGATTTGAGATTGATCGCAATGCTGCGCTTGTTGCGATTGAGAGCGAGAAAACCGGGGCTGTCGTCACTATTGAGCCGAAAGCCCATCGAACGGCGCGTCTGGTCTCCTGTGACGGGCGGTTCGATCTTGATAACGTCCGCACCCATGTCACCGAGCATCATGCAGCAGAACGGCCCGGCCATAACCTGGCTGACATCGAGCACGCGCATACCTTCGAGCGGCAAAGTCATTACACGCCTCCCGCAGGCAGGGCCCGAATTTTCGTAAAGTCTCTCCGCTCGCCGCGACGATGCCGCGGCGCTTTTGAGCACCAGATCATACCGTACTTTCTCCCAGGTCAGCGCCTCAGGCGATACGCCCGCGCCAACTCCAATTTCAGCAACACTCTTCCCTTGGACCGCTCACATTCCCGCGCGATCCACTGTTTTCCTTTTGTGCGTTCTCAACGCGCCGTCCCGGCGCTACCCTTTAGAGCTGGGACATGCCCATCTGCTCGATAATCGAAATCATCGCATTGGCCGCCTTGCTCCTGTGCTGCCGGTAAAGCTCGCGCGCCTGCGCGGCGTCACCGGCCAGAATTGCTTCTACAACCGCGCGATGCTCGCGCGTTGATTCATAAGGTTTAGGCCGCATCCGGAGCGTGATCATCCGCGCCCGGTGCGATTGCTCCCAGACACCCATCACCATCGATGCCAGACGCCTGTTGCCGCAAAGCTGAACGAGCTCGAAATGAAATTTCTCGTCGGCCTTGGCCCAGGTCTGGAGATCATCGGCTTCAAGCGCCGCCTCCATTTCGGCACAGGCCTCGATCAGCCGCGACATCTCCTTTTCGTCTGGGCGGCGTTTGGCAAGCAGTTCGGTCGCCATCGGCTCCAGACTGACCAGAACCTCGTAAATCTCTTTCATATCCGCCACCGACACGGGCAGAACGCGCATGCCGTGCCGGGGGATAACTTCGATAAGACCTTCCTGGGCCAGCCGGATCAGTGCTTCCCGCACCGGCGTACGCGACAGACCGAGATAATCGGCGAGCTGCTGCTCGGGCATCTGCATTCCGGGCGCAAACTCATTGTCCATGATCTTGCGCTTGATGGTGGCATAGGCCGACCGCGTCGACGAGCCGCCCGCCTTCTCAGTTCTTGTCTGAGTTATCGAATTCGCTTCCATGTTCATTATCGTATACGCTACCAGCTTTCATTGCAAGAGGGAACTTGTCCACGCCTATCACGTCCCGCCTCAAAGCTAGAGGCATCCAAAAAACTCGGGTGGGCCACCATGGATGTTGCCGAGCGTCACAAAAGAAAGCTTCTGACGTCCAGTACTTCTCAAAGGGAAGAGCGACGGCAGGCTCAGATCCGCGCGCAAATTCTGATGTAAAGTTGGAGTCTTCGAACTTCGAATACTGTACCAGGTTACAGTATCCATCATGTGCTCTGATGAGCCCTGCTTCATCGCCTCAGACAGTCCAACGATCTGGTTCGACCCGACTTGCTCCGAGCGCTCATCGCCGACCCGGCCATTATTGGGTCTCTGAAGCAGGCCGCAACAGCTAAGGAAGCTATGGTTTCTTTTCCGGTCTTTTAGGACGCGAACGTCGGCGTATCGGACGCGATGAAGTATCTGATCCAACTGACCAGTGTTACCTAATGATCAATGTCATTCAGGCAGCTTCGAATGCCGGTCTTCTTGCCTTCTTTAGCGATATCGCACTGGGCTCCTATCGCGCAGACTGGCAGCATATCATGCAGTACCAACGTTTCAGGCTCTCGAGGCCGTCGATCTATTCCGATGACATTAATATAATGTCGATTAAACCTTGCAGTGATCCAATCCGAACTTTCTAGAACTCGTATTTGCAATCCTTCCAGCGACCAAGCTTCGCAATCAGCCAGTTGTCCGCAGAATATTGAAAGAGGTTGGCGCCAAAACACGCCGCTGGAAAAGCGGAAATATGACCGATTGCGATTTGGCCGCACGTAAACTGGGTAGGCGAACGCATTTTGATGTCAATGACTCAAGACCAAACGCGATGACCTAGCGGTACTCAACGAACCTCTACGCTTACACGCTAGTCGGCCCGAAATTGCGTTGCCAAGTTCCAAAGACCTTAGGGATTTCGATGCCGTCTTAGGGCATTAATCTCCTGCAGCAAATAGCAGCTTCTGTGATGAAAACGATGGATCGCGAATGGCCGACATGGGGGCGCAAACTGGCCATGAGTCCATGGGTAGTTGCGCCAAACTCGCGCGGCTTGACACGCAATGCTAGCCAGCTATCTTTGCTGCATCCTGCCAGGAACATGTTGTCAGCGCCTGGCAGGCAGGATCACCTGGCTCGGATGAGCCAATGCAAACCGGCAAGCCGGTAGGCACTTTGAGTGCGGATCGCTGGACGTTGACCCAGTCGTGCTCTTAGCTGTGTTCCGATCGAACCCTCACGGGTGACGATCGAGCGCAGCGCCTGATGGTCACCCTAATATTGGAGACCATCAAAAATGCCCAAAAATGTTATCACCGACGCGGACAACCTGTGTGTCCATCTGATGGCGGTTGCTCGCAGCGAAGGCTATCCCGAGGCCGGCCCGGCATGGATTTTCTTGAAGTTTCTTGCTGACACGCAGCCGCCCGAGCGCCAAGCGCTGCTTTATTTGCTTGGATTCTTCCCTGACGGAGGGAAATTGAGGTATCGCGAGCTGAGCCGCGGTGGCGAATTCCGTGGCGAGGTGCGGGGTGTATCGTTCCGCTTAAAAAGCCACGACTATTCGCGGGATGACCTTGAGGAATGGTTTATTATCACGACGGACGGTGGCTGGGAGGATATTCTGTCGAAAGCACAGTCTTGAATTAGCGACGGTCATCACCTTGGGGTATACCCTGGAGTGACGTAACAGGCTCTGCCGGTGTCGCATCACATCTGGGTTGACGACGACTATTTGTGACAGGGTAGCCTCGGGTCAAAAGCCTGAGGTTACATATGGCCCGCATCGGTTATGCCCGTGTCAGCAGCATCGATCAAGACTTGGAAATCCAGCTTGCCAAGCTCAAAGGCGAGGGTTGCAATCTTGTACGCTCAGAAAAAGCGTCCGGTGGCAGCAGGAACGGGCGCGCCGAGCTGGAAACCATAATCGCCTTCCTGCGGCCCGGCGATGAGGTCGTCGTAACGCGCTTGGATCGCCTAGGGCGCGACACGCGAGATGTTTTGAACATTGTCCATGAATGCGAACAGCGTGGTGCGTTCGTCACGGTGCTTGATCCGCATATCTCTACACGCGGGGAAATGGGCCATGTCATCCTAACTGTCCTGGGAATGGTCGCCCAAATGGAACGACGGTTTATAAAGGAACGCCAGCGCGAGGGTATTATCCGAGCTAAAGCAGCGGGCGCATACCGAGGCGGAAAGCCACGCATCGACCGCGGTCGCGTACTTGAGTTGAGCGCTGCAGGTTCGACGCCAACACAGATTGCTGCGGCAATCGGATGCTCTCGAATGCAAGTTTACCGCATTCTATCCCAACGCACCTAATGTCAGTTTTGGGGCCGAAACCGGACTATCCGGTTCTAGCCAGGAATCTCAGAAAACCGCCGTTCAGTAAACGACCCCATTGCCGCCGTTCGCAGGCTCCCTTGCCTAACGTTCGCTTTTCAGCCGATCAACAGAGCCTGAGCCGTTTGTGGATTTTTCCAGGCATGCCAGTTAAATGCCGCCATTCGACGGGCAAAACCATCGCGTCTCGTCCGATCGTCAGATGTGGCGCTGGGCACGCACTACTCGGTCCAGCGCCGAGATTTTATTAGGGACAAGTTCCCTCAGAGTCGCGCGGGTTTTCCTTTCAAAGGCTCAGCGTCAATGGTCGGCGCACGGAAGCGTTTCAACCGCAACGCGTTACCAAGCACGAATACACTCGACATCGCCATCGCTCCTGCCGCCAAGACCGGCGACAAAAGCAGCCCAAGTGTGGGATAGAGCACGCCGGCAGCGACCGGAATGAGAGCGGTGTTATACGCAAACGCCCAGAACAAGTTCTGACGGATGTTGCGGATCGTTGCCTTCGAGAGCGCAATGGCATTGGGGACGCCCATGAGACTACCCGACATCAGCACCACGTCGGCGGCCTCGATCGCGATGTCGGTGCCTGTTCCAATGGCGATACCGACATCGGCTTCGGCCAGTGCGGGCGCGTCATTGATCCCGTCCCCGACAAAGGCGAGCCGACCGTGCGCCAGTTTCAGCTCTCTTACGGCAGCGACCTTGCCATCGGGCAGCACCTCAGCCACCACGTGGTCGATGTTCAGTCGCCGGGCGATCGCCTCAGCAGTGCGGCGATTGTCGCCGGTGATCATCGCGACCTTGAGACCAAGATCATGAAGGGCTTTGATGGCATCTGGTGTGGTCTGCTTAATCGGATCGGCAACAGCAATGATTGCTGCAAGTTGACTGTCGATGGCGGCATAGAGCGGGGACTTACCGTCTTCGGCGAGATGGGCTGCAGTGGCAGCGAACGGCGAGACGTCGAGCCCGAGACTTTCCATGAATCGGTCAGCACCGATCTCGACGCGACGCCCGTCTGCCAGAGCGCGGATGCCGAAACCGGTAAGGCTCTCGAAACCGGCGACATCTGGGATCTCCAGACGCTGTTCTTGAGCCGCCTGGACAATGGCCCGCGCTATGGGATGTTCGGATCGGGCTTCAACTGCGGCAAGAAGAGCCAACACATCGTTGCTGGCAAGCCCGTCAACGGTTTCAAGGTCTGTCAGGACGGGTCGGCCCGCGGTCAGCGTACCGGTTTTGTCGAACGCGACAACGCGGGCGCCCATCAATGACTGGAGCGCCTCGCCCTTGCGGAATAAAACGCCCATCTCGGCGCCACGTCCGCTTCCAACCATGATGGATGTGGGTGTTGCCAGCCCCATGGCACAAGGGCAGGCGATGATGAGCACGGCTACGGCATTGACAAGGGCAAAGGTGATCGCCGGATCAGGACCAAAGATCGCCCAGACAACAAAGGTCAATGCGGCCAAAGCCATGACGGCGGGGACAAACCACAGCGTCACCCGATCGACCAGCGCCTGAATTGGAAGCTTGGAGCCTTGCGCTTCCTCGACCATGCGGATGATCTGGGCAAGCGTGGTGTCGGCGCCTACTGCGGTCGCACGGAACGTTAGCGCGCCAGTCTGATTGACCGTGCCGCCGACGATCGTGTCGCCCGCTGTCTTTTCGACGGGCACCGGCTCACCTGTAATCATGGATTGGTCAACAAAGGAGGACCCCTCCACGACTTCACCGTCTACCGCAACGCGTTCGCCCGGCCGGACGTCCACCAAATCGCCAGTGACGATATCGGCCAGCGAGAGCTCCACACTTTTGCCATCGCGTTGAACACGGGCTGTCCTGGGCTGGAGGCCGACAAGGTGCTTGATCGCATCCGATGTTCGCCCCTTTGCACGGGCCTCCAGATAGCGGCCAGTCAGGATCAACGTCACGATCACGGCGGCCGCCTCGAAATAGACGTTCACGGTCCCACCGGGCAAAACCTGCGGCATGAAGGTTGCCACCACCGAATAGGACCAGGCGGCGAGCGTGCCCACGGCAACCAGCGAGTTCATGTCTGGCGCACCCTTGGCGAGCGCCGGCAATCCGGTCTTGTAAAAGCGCAGGCCGGGCCAGAACAGGACCAGTGTCGTAAGGGCAAACTGGAGATACCAGCTCTCTTGCATACCGATGGTGTTCATTACCAGATCATGGATTGCAGGGATAAGGTGCGAGCCCATCTCCAGAACAAAAACCGGCAAGGTGAGCAAAGCCGCAATTGTCACATGCCGGGCGAGAGCCGACTGCTCGAGCTGCTTGCGGGCGGCCTGGGCCTCCCCATCCGCACCGGCGCTTGTTGCGTGCGCCTGATAACCGGCTGAAGCAATGGCAGCGACCAGTGCGGCCTCAGTGAGAGATGCGCTTCCCGAGACGGAAGCACGCTCGGACGCAAGGTTCACCGAAGCGCTGGTCACCCCGGGAACCGAAAGCAACGCCTTTTCCACGCGACCGACACAAGAAGCGCAGGTCATCCCTTCGACTGCGAGCTCCAGCTTCTGGCCAGGAACCTCATAGCCTGCATCCTCGATTGCCTTGACCAGAGCATCACGGTCTACAGCCTCATTAAGTGTAATCTCCGCGCGCTCGGTCGCAAGATTGACGTTGGCTCCAGAGACGCCTTGCACGCCCACCAAAGCCCTTTCAACGCGACCAACGCAGGACGCGCATGTCATTCCAACCACAGGAAGCGTGATCTTTGGCCCAGCGGCCGTAGCTGGTCCAGTTCTGGCTCTGAGGTTTGTATAGGCGGTCATTGGTCGCTCCTGTTGGCAAGCTCTGAGAGCCATTCTCTGCGCCTTCCAGTCGATGGAAGGTCAATACTGCCAGGAAACTATTTCTCCAGTGCCGAATTCCCTTGACCTTCCTCCTGCTGGAACCCCCATCGTCGAAAAAAGCAATTCATAGGAGAGACACATGGAATTTCACATCGACAACATGACGTGCGGCGGCTGCGCCAAGAGCGTCACCAAGGCGATCCAATCGGTAGATCCTGAAGCCAAGGTCGATATCGATCTTGGTGCCAAGGTGGCGCGTGTCACCTCGAACTCTGATGAGACCGCCATTGTGGCGATACTCGACGATGTGGGCTATCCACCGCGGCGAGCGGCATAGCCAACGCCTGGGGTTTCATTGTTCGAGTTCGGCAATGAGGGTTCTCATCTCATCGATCTCCCGACGCTGGGCGTCAATGATTTCGTCAGCAAGCGCACGAACCCGCGGGTCGGTCAATTCGGCCCTCTCGCTCGTCAGAATAGCAATGGAATGATGTGGGATCATCGCTTTCATCCAGTCGACCTGTTCCACACTGGCCTGCGAGCGCACCATATAAAGCGAACCCGCAAATATGAGCACGGCAACGGCAAAGATCGCTGCATTGATCCCCTTGCGATCATACATGCCCAGCATGAAGGCCATCATCACGATGGCCATCGTCGCGCCCATGACCAGCGCCATATAGGCCCGAGTCTCGCTCCAATAGACGTGTTCGAAGGCATATGTGTTGAGATACATGAGCCCAAACATGATCACCGTCGACGTTGCGATCATTGCAGCAAAGCGCAAATATTTGCTCATTGTCGATCCTTTCTTCCGGCAGGTTCGGTCTGCGGTCTGGCAGTTCAGTCCTATCAATCAACCCCAACGGATGAGTCATCGCCCTCGAAACCGCCATACTTTAGGGAATTGTTCGGTTCAATGAGAGTTCCGATCCTGACGCAGGCCAAGGAGGTCGTTTGTTGAAGCTTGGCGGCCGGACAGCACAGTTGATGATTGGCGCACTGCTTGCACTGGCCGTCTCTCTGGCATGGCTTCCGGTTGGCGTGGGCGCCTTCGAGCATCATCCCCAAATGCATGGAAATGGGATCGAGGAGGCGCACGGTGCGGCGCATCGCGATTCCGACCCTGGCGAGCTGGCCAGCGCCCAAGACCCCTGTCAGCCCTGCGGCGTCGATTGCTGCGTGATGACGCACTGCCATCCCGGCTTGGCGATCGAGTACCATGGCACCTTGTTTTCGGGTTCAGGCGACACGACAGTCAACACCATTGAAGCGGGCGTATTCGGCGGCTCGCCCGATGTTGCCGTTCCTCCTCCACGTATCCTGCTGATCTGATTGAATATAAACCAGATTTGACAGGAGAATTCCGATGAACTTTACAAATACAGTCTTCATGGCAGCCCTCGCAGCCACTGCGCTTTCCGTCCCCGCTCTCGCGCAGGAGGCCGACTTCCAATTGCCCGAACAGTGCACAACCTCCGCTGGGATGGGCGATATGGATCATTCGTCCATGGGCCATGGCAATATGCACGGCAATCAAGATGACGATATGGGCTCGGCGATGATGGACACGATGGGGATGGACATGGACCTCGAGGCCATGCCCGAGCACGTCCAGGAGAACATGGCCAAGATGATGGTCACCATGCCTGCCATGCACGAAGGCATGATGAACGAAGACGCCGATGTGGCCTTCGCGTGCGGGATGATCGCTCATCATCAGGGCGCCATCGACATGGCCCAGGTAGTGCTCGATCACGGTGACGATCCGCAGATGCGAGCACTCGCCGAAGAGATCATCGAAGCGCAGGTTGCCGAGATTGAGCAGATGACGACCTGGCTGTTTGATAACGCCAACTAAGAATACCCGGCCGCGCGGTCCGTGCCGCGCGGTCATCTTTCGCCATTGACTTAATCAGTCCTTGCGCTTCCAGTCGCTGGAACCCTTATATTGGCGGGGTCACCATTGGAGAAACTGCCATGAACATTGGAACTGCCGCCGACCAGTCGGGCCTGCCGGCCAAGACTATCCGCTATTATGAGGACATCGGGCTGTTGAAGGCCGATCGCGCCGCAAACGGATATCGCGACTATTCCAAAGACGATGTGCACCGCCTCCGTTTCGTGCAGCGGGCCAGAAGCCTTGGCTTTTCAGTCGAGGAGTGCCGGCAACTGCTCTCGCTTTATTCTGATCGCCAACGCGCAAGCGCGGACGTAAAAGCGATCGCTACCGAAAAGCTGGGTGAAATCGAACGCAAGATCGTGGAATTGACTGAACTGCGCGATATGCTGGGCCATCTAGTGAACAATTGCCACGGCGACGCACGGCCTGAATGCCCCATCATCGATGGACTTTCTGGTAGGACGACCGGCCAGTAAGGGCCTGATAGACCGTGAGGGAAGCGCCGGGTGGACCAATATTGCGGAATGGCGCCAACGTCGCGCTTCGCTTCTGGCCACAAAGCGTATAACAGGCCGACTTGTCCACTCGGGTTGCCGAAATGCGCGCGTTGCCGATCCCCGGAAAGCCCGCCGCGCTGTCCCCAACAATCCCGGGATATCCTCCCTCCTTCCAGCGCCCGTTTCGCAAGCGGCTTGGGAAGAACTCTGTTTCTTGGCTGCAACAATTGTTCGGACAGGACTAGCGCACCATATCGAGCCGTCTGAGCAATTGGGCGTTGATGGCAACGATCACCGTGCTGGCCGACATCAACACCGCCCCTACCGCTGGCGCCAGGACAATACCGGCCCAATAGAGCACCCCGGCAGCGAGCGGGATTGCAACGATATTGTATCCGGCGGCCCACCACAGGTTCTGGATCATCTTGCGATAAGTCGCGCGGCTTAGAGTAACGATGCGCGCAATGTCTCGGGGGTCTGAGCGCACCAACACCACATCGCCGGCTTCGACCGCCACATCTGTGCCCGCACCGATGGCGATACCGACGTCAGCGGTGACAAGCGCTGGAGCGTCATTGACGCCGTCACCCACCATGGCGACGCGCTTGCCCTGGGCCTGCAGTTCCTTGATCTTGTCCGATTTCTGATCGGGCAACACGCCGGAAAAGACTGTATCGATCCCAAGGTCTCGTCCCACCGATCGCGCTACGGCCTCGGAGTCCCCGGTGAGGATGACGACCTCTATACCCATCGACTGGAGTTTGGCTACGGCCTCCCTGGACTCCGGGCGCACCTGATCAGCGATCGCAAAAACTGCCACGATCAGGTCGCCTTCCAAGAGGTAAATTGCCGCCTGCCCGTTCTCACCAATACGACGGCTTGCATTCTCCATGTTCTGGTCAAGGGTCACATTGCGCTCGTCCAGCAGGGCCGGACCTCCCACAGCAAACCGGCGGCCCTCCACAAGCGCTTCAACGCCCCTGCCGGCTGCTGCCTGAAATTCAGACGATGGAGGGAGCCCGATGCCCTTGTCCTCGGCGCTTTTGAGCAGTGCTTGCGCGATTGGATGCTCGGAATCGCGCTCTACGGCGGCCGCGAGGGACAATGCCACGTCCGGGTCTTTGCCCTGCGCGGCAACGATTTCGACAACCCGATGGGCCCCAAGCGTCAAGGTTCCGGTCTTGTCGAATACGACGGTGTCGAGATTTCGCGCCTCTTCAAGGCCCCGCCGGTCGCGTATGAGCAAACCGTTTCGGGCACCAAGGGTCGTCGAAATCGCCGTTACCAGTGGTACCGCCAGCCCGAGGGCGTGGGGACAGGCAATCACCAGAACCGTGACCATCCGGGTCACTGTAAAGTCGATCTCGGCTCCGAGCAGTGACCAGGCAACAAAGGTCGCGGCCCCGGCAAGGATGGCGACAATGGTAAGCAGGAATGCCGCCCGGTCGGCAAGCGCCTGGGCGCGCGACCGCGAGGATTGCGCCTGCGAGACCAGCCGCATGATACCCGCCAGAGCTGTGTCCTGACCAGTTTGAAGCACGCGCACGCGAAGGGAACCTTGCCCGTTCACCGTGCCACCGAGGACTTCCGAGGCGTCCGTCTTGTCGACCAGAGCAGATTCGCCCGTGATCATAGATTCATTGACGGAGCTTTTGCCGGAGATGACGATGCCATCAGCAGGGATCGATGCCCCCGGTCGCACCAGGACGATATCATCGGCTTTGAGCTCAGAAACGGCCACCTCTTCAGTCCGGTCCCCCTCAATCACGCGCACGGCCATGTCTGGTAACAACTTGGCGAGTTCATTGAGTGCGCCCTGAGCCTGAGAAATCGAGCGCATCTCGATCCAGTGTCCCAAGAGCATGATGGTGACCAGCGTGGCCAGCTCCCACCACAATGGATGACCATCAAACCCGAATAAGACCGCAACGCTGTAGATAAACGCGACGGAGATCGCGAGGGAAATAAGCGTCATCATGCCCGGGAGTCGCGTCTTGAGCTCGCCGATTGCACTGCGCAGAAATACCCAACCCCCATAGATGAACACAATCGTTCCAAAAAGGGCGGGGATGAGTGCAGATCCCGCAAACTGGGGTGCAGTGTAGCCGAACCATTCCTGGATCATTGGTTCCCAAATGACGGTCGGTATCGTCAAAGCCAGCGAGAGCCAGAACTTGTCACGAAACATGGAAACCGAGTGCCCCGCATGCTTGTCGTGCCCCGAAGCGTCTGTCGCACCATGACTGGCTTCGCCATGCTGGTGGTGATGATGATGTTCATTCATTTTTCCAGACCTCCTTCGCTCAGACACTGCGCTAGGTGGATTCCTCCACGTGAGCTTTGATCGAGGTTAAGCTCGCACGCCAAACCTTGCTGCTTCCAGTGGTGGGAAGGTCAAGCGAAATCGGGATCAATCAATTGTTGATGACCCAAGTGCTAGGAGGCGCGTTAAGGGGAGATCCTGATGTTTTTTGTCCTTTCACAAATCCTCGACTTCTTTGTCACCCCATCCAACGTCCTGCTGCTGGCGCTTCTGGCAGCACTGGCGTTTTGGATATTGAGTTTCCGAACGATCGCCGCAACACTCGGTATGGCCTCGATAGTCGGGTTGGCCCTTGCAGCCTGGTCACCCCTCGGCCCGTTCGCTCTTAGCGTTCTGGAAAACAGATTCCCCAGGACAGCACTGCCCGAAAACGTTGCGGGCATCATCATGCTCGGTGGTGCTGTCGACACGCACATTTCTCACGACAGGGATACACTCGTTCTCAATGAAGCTGGCGAGCGTATCGTTGAAGCGCGTATTCTGGCCGCACGCTATCCCGAGGCCGAGATCTTTCTTTCAGGCGGCGGCGGACATCTTTCAAATGATGGCAGCCTCACCGAGTCCGAGCTGGCGCTACGCGCGCTGATGGATGCTGGTGTTCCCGCCGAACGCCTCGCCATGGAAGAGCTGTCCCGCAACACCTGCGAGAACGCTCGAGAAACGGCGGCCGCGCTTGCTGCGCGGGCGTCTGGCACCTGGATCCTGTTAACATCGGCCAGTCACATGCCCCGCGCCGTTGCCTGTTTCAGGACCACGGAACTGGCGGTCTTGCCCTATCCGGTCGACTATCGGACTGGATCTGCTGGCGCCTATTGGCCAGGAACTGCGTCGAGCGGCCTGGCGACGACTGATCTGGCGGCCCATGAATGGATTGGACTGGTCAGCTACCGGCTGGCAGGCTTCACCGATCAACTGTTTCCCTCGCCAGAAGATTGAGGAACTTTTATGGGCCGCAACATTATCATCGCGACAGTGGTCGCCTTGGTCGCAACGACCACAGTCGTAATTCTGATTCTTAGTGGGCGCGGCACTGCCGATGACCATCAAACCGATGATGTGGCCGAGGGCCGTCAACTCTATCTCGAACACTGCGCTGCTTGCCACGGCAATGCCCTTGAAGGTCAGCCGAACTGGCGAGATCGACTGCCCAATGGACGCATGCCGGCTCCACCCCATGACGAAACCGGGCACACCTGGCACCATAGCGATGAGCAACTCTTTCGCATCACGCGCGACGGCGTGGCGGCGATCGTCGGTGGGAATTACGAAAGCGACATGCCAGGCTTTGGAGCTGCACTTACGGACGACGAAATCTGGGCCGTGCTCGAGTATATCAAGAGCACCTGGCCTCAACGTGAACGGGACTATCAGGTACAGAGATCAGAACAAGATCGATGATTTGTGCACACTAATGCCCTCAGGTCATATGAACCGGCCGGCCTTTGTCGCAGCCAGTCTACCGAAATGTGGCGTGTCGCTGCTAAGCAGTTTCGGGGCCGTTTGTAGCCTGTCGGCTTTCGGGCCGACCTAGTGGATTAACTGCCATTCGCTGGCCCTCGCGTTGTCACTCATGAGTGTCAAATGAAAGCCAATACGGGTCTACTGCGGCGCCCATACTGGCAAAGCCACGAGCCAACGCAGCTGTTCAATCAGCCTCTTCCAACTATTTCCAGACCAGCCGTCGGTAGAGGGTCGAGCGGTCGATGCCGAGAGCGCGCGCAGCGGCGGAAAGATTGCCGTTATTCTGGTCCACCGCGCGACGCATTGCGGCTTCGGTGAGACTGCCCAAATCGTTCTGGAACAGCAGAGGTGCCGCGGTGACCTGTTCGGTGAACTGGGGTAGATCGGCCAAAGTGATGGGCTGTTCTGGTTCACACAGCGCTGATAGGGCGCGCAGCGTCCCGGTCAGTTCGCGGAAATTGCCTGGCCATGGCTGGGCGGCGAGGCGGGCAAGCACCGGGGCGGGCAGCGGCGGATGGCCCGTCGCGAGCTGGGACCAGAGGCTCGAGACGACAGTGGCGCGATCGGGGAAATCACACAGGGCCGGCAGGCGGATGGTGAACTGGGCGATGCGGTAGTAGAGATCGGCGCGGAAGGTGCCTGCCTCGACCATGGCCTTGAGATCGCGATTGGTGGCGCAAACGGGCACGAAATCAGCCTTCTGCGCGGTGCCGCCGCCCAGTGGCACGACTTCCTTGTCCTGCAAGACGCGCAGGAGGCGCGACTGCAGCAAGAGCGGCATGTCGCCGATTTCATCGAGGAAGAGAATGCCGCCCTCGGCTTGTTGCACCAGGCCAATGGCGCCCTGCTTGCGGGCGCCGGTGAAGGCGCCGGGCTGGTAGCCGAAGAGTTCGGATTCGATCAGGCTCTCGGGCAGTGCAGCACAGTTGATGGCGACAAAGGGCTTGCCGGCGCGCTGGGTGAGGCCATGCAGGCAGCGGGCGAAGACTTCCTTGCCGGCACCGGTTTCCCCAGCGATGAGCAGGGGGATTTCGGCATTGACCAGGCGGATGGCCTTGGCGAGATCGGCGCGGGTTTCGGGAGTGAGAAAAGGCGCTGGCTCGCCCGACTTGGCGACGCGCGGCAGGGTGCCGGTGACGCGCAGCGGCGACTTGCGCGGCTCGGACACGGCGGCAAAGAAGCGCTCGCCATTGCGGGCGCGCAGTTCGCCGCGCTGTGTGGCGAGCGCCGCGGTTTCAAAGATTTCCTCGGCGGTGGACTGGCGCTGCGCCTTGCGGTCGAGCCCGACGAGATGGAGCGCGCGACGATTGCCGGCGATCAAACGCCCGCCATCAAAGACCAGAATGCCTTCGCGGGCGGTGCCCAGGAGATCAGCGGCACGGTGGAAGCGCACCACGGTCATGTCATCGAAGCCGCGGGCGAAGAAGCGATGTTCGATCTGCTCGACGGCGAGGCGCACCAGGCCCATGGCATGGGTGTGCTCAGCCGAGGCATGGCCGGAGAGATCGAGCACGCCAGCGAGCTTCCCGAAAGGGTCGAAAATGGGCGATGCGGCGCAATGCAGGATACCATGTGGTTCGAAGAAGTGTTCTCCCCCATGCACCTCGATGGCGCGACGTTCGGCGAGAGCCGTGCCGATGGCATTGGTGCCAGTGGCAGTTTCGGACCAGGTGACGCCGGGGCGGAGCGCCACTTCGGCGGCGCGGCCGGCGAATTCGGGGCTTCCCGTGGTATCGAGCACGAGGCCCTTGGCATCGGTGAGGATGACGACACTGTCGGTAAGCCGCGCTTCGGTGCGCAGCGACACCAGTTCAGAGCGCGAGAGGAGGCGTAAGGTCTCGTTCTGCTCATGCAAGGCGCGAAGCTCGGGTGCGGTGACCGGTTCGGCATGAATGACCGCCGAGGCATCGAGGCCCTGTTGTGCGCAGCGCTGCCAGGACCGCAATATGGGCGCAGGCACCAGGCCCTCAGGTAGATCGTGCCCAGAAAAGAAACGCTCGCGCGCGGCTACCAAGGCAGCATCGGACGCCTGTTGCATGGCTCTCTCCCTATCAGTTGTGGCAGTTTGCAACAGGTGTTGCATCGACCATCGCGTCTGGTTGTTGCAAAGTGTTGCATCCGAATTCGCACCGCGTCCACCCCTGCTTGGTGCCACAAGAATTCCCTAACAGCTTCAACAGGTTGATATCATCTGGCACGCCGGTTGCAATGACGGTGGCATCCAAGAACAAGGGAGGATGCCATGAATAAACCTGAATTCGTCGGCCAGCGGACCAAGTCTCCGTACAAGGCGAAATACGGCAATTATATCGGCGGGCAGTGGGTGGACGCGCTCGACGGCGAGACCTTCGAGAACACCTCGCCAGTCACTGGGCAGGTGATTTGCGAAGTCGCGCGCTCCAAGGCGGCGGATGTCGAGCGGGCGCTGGATGCGGCCCATAAGGCCGCGCCGGGCTGGGGCCAAACCTCGGTGGCGCAGCGCGCGGTGATGCTCAACAAGATTGCCGATCGCATGGAAGAACATCTCGACGAGATCGCGCTGGCCGAGACCTGGGACAATGGCAAGCCAATTCGTGAGACGACTGCTGCCGATATTCCGCTGGCGATCGACCACTTCCGCTATTTCGCCGGTGCCATCCGCGCCCAGGAGGGCGGCATTTCCGAACTTGACCATGACACGGTGGCTTATCATTTCCACGAGCCCCTCGGCGTCGTGGGGCAGATCATTCCGTGGAACTTCCCTATCCTGATGGCGGTCTGGAAACTGGCGCCCGCGCTAGCGGCAGGCAATGCCGTGGTGCTCAAGCCTGCCGAGCAGACGCCGGCATCAATCCTCTTTCTCATGGAATTGATCGAAGACATCCTGCCGCCCGGCGTGGTCAATATCGTCAACGGCTTTGGCCTTGAAGCCGGCAAGCCGCTGGCCAGCTCGAACCGCATCGCCAAGATCGCCTTTACCGGCGAGACCACGACGGGCCGGCTGATCATGCAATATGCCAGCCAGAACCTGATCCCGGTGACGCTGGAACTGGGTGGCAAATCGCCGAACATCTTCTTTGCCGACGTATTGGCCGAAGACGATGATTTCTTCGACAAGGCGCTCGAGGGCTTTGCCATGTTCGCGCTCAATCAGGGCGAGGTGTGTACCTGCCCGAGCCGCGCCCTGATCCAGGAAAGCGTCTATGACCGCTTCATGGAACGGGCGATCAAGCGGGTGGAAGCCATCAAGCAGGGTTCTCCCTTCGAGATGAGCACGATGATCGGGGCCCAGGCCTCGTCCGAGCAACTCGAGAAAATTCTCTCCTATCTCGATATCGGCCGGCAGGAAGGCGCCACGGTGCTGACTGGCGGCGAGCGCAACAATCTGGGTGGCGAGTTGGCGGGTGGTTACTACGTCAAGCCGACGGTGTTTGCTGGCAACAACAAGATGCGCATTTTCCAGGAGGAAATCTTTGGCCCGGTGGTCTCGGTGACGACCTTCAAGACCGATGCCGAAGCCCTCGAGATCGCCAATGACACACTTTATGGCCTGGGCGCCGGCGTGTGGACGCGTGATGCCAACCGGGCCTATCGCTTCGGCCGAGGCATCCAGGCGGGGCGCGTATGGACCAATTGCTATCACGCCTATCCTGCCCATGCCGCCTTTGGTGGTTACAAGCAGAGCGGCATCGGACGCGAAAACCACCGCATGATGCTTGACCACTACCAGCAGACCAAGAACATGCTGGTGAGCTACTCGCCCAAGAAGCTGGGCTTCTTCTAAGCCGCTCCTCCCTGAGCGGGCGCCCGGGGAGAGCTCCGGGCGCCAGAAATCATTCCGGCGGGAAGAGCCCTAACCCCACTCTCTCCCTGGCCACCTCCCGCTGGAATGATCGTCGAGCAAGGAACCCGCCATGACTGATCTCGTTCCGCGCGTCGTCGCCACCGACGCCGCCTTAAGTCTCATCGCCACCATCACGGCCCGCCATGGGCCGGTTATGTTTCATCAGTCCGGCGGGTGTTGTGATGGCTCGTCGCCGATGTGCTATCCTGAAGGCGAATTCATCGTCGGCGACCATGACGTCAAGATGGGTGATATCGGCAGCGCTCCCTTCTACATGTCACCCAGCCAGTTCGAATATTGGCAGCATACCCAGTTGATCATCGATGCGATTCCAGGTCGTGGCGGCATGTTCAGTCTCGATAATGGCACCGAGCGGCGGTTCCTCACGCGCTCCCGCTTGTTCACCGATGACGAGTACGCACGCCTTGGGCCAATAGCACGGCGAGGAACGCCAACACTCTTTTCCTGAAGCCTTGTCTCTTCTGCGGAGTGACTGATGCTGAAGTTTGGTCCATTGCGATTTTTTGATTTTGCATTCTCACATCAGGTGACAATCCAGGTCATGTCCGTTTTCTCGTTGATGCAATAATCCGTTGAATGACCGAAATGGGGCGCCTTGCCGATCGGCGGCTCCCGACGCCGCTGCAGTCATTGCCGAGGGTGATCGCGGCTATCGAAAGCGGAATTTGCCCGCTACCGAACTCACAGGTCCCGCGCTGACCCATGTGCCGCAAGTTGCTTGACACATTGTCGGAGCTGCCCCTATACGCCCCTCAAGGTATCGGGCACCTGCCGCCTGCAGACAAAAGTCTCGGTGAAGCTCTGAAGCATTCGAATACCTCACCCTCGATGCATTTCGTCGGTGGGCAATGCGGGCCCCCACCATACGCGAAATGCTCCAATTGAGGAGTGAGCGATGCCTTCCGGTCCCGCTACAGAAAATCGTTTCCTGACCGTCCCCATCGGGCGGCTTTTTCTATCAAACGCCGTGCCCATGATCCTTGTGATGTCGATGGGTGGGTTGCTGAATCTCTTCGACGCCGCGTTTCTCGGGCACTATGTGGGTGCTGAGGCCCTCACAGCGGTGAGCCTTGGCTTTCCCGTGGTGATGACTACTTTCGCGCTTTCAACGCTGGTCGGCGGCGGTATGGCGAGCCTGCTGGCCCGTCAGTTGGGAGCCACCGATAGAGGTGCGGGCGGTGCCACTTTTTCCGGCGCGCACGGGTTGGCAATGTTCATCTCCCTGCTCTTCATCGCCATCTATCTCGCAGCAGGGCGACACCTCGTAGGACAGCTTGCGGGTGCACAAGACGACATCACAGCCATGGCGCATCTCTATCTCCTGATCCTGGTGCTGGGGACGCCGCTGCAGTTCCTGCTCGGTCTCCATGCGGATGCTCTGCGTGTTGAAGGACGTGCCGGAACGATCGGACTCCTCTCTATCGGCGTGACGATCGCCAATATCGTCCTCAACTATATCCTGATTGTCACCTTCAATCTGGGCGTGGCCGGGTCGGCATGGGGCACGGTGATCGCGCAAGGGGGCGGGCTGGCGCTAATGATCGGATTGCGGCAGCGCAGCGAAACTCTGCTGTCATTGTCCACACTTCGCAGGCACCGCTGGTATTCCGGTTGGGGAGCAATAATCAAACTCGGGGCGCCCCTCTGTCTGAGCTTTTTCGGCATCGCTCTGGTCTCGGCGACGGTCATCACCGCCCTGAGGCTGACCGCCGAGGCGGGATATGCCGATACAATTGCCGCCTATGGAATTGTAACCCGTATCGTCAGCTTTGCATTCCTTCCGCAAATGGCAATCGGTCTCGCGATGCAGTCCATCGTTGGAAACAATTTCGGCGCCGGGCTATATCATCGATCTGACGCAACCCTGCGACTTGCGCTGGGGATGGTCTTTTTCTATTGCCTTGCCGTCGCACTCTGTTTGCTTGCCACCAACACCAGCATTGGAGGCGCATTCGCTGGGGACCCGGCAGTCGTGGCGCAGGTCGGCGTTATCCTCCGCCCCATGTTCACGCTCTACCTGTTTTCCGGTCCCATTCTGGTCCTGGCCCTGTATTTCCAGGCGGTGGGCATGCCCGGGCAGACGGCAGCGCTTACATTGATCAAGCCTTTCCTGCTTGCGCCGCTGCTAGTCACAGCGATGGCTGCATTGGCCGGGCCGGACACGCTTTGGTTTGCCTTTCCAGCGGCCGACGGCATCATGTGTGTGATCGCATTGGTAATGGTGCTTCGAACTCGTGCTCGTGGATCCAGCCAAACAGGATTTGGTGCATCAATGACCGACGCCAAGGCGTGAAGTGGCTCTACAAATTGAACTCGCGGCCAAGCGGATAACCAGCCGCGAGTACTTTTTCACTCGGCTACGCACCCCAAGCCCCTGTTCCGCAATCCCCGTTGCCGGCGCCTAAACTGAGTAAGCAGACGGACAGCTCCTAGGAAATCGCGATTGTAGCTTGAACGGCGGGAATGGGGGCGCAAAGCTGACAAGGCCGGAACATTGTGGTTCGTGTGTAACCTCAGGCTTTTGACCCGAGGCTACCGTGTCACAAATAGTCGCGGTCAACCCAGAAGTGACGCGATACGGATGGACGTTGTTACGTCACCTCAGGGTATACCGTGATGTGACGACCGCAAATTGGTCTTATGAGTATTCCTAGGATGGCCAAAGTGGTGCCACCGGCTCAATGCGATATCTCTTCTCAAATTCTTTGAGAACCATTTCCAGCGTGGCCTTAAAAGCACCGTGATAGAACATCGTCGATTTAGGCTCATAGATATAGCGCCAGTCGGTGAAGGCATCCTTATGCTGAAACAGGACGTGGCGAATGCTGTAATCGACATAGAAGCTATTGGGGTAGTACGGGGCCACTGATCTCTTGAACTCCGCGTCGAGTTTTTCCTTGCTTTCGAGCTTGAGCGCATCGAACAGCTTGGCGAGGTCGTGTGATCTGGAATGCTTTGGATCATCGAAGTCAAAAACGAACCAAGCTTTGAGTGCCAGCTCCATCGAAAGCGCCAGAAGCATCGGCTCGACACCAATGCCTTTCAGATCGCGAAAATCGTCATCCCTCATGAATTCTTGCTCGGGAAAACTCTGAGTCTTCCGCAATATTGCCTTTGCTGCGTCGCTAATCCGAATGGCTGTCGTTAGACGAGCACTCACCCTTCGTCCCCTGATTTGGTGCAGATTGACATTGGAAGCCTCGCGAAGTCTTGGCAACGAGTCAATTGGCTGGACATTCAACCGGAGGGACTGACGAGCCGCCACTGCGGGCTGACCGCCGAGCGGGTTTGGGATCTCTAGTAAATTTCCCGTTCGGCCTCTTTACTCTCATCGTCTGTAAGCCGCCGGCGCAATGCCTTATTCGCAACATCGACCGGATTGATGTTGAGCGACGCCAATGCCGTCACCGCAGTGCCTCCTCCAAAGTACGTGTGAGTCAGGGTGTTCTTCGCCACATCATATCCAACGTTATCAGGGAAATAGTCGCCCAACTTCTCTGGATGTTCCGTTGCAAGCTCCGGTAGCTTCTGCAGTTCGATATAAGCGGCGTCTTTGAGAATGTTGTAGGCAGTCGCGTTCGGCTGCTGAGCGTTTTCCCGGTAAGGTCCAAGGGCTGCCAGAACAATCCTTGATATCGACGGATACCAGCCGTTCATGTTGTCCTGCAAACCGTCGATGATGAGGATGGCCAAACGTTGCTGGAAGGGCGTCATGCCATCCGGTTGTTCGCGAATATGCTGGAAGGATCGCGACATCGCTTCGTGGGCCATCAACCAGAACGGATCATTCGGTCCGCGAAACCTGTTCGATATCGACTTCAGACCATCGAACACGATTTCCACCAGAACACCTAGGACGTCGTATTTGTGCTTGTCCTTAAAGTCATCGACGTAAAGCCGCTCATAGGCGTCATCTGAAATTGCGGCCATGAGTTTGTTCGCCAGTGTTATCGCGTTGGTGAGAGAGCGGGTGGTCGCCATCGCGTGGCGATAGTCATAGTTCTCAGCGCCCTGTATCGCGGACAGGCCCATGAATGCGGATTCATAGAAGCTCTTGGCTCCCATCGCGGAGTAGGAGTGATCCATCCGCCTGTGCTCGATCAGCGTCTCGAAGGTGCGGACCGTCGCAGAATTGAAACGCTCTATGACGCTGAGGGTTACCTTGTCCGCGCGTATATATCCTTGGAGCGTATTGTATCTGGAAACGATGAACGGACTCCCGAACAGCGATTCCGACAGCAGCGGGGCCGTCCCGAACCCATGGAATTTCCGTTCGCGGTCCATCATACCTTCATCGGACAGGAGAGCCTGCTGTGCCAATTCGCGCACGAAGCTCTCCGCTGATCGAGCGTATAGCCGCTCGGTCTCTATAACGCCCAGCATCCTCGAAACCGCCCAAGGGGCCTTATCCACCAACGTGCGGCAAAACGGTGCGTCCGCGATGATGCGGAGCAGCGAATGGGCGTAGGATGCCTGTTCCAGCCTTTCGCGATGGATGAAATCAAAGAAGGCTGTCCGCTCCTCACCGTGTTTCATCTCAACGAACGTCGCCAGCCGGATCAGTGTAGGCAAGCTTTCCCGCAGGTCTTTCAGCAGCTCGAGATGATCGCTTTCGCCAGCTTCCGATATCAGTTGAGCGGCGGCTTGGGCAAACCGGGGAACACGCTTGGGCTTAACTTTAATGGGCACTGCCGCAGCGATCGCGACACTGCCATAGGCCATCAGGAATAGGGCGGTGGCCAGCATCTCCCATACGATCGCGTACCCGATCGGGAAGCTATGCAGGAATGACATCCTCGGTACCAATGCAGCGATTACGCACAAAAACGCTCCGGCGAACACCATGCTGTAGAGCCGCTTGGTGGTCATGTGCCGGATGGCCAGCCTAAACACATAGATCGGCTTCAAGAAATTCTGAACCGCCAGCGTGAACGCCAGCGCCGTGACCGCATTACCTAGTGTAAAGTAGATTGGTGCCGGCGCGGCGGGGTCGTAATTACAGAGCCCGAGCCACTCGATACCGACGCACGCGACAACAGCCATATAGCATCCCCCAGACGTCTTCTATCCAAAGATATTTGGGCTGGCCAGCTAGGCGTTTACCCAGTTAAGTTTCACGGCATGGGTGCCATCAGTCTCAACGCCTGCCTATCTTCGGGCACAGGGCCCGCGCATCATCCGCGTCGCGGCGCCGATTGCCAAGCTCAGGGCGAAATCAATTGAGCACGGTGCAGGTTCTGGCGGTGATAGGCTCGTTTTGCCTCGTCCTGAGTCTCGTTCCTGTGTTGGGGCAGCTGTTTGGCTTCTGGTAGCGCCAACTTATCCACGCCCGTCCGCGCAAGCGTACATTGTTCCCCAGAGCGGAACTGGGAGACTGTACATGGACCCGCGCGACTGGAAACTGATATTACGGCTGATCGTGGCGATGATCGAATACGTATTGGATGGCAGGTGACAACGAGAGCAATGAAGTCCGCAGGCTGGGTACTGGCTCTGGCCGCATTTACTCTGTCCCATTCAGCATGGGCACAACCTGTTATGGAAATGTGTGCGCCCTATCAGCCTAATACTCCTGAAAAGACCTGTGTCGTCGATGGCGACACGATCTGGCTTGCAGGCGAAAACATCAGGCTTGAAGGGTTCGATACACCTGAGCCGCAGACCAATATTTGCGGTGGTGAGCGCGAAAAAGCTCTCGCAGCACTGGCCAGCGCAAGGCTTATGGAGTTGCTCAATACCAACGCCTGGACGGTCCAGGGCAGTGGAACCGACCGTTATGGACGGACACTGGCGACAATCCGCATCGGAGACCGGGACGTGGGAGAATTTTTGATCGAAGAGCGACTGGCCCGGCGGTGGCCGGATGGAGAGGAATGGTGGTGCGACTGACCTCAAAGGCAGTCCGGCGTTCCTACCCGACTCGACAGCATTGCACGCCTCTGTTTCAATGCTCCGCAAATGGGGGCATCAATGAAGCGGGCTATTTTTCTTGCGCTGCTGGCCAGCACTGTTTCCGGTTGCTCGGGGTCACTTTCTCAAACCAAGTTTTATAACGACCCATCTGCGTCGGCGGACACATTTCTGTGCAAAGGATTCTACGAAACCGACGATATCCAGTTCAAGGTCGACATAGCTGCGGAACTCATGAAGCGCGGCCTGACACCGGCGGACTGTGAGGAAAAGATCAGCGCCCACAATACGGCAATGGTCGGCATGGCGTTGGTCGGATCTGCGGCCGCGATTGCTGTGGCTGCGAACAGTGGGTCTGGGGGTTCATATTCTGCTCCCGCCATAGGCGTTGACTACGACTGCGCCGGAGGCAAGGGCGATGGCCCATACTATGTTTACGGTCCTAAATGGGTTGGCACGTATGATCCTTATCATCTTGATGCCGACAAGGACGGTTGGGGTTGTGAGGCGACAGACCGTGCTTATGGGGCCTGAAAGCAAACTCTGTCTGAATTCAGGGATTTGGTCCGGTGACAAAGCCCTCAACCTCTAGGCTTCCTGCAAAATCGTCAGCGTGTCCCGGTCAACATACCGGATCGTCGAATATGGAATCGAAACGTTGAACTCCCCAGTGTGCTCATCGTAGATCGAAAACCGAATGCCCGCCGCAAGCGCTTCCCGCGCTTCATCCAAGGTAAGCTGGGGCCAAGAGGGATCACGGCCGTTAAGCTGGATGGTGTAATAGACGTGGCTGGTGTCGTTTGCCGGTAGCGCCGTCATCGCCCCACCCTCTGGCGAACTGGCACGTCGGGCGCTTCCTCGTCAGTCAAAGCCCATTGGATGGTGGCGCCGCTGGATCCGCATTGCGGGCAGCGGGCCCAGCGCTCCAGCTTGGACAGATGACATTCCCTCCCATGGGTTGCCACAAGGCTGCGCAGGTCAAGCTCTATGGGCGGGCAGGCATCAACCCGCTTGAGAGCGTAATGGCGCCGAAGACAGCGCAGGATCGGTCTCCACCCGTTGTGCTGGGCATCGGAAAGGCTGGCCCACCATGTCACGGACTCCTGAAACACAAAGGCCCGGCAATACCCTTCGGCCACGCGGTCGCACCCGCCCTCCTCGGCAACCCGCTTCGTCCACTCGGCGATGGTGATTTCGGACCCATAACGGCGGACCGCATTGTGCAGTTTCATCTCGCCATGCCGTTTGCAGACCTCGCATTTGATGGTCAGGACCGGCGGCCCGAATTGTGTAATCTTGTCGGTTTCCTTGAACATGCCGCACCCGATGGACTCTCAAGGAACCGAGTCATAGAATGAGAACAAAATAAGAACAAGATTGCACGTGTTCACATTTTCGGTTGGTATGGCGCAAAAGGGAGAACCGCCAATGTGCAACCTCTATTCGGTGACCACTAACATCCAGGCGATCCGCGATTTGGTCAAAGGCTTCCGGGTCAACGAGGAGGCCATTGGCAATTTCCCGCCCGAACCCGCGATATTCCCCGACAATCTGGCGCCAATCGTCCGCAATTTCCACGGTGAGCGCGAACTAACCAAAGTGCGCTGGGGCATGCCCACCAGTTCGTTTGTCCAGTTCAAGGCGGCGAAGGTCCGGGCCGAGAAAATTCAAAAGAAGGAAGGGCGTGCCCTTTCGGAGGAGGAGTTCAAAACGCTGCTCGAAATGGAGCCGGATCGCGGCGTCACCAATGTGCGCAATGTGGGCAGCAAACACTGGCAACGCTGGCTGGCGCCGGAGTTTCGCTGTGTGGTGCCCTTCACGTCCTTTTCCGAGTTCAACAAGGACGCAGGCGGCAATATCTGGTTCGCATTCGACGACAGCCGCCCGCTGGCCTTCTTCGCTGGCATCTGGGCACCGCAATGGACGTCGGTTCGCAAGGTCAAGGACGGCCTCGTGACGACTGACCTTTTCGCGTTCCTGACCACCGAACCCAATGATGTTGTCGAACCGATCCACGATAAGGCAATGCCAGTCATCCTGACCACCCCCGAGGAGGTTGAGACCTGGCTGACCGCGCCATGGGAGGAAGCCAAAGCGCTCCAGCGTCCGCTTCCCGATGGTGTCCTGCAAATCGTCAGGGTCGGACCCAAACTCGATGAGGTCGAGTGATGCGCGTTCCGGCAACCGGCCCCAAGGCCAAGGAGCGCGATGAACTGCTAGCCCACTACTATAAGCGACTGGCCCAGTTCGAACGCATCCCGCCCTCTCGACGTGAGGCTGAATGCGCCGATGAGGGTGAGGCAGTCTGTCTGGCAAGGATTGCCGAGCGGGAGAAACAGAAATGAGCAAGCCCACACCGCCAACCAAGCTGATCGTGGTCATGGCCTTCGAGGACGATGGCGAGGGCAATATGCGCCCAGCCTTCGACCCGCGTGAATATCAGAGCGAGCAGCGCGCCAGAATCGAGGCGGGATCGCTCATTAACACCTATCCGGCCGTCATCGCTTGGTCGCGCGAGGCGCGGCCCGATATTGGCGAATATGGCGCTCCCGATGTGCTGTTCAGTTTTGGGCCGGTGCCGGATATGGAATGACCGATTTGGGGTGGAAGAACGAACCCGCTGGCGCGGGATGGGTGTGCGCGGTGAGGTAGGGGCCTGATCCCTGGTGTTACGGCACGATTGAGCTTCTTTCGGTTCGGGCGTTTCCTTTTGGCTCCTTCAACCCAGGAGCCGAACAATGACCACGCCGTTTTCCAACACCGCTGTCAGCCCACTGCGCCAAAAGCTGATCGACGACATGAATATGCGCCACTTCTCGATGGCGACCCAACGGAACTACATCCGAGATGTGGAGCGCTTCGCCAGTTTCCTGCGTCGGCCGCCGGACACAGCGACCACCGAGGATGTGCGCCAGTTCCAGCTGGCCCAGAGCAAAGCCGGTGTTTCCGTGCCCACCATGAACAGTGTGGTGTCGGCGCTGCGGTTCTTCTTCGCCAACACCCTTGATCGACCTGACCTGGCCCGCAAGCTGGTGCGGGTGAGCCGTCCACGTAACCTCCCGATGGTGTTGAGCCGCGACGAGGTCGCCCGCTTGCTCAACGCGACGACCACTCTCAAGCACCAGGCCGCGCTGTCGGTGGCCTATGGTGCGGGATTGCGCGTCGGCGAAGTTGCGATGCTCAAGGTGCGCGATATCGACAGCGAGCGCATGCTGATCCGGGTCGAGCGGGGCAAAGGCGGACGATATCGCAACGCCATGCTCTCGCCCGACCTGCTCATCCTATTGCGCCAGTGGTGGCAGGACGGGCATCGCCAGGGTGTATTGCACCGCGACGGCTGGCTGTTCCCAGGCCAGCACGCGCTCAAGCCGATCAGCACCAGGCAACTCTATCGCGTTGTGGTCGAGGCAGCTCAGGCGGCCGGGATCACCCGGCGCGTCGGCCCGCATACGCTGCGGCACAGCTTTGCCACCCATCTTCTGGAAGACGGCGTGGATGTCCGGGTCATCCAGGTGCTGCTCGGGCACAGCAAGCTTGAGACGACGGCGCTCTATACCAAGGTGGCCACGCGCACGGTGCGGTCCGTCATCAGTCCGCTCGACAAGCTTGGCATCTTCGTTCCGGCGGAGGCGCCACCCGACCCCTGAGTGAGTGCGCGCCACCATTGAGGTCGCTGATATCTTCCGAACGGCCGGGCCTGCCTATCGCGCTGCCCATGCCGGACACCTGAGCCTGGACCAGCTCAAGGTCATGTCGGCGATCAAGACCTGCCGCACTGCAGCTCTCGGCGGCCACGTTGAAGCCTGTTCTGACTGCGGGCACCAGCGGATCGCCTATAACTCTTGTCGCAACCGGCACTGTCCCCGGTGCCAGGGCGCCGCAGCGCGTGCCTGGCTCGACGCCCAGCAGGCCAATCTTCTCCCTGTCGGCTACTTCCATGTAGTGTTCACGTTGCCCGCCGCGATCGCCGACATTGCCTTCCAAAACAAGGCGCTGGTCTACGATCTGCTGTTCAAGTCAGCATCGCAGACCATGCTGACGATCGCAGCAGATCCCAAACATCTGGGCGCCCGCATCGGCATCACCGCGGTGCTTCACACCTGGGGTTCGGCCATGACCCACCATCCGCACATCCACATGATCGTGCCCGGTGGCGGCCTCACACCGACCGGACAATGGATATCGTCGCGCCCGGCCTTCCTGCTGCCGGTGCGGGTGCTCGGCGCACTGTTCAGGCGCCTGTTCCTGACCCGGCTGCTCGAACTCCATGGTACTGGAAAGCTCGTCTTCTTCGGCAAGCTGGCGGGTCTCAGCGAGCGGCGTGTCTTCCTGCGCCACCTTGCGTTGGTCCGAAGGAAGCGTTGGGTTGTTTATGCCAAAGCGCCCTTCGCCGGACCCCAAGCCGTTCTCGCCTATCTCTCGCGCTACACCCACCGCGTAGCGATCTCGAACAGCCGCCTTATTGCCTTCGACCAGACCAGCGTCACCTTCCGATACAAGAATTACCGCTGCTCCGGCGCCGACCGACAGCAGGTAATGACCATTGCCGCAAACGAGTTCATCCGCCGCTTCCTGCTGCATACGCTGCCGCGCGGCTTCCACCGCATCCGGCACTATGGCCTGCTCGCCGGCTCGACCCGCAAGGATAGTCTCGCCAGGGCCCGCAAAATGCTTGGGGTCGCACCAAAACCGGAAGAGCCGGCGGTCGAAGAGACCTCAGACCAGCGCCCACCTTGCCCCTGCTGCGGCGGCATTATGGTCATCATGGAGACCTTCGCACCGTGGTGCCAGCCGCGGGCACCGCCCACGTCGCGACCATCAACCCGGGGGAATGTTCATGACCCGGCATGAGCTGTTACCAGACC
>DDGC01000023.1:0-95867 GCA_002337455.1 Rhizobiales bacterium UBA1912 | reverse complement strand
CCGGCAGCCGAAACTCTTCAGGCTTTCGGACGGTCGGCTTTTGGGACCACCAGCCAGAAAAGCAGACATCCTGCGATTGGCGGATTCGGGCCGACAAGTACTCCGACCGATTTTCGACGTCTACGTGCCGTTCTTTCGCAAATGGCGGGTCTCTTGCGAAGCGCGATCCCTCGACCTGACTTGATGTCCCGAGCGGGCCTTGATGTTCGCAATGGAGCGAACCGGACCCGACTACTTTCGGGCGACACAGTGTCCGCGCCTCAGTCTGTTTTTTTCAAGAGGTCGCGACGAGCACGCTTTTGCGCTGCTCCAGTGGGTAGTCTGTTAAAGCATCGACGAGATGTCAGACGCCCCGGTGGGATAGGCGAACATCGTGTCCTTGAGTTGGTCGGCCGTCAGCCCGTGCCGCACGGCCAAGGTGAAGACATTGATGACCTCGTCGGCGTGCGGTCCTAGCAGGTGCGCGCCCAGGATGCGCTCGCTGCCTTCCTCCACCAGAACCTTGTAACCCGAGACGGATTCCGCCTGTTGGCGCGTCGAAAACCAGCCGGGCGTCCGATTACACCGCACGCGGAACTTCAGCCCCCGTTCATGAGCTTCGGATTCGTCCAGCCCAACTCGGGCAAGGGGCGGCAGGGTGAAGGCGACCGAAGGAACGCCCTTGTAGTTCGGCGTGCTGTGATTGCCTTCCAGCAGGTTCGCCACAACCACCTTGCCGTCGTGATTGGACACGGGGGTAAGCGGCGGGCCCATCTGGGCAGTGTCGCCAGCGGCATAGACGGCCGGGTTCGACGTGCTTTGCAGGTATTCGTTGAGGGCCAGCTTGCCGTCCCGCAGTTCCACCCCACCGGCATTAAGGTCGAGCGGCTCGAAGTCGGGCTTGCGGCCAGCGGCATGGACGACCATGTCCGCTTCGAAGGTCTCAGAGCCGCCGCCGCTGGCTGCAGTGATGCGAAAGGTATCGCCGGTCTTCTCGATACGCTTGACCTCGGTGCCGGTGTGCAGGGTCACGCCGATCTCTTCGTACTTCTCCATCAGCCATCCGACCAAGTCCGGATCGAAGCCCTTGAGCATCCGGTCGCCGTGCTGGAGGATCGTGACCTCGGCCCCGGCTCGCGCGGCGATATGGGAGAACTCGGCGGCGACGTAGCCTCCGCCGACCAGCACGATCCGGCGCGGCAGGCTTTCCATCTTAAGGAAGCCCTCGTTGTCGATCAGGTGCTCCTCGCCGGGGATGCCCAGCTTCATCGGCTCCGCCCCGGTCGCCAGAACGATGTGCCTGGCCTCCAGTGTTTCGCCATCGACCTCAACAGCACTCGGGCCAACGAAGCGAGCCCGCCCGTGGAAGGTCGCGATGCCGCTTTCGGAGAAGCTCTTCTCCTTCTTGTCCGGCACAGGGTCCGTAAAGCTGCGCTTGAACGCCAGCAGTTGGTGCCAGTCGATCCGCACGTCGCCCTCGACTCCCTTGCCGCGCATCCGTCGGGCGTGGTCGGCGGCAGAGGTGCCTCCGATTAGCATCTTCTTGGGATCGCAGCCGCGAAGAGCACAGGTCCCGCCATAGGGGCGGAAATCCGTCACGGCAACGCTTCGGCCCGCGGCGCTGACGCGCTTTGCCACGGTGGTCGCAGCGGTTCCGCTGCCGATGACGATCACGTCGTAAGTTTTGGTCATCATGTTTCCTGAACCCGGCCGCCCTCAGAAAAACTTTTGCATCCTGTCCCCGGACAGATAGCTACAAGTCCGAGAGGGCGCCGCCTTCTAAATTTGTTTCCGCGCTGTTCATCGAACGACATTATGTCCTGCAGGTTCCGCGCTCGCCGCAGCCGGAAGGCCGGAGCGCTCCGGCAGCCCGACGCACGGATAACGGCAGGCGAGCCTCAACCCGCGCAGCAGCTCAACAAGGCGACGTCCTTGTCGAAGGTCTGCGCCGCGAGCTTCAGGCCCTCGACGGTCGTCAGATAGGGGAAGATCGTCTCGCCGAGGGCCTTCGTCGTCATGCCAGCCTTCAGCGCCATGACCAGCGTCTGGATGGTATCGGAGCCTTCAGGCGCGATGATCTGTCCGCCGAGCAGCCGGTCCGTCTCCCGGTCAGCCACAAGCTTGATGAGTCCGCGCGTATCGCGTGCCGCCTGGGCCCGCGGCACCTGGTCGAGCGGCAGCACGGAGGTCTTCACATCGTGACCCGCATCGCGCGCCTGTTGCTCGCTTAGGCCGACGCCGGCCACCTGCGGATCGGTGAAGACCACCCAAGGCATTGTGCTGTTGTTATATTGCTCTCCGGCATCCGCCACGGCGTTGCGGGCCGCGATCTTGGCGCCGTAGGCCGCCATGTAGACGAACTGGTCGCGGTCGGTCACGTCGCCGGCGGCATAGATGCCGGGGCACGAGGTCTGCATGTCTCGCCCCACGACGATCCCGCCGCGGCTGTCAGTTTGCACGCCCGCCTCCTTGAGGCCGAGATCTTCGGTATTGGCCTGCCGACCGGCGGTGATGACGATCTGCTCCGCCGTGACGTTCTTCTCGGCCCCCTCTTGCGTGACCCGCAATGTGACGCCTCCTTCCGATTTGCTGACGCTGTCATACTGCAGGCCGGTCAGGAGGGTGATGCCCTCGGCCTCGAAGGCTTCCGACAAAGCGTCGGAGACTTCCAGCTCGGCGCCCGGCAACAGGCGGGAGCGCGCCACGAGGGTCACCTTGACCCCCATCCGTGCCGTCATCTGCGCCAGTTCTGCGCCGATATAGCCAGCTCCGATGAAGATCAGGCTTTCGGGCAGGGTCTCCAGCTCCAGAAGCGACTGGCTGTCGAGTGGTTCGACATCCTCGATCCCGCGGATCGCCGGGACGAGCGACCGGCTGCCCGTAGCAATCAGCGTCTTGGGCGCGGTGATTGTGCGATCTCCGATCTGAACACCGCCCTCGACCAACGTCGCGGGGCCTTCCTCGATGTAATCGACCCCCTCATAGTTGGGCAGCAAGTCGGCGTATTTCTTCTGGCGCAAAGTCGCGACAAGATCGTCCTTGCCGGCGACGAGGCGGGCCCAGTCGTCAACCTGCGCCGCGCCTGACAGGCCGGGAAAGCGTGCGGCGGCGCGCGCGCCGTGCAGTGCTTCGGCCGCACGGATCATGGCCTTGGAGGGCACGCAGCCGAAGTTGACGCAGGTCCCTCCGATCGTCCCATGGCCCACGAGCGCGACGCGCTTACCAGCCTCGGCGGCCGTGATCGAGGCGGAGAAACCGGCGGAGCCGGCTCCCACGACGATGAGGTCGTAGGCGCCGTTTTCGTTCGAGCAGCAGTCTTTCATGGATCAAGTCACTTTCGTCGTCGGATCAGCCTTCGGCTTGGCGAAGACCAGATAAAGAATGGCGCCGATCGCCACCAAAGGCGTGGCCATCGAGAACAGGCCCATGAGAAGGCCGATGGGAGAACAGCAGGCAGCCGCCATTACGGTCGGACCTTCTTGGTAAAGTGATTGAGGTAGAGAGCGTAGGCACCGGTCAGCGCCGCGGCGAGGAGCGTAAGGGTCAACGCCCCACGGAACTCCAGAACGATGACCGATACCGAGAGCAGCACTGCGATGAGTGTGGCCCAGATTTTCGGGGAGGGTCCGGGACGCGCGGCGCGCAGCCACAGTGCCTGCGCGACGACCGCGAGGCTGACGCACAGCAGCGGGAACAGCGTGTAATCAAGCCACCCGGTCACCGCCGACAGGCCTGCGCCAGCCAGCACGACAACCAGAAGCGGCGTGAAACAGCAGAGCGCCGCGAACAGCGCGCCGCCGAGGCCGCCCCTCAGCAAGCGGTTCGTTTGGGCCTTATCCGGCTGCTTTGCTGGCCAATTCGGATGATCGGAATCCGGCCTCACGAGCCCTCACCACCCATCGGGACTTCAAGAAGCGCAGCCGGGTAGCCGTTCTTTTCAACCGCCGCGATGAGCGCGTCGGTGGAGGTGATCTCGTCGTCGAAACGAACCGTATACACCCCCTCGCTCGCGTCCTTGCCTTCAACGAAATCCTCGATCACCACGCTTTCAACGGATTTCAGCGAGTTGCCCACGATGAACGAGCACGAGGGACAGGTCAGCCCGCCGACCTCGAGCCGGACGACCTGCTCGGCGGCGGAGGCAGGGGCGGCGAAAAGGACAGACAGCGCCAGAGCGCCAGGAAGGATGTTTTTCATGTCAGGGTTCCTTCAGAACGAGAGGATGTAGGGCGAAGCGTAGGGGAACAGCATGGCGACCAGGATTAGCGCAGCCGCCACCCAGAGCACGGCGCGCATCGCAGTCCGGTTCATCGGGCGGGCGCAGCTGCCATCTGCGCAGCGGATCGGCTGGTAGGCCCTGTAAAAACCATAGCCCAGGAACGCGGCGGCAATGCCGAAGGTATACCACTTGTAGGCGTAGAGAGCGCCCATCTGGGCGATGAAAACTCCGCTGATCCCGAAGCTGACAAGCACCAGTGGCAGGATGCAGCAGGATGTCATGACGAGTGCGCCAAGCGCCGCCAGGGCGGTGGTGGTCCAGCCGCGGCCTTCCGGGACGTTGGACGCATCCCCCGGCGATGCAGATTCCGTGGTGTCCATACAGTGTCTCCTTGCGATCATCTGCTCGGAGTCATAGGGTCTGTAGGACATACAGGCTCAAGGGGCTTCCGAATGGGAAAAGGTCACGCTTCCGTGAAGGCGATGCAGCGGGGCGCCCTCGCTCGGGCGACGGGATGCAATCTGGAGACCATCCGCTACTACGAGACGATCGGCGTCATGCCCGATCCGCCTCGGGACCCGAACGGCTATCGCAACTACGGTGAAGATCATGTGCGTCGGCTTCGCTTCATCACGCGCGCCCGAGCGCTGGGGTTCTCTCTCGATGAGATTAAGGGCCTGCTAAGCCTCGTCGATAGCCATAGCCAGACATGTGCTGAAGTGGAGGGTGTCGCCGCAGCTCATCTGAAGGAAGTGCGGGACAAGATTGCCGATCTGCAGCGGATCGAAAAGGCATTGAGCGACACGGTAGCCCAGTGCAGTGGAGCTCAGATTCCTGATTGCCCGGTGCTCGATGCGCTTTTGGTCTGAACACCACCATGGCAGCATGTGCGGGGCCACCAGCTGCACTCCTCGTAGCAGACGTTTTAGAACTAGAATGACAGCTTTTGGCGAATGTGGCGCATAGCGATGAAGGACCGCAACGGGGTCGCTAGCTGCCCCTACGCGAGCCCAAAAAGTTTAGCGACTAAACATTTCGATCTGGTGCGTATGGTCTGGGCCACAACCGTTGCAGAGGGTCGGCCACAGCATCAGCCATGTATGTAACATAACAGAAAGTCGGCTTTCGATAGTTTTGATGATGTATTCACCTAACTCGCTACCTTTCCAGCGTCCTGCACATCGCCCGGAATGGGGCGGAAAGGCGACGGCCCCGCTCATGGTCATAGTGAGATTATTCAGTTCAGCTTACTGAAAGCGCCTCAATCACGCGGCACTCCGAAACGCGCCCCTGATGACATTCACCTACCATGCGGGCCAACTCGTCGCGCAAAGAGAGCAAGCGGGCGATGCGTCTTTCGACTTCCTCAAGCTGTCCCTGTGCAATGCGGCTCGCGTCCTCGCACGATGCTTCGGGTTGCTCCTGCAAAGCCAGCAACACCCGAACACTTGGCAGATCGAAACCAAGATCGCGGGCATGGCGGATAAAGCCCAGCCGCTCTGCATCGACGGTGCTGTAAGTGCGCCGTCCGTTGGATTGGCGGGCAGGCTTGGGCAAAACCCCGATGCGCTCGTAATAGCGGATTGTTTCGATGTTCACGCCTGCCTGTCGGGATAAGTCGCCAATCTGCATCTTTTCGTCTTGCTCCTGTAGTGACTACAGGTTGTAGCATAACAAGGCTAGAATTTCGAGGATCGACCATGGCCGCCGCAACCGACACAGTCCGCTATCATGTAACCGGGATGGACTGCTCGTCCTGTGCCGCCAAGATCGAGGGCGCGACCCGCAAGGTCGATGGCGTCAATGATGTGAAGGTGTCGATTGCCTCCCAGATCATGACGCTAAAAGTCGATGACCCGGCGCGGCGTCTGCCAGTGGTGGAATCCGCCATAACCGACCTTGGCTATCAACTCGACCGCCTAGGCCAACACAAGGCCGAAGGCGCGGGCGATGATGATGACGACGACCAAATTCCCGACCTGTCGCACGTCACCCCGGCGTATAAACGGGCGCTCTGGATCGTCGTCCTGCTCAATGTCGGATATGGCATTATCGAGATTGGCGGCTCAATCCTGTCAGGATCACAAGCCCTTCAAGCCGACTCCCTCGACTTTATCGGGGATGGTCTGATTTCATTTCTCGGCCTGATCGCTGTCGGATGGGGTCTTGCTGCCCGCGCTAAAGCAGCCCTGCTGCAAGGCGTGTTTCTAGCCCTGCTCGGCTTCGGCGTGATCGGCTCGACCGCCTACCGGGTGTTTGTCGAGCATGAACCGCAAACCATGCTGATGGCGGGGTTTGCTTTCGTGGCTTTCATCGTCAACGTGCTGGCTGCCGTGGTGCTGATCCCGCACCGAAAAGGAGATGCCAATATGCGGGCCGTATGGCTGTTCTCGCGCAATGACGCAATTGGCAATCTGGCCGTTGTCGCTGCTGCTGCTCTCGTTTGGTGGCTCAATAATCCATGGCCGGATTTGCTGGTTGCCTTCGCCGTGGCGGGCCTGTTCCTGCAATCGGCATGGTCGATCATTAGAGACGCACGGCAAGACCTTTCACAAGCCCGCCGCGTTTAGTCTCATAGTCGATATTACCCGTTTCCGTGGCCTGCGGCTTCTTTCCAGAGATGGCATTGGTGCGCCGAAAGACCGGGGCAAATGCCGACCAGGGCAGCATCTACGGCTTAACGGCTAAGCCATTCAAATCATTGCGCCTGGCATGGGACACAACCATTGCAGGGGGTCGGCCCCAGCATGAGTCGTGCATGTAACGTTTGAATCCCCAGTTCTCTGGCACTTTGAAGGGCCACCCGCAATGCATCCTGTGCTCCGCGATTAGGGACGACTATGGGGTGGGAAGGCGACCGTCAGCTGTTGATGCAGGAACTGCAAGATCCAGACATAGGGATCTTTGGCAGCGCTCCGGGAACTCACAGGCATAGTCCTATTTGGCCAAAGCAAACTGTGGAGACGTTTTATGGCCGTAGCAGAAAACGACATGACAACCTTTTTCGATCAGTAGGGCAAGCTCCGGGGCAATTGACGCCAAGCCGATCGCCCGCTTCTGGGGTATTCAGAGCCTCGCCTTGAGCGATCAGGGAGCAGTGCCGGCGGCTAGCTCCGAAGTAGTGGAAGCTTTCTATTCATCGTCCCTGCAGCAGTATGATAGCGTCGCAGAAACAAATTCGAAGGTAGAGCGTCGGCTGGCGCTCGAGGACCTGGGACGGGAATTGGAACTGGAGCAGTAATTGGCTTGGACACGCAAACAGAAGCGATTAGGCGTCATTGCGGCGCTGGGAGTGGTTCTGGCACTGGCGGTCGGACTGATCCTCACTGCATTGCGCGACCAGATTGTGTTTTTCTATTCGCCTTCTGAAATTGCCGAAGGCGAGATTGCGCCGGGCACGCCGATCCGGCTGGGCGGGCTGGTGCTCGAAGAGTCCTGGCAACAGGACGGACAGGACAACGTGTTCGTCGTCCATGACGGCGCTTCGGAAATGACGGCGCTTTATACCGGCATTCTGCCCGACCTTTTCCGCGAGGGGCAGGGCGTTGTCGCCGAGGGTAGCGTCATCGCTGACGGCTCGTTTCTCGCCACAAACATTTTGGCCAAGCACGACGAGAATTACATGCCACGCGAGGTTGCCGACAGCCTGCGCGTCACTGGCGCACAAGGCGAGAAAGGATAACCCGGCGTGACAATCGAACTCGGACATTTTGCATTGATCCTGGCGTTCGTTCTGGCGATCGCCCAGTCAGGGATCGGCTTTGCCTTCTGGCGGGGCAACGCGCTCGCCCATCGGTTCGTCAGCCACGCGGCGATCCTGCAGTTTGCGCTGGTGGGCCTTGCGTTCGCGGCGCTGATTCAGGCGTTTGTTGCCGACGATTTTTCGTTGCGGCTGGCGACCGAGCACTCCCACTCGCTCCAGCCCATGCTCTACAAGATCACCAGCGTGTGGGGGAACCACGAGGGCTCGATGCTGCTCTTTGTGCTCATCCTCGTGCTGTTCGGCGCGGCAGTGTCCGCGTTCGGGCACAATCTGCCCGCCGAACTCAAGACGCTGGTGCTGTCCAATCAGGGCCTCATGGTCGCGGCGTTTTCCGGCTTCGTGCTGTTCACCTCAAATCCGTTCTGGCGCCTCGACCCGGCGCCTTTCGACGGCAATGAACTCAATCCGGTGCTCCAGGATATCGGGCTGGCCATCCATCCCCCGCTTCTCTATCTGGGCTATGTCGGGTTTTCGATCTGCTTTTCATTTGCGGTGGCCGCGCTGGTTTCGGGCAAGATCGATGCGGCCTGGGCGCGTTGGGTGCGCCCCTGGACGCTGGCGAGCTGGGCATTTCTGACGCTCGGTATCGCCATGGGTTCGTACTGGGCGTATTATGAACTTGGCTGGGGCGGCTGGTGGATATGGGACCCGGTCGAGAACGCCAGCTTTTTGCCCTGGTTGTCAGGCACGGCGCTGCTGCATTCCGCGGTCGTTATGGAAAAGCGCAATGCGCTGAAAATCTGGACGATCTTTCTCGCCATCATCACCTTTTCCCTCAGCCTTCTGGGCACATTCCTGGTGCGCTCGGGGATATTGACCTCGGTGCATTCGTTCGCGTCCGACCCCACTCGCGGCATGGTGATCCTGACCATGCTGGGGCTGTTTATCGGCGGTGCCTTCGCTCTGTTCGCACTGCGCGCTTCGGCGCTGCGCTCGGGCGGACTGTTTGCGCCAATCAGCCGCGAGGGCGCGCTGATCCTCAACAATTTGTTCCTGTCGGCGGCGACGGCAGGCGTTCTGGTCGGCACGCTCTATCCGCTGGTGCTCGAGGCGCTGACCGGCGCGCGCATAACGGTGGGGGCGCCGTTCTTCGATCTGACCTTTGGCGCTCTGATGGTGCCGCTTTTGCTTTTGATCCCGTTCGGCCCCTTCCTGGCATGGAAGCGTGGCGATTTGGTAGCGGTCACGCAGCGACTGATGGGTGCCATCATCGTGACCCTGGTGCTCTCGCTACTCGTCTTCGGTTTCATGGGCTTTCCGGTCACACTGGCTCCGATTGGTCTGGCCATCGGGATATGGGTCATGGTCGGCGCCATCGCGGACCTCTTTGACCGCGCCGCCTTCGGGCGGTCCCAGCTCGGTCAGAGCATGGCACGACTGCGCGGTCTGCCGCGAATCGTATGGTCGACCACACTTGCCCACTTCGGCATGGGTGTGACGGTTATCGGTGTCGTCTGCGCAACGGCATTCCAGACAGAGTTAGTGACATCCATGCGCCCCGGCGAAACGATCGATATCTCCGGATATGCCATCACCTATGAGGGCGAGGCGCAGGCCAACGGTCCCAACTACACAGGCGAACGCGGAATGTTTTTTATCGATGGCCCTTGGGGCAACGACCGGACGTTGACCTCCGAGCGTCGCATCTACCCCGCAAGTGGAACGCCGACCACCGAAGCAGGCATCCGCACCTATGGCTTTAGCCAGATGTATATCCAGTTCGGCGAGCGGTTTGGTGAAGGTGGCCGCGTAGTCCGTCTCTGGCACAAGCCGTACGTCTTGCTGATCTGGCTCGGCACAATTTTAATGGCCAGTGGCGCCTTAGTGTCGCTCACCGACCGCCGCATGCGGATCGGCGCCCCGGCAGCCGCGCGCCGCAAGTTCAGTACAACCGGAGCAGAGCAATAAGGCGTCTCCTCATCGGATTAGTTGCCGTGCTGGCTCCTGGCCCGATCATGCCGCATCGACTTCCTCCTGCTTTGGCTTGCGGACTGGCAGGTTTTGAGCAGAAAAGGACAATTCTGCCATGCGTCCGAACGGCAGCTTTTCGAACATGGACGGGCCGGTTGAACGACCGCAATTGCGTCGATTCCAGTCACTGCCCGAGGCGCCAATCCCAGGTTTGCCTCTAGTCGTTGATAAACAGTGCCCCTCCCCTTTCTCCAACCACTCTGCCTGCCTGACGACCTGCGTCCGCCGACGAAAGCACACTCCAAGCCATCATTGCCGCAATGACGAGGAGCGCCACGGCCAGCCCATGGGTCCGGCAGAGCCGCCTTTTATCCATGGCAACCGAGACCGCGCTCATTCCCGCACCAGCGAAATGAAAGGCCGCACGCAGAACTGCGTCGCTGCATCGCTATCGGCGCGGGCGTAGGTGGTGCTTGAGATTTCCTGCGAACTGCCGGGCTGTACCGATCCCCATTGCTCTCGGGCATTGATGGCGAAAACCGGATAGGCGGCACCGTCTTCGGAATAGGTGATGCCGAAGGATTCGAGCGAAACGGCAGCTCTTGCCATTGTCGGATTGACGACCGAGGCGCTGAGCCGGATCACCGGCTGCCTGCTCATAAAGTCGCTGGTCTGGGTCAAGGTGATGTTGTTCACCCGCACGCCGGTCCCAGTAAAGGACAGGTCCAGCAGTTGGCCGCGAGAGGAAACGCAATGCCAGCCACCCTCATCCAGGCTGAATGCTGGCGTTGCCGGTGGCGCGTCCTCAAGCCTGACTTGTCCCTGCGAAAACGCTGGAGGCACATAGCAGACAATGGCCAGCAGCAGCACAAAGTAGATTCTGCGCAGCCGGGCGCGATCTTGCGGGTCGAGTTCCGATTTCATTGAAGGCTCCGTATGAAAGAGATTATCGCGCCATGATCCGGTCGATGACCTGACCCTTGAGATGCGCGTATTCGTCCTGATCGAGCAGCCCTTGTTCGAAGAGCTGCTTGAGGCGCTTGAGCTGTGCCGTATCGTCGGCGTGCGGATCGGCGGGTTCTGTCCTTGAGCTCTGGTGACCCTGCGGTTCCGGCTGGGCTGCTGAACTGGCCTCGGGCGTCTGAACAAGGCGAATGTCCTGCACGTCGTTGGCGAACAGGTTGAGCCCGCTTTCCCCACCGTGATTGCCGGTCGGACTGCGATGGGCGGCATCCAATGCCCAGACAAGGCAGATCAGCCACCCAAAAAGGGTTGGGCCGAAGACCACGTTGATGACACCGATCAACCAGCGATTGGGATGCTGCCGGTAAAAGGCGATGAAGGTGGGGATCATCAGGATTAGGCCCACCACAACGGCGATGGCGAAAAAGACATGGCCGATAGTGAACTCGAACCCACCGGCTTGAGCCAGAGCCCCCGAGGTTGAGCAGGCCCAAACCAGAGCGGCAAAACCCAGCAGGCGGGCAGACCGGTTCATGACCGGCCAGCCTTTGCAAACAGGTCAGCCTTCATCGTTCTAAACTCGTCATCGTCAATCGCGCCGCTGGCTTTGAGCGCCGCCAGCTTTTCGAGTTGATCGAGCGGTATTGTGCCTTGTGGTGATTGCGGGGCTGGAGCAGGCGCAGGGGCCGGGGAAACAGGTTCGACCCTAGTGTGATCGCCAAACCGATTGGACCCGGGCTGTGAGGGCAGGCAGGCAAACACGATCAGAACGATGATGCCCACCAACGGGACCAACCCGATCAGCAGCCACCAACCCGACCGCCCGGTGTCGTGAAGCCGTCGCACCGTAACCGCGAGGCTGGGGATCAGGTGCACCAGCACGGCGATGCCACTCAGAACCCCAACACCATCAGCGGACAGCGTGCCCAATACCCCGTCGAGGATGATCAGCAAGACGAGGATGATGAAATAGGTTAAGGTGTAGAACCAATACGCGGATCTGCCTGATCGCCCGGCAAAGTCAAAGCTGCGGCGCATGGCCTCGAGATAGGCGCTCATTGCGCACCCGCCTTGGCCTTGGCCAGTTCGCGATACCCAAAGAAACTCATCAGCGCCAAGACGGCCGACACGCCGCCCCAGATCGCCATGTCGGTAAATCCGGTACTGGCCGCACCAAACCCGATCAGGGCTGCAAGCCCAAACAGCACCATCGCGACACGCGGCAGGCCCATGGCGAACGCCGCCCCCAGCACGAACAGGAAGGCAAGCAATATGCCCAGTGCCCCGCCGCCTGCCAGGTCGTCATTGGCGGTCATGCTCCCGCCGACCATCACGGCGCAGGATTGCAATCCCACGATCATGGTCAGGCACAAGGCGATTATCAGTACTGCTATTCTCATTGGTTCCCCCAAGTGACCGGCTGGGCACGTCCCGTACATCAACCAAACTAATATGTCGAAGATATTCGATGGTTTTAACGTTGCCAAGCTGGCTGCGTGCGCTGCATGGACGCCCGATCTCGCATTGCCAAAAATCTTCGAAGGTTGCGCACTGACCGCCAAATCTCTCAGGAGCATCTGGCGGTCGATTCCGACGTTGACCGCACCTACATCAGCGGCATCGAGAACGGCTCATTCAATCCATCCATCGATATTCTTGAGCGGCTTGCGACGGCGCTATCGGCTGACATCGTTGAGTTGTTCGTTCCGTTGAACGGCAATGAACCTACGTCCCCGGGCCTTCGTGCTGGCCGCAAACCCAAGTCCTAAGCGCTGGCCTTTTTGCCCTCTGGAAACAACAACGCCAGCTGGTGAGGCTGGCGTAGGATCGTCGGTTCATCAGGATAGTCGCGCCATCGTAGCGTCAGCTTGCCGTTCGGATCGGCGCGGGTGACGATGGCCTCGAACCATGCCTCGTCCTCAGGCGAGTAAGCCAGGACGGTTGCGCCCATGCCGATGCTGCCCCAGTCCTTGGGCAAGATGGTGCCTTGGGCGGTGGCGTCGGCGGCACCCGTCTGGCCAGCAGCACCACCTGCGTCCCCAGCAGCCTGCGCTTTAATCCGTTTGCCTGTCGATCCCGCTGGCGCATTGGCTGCATGAGGCAAGAGGGCATCATAAACGCTGGGCTGGATCAGCGGTGTAAAAGCCTTGCCGCTCGAAAAGATACGGCCCTTGGGAACCCTCAATGCGAGGTCTCGAACCTTATCGGATCGCACCGATACTAGTTTGAGCCCTGAGAGCCGGGCAGCCTTTCTGGCGTCGGCAAGGTCGGTCTTTGCAAACCACGATCCGCGCGGCTTGTTGTCCTGCTGGCCAATGAGGATGATCGCTGGGGTGACGGCCATCCCCTGTTGGGCTTTAGCGAGTGCTGACATGGGTATCCCTTTCGTGTCGAGGTCAGGGCGTCAATCGACGCCACACTGCGCTATGCCCTAAGGTAAATTGGTATCGCCCGAACCCGCAGGCACGGCACAGTGCAGCGTCAGCATACACGAAAAATACTCTAAAATCAAGAGGTTAACACAAAGACCTAGTATTCAGATGCCAGCATGAGCGTCAGGATCCGCTCGGTCAGATCGGCATTGGATGGGTCCGGCGAGGCGTATTCTCGGTCATTATCGAGATAGTCCATTTTCCAAAACAGCGTCTCGCCCTCGACCTGGACGGAGCCGAAGTCGTGTTCGCCATAGGGATCATTATCGGGGGTGAAGGCATCGAACGATTGGACGGCTTTGATCGCCGCCATGATGGCCTCCTGGCCAAGCGCTATGACGCCCGGCGTAAGCAGCCATTGTCCGCCGGTCATCTCACGTCGGAGGGCATCGTTGAGTTCGCGTATACGGGCTTTGGGCTGATCGAGTTCGACAGCAGTTCCGGACATTGCAGGCTCCATGAAGGGCGCCTGCTGATGCGGGATGGCGGTCGAGCGTCGAAACCAAAGGACCCAGCGACAGGCGCAAAGGGCTGACGCTGGGTTGAGGGTAGCAGGAGGTCAATAGTCGAGATCAAGGACTTCGCAGCTCAGCGGCGGACCGTAACCGATCCATGTCCACGACCATCAGCCGCGGTCGCCTTGAGGTTCCAAGTCCAGTGCCCGCAACCTGCTGCCTGCTCTTACCGCGTGGATCCCGTATTTGAATCTGTCGAGCGAGTAAAATGTTCTCAATTCGTTGTGCGACATCAGTACCCAAGGCGAGTGACAAACCCTGCGGGTCAACGAAACAGCATTTCTTCCCGTTCGCTGTACGCATAACCGCCCATGCAGTCGGATTTGACCTGACCCCGCCCTTCTCGGTGTGTTCGCAGTTTTGTGGCTCATCCAACAGATTGACCAGTTTCGATATGAGGTCTTCTCCTTGCCTCTGCTGGCCGCCCTGCAATTCAGAACAACGATAGACCGACAAAACTGACTGTTCTATTCTATCAGGCGGCAGCTCGATGATCTTAAGCTCCGCAGCCAGCATCAATGCCGCATACACTGTGCAAAATGCTGTTCGATACCGAGACTGAACCCTTGCAAACGACGCCGAACTCAACTGCCGGTCTAACTCGTCCATCCACCGACGGATTTTTTCGCTCCAATGCTCCCGATTTTTCACAAGAGCTGATGCCATTTTCCGATGTGCAACCCCATGGTTGCTCTCAAGCTGAGTCACGAGACGCGAAAGGAATTCGTCACGAGCCTTCTCGTCCAATGTGACTTCGAAGGGCGAGGAGCCGAAGATCCCTTTCTCTTCTTTTTTCGGAAGAAAAATCTGGATGTAGCGAATAACTTCTCCTTCGCCTCGCGGTTTTCCGGCCATTTCTTCGAGAGATTTTTCCGCCGTCGTTAGCGTGACCACGCGAAACCTGAGTCCACTCTGTCCAGTCCCTTTCGCTCCTGCCTTTCCTCGATCTCGCCCTTTCCCATCCCGCATCTTGAAAGCGATGTCGGATATCAGCTCACTCAGGGCTGTTCCTGCGCCAACAGCAGCTCCGAACTCATCAAAGCCGACGAAACCGTCACAATTGGCCCACCCGACCTCTTCAAAAAAGGTCGGGGTCGAGTTCAGTGTCCTGACGGCCTCGGGATGAGAGTACTTCACGACCGACTCGGCGATGACCAAGAGCGACGTCTTTCCGACGCCCGAATCCCCCGTCAACTGAAACGCAAGTCCGGATCGCGCGGGGAGAAGGTTAAGAAGAGGCCCCGACAAGCCGAGCCCCACGGCAAAGACAGAAAAGTGCGACATGTCGAACAGCGGCGAGACGGCGGTACGCCAACCTCTCAGTGTTCCCCGGCAGTCCGGCATGGCGCCAATCAGATAACCATCACGATGCCGTACGTTTGAAATGCCGGAGCTTGAGAGTGTTTTATCTGGAAAGACAAATTGGTCGCCTTCGGCCCAACCCACCCTTTCGGTTACATGCAAATTTCTAAATCGGGGCCCAGCGTGCACAAGACCTTCGATAAGCGCCTTAGCTGCTTTGGGATCGGTCGGCAGGATAGCGCCCGCATTGTTGAGTTCATCAACGACTCTATCTACATGCCCAATGTTCGATCTTTGGGTAAGGATCCTCTTTTTCTCACCCGCTGCATTCTTGAATTGAAACGCCATGAACAAGTCGGCGTTCTTATCCAGCCGAACATCTCGTTGGTATTTGAGGAAGAACTGGGAACGTTCCTGCTTTTTCCTTGCCACGTAAGTGCTCACTGCTCACCCCCATTTGCGCTAAAGGCATAACTTGACGGTGGAGTGCATTGCATTTGCAGTTGCACAACAACCCTTCGATTCTTAAGGGAACGAACCATCTAAAACGCGCCCCTGGACAGCAATTGGGGATTTGTTCGGTGCGAAGTTGCCAACTCGCGGCTGAGTGCTCGACTGACAGAATGCATATGCATGCCTGTCCCGGTGAGCAGTTGTGCCGCGCCATGGCCAGCCATCCAGGCTACCCAATCGTCCAACTCACTTCCTCGAAGATCATTGGGAGCCCAATTCGAAGAACCGTCTACATCGAGATATTCGTGCGTGTCCTCCGGCTTAAATTTCAGCACATACCCGAGGATTCCCGGGAAATCCGTGACCGGCTGGACCTTGGTCAGCCGGTTGCGGAACGTTGAATGGGCAACAGGTCGCACTCGGAAGGCTGCCTTGAGATCGTCGGGGGGAACGCCGCAGATCAGGGCATGGAAATGCGGTTCCCAAAAACGCTCCCCGTTGAGGGGTGCACAGACGTGGACCTCGATTACGGCCAATCCAATCGGACTGTACCCCATGGCGGCGAGACGTTCGCATGCCGAACGGAACTGACGCCGTAACGGACTGAGATCAAACGTACTGAGTTGCCCTATCTCAATGCGCTGGCGGGGATTGCCCGCGGTAACCAAGTACCATTCGCCACAGTCGGAGGGCAGCAACTCACTCACGATCCGACGGACACGCTCCTGCTCGTAAGCGCAGGCGGCAGATTTCCGCTCATACACATCACTGACGTCGGATTGCAGTGCGCGGGAAATTTCACTGCCACTCCACCCAGATGACACAAGGCTGCGGACAGCACGACGTTGAAGGCGGGCCATCTCTTTGACATCGTCGGGGCCGAGAAGATTGTTGCCTCTGACAGTCATCAGACCCCCTCCTCGCTGGTGCTGCGACGGGTCGAAGACGCGAGGAAGTGTTTGAGATCCCCCAACAGGTATCCAATTCTGCCACCAGTCTTGATGTAGGCTGGGCCGCGCCCGGACGAGCGCCAGTTCGCAAGAGTCTTTTCGGAAAGGCGCAGAAACTGCGCGGCCTCGGCAGCCGTCAAAAGCGCGTCGTCCCCGAACTGACTGACGTCAAGGGGCGGCGTCAGCGGTTTAGTTTTGTTCGGTTCGACAACCGTGCGCTCGATGGGGGCAGGGCGCTCCCATTCAGTAACAGTTTTGGCACGGGAAAGTGTACGTCTAGTTTTTAGCATTATCAGCTCCATCTACAGATGGGCGCCGATTGCGATCCAGGCACGACAAATGGCCCAACCGGCGCCCACCAATAATTGGTGAACACTGGCCAAGCTCAACCCCGGAACTTTAGTTCAAGGTCGCCCTCTATGGCGCGAGGGTCATGCTCGTCCGAAAGTGAGCTGGCATGCTCTCCAGTCGGAAGAGTCGGGTCACTCAAGGTGACCGAGCGCGTAGCGTGGATCGACGCTACAAATTCTCTTTAGCGCTCCCGCGATTTCCTTGCAAGACCTAAATGCATGTGCCCTGATCGGCCCGCTTGGTGCTTACTGGGTGCTTACCAGCCCGCCACGACCTCGGGAAGAATGTAGCGAAACCACTGGAAAATATGGTGGGTGTAACTGGGATTGAACCAGTGACCCCTGCCGTGTGAAGGCAGTGCTCTCCCGCTGAGCTATACACCCGCTCCGCATGTCCGTCTGAAAGTTGCGACGGTGTCCGCGAAAATAGCCTTGCCTGCAAGGCTGTCCCGGACACGCCGGGGAGAAAGAATGGTGGGCGTAACTGGGATTGAACCAGTGACCCCTACGATGTCAACGTAGTGCTCTCCCGCTGAGCTATACGCCCACTCTTTCTTGAATCCGCGTCCCGCCGATGGCGAAGCGCAGGGCGGATACACCACAAAACGCCGGTCGCGGTCAATAGGCTTTTGCCGTTATTTGAAGCTCTTGTGACGCCAGCGGCCCGGACGTTCAGGTTGTGTGGACAGTCAGGTCAGGGTGAGCCGAAATTGGTGGTCTTTGAGAGTTTTTCAGGTACGTGAGCACCGGAAGCGCAGAAGATTGCCATTTGCGGGCCACCATCACCTGACTGTGCGCACAACCTAAGCCGCGAGCAGGCGCTCGACCTCCCCCACCAACTCCCGCAGATGGAAGGGTTTCGACAGCACCGATGCTCCCTTGGGGGCTTCACTGTCAGGGTTGAGCGCCACGGCGGCAAAACCGGTGATAAACATCACCTTCAAATCCGGGTCGAGTTCGGTGGCGCGCCGCGCCAGCTCGATCCCATCCATTTCCGGCATCACGATATCGGAAAGCAGCAGCGTAAACGGTTCCTCGCGCAGCCGCTCATAGGCCGATTTGCCATTGTCGAACGCCACGACGTCATATCCGGCATTCTTGAGCGCGCGAGTGAGAAACCGGCGCATGTCGGCGTCGTCTTCGGCCAGCAAAATCCGGTTCAACGATTGGCTCATGAAAGGTCCCAGTGTCTTTGTCCCAGCCGCAACTGGCGTGATTCGCATGTTTTACGAAAGCTCGGGCCCATGCAACAGTCACAATCGCCTCATCCCGTCTCCCTTTTGTGGACAAGCGCGTTCCTGCGTTGCAAACTTCACCCTCAGTACTGCTTCGGCGTGTCATCAAGGGGTTGGGCGTGCAATCAGACTATTCCGACAGACCTGCCTTTGAAACCGTCCGCCCACGGCGTCAGGTCGCCCCCATCATCGTCAATTCATCCCATTCGGGCCGCGATTATCCCAAACGGTTCCTCAAGCTTTCCCGGCTCAACGAAATGGCCATCCGCCAGTCCGAAGACGCCTGGGTCGATGAGATTTTCGCGCGCGCGCCTCATATGGGCCTGCCGCTGCTGCGCGCCAATTTCCCCCGCGCCTATCTCGACGTCAATCGCGAGCCCTATGAGCTCGATCCCAAGATGTTCCGCGATCCCCTGCCCGAACATTTCAATACGACGTCACCGCGCATCGCCGCCGGCCTTGGCACCATTGCCCGCATCGTTTCGGAAAACCGCCCCATCTATCGTGAGCGCCTGGCCCTTGAAGACGCGCTGATGCGCATCGAGGGCATCTACAAGCCTTATCACAAGACCCTGCAGACCCTTTTGAGCGAAACGCTTGGCCATTTCGGCGTCGCGGTGCTTGTCGATTGCCATTCAATGCCGCGCCTCAATCGCGGCAACGACCGCATGGCTCCCGATGTGGTGCTGGGCGACCGGTACGGCACCACCTGCGCGCCGGTTCTCATGGATACCGTGGAAGCGGTCTTTGCCGGCGCCGGCCTCAAGGTCGCCCGCAACCGCCCGTATGCGGGCGGGCACACCAGCCGCGCCTATGGACGGCCCCAATATGGCATCCACGCCATCCAGATCGAATTTTCCCGCCACCTCTACATGCATGAGTTGACCCTGCAAAAACATCAGGGCTTTTCGGTCATGCAGCAGCTTGCCGAAACCCTTCTGGCAACGCTTGTGCGCTTCGACGCGGTCTCGCTGGCCCGCACGCAACTGGCCGCTGAATAAACCGACAGATATTGAGGGAGGAAAAGAGTGGGCCGCGCTGGGCGGCCCAAGTCAAGGGAGGAAACATTGGCAGTTCATAAGAAACGGCAAGAGCCGAAAGAACTACCAATCCATCATGCAATATTGTGCTTGAACCTTTTTTCACCAAAGCGCAAGCCTGCAGCGCCCCCAATGTATGCAATCGGCATGCGCTGTTGCAAAAAGGAATCACTTCTGTAAACCCCTTGTTAAGGAAGCGCGATTCTCGACTGTCTCTCCGCTGTTCCCGCAAGATTTTGGATGTCCATGACAATTTCGTCACCAGCCGGCCTGACCGATCAGACCATAGCCGAAACTTTGATTGCCGGCGCCGATGCCGCGCGTCCCTCGACATTGGGGCGGTTCAGAACCCAACTTGCTGTGGATAACAAGTTTTCGGTCGGCTTCGATCCGGTCACCGAGGCCGACCGCGAGGCCGAAACGCGCATTCGCGAAGCGATCGCCGCGCGTTTTCCCGACCACGGCATCATCGGGGAGGAGTGGGACGCAAAGGACACTGCGACCCGGTTCAACTGGATCATCGATCCCATCGACGGCACCAGAGCCTTTATTTCCGGCGTTCCGGTCTGGGGCACGCTGATCGGGCTCACTTACGAGGGCAGGGCCATTGCCGGGCTGATGGAACAGCCCTTTACCGGCGAGCGCTGGCTGGCAACTGGCGGCAGGCTCGAACACACCCGCAACGGACAGCCCTTCCCCGCTACGGTCAGCGCGGTGACCAAACTGGCACAGGCCCGCGCCAGCACGACAAGCCCCGACATGTTCCACGGCCCTCACCTTTCAGCCTGGACGGCGTTGAGCGCCCGCGTGCTGCAGGTCCGCTACGGGCTCGATTGCTACGCCTATTGCCTTCTGGCGTCCGGCCATATCGATGTGGTGGTCGAAGCCGGTCTCAAAGACGTCGATATTGCCCCCCTTATCCCCATCATCGAGGCGGCCGGCGGCGTCGTCACCACCTGGGACGGCGGCCGCGCCGAACAGGGCGGCACCTGTGTCGCCGCCGCAACCCCGCAACTGCACGAGGAAGCCCTCAACGCCCTGCGCGACGCGATGCTGGAATAGACGCTGGGATGCGCTAGCGCGTCTGGCCGGGAAGACCGTCGAGCGTGGGAACGTCTCCGGGATTGTCCCACTCGGCCCGGCTGGCAAAGCAGATATGGGCATCGGGGCGGATTTCGACGGCATCATCGAGACTACCCGCCGGCACCACGAGCAGGCCACCGTTCATCTGCACATTGGGCACCGCAGAACCGCACTGGGAACAAAAGCTCTTCTGATGCAGCGTATTGGGCATCCGATAGGTCCGGATGGCATCCTGACCCGCCAGCCAGTCGATCGTTGCCGTCGATGAAAACAAATTGGCAGCGTGCGCCGACCCGGTGTCCTTGCGGCAGCGGTTGCAATGACACAGAAAAAAGCTCTCGAAGGGGCCGGAAACCTCGAACCTGACGGCGCCGCATTGGCATGAGCCGGCAGTTTTTTTATCGTCGTCCATCATCGCTCGCCCCGATACAATGTAAAAGAAACCGCCAGAGGTCTTCGCCCCAGGCCGGGTAAAATTAACCCGTCTGCTCGGTCACAAACGCATCGAAAGCCGCAAACAATTGTTCGCGGATCGCATCGGTTTCCACGAAAAGTTCATGCCGCGCGCCACCGATCACCACGTGGTGCCCGGCCCGCAGCCGCAGCCCCAGCGCTTCGGTCGCGCTGGTCTCGACAACCGTGTCGAGCGCCGCCGCGCAGATGAACACCGGTATCTTGAGCTGGGCGGGGAAATCGTCCCCATTGGCTTTCCGCATGGCGGCCAGCGACGATCCAATCCAGCCCAGCGTGGGCAACCCGACAACCAGGTCGGGCCGCGCCTTCAATATCTCGACGCTGCGCATATAACGCGCCTTGTCCGAAGTCAGCGGATTGCCCTCGAACGCCATTTCGGTTTGCGCCTTGTCCCCACGGCGTCCCACCGGCATGGCCGAGAGCCCCAGAAATCGCGCGAAATCGACCAGCCGCGACGACCATTTGAGTGAGAACGGCAGTCCGGGCAAGCTGACCATGGGCGAGGACAGGAAGACCCGGTCAAACATCAGCCGGTCGCGCGTCGCCGCCAGAAGCCCGATCAGGCCCCCCGTCGAATGGCCCACAAGGTAATAGGGCGGCGGGCAGTCGGGCAGGACGATGGTTTTGTGAAAATCGTGAAGGTCGGTCCAATAGTCGTCGAAATTTTCGACGTGCCCGTGATGCGGATTGCCGATGAGCCGGTCCGAGCCGCCCTGCCCGCGCAGATCGAACGTAGCGACGGTAAAGCCGCGTTTCTGGAAATCGCCGATGGTCTCGAAATATTTCTCGATGAACTCGGTGCGCCCCTGCACCAGCACGATTGTGCCGCGCGCCGCCTCCCCCTGCCTGGGGAAAACGCCATAGCGCAGCCGAACCTTGTCGCTGGTCGAAAAATACCCCGACCGGGCCCCTTTTGGGATGGGATTTATCTCGAGGTGGACAAACTCGTGTCCGTCGGTCGTCGCGTCCATGTTCATCGGGCCTCTATTGGGCGTTGAACGGCACAATAGCGATGGTTGGTAAAGGAGGCGAGAACATAAGGCGCTTCCAGAAGATGTCCGGGAGGCGATGCGCAGGCGCCGTTGCGGGGGGCGGTGAACGGCGCCTGCGCTTTGTCATGACACCGTTTCCGGCATCACATGCACCCTTCTAGCCCACCCCACCTGAACGCTCTCCGAGCGGACCGTTCATATTCAATTCAGCCGCGAAATCGGGGACCTCTTGAACAGCAAATTGCCTGTTCCTATCTCTGTGCTGTCCGCCGGATGACCCGGGGACGCCGCCGGAAACCGCTCGCCTCAAAAGGGAGCCTCGACCCGGCAGCATGGCTAAAACGTTCTTGCTACAATCAGGAGAACACCGAAAATGCAACGCCTTGATTTTTCCCCCTTTTACCGCTCCACCGTCGGGTTCGACCGCCTCTTCTCGCGCCTCGATACCCTGGTCGCCGAAGACGCCAAGTCCTACCCGCCCTACAATATCGAGCGCACAGGTGAGGACACCTACCGCGTGACCATCGCGGTCGCCGGCTTCTCGTCGGGCGATATTGCCATCGAGACCAAGGAAAACAGCCTGCAGGTCAAGGGCTCGCGAGCATCGGGCTCTAGTGAAAAGCGCGAATTCCTCCACCGCGGCATTGCCGAGCGCGCTTTCGAGCTGCGCTTCCAGCTTGCCGAGCATGTCGAGGTCTCCGGCGCTTCGCTCGAAAACGGCCTGCTGCATGTTGACCTCAAGCGCGAGCTTCCCGAATCCAAGCGCCCGCGCCAGATCGAGATCGCCAGCACGACCCAGACCATCGAGGACAAGACGGTAAACTAAAGCCCTGTCCCGATACTGACGTTCCCTCCTCCCGAACGTTGAAGCGGGCGCCCGGCGACTAGCCGGGCGCTCGTTTGCCATTTTAGGCTGCCCATCCTAAAATCAGGGGCCCGGACTTGCCGCTGTGCAAAAAATCTGCGAATGTCGCGCAAATTTTAGGGCAGCATTGCTGTCCATTATTGACAAATGACAGGCGATCCTTCACACAAGTATGTGCTAGGACAGTGCCTGGCAGAAATCGCAGCATCGACCGTCTCCCGGACCGATCTGCGTCGCCGGTCAAAGCCCGCCCATCACGAGGAGGAGCGGCCCGGCGGAACCCGAAACAAGGGTTCGTTTGAGCGGCCATTTGGATGCAGCGCCGCTCCAGTATAAATAACCGGTCTGCTCACCCGAGCCGTACATTGATCTTTGTACGACCCGAACGAGCGACCTGCACGGACGGAGAAGGGCAACCTTCCGTTAACTTTGGCGAGGACCTGATTATGGGCGAAATGGACAAGCATTTGATCGAGGCGGCTACGGCAGTTCCGGGCACCACTGCGACCAAACGCAACGCCGCCCAGGGTCTGTACGATCCGGCCAACGAGCACGATGCCTGCGGCATCGGCATGATTGCCAACATCAAGAACGCCAAGAGCCACGAAGTGGTGCAGAAGGGTCTCGAAATCCTCGAGAACCTAGAACACCGCGGCGCGGTCGGCGCCGATCCGCTCATGGGTGACGGCGCAGGCATTCTCACTCAGATTCCGCACGCCTTTTTCGACAAGGTCACCGATTTCGATCTGCCAGATGTCGGGCAATACGCACCGATCATGATTTTTTATCCCAACGATACCGCCCTGCGCGATCGTTGCGCTGAACTCGTGCGCAAGACGATTGCCGCCGAAGGTCTGGAAATCCTCGGCGAGCGTGTGGTTCCCTTCGATAATTCCGCGCTGTCGGAAGGCGTTATCGCCACCCAGCCGATCATTGAGCAGATGTTTGTCGCCCGCCCCGAAGGGCTCGACGATATCGACGCCTTCGAGCGCAAGCTCTTGATCACCCGCAAGGTGATCTCCAACACCCTCTATGGCGAAATCCCCGAGGTTCAGGACGACAACGGCTTTTACATCGTCTCGATGTCGGCCCGCACCATCGTTTACAAGGGCATGTTCCTGGCCGACCAGCTCGGCAAGTTCTATCCCGACCTGCACGACACCCAGTTCCAAAGCGCCATCGCGCTCGTTCACCAGCGGTTTTCGACAAACACCTTCCCCTCCTGGAAGCTGGCTCACCCCTACCGGATGACCATCCATAACGGGGAAATCAACACCATCCGCGGCAACGTCAACTGGATGGCGGCCCGCCAGGCTTCAGTGGCCTCGCCAAAGTTTGGCGACGACATCACCAAGATCTGGCCGATCTCATATGAGGGCCAGTCCGATACCGCATGCTTTGACAACGCGCTCGAATTTCTCGTGCGCGGCGGCTATTCGCTGCCCCATGCCGCCATGATGCTGATCCCGGAAGCCTGGGCCGGCAATTCACTCATGGATGAAGAGCGCCGCGCCTTTTATGAGTACCACGCCGCGCTCATGGAGCCCTGGGATGGCCCCGCCGCCATGTCGCTGTCCGATGGCCGCTATGTGGTCGCGACCCTTGACCGCAACGGCCTGCGTCCGGCCCGCTATCTGGTGACCAAGGAAGATCACGTCGTCCTCGCCTCGGAATCGGGCGTGCTCGACATCCCCGACGAAGACGTCGTTGAGCGCTGGCGCCTGCAGCCGGGCCGCATGCTGTTCATCGATCTCGAAGAGGGCCGCATCGTTTCCGACGATGAGATCAAAAAGGCTCTGGCTGGCAAGAACCCCTACGCCACCTGGCTCGCCAAGACCCAGATCGTGCTCGAGGACCTGCCCGAAGCCGAGCCCAAGGCCCCCGCGACCACCGAGAGCCTTCTCGATCGCCTGCAGGCCTTCGGTTACAGCCAGGAAGACGTCAAGATCCTGATGGCGCCCATGGCGACAACTGGCCAGGAAGCCGTCGGCTCGATGGGCACCGATACCCCGCTTTCGGCGCTCTCGGACAAGCCCAAGCTGCTCTATACCTATTTCAAGCAGAACTTTGCGCAGGTCACCAACCCGCCCATCGATCCGATCCGCGAGGAATCGGTGATGAGCCTTGTGTCCTTCATCGGCCCGCGCCCCAACCTTTTCGATCTTGAGGGTCTTTCGACCACCAAGCGTCTTGAAGTGCGCCAGCCCATCCTCACCAACGAGGATCTCGAAAAGATCCGCGCGCTCGGCGACATGGCCGACAACCAGTTCCACACTGCGACCCTCGACATCACCTATGATGCCGCAAAGGGCACCGCGGGTATGGAAGCTGCGCTCGATGCGCTGTGCGAACGCGCCGAATCCGCCGTCCAGAACGGCTACAACATCATCATCCTGTCCGACCGCCTGATCGCGGCCAACCGCATTGCTATCCCTGCGCTGCTGGCGACGGCTGCCGTGCACCATCACCTGATCCGCAAAGGCCTGCGCACATCCTCGGGCCTGGTGGTCGAAACCGGCGAAGCGCGCGAAGTCCATCACTTCGCTGTGCTGGCCGGCTATGGCGCCGAAGCGATCAACCCCTATCTGGCCTTCGAGGCCCTCGCCGCGCTGCACGCCGAAGGCGAATTCCCGTCCGAAGTCGATGCCGGCGAAGTCATCTACCGTTACATCAAGTCGGTGGGTAAGGGGCTGCTCAAGATCATGTCCAAGATGGGCATTTCGACCTACCAGTCCTATTGCGGCGCGCAGATTTTCGACGCTGTCGGCCTCTCGACCGAAATCGTCAAGCGCTTCTTTTTCGGCACCGCCACCACCATTGAAGGTGTGGGGCTTCCCGAAGTCGCCGAGGAGACCCTGCGCCGCCACAGGCTCGCCTTCTCCGACGACGCAGTGTTGCGCAAGAGCCTCGAAGTGGGCGGCGAATACGCCTACCGCATGCGCGGCGAAGCCCATGCCTGGGGCCCCAACACCATTGCCGACCTCCAGCACGCCGTGCGCTTGAAGGGCGATACGCCCGATGGCGCCCAGGAGCGTTACGAGGCCTTTGCCCGCGCCGCCAATGGCGAGAACGCCGAGCATTTGACCATCCGCTCGCTGTTTGAGATCAAGCCTCTGGGCGAAGCCATCGACATTTCAGAAGTCGAGCCTGCCGAAGCCATTGTCCAGCGCTTTGCCACCGGCGCCATGAGCTTTGGGTCGATCTCGCGCGAAGCGCATACGACCCTCGCCATGGCCATGAACAAGATCGGCGGCAAGTCCAACACCGGCGAAGGCGGGGAAGACCCCGAACGCTTCAAGCCCCTGCCCGATGGCGCCATGAACCCCCAGCGTTCCGCCATCAAGCAGATCGCGTCCGGCCGGTTCGGCGTCACCACCGAGTATCTGGTCAACGCCGACATGCTCCAGATCAAGGTCGCCCAGGGCGCCAAGCCCGGCGAAGGCGGTCAGCTCCCCGGCCACAAGGTCGATTGGGTGGTCGCCAAGACGCGCCATTCGACACCGGGCGTGGGCCTGATTTCGCCCCCGCCGCACCACGACATCTATTCGATCGAGGATCTTGCCCAGCTCATCTACGATCTGAAAAACGTCAACCCCAAGGCCGCTGTTTCGGTCAAGCTCGTCTCCGAAGTCGGTGTCGGCACCGTTGCCGCCGGCGTCGCCAAGGCGCGCGCCGATCACATCACGATTTCGGGCTATGATGGCGGCACCGGCGCCGCGCCCCTGACCTCACTCAAGCACGCTGGCGGACCGTGGGAAATCGGCCTTGCCGAAACCCACCAGACCCTCGTCATCAACCGCCTGCGCAGCAGGGTGGCGCTTCAGGTCGATGGCGGCTTCCGCACCGGACGCGACGTGCTGATCGGCGCCCTGCTCGGTGCCGATGAATACGGCTTTGCCACCGCCCCGCTGATCGCGGCGGGCTGCATCATGATGCGCAAGTGCCATCTCAACACCTGCCCGGTCGGCATCGCGACCCAGGACCCCGTTCTGCGCAAGCGCTTTAAGGGTACGCCCGAGCACGTCATCAACTATTTCTTCTTTGTCGCCGAAGAGCTGCGCAAGCTGCTCGCCGCGATGGGTGCCAAAACTCTCAACGAGGTTATCGGCCGCTCCGATCTGCTCGATCAGACCCGGCTCGACGACCACTGGAAGGCCAAGGGCCTCGATTTCGCAAAGCTGTTCTATAAGCCCGAGCCCATCGGCGGGGATTCGATCCACCACACCGAATTCCAGAACCACCACCTCGAAGCCGTTCTCGACCGCACCCTGATCGAAAAGGCCCGTAACGCCATCGACACCAAAGAGCCAGTGCAGTTCGAAATGCCGATCCGCTCGCTCAACCGCTCGGCCGGCGCCATGCTGTCGGGCGAAGTCGCCAAGGCGCACGGCCACAAGGGGCTGGCCGAAGACACGATCTCGGTCACCCTGCGCGGCACCGCGGGCCAGAGCTTTGGCGCGTTCCTCGCCAAAGGCATCAGCTTCGATCTGATCGGGGACGCCAACGACTACGTCGGCAAGGGCCTTTCGGGTGGCCGCATCGTCATCCGTCCCTCCGAAAAGGCGCAGATCGTGCCCGAGGAGTCGATGATCGTGGGCAACACGGTGCTCTACGGCGCCATTGCCGGTGAGTGCTATTTCCGCGGCGTGGCTGGCGAGCGCTTCGCCGTGCGCAACTCGGGCGCCATCGCAATTGTCGAAGGCACCGGCGATCACGGCTGCGAATACATGACCGGCGGTGTCGTCGTCGTCATCGGCAAGACGGGCCGCAACTTTGCCGCTGGCATGTCGGGCGGCGTGGCCTATGTCCTCGATGAAGACGAAACCTTCCGCTCGCGCTGCAACCTCGCCATGGTCGATCTCGAACCCGTGGCCGAGGAAGAAGAACTCATGCGCAAGATCCACCACCACGGTGGCGATCTCGAATGGCATGGCCGCGTCGACGTATCGGGCGACATGACCAAACATGACGACGAACGCCTGTTCCAGCTCATTTCCAATCACCTGCACTACACCGGCTCATCGCGCGCCAAGCTGATCTTGGACAATTGGGAGGAATACCGTCCCAAGTTCGTAAAGATCATGCCGGTCGAATACCGCCGGGCGATGCAGGAAATGGAAGATTTGCGCACGGGCCGCTCGCGTCCCACCGCAGCAGAATAAAGGGAGAAAGCCAATGGGTAAGGTAACGGGCTTTCTTGAAATAGATCGCCAGGAACAGCGCTACGAGCCCGCCTCGGACCGCGTCCGGCACCATCACGAGTTCACGATCCCGCTCACCGAGCCGGAAGTGAAAAACCAGGCCGCGCGCTGCATGGATTGCGGCATCCCCTATTGCCATGGCGATACGGGCTGCCCCGTCCACAACCAGATCCCGGACTGGAACGATCTCGTTTATCAGGACGATTGGGAGGAAGCCTCGCGCAACCTCCATTCGACCAACAATTTCCCCGAGTTCACCGGCCGCATCTGCCCCGCCCCGTGCGAGGAAGCATGTACCCTCAACCTCGAAGATAGCCCGGTCGCCATCAAGACTGTCGAACAGGCTATTGCCGACAAGGCGATCCGCGGCGGCTGGGTCCGCCCCCAGATCGCCGACAAGAAAACCGGCAAGAAGATTGCAGTCGTCGGTGCCGGCCCCGCCGGTCTTGCCGCGGCGCAACAGCTTGCCCGCGTCGGCCACGAGGTTCACCTTTTCGAACGCGAACCAAAGCCCGGCGGATTGCTGCGCTACGGCATTCCCGACTTCAAGATGGAAAAGGGCCATATCGATTTCCGGCAGGCCCAGATGGAAGCCGAAGGCGTGATCTTCCATTTCGGCGAAAACATCGGCGTCACCCGCCAGTTCGCCGACCTGCAGGCCAACCATGATGCCGTGCTGCTCTGCGGCGGCTCGGAATTCCCGCGCCATCCCGGCTGCGAGGGCACCGAATTTGCCGGCGTTCACTACGCTATGCCCTATCTCGTCCAACAGAACCGCCGCAATGGCGGGGAACCGGTTACCGACGAGCCCATCCTTGCCGCAGGCAAGAATGTTGTGGTGATCGGTGGTGGCGATACAGCATCGGACTGCGTAGGCACTGCCTTTCGTCAGGGTGCCGTCTCGGTTACCCAGCTCGACATCCGCCCCCAGCCGCCCCTCAAGGAAGACAAGCTCACCTCATGGCCCAATTGGGCCGTCAAGATGCGCACCTCCTCCTCGCAGGCCGAGGGCGCCAATCGTGAGTTCCAGGCCGGCACCGTCGAGATCGTTTCAGACGAGCGCGGCCATGTCATGGGCGTCAAATGCGCCCGCGTCGGCACCGATCGCCAGCCCATCGAGGGCAGCGATTTCGTCCTGCCCGCCGAACTTGTGCTCATGGCGATTGGCTTTGCCCACCCGGTCCATGAAGGCATGCTCGAACAGCTTGGCGCCAGGCTCGACAAGCGCGGCAATCTGTTTGCCGATACCTTCAGCTACAAAACCAGTGTGGATGGGGTTTACGCCGCCGGTGACATGCGCCGCGGCCAGTCGCTCGTCGTCTGGGCCATCCGCGAGGGCCGCCAGGCCGCCCGCGCCATCGATATCGACCTGATGGGCGAAACCGCGCTGCCGCGCTAAAAGCATTCTGAATCTTTGCGAAAGCCCCGGACCCGTTCCGGGGCTTTTCTATCGTCCCGTCGGATTTTCGATTTCCGCTGCGCCCCCCAGCCCGAACGCATCGACCCGTCCGGCCGGCGCATCGAGCATGTCCTCGAGCGCAAAGCTTCGGGTCCCTGCCGTCGTCTGGCCGGCCACGATGAGATCGTTCGCCCGTTGTGCCGCGCCGCCAAGGTCCTGCACGAAACTCGCCATTTCCAGCAACCGCATCTGTTCGAGCCCCTGATAGGGCGGCCGGATCATCTGCCCGGCGTCGGTGCCCGCCAGAAGATCGGCAACCTCGGACGTACTGCCCGAAAGGCTGACCCTGCCGGTGCTGTTCGAACCCATGGCCCTGTCGATATAAAACGCCAGCTTGTCGGCTCCGGCCGCCGAAAAATGGATGCCGTCACCCTTGCGCATGTCGACAATGTTGCCATTGAGGTCCGGCCCGTTGGCGCTGTAATTGCCGTCTTCGCCCAGATAGCGGTCATAGGTCTCGACCCACGCCCCGCCTGCCCCATTGACCGCCGCCTTGTGGATCGACGAAATCTGCGCCATCGCAGCGCCATAACTCGGCTGCTGCATGGGTGGCAATTCAAGCCAGATCACCTGTTTCCCCGCAGCGCCGATATCGCCGAGAAACGCGTCGATCCGGTCCCGGTACGCGCTGCGCCATGGGTCGGAGAGCGCCTCCGCCCCGTTGAGCGCCTGACGATCGTTGATCCCGATCGCCACCACCGCCACATCGAAACTGTCGGCAATCAATTCGTCTTCGATCGCCGCGTTCCAGTCGAAAAAATCGTCGCGCACAAAGCCCGACGACCCCACTGCCTCTTCGAGAACCACGATTTCGGGGTTGTCCGCATAAAGCCGTTCCAGCGCCCGCGCCAGATCGACGGCCAGCGAATCCCCGAACACCGCCACCCGCTTGGCATTTTCCGATTTTTCGACCTCGGACGTCGCAGGCGGTTGGGCCGGTTGAGGCCGGGGCGCCGGCTGGGCCTGCGGTCGGGACTGGGGCTGGGATGTCACCGGTGCTTGCGGCTGGGTTTGCTGCTGTTCATTGCCCGAACCGAACAGCACCTCGAACAGCGTACGCGTGCTGCGCTCCTGCGCCCACACCCCGGATGCCGGAACTGCCCAAAGCAACCCGACCACCACAAGTCCGACTATGGAACGCCACACGATCATGATTGGTTTCTAATCCAATTCGCAGCGCCCTCAAAGCGCCACCACTTAACTATTGAACGGCATTGGTCAGCAATCGATGCGCCTCGAGAGTCACGAACCCGTCAGCCACCAATCCAGCGCTCGCTTGAAACCGGGCATGCGCAGCTTGCGTCACCGGCCCGATATTGCCGTCGATTACGCCGCCGTAAAATCCCAGTCGCGCCAGCATCGTCTGGATATCGATCCGTTGCTGGCGATTGGGAAACTGCGCACCGCGCGGCCATGGCGTAACGAAAGGCCCACCACCCTTGAGCCTGTCGGTCAGATGCGCCACAGCCATGGCGTAGGAATCGGAAAAATTGTAGCCCTTGAACACCAGATAGTTCCGCGTCATCAAAAATTTGGGCCCGTCTGCTCCGGCCGGGACGTACAGGAACACTTCGGTCCCCGGATCGGTAAACTGACGCCCTGCGACCCGCACGACGCCCCGCTCGGCAAAGAACCGTATGGGCCGGAAAGTCTCCCGGTCGGCCAGCAGATAATCGAATCCCTCGGGCACCTCGACCTCAAAGCCCCAATCGAGCCCGGGCCGATAACCCAATCCGCGCAGGTAATTGGCCGACGATGCCAGCGCATCGGCGAGCGAAGCGTGCGGGTCCACAACCCCGTCGCCATCCCCATCCTGCCCGTATTGCAGATAGGCGGTTGGGATAAGCTGCAAATGCCCCAGCGCCCCGGCCCAGGAGCCCACCAGTCCCTGTGCCGATCCTCGCGCCTGCGCTATCCGCAAAGCGGCAATCAGTTCGGCCTCGTCCTCGGCCACCCGCCCGCGCCGCTGATGGGCTAACGTTGCAAGTGACGCAATGATCGGCCTGATAAGCGAGCCATTGGACAGCACGGCGCCGTAATCGGACTCCATCCCCCAGATCGCCGCCAGAACATAAGGGTCGACCCCGTAGCGCTGCCCGACCGCGCTCAGCAGTCCCTCGTTGGCCGCCACTGCCGCCCGCCCGCGCGCGATCCGTCCCGACCCGATCCGGGCATCGAGATACTCCCACACCGGCGTCACAAATTCGGGCTGCCCCGAGATCAGCGACGGGATCGCCGGGTCCGGCTGGATCGGCCCCATCACCGCGCGATAGAAATCGCGGTTCACGCCACTGGCAACCGCAACCGCTTCCATCCGGTCCTTGAACGCCTCAAAGCTCTCGACCGGCTGCGCCATTGCCGCACCGGCCAGGCAAAGCCAGACGAAAACAGCTGCGATCAGAGAATGGACGGACGGTCGTTTCGGGTATCGAGATATTTTTCCCATTTATAGGCCATCTCCACGATTCCGGCGAGATCGTCATGCCTGGGCACCCATCCCAGCGCCTTTATCCGGTCGGCCCCCGCCACGATCGAAGCCGGATCGCCCGGCCGGCGCGGCCCGTGCTCGACCGCAAAATCGATCCCGGTGACCGATTTGACGGTCGAAACGACCTCGTCCACCGAAAATCCGCGCCCATAGCCGCAGTTGACGGTGATGTTTTCCCCGCCCCCGCGCAAATGACCGAGCAGCAGCCCATGTGCGGCAACGAGGTCCGAGACATGGATATAGTCACGCACGCAGGTCCCATCCGGGGTTGGGTAATCGTCCCCGAAGACGTTCATCTTGTCGCGATGCCCAAGCGCTGTCTGCACCGCCACCTTGATCAGATGGGTCGCCCCCGCCGTCGATTGCCCCGACCGCATTTCGGGATCGGCACCCGCCACGTTGAAATAGCGCAGGACGCCATAAGTCATCGGATGCGCCGCAGCGACATCGGCCAGCATCCATTCGCTCATCAATTTGGACCGTCCATAAGGCGAGACCGGAGAGAGGATGGCGTCCTCGCCCACCGGCTCGAGCCCCACCATTCCATAAACCGCGGCGGTCGATGAAAAAATGAAATGCTTGACCCCACCGGCCACCGCCGCCGCGATCAGATCGCGCGTGTTGGCGGTGTTGTTCTTGTAATATTTGAGCGGGTTTTCCACCGATTCCGGCACGACGATCGAACCGGCAAAGTGAATGATGGCATCGATCTCGTGTTCGGCAATGACTTTTGACACCAGATCGGCATCGGCCACATTGCCTTCGACCAGTTTCACCCGATGATCGACCAGCCAGGGGAAACCCGTGGTCAGATTATCGAGCACGACGACTTTTTCGCCCGCATCGGCAAGGTGAAGCACCATGTGGGACCCGATATACCCCGCGCCGCCAGTAACCAGAATACCCATAGCTGTCCCTAAATCCGCCCGTGTGTTCACATGCGTCGCATGAATGCAACTGACACCACAATCTTGCATTAAGACATTGAAACTGTCTTAGTTTATGTCAAAGCAAATTTCGAGGGAGTATGAAGTGGTCCGCAGAGTCCGTACAGCCGTCTTTCCCGTCGCCGGCCTTGGAACAAGGTTTCTTCCCGCCACCAAAGCCATGCCCAAGGAGATGCTGACGGTCGTCGACAAACCGGTCATCCAGTACGCCGTCGACGAGGCCCGCGAGGCGGGCATCGAGCACTTCGTTTTCGTCACCGGGCGCAACAAGGGCGTCATCGAGGATCATTTCGACCGCCAGTTCGAGCTCGAAGCGACTCTCGAAGCGCGCGGCAAGACCGCGGCGCTCGAACAGCTCCGCCGTGACCTCCCCAAGGCCGGCCAATCGAGCTTCACCCGCCAGCAGGAACCGTTGGGTCTCGGCCATGCTGTCTGGTGCGCCCGCGATATCGTCGGCAGTGAGCCTTTCGCGCTGTTGCTGCCCGACATGATCTTCAAATCCTCGCCTGGCGTCCTCAAGCAGATGATGGACACCTACGAAGAATCGGGCGGCAACATCATCGCCGTTGAGGAATGCGCACCCCAGGACGTCTCGTCTTACGGCGTCATCGGACGCGGCGAAGGCCCCGACCAGGGCTTTGCCATCACCGGCATGGTCGAAAAACCCAGGCCCGAGGACGCGCCCTCCAACCTCATTATTTCAGGTCGTTATATCCTCCAGCCAGAGATCTTCGCGCTTCTGGGCGAGCAGACGGTTGGTACAGGGGGCGAAATCCAGATTACCGACGCCATGCGTTTCCTCATGGACCGTCAGCCCTTCATCGGCGTCAAATATGACGGACAGGTTTTCGATTGTGGCTCAAAGATCGGCTTCCTGACCGCCAACGTCGCCTTCGCGCTCGACCGGCCCGATATTGCCGATACTTTCCTCAGCGAGCTCAAAAAACTGACCGAGGACACACCCATCAGTATTGAAGACTGAGCCCACCGCTGATCCGGTGCTCGTCGCGGCTCACAACCGCCGCGGCGGGGTCCTCGCGCAATCCATACTCATAGTCCAGCGTTGCCGTCGTGTGCTGGCCGAGAGTCAAATCGGCCCCCAGCCCGGCCGAATAGCTCCGGCTCTCGGCTGTGCCATCCTCGGGCACCATCCATTGCGCACCGGTCGAGGCCCGCAACGCAAGCCATGAATTGGCCCTGTGCCGGGCGTCGAGCCCCAGACCATAGGTTGCGCTGGCGCCTGAACTGCCCTCGCCGGGCGTCAGCTCGGTATCAAAGCTCGCCGTCAACTCGGTGGTCGTTGTCGGTCGATAGCCCACCGATACGCCATAGAGCCAGCTCTGCGCTTCCGGAACCGCTCCACTATCAAACGACCGCCATCCCGACCCTATTGAGGCCTCCAGCGTCACGACATCCTGCCAGTTTGCCGTAAGGCCGCCCCGCAACTCGAAATCGCTGCCCGAGCGGCTGAAACCGAGGTCCGGGTCGATGCCATCGAAGTCGGTTCGCCCGGCCCCGCCCTGTCCGAACACCCCGACGACCGGCGTCAGCTCATAGCCAACCCGCAGGTCCGCGCCATAGCGCGTCGCGCCCTCATGGCTGTTGTCGATCACCGTGTTATCGGTCCGCACCGCATCGCCCACCCAGTCGCGCGCGACGTCCGCTGTGCCCGTTACCGCAAAATTGCCGAACCGGTGCGTGTAGCCCAGCCCTGCGGTGCCCGACACCGAAACCGGGGCGCTGGCCAGATCGGCTTCATCGGTGCTCAATCCGTCCGGCGCGTCCTGCGACAGCGACAGCCCCGCATCGAACGCCAGCCCTGCCGAGGGTGATAAACGATGGACGACATTGGCAGAAACATTGGCCGCGCCGACGCGCACATCGTCAGATTGCGGCGCCACCAGCGTCGCAGAAGCGCCCAGCGCCAGATCGGTCACCCCGCCCGAACGCGAATAGGAGATCGAGGGGATCGCCAGCAATTCGAATCGCTCGCTCGTCCCGCTGCGCACATAGGCGCCCCGCAACGCCACCCCATACCCCAATTCGCCCCAATCGGCCGTATCTGAATGCACCGGCACAGAAGCGGCCAGCGGCGCAGGCGCGGCGGCGGGCGCTGATTGCGCCGCGGGCGCGGCGGCCGCAACCGGTGGCGATGGAGCAAGAAGCGGCAGCGGCTCGGTGGGCAGAACTACGGGCACGATCAGGTCGGGGGATGGAAACTGGCACAGCGTTCCCGGGCGGCACCCAACGCCCAGCGATCCGCGCAACAGATCGGGATTGTCGGTGCCCGATCCGTCCCCTTGGGCAAACGTCACCGAGGCACCAGCCAAAGCGCCGGCGCCCGCAAGGGCCAGGGCAACAATTATTCGGACATCAAAGTTCAATTTCGCGATTCCGGAAATTATATCCGGAGGCTTTCAACTTATGGTTAATAAAGCCTTACCGGCGCTCACATTTCATCGCCCTTGCGCCCATCAAAAGTGGTCCGGTTAAGGCCTTGGTATGACCTGTTTCCTATAGTGCCTCAAAATTGACCCTCGCGACCTGGCCCTTCCGGCCATGGAGTTTCTGGCATGGATCTCGCCACGATTTTGGGCATCATCGCTGGTGCCGCCGTCATTGCTTTCGCCATTTTCATGGGGGGCTCATTCGGTGCGTTCGTCGATATCCCCTCGATCTTCATCGTCATCGGTGGCGGGTTCGCCGCCACGCTCATCCGCTTTCCCCTGGCCGGCGTCGGCCAGGCGCTGGTGACCGGTGGTCGCGTTGCCTTCACCCACAAGAAGGTCGAACCGCGCGAGCTGATCGAAAAGATCGCCCGGATGGGCGACATTGCCCGCCGCCAGGGCCCGCTCGGCCTCGAAGGCATGAATTTCGACGAACCCAATCTGCGCAAGGGCGCCCAATACATCGCCGATGCCTATGACGCCGATTTCATCCGCGAATCAATGGAGCTCGAACGCGACCAGTATTTGTCCCGGCTGAGCGAAGGCCAGCGCGTCTTCAAATCCCTCGGCGATGCCGCGCCCGCCTTCGGGATGATCGGCACGCTTGTCGGCCTCGTCCAGATGCTCGGTGCCATGGACGACCCATCAGCGATCGGTCCCGCCATGGCGGTAGCTCTGCTGACCACGCTCTACGGCGCAATCATCGCCAATCTGGTCTGCCTGCCGATTTCCGACAAACTACTCGCCAAGTTCAGCGTTGAGGAGATCAACCAGACGCTCATCATCGACGGCATCATGTCGATCCGCGATGGCAAGAGCCCGAACCTGATTCGAGAAATGCTGGTCGCCTACCTGCCCGAACAGCAAAGAGATGCCGATCAGCCCCAGCTCAAGGCAGCCGCCTGACCATGGCGCGTTCGGCCGCTCCCGCGCGCAAGAAGAACGATAAGTCCGAGGTCCCCGAATGGCTGGTGACCTTTGCCGACCTCATGTCGATTCTTGTCTGCTTTTTCGTGCTCATCATTTCGTTTTCCATCCAGGACGAACGAAAACTGCAGATCGTGGCCGGCTCGATGCGTGATGCGTTCGGGTTTTCCGAAACCGTCGCCCGCGCCGGCGTTATCGAGCGCGAAGGCACGCCCCAGCGGGACTTTCTCAAGCTCCTGACCCAGGAACCCGATCAGCGCGAAAGTCAGTTCGAAACCGAAGACCACAACGAGGCGGAACAGCAGGGCCCCGAGACGCAGACCTTCGAGCTGGAGCGGGCCGAGCTTGAAACCCCGGCGCGCTTTTCCCTCGCCGCCGCCAGCATCGAACAGGCCTGGCGCGAAAACCCGGTCATCACCACGATCAGCGACAATCTCATTCTTGAGCAAACCGAAGAAGGCCTCAACATCCTGATCGCCGATCAGGAGGGCCGGCCCATGTTCGCCGAGGGCTCCAAATATCCCTATGAAGCGACGCGCCAGGCACTCGCTGCCCTTGCTCCGGTCCTCCAGCGCCTGCCCAACCAGATACGCATTTCCGGCCACACCGCCGCCGGGCTGACCTATCTCGATCCCCAGTACGGCGCCTGGGAGCTGTCCTTTGACCGGGCCAACGTATCGCGTCAGCTGCTTGAGCAATCGGGGCTGTCAGGGTCGCGCATCGAGGCGGTCGCCGGCAGGGCGGAAACCGATCCCTATTTTGCCAACGACCCCTATCTGGCCGCCAATCAGCGGATCAAGATCACAGTGCTCAACGAAGAGCCGCCCGTGCCGGTTGAATGGGCGCCCTGAAAACAGCGTTCAGCCGACGGCCTCGACTTCGAGCAGCCCGCCCCGCGCGCCGGTGATGCGCACATGCGATCCCGCCGGAAGGTCGGGGCCTGAAACCCGCCACAGCGTATCGTCGATCCGCACGCGCCCCACCCCGTCACTGATCGCTTCGACCAGTGCGGTCTCGCGGCCCAGCAACCGCGCGGTGCGTGCGTTGATCAGCGGATCTTCGCTGGGCGGCGTGTCGCCGTGGCGGCGCCGCGAATAGGCCAGCCAACCGCTGACCAGCACCAGCGACAGCACGCCGAACAGGCCCCACTGGATCGGCCAGCCGATACCGGTCTGAAACACGGTCAATCCGGTCAGGAGCGCCGCCCCACCCAGCCAGACCATGAAGACGCCGGGAACAAGCAGTTCGACACCGAGCAGCACAAGCCCGAAAATCAGCCAGGCCCATGCCGCGTTCTCGCCAATCAGCGTGATGAGGTCCATGGTTACCGTGTCCTAGATTTCGCTGCGCGTCGAAGGCGGACGGCCCGGCGCATTGCGCCGAGGCGCTTCGCCACCGAACGCCTCGCGGGCGATTTCGGCCACCCCGCCCAGCGCGCCGATTACATTGGCGGCCTCCAGCGGCAGCATGAGCACCTTCTGGTTGGGCGCCGAAGCGATCTTTTCGAGCGCCTTGACGTAATTGTTGGCGACAAAATAGTTGATCGCCTGCACATCGCCCTTGGCGATGGCTTCCGAGACCATTTCAGTAGCCTTGGCTTCAGCCTCCGCCGACCGCTCGCGGGCCTCCGCATCGCGGAACGCAGCTTCGCGCCGGCCCTCAGCCTCGAGAACCTGGGCCTGTTTTTCACCCTCGGCCTTGAGAATTTGCGCCTGCCGCTGCCCTTCGGCCTCAAGGATCACCGCACGCCGGTCGCGCTCTGCCTTCATCTGCCGCCCCATGGCATCGACGAGGTCGCGCGGCGGCTCGATGTCCTTGATCTCGATGCGGGTGATCTTGACCCCCCAGGGCGCCACCGCCGCATCGACGACCCGCAACACGCGCGAATTGATCTCGTCGCGGTTCGACAGCAGTTCGTCCAGATCGAGCGAGCCCATGACCGAACGGATATTGGTCATGGTCAAATTGAGCACGCCCTGTTCGAGATTGGAAATCTCATAGGCCGCCTGAGCCGCGTCAAGGATCTGGTAGAACGTCACCCCATCGGCGGTGATCGAAGCGTTGTCGCGAGTGATGACTTCCTGGTGCGGCACATCGAGCACCTGCTCCATCATGTTGAGCTTGCGCCCGACCCCGTCGATGAACGGAATTATGACATTGAGCCCCGGCTTGAGCGTGCGGGTGTAGCGCCCGAACCGCTCAACCGTGTAATTGTGCCCCTGCGGCACGGTCTTGACCCCGGCCAGCAGCACCATCACCGCCAGAATGCCGATGACGATAAGGACTATCGAAAACCCGTCCATAGTTTTGCCTTCCCTCTTGCCCGACTCGGGGCCGGTCCCACGGGAAGGACTTTACGGTCGGGTCAGACCGGTGACAATCGCCTAAAGCCAGCCCGAGAGCTCGCGGCGCACCACGGCTTCGATCATCGCCATGCCGTCCGGCGTATCGTTGAGGCACGGGATATAGGCATACCGCTCCCCGCCTGCATGCATGAACTCTTCCTCGCCCCCGATGGCGATTTCCTCGAGGGTTTCGATGCAGTCCGCCGAAAACGCCGGAGCGAGAATGGCCACCTTCTTGATCCCTTTGCCCGGCAACGCCTTGAGCGTCTCGTCGGTATAGGGCTGCAGCCATTCAGTGGGCCCGAACCGGCTCTGGAAGGTCAGCATGATCTTCTCTTTCGGCCACCCGAGCTTTTCACGCACCAGCCGCGTCGTCTTGTGGCAATGGCAGTGATAGGGGTCGCCCTTTTCGAGATAGGATTTGGGCATGCCGTGATACGAGGTGATCACCAGATCGGGTTCGAAATCGAGCTTTTCGACACCCTCTTTGATCGAGCGGGCCAGCGTCTCGACATAGACATCGTCCCCGAAATAGGCCGGCACGGTCCGCACCGCCGGCTGCCAGCGCATACTGGCCAGCGCCCGGAATGCCTGGTCGTTCGCCGTCGCGGTCGTGGTCGCCGAATACTGCGGATAGAGCGGGAACAGCAATATCTTGTCGCACCCCTGCTCGTGCAGCTTCTGGATGGCGCTTTCGGTCGAGGGATTGCCGTAACGCATTCCGTATTCGACGATCACCCCATCGGAGGCCATCGCCTGCTGCAGCTTTTCCGCCTGCCCGCGGGTAATCACCCGCAGCGGGCTCTCATTGGTCCGCTTGTCCCAGATCTTGGCGTAATTGGCGCCGGTCTTTTGCGGCCGGAACGAGAGTATCCCGAGGTTCAGGATCGGCCACCACAGCCATTTGGGCGTCTCGATCACCCGCGGATCGGAGAGGAATTCCTTGAGATAGCGCCGCACGCTCCAGTAATCGGTTCCGTCGGGCGTGCCCAGATTGAGCAGCAAAACCCCGATTTTGCGCGATTTGACGGGCGGGTGATCGGGCGGCAGATGGGCGGTCATCGGGATCCTGGGAGGTGCGGATTGTGAGGTCTTTTTTTCGTGTTGGCCGCACAATAACGCCAAAGCCTGCCGGGGCAACACTCTGGCGAAAACCTGCGGCCATTTGACCGTTCAATACGACGGTTCGCGCTGGCTAGATCGCAGCGAACAGCAAGGTCATGCCAAACGCCATGACCAGCAGGGCGCCGGCCAGCTCCAGCCACCAGACCAGGGTTTCGCCTGCCGCGCCGTTTCCGGTGAGCCGCAAGGCACCACCCTTGAGATACACGGCCAGCGATGCGAGTACGGCCACCGTTATCGCCGTGCCCAGCCCCATGAGGAACGTCGCGGCAATACCGGCCGCCAGAACGCCCTGACTGAGCGCAAAGACCAGAACCACCAGCGCGCCCGAACACGGCCGCAAGCCGACCGAAACAACCACCCCCAGCGATTCCTTCCACCCGCCCCGCGCCTGTTGCGGCGTCACGTGATGCTCGCAACTGTGATCGTGGTGATCGTGATCATGGTCGTGCGAATGGCCGCCGTCGGCGGCATGCCCATGATGATGCCTGTGGGGAAACACCAGCTTGCGCGCAGCCAGCCAGGCGCCCAGCAGCGCCACCATGCCGTATGAGATGATCTCCATCCACCACGCCGCTCGGCTCATGGCCATCGAAGTCAGTTGCAGCACCCCAGCCGCGACCAGAACAAACGCCACGGCCACCGCCGATTGCATCATGGCGGAAAGAAAACTCAAAACGATCCCCCGCCGCAACTGGCGCTCATTGGCCAGTACGTACGACGAGATCACCACCTTGCCGTGCCCTGGCCCTGCGGCGTGAAAGATGCCGTAAAGAAAACTCAGGCCCCCAAGCAGCCAGAAGGCATTGCCATCGGTGCGCAATGCACCGAGCGCCGAGGTCATCGTCCCGTAAAAGCGCCGCTGCTGTTCACCCACCCAGCCGAAAAATCCGCCCTGCGTCGGGACCAGCGAGGTCTCGGGCGGCGGCGCTGAAAAGGGCGATGGCGGCCGCTGGCTCGTCGCCTGCCCGATCGCATCGAGCGCCGTCGCCGGCACACCGCCGGGGCAGGTCACTGTGACCAGATTGGCCATGGCCCGCGCCGCCTCGCGCAGATCGGCGGGAATTTCCGTGACGTCCGGCCCCAGCATCCACAGCTGTTCCTCGAGTTCGGGGTCGATGGGCTGCGGTTCCTTGGAGACGACGCTGCACTGCTCCGGCGCTCCTTCCAGCGTCACCGAATCGTCCTCGGGGAACGTAAAAGCCGCGTAATATTCGGGGTCACCTACCTCGATGTCGTAGATGCCGCCCACCGTCTGGGGCTCGGCAAATTGCATCGAAAACGTGAGCGTCACCCGCCCGTCTTCATAGACCATGGACGGATCGCCCGCACCGGCCACCGCCGCATGGCCATCGAGCCCCTCGGGATCGGCGAACGTGTAGTAGGAATAAAAATCGAGCCCCTCGATATTTTCCTCGGCCAGCGGCTGGAGTTCCTCTGGCGTCAGGTCTCCATCGCCATCAGCGTCGAGCCCCTGGATGGCCCAGGCGGAAAAATACTCGTCGAACGTCCAGTGGTGGCGCATGCCGACGATAGCGCCATCCTCAAACAGCACTTCGCCCGCCGCGTCGATCCACACATGGGGATGCGCCAGCGCCGGGCCGGCACTGGCCATCAGCGCGACAAGACAGCCAGCGCCCAGTTTTTTGAAGTTAATGCGGGTCATGAAATCAGGAATTGACCGGGTGGGTTTCAAACCATTCGACGAGGAAATCGATAAGCGCGCGAACCTTGCCCGACAGGTGCCGGCGATGCGGATAGACCGCCTGCAGGAAGGGCCTTTGCGGCAGATATTCGGTCAGCACCGGCACCAGTTCCCCCTCTTCGATCGCCGAATGGGCAAGAAAACTGGGCAGTAGCGCGAAACCAAGGCCCTTTTGTGCCGCAACCAGAGCCCCGGCGGGAGAATTGACCCGCACCGGCCCGTCCACATGCACAGCCACGGTCCGCCCCTCCTCGACGAACTGCCAATTGGCTTGGCCCGTCATGTTGGTGTCGACGATACACGGTACGCCCTTGAGCGCTTCGGGCGATTGCGGCACCCCATAGGCCTTGATGACCTCCGGCGTCGCACAGACGGCCACCGAAGTTTCCGCGATCTTTCGGGCGATCAGCGATGTGTCCGACATGCGAGAAATGCGCAGCGCCACATCGATCCCTTCTTCCACAAGATCGACCATGCGGTCTTCCAGCCGCAGATCGAGCGTCACGTCAGGATGGGCGCGGGTGAATTCGAACAACGGCTCGAGCAGCGTCGATTCCCCGAAATTGCGCGGCGCGGAAACCCGCAGGATCCCGCGCGGCGCCGCTGTCTGTTCGGTGATCGTGGCGTCCAGATCGTCGAGCTGGGAGAGGATTTCGCGCACCTCGCGATAATAGGCTTCCCCCGCTTCGGTAAGGCTGAGCTTGCGCGTCGTACGGTTCATCAGCCGCACCCCGAGATAATCCTCGAGGTCGGTGACATATTTCGACAGCAGTGCCTTGGACCGGCCGTGAATGCGCGCAGCGGCCGAAAAGCCACCGGCATCGAACACCTGCACGAACGCCCTGATGCGGGAAAGGTCCTGGCTCATTAAGGCTCCCTTTGCGAATCCTTGAGCCAAGAAAGGTCGAACCGGGCCACATCGTCAAGCAATTGTGCAAAACCTTCAAGGATGTGATCGGCAAGCACGGCACCTTTGTCCGCAGTCGCGACGGTGGCATCGCCCACCACCCCGTTTGGATTGAGGTCCGAACTCAGCCACCCGAACCGGTGCCGTCCATAGGCAGTAAGATGGGTCATCCCCGCTTCGATTGTTTCAAGCGCCGACCCGAAATTTGCGGCCCCGCCCATATCCACCTTGCCGGGACAATAATGGAGCATCAGCGCCGTTTCGATGGCCCCGCCATGGATGCCGTACCGCCGCTCGTCATCGTCAAACAGCCCCTCGGGCATGCCGAACCGCAGCCAGGCGGTGCCGACGGCAAGCATGCCAAGTTCGGCCCGCGCCTTTAAGATGACGCTCTCCACCACCGGCGTATTGCCTCCATGGCTCGATACGATCACCAGCCGCCTGCCGCCGGCCCTCGCCCATTGTTCGGCAACCTCGAACCACTCGGCGATCAGTGCGCCCTCATCCCTGCTCTGCGTCCCCTGCGCCCACAAATGCTCGCGCGAGGCCCCTATGCGCTGGACGGGCAGCACCACTGCATCGATTGGACTGGAGAGATAGGGCGCGAGGGCGCTAAGGTGGCCCTGGGCGATATCGCAATCGGTCGAAACGGGAAGATGGGGGCCATGCGCCTCGGTTGCCGCGACCGGCAGAATGGCGATTGTCTCCTCGTCCACCCGCGCACCGGCAAGCGCGTCGATGTCGTTCACGAAAGTCAGCGGCACTACGCGTCCCCGGAGAGTTTGAATGTCGACCCTATAGCGCACCAGGAGCGCGGACAAGCAATGCGGCCCCTGATTAACTTTCCTGCCAAAGGCGATTCGACGGGAGGCCCGGTTTTGGCTAGATCAATATCCATGTCCAAATCTGCCGCCGGCTCGACTCTTTACCGCCTCATCGAAGCGGGCCATCTGGCCCGGCAGGCCCTGCTCGCCCCGCTGGCCTCGCGCGGGCTGGAAGCAGGTGACGATGCGGTCCTCCTCGGCCTTGCCGATCCTTCGGGAGCCACCACCGAGGCGCTTGTCGAATTTACCGGGCTTGCACAAGACCAGCTCGATGCACGGCTGGCCCGCCTCGAAGACCGCGACCTGCTCTTGCGCCTCGCCGTCGGCCCCGAAATGGAGCCCGGCGCCCGCCTGTCCCAACAGGGTCACGCCATGCGCAAGGCCATCGAGGATCACTGGGCGAACCTTGAACAAGCCCTGGCCGAAGACCTCGGCGACAAACGCCACAAGCATCTGCGCAAAGCCCTCAAGCGCATCATCGAAGTGCTGCGGTTTTAGGCCCCGGCACAAAGATAACGGGGTGGCATAGCCTCAGGTCCTGCGTCTGACGCGTGTTCCAATTGTGGTCGCATCCAGCCGGTGTATCAGGCACAATGCGGTTGCAGCGGCGCGGGAGAAGACGACAACAATGCTGGATGCGCAAAAAGAGGTCGCGACTGCCAAAGAAGGCGCCTTACCTGCGGTTGTGGTCGATTTGCGCTCGACGACCATCGAGAGTGCTGCAGCACAGGCTGCAATGCAGCCTTGGGTTGTCATGGAGTGCTACCAACTAAGCCGTGGCAAACGCCTGTCGCAGATGGATAGCCTGGACCTTGGGCGACTGCAGATCGTACGGGAATATCAGTTTGCAGCAGTTCAGAAACTGGGCATCACCCCCGCAGATTTTTGTACGGTCTCCTACTGCACGCAGGACCCGGCATTCCGGCTTTCTGACCATGCGTCTGATAGTGCGGACAGTGTTTTCTTCATCCCGGAGCGAACCGAATTCGACATTCACGTGCCGGCAGGAACGCAAACCACCTATGTCAATTTTTCCCAGTCAGAGTTTGTCGCCGCTGCCCAGGCGCTGAATCCAGGGGCGTGGGAACACCCATCACGACGGGCGTCCCAGTTCCAGTCAACGCAACTGGCTGAGCTCAAGACAGTTCTCGGTTGCTGTATTGGCACCGCCGAAGCGGCTGCAAAAAGGGGCGAGACGCTGGACCCCACAATCATGCAGGGCATTGTCCTGCAGACTGCGTTGCGTATCGCGGCCGCCGGCTCTGGCGATGGTACAATTTCCCTGCCCCTGGCGGCCCGGTCTCGCGCCTTGCGCACGTGTCGGTTGGCTCGCGACTTTGTCGAAGAGCAATTGGCCGGCCATGTCGTGCCTACTGTCGTCGACATCTGCATGTCACTGGCCGTGTCGGAGCGGGCGCTCCTCTATGCCTTTCACGACTATGTCGGAATGTCTCCGCAAGCCTATCTCCGTCGCTGCAGGCTAAACCAGGTCCGCGCAACATTGCTCGCCAATGGTCCCCAGGACACGACAGTGACGCAGGTTGCCATGCAATTCGGTTTTCTGCATCTCGGCCGCTTCGCGGGCGACTACAAGCAGATTTTCGAGGAATCCCCGGGGGCGACGCTGACAAGGCGCATGTGACGCCCAATGCAGCTCTAAAGTCACTTTTGCGGATTCCGGATAGCAGCACCGTCTTTTCGACCCTAGCGTAACCGGGAAGCCCGTCGCGTATCGTGCGTCGAGGTGAGGGGATCGAGGCGCCAGCGCATTATCGGCCCCACCGTTCATCTAGGGGAGACGCTGCTGCCATGCTTGGAAGTCCCGCACTATCAGAATTCCGTAACAGCTGCATCGGCGTTGCCCTTGGGGTGATGGTTGCCGGGGTGGTCGTCGCGATGTCGGCGGGTGGGGCATCTGCCCAGGCCACCAGCATGGATAACTATCTGGATCGGGTTCGAGCCGAGTACGGCCTACCTGCGTTGGCCGCCGCCGTTGTCAAAGACGGCGTTGTGGTGGCGGCTGCAGCGACCGGAACGCGCGTTGACGGTCAAATTCTGCCTGTCACGATCAGTGACCGCTTCCATATCGGCTCCAACACCAAGTCGATGACAGCGACTTTGGCCGGAATGCTGGTCGAGGAGGGCAGGCTGGCCTGGGACTCGCGCGTCGGCGACGTGCTGGGTGAAGACGTCCCCGAGATGAGCCAGAGCCTGGCCAATGCCACGCTGGAGCAATTGCTGTCGCACTCGAGCGGCATCCCGAGCGACACCGAGGAAATGATGGACCTGTATTTCAGCGATGCAGTGTTTGACGACAACCCTGTACAGCAACGCATCAACGTCCTCGCGAGTTGGCAGCACAACGAAGTGGTCATCCCGGCCCCCTCGCCCTTTCAGTACTCGAATTTTGGCTACCTGATTGCCGGCATGATGATTGAAAAGGTGAGCGGCACTCCTTGGGAGACGCTCATGTACGAGCGCATTTTCTGGCCGCTTGGCATGGATAGCGCAGGGCTTGGCCCGCAGTCCACCTATGGGCTGATCGACGCTGCCGTCGGCCATCGCATCGAGGCGGACGGTTCAGTCACAGCCATGCTGTGGGGTCCCGCCGCTGACATCCCTCCCGTGATGGGGCCAGCGGGAAATGCCCATATGTCCATTCTCGATTATGCCAGATGGGCCGGCTGGAACGCCGGGCAAGCCGGGCGCGGTCCGCAACTGGTTACCCCTGCGACGCTGGAGCGTATCCAGGCAGTACATGTTCAAACGCCCGTGCGCGAAAATCCCCCGCCGGGCACGCCGAGCACGGGCGGCTACGGGTTGGGCTGGAGCAGCGTGGCGTTTGACTGGGCCGGCAAGCCCCTGCTGACCCATAACGGATCCAATTCGATGAATCTGGCCAGGATTATCGTCGATACTGAAACTGACATTGCCATCGTCGTCACAACGAATTTTCCGGGCGCAGAGGCCAATGCTGCCGCGGGCGAGGTAATGGAACATCTATATATGCAGTATGTTGTTTAGGCGCAGTTATTCAACGTTACTTTTTGAAATCAAATTTTTTGCTTCAGCCGAATACTTCTATGTAAAACTGGGAAAAATGTATGTGTGAAGATTGCAAATCTACAAGCATGACTCGTCGAGGATTGATCGCAGGGGGCTTGGCTTTGTCGCTAACAGCCCCGCTGGTCACACAGGCTTTCGCCCAAGAGGCCAGTGCGGTTGCCCCAGTTTCACCAGAAGAGGCGCTGCAGCGTCTGGTCGATGGCAATGCGCGCTATGTTGCCAATGCAGCCATCAATACAGACCACTCGCTGGAGCGTGCCAGCCGGGCCGAGGGGCAACAGCCTTTTGCCGCCATTGTCAGCTGTTCAGATTCTCGCGTGGCCCCGGAGTTGATTTTCGATCAGGGTCCGGGAGAACTGTTTGTCGTGCGCGTAGCCGGCAATTTTATCAGCGAAGAGGGCCTGGCGACGCTTGAATACGGTGTGGCCGTGCTGGGTATCAAGACCATAGTCGTTCTCGGACACACCGCATGCGGTGCCGTGGATGCGACGATCAAGTCGATTGCCGACAGTGAATTGCCGCCGGGCCATCTGCCCAGCCTCGTCAACGCCATTCGCCCGGCGGTCTATGATGTGATGGGCGATGCGCCGGACGATCTTCTGGCCGCCGCCACCGCCCAGAATGCCAGGCTCAACGCCGCACGAGCGCTGTCCGAAGGCCCAATCCTGTCTGGAGCCGCCGCTGCCGGCACGCTTGGTGCGGTCGCAGGCGTTTACGAAATTGCCACGGGCGAAGTGACGTTTCTTTAGTCTGCCATTGTGAAGTGGCCATGCGGCAGTGGCGCCGCCCATGGCCAATTTTGGCAGCCGCCAGGGCCGAGCCGCAATGGGGTCGAAAGCCCCTCTACTCTCAACCTCAACAACGACCATCAGATAACGCTTGGCGCCGTGCGTTGCATCGCCCCAGGCCCGGTGCCACACTGGACCTTCAGCGAAGGAGAGCCCCATGTGCCGCAACATCAAGCCGCTGTTCAACTTCGAACCGCCAGCCACTCGCAACGAGATTCACGACGCCGCCCTGCAGTTCGTGCGCAAGATCTCAGGGACGACACGGCCCTCGCAGGTCAACGAAGCCGCGTTCCATGACGCTGTGGAAGAGATCGAAAAATCCGTGCGCAAACTTCTGGCAGCCATGGACACAAAGGCGCCGCCTAAAAACCGCGAAATCGTTGCCGCCAAAGCACGCGAGAAGGCAAGCCAGCGCTACGCCCGCCCCGCCTGAGCTTTAGGCTCCAGCCCGGATCGCCCGCGCTTCGCCCAGCGTCATTTCCGTATGCACCTGCCAGGCGTCGCTGGTTTGCGGAAAATCGGTACGGAAATGACCGCCCCGGCTTTCCGTGCGCTTTAGGGCGGCCGCGGCGACCAGTGTCGCCGACGTTATCATGTTGAGATAGGCGCGGGTCACTTCGAGCGCCGTATCCTCAAGCTCCAAAAGCCCGCGCAGGGCGCGCCTGAGCCCTTCGGCATCGCGCTCCACACCAACATCGTTGCTCATGATGGCCCGCAGATCCTTGACAGCCTTGAGGTTGCGAAGCACCACTTCGGCCTCGGCCCCTTTTTCCGCGTCCCAGGCAATGCCATCAAAAGGGGGCAGCACCGAGCGCAAAGGCTCAAGCCCGGAAATGTCCTCGGCTATCCGCGCGCCATAAACGATAGCTTCGAGCAGCGAGTTGGAGGCCAGCCGGTTCGCTCCGTGCAACCCCGTGCACGACGCCTCCCCGCACACCCAGAGCCCGGGAAGCGAGGATCGCCCGTCCTCGTCAACCTTCACCCCACCCATATGATAATGGGCCGCCGGGGTCACCGGGATCGGATCGGCAACCGGATCGATCCCGGCCATTTGGCAATATTGCGCGACCGTCGGGTAAGCCGTGAGAATCTTTTCCCCCAGCGCCGCGCGCGTATCGAGAAACACTGCCCGCCCAGCCTTGATCTGCCGGTAATTGGCCCGTGCCACGATATCGCGCGGCGCCAGTTCGGCATCGGGGTGGATGTCGGTCATAAACCGCTCGCCGAGATCGTTGACGAGGATCGCCCCTTCCCCGCGCAGCGCCTCGGTCGCCAGCGGCGCCGGATCGCGCCCGGTCAAAATTGCCGTGGGGTGGAACTGCACGAATTCGGGATCGGCGATCACCGCCCCGGCCCGCGCGGCCATGCCCATGGCGTGCCCGCGCACCGAAGGCGGATTGGTGGTCACCGCATAAAGCCCGCCCAGTCCGCCCGCCGCCAGAACCGTGGCCCGCGCCCGGATAAACACCGGCTCGACATAGCGGTCGCCCAACCGGCGGCAGAACACCCCAACGATCCGCCCCTCGGCATGGGCCAGATCGACAGCGGTAATTCCCTCGACCACCCGGATCGAAGGCGTGGCGCGCACCTTGGCGATGATCGCCTGCATGATGGCGTGCCCGGCCCGGTCGCCCGAAACCCGCACCACCCGATTGGCCGAATGTGCAGCTTCGCGCGATAAGATGAACTGCCCCAAAGCGTCGCGGTCGAACGGCGTGCCCCAGCTCGCCAGATCATCGATCCGCGCCGCAGCTTCACTGGTCACCGATTCCGCAACCCCGTGATCGACGATCCCCGCTCCGGCCATTTCGGTATCCGCCGCATGGGCCTTTGCACTGTCGCCCTCACCGACCGCCGCGGCCACCCCGCCCTGCGCCCAGGACGAAGACGCCCCCGAACCCAGCGGCATGGGCGAAAGCACGGTCACCGGCCGCGGCGCCAGCTTGAGCGCACAAAACAGCCCCGCCAGCCCCGCCCCCACAATCACCACGCCTTCGGCGTTAAAGACGTTGTCGAAAATGTCCAAGCTCCGTTCCCCCGAGCCCCGCGCTAGTTCTTGGGTCGCGAATATTCGATCATCCGCTCGACCGCCGCCCGCGCCGGCGCCATCAGTTCCTCGGCAATCGTCACTTCCTCGGTGCCCGTATGCAGGCTCCAAAGGATATTCTCGAGGTTGATGCGCTTCATGTGCGGGCAGATGTTGCAGCCGCGCAAAAACGCCACGCCCTCGGTTTCCGCCGCCACGTTGTCGCTCATCGAGCACTCGGTGACCATCACCACCTTGGGGGGCTTTTCGGTCTTGACCCAATCGATCATGCTCGACGTCGACCCGGCAAAATCGACAACATCGATCACTTCGGGCGGACATTCGGGATGGGCGATGATCTTGGCGCCCGGATAGGCGGCCCGCAATTCGGCGATATCGTCGGCGGTAAAGGTCTCGTGCACTTCGCAGGCACCCGCCCAGGTGACGATCTTCTTCTTGGTCTTTTTTGCTGTGTTCTGCGCCAGATACTGGTCAGGGATCATCATCACAGTGTCGCCCTCGACGGCTTCAACGATTGCCAGAGCGTTCGAGGATGTGCAGCACACATCGGTCACAGCTTTCACCGCAGCCGATGAGTTGACGTACGTCACCACCGGAACGCCGGGATATTGCGCCCGCATGGCCAGAACGTCTTCCGCGGTGATCGAGGACGCCAGCGAGCAGCCCGCCCGGCTGTCGGGGATCAGGACGCGCTTTGTGGGATTGAGCAGCTTTGACGTCTCGGCCATGAAATGCACGCCGCACTGCACGATCGTTTCGGCCTCGACCTTGGTTGCCTCGATGGCCAGTTGCAAACTATCGCCCACGATATCGGCAACGCCGTAAAAGATCTGCGGCGTCTGGTAGTTGTGCGCCAGGATCACAGCGTTCTTTTCGCGCTTGAGCTGGTTGATCTGAAAGATCAGCGGCGCCAGGAACGGCCATTCGATTTCGGGTATCCGGTCCCTGACCTTTTCAAAGACCGGCCGCGTTTCCTTCTCGATCGCGTCGGAAAACTTGAGATCGAAATCGGCGGCCAGAACGGCGCGCGCCTCCTCGATCGGTGTCAGGGCGTTGATCTGCTGGATCATGTTCGGGCTCCCCCGCCTGCATCGACATGGCCGCAAGCGACCCGCGGAGTTCACTTAGGGAGTTTTCGTTCCCAATTCAATAAAGCCCGTGCTAGAGCACGGATATCGCATACGACTTTGGTTGGAGATCGTCATGGCCCAGGACGCAGCAAAGCTCAAATCCATTCTTTCCGCGGCGCCCGTGGTGCCGGTCATCATCCATGATGACGTCTCGACGGCCCGCAATCTCGCCGAGGCATTGGTGGCCGGCGGATTGCCCAATCTCGAAATTACCCTGCGCACCCCCAATGCCCTCAAGGTCATGGAAGAAATGGCCAAGGTCGAAGGCGCCGTCGTCGGCTCGGGCACCGTGCGCCGCAAAAAGGATATGAAGGCTTCGCGCGACGCGGGCTGCCAGTTCATGGTTTCCCCCGGCGCGCCCCTCGCCCTGCTCGAAGCCGCCGAAGACATCTCGATCCCGCTCCTGCCCGGTATTGCGTCGCCCACCGAGGCGATGGCCGCCTCACTGATGGGCTATAGCTATCTCAAGTTCTTCCCCGCCGAAGCCATGGGCGGCGCCCCGGTCCTTAAGGCATTTGCCTCGCCCCTGCCCGATATCACCTTCTGTCCCACCGGCGGCATCGATATCGAAAAGGCGAAAATCTATCTCGGGCTTTCCAACGTCATCTGCGTGGGCGGCTCGTGGGTCATTCCCGCCGATGCCATCGCCGCTGGCGATTTCGACAGGATCGAAACCCTCGCCCGTCAAGCGGCCGACCTCGCTGCCTGAATGAAAAGGCCCGTTCCCGCGTCCGGCCTTGGCCATCTGCGGGTCGTGCTCGATGAAAATTTCTACATCGGGCCGGGCCGCGCCGATCTGCTCGAGGGCATCGAAAAGACCGGCTCGATCAGCGCCGCCGGTAAAGCCATGGCCATGAGCTACAAGCGCGCCTGGAGCCTCGTTCAGGCGCTCAACGAGGGCGCAGGCGCACCCCTGGTCGAAACGAGCCGCGGCGGCACGGCACAGGGCGGCGCGCACCTGACCGCAACCGGCCGCGAAATCCTCGCCCGCTACCGCGCCATGGAGCAAAAGGCCCGGGCCGCCATCGCACCCGATGTCGAAGCCCTGCGCGCCCTCACCAAACGACCACCACCCAAAACATAGCATTTGCCTTTCGCACATCCTTCGTGCCAGAAAGTCGATATGTTTTTTTGAACATATCGAGGACGTAATGTTCCGCCTCCCCGCCGTCGTACTTGCGATCATTGCTGTTTCCAGCCCTGCCGCCGCACAGGACGCCCAGATCGCCGTGGCCGCCAATTTCACCGCAGCCGCGCAAGACCTTGGCGCCGCATTCACGGCTAAAACCGGCAGCGAGGTAGCCTTTTCCTTCGGCGCCACCGGTCAGCTTTACGCCCAGATCACCCAGGGCGCCCCGTTCGATGCCTTCTTCTCGGCCGACGCGGCCACGCCCACCCGGCTGCTGGACGAGGGCTTCGCCATCGAAGGCAGCGACTTCACCTACGCGGTCGGCAAGCTGGTGCTGTTTTCCACCGACCCCGACCGCGTCACTGGCCCCGAAAGCCTCGAAGCCGATTTCACCCACCTCGCCATCGCCGAACCCGCCGCCGCCCCCTATGGCGCGGCTGCAGTGGAAGTGATCGACACCCTGGGCCTCACCGATGCGCTCGCCGGCAGATTGGTCATCGGGCAAAACATCTCCCAGGCCTACCAGTTCGTCGATACCGCCAATGCCGAACTCGGCTTCGTCGCGCTCTCGCAAGTGGCCGACCGCGAAGATGGCTCGCGCTGGGTGGTGAATGAAGACCTCTACGCCCCCATCACCCAGGATGCAGTGTTGCTCAACGCGGACAACCAAACGGCCGCCGCCTTCCTCGATTTCCTCGCCAGCGACACCGCCCGCGCCATCATCGAATCCTATGGCTATGGGTTTCCCGCCAGGTGACGCTCTTCCTCGACATCTGGCCCGCAGTCCAACTCACGCTCTCGCTCGCCGCGGTCACCACGCTTGTCCTGCTGATCGTGGGAACGCCAATCGCATGGTGGCTGGCCCGCTCGCGATCGCGCTGGACAGTCATCGTCAACGCGCTGGTCGCCCTGCCGCTGGTGCTGCCGCCCACTGTCATCGGCTTTTACATGCTGATCTTTCTCGGCGCCAACGGGCCGGGCGGGTGGCTGGCCGGTCTTTGGGGCGCCAGAACGCTGGCCTTCAGCTTTCCGGGCCTCGTCATCGGGTCGGTATTTTATTCACTGCCCTTTGTCGTCCAGCCCCTGCGCAACGCCTTCATCGCCATCGGCGATGATCCCATCGAAGCCGCCCACACGCTGGGCGCGAGCCCGGTCCAGACCTTCCTCCGCGTCGCAATGCCCCTGGCCCGTCCCGGCTACGTCACGGCCATGGTGCTCGGCTTTGCCCACACGGTGGGCGAATTCGGCGTCGTCATGATGATCGGCGGCAACATCCCGGGCCGCACCAAAGTGCTCTCGATCGCCATTTTCGATTACGTCGAACAGCTGCGCTGGACCGAAGCCCATTTCATCGCCTTCGCCATGCTGGTCTTCGCGTTCCTGACCCTCGCCATAACCATGAGCATCGACCGCAGGATTTCCCGCATCCAGCCCTAGGAGCTTAAGGTTCACTCAGAACCGAATTTGCTTCCAGCGCTTTCCCGGCGAAAGCCGGGATCCATGGGCACTGGGCGAAGCGCCGGCGCTCCTGAAGGCTCTAGGCAGGCTTCGGCCCCTCGACCGCCTCTTCACTCTCGGGCGCCCCGGCATAGAACGCCGAAAGCCGCTTATAGGGCCGTGAATTGAGCGCCAGAATGGTCACCAGAACCCCGATCAGCCCGGCCACTGTAAAGACCAGCGCAATGCCGCGATCCGGCCCGGTCCCGAACCACCCGCCAATCGTTTGCGCCCCCTGCCCATCGGTCATGAACGGGATGACCACGAACTGGGTATAGGGCCCGATCAGAAACGCGGTCAGCGGCGAGGCCGCCTGTTCGACCGATTGGGCAAAGCCGAACACCCGCCCCTGCCGCTCCAGCGGCACGACCTTTTGCAGCGTCGTGTGCTCGGCCGCCTCGGCATAGGGCGCCATGAACATCCAGACGAAACACCCCGCCGTCAGCAGCCAGATCGAAGGTTGCAGCGTGAAAACGCAGCACACCGCCCAGGTGACGAGGTTGACCAGCAGCAACGTCCGAAGCGGGTTCTTGCCCAGCCCGGTCCGCGAGATCACCAGCCCCGAAATGATGAACGCCGTCGAAAGCACCCCGAACAGCAACCCCCAGACCTCGACCGAAACCAGCGAGAGCCCATAAGCATCGAGCAGCGCCATGAAGATGCCGCCGAGGAAATTGTTGAACGTGGCAAAAAAGATCAGCGCGAACAGCCCCGGCACCGCCGCGATCACCGCGATTGTGCCTGCGATGTCCACCGTACGCGGCGCCTGCACCTCGCCCTCGGTCGGCACCGGACGCCCTTCGTTCACCCGCAAGAAGCCCAGATGGACGAAAACCAGCGTCGTGGACGCCAGCGCCAGAATGAGCACCAGCCACATTCCACCCCACGCAACCAGAAAGCCCGAGATCACCGATGTGGTCAAAAACCCGATCCCGGTCACCATCCCCACCAGCCCGTTCGCCTTGTCGCGCTCGTCCTCGGGTATCATGATGGTCACCAGCGTCGGTAGCGCGATGGACCGGATATTGCCCGCGATCACCCCCAGCATGACCAGCAGCACGAACACCCAGAGATACGGCCCGAACGGGTCGGTAAACGCCCCTTCGGGCTCGGCGAGCAGCATACCGATCGCCGCGACATAGAACAGGAACGACACAAGGCTCGATCCCATCATCGATATGCGCTTGGAATTGTGATCGACGATCGATCCGAGCCAGAACCCGAACGCCGCCGTGAACACCAGATAGATCCCGGCGACCATGCCCGTCGCAAACACCGACTGGGTCTCGATGAAAATCCAGAAGGTGATCGCGAACCACACTGTGAAGTTCGTGATGTTGGCAACAAGGTTGTTGCCCAGAATCTGATGGAAGGGGGTCATGGCCATGTCCGGATCGTTCGCGCTGCGACATTACGTCCGGTGCTACCCATCGGCAATCACCAAACGCTCACCAGCAAGGACGCAGAACCAAGGCCCGCGCCGACACCTTCCCTCTAAAAAGTTATCGGCTCTAGGAACAATCGACATTGGCATGAGGTGATATACCGACCTCTCAAACCCACCTGTGTCACCCCGGCCTTGAGCCGGGGCCCAGTACACTCCGCATTTGAGATGGAGCCGCAACGCTGCCGGTTACTGGATCCCCCGGTCGGGCCCGGGATGACGATGGTGAGGAGGACGTTTTGTGGCCTTGCCCGTATGCAGGTCAAATGTCGATTCAACCTAGCGGTCGCCGACGATCTCTCTGACCCCGTCTTCAATCGTGGGCGCGGTACTGCCGCATTCGAACCCGTCCACCAGACTGTCAGCCAGTTGCCGCGCGCGTTCATTCGCCCCTTCGGTGGTGGCCACATAGGCCATGGCGCACGCGCCGCCGCCATCGGGCTGGCCGACCTTGGAAACCACGAGAAGCTGCCGCGTCCAGTCGCCCATTTCGTCGGCGATGAACCAGCGCTGGATTGCCGCAACGGGCCGCTCGGTGTTCCTGTCCAGCCGCACCCGCCATTCCACTGTTTCATTGGCGTAGTTGAACCGCCCGAATGTCGCCATGCCCGATTCCGTGGCAAAACCGTAAGTGACGCTGTCGCGTCCGTCCGACGTGCGCAAAACGAACGGATACCCCGCATGCCCCGTGCACACGAAATCGGCCCACTCGCCCTCATTGTCCGGCGCGCGGGAAATCAGGCTGCAATCGGCATCGAGATCGTACTGCGTGTATTCGCTTATCGCCTGCGCCATGATGGGCGTGGCACCGAGCGAGAAAGCAGCGAGGGCGGCCAGCAGCGTTTTCATGGCAAAGGGTCCTTGTCGGAAACGTTGGGGCAAAGCCTCTTTGAACAATCGGGCGGCAATATGCCGTTCAGCCACTTTTAAGCACCGTCTCAACTTCTGTCCGGCTCGGCGGGTTGCAGCCCACAAAGCCGCAATTGAGCCCAGCCGTCACCGCGCCAAATCTGAGTACTTCTTCCAGCGCCTGCGCGTCGAGCGCGCCCAATCGGCCCACGGCCAGCGCGTCGCGATCGGCAAGCGCGGTCAGTACGCCCGCCATCAGGCTGTCGCCCGCGCCCACCGTGTCGCCGAATTTTTCCGGACGATGGATCGGCGCAGCCGCTTCGGCAGAAGCCGTAAACGCTCGCGATCCGTCCTCGCCCATCGTCACCACCACAAGCTCGACATGGGGCCGCGCCAGCAATGCTTTTGCATGCGCTTCGATGCTCAGCGAACCGTCCAGCGTGGCAAGATCCTCGTCAGACACTTTCACGATATGGGCCATGTCGAGAAATGCGTCCAACCGGCGCTTGTACCCGTCAAAATCTGAAATCAGCGATGGCCGCACGTTAGGATCGATCGAGAGGACCGCGCCACGGCTCGCCACCTGCTCAACCACATCGAGCCATATTTCGGCATCCTCGGGCTCGATGGGCAAAAACCCGCCGATCTGGAAAACATCGATCGTTTCGGGCAGTGCCGCCATCAGCTTGTCGCGCGAAATATCGCGCTCTGCTGTCCCCTTGCGATAAAAGGCATAAGCCGGCAGCCCCCTGGCATTGCGCGTCACCACGGCAAGCGTCGTGTTGCACTCGGACCGCTCTGCAATCAGCGGAACGACCCCGGCAGCATCGAGCGGCCCCATGAGCAGATCGCCGAAGGTATCCTTGGAGATCGGGCACAAGAACCCCGATGTCTGCCCCAGGCGGGCCAGCGCGATGGCGCAGTTATAGGGCGATCCGCCGTCATGGGCGCTCATTTCCATCGCCACGCCCGCCTCTTGCGGCCTGGCGACAAGATCGATGAGACTTTCCCCTGCAACCACGAACATCGCATCCTCCCCGTATCACAGCCCGGCCTCTCTACACGAAGCTCCGGGCATTCGCCAAGATCATGAGCAGATGTTTATGCAACTAAAGTCGCACCCGGATACACAAGCGCCCGGCGCTGCAACCTTTGCCGCGGGGAAACATTGTGTCCTTGATACTTTTTTCATTTGAGCACGAGGAATTGTCATGGACGTCGTCGACGTAAGGATCGATCCGTTTCCCAGCCAGCGTGAATTGTCCGATCTCTGGCGGGCCACCTGGGAGGTCGATGGCGTTGCCGATTTCCAGTCCATCCTGACCCGCAGCCTCACCCATGTCGGCGCCTATCTTGGCGACCGCATCATCGGCTTTACCAACATGGCCTGGGACGGCGGCATCCATGGTTTTCTGGTCGACGCCTGCGTCCACCCCGAATTTCGCGACCACGGGATCGGCCAGTCCATGGTAGAAGCGGCCCTCGAGGTCGCCCGCAAGCGCGGATTGCAGAAAGTGCATGTGGACTTCGATCCCCATCTGCGCGATTTCTACCTTTCCTGCGGCTTCACGCCCACCGACGCCGGGGTTTTGACAATCGACTAAGGACCACCCAGCAATGGCCGACATCCCCGAACAGCGGCTCGTCGCCCTCGAAGAACGCCTGGCCCATCAGGATCAGACCATCGAGGAGTTGAGCGCCGTCATCGCCGGCCAGTGGCGGGAAATCGACAGGCTCAAGCGCCAGCTTGCCATGATCGACGACCAGATTGCCGCCGTCGAACAGCTCGCCCGCACCGGCAAGGCCGAGCCCCCTCCGCCGCACTACTGAGACCAGGAAAATAATTGCCTCTGTCGGCGCCGACACGCATGCTTCGTCCTCTGCTTATCGCGATGACAGCCATCGCCTTGCGAAATCGGAGGATACCGCAAATGCAGACGACACTTTCCCGCTACGCGCCGCAGGCTCTTGCCGCCCTGCGCATCGTCACCGGCCTGCTCTTTATCCAGTCGGGTACGCAAAAACTGTTCGGCTTTCCCGCCGCGCCCATGGAAATGCCACCGCTCGATGCGCTGATGACGACGGCCGGCATCCTCGAAGCCCTGGGCGGCCTGCTCATCGTGCTGGGGCTGCTGATCCGTCCGACCGCCTTCATCCTTTGCGGCTTCATGGCCGTCGCTTACTGGATGGCCCACGCGCCGATGAACTTTTTCCCGGCCTCCAACATGGGCGGCTTCGCCATCCTCTATTGCTTCGTCTTCCTCTATTTCGTCTTCGCCGGCCCCGGAGCCTGGAGCATCGACGGCATGCGCGAGAAGGCCTAGGATATTTAGGGTGTGTGGGGATCAGGTCAGGGTCGAGCGAAAATAGTGCCTATCGAGAACCGGAACGGAGCGTACCTTGTGGTACGTGAGTGCCGGAAGCGCAGATAGGTGCCGTTTGCAGCCGGCCGTCACCTGATCCCCGCACGCCCCTAGCACCAGCTCCGCCGTGCGCCGCCCCACGGGCGCGCCAGGCCCTCGGCAACCAGCATCATGCCCAGCGATTGCCCATCGCGTTCGAGCACGCGCAGCTTGCGGCCATACATGTCCTCGTCGCGATGGTCCCAGAGCGTCATGGTGAACCCACCCGCGTTGACCAGTTCGAGCATCCGCAGCGTGGCCATATCGCCAAGCGCCTTTTCCTCGGCGCAGCCATAGTCGCGCACCTCGGGCGTGTCGATATCGGCAATCCTGACCGATTGCCCCTCGATGCGGATCGTGTCTCCATCGATCACGCAGGTGCCCCCACTCCCCGCGCACAGCGAAAAATGGTGGGCAACCGCCTCATAGCCTGCGCCCGAAGTCGCGCGGGGCAATTCGAACCCCGGAACCTCGACATATCCCTGCTCGATGGCCACCCAGCCAAGCGCCGCCACCGCAATCAGCGCAACCAGCGGTTCCAGCACCATAGGCGCCCGCCGCCTTGGCTGCGAAACAAACCGCGCCTGCCCAAAACCCGTTCTCACTCGCATCGCCGAATCGTCTCCACGCCCTCTGGGGCAGACGATAGGCAACAGGTTCTAACGGGCGGTAAGCGCCAAGCGCGGCGGACTACGCTTGGGAGTTACACGGCAAGGCAGAGATATTTGATGTTGAGGTAATCCTCGATACCGTACTTGGAGCCTTCCCGGCCAAAGCCCGACTGCTTGACCCCGCCGAACGGGGCCACTTCGGTGGAAATCATCCCCGTATTGATACCGATGATCCCGTACTCCAACGCTTCGGTGACCCTGGTCACCTTCGAGATATCCTTGCCATAGAAATAGGCCGCCAGCCCGAATTCGGTGGCATTGGCCAATTCGATTGCCTCCTCGACGGTCTCGAACTTGAAAACCGGCGCAACCGGGCCAAAGATTTCCTCGCGCGCCAGCCGCATGTCCTTGGTCGCGCCCACCAGAAGCGTGGGTGGATAAAAGGTACGCTCCCCGGTCGGCGCGCCGCCCATGACCACGTCGGCGCCCTTTTGTCTGGCGTCGCCCACAAGCTCCTCGACCTTGCCCACCGCCTTGTCGGTGATCAGCGGACCCAGTTCGATCCCCTCTTCCATGCCATTGCCGAGCTTGAGTTCGGCCATTTTGTCTTTAAGACGCGCGACGAAGGCGTCGTGAATGCCCGCCTGCACATAGACGCGGTTGGCACAGACGCACGTCTGGCCGGCATTGCGGAATTTGGACGCTATGGCCCCCTCGACCGCCGCATCCACATCGGCATCGTCGAAAACGATGAACGGCGCGTTGCCGCCCAGCTCCATGCTCATGCGCTTGATCCCGTCAGCGCACTGCCGCATCAGGATTTTTCCGACATTTGTCGAGCCCGTAAAGCTGATCTTGGCGACCTTGGGATTGGCGCAAAGCTCCTCCCCGATGGCCGCCGAATCGGTGCCCGGAACAATGTTGAACACGCCCGGGGGGAAACCCGCCCATTCCATGAGCCGGGCAATGGCCAGGGCCGACAGCGGGGTTTCCGAAGCGGGCTTGGAAACCACTGTGCATCCCGCCGCCAGCGCCGGCGCCAGCTTGCGCGCGATCATCGCGTTGGGGAAATTCCAGGGCGTGATGACCCCCACCACGCCCACCGGCTGCTTGATGACGGTGATCCTGGTATTGGCAGTATGCCCGGGAATCGTATCGCCATAGATCCGGCGCGCTTCTTCGGCGAACCATTCGATAAAGCTCGCGCCGTAAAGGATTTCCCCGCGCGCTTCTTTCCAGGGCTTGCCCATTTCGAGCGTCAGGATGGTGGCGAGATCGTCGGCATTCTCCACCATCAGCCTGTTGAGTTTCTTGAGCAGGTCGGCGCGCTCCTTTGCCGATTTTGCCGCCCAGCCCGGCTGAGCCGCATGGGCGGCATCGATCGCCTCACGCGTTGCATGGGTCGAAAGGTCGGGGATCTGCGCCAGCACTTCGCCCGTCGCAGGATTGGCCACCCGAAACACCTTGCCGCGCGAGGAGACCGTGTTCCACTTGCCGTCGATAAAGCCGCCGGCTGCAACCAGCCGCGGTTCCTTGAGCCGGTCGGTGAGCGCGGACGTCAGGGTCATGGGGAGCCTCCTTAAAGTGTTTTTTGCAATTGAACGCCTCAAATTGCCCAATGGCAACAGGGACGAAGCGGGCTTTTGGTTTTACTGGTCAGTTTCAGCAAAACTGTTATAATTGCCCCCAGCGCCGATTTGACGACGGGCCGAATGGATACCGCCGAAACGACCTATTCCTTCCTGTCCAGTTCTGCTGAAATGCAGCGTGGTTCGATGGCCGCCCGGGTGGCGGCGCAACTGCGTAACGCTATCATCGATCTGCGATTGCCCCCCGGCACCATGCTCGACAAATCCCAGATATGCGCGCGCCTGGGCGTATCGCGTTCTCCGGTGGCCGAAGCTTTTGCCAGGCTGGAGGCCGAAGGACTGCTCGATATCCTCCCCCAGCGCGGCACTGTCGTTTCGTTCCTCTCGCTGGGCGCCATCAAGGAATACATCTTCATCCGCAAGGCTCTGGAGGGTGAGGCCGTTCGCACGCTCGCTTCCCGCCGCCCGCCCGGTCTCGTCGAGCGGCTTGAGGCCAATATCGAAGCCCAGCGCGAAAGCACCCGCAACGAGGATCGCGAAACCTTCCATCGTCTCGATCTTGAGTTTCACGATGAGCTTTTGAACGCGCTGGACTACAGGCGCATGAAGGCCGTCGTCGATACTGCCCGTAACAACCTCGACCGCGCCCGGCAGATGACCAACACCATCCGCCGCATCGCCGTCGGCATTGAGGAACACGCCAATATCGTCGCCGAGATAAAGGCGGGAAAGGGCGAGAAGGTGGCCCGCGCCATGCATGTCCATCTCGATGGCATGATCAGAGAAACCGAAGCCCTGGCCGACCGTCACCCCGAACTTTTCGTGTCCCGCGTGGCCAATCGCGGCCCTGTCCAGTCCGGCGTTATTCGCGATTTGGCAACAATCCGTCGCGTTCCGTCCACTTAATCAGAACGCTCATCGACGTTATCTTAAGGGCAACGATCAATTGCCATGCGGGCCAGCCGGCCCGCCACGGAGATAACACCATGCTCGACACCAAACCCAGCGTCGCGACCCCGCTTCTAGTTCCCACCGGGACCCATTTGGGACAAATCCATATCGCGGTCACAGATCCCGAACGCGCCCTTTCCATCTGGCGCGACGTCGTCGGCCTCACCCTCATTGATCGCACCTCCGACCGGCTCGAACTGGGCGCGGGCGGCAAGGTGCTCGTCGTGCTCGAAACCGGCGCCAGCGAACCGGTGGCGCCCCACACTGTCGGGCTCTACCACGTCGCCATCCACGTCCCCACCCGCCGCGATTTCGCCCGTACCCTCAACCGGGCCATTGCCGCCCGCGTACGCATCTCGCCCACCGATCACCTGGTCTCGGAAGCGCTCTATCTCTGGGATTTGGACGGCAACGGCATCGAAATCACCTTCGAAACCCCATGGCGCGGCAAATTCGTCGAGCACGACGAGTTGATGGCCGTAACCCCCGATGGTCAGCCCCATTCGGGCCGCGAGCCCATCGACGTCCCCGGGCTGTTGGCCGAACTCGACGGCGATGAAACCCCGTTCGCCCCAATGCCCGCGGGCACCCGCATCGGCCACGTCCATGTCCATGTCGACGACCTCGACACCGCCATGGGTTTTTACCGCGACCAGATCGGCTTTGCCGGCCAGCTCCTCTCGCGCCGCTACGGCATGGGCGACGTCAATCTCGACTACGCCCCCCACATTCTGGCCTTCAACATCTGGGCCGGCCGCAACCCCTCGATGCCGCCTGCCGGTGCAGCCGGGCTGCGCTGGTTCGAAATCGTCGTACCCGACCAAAACACGCTCTCGGAAATTCGCGACCGCCTGACCCGTGCCGGATCGGACGTCGAGGACATCGAAACCGGCCTCCAAACCCACGACCCCGCCGGCAACCGCCTCAAGATCTTTTTGGCCTAGTAGTTGGGGAAGTTAGGTCAGGGTGAGCCGAAAATGGTGATCTTCGAGAACCGGAGCGGAGCGTACTTTGGTACGTGAGCACCGGAAGCGCAGACCAGTGCCGTTTGCAGCCGGCCCTCACCTAACTTAGCGGCGCGCGATGAGGTCGATCTCGACTAAGGCCCCAACCGCCAGCCCGGTGACCCCGATTGTCGTCCGGGCCGGCAGCTTTCCAGCCTCGAAATAGGTCAGGTAGGTCGCGTTCATCTGCGCATAGTCGCGCTCGAACTGGGTAAGATAGATGCGAGCCATCGTGATGTTTTCCAGCGAAAGCCCGATCCCGCCCAGAACGATCCCCAGATTGTCCATCACGCGGCGCGTCTGGGCCTCGATGCCCTCCGGCAGCGGCGCATCGGGCGCATCGGGATCGGTCGGCATCTGTCCGGTGACGAACACCCAGCCATCGGCTTCGACGGCATGGGAAAACGGAGCGACCGGCCGCGGGCCGCGCTCGATCATGTGGTGGATGGGCAGGCTCATGGCAACTCCTTGATATCGGACAAAGAGAGTGCAAATGCTTGCCCTTGCCGTCAACCACAACCATGTCTCATGTGCATCCCAAAGACCCACCCCCAAGGAACCCGTCCATGGCAATCGATCTCGACATCCAACTCACAGTAAACGGCGACCGTGGGCGCTATTGGGCTGATCTCAGCGAGGGGGATCAGGCTGAGATGACGTACCTGCGCCGTCCCGACGGCTCCATCATCATAACCCACACCGGCGTTCCATTCGCCTTCGAGGGCCGCGGCATTGCCCTGCAGCTGGTCAAGCGCGCCGTCGCCGACGCGCGCCAGGGCGGCTTCAAGATCGTCCCCCAATGCCCCTATGTGGCCGTCCAGTTCCGCCGCCATCCCGATTGGGACGATCTGTTGGCCTAAACGTTCTCGCCGTCCCTGGCCTGCGCTTCAGCGTCGGCCGCATCCTCTTCGGCGCTCTCGCCAAAAGGCTCGTCGCGGTTAAACAGCACCACCCTGTCGCGCCCGTCTTCCTTGGCCCGGTAGAGCGCCGCGTCGGCCATTTCGGTGGCAAATTCGATACCTTCATCGGCGCGCACCAGTACGGCGCCGATACTGATCGTTACCGGCAGATGCTCTCCGTCCGACAACAGGACCGGCATCTGCCGCATCATTTGGGTGAGCGCATTGGCGATCTGGGACAGGGCTTGGGGCGAGCAATCGCGGACCAGGACGATAAATTCGTCCCCGCCCCACCGCCCGCAGACGTCCACGCGCCGCAGGGCTGCCTTGAGCCGGCGCGCCACCTCGATCACCACCTGATCGCCCGCCGAATGACCGGCGGTATCGTTGACGGTCTTGAAATTGTCGATGTCGATCAGCATCAGTCCGTTGACGCGATCCGCATCGTCGTCCCGGCGGCGATGGACGATGAACTTTTCCTCGAAACCCCGACGATTGTAGATTTTCGTGAGCGCGTCGAGATTGACCAGCGACTGGAGCTGTTCTGTGCGCTCGCGCACCTGGCTTTCAAGACTGACCCGCGCTTCGGTTATGGTATCGGACATTTCGATCAGCGTGCGTGACAGCCTGCCGATTTCGTCGGCGCTCCGATCGGGCTTCATCACCGCCCGCTTGCCTTCGCGCAGCGCAACAAGTCCCGCCTCGACCTTGCCGAGCCGGTCCAGAACCACGATGCGGAAAATCCAGCTCAGCGCCAATCCCACCGCCAGGAGGATGGCGATGGCAGCCAGCCCCACAGGAATGAAGATGCGCCGGTCGATGATGGTTCTAAGATCCATCACGGTGATGTTGTACCAGCCGATATGGTCGAGATAGCCCACGCCGACCAGCCTGGGCATCCCGCCCATGGTCAGCGTCGCGGTGCGAATCTCGTCCGGCGATTCCATCGCCCCGTTCATCATGGCGCGCAGCAACGCCATGTCGGTGATGTCGTCCACCAGCGAAAAGACCGTGGTCTTTTCCGCTATGTCCTTGGTGATCGATCGGAAATCGACAAGCGAAGCGTCCCGGTGTGCCTGCACCGCGCCGCTCTGGTCCACAAAGATCGAATCGACCCCCGGCTGGGGCAGATCGACAACTTCGCGGATGAAGTCTGAAAGGTCGAGCCCGGTGCCCACCATGCCCAGCACCTCGCCATCCCTGCTGACGATGCAATTGATCCAGACTTTTGTGAGTTTGAGTACGTCATCGACATTGACGTTGAGATGGCATCCCTCGCGCCGGGTCCGCGTCGCGTAATACCAGGCGTCGCGCTCCAGGTCCGGCTGCAGCGTGTAGCTGTAAGGGTCCTCGCCATAGCTGTTCTGGGCATCGTTGAAATAGTAATTGCCCGAGGCGTTGACCACCAGAAAGACGCTTTGGTCGGTAAACGACGTCCGGTAGTGCTCCATCTCGGCCAGTCCACGCGCCTCGGCCGCTTCGCCATTTTCGTCGGCGAACCACTCGAGTATGGCCGGTGAGCGGCTCAGCGCCCCGGCCAGCGAGATCTCCCGCCCCAGCGCCGCCATGCCGCGATAGCGATCGTACTGAACCTGCCGTTCGGCAATCATCGTGCCGAACTGGAAGGTCAGGGATTCGATGATCCGGTTGATGGTCAGCCATCCGGCAAGCCCAACGAGCACCAGCGCCGCGAGCACGAGCCAAAGCACCCGCGTACGCAGGCTCGGTCCGGCCAGTCGGCCAAAAAGCGATCTCACCATCGCCCGCCACATCCCCCAAAAGGCGGGCCCTTGAAGGGGGCCCGACATTGGAGAAACCGTAGCGGGCGAGTGGTTTACGCCCTGTTAACTGTCACCGTAGCCATCAAGAAAACCGGCAACAGCCGACAGTTCGCTCTGCACGATTTCGTGACCGCCCTCGTGCCAGGCGACCTCCGTCGTCGCGCCCTGCCCGACGAACCAGTCGGCCAGAGCCTGGGTGCGATTGGCCGGGGAAATCGGGTCGCGCCGCCCTGCGGTAATCAGCACGCGACGCCCAGTCAGCCCTTCGACGGGTTCGGGGTCCCACGGGATCAGCGGATGCATCAGCACACCCGCATCGACAAGTTCGGGATGGGCCATCATCACCGAGGCCAAAATATTGGCGCCGTTGGAATAGCCGAGCCCGATCAGCGGGCCGCCGGCATCCAGCCCCTTGAGAAAGCCCGCCATCTTTTCAGTCCGGACCGCCAGATCGTCCATGTCATAGACGCCCTCCCCGGTCCGCCTGAAATAACGCAGCGCGCCACCCTCGGAAACATCGCCCCGGATAGCGACCAGCCGGGCCTGGGGCAGCAGCTGCCGCCCCAGGTTGAAGAACTGGTTCTCATCGCCCCCCGTACCATGCAGCAGGACGAGCGTCGGTGCCTGCCGGTCCTGCCCGGCATGCTCCTTGGTGAAATAAGTTTCGCTCATGGTTCAGTCCTTTATTTCGGGCAGATGGGTTTCCAGCCACGCCCGCCGATGCTCGTGCTGGGTGGGGAGCTTGAGCGCCTCGCCCAAATGCGCGGCATCTTCGTCCTTGTCGAAACCGGGCTCGTTGGTCGCAATCTCGAACAACACGCCGCCGGGTGTGCGGAAATAGATCGCGTAGAAATAATCGCGGTCGATAACCGGCGTCACCTGATACCCCGTATCGAGCAGCGCCTGACGCACTGCCTTCTGGGCCTCGCGATCGTCGACGGCAAAGGCGATATGATGCACCGATCCAGCCCCAAGATCGCCTCGCTGCATGTTGGGCAGGGTCTGCAGGTCGATCACATCGGCGCCATTGCCGCCGGGTATCACGAAACGCTTGATGCCCTTGGAGGTGTCGGCGTGTTCATAGCCCATGAATTTGAGCAGTTCTTCGGTCGTCCCGCTGTCGCCAAGCCGCAGCGTTGCCCCGGCAAAGCCGCGGATCGCTTCGTCACCGGCCACGGCGCCGCCCGTCCACGGCGCGCGGCTGTCGCCCTTGGCTTCCACCAGCGCGAAACTGTCGCCATCGACGGCGGCAAAGCGCAGCCGGTTTTCGCCGAATGCCTCTTCGGAAATCACCCCGTTGACGCCCTTTTCGGCAAACCGTTCCTTCCAGAACGCCAGGCTGCCCTCGGGAACGGAAAACACGGTCTCGCCCACCTCGCCGGTGCCCGGACGGCCCCTGACGATGTGAGGGAAGGGGAAATAGGTCATCACCGACCCCGGCGTTCCGGCCTCGTCGCCATAATAGAGGTGATAGACCGAAGGCTCGTCGAAATTGACGGTCTTTTTGACCCGGCGAAGCCCGAGCGTATCGGTAAAGAAGTGATTGTTGGCGTCGGCATCGCGTGACATGGAGGTCACGTGGTGCAAGCCTCTGATCTGATCGAGCATTGTCGCATCTCCAATCGGTTAGAGTGCTGTCAGAAAAAGTTGCAGACTTTTTCGTCTCGACAGCACCACAAACAAAAACCCTCAATGGGCCCGTTGGAGACCAATATAGTCCGCTCATCGGTTCGGATAATCCGGACTATAGTTCATTCATTATTCGATTTTATCGAACGATCGACGGCCCGGCTACGCCCCTGCCGCGGAGATTCGATAGGCGCACCGCCGCGCCCCCATGACGATATGATCGGTACGCTCGACCCTGGCGTCGGCGCCCAGCACGTCGCGGAACACCGCGAGTTCTGCCCGGCAGAAATTCTGGCACGCTGTCGCTGCGGCACAGATCGGGCAGTGGTTTTCATAAAGGACGTAGCCGCCCTCACCATCGGCCTCCCAATCGGCCATATACCCTTCCGCCGACCGCAAATCGGCCAGCCGGGCCACCCGTTCGCCCAGCGTTCCCGCGTCGCGCATTGCCGCGTGATAGACCGATTTGGTGCGCTCCTCGCGCGTGTCGATTATCCGGGACAGAACGTCGGTGCCAAGCGTGTCACCCAGGATGCCCAGCAGTTCAACCGTCAGCGCCCCATGAGTATCGGGAAATCGCGATTGCCCGGCCCCCGTCAGCCGCCAGAACTGCGATGGCCGCCCCACGCCGCGCGACTGGCTCCAGCTTTCGACAAGCCCCTCTTCGGCGAGCCGCACCAATTGCTGGCGCGCCGCCTCCCCGGACGTTCCGAGCGCGCGGCCCAGCTCGGCCGCCGACTTGTCCCCATGCATCTTGAGATGGAACAGGACGCGTTCAGCCGCATTGCGCGGAGACCAGTTTCCCGTCTCGGGCAATGAAGGAGAATTTTCAATCACGGGTTTGATGCTTGACATGGCTCCTGAGCGACATTTAGAAAGCACTTACTTGGAAAATACAGAGACCGGGCCGCAAGATCAAGCCCCGCCGGTTTCTTCACACAAATCGGCGCTCAAAACTGCCCTGAAATGACCAAACCGAACATCAAATTTCCGCCGGCCAACCCGGCTCTAGCCCTCGCTCTGGCGGACCATCCATCCGCCCCCGACGCTGTGCCCCCTTCCCAGTTCACCGGCGCCATGAGCACGTTGGCTGCCGCCGTCACCGTCGTCACGGCCCGCATGGGCGACGCGCAGCACGGGCGCACGGTAACCGCCATGCTCTCGCTGAGCGCCGAGCCGCCCGCCATCATGGTATCGATCACCCGCGATACCGAATTGGCCGGGACCATCGAGGCCGCGGGCCGCTTCTCGCTGTCGGTGCTGGCACAGGGCCAGGAAAAAGTGGCCGACGCCTTTGCCGGCTGGGGGCCGCAGGACCGGTTCTCGACTGCCGATTGGGAGCATTGGTCCTCGGGCCAGCCCCTCCTTTCCGGCGCCGTCACCAGCCTCGATTGCGTGCTGTCCGGGTCGATAATCATGGACACCCACACGCTTTACGCAGGCATCGTGACCCACACCAGATCCTTCCCCGATCGCGCCCCGCTCATCTGGCACCGGCGCGGCTACAAGGCTTTGGACCAGAGCGTGTCCAGATAAAGTGGACGGGACTTTATCGGTTCGGACGCGCGACCAACCAAAGTGCTGGAGCAAATGACGCGATTCGAAGAAACGCGGAAATTTTCTAGTCCTGAGAGGAATCGGCGGCCGGTTGCTTGGTGATCTTTTCGTTGATCTTCCTGTTGCGCCGCGCGTCGATCTTGGTGCGCACGAATTCCCTGAGCTCCCGCCCGCTCATGAACACCGGCACGCGCGCTTTCTGCGCGTCCTGATCGATGGCCAGCCCGGCTTCTGAAACCTCGCCCTCGATATCGACCTCGCGCACGATCAGCTCCAGCGCCCCGATCGCCACCCGGTCGCCGATTTCCGCCGTCCCGCCCAGACGCTCGCGCATATAGTCTCCAATGGTCTTCTCCAGCGAGACATTGGGGCCGATCTGCGCATCATAGGCATCCTTGAGCGCCGCAAGTGGCCGCTCGGGATTGATCCGGAACTCCCCGAAGAAATCCTTGTCGTCAGCTTCCACCTTGGTGGGGCTGGCGAACAACCGGTCGAGCAGGCGCGTATAGCGCGGCGCGATGAACATATAGACGTAATCGCCGGCCTTGATGCGCCCGGCATACTGGAAGCGCATCGATTGCCCGTCCCGCACGATCAGCGACGGACGCGCCCAGCGCGGCAGGCGTTCACCCTCGGCCACCGGGCTGCCTTCGACAACGTGATAGACGATCAACTCGTGATGCGCGCTGCCCGGCAATTCGAGCCCCACGCGCTCGACCGGCCCGATGCGCGGCGGCACGATAAGCCCCAGCCATTGCGCCATCGGCCGGATCGTCCAGCCCTGCACCAATAGCGACGTCAAAACGATGATGAACGCCGTATTGAACAGCACCGACCCGTTTTCGAGCAGCGCGATCAGCGGCAGGATGGCCAGAAGGATCGAGACCGCACCGCGCAGACCCACCCAGGAAATAAAGGCGATTTCATCGCGCTGATACTGGAACGCCAGAAGGCACAGCCACACGGCAACGGGCCGCGCCACGAACATCAGGAACAATGCCAGCGCCACCGCCGGCAGTGCCACGTCGCCAAACTGGGACGGGCTGGCCAGGAGGCCCAGGATAAGAAACATCACGATCTGGGCCAGCCAGGTCATGCCGTCCTGAAACCGCACCAGCGTTGCGCGCGCCCGCACCCGGCGATTGCCCGCCACGAGCCCCGCCACATAGGCCGCCAGCGCCCCCGATCCGCCTAAAAGCCCGGTAAAGGCAAACAGCAGCACCGCCATCCCCAGAACGATAATTGGGTAGAGCGCACCCTCGAGTTCGACCCGGTTGATGATGAAGACGATCGCCGCCCCTCCGGCAATGCCCAGCACCACACCGAGCCCCATCTGCAATCCGAACCCGACGACAAAGTCGTGAGTGAACCCGGTGATCCCCGATCCCGAGGCCAGAAGCTCGACGAACATGATGGTCAGGAAGATCGCCATCGGATCGTTCGATCCCGATTCCACTTCCAGCGTCGAACGCACCTTGTCGCGAATGGTGATGCCACCCACGCGCAACAGGAAAAACACCGCCGCCGCGTCGGTCGAGGAGACGATTGCCCCCATCAACAGGCCCTCGGCCCAGCCGAACCCGAACATCAGGCGCGCCGCCATGCCCACGATTGCCGTGGTCAGGAGCACGCCAACCGTCGCCAGGACGATCGAAGGCGCCGCCGCCTGCCTGAACGATTTCAGCGATGTTCCGAACCCTGAATCGAAAAGGATGACCGCCAGCGCCAGCGAGCCCACGAAATAGGCAGTATTGACGTCGGAAAACTGTATGCCCAGCCCGTCGCTGCCCGCCCCAAGGCCGATGCCCAGAAACAGCAGCAGCAAGGGCGCCCCGAAGCGGAACGCCACGAGACTGGTAAAAACCGAAACGACGATGAGGGCCGCGCCCACGAGGAGCAGCGGATAAATCCAGTCGATCATCCCCAAATGACCCGATCTAATATGTTTGGCAGCCGGCCGAACCGGCCGCGGAGGTATATGAATTAATAGCGGCAATGATTACGGCGCCAATGCGTCACGTCCACCCCCGAAGGGCAAAAAAACGCTGTCGCGGCAAAAAATTAGCCCCTATCGGGTGGGGTTTGTGACAACCGGGTCAGAGACGCCTCTTGCGTGCGCCTGCGCGCCCGATAATATCTGAAGCTTCGGACTTTTTCTCCCTTGGACGCTGGAGGTCTTCGATCATGTCGGTAAAAATCTCATTGTTACGCAGCATCGCTGTCGTGGCATCGCTCTCGGTTGCGCTTGCTGTCGGCGCTGCCCACGCTCAGGACAACACCCCCGACGATGCGCGCCTGTTGACGCCGGGCCAACTCACAGTCGCAACCTCCGACCCGGTCTTTCCGCCCTGGATGATGGACAACGACCCCTCCAACGGCGAAGGGTTCGAAAGCGCCTTTGTTTATGCCCTCGCCGAAAAGATGGGCTTTGCGGCCGAAGACGTGGTCTGGGTGCGCGAGACCTTCGATCAGGCCATAGCGCCGGGCGCCAAGGATTATGATTTCGGCATCCAGCAGATCTCGGTCACCGAGGATCGCGCCCAGATCGCCACCTTCTCCGACGTTTACTACCAGCCGCAAAAGGCCGTCGTTGCCATGCCCGGCTCGGCAGTCGAACAGGCAACCAGCTTTGCCGATCTGCGCGAAGTGCGCTGGGGCGTGATGATCGGCACCACCGATCTCGATTACGTCGAAGAGATCATCGGCGTCACCGAACCCGCCGTCTATAACGATCAGGTCGGCCTGTTTCAGGCCCTGCAGGGCAATCAGATCGACGCAGTCGCCACCGAACTGCCCACGGCGCTCTATCTCACAGCGGTCCAGGTGCCCGACGCCACCATCGCCGCCATTCTCACTCCCGACGAAAACGATTACGGCCACGGCCTGATCTTCGAGCAGGGCAACGACCTTGTCGAATGGGTCAATGAAGCGATCGCCGAACTGAAGTCCGAAGGCGTCATCGACGCGCTTGTCGCCCAGTACCTGATCGCCGATCCCGACCTGCCGGTCATCACCGAATGACCTCTGGACTACCGCCGCAAGGCGCCTTTACCGATGCGGCTCCCGAAACGGAGCCGCGTCGGCCCCTCCCCCCGGCTAAAAAGAAGCTGCGCGCCAGAGATCGCTATCTGCCGGCCATCATCTCGCTTGCCATGGTCGCTGTCGTGTTCGGTGCCATCGCCTATGCGGTGACCTCCGCCGAGGCATGGCCCCGCATCGCGCGGCAGTTTTTCGATCTCGGCGCCATGGCCGCCTCCTTCCCCCAGGTGCTGCGCGGCTTCTGGCTCAATCTTCAGGTATGGGTCATCTGCCTGTTCGCCATCATGGCGTGGGGGCTGGTGCTGGCCCTTTTCCGCTCGCTGACCGGGCCGTGGTTTGCGCCCCTGCGGGTGTTTACAGTCGTCTATATCGATCTGTTCCGCGGCCTGCCGGTCCTGCTGCTCGTCTTGATCTTCGGCTTCGGCATCCCCGCCCTCAACCTGCCCGGCCTGCCCAATTCGGCGCTGTTCTGGGGCGCCACCGCCATGGTGATTTCCTACGCCGCCTATTCGGCCGAAATCTACCGCTCCGGCATCGAGGCGGTCCATGACGGCCAGCGTGCCGCCGCCACCGCGCTCGGCCTCTCTCAGTGGCAGACAATGCGCTATGCCATCCTGCCTCAAGCCATCCGCAACGTCATGCCCGTGCTTTTGAACCTCGCCGTCGCCCTGCAGAAAGACGTGGCGCTGCTCTCGGTCATCGGGGTGCGCGACGCAGTGCGCGAAGCCCAGATCTACACCGCCCAGACCTTCAACTATTCTTCGCTGATCGCCGCCGCGCTGCTGTTTCTCGTCGCGACGATCCCCATGGCACGCCTGACCGACTACTTCTCGAAAAAAGACCGCCAGCGTCGCCTTCAGGGGGCCATGTGACCGACCGCATTACCATTACCGGGCTCACCAAATATTATGGCGAGACCCTGGTTCTCGACGACATCAACCTCGCCATCGCCCCCCATGAAGTCGTCTGCCTGATCGGCGCTTCAGGCTCGGGCAAATCGACCCTTTTACGCTGCATCAACAGGCTCACCGAATTCGATTACGGCACTGTGTCGCTCGACGGGGTCTCCCTCGAAGACCCCTCCTGGGGCCGCAACGGGGTCTATCGCAGGATCGGTATCGTATTCCAGTCCTACAATCTCTTTCCTCATATGAGCGTGATGGAAAACATCACCCTCGCCCCGCTCAAGGTCCACGGCACACCAAAGGCCGAAGCGCTGGCCACCGCCCGCGAACTGCTCGGTGCCTTTGGCATGGCCGAGTTCGAAAACGCCTATCCCGAGCAACTCTCCGGCGGCCAGCAACAGCGCGTCGCCATCGTGCGCGCTCTGGCCACCCAGCCCGAGGTGATGCTGTTCGATGAAGTGACCGCCGCGCTCGATCCCGAACTGGTCGGCGAAGTGCTCGCCATCATCCGCAAGCTCAAATCCGATGGCATGACAATGGTTATCGTCACCCACGAAATGGGCTTCGCCCGCGACGTCGCCGACAGGGTTTGCTTTCTCGATGGCGGCCGCATCGTCGAAGAAGCCGAGCCGAAAACCCTGTTCTCGAACCCGCAAAACCCCCGCACCCGCAAATTCCTGCAACGGATCATCGAGGCCGGACGGCTCTAGGGTGAACCGCCCCTGCCAAACCCACCCGCCTGGTCACCCCGGCCTTGAGCCGGGGTCCAGTACGCTCACCGCCTGAGGCAGAACCACCCGCTCCGCCGTTACCGTGAAAGCGAGAAGCCGAAGCGCCCTAATCCCGCGCCACGGCCTTCCAGCACATGTCCGCGATCCACGCATATTCACTCTCGTCGATCGGCGTGGGGTCGAGCCGCCGGCGCTTGATCGTGTGGCGGATGGCCCCGCGCACAAAGCTCCCCAGAAGGTAGGCACGCCCCTCGCGCACCACACCCGCCGCGCGCGCGCCCTCGAACAGCCTGCGGGTGTAATCGACGAACCCCGAAAAGGTCGCCGCGATGTCGGTAAGGCTCAACTCGGGCGAATTGTCGAGATATTCAAATAGCTTGGCCCGCTCGGCATCGACCGCGATGAACTCGATATAATTGGCGATATAGCCCTTGATGCGGCCCTCATGGCTGACCTCATCCGCGTGCTCGACAACCACCGCGCGCGACATCTGCTCGCCGACCCGCACATAGACGCCAAGCACCATCGCCCGCTTTGAGGGAAAATAATTGTAGAGCGACCCGGTGGCCACGCCGGCCCGCTCGGCAATGGCAGCCATCGAGCACTGCAAGCCGTTTTCCACAATCAACTGAGCCGCAGCATCGAGGATTTTGTCCTTCTTGCCGATCGTCGCTTCCATACTGAATGAACCTTCATTCACCTGTCATGTTCCGACGGTAGCTGTGTTTGCAGCCGGGCACAAGTCTTTCGCCCAAAGCGCGGCGTGCGCGCCGAAAGACGATCGGCTCAAGGCGTCCAAAACGGACGCAATGCCATCAACATCAGGACACGCGTCATGACCGATCTCTTCACCTTCGTCCATCTCACCGATCTCCATATCGGCAATCCCGACATTGTCGACGATCACCTGTTTTCCGACACCACGGCAAACCTCAAGGCGCTGCTGGCCGACATCAAGACGCTGGTGCCCCAGCCCAAATTCATCGTCGCCACCGGCGATCTGACCAACCAGGGCGATGAAGGCAGCTACCGCAATCTCAAGGCCATCCTTGATGACGCGGCGCTCGAAATCCCCATGTTCTTCGCGCTGGGCAATCACGACAAGCGCGACGGCTTTTACACCGGCATGCTGGGCCGCAACGAAGATCTCGGCGCCCCGTTCTTCCATGCGCAGGCCATCGATGGCGTCCACCTCATCACTCTTGATTCGAGCACACCGGGCAAGGTTGGCGGCTCGATCGAGCCTGAACAGTTCGCCTGGCTCGAAGCCGAACTCGACGCCCACCCCGATCTCCCCAAGCTGATCGCCGTCCACCACGCCCCGGCCCTCGATGAGGACAGGCCCGATATGGAATGGGAAAGCCTCACCATCGCCGACACGCTCAAGCTCCGTGATCTGCTCGCCGGCCGCAATATCCTGGGCATCCTTTCGGGCCACATCCATTTCGACCGCGTTTCCAACTGGCACGGCATCCCCGTTGTCGTCGGCATCGGCACCCACGCCGCAACCGACGTCACCTATCTCCATGAAGGCATGCGCATGGTCGAAGGCGCTTCGCTCGCGCTTGGCACTGTCCGCCCCTCGGGCCTGACCATCTCCTTTGTGCCCCAGCCCTCGCAACGCCGCGAACTCCACAGCTTCACCTTTGCGGGCATGGCCGAAATGCTCCGCAAATACGAAGCCACCCAGGCCGCCGAATAAGGATGCTCGAGATGAACCGCAGAACCCTTCTCCTGGCCGCCTCGGCCACGCTCATACTGGCCGGCGCACTGCCCGCCACCGCCCAGACCATCCCGTCCACCATTGATGAGCCGGTCACCATCACGTTCTACAACTACAATCTGGGCTCAGCCGGCATCGGCGCAGACGCGACCCGCAAGCTGATCGATGAGTTCATGGCCGCCAACCCCAACGTCACAGTTGAGGGCATCGGTGCCGCAGCTGGCGATTTCCAGGCCCGCGTTCAGGCCGACCTGGCCGCCGGACAACCGGTCGACCTTGTCCAGATGGTGTTTTCCGACCTCGATTTCACCGCAAACAACTTTGGCGCCGTGGCGCTCGAAGACATCGTTCCCGCCCAAGAACTGGACGACCATTTCGAAGGCATGGTGCCCAACGGGCTCGATCTGGGGCGCCTCGACGGCAAGACCTATTCGCTCGCCTATACATTCTCCACGCCGGTCCTGTTCTACAACGCCGATATCTTCCGCGCCGCCGGTCTCGATCCCGACCAGCCGCCCAAGACGTGGGACGAAGTGCTTCAAACCGCTCTGGCCATCCAGGAGAACACCGACAAGACCGGCTTTGCCGCCGGTATTTTCGGACCCAGCGCCATGGATTGGCTCTTCCAGGGCGTGGTGCGTTCCAATGGCGGCGAAGTGCTCTCGCGCGACCGCACGACGCTCAAATTCGCCGAACCCGAGTCGGTCGAGGCCGTGCAGATGCTGCGCGACATGTACGATGCTGGCGCCTTCGATCCCCTCGATATCACAGCGGCGCTGGAAGGCATGTCGGCCGGCAATATCGGCATGTATCTCCAGACCAGCGCCGTGCAGGCGTCGCTGGTTGCCGGCGCACAAGGCAATTTCGAACTGCGCGCCTCCACCATGCCCAGCTTCGGCGACAAGCCGGTCCGGCCCAACAATTCGGGCAGCGGGCTGACCATTCTGGCCCAGGATCCCCTCAAGCAGCGAGCCGCCTGGGAGCTCATGAAGTTCCTCACCTCCGAGCACGGTTACACCGTCATTACCTCCGAGATCGGCTATCTGCCGCTGCGCCCGGCCATCGTCGACGATCCGCGCTACCTCAAGGATTGGGTTGCCGACCACCCGCTGGTCCAGCCCAACCTCGACCAGCTCGCCATTCTCGAGCCCTGGGATTCTATGCCCGGCCCCAACTATCGCCAGATCGTCAGCCTGATGATGGATGCCGCTGAAATGGCCGTCTATGGCGGCACCGATGTCGAAGCCACATTGCGCGACGCACAGGCCAACGCCCAGTCCCTGATGCCTTAAGTCACCCGCCGGCGGCGCCACCGCCGCCGGCTTTTCCTTTCTGTTTTCCACGGGCGGCACAGCGCGGCCCGGAAAAGGACACTCCGATGTTCAAACCATCAGCACAGCTAATCGCTGCCCTGCTTGCCACTCTCTCGGTGCCGGCAGCCCTGGCCCAGTCGATGCCCGCCACCGTCGATCAGCCGGTCGAAATCACCTATTACAACTATAACCTGGCCTCCACCGGCATCGGCGCCGAAGCGACCCGCGGAATGGTCGAAGCCTTTGAAGCGGCCAACCCCAACATCACGGTCAACGCCGTACCCGTTCAATCGACCGAAATGGTATCGCGCACCCAGGCCGATCTCGCCGCCGGCATCGGCCCGGACGTTACCCAGACCGTGTTCGACGATCTGGCCTACACGATCGACAATTTCGGCGCCGCCGCGCTCGAAGACATCGTTCCCGCCGACGAGTTGGCCGCCCATTTCGACGGCATGTCCGAAAACGGGCTGAACCTTGGCCGCCTCAATGGCAAGACCTATGCCCTGGCCTATACGTTCTCCACACCCGTGCTGTTCTACAACGCCGATCTTTTCCGCGCGGCCGGTCTTGACCCCGACCAGCCCCCCGCAACCTGGGACGCGCTACGCGAAGCCGGCGTTGCCATTGCCGAACAAACCGATGCCAGCCCCTTTGAAGCGGCCATCGTCGGCGCCGGCTCGGGCGGGGACGATTGGGTGCTGCAAAGCGTCATCCTCTCCAATGGTGGACGGACCCTTTCGGAAGACCGCACCACGCTGACCTTCGCAGAGCCCGAGGCCATCCAAGCCATCCAGACGATGCGCGATCTCCACGATGCCGGTGTTTACGGCGCCACAGATCTCGGCTCGTCCATGGAAGCCATGGCATCGGGACAGCTTGGCATGTACCTGACCTCTTCGGTGCTCCAGGCCTATTTCATTGCCGGCTCGGAAGGAAAATTCGAACTCCGCTCCGCCGCCATGCCCGGCTTTGGCGATCGCCCCGCCTCGCCCACCAATTCGGGTTCGGGCCTCGTCATCCACACAGCCGATCCGCTCAAGCAGCGCGCTGCCTGGGAATTGATGAAGTTCATGACCTCGCGTGAGGCCTACACCACCATCACCTCCCAGATCGGCTATGTCCCGCTGCGCACCGACATCGTCACCGATCCGGCCTATCTGGCCGATTGGGTCGCCGAGCATCCCCTGGTCCAGCCCAATCTCGACCAGCTCGAACGCCTCGAACCCTGGGTCGCCTATCCCGGCCCCAACTACCGCCAGATCAATTCGCTGATGATGGATGCGATGGAAATGGCAGTGTTCGGCGGCGCCGATGTCGAGGCCACGCTGACCGAGGCCCAGGCCAACGCTCAGTCCCTGATGCCCTGATCCCCTTCGGCCGCGGGGGCATCACCCTCGCGGCCACCCTTTCAAAGATTTCGTGGTGCTCGCTCATGGCCGACATCTCAGCAAATACCCCCCTGGCGCTCCCACGGCGCAAGCGCCGCCTCAAGGCGGACGATCGCTACGTCATTGCCCCCTGGCTTTATCTTCTGCCCGCCGCGCTCGGCCTTGCCATCTGGGTCTATTGGCCGCTCATCGATGCCTTCAGGCTCAGCCTTTACCAGTGGAACATGCTGCCCAACACGGCGCCGCAATTTGTTGGCCTGTCCAATTTCACCAACATTTTCGCCCTGCCCAAATTCTGGCAGGCGGTGCGCAACACCGGGGTCTATGTCGTGGGCCTCTTGCCGCTGGCCGTCATCATCCCGCTGGCCATCGCCATCTACACCCATGATTTGCCGGATAGGGCGCGCAACATCTATCGCGCCATCATCTTTGTGCCCATGATCATCGCGCCGGTCGTCGCCGCCGCCGTCTGGCGCTGGCTGCTCGATCCCGGCCACGGCATGGTCAATCAGGCCATCACCGGGCTGGGCGGCGAGCCCGTGCGGTTCCTTGGCGACCCCGCCATCGCCATCTGGACGATCATCGTCCTGACCGGCTGGAAGCTGATCGGGTTTTCAACCCTTATCCTTTCGGCCGCCAACGCCAACATCAATCCCTCGCTGATCGAAGCCGCCCGCATGGACGGCGCTTCCAAATGGGAGATCATCCGCGACATCCGGCTCCCCCTGCTCATGAACACGGTGCTGTTCCTTGTCATGATGACCATCCTCCTGGGGGCCCAGTGGAGCTTTTCCTACATCAACGTTTTGACCGGTGGCGGGCCGCTCGGCTCGACCACCAACATCTTCTACGTGCTGTGGGAATTCGGATTTTCATCGATGTCGGTGGGCTGGAGTTCAGCCGCCGCCGTCATCTTGTTCCTCGGCTTCGGCGCACTGGCCTTCGTGCTCTTCCGCCTCATGGACAGGTATTCGTTCTATGACAACTGATGCAATGACCTCACCGATCTCGCTGCCCGCGGTCCGGCCGCGCCGTCGCAGCCGCTCACTTGTCTCGCGCCGGCTCAATACCGGCCTTGGACACGTGCTCATGGCCGTGCTGTCGCTGTTTTGCCTGTTCCCGGTCTATTGGATGGTCGTGACCTCGCTCAGGCCCGCCAACCAGATCTTTGAGACGGCGCTGCTGCCCACATCGGCCTCGCTCGACAATTACATCTATGCGCTCAACGCCATTCCCGTGCTCCAGATGCTCTGGAACACGCTTCTGGTCTCGGTCGTCGTAACGATTGTCCAGCTCGCCACCGGCCTTTTCGCCGCTTACGCCTTTGCGCGCTGGCGATTCCCGTTCGACAAGCTCGTCTATTCGCTCATCGCGCTGACCTGGCTGGTGCCGTTTCAGGTGGTGATGATCCCCAATTACCTGATTGTCGCCCGGCTCGGACTGCTCGATTCCCTGCCCGCGCTCATCCTGCCCAATGTCGCCTCGGCGTTGGCCATCATGCTGCTCTACCAGACCATGCGCTCCTTCCCCAAGGAGGTGATCGAGGCCGCCCGCATGGACGGCGCCCGCAGCTGGCGCATCCTGTGGGACGTGCTGGCCCCCAATCTGAGCGGCATCCTCGCCTCGCTCGCCATCCTCATCTTCATTTCGACCTGGAACGATTATTTCTGGCCGCTGCTGCTCACCCGCTCGGCCGAAAACAGCGTCATCCAGATCGGCATCCAGATGTTCATGTCGTCCGAAGGCACCCAATGGGGTCCGCTCATGGCCGCTTCCACTATGGCCAGCCTTCCGGTCCTCGCCATCTACATCGTCCTGCAGCGCCAGGTCATCCAGTCCTTCATGAAATCAGGAATACGCTAAGATGAACTCCCCCCTCACCCGCTCGATCCCCGTCAAGGGTGCCTATAACGTCCGCGATCTGGGCGGTTACCGGATCGCCGACACCGAAACCCTGTGGCGCCGCGTGCTGCGCGCCGATGCCCTGCACCGGCTCGATGCAGAAGATGTCGCCATGCTCATCGATGCCGGGGTGACAACCGTCGTCGATCTGCGCCACGACAATGAATGTGCCGAACAGCCCAATCCGCTCGCCGGTCATCCCGGCGTCAGCTACCACAACGTTTCCCTGTTCGCCGACCTCGCGCCGGCTGTCGCTCCGGGCGAAGACGCCCTTCTTAGCCTCTACCGCAAGGCCCTGGACGAACGCAGCGAAACCATCGCCCGCGTCCTGACCCTGATCGCCGAAGCCGGCGACGGCGCCGTACTGTTCCATTGCACGGCGGGCAAGGACCGCACTGGCGTTATCGCCGCTCTGCTCCTGACCATCGCCGGGGTCGAAACCGCTCTGATCGTCGAAGACTACGCGCTCACCGCACAAATGATCGAACCCATGATGGCCGAACTTATCGCGGGCGCACAGGCGCGCGGCATCGACCCTGAACGCTTCATGCCGTTTCTGGCCTCCGAGCCCGAAACCATGGCGCTCACCATCGCCCATATCGAGACCAAATACGGCTCGGTACAGGCCTATCTGCGGGCAATCGGGCTCTCGGACACAACCATCGCCCGGCTGAGGGCGCGTCTTGCGGGAGATTGAAATGGCTCAACTCACCATCTCAGACGTCAAGAAATCCTATGATGGCAAGCAGGTCCTTCACGGTATCGACATCGAGATCGACAACGGCCAGTTCGTCGTCATCGTCGGGCCCTCGGGCTGTGGCAAGTCTACCCTCCTGCGCATGATCGCGGGACTGGAATCGATCACCTCGGGCGAAATCGGCATCGACAACGAGATCATCAATGACATCGATCCCGCCGATCGCGGCTGCGCCATGGTGTTCCAGAACTATGCGCTCTACCCGCATATGACGGTGGCCGAAAATATCGGCTACCCCCTAAAGATCGCCCGCCTGCCCAAGCCTGAGCGTGAGCGCCGCGTAAACGAGGCCGCCACCATTCTCGGCCTCACCGATTATCTCGATCGCCGCCCCGGCCAGCTCTCGGGCGGCCAGCGCCAGCGCGTCGCCATGGGTCGTGCCATCGTGCGCGAGCCCGACGTGTTCCTCTTTGATGAACCGCTTTCCAATCTCGATGCCAAGTTGCGCGTCCAGATGCGCATCGAGATCAAAAAGCTCCACAAGCGCCTCGGCGCCACCTCGATCTTTGTCACCCACGATCAGGTCGAGGCCATGACCCTGGCCGACAAGCTGATCGTCATGAACAAGGGCCATGTCGAACAGATCGGCTCACCGGGCGAAATCTACAAGAACCCCGCCTCCACCTTCGTCGCCCAGTTCATGGGCGCTCCGGCCATGAACATGACCGAAGGCGAAATGCTCGATGCGACGACCCTCGCCCTCGAGATCGCCCCCACCCAGCATTTCCGCCTGCCCACCGCCCTCCCCGGCTCGCCGGGGCGCATCACCGTGGGCTGCCGCCCCGAAGCCATAACCATGGCTCCCAGGGGTGCCGGTCTCCCCGCCCAGATCGAGCTGATCGAAGAGCTGGGCGGCAGCCGCGTCGCCTATTGCGCACTGGGCACCACCGAATTTGCCGTCGTTGTCGGCCCGGAAACCGACATCAGGGAAGGCGACATCGTCGGCCTCGAGATCCCCAGCGCCGCCCTGCACCTGTTCGACGCCGAAACCGGCAAACGCTTGGACATCACCCGAACCCACCAAAAACCCCGCCTCGAACAGGCCGTAGCGTAAATCGGGCATAAGCATCCGCCAGAAACAAGGCCCGCCAACCATCGGTTGTGCGGGCCTTCATTGACCGATTTGGCGAGCACCCCTCCACAAGGGCCACCCCACCACTGCGGGCCGATTCTACGCGCGGTTTAGGTGGTCGATTGCTGCCTGCGCAACATCGCGATCCTGATCGGGCGTTCCCGAACTGACGCCCACGCCTCCGACGACTTCGCCGGCCACGATAACAGGGAGCCCGCCGCCAACCACTATCAGGCGGCCGCTGATCGCGGAATTAATGCCGTATGCGGGTGCGCCGGGCTGGCTGGCGGCACCATATTCGTGCGTCGCCTTTTTGGCCGCCGCCGCCGTATAAGCCTTGTCGATAGCAATCGTGATGCTGGTGATTTTCCCGCCGTCCATCCGCTCGAACGCAACCAGATCACCGGCCGCGTCCGTAATAGCGACACACATCGGAACACCGATTGCAGCTGCCCGTTCGCGCGCCCCTTCGAGCAATCGGCCGGCGTCGTTCAAATCCAGATTCGTCGTCGTTCTCACAGCAAACTCCAATATGTCGGAAAGCGGCCCGATTGCCGCGACGCCCTACCCGATAGGGCGCATACACATGGCGGGCGACCCCGCACCTATACGAATTCCACGATGCGGAATGCCCTGTCCCGCTACCCTACCTCCTCGTGCAGGTGTCGCTCGAACCGTTCGATAAGGGTGTGCATCTGCGCCCGCGCCTCGGCAAATTCGGTCGATCCGTTCCTTGCCTCCATGTCCTCACGGTAAGCAGCTTGCGATGGAAACTCGCACTGCCATTTCACGCTGGGGCCGTTTGTTTCCAACAGCACAAATGTGCGGCCTTCCGGCAATCCCAAGCTCTTGCGGATTGCAGTTGCCAGCCGCCGTTGCGTTAGCACTTCGGCTTCCCTCCCGGGCTTGGCGTAATAGTTCGTTGTCTCAACAATCACTTTGGTCGTCCTCCACAGCGGCCGCATCGTCGTTGCCCACAAGCCGAACATCCATGCTTGACGATGCCCAATGTCAACAGTAATGTGTGATCACAATCGGTGATCTCACTACAACGTAGCCTGTGTTTCGTCAAAAGGATAATTCCGTGCCCACCATCAAGACAGTTGAAACCCTTGTTGTGCAGCTCCCCACCCGGCGCGAGCACAAATGGGCAGGATTGACCGAAGTGATCGGGCGCTACGTTCTGGTCAAGGTCACCGACAGCGACGGACGGGTCGGTTGGGGCGAGGCGCCGGCTCTCAAGGATTGGGGTGGGGAATTCGGACGCTATTTCGGCGAGTCCGCGATCATCGTGAAATCGGTCATCGATACCTATCTCGCCCCCACGATTACGGGCATCGAGCTGGGCAATATCGCCGAACTTCATACCCGGATGGATGCGGTCATTCGTGGCTATCCTTATGCGAAAGCGGCTGTGGAATTCGCGGTTTACGACGTAACGGGCCGTTGGCTCGACGTTCCGGTACACGTCCTTTTGGGCGGAAAGTCCCGCGACCGCGTCCCGGTCACCCACTCGATCGGCCTGATCTCCATCGATGAGGCGCGCACCGAGGCCGCCAAGCTTGCTGCCGAGGGGATCAAGACGATCAAGATCAAGATCGGTGTCGATCCGGAACGCGACGTCGCCATGGTTCATGCCGTACGCGAGGCGGCAGGGAACGCAATGGAACTCTGCGTGGATGCCAATGAAGGCTACAAGTCCGCTGGCGAGGCCGTTCAGATCATCCGGCGCTTTGAAGATTGCCGTATCAAGTATGTCGAGCAGCCTGTCATGGGGATCGAGCGCATATCGGATGTCGCACGGCGCATCGATGCGCCAGTGATGGCCGATGAATCAGCGTGGAACGCCCACGACGCCATCCAGATCATCAATCAGGGTCAGGTCCAGATCGTCTCGATCTACACCACCAAGGCTGGTGGGCTCTACAAGGCCATGGAGGTGGGTGCGGTGTGCCGCGCCGCAGGGCTCCTGTGCAATGTCAACGGCTCGATCGAGACGGGTGTGGGCAACCTTGCCAATGTCCAGCTTGCTGCGGCTTCGCCTGCAGTGACGCTTTCCTGCGTCATTCCCGTGTCCGTGCCTGCCGAAGCCCAGAGCGGTCAGATCGGCGGCATCTACTACAAGGACGACCTGCTGGTTGCGCCGATGAAATTTGAGGACGGGGCAATCGTGGTTCCGGACGGGCCGGGCATGGGCATCGATGTCGACATCAAGAAAATCGAAAAATACCAGATCGCGATCTGAGTGGGAGGGACGTTACCATGCGTGCGGAAATCATTGAAAAACAAACAGCGGCCATGCGCGAGAACGGCTTGGACGCCATTATCTCCTGCTCGCCGGAAAACTTTGCCTATGTTAGTGGCTTTGTGGTGCCCAGCCAGCCGCTGATCCGTCACCGTCATGCCATGGCAATTGTAACCGCGGACGGCACAAAAGCACTGTTCGGCGTCGACATGGAGGCAAGCACGATCCGGCGCAAGCAGCCTGAAGTGCCCACGCGGATATGGGCTGAATTTTCAGACGATCCAATGGTGGTACTGGCCGACCAGTTGAACGAACTCGGGCTCGGCTCCGCGCGCATAGCCATTGAGATGGACTATCTTCCCGCGGGCGATCTCATGCGTCTGCAGGCCGCCCTGCCCGATGCACGTTTTGCACCTGCCGAGGGTATTCTGGCGCGGCTGCGGCAGATCAAGACGCCGGGCGAGATCGCCTTGTTGCGCAAGCTCTCCCGTATCGCCGACCAGGCCATCTACGATGCCCTGGCCTCGGTCGATGAGGGGGATTCGGAAATGGATATTGCCGGGCATCTGACCCGCAATGTCTATTCGCTGGGCGCTGAACACTTCAAGCTGCTGATCGTGGCGACCGGCGAGCGCAGCGTGTTGCCCAATGTCGGCCCCTCGGATCGGGTCCTCAAGCGCGGCGATGTGTGCCGGGTCGAGATCTTTTCGGTTATCGATGGGTATCAGGCCGGCGTCTGCCGCACTGCTGTCGTGGGCCAGGCTCCCGACCATGCCGACGATATCTGGTCCCATCTGGTCGACTGCAAATATGAGATCATGGACAAGGTACGGCCCGGCGCAAGCTGCCGTGCCATATACGACAGTTTCATCGCAAAGCTGTCACAGATGAACTTGCCACCGATATCGTTCGTCGGGCATGGGATCGGGCTCCACTTGCATGAAGACCCCTATCTCGGCCTGACACCGGTGCTTGGAAAGCCCGGCTCCGACGCGCCTATCGAGGAAAACATGGTGCTTGGCTTCGAGCCGCTTTGTTACGATACCGGACATGGCTTCGGCATGCAGAACAAGGACATGCTCCTGGTGACGGCCAAGGGGTCCGAACTGCTTTCGGACTATTCCAATACCGACAGACTGATCGTGTGCGGTCAGGGTCGCCAACAGGCGCAATCGCGCTCCATCGCCTGACAAATACCGCGCTCTATCCGGGGAGGAACCGTTGCGGACACTGATCGAAAACCTGAACTTCGTGTTCACCGTCGATGCGAACGATACCGTATTGCGCAAGGCAAGCGTCGTCGTTGACGAGGATCGGATCGCCGATATCGGCGCGTCGGACGAAATAGCCGATCGGCACGATCGGAACAGTTTCGGCACGATAATCGACGGGTCGATGCTGGGCATGTGCCCTGGCTTTGTGGACAGCCACGTCCATCTTTCTGAAACGCTGTCACGCGCCGTGTTTCCCGACAATCTCAACACCCGCGCGTGGGTGTTTCACTGGGCCAAGCCGTTTTACGCGCATGTGACCGATGAGGACGAATATTGGGGCGCTCTTCTTGGGATTACCGAGATGCTGCGCTGCGGCACGACGTGCTTTCTCGATATGGGCTCGCAGTATGATCCGGGCATCGTCATCAGGGCGATGGAGCCGACCGGCATCCGGGGCATAACCGGGCGCCATGCAGCCGACAACCGCCCTGCTGAATTGCCAAAGGGATGGACCGAGGAAATGGCCGACCACCATTTCTTCCCCGACGCCAAGACAGCCCTTGAAGAACTCGAAAAATGCGTCGTCAAATATAACGGCGCCCTCGACGGACGGGCGCGCTGCTGGGTCAATATCGAAGGCAAGGAGCCCTGCACGCTGGAGTTGCACGTGGGCGCTGTCGAGTTGGCCGAGCGCCTGGGTGTCGGCACCACTTACCATTTGGCCACTTCGATCGAAGAAGCCAAAGTGTGTGAAGGCAAGTACGGCGTCTGGCCGGTCACCCGCATCGACAATGGGGGCGGAATTCGCAAGAACCTCGTGATCGCCCATTGTGCCGCTGTCACCGACGATGAGGTCAAGCTTCTCGCCGATCGCGGCGCCGCGGTAGCGTTTTGCCCATGCTCCTCGTTCAAATTGGGCAAGGGCGCGACCGCCATCGGGAAATATCCCGAGATGGTTGCCGCCGGGGTCAAGGTCGGTCTCGGGACGGATGGCGTATCGGCAGCCGGCAACATGAACCTCATGCGCCAGATGCTTCTGGTCGCGGGAATGTTCAAGGATGCGCGGGTTCAGCCCGACATCTTCACCGCCCGGCAGGCGCTGCGTGCCGCAACGATCGAGGGCGCCAAAGCTCTGATGTGGGACGATGAAATCGGTTCACTCGAGATCGGCAAGAAGGCTGATTTCATCCTGTTCGATCTCGATCACGTCGAATGGACACCCTTCCATGATCCGCTGCAGGCGCTTGTTTACTCCGCCTCGACGGCGTCTGTTTCCCAGACCTGGGTCAATGGCGTCAAGGTGTATGGGGACGGCCAGGTCTATGGCGTTGACGAGAAGGAAATCCGCCGCAAGGCCCGTGAACTGGCTGCCGATGCGGTAATCCGCGCCGGGCTGCACAAGGACGACGTTGATACAACGACAACGCTTTACGACGAAGGAAACTGAAACTGCCGCCGGGCCAGCGCGATGGCCCGGCGGTACCTTCCGCTGCCGGGGAGAGACCGGCTGAAAATGTCGGCGCCGACGGAGCAACCCCCCAGGAATCTCTCAGGCAAAGCTGACCAGGCAGCGAGAACATCTGGAGAGAGGCAAGTGGATCGTTGCAGTCCGCCTGCCCACCGAAGGGGAAACCGTGGCCATGGCCCACGGAAAGCTCTCAGGTAACAGCGACAGATTGGGGACCATCGGCGCGGCGAAAATCGCGGCGCTTTCAAAGATCCAATTTATGGGAAACACAATGCCCAAACTCGCTGTTATCGGCGCCGGCATCACCGGCATCACAACGGCCTACGCGCTCATGGCGCGCGGCCATACCGTCACCGTCTTCGATCAGAACCGCTACGCGGCGATGGAAACCTCTTTTGCAAATGGCGGTCAGCTGTCTGCCAGCAATGCTGAAGTCTGGAACCATTGGTCCACGCTCCTCAAGGGCATGAAGTGGATGCTCCAGCGCGACGCGCCCCTCCTGCTCAACCCTTCGCCCTCATGGCACAAATACTCGTGGCTGGCCGAGTTCATGAGCAATATTGGTCGTTACCGGGAAAATACCGTGGAGACCACCCGGCTTGCCATTGCCGCGCGCAAGCACCTGTTCGAGATTGCCGAGAACGAAAATATCGCTTTCGATCTCGAACGGCGCGGCATACTCCACCTCTATTGGGACAAATCGAGCTTTGATCACGCCAAGAAGGTGAATTCTCTGCTTACCCAGGGGGGACTGGATCGGCGCGCGATCTCGCCCGAAGAAGTCCGCGCAATCGAACCCACGGTTCGCGGCGACATCTATGGCGGCTTTTTTACCCCATCGGACTCCACCGGCGATATCCATAAGTTCACCTCCGGGCTCGCCAATGCCTGTGAGAGAAAGGGTGTACGGTTCGCATTCGACGCTCAGGTAACGCGGCTTCGCTTCGCGAACGGACAACACACAATCGAGTGGCAGGGATCGGGGGATCGCGCACCGTCAGCGCAAAAGGAAGGCTTCGACGGCATCGTCATCTGTGCCGGCTGCGGCAGCCGCGCCCTGGCAGCTATGGCGGGGGACCGGGTGAACGTCTATCCGGTGAAGGGATACTCGATCACCGTTCATCTCGACGACGAGCAAAGCCAGAATGCGGCGCCCTGGGTGAGCCTGCTCGACGACAAGGCCAAAATCGTCACGTCGCGGCTGGGCAAGGACCGTTTTCGCGTTGCAGGGACGGCCGAGTTCAACGGCGTCAACCGCGACATCCGCAGCGAGCGTATCGAACCACTCGTCACCTGGACCCGCACGCTGTTTCCGGGAACCAACACGCGTCGCGTTGTCCCTTGGGCGGGTCTTCGCCCCATGATGCCATCCATGCTGCCGCGCGTCGGCAAGGGCCGCCTGCCGGGCGTCTATTACAATACTGGACACGGTCATCTGGGCTGGACGTTATCGGCCGCAACCGCCGACATGATCGCCGAATGCGTGGACAGCGACGATTCCGGCAGTATGAAACTGGCCGGGTAATCGTGGCCGGACTGCTTGACAATTTAATTTGTGATCATAAAGTGTGATCTCATATTTTGGCACGTATGGTTTGCCGCGATTTGGCGTCGCACCTACATGGCCTTGAGGAGGAAGCAATGAAGGTAGCGGTGCTAGGAGGCGGCGCGGGAGGCGCCGCAGCGGTTGCCGAACTGACACGGGCCGGACACACTGTCTCGTACTGGGCCAGATCGGAATCGACGCTGGCGCCTTTTCTGGAGTTGGGCGGTATCGCCTATAATGGCGTATTGGGTACGGGCATCGCCCGCCCGCGCACCATTACCTCCAATCTGGGCGCCGCCATAAAGGATTGCGAGGTTGCGCTCGTAACGCTTCCCACTTTTTCGCATGCGCCGATGGCGAAAGCGCTCGCCGAAGCGGGCTGGCCAGCCGACAGGCTCGTTGTTCTCAATCCGGGGCATACCGGCGGTGCGCTGGAATTTGCCCACGCATTCGAGACCGCAGGACGCACAGCGCCCCCGGTCGTCGAATTCTCGACGCTGACCTATGTTGCCCGCAAGCTCAAACCCGATGAAGTGACGGTGACCGGTCGTGCCGGCCAGGTTCGGGCTGCGGTCCTTGGCGGCAATGAAAGCCACCTGACCACCGCGACCATGCTCTTCCCTGGCGCCAGCCCGGTTGGCGACGTTCTGGCATCTGACCTTTGCAACGTAAATATGGTCCTGCACACACCCGGCGCCGTCCTGGGCGTGGCATGGGTGGAGGCGACCAAAGGCGATTTCACCTTCTATGTGGACGCAATGACCGACGGCGTTGCCCGCGTCATGGAGCGGCTCGACCGCGAGAGGCTGGCCGTTGCGGCTGCCTTCGGCCATACCCTGCCCAATCTGATTGAAGAGATGAAGCTGATCGGGACGGTGGAAGCCGATGTCACCGACACGACCGATTATCGCGCCGCAATTGCCGGCGGTATCGCAAACGCCAAAATCAAGGCGCCCGATTCACTCGAGCATCGCTATTATCGCGAGGATTTCGGCCACGGCCTTTTGCCTTTCCGCGAACTCGCCCAAATCGCAGGCGTATCCGTGCCTGTGGCCGATGCGCTCTACGCGCTAGCGGAGGCCGCCGTCGGCATCAATTACAATACGGGCGGACGCACCGCCGAGGCGATGGGCATTGCCAGCCTGTCAAAAGACGAATTGATAAGGAAAGTGAGCGCACGATGAGCTGGAGCAATCTTACAATTGCAGTGGTGGCAGGGGATGCCCGCGAGCAGGAAATTGCCCGCTGCGCCGTCCGCGCCGGAGCCAAGGTTCGCGCGTTCGGATTTCCCTGGCCGGACCAGGGTATCGAGGGTGTTTATCACGCCTCCGATGCAGCCGATGCGCTCAAGGGCGCAGATATCGCGCTGATGCCCATCCCCGGAATTGCACCGGATGGCGGATTGTTCGCGCCATCCAATCCCGAGAGGATCATCCCATCTCGGGAAATGCTGGCCGGGATGAATAAGGGCGCAAATATCATTCTGGGCTGGGCTGACGACAACCTCAAGTCCCACTGCGAAGCGCTCGGCATCACGCTCCACGAATATGAGTGGGACGTCGACCTGATGCTGCTCCGTGGACCGGCAATCGTGGAAGGCGTGCTCAAGGTTCTCATCGAGAACACCCAGATTACCATTCACAAGGCCAACATCTGCCTTGTCGGCCAGGGCACCATAGGCTCACTCTTGACGCATACGCTTGTCGGGCTTGGAGCTCACGTCAGCGTGGCTGCCCGCAACCCGGTCCAGCGCGCCGCCGCTTACGCCGCCGGCGCGGAACCGCACACGCTCGAGGACCTGCCCGAAATTTTGCCGCGCATGGACATCGTGATCGGAAGCGTGCCTCGCCAGCTCATCGGCGAAAAACTGCTCAAGACAATGAGACCCGGCGTTCTTCTCGTCGACGTCGCAGCCCCTCCAGGCACCATCGACCGCGACAAGGCCGGCGAAATGGGGATCAAGGCCGTTTGGGCGCGCGGCATGGGTGCGCGCGCGCCGATCACCGTCGGCAAAAGCCAATGGACCGGGATCGAAAGACGCATCAAGGACATCATGGAGAAGCAAAAATGAAAGCCGATCTCGTTATCAAAAACGCGCGGGTCATACGCCATGATGGAGAGTTCTTTGGCGGGGTTGCCGTCAAGGACCAAAAGATCATCGCCACGGGCTCCAACGATGTCCTGCCCGAGGCGACGCGGACCATCGACGCTGGGGGACGCGTGTTGATGCCGGGTCTGATCGACCCGCACTGCCATTTGGGCGTGAAATTCCCCTTTGATGAGGACATGCGGACCGAAACGGCCGCCGCGGCCTCGGGCGGCGTGACCACCGCCCTGCTCTACATCCGCAATCTCAAGGAATCCTACCTGCCCTTCTACGATGAGCGCAAAGCCATTGGCGAAGAAAATTCGGTCATCGATTTCGGTTTTCATTTCGGCATTCAGCGTGAAGAACACATCGCTGAAATCCCCAGGATCATCGAGCACACGGGGGTCAAATCCTTCAAATGCTATTTCGGCTACGAGCCCGATAACCCGATCGGCATCGTGCCGGCGACCGATGGCTGGGTCTATGCGGCAATGCGCATTCTCGCCGAGGTGCCCGGCGGCGTGATCAACGTTCACTGCGAAAACACCCAGATCGCCTCCTGGATCAAAAAGGAAATCGCCGAGACCGGCCGCCAGGATCTTGGTGCCTACACCGAGTCCCGTCCTGCCTTTTGCGAGGTGGAGACCATCCGCCGAATGATCTTCCTGGCGGAAAAGACCGGGTGCTCGCTCCATCTGGTGCACACCTCGGTGGGCATGGGACCCATTCTCGCCGCAGAGGCGCGGGCCCGCGGCGTTCAGGTAACCGTCGAGACCTGTCCGCACTATCTGACCCGCACCTGTTACGACGAAGATCTCGACATGAAGGCCAAGATCTCTCCGCCCCTGCGCGACCGCACGGAACTCGAGGGCCTTTGGGACGGCATGCTCAACGGCTCGGTCTATTCGCTCGGCACCGATCACGTACCGTTCCTGCCCAAAAAGGGCGAAGATCTGTGGACCGAATTTCCCGGTGTGGTCAGCTTCCCCTGGGAGCTTTCGCTCATGCTCCATTTCGGGGTTCATGAGCGCGGCCTGCCGCTTTCGCGTTTGGTCGAGGTCAACTCGTACAACCCCGCGCGCCGCTTCGGCCTGTGGCCCCGCAAGGGCGACATCGAAGTCGGCTTCGATGCCGATCTGGTGCTTGTCGACCTCGACGAAGAACGTGAGGTCGTACACACAGGCAAAGGCACCTGCATCTATGAGGGCTGGAAACTCAAGGGCTGGCCGGTGCTGACCGTGGCGCGTGGCGACGTGGTTTACGAAAACGGCGAAGTCTCCGAAACCCTTTATGGGCGTGGTCGCTGTGTGACGGTGCCGGCCTGATGATCCGGCAAGCCGATAGCGGCGGCCCTGCTCTGGCCGGACGAACGCCTATCTTGGGTGAAAGTCCCCTCCTGTCGGACGCCGTACGCGCGTTGTGGCAGGACCGCGCCGAACTGATGCAGGAGCAACTGTCCGGCATACATAACCCATGGGGCGCCGCTGCCGCCCTTACCGACCCCTGGCGTTTTCTCGAGGTCTGCGAGTCACCTGAAATGGTCGATCGCGCGCGCAGGGTATTGGGCGACGACATCATCCTTTGGGATAGCGAACTCTACTTGCGCGCCCGGGATTATGCGTCATTTGCTCCGCTGGATGCCGAAGGCCGCTATTGGCCCGTCGATCCGCTGGTCGGTGCGGTAGCTGTGCTGGACATATCGGAAGGCGCTGAGATCCTTGCCTGCGTGGAGCATGCGGAGATCGTGCGCGCGATGGAAGCTCTGGCGATGCCCGATGCGCCCATCCTCGTTGTCAGACTGATGTCCGCGACGAGCCATTTCGTTCGGGATCCCGGCTTCACTGCAAATCGCATCTGCATGAAAGAACAGGCCCTCATCAACTACACAAACCGCCCGCTCTGGCTGATTTCCGGCAAGAACACGGGAGACAGCGATCTGGTTACCGGATTTGCTCCGCCTGTCCCCGCCTGGGCCGGGTCAGCCAGCACCAAAGCCCCAAAAGAGGAGAACAAACATGCCATTCGTGATCGTTGAATTCTGGGAAGGACGTACCGTCGACCAGAAGCGCAACCTCGTCAAAGCTATAACCAAAGCCATGGTTGATGAGGCGGCCTGTAAGCCCGAACACCTGCACGTGGTCATTCACGATACCCCCAAGGACAGCTGGGGCCGCGCCGGTGTTCTTGGGATCGATATGGAGGAAAACAAGAAATGAGTCTCGATCAACTGGAAGCACGCAAATCCGCGTTGCTCGTCATCGATCTGCAGAATGCCTTTATCCATGAGAAGGGCACGCTGGGTGTTTCCGGTCTCGACACCAAGCGCCTTGCAACCATCGTTTCCCCGCTGCAGAAGCTGATCAAGCGCTGCCAGGACGCCGGGGTACCGGTGATCTGGACCAAGCAGGAGCACTTTGCGACCGACCACAGCCGCGCTCGAAAGAAGCTGGCCGGGCATACGTCCAAGCGCAAGCAGGTGTCAGCACTTGCAGGTAGCTGGGACGAGGAGTTTGTGGACGAACTCAAGCCGCTTTCGGAGGTCAATCCCGAATTCGTCATCCGCAAGCACCGGTTTGGCGCCTTCTATGAAACCCGGCTGGAAATGATGTTGCGCATGCTTGGCGTACAGCATCTGTTTGTCACCGGTGCGACCACGAACGCTTGTGTGGAAACCTCAATTCGCGAAGCCTATCTGCGCGATTTCGATGTCATCGCCGTCGACGATTGCATTTCCGGCGTGAATGGCGAGTGGGAGGAGACCGCAAAGAAGGTTTGGGGTCATTATCTGTGCGAGCTTTCCGATTCAAAATCGATGATCGAATGGATTGACAGTCAGTCTGCGCCCCGTGTGCTCGAATATGGACACCAGCTGATCCTTGTCGACGACATCGACACATCGGTAAAGTTTTACACCGAGCAGCTTGGCTTTACGATCCGCCCGGCCAAACCGCTGGCAGACGGGCGCGCTTTCACCGCCTTCCACCAGGGCATTGCGCTCACCCAGGGACGAGAAGGCGGCCACCGCCAACTCGATCACATAGCGTTCGAGGTCAATGACGTGCGGGCCATGTCCCAGAAGCTCAAGGCTGCCGGCGTGAAGTTTTTCAACGAACTCCATGACGGGCCCTACGGATTGACGATCTATATCGCCGACCCCGACGGCACCAAGGTGGAACTCTACCAGGTCGGCGCCACAGCAAGCTAAAAGGCGCAACGCTGCGATCAACGAACGGCTGGGATCTTCCCGGCCGTTTTTTATGCCCGGGTGAACAGAGGGTCGAGCTCTCTGTAGGATGGCAGAACCGTCTCAATAGCCCGGCCGCCACGCACCACGATCCGGTCACTCTCGCGCCGGGCAAGCACTTCACCGAGATCACGCCCCTCAAAGATCGTAAAGTCGGCGCGTTGGCCCGGCTCGAGTTTGCCGGCATCGACACCGAGCATCCCCGCCGGTGTATCGGTGACAGTGTCGATCCATGCACTCACCGGACTGTCGATATGAAGTGTGCGAACGCCCAGACCAAAGGTCTCAAGCATGTCGAGATCGCCAAATGGGTAGAATGGATCGCGGGTATTGTCTGAGCCCAGGGCAACCCGGATGCCGCGGGCCTTAGCTTCCTTGAACGCGGTGACGCCCCGCCAGCGCGGGGTGGTGCCATCAAAGCGCCGGTCCTGAAGGTAGAGATTGCATCCGGGCAGGCAAATCAGGCCGATATCGGCCTCGGCAACCTGATCAAGGATCCGATCGACCGTCGCGTCGTCCTGCAGGGCAAGCGAACAGCAATGACCCGCCACGACCTTGCTCTTCATCCCGTGACGCAGCGCCGCGCTTGCAATATGCGAGAGCGTATCCGATGCCGTATCTCCGGTCTCATCCGCATGGAAATCGAGCAGGAGACCATGTCGTGCCGCGGCACTGAACATCGTGTCGAGCAGATCATCGAGATCAGGCACTGGAAAGGTAACCGCCCCCAGCGTTCCTCCCGCTTGCGCTACACGGCGCGCGACCTTTTCCACGAAGTCGGCATCCCGCGCCAGCACAATCGAGAACAGGCTGGAGCCCTGAAGCGCGATCTTGCCGCTCCACTGTTCGCGTAGCCGCGCGAACACATCCCACGAGATCTCAAGCTGGCCGGGCTGTGAATCGATATGCGTCTTCAGCACCGCCGTCCCATAGTGATGGGCGCAGGCGATACCAAACGCCATGCGCGCGCTGACGTCCTCGTCGGACCAATGGTCGGATCGGTCTTTCGAGACAAGGTCGATCGCAGTATCGAGCGTACCATTACCCGTGCCGGTCCGCCTGATCACATGACCTTTGTCGAGATGAGCATGCGCATCGACAAAGCCCGGCAGACACAGGCGCCCTGCAAGATCGATCTGCGGCCAACTCTGTCCAGGCGCGGTCCCCGGCCCAATGAATGCAATCTTGCCACCGGCGATGCCTATTTCGGAAAGCGACAAGCGTCCGCCCCAAGCCAGTACTGCATTTTTCAGCACGAAGCCCTCATGCGCCGGTACGCGTGACAATTCCCGGCGCAGATCGATATTTGTGGGATGATTTGACATTTTCATGGGATGTGCCCGATGCTTTGTCGATACTTGGCCTTGCTCCGGTTATGCCTGGCAGAGCCTTTTTGAAACGCGCCTTGATTTGCCGCGATTACGGAAAGGGAAAAAGCACCGCGCCTTGCCCCCGGAAAACCTGATATATAGTCGGCACCATCTGGCGAGCGGCACCACGAGCGCAGGACAAAAAGCTTGTCGCCGCCGGCATTTTATGATCACATATTGAGATCACAACTTGACTCGAGTCAAGGAACAAGTCTTTTCTTACAATCTGAACGGAACGGGAATCCGGATGCAGAACGCCAAGGCCACCTCGACACCGGACCCGGACACACCCCCTGAGAAAAAGGGCGAGCGCCGGCAGGTTCACGAACATGTCTTGTCGCGCATGCGCAGGGGCCTGATGATCGGCGCCTTTCTTCCCGGTCAGGTTCTCAGCCTGCGCAAGCTCGCTGCCGGATTGGGCACCAGCCCCATGCCCGTGCGCGAAGTGCTCAGCCGGCTGGTCGCCGCGGGCGCGCTCGAGGAAACCGCGAACGGATCGGTCGCCCCTCCCCGCCTTGGCCCAGACAAGCTCGAAGACCTTTTTTCGGTTCGAGAGGCACTCGAAGGAATGGCCGCTGAAATGGCTGCGCGCTACGCGACGCCTGCCCTGATCAAGGAACTGGAGGCAATCAACGCCAAACTTCTTGCGGCGATCGAAAAGCGCGACATTGCGGGCTGCCTGTCCTTCAACCAGGAATTCCACTTCACCCTGTACCGCGGGTGCCGCTCAGAGGTCATCCTGCCCCTTATCGAAGCGCTGTGGCTCCAGTTCGGTCCGACAATGTATATGTCGTTGCTGGTCCCCTCTATGCCCTGGAATGCCGCAGATCACGGCGCGATCCTCGACGCGCTCAAGAAGGGCGATCGCACAGCGGTCAAACGCGGCATCGTCCACGACATCCGCACAACCAAGCGCGCACTTCTCAGCGTCTTGGGGGAAAACGGCATGGCGGATCTTCCGTTCGCGGCCCGTTCGGAACTTTTCAGCGACTTTTAGACCATCAGGAGACACCAATGACCGGAAAGATCGAGGGGCGCCTTGCCGAACTCGGCATCACCCTGCCCGCAACGTCAGCCCCTCTGGCAAACTATGTGCCGACGCGAGTGCTCGGCAAGAGCGTCTATATCTCGGGCCAGGTTCCCGCCCGCGATGGCAAGGACGTCTATACCGGCAAGCTGGGCGCCGATTACACAATCGAACAGGGACAGGATGCAGCACGGATCTGCGCCATCAATATCCTTGCCCATCTGCGCAATGCAGTGGATGGCGACCTGGACCGCGTTGTCAATGTCATCCGGCTGGGCGGCTTCATAAATGCCGTCCCCGAGTTTGGCGATCATCCCAAGGTGCTCAATGGCGCTTCGGATTTGATGGTCGAGGTGTTCGGCGATGCGGGCCGCCACGCCCGCGCGGCTGTTGGCGTTTATTCGCTGCCGCGCAACGTGCCGGTGGAGGTCGACGCGATCTTCGAGATCGCCTGACATGTCGCAGGCACCGGATCTGATCCCGGTCTACGTCCTGACCGGATTTCTGGGGAGCGGGAAGACCACACTTCTTGGGCGGCTTCTCGCTCGCCCCGAGTTTGCCGACACCGCTGTGTTGATCAACGAGTTCGGCGAAGTCGGGCTTGACCATCTGATCGCGCGCGAAGTCACCGAGGATGTCGTTCTCCTCGATTCCGGTTGCCTGTGCTGCAGCGCCGGTGACGACCTCGCCTCAACTCTGCTTGAGCTCTATCACTTGCGCCAACGGGGGGGCGGCCCGGCATTTACCCGGGTCGTGATCGAGACCAGCGGCCTGGCCGATCCGGCGCCGGTGCTGCAATTGATTATGACTGACCGGCGGCTCAATACGATTTTTGAGGCGGGCCCGGTGCTTACGGTTGTCGATGCGATCAACGGAGCCGAAAACATCGCCCGTTTTGCCGAAGCGCGGCACCAATTGGGGATGGCCGATACGGTAGTCATCTCGAAAGGCGATCTTGCGCCACCTGATCTGGTCACCGTGCTCGAGCGGCAAATCAAGTCGATCAATAGCCAGGCGGTGATTGTCGACACAGAGACAACGCCTGATCCTTTCGGATTTTCAGACCGAAAGCGCGACCGTCCCCATGCGACGCATACACATAATCACAGCGGGCATCCCCACCATGAGCACAGCGCCGATATCGGCTCCTTCGTTGTAGAGTTCGATACCGATGTCGACTGGCCCCGCTTTGTCAAATGGCTCGAGCTGCTGTTGTTGGCGCGCGGCAAGTCCATCTTGCGGGTGAAGGGGCTGTTGGCGTTAAGCGGTGAAGACCGCCCAATGGTACTCCAGGCGGTCCAGACCATGGTTTACCCCCCTCAATTCCTGCCCCGATGGCCCGATGATATCCGCCGGTCGCAGATCGTCTTTATCGCACGTGACCTCTCCGCCGATGCGATCGAGACCTCGCTGGCCAAGCATGTCCTTGCCGGCAAGCAATAGGCGCCGACCTTTCCCACCACCCTAGTGGTTCATCGCTTTTACGATTGATTCGGTCATTTTCTTTGCGTCTCCGAACAGCATCATTGTGTTGTCTCGGAAGAACAATTCGTTCTGCAC
>DDGC01000021.1 GCA_002337455.1 Rhizobiales bacterium UBA1912 | reverse complement strand
CTGGCGGCGACGGTTACGCTCGCGCTCATATCAATTCACGCTCTTGTTCGTGGTCGCCATATTTTTCCTGCGCGATGCCGAACCGCAAAAGTGCAAACCACTTTTGCTGGCATCGCTGGCGGCGACGGTTACGCTCGCACTCATTGCTCGGTTTCAGCTTCCAGAGGCTGACCGACAGTATCAAGGCTCGGGGATTCGGCGGGCACGGTGATCTGATCGGGCGCTGGTCCTGCGGGCGATGCTGCCTCGAGGAGGTCCTCGCTGACATCCACGCCGGTCGAAGCAAGCTGCTCGAGATAGATGAAGGCGCGGAGCTGAATATCCTGACCTGCGTTGGGATCTGCGGCCATGGCTTCGAAATTGGCGCGTGCTTCCTCGATATTGCCGGCCTTATAGTGGGCAAGTCCCAGCGCTTCGCGGGCACTGTTGCGCATGGAGCTTTCATCGCCGGTCAGACCGCCGACGCGCTGCTCGACGGCACCGACATCGAGATGATCCACGGCAATATAACCGCCCAGAACGTAAGCCAGTTCGCGCAGCCGGCGCTGATCGAGGCTGGCGGCGAGTGCGTCATAAGCCGCGAGCGCCGCCTGGGGATCGCCCTCTTCGGCCAGAAGCGCTGCTTCCTGGAAGCGGGCGAGCGTCGCATAGCCATCCGGTCCGCTCGCCTCGAGTTCGGCAAACGCGGCCTGGGCGCCGGTGACATCGCCGCTTTCGGCCATATCGAGCGCCGCATAATACTGGTCGGACGCGTTGGCGGCGGTGCTGGTACGATACCACTTCCAGACCTCGTTGGCCGCCACCAGCAGCACGATCAACACCGCACCGCCGATGATGAACGGCGCAAAGCGGCGCCAGAAGGCTTTCAGCTTGTCGCTGCGCAGTTCTTCTTCAACTTCGCGCAGGAAGGAATCGTCGCTCATCAGGGGGTATCCAGACTGTCCAAAATTTTGCCGGACAATAGTGGTGCCGTCCCTATAATGCAACGTCGCAAGGACCGGATTCGCAGACCCTTAGAGCCGTTCGTGTTTTGATGGAATCAAAGCAACGGCTCCAAGTTCTTGTTTGTCGCGTGTCCTGGCCGAATAACCGTTTCCACTTATTCTGGGCACGCTCTAGAGCATGGATAAAACAGAACGCCTATTTGCCATCATGGATGCCCTGCGGCGGCATCGACTGCCCGTGACGGCCGCACAACTGGCCGGAGATCAGGGCGTATCGGTGCGTACTCTCTATCGCGATATCCAGACACTGATCGGGCTCGGGGCACCCATCGAAGGGGAAGCAGGGATCGGCTATATGCTGCGCCCTGGGTTTTTCCTGCCGCCACTGATGTTTTCGGCCGACGAGCTCGAAGCGCTGGTGCTCGGCGCGCGCTGGGTGGAATCCCAGCCCGACGTGGAGCTTTCGGCCGCGGCGCGAAACGCATTGGGCAAGATTGCCACGGCGAGCCCGGAAGATCTGCGTGACCGGATTTCCGATACAGGGTTGTGGCCGGTTCAGGTCCGGACGGCTCGCGACCCCCTGCCCCTTCTGGCTCTGGTGCGAAAGGCAATGCGCGCCGAGCGGGCGTTGCGCATCGATTATGAGGACGAAAAGGGCAATGCATCAGCACGCGAAATCTGGCCGGTGCAGATCGCCTTTTATGAAAACAAGCAGATCATTGCGGCCTGGTGCACATTGCGCGAGGCGTTTCGTCATTTTCGCACAGAACGGATTGTCGGGGCACAACTGGCCGATACGCGTTATGGCCGTCGCCGGGTCGCTCTTGCCGATGATTGGAACGTTCAGTTGCAGGAAGAGCAGAGCCGCAATTAGTGCCCGCTTAACATCGGTTGCGAGGCTCTTAACGTCGGCACTAAAATCGATAGTTACAATTTTAGCAGCAATAGAGCGTGTTTTCGGCCTTCGCTTTACCGGCTGCCACTTCGTGAGCATTTCTAGGCTGCGCACAGAAAGGTGCGTGTATTTCGAACTAGAAAGGTTTGCGCCATGGACGACGTTGCGCGTTATGAATGGTTTACCCCCGGCGCCGTTGGCGAACGGGAAGTCGCGGCGTTCTGGATTGCCGGATCGCTGAAGAAAATCGAGCAGAGAGCGAAGCGCGAGAACGACCCCGATGGGCCAAAGCCATCGCGGTTCGAACTGATCCTGGCAGCCTGCATCGCCATTGCGGCCATCGGGACCACACTTCTTCTTCTGTAAGCATCCGGACCGCGGTCAACCGGCCGCAATCACATAAAAATCTGTTCTGGATAAAGGCGCTAAGGGCGTCTGGTCAGGGCGAGGTTTGCGCTATAGTGTGGCGGGAATCGACACTTCTCGGGGCCATTGTATGGCACGGGGGCGGGACAGTGTCGGGACTGCATGAGGCCGGGCGGCCGCCAGCGGCGGGGCGCGCTTTCATGGGGTCGAAGAAGCGTTGCAGTAAGATTGCGGACCCCCGACCATGGTGCATTGGTTTGCGCGCGCCCAAGGCCAGGGCATAAAGTATCCTCCGATCAAGGCGCAGCCGGCGCAAGGTATAAGATTTGCCGTTGCAACGGTTCTTGCGGGAACCCTTCTGGCCGCGTGTTCGACGACGCAGGTCCAGACACCGCGCACCGCGACGACGGTGCCCCTTCACGACGCGATGATCTTTCCACCGCCGGGCGGACCGGCGATGATCTCGGTGGTGGAGACCAATTTCGCCAACGCCGTGCGCCAGGAAATCGCTCTGGCTTCGAACGCACGCACGCCGGGGGAAAATCACGTCACCATCACCCGCTTCCTGACGCGCGGCGGGGACGGCAATTTCGGTGAGCTGGGCGACCCTGTCGCCGACAATGAGGACCTTTACACACAGGCCTCCGCGGCTTTCCCGGACGTTTCGATGATGGTGTCGCCGTTCTACGTCCAGAATTACTACGGTCCGTTCGGCTATGCGGTCGGCGGGGCGCCCACTGGCGACAAATGCGTTTATGCCCGCCAGCGCATCGAGCCGGAAGCCGCAACAACGGGCCGTGTCACCCGCGGCTCGGTGGTCATACGGATGCAGTTGTGCGACCGGGATGCCAGCGAGCAGGCCCTGCTCGACATGATGTTTAACATGCGGCTGCGCGATCCGGTGTTCCAGCCGTGGCGCGCGTCGCCGATCATCGGCGCGCCGGGCGCGATCATTTTGCCGCAGACCGGCAGCGGCTTCCAGAATGTGCTCGATCTGCCCGAAGCCCAGCCGCGCGGCACGACGAGCCCGGCACCGGTCGTTCAGGCACCGGCGCCAACCCCCGTTGCCACGACGCCGACACCAGTTCCCCAGCCGACCGGGCCGCTCGTGCCCCTGCCGGGCGGCGGCACGACCGACGGCGGAACAACCACCGATAGCACAGTCGTCGTTCCCGCTCCCCCCGGAAGCAGCTAGAGGCCAGCCATGCGCGCGATCACCTTTCTCTTGTGGGCTCTGGTTACCGTGGGGACGGTGATCGTCATCACCATGCCGATCAGCCTGCAGGTCCATTTGATCACTGCCGTGCTGTTTCTTGGCGTGATGATGGTCATCAAGACGCTTCGGCTGGACGGGGTTTGGCGGTTGCTGCTGCTGGCGCTGGGGACGGCGATTGTCCTGCGCTACGCCTTCTGGCGGACGACGAGCACCCTGCCGCCCTTCGAGCAATGGGGCGACTTCATTCCCGGGCTGCTGCTCTATCTGGGCGAGATGTACTGCATCATGATGCTGGCGCTCAGCCTGTTCGTCATTTCCAACCCCATTGCCTCGCGCCCCTCGCGCAGCCTCAAGGCGGGCGACCCGGTGCCCAGCGTGGACGTGTTCGTGCCGACCTACAACGAGGATTACGAGTTGCTGGCCGGAACGCTGGCGGCGGCCAAGGCGCTGGACTACCCGGAAGAAAAGCTCACCGTGTGGCTGCTGGACGATGGCGGCACTATGCAGAAGCGCAACGATATCGACCCCGAAAAGGCCGAAGAAGCGCTGGAGCGCTACGATTCGCTTCGCGTGCTGTGCGCCGATCTGGGGGTCAATTACCTGACCCGCGAGCGCAACGAACACGCAAAAGCGGGCAATCTCAACAACGGCCTGGCCCATTCGACCGGCGATCTGGTGGCTGTGTTCGACGCCGACCACGCTCCCGCCCGGGATTTTCTGCAGGAGACCGTCCCCTATTTCGGTGACGACGAAAAACTGTTCCTCGTGCAGACGCCGCACTTCTTTCTCAATCCCGATCCGCTGGAGCGCAATTTGCGCACCTTCGAGCGCATGCCCAGCGAGAACGAGATGTTCTATTCCATCCTGCAGCGCGGGCTGGACAGCTGGAATGCATCGTTCTTTTGCGGTTCGGCGGCGCTGCTGCGGCGCGAAGCGCTCGATATCGCCAACGGGTTTTCGGGCCGCTCGATCACCGAGGACTGCGAAACGGCGCTCGATCTGCATTCGAAAAAGTGGAACTCGATCTATATCGACCGGCCGCTGATCGCGGGGCTGCAGCCGGCGACGTTTGCAAGTTTTATCGGCCAGCGCACGCGTTGGGCCCAGGGCATGACACAGATCATGCTGTTCAATTTCCCGCTGTTCAAACGCGGGCTGAGCATGGCGCAGCGGCTTTGCTACATGTCCTCGATGATGTTCTGGCTGTTTCCGTTCACCCGGATCATCTTCCTGATCGCGCCGTTCTTTTATCTGTTTTTCAACCTCCAGATATTCACCGCATCGGGGGGCGAGTTCGTCGCCTATACGATGACCTATCTGGTGGTGAACCTCGTGATGCAGAATTCGCTTTACGGGCGCTGGCGCTGGCCGTGGATTTCCGAGCTCTATGAATACATCCAGTCGGTGCACCTGCTGCCAGCCATTCTTTCGGTGATCCGCAACCCGACCAAGCCGACCTTCAAGGTGACGGCAAAGGACGAGTCGATAGACGAATCCCGGCTGTCGGAGCTGGCGCGGCCGTTCTATTTCATTTTCCTGCTGCTGCTGGTCGGAGTGGCGTTCACTGGCTACCGGCTTTGGGCCGAGCCCTATCGCGCCGAAATCACGCTGGTGGTGGGCGGGTGGAACCTGTTCAACCTGATCCTGGCCGGCTGCGCGCTGGGCGTCGTATCGGAGCGCCGCGAGGTGCGTGCGAGCCGACGCGTGCCCATCGAGCGGCGCTGCGAAGTCCGGTCGGTTGACGGGACGTGGGTGCGCGGGACCATCCTGAATGTCTCGTCGGGCGGCGTGGCCATTCAGGTGGCTGACGGCAAGACGCGGCTGGCCAACGATCAGGCGACTGCCGTGCGGTTCCAGACCCTGTCCCCCGTGCCCGACAACGAACTGGGCATCTTTGTGCGCAACATCTCCAACGCCGGAAAATCGTCGATGGTCGGATGCCGGTTCATGGCTGAGAAGCCCAGCGATTACAGGCTGATCGCCGATCTTTTGTACGCCAATTCCAAGCTGTGGCGCGAACGGCAAGCATCCCGGCAGGTCAATATCGGGCTGGTTCTGGGCACGCTGCAATTTCTCTCGATCTCGCTCTATCAGACAGTGCGCGGGCTGGGCTATCTCGCGCGGTTTTCCCGCCCTGGCCGCTCGGAAAAACCGCAGGAGGCGCGCTCATGATGCGCCGGCTGCTGATCTGCTGCCTGGGTACGCTGGCTGCGGCCAGCGCGTTTGCGCAGGTGCCGTTCGACATGTCGCCCGAGCTCAACCTGCAGGTCGTGCCCGATGAGCCGGCGATCGTCGTGCCGCAGCCCGTCGCACCGGCCGAACCTGAGCCCACAACGACAACGCGGCTCGAGCGCCACATCCTGCCCCAGACCGGTATCCGGTTCGAAGGCGAGATCGGCACACGGGCCTTCGACTTCTACCTGACGGCAACGCAGGCCACCGCACCGGCCAGCCTCGACATGTCGGTGCTCAACTCCATCGTGGTGGCCCCGGAATATTCCGAACTCTCGGTCGCCATCAACGGCACCGATCTGGGTGTGATGCCGGTCGAGTATGCGGGCGGCCCGGCAGCGGTGTCGCTGGGTGTGCCCGAAGGCGTGCTCGCCGCGGGGCGCAACCGCATCGAGATAAACGTCGATCAGCGCCATCGCACCGATTGCTCGGTGGCTTCGACGTTCGAATTGTGGACCGAGGTCTATTCGGTGGGAACGGTCCTCGACTTCGAAGGCGAAGATCTGGGACGCATCGCGAACCTCGATGAGTTGCCCGCGATTGGACTTGGCGAGAACGGCGCCACGCAGTTGCGCTTTGTCATTCCCCAGATCGAGACCGACGACGCGCGGACCGCCGCGCTACGTCTGTCGCAATATCTCGCGTTGGCGCTGAGGGCGCCTGCTGTCGACATCACTCTTGTCGACACGCTCGGGGATACGGGCGTGCCGGGCGTTCTGACCGTTGTGCTGGGCACCGCCGATACGCTTCCTGCCGAACTGGCCGAGATCGCCGGGGACGCCCGAGCGGAGCCCGTGGCAGCCATTGTGGCGCAAGAGGATTTGCCCAATACGCTGATGGTGTCCGGGCCAGATTGGCCGGCTGTGGAAATGGCAATGCGCTCGCTGTTGCCCGCCGATGCAGGCGCGCGCACCGATTTGGGCGGGATGCGGAGCGATTTGCCCAACTCGGTTCCGGTCGTAACCGGGCAGTCATCGTTTTCCCTGGCCGATCTCGGCGTCGACACCGTGGCCTTCAATGGACGGCGTTATCACACGGCCCTGCGCTTTGCGTTGCCGTCCGATTTTTACGCCAACATGTACAGCGAAGCCGAGCTGGTGCTCGATGCGGCTTACAGTTCGGCGGTGCTGCCCGGCAGCCAACTCGAAATTTACGTGAACGGGCAGATTGCTTCGGTCGTTCCGATCCTGCGCACAGATGGCGGCGCGTTCCGCATGTCGCACCTGCGCATCCCGATGACCAATTTCCGGCCCGGCATCAACGAGATGTATATCGAGACCGTGCTGCAGACCGAACAGGACAACATCTGTCCGCCGGGACTTTCGGGCCGGGCAGCGGCGCGTTTTCTGTTTTCCGCCGATAGCGAGCTGGCGTTTCCCGACTTCGGACGGATCGCCCGATACCCCAATTTGAGCGCTCTGGCCGGTACGGGCGCGCCCTATGTCGATGCGGGCGAAGTACCGGTGCTGGTCACCGGCGATCCTTCATCGCTCCAGGCCGCGATGATGCTGATGAGCCGGCTGGCGCTGTCCTCGGGCAAGGTGATCGAGGCTAAGGCCGTTGCCGGCGACGCCCTCGACCCCAGTGCCCCGGCGATTATCGTTGGCCCGATGCCAGATTTTTCGCCCGAGCTTTTGGACCGCGGACGAGTTGTGGAACTCGACAGCGCCGGAAGCCTTCCGGTGATCGGCACTGGTGAGGATGCCCTGCAGCGCTGGCAGGAGGCGACGGGCGTTTCCTCGGGTAATATTTTCGAGCAGATGCGGAATTGGGTAGCAGGACAGCTCAACCTCGCGCCGGAGAATTTCTGGCTGTTCCGCCGCGACGATGGCGCCTACCTGCCCCAATCGCGCGATGCCGTGGTGCTGTCACAGGCGCCCCAGGCGGAGGGCGGCATATGGACCCTGCTGACCATTCCCAATGGCGATGCTTTCGTTGACGCAACGCGCCGGCTGGTTTCTCCGGCAAACTGGCAGCAGGTTGCCGGGCGGGTCAGCGCCATCGGTGCAACCGACGAAACGGTGCTGGTGCTGCAGCCGCGCTCGAGCATTCTCGAGCCGACCCAGCCGCCTTCATTTTCCAATCTGCGTCTGGTGGCGGCCAACTGGATGTCCACCAACGTGCTCGGTTACGCGCTGTTGCTGGCCGGGGCGGCCATTCTTCTCACCATAGCGACATCGCTGCTTTTGCGCGCAGGAAGGCGGAGCAAGTGAGGCTGACAGCGTTCATCTTTCTGGTTGCGAGCGCCATTTCGAGCTGGTCGCCGCTTGCCGCACAGGACAACCCCATGCCGATGAGCTTCATCCACGCTGACGAATGGCAGGCCTATCAGGACGCCTATGTTGGCGAGGACGGTCGGGTGGTCGATGTGTTCAACAACAATATCAGCCACAGCGAGAGCCAGGGTTATGGCATGCTGCTTGCGGTGCTGGCGCAGGACCGGGCCGGGTTCGAGCGCATCTGGAGCTTCACGCAGACCGAATTGATGATCCGTGACGACGGGCTGGCTGCCTGGCGCTGGGACCCGGCCGCGGAACCGCACATCACCGACATCAATAACGCCACCGATGGCGACATCCTGATCGCCTATGCGCTGGCGCTGGCCGACCAGCGCTGGGGCGTGCCCGACTACGTGCAGCAGGCCACCGAAATCGCACGAACGGTGGGCGAGACGCTTCTGGCCGAAGCCAACGGGCTGACGGTTATTCTGCCCGGCGCCGAGGGGTTTTCGGCAGCGGCGCGCGAAGACGGGCCAGTGATCAATCCCTCCTACTGGGTGTTCGAGGCGTTTCCGGTGCTGGCCGAATTGACGCCCGACATCGGCTGGAAGGGCATCGAGGAGGATGGGCTGGCGCTGCTCGACCGCCTCATGGCCGACGGCATGCCGCCGGCGGACTGGGTTTCGCTTGCAGGGGACGTCCCCGTTCCGGCCGGCGATTTTCCGCCCGAGTTCGGCTATAACAATGTGCGCGTACCGCTCTATCTCATTCGCGCCGGGCTCGACCATTCCGGCCAGCTCGAGCGGCTCGGGATGATTTTTGATGAGTCCTACGCGCCCGCCATCATCGATGTCACGACGGGCGAGCGGATCGAGCCGATGGGCGAAGCCGGTTATCGCATCATTGGCGCGGCGCGCGCCTGCGTACTCTATGGCACGCCCATACCACCAGAATTGCAGGCGTTTTCGCCGCAGAGCTATTATGGCGCCACCATGCATCTGTTGACGCTGGCCCATCTGCGGCAGCGCCACAACGAATGTCTCGCGCCCGAAAATGCGGAGGGCCAATCGTGATTGGATTTCGAGCGCCCCTTGTGGCGATGTCGGTGATTATGCTGAGCGGGGTGGCGCTGGCGCAAGGCGTTCCGGTGGCGCAGGTTCAGGCCATACCGTCGGCCCCAAACCAAGCGGCGCAGCCGGCCGAGCAAGCGGCTCCCGCCCCGGCGCCCGCCGTCGATGAAACCGCGTTGCGCTATTTTGCGCGGCAGGGCGATCAGCGGCGGGTGGATGCGGAAATCGCACGTCTGCGGACGCTTTATCCCGATTGGGAGCCGCCCGAAAATCTTCTGACCGACGACTATGTGCCCGACCCGTCCATCGAGCGTATCTGGGAGTTGTACGGCGAAGGCGACTTTGCCGGTGCGCGTGCCGCCATCGCCGAAAAACAGGCCAGCGACCCTGGATGGCAGCCGACCGACGACATGTTGCGCAGCCTGCAATTGGGCGAGGCGGCCCAGCGGATGCGCAACGCTTCGGATTCGGACCAGTTCGAGACTGTGGTTTCGATTGCTGCCAACATGCCCGAGCTGTTGGTGTGCGCCAATGTGGACCTGCTGTGGCGGCTGGCCGAGGCCTTTATCGAGACCAGCAACGACCAGCGCGCAGTCGATGCCTACACCTATGTGCTGGGCAATTGCGACGACAGCCAGGAACGCCTTGCGACGGTGCAGCAGGCAAGCGAGCTGTTGAGCCCGGAACAGCTCGACGAATTGCTGGCACTTGAAAGAATGGGAGAGGACGGCGCTGGCGAGTTCGAGCCCATCCGGCTCGATCTGGCACGCAACGCGCTGGTTGCGGTCTTGTCGGGACAGTCGCCACGCGCCCGAAACGAGGATGTGCGGCGTCTCGAAGCCTCGGTGGCTTCCACTGACAATGCCGAAGACCTTCGACTTCTTGGCTGGTACGGGCTGAACCAGCACCGGCCGACCCAGGCGCTCGAATGGTTCGAGCAGGCGATGGACGAAGACCCCTCGGTCCTTTCGGCCAACGGGCTTGGCGTGGCGTTGCTCGACTTGGACCGTCCGGCGGAGGCCGAAGACATCCTTCTCGATTACGAGGGGGAAACCGAGGAGATGACGCTGCTCTACCTCTCGGCTGCTGCAGCGACGCTGGCGCAAATGCCGCGTGTCGAGCTCGATCCGGAGGTCCTCGAACGTATCGTGGCGATCGGCTATGAAAACCGCCACGTCCAGACGGCGCAGGAGTTGGGTTGGTATGCGCTGGCCTTCAACCAGCCCCAGACCGCCATCGCGTGGTTCGAAACGGCGCTGGGCTGGGACGGCACCGACGAGGGATCGGCGTTCGGGCTCGTGGTGGCCAGCGATCAGCTGGGCGACGATGCGCGGGTCGCCGAGATCAAGGCAGAGTGGAGCGGGCGCTCGCAACGGATCGCCGATTTTGGCACGGCTGCGGCTCAGGATGAATCGCAGTCGACCCAATCACAATCTCAAGCCCCTGCGCAAAGTGCCCCTGCCACGCCGACGCGAACAGCGGCCGTATCGCAGAGCGCCAGCGTGACGCCAACCCGCCCGCAACCGGCCATTGCCGTAACGGCTAGCCGGGATTCCGCAACCGTTGTGACTTCGGCTCCGACTGCGATCACCGTCAACGCGCAGGGGTGTTCGAGCTATGTGCCGCCCGGCAATCTGTCGCCCAACCAGGCGCTCAACCGTGCGTGGTGCCTTATGGAACTGTTGCGACCCGCCGAAGCTGTTGCAGCGTTCCAGCAAGCGCTGCAATCTGGTTCGACTGCCACACGGTCCGATGCCGCTTACGGGCAGGCGCTGGCCTATGTTCGCATGGGGCTTCCAGAGCACGCTTCAGTTGCCGCAGCCGCGGCCCCGCAATCGCAAGCGCGGGTCGTTGAACTGCAGACAGCCATCCTGACCCTCACCGCGCTTTCGTCCTACAACACGGGCGATTATCGCCGGGCGCTCATGGCGCTGGACGAGCGCTCGCTTTACGCAGTGGAGCGCAACGATCTGCTGACCCTGCGTGCCTGGTCCTATTACCATCTGGGGCGCTATGTGGAGGCCGAACAGATTTTCGGCGCCGTCGCGGCGACCGGGTACGGTCAGGCGCTGGAAGGCTTTTACGCCGCTCAGGGCCGCATCAGGCGCTGACCTCATCCACTAAACTCCGAGCGGCCAATGGCCGAGATCGTCCCTGGCCGAGCCACCCAGCCGTGCGAGAACGAAACCGCCCGCTTCCCATTCGATAGGTTCCGCAAGTACGCTTTCGGGCATCTCGACGGTCTGGCGGATCATCGTTACATGCGGATCGCCCCCGCCGCCGGGCACTGTCAATCCGGCCCCAATCAGCTTGTCTCGCAGCAATGCGGCCAGACGGGCGAGGCCAGCGGATCGGGATGAGGAGCGAAGGATCAGGCAATGTCCGCCCCTGCCCCGCACCGACGCCATGCTATCGAACTGAACAGTAAAATGCCCGGCAGCGATGTCGGTAGCCGCTTGAATCGCCGCACCCATGTCGCCGCGTTTGAGGCCGTACAGTCCGACCGGACACAGCGAGACATGAAGATGATCGGCGGGATAGGCGCGGCCGCCGATTTCGCCGCGCTTTTGCAGATTACGCGCCAGTGTGCGGATTCTTGCCGCGGTCACGACGTCGGGGCGCAGGGCGAAATAGAACGGCGGGCGGGCAGCCAGCGGGAGTTGCGGGAACAGAAGAGGCGCATCCATTGTTGTCGCCCTTTGCTTAATGTTCCTGTTATGTTCTCATCCAAACCGACCGGTGTCAAATTGTTTGATTCTGCAGGCTCTCGGCCTCGGCCAGAAGCCAGTCCCGAAAGGCGCGAATCTTGGGGAGAGTTCTCCGGGCGTGGGGATAGACCAACCAATAGCTGACGGGATCAACGCCCACGATATCGAACGGCTGGATCAAGCGTCCGTCCTTGAGTTCCTCGCGGTATAAAGCGGGGGTCAGCATAGCGATGCCGGCGCCCGAAATGGCGGCCGCGGCGTCAAGATACTGGCTGCCGAAATTGACGTTGAGCCCCCTGACCACTTCGGGGCAAGGCAGACCGACCAGTTCGAGCCATTGGGAGTTCCACAATTCGTCCTCGCTGACGAATGGCAGCTTGAGCAGATCGGCAGGGGTTTTGACGCCGCCAATGCTCGCGGCGAGCACCGGGCTGAGCATGGGCGCGTATTCGGCCCTGAACAGAAGATGGGAGACGAGTCCGGGATATTCTCCCATCCCGACGCGGATGCCGACGTCGATATCTTCATTGTCGAAATCAACCAGGGCAGTCGACATTTCAAGCCGCACGGCGAGTTCGGGGTGGCTGACCTGAAATGCACCCAGGCGGCGGGCCAGCCATTGCGTCGAGACCGTGGGCAGAGCCGAAATGGCAAGCGTGCTGCCGACGTTCGATTTCGCGGTTTTGAACGCATTGGCAATGGTGCGGAACGCGCTGCTCAGGGCTGGGGCCAGAGTGTTGGCGGTATCGGTCAATTCGATCTTGCGGCCGTGGCGCACGAACAGCGTGGCACCGAGGCGTTCCTCGAGCAGCTTGATGTGATAGCTGACCGCCGCCTGGGTCATGCCCAGTTCCTCGCCCGCCCGGGTGAAATTGAGATGACGCGCAGCCGCTTCGAACACGCGCAGGGTCGGCAGCGGCGGCAGGTTTTCGCTCATCCCATAAGCTCTCTTTATGCAAGGTCATGACGTTCGATTGGTCTTGCAAGGGGTCTCTGGAGCATACTGCCAGCATGATACCGGAAGGATCAAACCCATGACGACGTTTTCAGATCTTATAAGAGCAGTGTTCCGCCGGTGGGGCAACCACCCGGAATACCTGGACGTATCGCGCCTCAACGAGCGGATGCGGGTCGATCTCGGGCTCACGTCGATGACCGAAGCGGATCGGCGAGACGCCGTGCGGGAGAAGGCCGATGTCCGAGGCGAACGACCGGCGTGCAATCCGCTTTCGATAAACACAGTTCCGCACCAGCTATTCTAGGCCGTGCGGCGCGCTGATGGCATCCTTGACAAAGGTTTCGAGCGCCGAGCGATCGATACGCTCGGCGAGCAGGCCGAGCTTGGAGCGGCGCCAGAGGATGTCGTCGGCGCTGCGGGCCCATTCACGTTCGACCAGATAGCGCACTTCGGCGCCGGTCAGGCCGCAGCCGAAATCGGGGCCGAGATCGCCGGCTGTCCGTGCATCGCCCAGAATTGCGCGGGCCAGGGTGCCATAGGCGCGGACGAGACGACGGGCGTTATCCATGGACAGAAACGGGTATTGAGCCTGCAGGCCATCGACTTCGGCCTCGAAGCCATCGACGGGGAAGTCTCCACCGGGGAGCGAGGAGTGAGCCGTCCATCGGGGTTTGCGACGACCCAGAGCGGCTTCGATATGCTCGAGGGCGGATTCGGCGAGGCGGCGGTAGGTGGTCAGCTTGCCGCCGAATACGTTGAGCAGCGCGGGCGTGTCCTTGCCGCCGGTGTGCTTGAGGACGTAGTCGCGCGTCGCTTCCTGCGCCTTGGAGGCGCCATCATTGTAGAGCGGGCGCACGCCTGAATAGGTCCAGACTATATCGTCCTTGCCGATTGGAACGCGGAAATACTGGTTTGCGGCCTCGAGGAGATAGTCAGTTTCGGCAGAGGAAATTCTGACAGAGGTCGGATCGGCGTCGAAGTCCTGATCGGTCGTGCCAATCAGGGTAAAGTCTGTCTGATAGGGAATGGAAAAGAAAATACGGCCGTCTGCGTTCTGGAAGAAAAAGCAGCGCGGATCGTCATAGAGCTTGCGGACCACGATGTGGCTGCCTTTGACGAGCCGCACGTCGTGGTTTTCGTTGCCGCCGATCAGACCGGACAGCACGTCGGACACCCATGGTCCGCCCGCGTTGACCAGCATGCGGGCCCGCACGGTTTCAATGTGGCCCGCCTCGTTTTCGGTGGTGATTTCCCAATGGTCGCCGACCCGGTGGGCGGAGGTGAGGCGCGTGCGCGTGTGGATCACGGCGCCGCGGTCGGCGGCGTCGCGGGCCGTCAGAACGACAAGGCGCGCGTCATCGACCCAGCAGTCGGAATATTCGAACGCCCGGCCCTGCCCCGGCTTGAGCACGGCGCCAAGCGGATCCTGCCGCAGGTCGCGCATGGTGGTGGCCGGAAGGCGCTTGCGGCCCCCGATATGATCGTAAAGGAACAGCCCCAGCCGCAGGAGCCACGCGGGACGCAGGCCCTTGTGATGGGGCAGGACGAAGCGGAGCGGCCAGATGATGTGCGGGGCCATGGCCCAGAGCACTTCGCGTTCCTTGAGGGATTCGCGCACCAACCGGAACTCGTAATGCTCCAGATAGCGCAGGCCACCATGGATGAGCTTGGTGGAGGCCGAGGAGGTTCCCGACGCCAGATCGTTCATTTCGGCGAGATAGACCGAAAAGCCCCGCCCCGCCGCGTCGCGCGCGATGCCGCATCCATTAATGCCGCCGCCCACGATAAAGATGTCAAATACCGGGTCGTCCACCCGCGCCTCCAGGATTTCTATTCAGTGCCTGAGGCTCTCATACACCGGTAAATGCGCCATTGTTTTAACAAACAAGCTCAGCCCCTTGCCCAAAGGGGAAGCATATCGCCGTGGGCGGCAGTCAGTTGGTCGACCAGCGCCCAAATCTGGTCGAGATCGAGTTCGGCCGCGGTGTGGGGGTCGAGCATGGCTGCGTGGTAGATGTGCTGGCGATCTTCAGTCATCAGGGCTCTGACGGTCAGTTCCTGAACATTGATGTTGGTGCGCATCAGTGCGGTCAGTTGCGGCGGTAGCTCGCCGATATGGGTGGGCTGGATGCCGTTGGCATCGACAAGGCATGGCACCTCGACGGCACAGGCGTCGGGTAGCGAAGTGATGGCGCCATTGTTGCGCACGTTTCCGTAGATAACGGCGGGGTCGCCGGTCCACACGGCATTGACGATAGACGATGCGTATTCCTGGCTTTCCTCGACCTCAATGGTTTTGGCCGTGCGGTAGCGCTCGGCCTGTTCGGTCCACTGCTCGACCTGTTCGACGCAGCGCTTGGGATACTCGTCGAGCGGGATGCCGTATTTTTCGATCAGGTCCTCGCGCCCCGACTTGATGAACCAGGGCACGTATTCGGCAAAGTGCTCGGAGCTTTCGGTGACGAAATAGCCCAGCCGCGTCATCATCTCGTAGCGGACCTTGTTGGGGCAGCGCGGGTTCCAGTCGCTGGGCTTTGGGATGTTTCCGGCACGATAGCCGGCCAAAAGGTCGGGATAGAGGTCCTTGTAGCTTCCGTCGGGCAAGCGCTGTTCGAAGGCGAGATAGAAGGCCATGTGGTTGATACCGGCGGCCTTGTAGCGCAGGGATTCTGCGGGAATTTCGAGGTCACGGGCCAGCTCGTACGCCGTGCCTTGCACCGAGTGACAAAGACCGACCTGCCGGATGGCGGGGTATTTCTCCGCAATAGCCCACGTGTTGATGGCCATGGGATTGACGTATTGGAGGAGGATGGCGTTTGGGCAAAGCTCTTCCATATCCGCGCAGACTGCCCAGAGATGGGGAACAGTGCGCAGACCGCGCATGATGCCCCCTATCCCCAGCGTATCGGCGATGGTCTGGCGCAGGCCAAAGCGCCTGGGCACTTCGAAATCGATAACCGTCGCGGGCTCGTAGCCGCCGATCTGGAAGGCGACGATGACGAAGTCCGCGCCATCCAGTGCGGCGCGCTGGTCGGTGTGGGTGGAGACTGTCGCGGGGGCACGAAGCGGTTTGATGAGCTTGCCCGCCACCAGCTCGCTATCGGCAAGGCGGTTGGGGTCGATGTCCATGAGGGCGATATGGGCGCCAGCCAGCGCCTTGCGATGCAGGATATCGCCGATGATGTTTTTCATGAACACCGTCGAACCGGCGCCGATGAAGGCGATCCTGGGGTTTGCCATGGTCAGCGGCGTCCGTCGCGCAGCCAGACGATGTCGTCGGGCGTCAGGGTGATGTCGAGGGCTTGGAGGCTGTCGTCGAGTTCGGCAAGGGTTCGTGGGCCGATCAGCGGGATCATTGGGAAAGGCTGATACAGGCAATAAGCGAGCGCAATGTGGATGGGCTTCTTGCCGAGCTTTTGCGCAAGTTCGATGGCGCGGTCGCGGCGGGCGAAATTGGCGTCGGTGTACCAGGTTTCGACCAGTTCGGCGTTTCCGGTCTTGTCGCGCCCGGCCCGGTCGGTGAAAAAGCCCCTGCCCTGGCTCGACCAGGCGAAATTTGTAACCTGACGGTCCGAAAGCCATGCGCGCCACTCATCATCGGATGAGGCGACACACCCGGGCCACAGTGGCTTTTGCATTTGAGCGAGCGAGAAATTGTTCGAGAGCGCGCTGGGCGTTGTCTTGCCGGTGCGGTTGGCGTAGGCGACGGCCTCGTCAAAGCGCGCGCGGGTCCAGTTGGAACCGCCGAACGGGCCGCGGATGCGACCCCGCCTGACTTCGGCATCCATGGCGTCAACGAATTCTCCGACCGGGATATCGGTGTTGTCGCGATGCATGAAATAGACGTCGACGTGGTCCGTCTTGAGTTTTTCGAGGCTGATGTCGAGCTGTTTTGCGATGACATCGGGATAGGTCAGTGGCGAGTGGGCGCCCTTGCCGATCACCACGACATCGTCGCGCACACCGCGCGAGGTCTGCCAGTCGCCGAACAGGGTTTCGGTGATACCATCGCCGTAGATGAAGGCCGTATCGAAGGCGTTGCCGCCCTTTTCGTAAAAGGCGTCGAGCAGGATGGCGGCGCTAGAGAAACTGCGAAAGTCCTCAAAGCCAAGGGCGAGTTTGGAGATGGGTTTGTCGAGTCCGGGAATGGCAACGCGACCGATCTGGTTGCCGCTGGCCAGCGTTTCGCCCTTCAACGTTTTGGTGCGCAACGCGGGCTTTTCGATTTCGTATTCGAGACCTGCTGTCTGGCGCCATTTGTCCAGAACGCGCAGATTGCCCAGAGTATCGTTCCAGCTCATGCCGGGGGCATCGAACTCGGTACTGCCGGCGAGGATGGCCAGACTGGCCGCTTCGGCCTCGAAAGCATAGAGCCAACCGGGTTCCGAGACTTCGATTGGCTCGTGTTTTCCGTCGGGGCGAATGATGTCGATGATCGCGGTGCCGCCCTCATGTCCGGTGGCGAACCAGAAATCACGGATTTCAATGCGGCCCTTTGTGCCCAGGATGCGCAGGACATTATCCTGAGCGAGAGACACCGAACAGGAGACTTCGGCGAGAATGCCGCCGGGGAATTTGAGGATCGCGGCAGCCCATTCGTCGACGCCGGATTGGCCGAGATGGGCCGCGCCGCATACGGATTCGGGCTCGAGGAATGGCTTGCGGTTTGCCGCGCCGGCGATCAGGCGCGCCATTGAAACCGGGTAGCAGCCGACATCGAGGATGCCGCCGCCGGCCAGATTGTTGGCATAGAGGCGGTGGTCGGGGTCAAAATCCGGCATGGCGAAGCCGAAGCTCGATTTTATGGCACGCACCTCGCCGATCTCTCCGGCCGCGATCAGGTCGATCAGCTTTTGCGTCATGGGATGGACGCGGTACATGAAGGCTTCGCCCATGAAGGTTTTCGCCTTGCGCGCGGCGTGGAACATGGCGTCGGCTTCGAACGCGGTCAGCCCCATGGGCTTTTCGCACAGTACATGCTTGCCCGCTTCGGCCGCCTTGATGGCCCATTGGGCGTGCTGAGGGTGCGGGGTTGCTATATAGACCGCATCGACCGCCGGGTCGGCGAGCAGGGCGTCGTAGCCGTTGAGCACGCGGGCGCCGGGAAAATTCTCGGCATAATCGGGCTTGTCGGGATTGCGGGCGCCCAGCGCCACCAGTTCGCCCGATTGCGCGCGGGCGAGACCGCCGGCGAAGGCTCGAGCGATGACCCCCGGCCCGAGGATTCCCCAGCGGACTTTTTGCTGTTGCGACATGGTAACCGGCCTCCCTGAATCACCGGCTGCATACTGGCATTAAATCGGGGCCGCACAAGTGCGCAGGCGACTTCAGGTTTCAGGGCTTCTTTAGCCTTCCGGCAGTGCAGCGTGCAAAGCTCACCCCGGTCGAGCGTTCGGACTCGTCGCAGCGGCCGGCCACGACCGAACTGTTTGCGGAACCTATGACGCTATCGCGTTGCTGCAGCCGTAGCGGTCGATCAGCTTACACTCAGTCCGTAGCGGTTTCTTCGCTCTCTCTCGCCTCATCCACCAGCCATCGCTTGAACTTGGCCAGCGGGCCATGCCCTGCCCGCGTTTTCGGCCAGACGAGGAAATAGAACTGACGGCCAGGCATCGGCGTATCAAAGACCGGGACCAGATCGCCTCTTTGCATGTCGCCGTCGATCAGGAACGTCGGCAACAATGCCACACCGAGTCCGGACGCGGCGGCCTGGGCTGCCGTTGCGAACTGGTCGAACAACATGCCGCGCAAAGGACCTGTTTCAACGCCGTGATTTGTGAACCACTCATCCCATTGATCGGGACGGCTGGCCAGGTGAATGAGCGGCAGGCCAAGCAGGTCAGCCGGTGCGCTCACTGGGTTTTCGGCCAAGAAATCCGGGGAACATACCGGTGAAACGGCCTCCCCCATCAGCTTGACCCCTTCGGTTCCCGCCCAGGGGGCATCGCCAAAGTGGATGGCGGCGTCCAGCGGATCGGATTGAAAATCGAACGCCGAAAGCCGGGTCGAAAGGTTGATGGTGATGCCCGGATGCTGAGTCAGGAATCGCGGCAGACGGGGTGCGAGCCAGCGCGTTCCCAAAGTCGGCAGTATGGCGAGATTGAGCACGCCCCCTTGCGGATTGACGCGCAGATTCAGCGAGGCGTTGCCGATGGTTTGCAGCGCATCGCCGATTTCGCGCGCGTATGCAGCTCCTGCATCGGAAAGGCGCACAGTTTGCCGCTCGCGGACAAAAAGCTGCGTTCCGATCTGTTCTTCGAGCAGCCTGATCTGCCGCGACACGGCACTTTGGGAGATCGAAAGCTCCTCTGCCGCCAATGTGAAGCTCTCGAGCCGCGCGGCCGCGTCGAAGGCTGTGAGAAGCGACATGGAAGGTAAAAAACGGCGCGGAATGGACATAGGCAATCGGGAGGCTGACGACGAACTATCTGCTCGTTGTAGCAGCGTTCGCCGGCGCCCGTCACGCACCTACGCTGCACCCGATGCTTTCGGCAAGCACTTCGATGGGATGCAGCAAACGCCGGCCGATGAGGCGCTTCGTCTGACATCGGCAGGAAAAGCCCGTCGCCATCCCCTCGCCACTCGACAGTGGCTTGGCCCAGGAGAGCTCAAAGATCCGGCGCGACATTTCCAGGTGCTCGGCCTCGTGCCCAAAGAGCCCGCTCATGCCGCAACACCCTGTCTCAACGACCTCTACATCGGCTCCGTGCGCGGCAAAGACTGCTTTCCACTGGCTGCCCGCCGCCGGACCCGACGACGACTCCGTGCAATGAAGAAACAACTTCCTTACGGCAGCGCCTGGCTGGACCGATGGGCGCCCTGCGCAACACTCCGCCAGGAACGTCTCGATCGGGAGGAGAAATTTCGCGCCGTCCGTTCGTGCCTGCATCGTGGTGGCGGGTTCGATGGCGACCATCGGAATGTTCAGTTTGGCAATTCGGGCAAGCCGATCGCGCAGTTTTTTCTTCGCCTTGGCGTAGGCGCGCCCGTAGCCCCGAACTTCAAGCGCCTTGCCGTTCATCATGACCGGTGCGACCAGAGGAACAAATCCCAGATTTCGCAGCACCCTGGCCGTGGCAACAACAGGTTCGACATCGAAACTGGCGAGAAAGCTATCGGGTATCACCACCACGGCCCGTTCATCGCGGGGCGGGTTGGCCAGATCGAGCTGCGCTATTCCTTCGCTCCTGAGCCGGGCTTCGAGGGTTCGGACGGCAAATTTCGGGAGGCCGGCAAGGCCTATGACACCCATTGCGGCCCGGCCGAGCGGGTTGTGCAACGCGGCATTGGCCAAAGCGCCTGCCTTTCGAGCCGCAAGAATTGCCGGCTCCATCACCCGCACCAGCAGATCGCGCGGCGAGCGGGCGTGGCGCGTGTAATAGCTCTCAAGGAATCGCGATTTCATCGTCGGAATATCGACCTTGACCGGGCAGGCCGTAGCGCAGGAGCGACACGAAAGGCACGTATCGAGACTTTGCTTGAGCGCTGCTTCGGCCCCGGCAGAGGGTTCACGCGCCCAAGCCCGGAAGAGGCTTGCGCGCCCATTGGGCGATTGGGTCTTGTCGCGGGTCGCCTTGTAGGAAGGACACATGGGCCGCGCCGGATTCCAGTCGTGACATGCGCCGTTGCCGTTGCACGAGACCGCCTTTTCGTACGGCAGCTGAAACGCCTCGGCGATTGTCGCATCGCTGGCCCCCCGGAAAGGCACCTCATCGATGCGCAGCACCGTTCGGCCGCTCCCGGTGGGGCTGGCGAGTTTGCCGGGGTTGAGGCGATTTTCGGGATCAAACAGCGCCTTGATGCGCCGGACCACTGGATAGAGATCCGGGCCAAACACCTCTTCAAGGTATTCGCCTCGCACCCCGCGTCCATGTTCTCCCCAGATCAGCCCGCTGTATTTGCGGGTCAGCGCCTGAACGCCGTCCGAAATTTCCCGGACAAGCGCGCGATCGGCAGGGGCAGTCATATCCAGAGTTGGCCGGACGTGCAGGCAACCGACGTCGGCATGGCCAAACATGCCGTAGGCCACACTGCACGAATCCAGAAGGGCGCGGAACTCGGCGACATAGGCCACGAGATTTTCGGGCGGGACGGCGGTGTCCTCGACGAACGGGTAGGCTTTGCGCCTGCCTTCGAGCGCACCAAGCAACCCGACCGATTTGGCCCGCAACGCCCATGCCGCCTCGATGGCGGCGGGCTCGGTGACCTGACGCATCAGGAATGCATTATTGTCTCCCGTCAGGTGCCGCTCAATGTCTGCCAGACCTGCGGCGATTTCCCCGGCGGTTTCTCCTGTGACCTCGACAAAATTCACGGCGCCGACATCGCCCTCAAGTGCGCCAAACAGCGCGGAAAGGTTCGCCCAGACCGGATCGGTCCGCGCAAGGCCCAATATCTTATCATCGAGGATTTCGACGGCCAACGGATTGGCCTCGACCAGTTTGGGGACGTGCGCGAGAGCCCTTGAAAAGGTATCGTAAAACAGCACCATCAAACCACTGAGCCGGGGCTTGCGGGCCAAGCGCAACTTGATCGCCGTTGTCAGTGCAAGGGTGCCTTCCGAACCTGCCAGGATTTTGCAAAGGTTCAGTCCACCATCTTCCGGCAGGGCTTCCTTGAGGTTGTAACCGGTGAGGCCGCGATTCATCCTGGGGAAGATGTCTTCGAAGTGCGGCCGCGCCGCGTCGAGTTCTGCCTTGGCCGTTGCTACAATTTCTCCGACCCGCCCCCCGTCCGCTATGGTGCGCGCCAGTTCGGCCCGGTCCAGCGGGGCGACTGACACCTCGGTGCCATCGGCCAGCGCCAGGTCGAGCCGTTCGACATAGTCCGACGTCCGGCCGTAGCGGCGCGATCCCTTGCCGGAGGCATCGGTGGCCACCATGCCGCCCAGCGTTGCGCGCGAGGCTGTCGATACCGTCGGCGGGAAAAACCAGCCATGCGGCGCGAGAAACGCGTTGAGCTGATCGAGAACCACGCCGGGCTCGACAGTCACTGTCCTGGCATCGGGATCGAAATCGAGGATGTTGGTGAGATAGCGGGAGGTGTCGAGGATGACGCCCTCGTTGAGCGATTGCCCGTTGGTGCCGGTTCCCCCGCCGCGCGCCGTCAGACTGGGCCCGTCCGCCCCGCAGCTTGCAACCGCCCGCCCCGCAACAACAATATCGGTGCGGGTACGGGGGAAAATCGCGGCAACGGGCGGCAGGCGGTAGATCGAATTGTCCGTCGCGAGCACTTCGCGGGTCGCAAACCCGGTCTCTATGTCCCCCGAGAAGCCGCCCGCTTCAAGCGCTGCGATGAAGCGTTGGAGGCGGGCGTGATCGGGTGGCGCAGAAGCGGGCATCGCGACTTAGCCGGCTACGGTTTCGAGCGTTTTCACGGCTCGCAGGACCTCGTTGATCGAAGCGTCCTCAAGGGCCTGATAGAGCGCAAACTCGTCGGCGACGGGAGCGCCGAGCGCCTCTTCGAAGACGTCCCGATTGGAGCGCGCAAGGCTTTCCCTTGTGGCGTTGTCGCCAAGGTTTGACTGGAAAATTCCTGCAGCCGAAACCGGCAGGAAATCCTCGTAAACAATGGGATCGAAACTGACGTAACCCTTGTCGACGAGCGCGTCCAAATCGCGTGGAAGTTCGGCCTTTGGCGCAGCCCTTCTCTTCCCGGTCAGGAAGTAATGGAAATAGGCAAGACCTTTGGTGCGCAGAAGGCCGTAGCTGTCGGGCATGGGCGCAAAGACTTCTCTGAGAGCGCGCATGTATTGGGCGATGTTGGACCCATCCGCTTTGGGCTGAGCCAGTCCGCGCGCGGATGCAAGAAGTTCGTCGTAAAGCTCACGTCCCTTGGGCTTAAGCGCGACACCACGCTGTTCGATCTCGCCAAACCGGGCGGTGTGCCGGCCGAATACGCGATCGCGACCTCCAGCGAGGAAAGCGATCTGCTCTTCGAGCGCCTTGAAGCTCGTCTGACGCAGGAGAATGGGGCAATCGCGCGGCGGCGGGCCTTCAATAACCGCTTTGGGAGTGATGCCCCGTTCGGGCATCATTGACTGCACAGCGTCGATATCGAGCGTCCGCGGTGTCAGGTGGTTGATGTGCGGTCCTTTGAAGCTCACCACGTCGGCGATCAGCCGGTGGGCGTCGTGCAGCTCCTGATACGTCTCTTCGGAGACCGTTGCATCGGAGTGCCAGCGGAAGGTTTCGAGCGCTTCGGAAATGAACGCTTCGGCGTCGGCATCGCGCAATCCACCTTCAGCTTCGGATTGCTCGATCAGCTTTCTGACACGGGGGGTAAAGATGTCCCGTTCGGCGAGGATAGCTTCCGCCCGCCGGCGCAGTTCCGCATTGTCGATCAGCTCAAGTCGCAGCAGCGAAGTGAACACCCTGAACGGGCTGCGCTTGAGCGCTTCGCCGGTGGTAGGACGGAACGCCGTGGAATGCACAGGAATGCCGGCGACCGAGAGGTCGTAATAGCCTACCGGCTCCATTCCCATGACCGCGAACAAGCGGCGTATCATCGCCAGCTCTTCGGGTTTACCAAGCCGGATCGCGCCGTGCCGTTCCTCGGAAATCCGATCGAGATTGTCCAGCTCGGTTAGCCGACGGCGTAGTTCCGGATCGTTGGCGACAACCTTTTCATTGGCATCGCGCACGAGGTCCATCAGGTCGCCGTAAAGCGGGACCTCGTCCTTGTACATATCGGACATCGCCCGGCAAAACCGCGCGCGAATATCGCTCTTTGAGAGAAAGTCAGTCATCACCCGATCCTAGATCTCGAACCTGATGCCCTGGGCCAGCGGCAGTTCGCGGGAATAGTTCACAGTGTTGGTCTGGCGGCGCATATAGGCCTTCCAGACGTCCGAACCACTCTCGCGCCCGCCACCGGTTTCCTTTTCACCGCCGAATGCGCCGCCGATCTCGGCACCGGAGGGCCCGATGTTGACGTTGGCAATGCCACAGTCGGAACCGAATGCCGAAAGGAACGTCTCGGTTTCGCGCACGTCGGTCGAGAAAATGCAGCTCGAGAGACCTTGGGGCACATCGTTGTGCAGCGCGATGGCCTCATCGAGCGATTTGTAGGACATGACGTAGAGGATCGGTGCGAAGGTTTCGGCTTTTGCGATTTCCGTTTGCCCGGGCATCTCGACGATTGCAGGGTGGACGTAGCGGCCTTCGCCTACGCCTTCAGCCTTGGCGCCACCGGTGACCTTGCCACCCTGCGCCTTTGCAGCTTCGAGAGCGTTTTCCATCATGGTATGGGCGTCGGCGTCGATCAGCGGGCCGACAAGCGTTCCGGCCTCAAGTGGGTTTCCGATCGGCAGGGCCTCATAGACGGCTTTGAGCTTGCTGACCAGTTCGTCGCGGATGTCCTCGTGGACAAACAGGCGGCGCAGGCTGGTGCACCGCTGACCACAAGTGCCGACCGCCGAAAAAACGATGGCACGGATAGCGTTGTCGAGGTCTGCCGATGGCGCCACGATCATTGCGTTGTTGCCACCCAGTTCGAGGATCGCCCTGCCGAAGCGCTCGGCGACGACCGGGCCGACAATCCGGCCCATGCGGGTCGATCCGGTTGCCGAGATGATCGGCACGTCTTTGGAGCGCGTCAGCACCTCACCGACATCGCCGAGTCCGATTGCGACATGCAGCAACCCGTCGGGCGCCTCCGAACCGAACCGGGCCACGGCGCGCTCCCAGATCTTTGCGGTCGCGATAGCCGACAGCGGGGTTTTTTCCGAGGGCTTCCAGATCACCGGGTCACCGCAAACGATGGCAAGGGCGAAATTCCAGGCGAAAGGCGCAACGGGGAAGTTGAACGCGGTGATCACGCCGGTGACGCCCATAGGGTGCCAGGTTTCGCGCATCGAGTGGCCCGGACGCTCGGACGCAATCGTCAGACCATAGAGCTGGCGCGACTGGCCGACGGCCAGATCGCAGATGTCGATCATCTCCTGAACTTCACCAAGGCCTTCCTGGAAGATCTTGCCACATTCGAGCGTCACCAGGGCGCCAAGCTCGTCCTTGGCGGCACGGAGTTCCTCACCGAACAGGCGGATAAGTTCGCCGCGGCGCGGTGCGGGCACGCGCTTCCATGCGTCGAAAGCGTTCTTTGCCTTCACGATCATCGCTTCGACATCGGCGGGGGTGTGCGTTGCGATCTCGCCGATGACGGCGCCGTCCACCGGGCTATGGACCTTCAGCGATCCTCCGGTCAGGTCGGCTTCGGTGAGGTGGGCTGCGCTAAGAATGTCTGTGTGTTTCATCGAAATGCGATCCTGAATTTCTGAGTTTAGACGAGGGCGGCGCTGGCCACCGCTATGCGGTCGAGCCCTTTTTCAAGGGCGGATTGTGCGTAGGCATAGGAAATTCTGAAATGGCCAGGAGCGCCGAACACGGTACCGGGTACAACGGCCACGCCGGCCGCCCTGAGGTAGTATTGGCAAAGCTCCATGTCGGTGCCGATGCGTTCGCCGTCCGGCGTCGTGCGCCCCAACAGGCCGGAGCAGTCTGGAAAGACGTAGAAGGCACCGCGCGGATTGGCGCACGCGATGCCATCGATCGCGTTGAGACCGGACACGATAAGGTCGCGGCGGCGCATGAAATCGTCTCGGCGTTCGGCAAGGATGTCCCGGGGGCCGGTCAAGGCGCCCACAGCCGCGGCCTGCGAGATGGACGAAGGCGCTGAGGTCGCTTGCCCCTGCACGACCGACATCGCTGAGATCAATACCTTTGGGCCGATTCCGTAACCAAGACGCCAACCGGTCATGGCATAGGCCTTGGAAACCCCGTTGATAACAAGGATGCGCCCGGAGAGTTCGGGCAACGCCTCTAGGGCGGATACGAATTTGAAGTCGTCATAGACGAGATGTTCGTAGATCTCGTCCGACATCAGACCAACGCCGGGACGGCGCTGCAAGACGGGCAGCAGTGCCCGCATCTGGTCGCCGTCATACGCGGCGCCCGAGGGGTTGGACGGCGAATTGATGAGCACCCATCTGGTCCGCGGTGTAATCGCGCGCTCAAGCTGCTCGGGAGAGAGCACAAAGCCATTGTCGCCGCGCGTCGTTACGACGACCGGCACGCCGCCGCAGATCGTTACGATGTCGACATAGCTCGTCCAGTACGGCGCGGGAATTATGACTTCATCGCCCGGATCGAGCGTGGCCATGAAGGCGTTGAACAACACCTGCTTGGCGCCAGCCGAAGCGATGACATTGCCCGTTTCAATGGCCATTCCCTTGCGGGCATATTCAGCAACGATCGCGGTCTTGAGCTCAGCGGTTCCGCTGTTCGCCGTATATTTCGTCTCGCCCCGATCTATCGCGGCTTTTGCGGCCGCCTTGGCGAAGTCTGGGGTATCGAAATCGGGCTCTCCGGTTCCGAGCGAAATTATGTCTTCGCCCGCCTTCTTGCGCGCCGCAGCATCCTCGCTGATGCGGACGATAAACGAGACCTTGATGTCGCGCACCCGTTCGGCCAGCGCGATGCCATTTTCCAGCATTTTATCCATCACTGCCGTCACTTTGGAAATCCACCCGATGTCAGTTTTGCGCCAACCATAGGGAGCGGGGCCGGCGTTGGAAAACGACCGTTGGTGATGAGGTCATGACTTTTCGTCATGACCTTGCTATTTGAGGATCAGGCGCGCCGGGTCGGGAAACACCTTGCGCCATACGTCGACGTAGGCTTCCTCCCCCACACCCGGCATCGTGGAAAAGTCATCGTATGGGAGCAAGCTCAGTTGCAGATGCAAATGGGGCAGCCACCAGCCGTTTTCTTCAAAGTCACCGATCGCAGCAAACTGCGTACCTTTCGGGATAACATCGCCTTTTTTCCAACGCTGGGCAGAGGCGGTCGTCAGGTGTCCCCACAGGGACCAGATCGATATGCCTGACGAGATTTCGTGTTCGAGAACGACGAGCCCACCATAGTCGAGGCGCATGTCGCGTCGCTCCGAGCAAACAACGCGGGCATCGGTCGGGCAGTACAGCGGGTGCAAAGGCTCAGTGAAAAGGTCATAACCCAGATGCATATTGCGTCGTTGGCCGCTAACGCGCGCCGAAACATAGGCATCGGTGCTGTAGACCGTGCGCTTTTCGAGCCAACTGCCTATGCCAACATCGAACGGTGTCGCGTCCTGGAAGGCCCGGTAGGCGGCCAAAGCTCCTTCCCGGTCCTGGGCCGCGCTCGCCTCGACGATGCGTGCGCCAGCTGGTCCAAGACTTAGAACTTGGCGCCGCATTTTGGACAGCGGCTGTCCCAGGATCGTATCCCAGCTTCCGCTGTTGGCATCGATCCAGGCATCGATCTTTCCCTGGTTCTCTACGGGATCAAGACCGGCACGTGCGCGCACGATTGCACGGGCGATGGCCGGATCGGCGGCAATTGCAGCGTCCGCTCCTCGTTCTTCAAGCGCCCTATCGATTGCATCGGTCAGCGGGATATCGCCGGCAAGTGGTCCTGTGGCGAGCGCTTGCGCCAATACGTCTAGAGGTCCGCCATTTTTGGCTATGACGTTATTCCCGCTCATAAGTGTCTCACTTTCCGTCAAGATTTCCGTGCCGTACGATATCGGCAGCAAGGGCGCCGAGCCCTTCATCGCGCAGATGAGAAACTGCAGCCTTCATGTCTGCCGGACGCTCATCCTGGCCGAGTTTGAATTTTACTTCGATGTGCTCGACGGGGATTTCAAAGGCCGCGATATGCGGCAGGCGCCGGCCCAGCCCACCTGGTCCGAGTTCTCGCATGTGCCAGGGCTTGTCCCTGCCCTTTTCCATATGCGCCACGAGATCGCCCAGGTGCTGAACCGTCTCCTTCTGGCCGATCATCTGGGGGCGGCCAGAAAAATGCACCACCTTGAAACCCCAAGTGGGCGCACTGTCGCGTTCGGGATAGTTGGGATACCAGGACGATGAAATGTAGTGTCCCATGTCCATCATGACGGCAACGGTGGGCAGTCCCCTGCGAAGCAGCTCAACGTGTTCATTGGCAGCCGCGAGGTGTGAAATCAGTGTCCCGTTATCACCGCGGTTGCGGTCGGTCATGAAAATGGGGTGTGAAATGGCCACCCCGCCTTCATGGGCGGTCACGAGAGTCCCGAGGGTCAGCGCATCGACGAGATCATAAACCTCGTTCAGATCGGCGGTTTGATAATCGGACTTGGTATATAGCATTGAAATTCCTAGACGCTTTGCGCGCCGCCATGGCAAACGGGTGGGAGGCGTTCCTGCCATGGGCTTGCGGCTTCCAACTGCCCGGCGAGGGAGAACAGGACGGCTTCGCCGCCATAGGGGCCGACAAACTGAATACCGATGGGCAGACCGTCATTGCTGGTGTGGAGCGGCACGCTCATCGCCGGGTTACCCGCGGCGTTGGCAGGATGGCAAAAAGCGCTTAGCGAGAGAAAATCGGCGATGAAGGCTTCCCGTGAAGACGAGCGTGCATCGGGTCTGCCCGTCAACGGCGGCAGTTCCGGGACGGTTGGGGTCATCAGGACATCGCAGTTCTCAAACAGACGTCCGAAACTCCGAGCCGTCGCGCTCAGCCTGTTCCGCGCCCGCAAGATCATCGTCGCCGAGAGGCTTTCGCCATACGCCTTTAGCGCGAGATTGGCCGGCTCAAAATAATCTTCGGTGGCCGGCACGCCGAACTGCTCTGCCACATCGGCCACCTCCATCGCCGTATACACGGCCACAATGTCGGCCAAGGCCCCAGCCAATGCTTCGGCATCGAAATCGGGGCGTATAGGGATGAGCTCGTGCCCGAGCTTTTTCATGAGCATTTCGGTTTCCGAAAACGCCCGGGCTACCTCAGGATCGATTGTGACGCCCAGCGGGTAGGTGTCGAGAACGCCGATCCGCATCGGGCCCGGCGCCGCTGCCGCGGCTTCAAGGAATGACGTTTTCGGCGTCGGCGCGGCGTACATCGCGCCCGGTTCGAGCCCGCTTGTCAAATCGAGCATGAGCGCGGAATCGCGCACCGAACGGGTCAGGACGTGGTGGGAAACGAGCCCGCCCCAGTTTTCGGCCGAGACCGGACCGGTGGGCGTGCGGCCGCGCGACGGGCGCAGGCCGAAAAGACCGGTGAACGAGGCGGGGATACGGATCGAGCCAGCCCCGTCATTGGCATAGGCGATCGGGACCATCCGCGCGGCAACAGCCGCTGCCGCGCCACCCGACGAGCCGCCGACACTGCGCTCGGGATGCCAAGGATTGCGCGTCCGGCCACTTAGTGAAGGCTCGGTCGCAACGTTGCATGAAAATTCGGGAAGATTGGTCTTGCCCAGGATAACCAGACCATTTGCAAGGTAGCGGTTTACGATCTCGTGGTTGCGCTCGGCAACATTGCCCCGGGCGGCGCGTGACCCGAAGGACATCGGAGCGCCGGCATAAGAGGGGCAGTCGTCCTTGAGCAGCACAGGCACGCCTGACAATGGACCTGAAGGCAAAGCGTTCAATTGCCGGTCCGCAAGCTCATCGGTCAACGCGATAACCGCATTGAGTTCGGGATTGAGGGCGGCAATTGCGTTCCGCGCCTCGCTGACCGCCTCGGCCGATGAAAGAACACCGGCCGAGATGGCCTGGGCAAGGCCAATAGCATCGGAAGAAACATAGGAAAAATTGGAGAACTTCGACACTTTGGCCCTGCCTTCGCCTTGTTATTCTGACGTCTTCTGGACGCCCCAGAAGCGGTGCGTACCGCCCGGCCATCCCTCATAGCCACTGACCTCGGGCGCGAGACCGGTGACCACCGAGAAGTTGAACAGCCCAATCAGCGGCACCTGTTCGGCCATGAGCTCGTGCAGGTCGTTGAACAGCTCGGTCCGGCGTGCCGTATCGGTAACCATGGAGACCTCGGCCAGAAGCGCGGCGGCTTCGTCGTTGTCCCACTGACGCGCGGGCTCAACCTGCTTGTCGCCAATGAAGGACTGGAACAGAAGCAACGGATCGAGGCGGGCCGAATAGGCAAACACCGCAAGCTCGTAATCGCCCTCGCGATAGAGATCGAGCTGGGTCGCCCAATCACGGACTTCAAGCTCCACATTGATATCGGCAGATGTCAGCATGGCCTGAATGATGGTCGCGATCTGAACCCGGTTGTCGCGGTTCGCGACCAGCAGGCTGATCGGTTCACCATCATAGCCGGCTTCATCGAGCAGCGTCCGGGCCTGTTCGATGTTGTACTCCGGCCATATGCTCGAACGTTCGGTGCGATAAACACTCTGGGGCGGAATGATCGAGGGATTGGACATGTAGAGCCCTTCCCCGATTGCCGAAACAAGCTGATCGGAATTGATGGCGTGGGCGATGGCCTGACGGATGCGCACGTCGGCAAGGCTTTCGGCCTCGCTCTGTACCTGCAGTATCATCCAGGCCGGGGTCGGCTGGATGTCGATGGTGAAACCGCCGGACTGAAGGCTCTCGATTACCGTGGGTTCGATCTCGTCGATAACATCGATCTCACCGGCTCGAAGGCCGTTGACGCGCGTGCTGGCGTCGGGAACCGTCAAGAACCGCAGCGTCGGAATCTCGGCAATCTTGGCGCCTGCATAGCCGCTCTTTTCGCCCTCGGCGGGCGAATATCGATCAAAAGCTGTCAACTCGACGTAACGGCTGGTTTCCCACGTGGCAAACTCGTAAGGGCCAGTGCCGATCGGCTTGATGAACGATCCGTCCTCCGCGACTGAATCGGGGTGAATGATCCAGGGCGTGCACTGAATCGTCGCCATGGTGGTCAGAAAATGGGGCGCGGCTTCTGTAAAGGTGAAGCGCACTGTCAGATCATCGACAACTTCCATGTCCGATATTGCCGGACCGACTTCGCCACTGAAGCGGGCCGCACACTGGAAGTTCGTTTCGGCTTCAAGATAACGCTCGAAGTTCCAGACGACGAGATCGGCTGTGAGCGGTTCTCCATTGTGGAACTGGACGTCCGGGCGCAGCGTGATCTCGTACTGGGTCTGATCGTCGCTGATGGTCCAGCTTTCGGCGAGAACTGGCTGGATGTCGAGATCGGAATCGTAAGCAACGAGCCCCTCGACCACGTGCGCGAGTACCATATCGGAGTTCCCGTCGCGATTAACGCCGGGGTTGGCGCTGGCGATGTCGGCGTGAAGCCCAATCCGCAGCGTCGTGTCTTCCTGTGCGATCGCCGCCGAACCGATGGCGACCGGCACAAGGACTGCGATGCCCATTCGCAGGGCGTCCTTGAAAACCATTGTGATGTCCCTTTGTCGTTTGGTTGTGGCCGAGGCTGCCGCTAGCTGCGCAGAACCTCCGCCATGAAGTGCCGGGCGGCGTCGACCATTTTGTATGGTTCGTGTGCCACACCAGCCACGACGTCGCGCTGTACGGCGATGCCATGTTTCTCAAAGCTGGACGCCAGCGCCTCGATCCGTTCGAGGCGGTTGGCGCCCTGCTTATCCGCGCCATCCATCCAGAGCGGACTGTTGCGTGGAATTGTGATTTCCCAGGTTGCGTCGTCCTTGCTTCCGACGAGGGTTTGAACCTTCACCTGACGCATGGCGTCGATATTGACGCCGATGCCGAAGCGGGCCTTGAGGTCGCGCACGCCGACCCACCAGTCGTAGTCCTCGTCCAGGAGCGTGACGACACCCGGCGCCCCGATGGACACCGCCCGCAGTTTTTCCGGATGCAGGATAAAGAAGCGCTGGACGAACTGCCCACCGCCCGAAAAGCCGTACATCGCCATGCCACCGGACGCGATGCGGTACTTTTTCTCGACTTCTTCGACCATCCACAGCAGCACATGATCGTAGCGGATGTCGTGGAACTGGATGCGCTTGTAGTTGGTCAAATCATTGGGCTCGATGATGCCGACAGGAAAGAGTGGCGCAAGCACAATGCACTGATGCTCTTCGGCAAAGTCGGCAAAAAAATCGCGGTATTGCGCAGCGGTCCGGCCGGTGCCGTGGACCAGGGTCACCAGCGGGTATGTCTGGCTGGCCTGCTCGTCATAGTCTTGAGGGACGTACAGGCAGTAGCTGAAACGCTGATCTTTCTGGAGGGCAAAAAACGGCGTCGGCCCGAAATCGTAGAACGAGAGCTTGTCGCCATGGCCCTGGCGCTTGGTTGTGGGCAAAGACGGTTTATCCATGGGTCTAACCTCGGTTTATCGGGCACTGACGGAGGCTTCCGCCTCCGAGCGCCATTTGAGCGCAACGCCGCCGCCTTCGATGGTTTCGAGCACCGGAACGGCGGACAAAAGCTCGCGGGTGTATGCGGTTTTGGGCGTATCGAAGATCGCGTCGCGTGGCCCCTCTTCGACGATTTCTCCGTCGCGCATGACGATCACGCGGTCGGCGATCTGTTCGACCACGCCAAGGTCGTGCGTGATGAACAGGCACGAAAAGCCATAGCGGCTCTGCAAGTCGGCAAACAGATCGAGGACCTGCGCCCGCACTGTGACGTCGAGCGCCGAGACGGCCTCGTCGGCGATGATGAAATCGGGGCGGCGAATGATCGCCCTGGCGATTGCAACGCGCTGGCGCTGCCCACCCGAAAGCTCATGAGGGAACCGCTTCGACAACGCGTTGCCCAGCCCCACCTCGTCAAGCGCCTGGGTTACGCGCGTCTTGCGCTCGCCCGATGCCAGCCCCATGCCGCGCAGCGCCTCGTCGACGATCTCAAAAACCCGCATGCGGGGGTCGAGCGAGGAATAAGGATCCTGAAAGACCATCTGGCAGTTCGTGCGATAGTCGCTGGTGTGGGCCCTGTCCGACCCTATCGCCTGTCCCTGCCAGAGCAGCGTTCCCGAATTGGTTTTCTGGAGCCCAGCGATCACGCGCGCCAGCGTAGTCTTGCCAGACCCTGACCCACCAACGACCGCCACGACCTCACCCGGCCGGATTTCCACGCTGACCCCTTTCAGGGCCTGCTTGGTGGTTTTGGGTCGGAAGAGCTTGCGATGGCCGGCAAATTCGACCGCGATGTCCTGTGCAGCAACAATCGGTGTTCCGGTGCGCTGCGGGCGTACGGGACCGCGGCGGGGGAGCGTCGACAACAGGCGCCGGGTATAGCTGTGCTGGGGGTTGGCGATGACCTTGTCGGTCGGCCCCTCCTCCCTGATCTCGCCGTCCTGCATGACAAGAACACGGTCGCAGTAACGGGCGATCATCGGCAAATCGTGGCTGATGAGCAAGATTGCGGTATCGTTCTCCGCGCTCAACTCGACCATCAACTCCATCACTTCACGCTGGATGACGGCATCAAGGGCTGTGGTCGGCTCGTCGGCGATCAACAGCTTGGGCTTGAGCACCATTGCGGAGGCAAGCATGATGCGCTGCCGCATACCACCCGAGAACTGGTGCGGATGGGCACCGAGCACTGACTCGCCACCCGAAATCCCAACCCGATCGAGCATTTTGAGAACGACCTCGCGGCGGGCGGCTGCATTGAGGTCGGTGTGAATCTCCAGCCCCTCATCGAGCTGTTTTCCCACTGTCAGAGCCGGATTGAGCGAGGTCATGGGCTCCTGGAAGACCATCGCGATGCCGGCACCGCGCACGGAACGTAGCTCGGCGGGCGCAAGGCTCCCCAGATCGCGTCCTTCGAACACGATATTGCCGGACACGCGACTTACCGCAGGCGGTGTAAGGTCAAGGACAGCGCGGGACGCCAGGGTCTTGCCCGACCCGGACTCTCCGACGATCCCGAGCATTTCGCGGCGTTTGATGGAGAAGTTGAGATTGTTGATGACGGGTAGCGCGCCGACTGCAAGCGTCAGATTGCTAACCTTGAGAAGCAGATCGTCCGTCACAATTGTCCCCTCATGCGTGGGTCGAGACGGTCACGTAGAGCGTCGCCAAGAAGATTGAAGCCAAGAAGGGTGATCGAAATCGCCAGCCCCGGGAAAATTCCCAGCCACACGGCCTGTTCGATATAGGTCCGCGAGTTCGCAAGCATGTTGCCCCAGGTCGGTGCCGGGGGCGGCACGCCCATGCCAAGAAAGCTCAGGGCGCTCTCGGACAGAATGACCCAGCCGCACATCGAGGTCGCCATCACCGTGATGGGCGCGATGCAATTGGGCAGGATATGCCGTACGAGCGAAAACAGCTCGGAATTGCCCATGACGCGGGACGCATCGATGAATTCGCGCTCGCGCAGGCTCAGGACCGTGCCGCGGACGATCCGGACGACCGACGACATATAGGCGATCGCCAACGCGAGAATGATGCCCCAGATATTGGCGCCAAACACGGCCAGCAAACCCAGCGCCATCAGCAGGCCCGGAAAGGCCAGAAGCGCATCGTTGAACATCATGATTACACGGTCGGGCCAGCCGCGCAGATACCCCGTCAACGCGCCGAACAGAACGCCTGCCAAGGTCGCCAGAAACACCGTCGCGAGACTGATCTGGATGCTTGCCGCGGTCCCGCGCATCAGGCGGCTCAAAACGTCGCGGCCGAATTCATCGGTGCCGAGCGGGTGCGCCAGACTGGGCGCGGCCAGACGGGCCGTAAAGTCGAGGACGAGCGGATCGTACGGGGTCCAGAACGTGGCGACCAGCGCGATGGCAAGGACGGCTCCGACAATGATCGTGCCAAGTCCCGATTTGAATTTTCTCTGTTTCATTGCGCCGCAACCCTCGGATCGAAAAGGGGATAGAGGAGGTCAACGACCAGGTTCACCGCGACATAGACCAGCGCGATAAACAGCAGACATGCCTGAATGACCGGATAGTCGCGTGCAAAGATCGCATCGACGAGCATGCGCCCGAGACCGGGAATGGTGAACACTGTCTCGACAATGGCGATGCCGCCCAGAAGATTGCCGAGGATCAGACCCAGAAGTGTCCAGGTCGGACCGAACGCGTTGCGGAAGGCGTGGCGGAAAACAATGGTGCTTTCGGCGAGCCCTTTGGCGCGGGCGTGGGTGATGTATTCCTGATTGAGCACCTCAAGGGTCGAGGCGCGCATCATGCGCAGGATGACCCCGATCTCGTGCAGGAATAGCGTCGTGACTGGCAGGATCAGATAGAGGAGCGCCTTGACCGGGTCTTCGCCGAAGGTCACGTAGCCCACGATCGGCAGCCAGTTGAGCTGCAGTCCGAAAACCAGCAGCAACAACAACCCCATCCAGAACGCGGGGATCGACAACAGCAGGGTTGCGCCGGTTACGAGCGCGAGATCGGTCATGCTGTTCTGGCGCCAGGCGGCCAGCATGCCGGCCGGCACGGCCACAATGGCCGAAAGCAGCACCGCGGCGAGCACGATTTCGGCGCTGACGGCAAACCGGTCAACCAGCATCGGTAGAATGGGCTGTTGATTGGCAATCGAACGTCCGAAGTCGCCCTGAAAAATGTTGCCCGCCCAGATGACGTACTGATTGAAAATGCTCTTATTGAGACCAAGCCGCTCGCGCAGGGCCTCGAGCGCGGCCGCATCCCCGGCATCACCGAGCATCAACGATGCCGGATCGCCGGGAATGAGTCTGACGAGGGCAAAGACGGCGACCGACACGATAAACACCGTGGGTATCGCCATTAAAATTCGTCCGAGTGCAAATCGAAGCACGTCGCTAATCCTCGATCGATTTGGGAGCCATTGGCGTGCCGCAATCGCCGGGGCGTTCGACATCATCGCTGATGGTGTAGCTCGTAAACTCCATCCCCAGGGCCGGAAGTGGCGCAATTTCGAGCACGCCGATCGCCGGCTCCATGATGACTGTCGCGACCGTTGCGGTGATATTTCCGGCGCCGCCGCCACGCGGCGGGCGGCAAACGGAGTATGGCGTGAGGAAATCATCGCCCAGCGCGCGCTTGAGCGCCGCACGATCGACACCGTCCTTGGCCTCACCAAGAAGCCGGGCCACGCGCCAGTCCCGATAATAGCTTTCGGGAACAAATGGAATTCCCGTTTCGCGGATCTTTCCAAGGGCAACCGGGCTCACCCAGTGATTGGCGTGAACGATCTTGCCGGTTTGGTCGGGAAGAATGGGAAAAGCCTCATCCGGCGCGCATTCGAAATCGATGCCAAAGCCCGCCTTGGACGCGATCATGATGTTGTTCGAGCAGGATTTTGGCGTCGTCGCCACGACCTTGGTCGCGATGGCAAAGTGCTCCTGCTCAAGGACCTTGCGCCGGATCAGGCCAAGCGGCACGCCGATCTGGGTATAGTCCCTGTCGCATTCGAGATAATTGGCGGTAATTGAAATGCCCGCAGCATTGAACCCGCTGCGCGCAAGGCCGCCCGCCTCCACGAATGTCAGAAAATCGGGACCATCGCCGCGGACCACACGAAGGACAACACCGGTTTCGGCGCATTCGGAACGCCAGTCCCAGTTCTGACCGTGAATCAGATTTCCGCTCTTTGTCGCTTCAGGAAGGATGATGGCGCCAGTGCATCCGTCGTCCAGTTCATCTGGATCCTTGGCGCCCGTTTCAGCCCGCGCCATTGCAACAATTTCAGTACGGGCATTGATGAGCACCACGTCATTGAGGTCGACGTCAGCTCCCTTGGCGATGCCGCGCATCTCTTCAAGGTATTGCTCATCGAACTCGGCAACCTTCTTTGCAAAGTCACCCACGAGCCGCGCATAGGCCGCCGCGCTGAGCCCGAACGCGTCAAGCGCTCCGCCATAGATTTCGATGCTTTTTTTCACTCGATCCCGAGCCAACGTCCCGTACTGGACGCCACGCTCATAGGCACCACCGCTTATCGTGTAGAAAGGAAAAGGCTGCACGCGCTCACTCATTAATGTATTTTTCTTATTTAAAATACAAAATCAGATCGCCATATTGTTGTCAACAAGGTTTTGCGGTGAGCGGCTGGCAACCAAAAAAGCCTTGTGAACATTGGCTTAAATCGGCTGTGGTCAGCCCGCGCCCATCTTTCGCGCACCCATATTGCGGAGTTTTTCAGGTGACCCACGTTCAGACTGCGCCGTCCGATACATCACTCTCAACACTTCAGGCGGAGCTGATACAGCAGATTCTGACGATGGTTCAGTCTGGACGCTGGCGCGAAGGCGACAAGATCTCCGACAGCGCACTGGCAAAGGAACTCAATGTGTCCCGCACGCCCGTGCGGCAGGCCTTCACCTATCTCGTCAACGCAGGACTGCTCGCCCAGCGCGCACAACGCGGCTTTTTTCTGGCGCGCGACCTGGTGCCGGGCGAGACGATCGAATCGCTCCTGCCCGGCGAGGCGAGCGATACGCTCTATGAACGCCTTATGTCCGCGCGCGCAACCGGTCAGATTGCCGATGAAGTCTCGGAAACCGAGCTGGTGTCGCAGTTTGACGCCCCGCGCGGGGCCATAAGGCGGGTCCTTTTGAAGTTCTCCAATCAGGGTCTGGTCGAGCGCCTGCCCGGCCATGGGTGGCGCTTTTTCGAGGGCCTGGCGAACGATGACGCAGTCGCTGAAAGCTACAGCTTTCGCCTTGTCGTCGAATGCGGGGCGCTCACCCACCCCAACTACGCGCCTGACCCTGACCAGCTGACGCGACTCCAGCAGGCGCAGAAAAACATTCATTCGCGGCCGATCGACCAATTGACCCGCGACGAATGGTTCAATGCCAATGCAGAATTCCACGAGACCATCGTTTCCTGGGCGCGGAACCGCTTTTTCACGCTGGCCGTGCGACGGCAGAACCATCTGCGCCGAATGACCGAATACGCCGATTTCGGCAAGCTCAGCGAGCAGCGGCTCCACGAGGCCTGCCGCGATCACCTTGCGATTCTCGATGCCATTGCCGAAGGGGATTACGACTTCGCTTCGGCCCTGCTGCGTCGGCACATATCCAGGTCCGCCGCTATGGATATCTGAATCAACTCGTTTTTTTTGTCTATAAAAGCCAAATTACTTTTCTGGAATCGGCGAAAAGCACCGCCATTTTCGTCAATAGGGATGGTTTTGTCGGCAATATGCACAAACGCAGTCGCCTTTCCGTTCAATCCGACGCTTTAACTCGGTTTGCGCAGACTCCAGACTCGCTCCACCAACCTCAAAGGAGCGAAAATGGAAAACATCGTGGTAATCGGGGCCGGGCAAATTGGCCGGGCGATCGCAAAGCTTCTGACCGATACGGGCGAGTACGCGGTGACGATCGCGGACCGGGCCGAAACCCAGCTCAAGACAGTCGGTCCCGAGACCGCCGCGCAAACGGCAGTCGTCGACGTCAAGGCGGCAGATTCGATGCACGCGCTGCTCGCCGGCAAGTTCGCCGTTATCAGCGCCGCGCCCTACGATCTGACCGAAGACATTGCGGCAGCGGCACTCAGGGCGGGCACGCACTACATCGACCTGACCGAAGACGTTGCCAGCACCGAGAAGGTCAAGGCCCTTGCCACCTCGGCATCCACTGCATTCGTCCCGCAGTGCGGCCTCGCGCCGGGGTTCATTTCGATCCTTGCCAACGATTTGTGCGCTGAATTCGACACCATTGACGAGGTCAAGCTGCGCGTAGGCGCCTTGCCACAGTTCCCTGACAACAGTCTGCGCTACAATTTCACCTGGTCGCCCGAAGGCGTGGTGAACGAGTATATCGAGCCCTGCGATGCCATTGTAAACGGCCAGCGTGTGAAGGTGCCAGCGCTTGACGGGCTGGAAACCATGGTTCTCGATGGAACCGACTTCGAAGCCTTCAACACGTCGGGCGGCCTGGGCTCGCTTACAGATGTGCTGGGCGGCAAGGCCCGCAACGTTACCTACAAGACAATCCGCTTCCCCGGCCACAACAGGCTCATGCGCTTCCTGCTCCAGGAGCTGGGTATGGCCGAAACGCCCGAGGCGTGCCTCAGCCTGCTCAAACGTAACATCCCCACGACGCGCCAGGACATGATCGTCATCTACGCTGACGTGACCGGAACAATCGAGGGCCAGTACTGCCGGCGCTCGTTCCAGAACAAGGTGTTGCCCGACGCTGTGCGCGGCCTAACAGCTATCCAGCTCACCACAGCAAGCTCCGCATGCGCGATCCTGGATCTTTTAAAGACCGGCGAGATCGGTACGCGCGGCTACATCATGCAGGAGACAATTCCGCTCAAGGCGTTCTTCGCCAACCGTTTCGGCAAGGTTTTCGCACCGGCAGCGCTTGCGGCAGCCGCCGCGTAATCAAGCAGCCGCACCCATCGGGGTGGCCCCTAAACTAAAGCGCTCCTCGTCATCGTCGGGAAAGTGAACGGTCGTTGTTTGACGAACGGCTGGACAGTACCCAAATATGGGCCAAAGCTTTTCATGAAAGGACAATCAGTGACCTACGGCAAAACCAAAGAAGCCGTTGAGCGGCTGACGACCGAGCAATTTCAGGTGACGCAGAAAAACGGGACGGAACGGCCTTTCACTGGCGAGTATGACGAGCATTTCGAGCCCGGCATCTATGTCGACATCGTATCGGGCGAACCGCTTTTCTCGTCCGCAGCCAAGTACAATTCCGGCTGCGGCTGGCCCGCCTTTACCAAACCCATAATCGGGGACAATGTCGTCGAGTTGCGCGACACCAGCCACGGCATGACCCGCGTCGAAGTGCGTTCGACCCATGGCGACAGCCATCTCGGCCACGTTTTTCCTGACGGGCCCACCGATAGCGGCGGGTTGCGCTACTGCATCAATTCGGCCTCGCTCCGCTTCGTGCCCAAGCAGGATATGGAAGCGGAGGGCTATGGCTCATATCTCAATCAGGTGGAGGGATAAAATGACTGAACATGCAATTCTGGCAGGTGGTTGTTTCTGGGGCATGCAGGACCTGATCCGCAAGCTGCCCGGCGTTGTGGATACGCGAGTCGGCTATACCGGCGGCGACGTGCGCAACGCGACCTATCGCAACCACGGCACCCATGCCGAAGCCATCGATATCACTTTCGACCCCGGCAGGATCAGTTATCGCGAACTGCTTGAGTTCTTCTTCCAAATTCACGATCCCTCCACCAAGGACCGGCAGGGAAATGATCGGGGTGCCAGCTATCGCTCAGCCATCTATTTCACGACCGATGACCAGAAGCAGACCGCCCTGGACACGATCGCCGACGTCGATGCTTCCGGATTGTGGCCGGGCAAGGCGGTGACCGAACTTGAGCCGGCAGGCGATTTTTGGGAGGCAGAGCCGGAACACCAGGATTATCTGGAACGCAATCCCCATGGCTATACGTGCCATTTCCCGCGGCCCAATTGGGTATTGCCCAAGCGCGCCGCAGCACAATAGATGAGACTTCGGCGGCCGGGCTCTAGATGCCGGCCGCCGACGCCCCTATTCCCACTCGATGGTCCCCGGGGGTTTTGACGTCACGTCGTAGACGACGCGGTTGATGCCCTTGACCTCGTTGATGATCCGGGTCGCGGCGCGGCCGAGGAAATTCATGTCGAAGGCGTAGAAATCGGCGGTCATGCCGTCCACCGAGGTGACGGCGCGCAGGGCACAGACGCTTTCGTAGGTGCGGCCATCGCCCATGACGCCGACGGTCTGGACCGGGAGCAGCACGGCAAAGGCTTGCCAGATGGTATCGTACAGACCTGCCTTACGAATTTCATCGAGATAGATGGCATCGGCCTGGCGCAGGATGTCGAGCTTTTCGCGCGTTACGCCGCCCGGCAGGCGAATGGCGAGGCCGGGACCAGGGAACGGGTGGCGGCCCACGAAATGTTCGGGCAGGCCCAGTTCACGACCCAGCTTGCGCACTTCATCCTTGAACAGCTCGCGCAGGGGCTCGACGAGCTTCATGTTCATGCGCTCGGGCAGGCCGCCGACGTTGTGGTGACTCTTGATGGTGACCGAGGGGCCACCAGTGAAAGACACAGACTCGATGACGTCAGGATAGAGCGTTCCCTGGGCGAGAAATTCGACGCCGCCGATCTTGGCGGCTTCTTTCTCGAACGTCTCGATGAACAACCGGCCGATGATCTTGCGCTTGGATTCGGGTTCGACAACGCCTTCGAGTTCGCCAATGAATTCCTTCGATGCATCAACGTGCACGAGCGGAATATTATACTGATGCCTGAACATCGAGACGACTTCGTCGGCCTCGTTCTTGCGCAGCAGACCGTGGTCGACGAAAATGCAGGTCAGCTGATCGCCGATAGCCTCGTGGATGAGAATGGCCGCTACAGAAGAGTCCACGCCGCCTGAAAGGCCACAGATGACCTTCTTGTCACCGACCTGATCGCGGATGGCGGCGACGGCCTGATCGCGATAGGCAGCCATTGTCCAGTTTGCGTCGCAGCCGCAGATCTGGTGCACGAAATTGGCGTAGAGCTTGGCGCCATCGGGGGTGTGATAGACTTCGGGGTGGAACTGGACGCCGAAGAATTTGCGCTCTTCATTGGCGATCATGGCAAAGGGTGCGCCGGGCGAGGTGCCGACGACTTCAAAGCCATCGGGGATTTCGGAGACCTTGTCGCCGTGGCTCATCCACACCTGATAGGAGTGGTCGAGTTCCCAGACGCCATCATAGAGCGAGCAGTCCTTCTCGATGCGCACTTCGGCGCGTCCGAACTCACGGACATAACCCGGTTCCACGACGCCGCCGAGCGCAACGCACATGGCCTGCTGGCCATAACAGATGCCAAGCACCGGCACGCCATAGTCGAGCAGTTTTGCATCGACCTGGGGCGATCCGTCCTCGATCACGCTTGCCGGGCCACCCGAAAGGATGATGCCCTTGGGCTGAAGCGCTTCGAGCTTGTCAGCCGCTGTGCTGAAAGGGTGGATTTCGCAATAGACTCCGGTTTCGCGGACCCGGCGGGCAATGAGCTGGGTGACCTGGGAACCGAAATCGACAATGAGGATGGTGTCGGTGGGCGCGTCGTTCTGCATGGCGAGCCTTTAATTGGAATCGGACGTTCAGGCAATGGGGAGAGCGACCTGAAACGCGACAATCCCGATGAGCGCAAATAATGCAACCCCTTTTGCAACTCACCGCCCGCTTTGGCGTTGTTAGGGCAAGCGGCGAGCATAGGGCCAACGGTCGAGCCGCCGAGAGAAAACGGGTTCTGCGCGGTCCCCAAATGCGTCCCACTTCGCGCAATCCCGGTCAAAAGGCCAGTTGCGGTCCCATGCCCTCAGGCCTTTTGCAGCCACCCCGGATGTCCCTCGCATCCGGGGTGGTTCATTTTGCGCATCGAGGGCCGGGCCGCTGGCGGAATTCAAGACAATGAAAATCCGCGCATTTGGGGGAAATGCGCGGATTCTCTCGTCAACGAGTGGCCTTTTGATCGTTAGAGCCGGCTAGAAGACGAAGACCGTAAGGCTTGACGACTGACGGGTCACGCCAAAGACGCGGTTCGCGTCGTAGCTCGAACGGCTCAGGGACGCTGCAACCAGCGGATCGGACCGCAGCAGCATCTGCATCTGCTGATACTTGCCGCTCGAGGCGAAATAGTTTGCCACATAAGAGCGGATATCCGGGCAGACACGCAGTGCCTGAATCTGGATGTTGCTGGCGTTGTCCCAACCCGACAGCGTCGACTGTTCGAACATCTGGATCAGGGTGCTGGGATCGACGCCCGCGCAGTTCGGATCGGAGCTTGCGAAACGATTGCCGCCGTTGATGCCGCCGCCGTTCACGCCACCGTTTCCGCCGCCGTTCACACCGCCGTTGCCACCGTTACCGCCGTTTCCACCATTACCGCCGTTGCCGCCGTTACCACCATTACCGATGCCCACATCCACATCGAGGATGTCGTCGCCGCCGACGTCGACGTTGGCGGTCACGGTGTCATCGAGCAGGCCTGCATCCACGCCAAGAATACTGTCGCGGCCGGCGTTGACGTTGGCGTTGGCAAGCGATCCGCCATCACCATCATCAAGCACTTTTACGTCGAGAACATCGTTGTCCCCGCCGCCCAGCCTAACCTTGGCCGTGTCGTCCAGAAGATTGATTTCAAGGCCGTCATCGGTGTCGAGACCAAGGAGACCTCCAAGTTGTGCCTGTGCACCTTGCGTTGCGCTGAAAGACAGGAGAACAGCAATTGATGCCGTTGCTAGAAACTTTTTCATACTCGCCTCCAAAAATTGCCCCCAAACCAAAAGGGGGGAAGTAATTCGCGAGTCGACTATGGCGCACCTTCAAACTTGACGTTTGCTCGTAGTTGATATTTCCGACCATTTTTACCTGACGTTAATGTGAGGACAACTCTACTCAACTGCATATAGTAGCGTCGTTTCTCCGTTTCTGGCCACGTCATAGAGTTCGATCGCCGGATCTTCGGTCAACGCAAGGGAACGCCGGAAAAACAGACTGTCGCCCACCTCGACATAGGCATCCCGGCGATCGTACGATCCGGCCGGGAAGCGGTATCCGGCATACTCACGCTCACGGCTGAGGACCACGTGCAGTCCCTCCGGGGGGCGTGCCACATCGAGGGATTCGGGGCGGCTGACCACGGCGCAGCAATCGTACCGTACAAGCTGGTCCGGGTCGGCGCGCCAGTCGTTATAGATCAGACCCACGCGTCTCAACGGCACCGAATAGCGATCTATCACACCTCCGAACCGTACGAAAAAGTCCTCCCAAAAGCTCTCGATATCCTCGGAGTACCCCCGATACCGCTTGGCCAGCAGCAACAGCGGCATACCATCGTCAGCCTGAACGAACTGGGCACGCTCGACAGGAGGAACAGTTAGGCGCGCCTGTCCGTAAGCCGTACGGTAGCGCCCGGGGAGGATGCCGAAAAAGCGGTCGAACACGCGCGTGAACGCAGCTTGGCTTGCATAGCCCACGGCATATCCGATCCGGCCGATCGGCTCACGCGACCATTGCAGCCGCAATGCTGCGGCGTGCATGCTCACCCGTCGGCGATACGCTCCGGGAGGCTCGCCCACGGCGACGGCAAACGTGCGATGAAGGTGATGGTGGGAAATATCGAGTTGCCGCGCGATGGCGCGGATATACTCGACAGCGCCGTCATCGATGCCAGATTCTATCGATCTGACAGCCTTCTCGACCAGAAATTGTGTTTCGATTCCCTGCAGCATCCATCAAAGATGCTCAACCTTGAGGAGGCCGTTTGTTCGCAGTTGATATGATTGACTATTTTTTGCTGACGTTAATGTGAGATTCACTACTCAACTGCGTAGAGCAGCGTCGTTTTTCCGACTTCGGCCTCATCGTACAACTCGATTACGGGGTCCTCGGTCACCGCAAGGGACCGGCGGAAAAACAGACTGTCACCGACATCCACATAAGCCTGCCGGCGGTCGTAGGACGTTGCCGCGAAGCGGTATCCGGCATATTGGCGTTCCCGGCTGAGCATGAGATGCAAACCTGCGGGCGGATTTCTCATGTCGACGGATTCCCCGTTGACCACGACGCAGCAATCATACCGAACAAGACTGTCGGGATCGGCGCGCCAGTCGTTATAGATGAGCCCGACGCGTTTCATCGGCGAAGAATACCGGCCCAGCACCGCTCCGTATCGCGTCAGAAAATGGTCCCAAAAGCCATCGATGTCTTCGGCACGGCCCCGATACCGCTTGGCGAGCAGCAATAGCGGTACACCGTCCTCCACACGAACGAACTGGGCATGTTCAACGGGCGGGACGGAAAGGCGCGCACGGCCATACGCCGTTCTGTAGCGTCCCGGGAGTATGCCGAAGAACCGCTCGAACACGCGGGTCAAGGCGGCCTGGCTTGCATAGCCTACCGCATATCCGATGCGGCCGATGGGCTCGCGCGACCATTGCAGCCGCAACGCAACGGCGTGCATGCTTATCCGCCTCCGGTACGCACCGGGAGGCTCCCCAATCGCCGTTGCAAACGCGCGATGGAGATGATGATGGGATATGTTGAGTTGCCCCGCGATGGCGCGAATATAGTCTACAGCACCATCGTCGATGCCAGACTCTATTGACCTGACAGCCTTCTCAACCAGAAATTGTGTTTGGGGTCCTAGCAACATCCCAAAAGGATGCAGCTATCAACTTTGACTATTAATAATTTCCGGAAGACAGTTTTATTTAACTTTTACTTTGATTTTTACCTTTCGCACATCATGTTCGCGGGGACTATACCTACGTATTCAACACAATAAGTGATGCATTCAACAAAGTTGCAAATCCTACCCATGCCGCATAGGGGAGGAAAAATAGGGCAGACGTCCTGTCTCGTCCCCATCTGTTAACGAAAAAGGCAAGGATCGTTGCAAGCATCGGAACAATGATGGCCATGGCCAGCCAGAGGCTTTCAGCGGCGAAAAAGGCCGGCGACCACACCCAGTTCAGCAGCATTTGAGCGGCCCACAGGCCCATCCCGGCGCTCAGCGGCGCGGCGAGAAATGTGCGCCATCCGGCTATGGCTATCAAGACGTAGAGCGTGAACCACACCGGGCCGAATATCCAATTTGGTGGATTGAAGCGTGGTTTCTCCAGTCCTGCATACCAGGCCCCCGGAGCGGTCTGGGTGCCGATGATCGCCCCTACTCCGATGACAACGACCAGAAAGACCATCAGCGTAACGAGAGCGCGCGGTTGTTTGATGTCGATTTGTGAGGATGCATGTGTCATGCCCCCTTAAACGTCACCTTGCCCGTTTTGGTTCACCCGGCCATGTCCGTGCGTTCAGGCGTTGCAGTCGCGGTCAAAATCTATGGAGATCGAGCGTTCGGCATTGGCGGCACCGGCAAAGGCTATGAGCACACCGCTCTCGTCGGAGGTCCACTGCACATCGAGGGAAACAAAAACGGGCTCGACCGCCTCGATATCGAGACCGCAGCGCACCTGTATGGGGTCACCTTCCGGCCCGGGCCTCTCGATCACCGCCTGATGGGTGCAGCCTTCCCGCTCGCACGTTTCGATGAGATAGAGATCGACGCGGCCGGAGGGCGAGACAAAATCGTACCGCACGTCATTGGCTGGCCCTGCGACCGTGAACAGGGTCGCGATGCCGGCGATGGCCAGGACGACAAGCAGCAGCGCGGACCCGAAGATGATCGCGATCCACCGCCTTGCCATGGCCCTACCCCCTCTTGAGCACCGCGCAGAAAAAGCCGTCGGTATCGGTCGCGGCCGGGGTGAGTGTAATCGTATTTCCGTTCGCGCTCAAAGGTTTCGGCGCGCCGGGAAACAGTGCATCCCATCGCTCAGAGAGTGAGACCAGTTCAAAGCCGTCATGGCGCTCAAGAAACGCCGTGATCTGGTCATCGTTTTCCTGGGGCAGGATCGAACACGTTATGTAAACAAGCTCGCCGCCGGATTTGACGAACCGGGTGGCCTCATCGAGCACCTGGACCTGATCGGCCAAGCGGGCTTCGAGCTGGGCCGGAGTTAGCTTCCACTTGGTGTCAGGACGGCGGCGCCAAGTGCCTGTACCGGTGCACGGGGCGTCGATGACCACCCGGTCCATCTTGCCCACCAGATCATCGAGAGCGCCGGCATCGGGGTTGCGCACCTGGGCGTTGCGCACGCCATTGCGCTTGAGGCGTTCATGGATGGGCGCGAGCCGCGTGCGCTGGGTATCATAGGCAAAGATCTGCCCCGTATTGCCCATTGCTGCGGCCAGCGCCAGGGTTTTGCCCCCTGCCCCGGCGCACAGATCGAGCACCTGCTCGCCCATTTGTGCACCAGCCAGCAGCGCCACGACCTGGCTGCCTTCGTCCTGAACCTCGAACCAACCCTTCTGGTAGCCTTCGTCGGCCTGAACATTGGCCGTACGGGCATCGTTGGGACCGGAAGGCAGGCGCAAACCGTCGGGCGCGATGGCAGTTGGCTGCGGCGCAAAGCGGGAGAGGGATTTTTCCACCCGGGCGCGTTCGGATTTGAGCCGGTTGACGCGCATATCGAGCGGCGGACGGGTGGTCATGCCCCTGCCCTGTTCGACCCAATCATTGCCGAAATTGCGCTCCAGCGGCTCGGCCAGCCATTCGGGCACATCGGCCTTCACGTGATCGGGCGCATCGTCAAAAACAGAGTCGGAAGAAAGTCTTAGCGCCTCGGTCTCGGAAATCGATTCCGGCGCAAACTTGTCGCTGCTGAAGTCCTGATTCAAGGCGTTAATGTCTTGATTCCAGTCGTTGACCGCAACGGAGAGGATCAGCGCGCGCGGAGTATCCTCACCCATGCGCCATGCGTGACTGGCCCGCTTGCGCAGCGCATCGTAAACCAGATTGCCGATGGCGGCGCGATCGCCTGCACCTGCAAAGCGGTGGTCGAGCGCCCAGCCCTTGAGGGCTTCGGAGGCAGGACGCTTGCGCGTTTCCATATCAGCCAGCACCTCGATGGCGGCGGCCATTCGTCCGGGAAGACGCATCAAATCACCTGAAAAGCAAAGACCAGCCGCCCGAAAATCACGCCCCAAAGCGCGATGAGCACGGCAAAGCCGAAAACATAGGCGGAAAATCGCCGGTAAACATGGTTGGACGTGATGTGGATCGTCGCGTGGACGATCCGCGACACCACGAAAGCCCAGGCCAGCACCGCTTCGGGCCAGCCCGCGCCGAGATAGAGCGCGATGCCGATTCCGATAGCAAACAGCACCGGAAGCTGGAACTGATTGTTAAAGGCGTTTGACGCCTTCTGGGCATCCTCGGGCCATGGACTGGTATCGAGCGCGATGTCGCGCACCGCGATCTTTTTCTCCGCGACCAGTGGCAGACGCCGCCGACCGAGAATCAAGAGCAGCATCAGCGTCAGCGCACCCTGCGTCCACAGCGCCAGCAGGATCAACAGGGTGGCCAAAGTCATGGAACTTACTTCCCGCGATAGTTGGGGCTCTCGCGGGTGATCGTCACGTCGTGGACGTGGCTTTCGCCGAGCGCCGCGGAGCTTATCTTGACGAACGTCGCTTCGCGCCGGAAAGTTTCGAGATCCTTGGCGCCGGTATAGCCCATTGCGGCACGCAAGCCGCCAGCAAGCTGGTGCAATACGGCACCGGCCTGGCCCTTATAGGGCACAGCGCCTTCGATCCCTTCGGGCACCAGCTTCATCTGATCGCTGACTTCCTGCTGGAAGTAGCGGTCCGCCGAGCCGCGTGCCATCGCGCCGACCGAGCCCATGCCGCGATAGGATTTGTACGAGCGGCCCTGATAGAGATAGACCTCGCCCGGGCTTTCATCGGTACCGGCCAGGAGCGAGCCGACCATGGCGACCGATGCGCCACCAGCCAAGGCCTTTGCCAGATCGCCCGAGAACTTGATACCGCCATCGGCGATGACCGGCACGCCCTGCTTGTCGGCTTCCTCTGCACAGCCCATGACGGCGGCAAGCTGGGGCACACCGACACCGGCGACGATGCGGGTCGTGCAGATCGACCCCGGCCCAATGCCGACCTTGATCGAATCCGCACCAGCATCGATCAGTGCCTTGGTGGCTTCGGCGGTCGCAACGTTGCCGGCGACGATGCGGGTGGAATTGGATTCGCGTTTGACGCGCTCGACGGCCTCGGCGACGCGCACCGAATGGCCGTGAGCGGTATCGATGACCAGAAGATCGACCCCGGCCTCGATAAGCGCCATGGAGCGCTCGAAGCCCTGATCGCCGGTGGTGGACGCAGCGGCAACGCGAAGGCGCCCCTGTGCGTCCTTGATGGCCGAGGGATGGAGCTGAGCCTTTTCCATATCCTTGACGGTAATCAGGCCGATGCAGTTCTGATGTTCGTCAACGACCAGCAGCTTTTCGATCCGGTGCTGATGGAGGAGCCGTTTGGCCTCTTCCTGGCTGACGCCCTCGCGCACAGTGATGAGCTGTTCGCGGGTCATGAGATCGGAAATCTTGTGGCGGTCGTTGGAGGCAAAGCGCACGTCGCGATTGGTGAGGATGCCCACCAGCTTGCCATTGTTGCGCCCACCGGTGCCGCCATTGGCGACCACGGGAATGCCGGAAATCTTGTAGCGGTCCATGAGCGCATAGGCGTCGGCCAGCGTGGCGTCGGGGCCGATGGTGATGGGATTGACCACCATGCCGGATTCGAAATGCTTGACCTGCTTGACCTGCTCGGCCTGCTGCTCGGGGGTGAGATTGCGGTGAATAACGCCCATGCCGCCGGCCTGCGCCATGGCGATTGCCATATTGGCTTCGGTCACAGTGTCCATGGCCGAAGAGAGGATGGGCAGGTTGAGCGCGATGTCTTTGGTGACATAGCTCTTGATGTCGACATCGGTTGGCAGCACGTCCGAACGGGCGGGCTGGAGCAGCACGTCGTCAAATGTCAGTGCAGCATCACCAGTGATGGAGGAAATAATCTTCGCCAAGGCCAGCCCCTTTCGTGCCCTTCATCGTAGAACAGATGAATGTCGATGGTTTAGCGTGACGCGCCGTCGGCTTTATGACCGATCCGCAACGTCCGCGTTGTCCGCTTGGCCGGTGCAGAAGGTAGACTCACACCGGCTTTGGGTTGGCGAGGGTCATTAACACCGAGTCAGGGCTTTGGGAAGTGGGTGACGTCGTCCTATCTCGCTTCGCGGTCAGACAGGTGCTAATCTGGATGCTTCAATTTGAGGGCACGAACATGTTCTTCCTCCTTTCTCTCGTACTTGGCGTAGTTGCCGGCTTGCGGGCGATGACACCGGCGGCGGCCCTGAGCTGGCCGGCCTTTCTAGGCTGGCTCGATCTCTCGGCCACGCCCTTTGCCTTTCTCGGCCATCCGATTGCAGTCGCGATATTCACGCTGGTTGCGCTGGGCGAACTGGTCACCGACCAATTGCCGCAGACGCCTAGCCGCAAGGCTCCCGTTCAGTTCGGCACCCGTCTGGTGATGGGTGCGCTGGCCGGCGGGGTTCTGGGTCTTCCGTCGGACATGTGGATCGGTGGCGCGATTGCCGGGGTGATCGGCGCCGTCATCGGCACGCTGGGCGGCTATGAGGCCCGCAAGCGCCTTGTAGCATCGAATGGCGGCAATGACCGGCCCATCGCGCTGCTCGAAGACGCAGTCGCGGTGATCCTGGCGTTGCTCGTCGTGTGGCTGGCGGCATGACCGAGCGGTTCGACGCCATCGTTATCGGCTCGGGCCAGGCCGGACCCGCACTCGCCGCTCGACTGGCCGGGCATGGCCAGTCGGTGGCACTGATCGAGCGCAAGCTTTTGGGCGGCACCTGCGTCAATACCGGATGCACGCCGACCAAGGCCATGGTGGCGAGCGCCTATGTCGCCCATATGGCACGCCGAGCGGCCGATTATGGCGTTACGCTGCCCGGACCGGTCGCTGTCGATATGGCAGCGGTCAGGGGACGCAAGGACGATATCGTCGGTGCGTCACGCTCAAGCCTGAGCGACTGGCTGACCGGCACCGAAAATCTAACATTGATCGAGGACCATGCGCGCTTTGTTGCGGATCACACGATCAGCGTCGGGGAGCGCACGCTCGAAGCGCCGCGCATTTTCCTCAATGTCGGCGGGCGGGCCGTCATACCCGACTATCCCGGGATCGGTGACATCGAAATCCTCACCAACAGCACCATTTTGGAACTGACCGAGGTGCCGCGCCATCTCGTGGTCGTGGGCGGAGGCTATGTCGGGCTCGAATTTGCGCAAATGTTTGCCCGTTTCGGCAGCAAGGTCACAATCGTCGAGCGCGGGGACCGACTGGTCAAACGCGAGGACGAAGACGCCTCGCAAACCGTCATGGACATCCTGACGGCCGAAGGCATCGATATCCGGCTCAATGCCGATTGCATCGCCTTTTCCCGGTCCGACGCGGGCCCTGTCGTTCGGGTCAACTGTTCGGACGGAGCGCCGGCGGTCACCGGCTCGCACGTGCTTGTCGCCATCGGGCGTCAGCCCAACACAGACGACCTCGGGCTGGAGGCAACGGGCATCGCAACCAACGACAGGGGTTATGTCGTCACCAACCCGCGCCTTGAGACTTCAGTCGAGGGTGTCTGGGCGCTGGGCGATTGCAACGGCAGAGGCGCCTTCACACATACGGCCTTTAACGATTTCGAGATCGTCGCCGACAACCTCGAGGGCGCCAGCCGCTCGGCCGAAACCCGAACCGATGCCTATGCCCTCTACACCGACCCGCCCCTGGGCCGCGCCGGCCTGACCGTGGCCGGGGCCAAGAAACGCGGCCATCGCGTGCTTGTCGGCAAACGCGCCATGACGCGTGTGGCCCGCGCCAGGGAAAAGGGCGAAAGCGCCGGCTACATGAAGGTTATCGTCGATGCCGACAGCAACGCGATACTCGGCGGTGCGATTTTTGGCGTCGGGGGCGACGAGGCCATTCACGTGCTGCTCGACGCCATCCAGTCAGGCATGGACTACACGGCTTTGAAAAACACCATGCACATCCACCCCACGGTCAGCGAGCTTATCCCGACGATATTGGGAGAGCTTGAGGAGGCGTAACGGCCTTGCCGCCCGCCACCTCCCCGGTGGTGTGTGCTATGCGATAGCGTCTGAAATCGTTTCCTCGGGCTGCGACAGCACAATAGCGGGCGATTTGAATCCCATGGCGATCCACGCCACCAAGAGGCGCGCGTAAAATCGGGCTGTAGGGAGCTTTCCTGCCGGAATATCGCCGTCCAGTTCGGGCAATCCCTGGCGATCGGAAACAACCGTCCGCACTTCTGGTGGAGGCAGGGCTCCCTCGAGCCAAAGGGCACTGTAGAGGCTCAGCCAGTGCCCGTGCTGGAACTCGAGAAAAACCGGCGTTTTGCAGCACGAGGCAACGACACGGCGCGTTGGCGAGTCCGGCTGGAGCCGGTAGGCAGTCAGCAGATCCACCCCCCTGGCAAAGGCAATCCGATCCTTGCGATAGAGGACGAAATGGGTGCCCCCGTTCGGGTTCAGCATGGGTCGGGAGAGCGGCAGCGCCGCAAGAGCCTCGCCCGCCGTGCGGCAACTTGTGCAGTGGCACTCTGTGCTGAAGAAAGGCCCGCGATCAAGGGTCAGGGCAACCTGGCCGCAGGCGCAGCCTATTTCGATGGTGTCGGACACGGCGAGCTCCTCCCCTTTACTGTGCGGTTTCGGCTTCTTCCATGTTCATCCAGACCGGCTCGAAGATGTTGCCGTCGAGATCCTCAAAGGCACGGCCGTACATGAACCCCATGTCCTGCGGATCACGGACATCTGCCTTGCCGCCGGCCTTGCCGGCCGCTTCGGTGATGGCATCTACAGCTTCGCGGCTGTCGCAGGACAGAGCGATCAGCGCTCCGGCCGCAGCATGCGCGTCGGCGATCGGCTTGGAGGTGAAGGTCGAGAAATACTCGTGCTTGAGCAGCATGAACGTGATCGTATCCGACCACATCATCGACGAAGCTTCATCGCTGGAAAAATCTGCGTTCTTTGTGCAGCCGATCGCCTCGTAAAAGCGGGTGGCGGCAGCAAGATCACGCACTGGAAGATTCACGAAAATCATCTTGGTCATTGTGTCGTCCTTTATTGTTCCCGAAGGGCCGTTCGCGCCCTACAGGATTAAGACGGATCAGTTTCGCCGATCCCGACACATAGGCATAGATTTTTTCTCAACCGCTTGGCGGTGCCCGCTTATTCGCGGATATCCTGATAGTCGACAGTCGCCGGTTTGCCGCGGAACGTCATGGAAAAGAAGTTCTTGGCATAGACCAGACCGGTCCGGATGATGCCTTCCTTCTCGATCCGGCGCCCCGAGGTGTTCATGCGCAGCTTGTGGGTCCATTTGACCGGGCCAATCTTGGACAGCCGAACGGCGACGTCGGTATCCTCACCGTAAAAGGTGATGGAGCGATCATACCCGCCGGTCTGTTCCCAGGCTTCGCGGCGGAAGACGAAATTGCCGCCGTGGATCACCGAACCCACACGCAGGATGAACCGACTCAGGATGTAGGTGAAATAGGTGAAGGCGTAGAAGACCTCGACCAGCGCAAGTTGGCGGCGATTGAGGTCGTAATAATGGTAGGGCCCGGAAACGCATACGAGCTCAGGGTGCTTGTCGAACTCGTCGAAAACAGTGGTCAACCAGCCTTCGGGCACCATGGTATCGGCATCGATATTGGCGACGAGGTCATATCGCTCGGATGCCACGAACCCCGCGTGACGGGCGTGAACCAGCCCCTTGTTCATTTCCTTGACGACCCGGACACCAGGGTAGCTCGCGGCGATCTCTCCGGTCTTGTCGGTCGAGGCGTTGTCGACCACCACGACGTCCGCAGCATGTCCGCTGCGCTTGATTTCTGCCATCACCGCATCAAGGCACTGACCGATCATTGCCTCTTCATTATAGGCGGGGATTACGAAAACGAGCCGCATGCAGCCTCTCGGAATGGTTGTGAATGTCGCCCGATAAACGGGGAACACCACCAGTTGTCAACGCGATAAAAGCGCTTTTAAGGCGTTTCCTCAGACAACACCCCCGGTATCTGGACAAAAAAGCGCACAGTGTGGCGCCCAGACCATGCCAGTTGCCACCGCTCTACAATAGCGCCAAGATCGACCGTGCCCTCAAGCCGCTTCCCGCGCCTTCTCGCGGGTTGCCCAGCCCTCGCCCGACCACTCGCGAACCTGAATTGTGATTTCGGGGCCTTCGATATCGATGAGATTGTAGGCGTTGGGCTCTCCCCGCAGCCGCGTCGAGGTGGTCGATGCGGCCTGGGCGACGAGAATATGGCCCTCGCTACTCTCGCGCGGGCCGCTGGGCACGGCCTCGCGCACCTCCCCTGCATGGGCATGGCGGCGGACATAGGACATGTGAAAATGCCCGGAGAGCACCAGTCGCACGCCGATCCGCGAGAAGACCTTAAGCGCCCTGTCGGCGCGGCGCACCCTGTTCTGGTGCTTTGCCATGGGCTCTTCAGGATGCAGGAGGGGGTGGTGGGCGATCACGACCTTGACCGCATCGTCGGGCACCTGCCCAAACCGTTCTTCAAGCCTCCGAAGCTGATCCTTGCTGATCGCGCCGTCGGACCAGTTGAGTGAATGGAAATTGGCGCGCCGGGATGTCTTGAGCCCGGCCAGCGCAACGCCGTCATCGTGCAGGAACGGTTCGAGTTCGGGGTGGATGTAGCGGCGATAGTGCCCGTAGGGGTTGATGAAGCGCTTCAAAAGGTTGCGTTCGGGGACATCATGATTGCCGGGCACAGCAATGAACGGCGCGGGCAGTTGATCGAGAAAATCACGGGCTCGGGCAAATTCGGCAGCGCTGCCGATCTGGGTGAAATCGCCGGAAACGACAACGAGATCGGGATTGTGGAACGCAATTTCGGCGGTCAGTGAGGCCACCACGCTATCGTCGTGGCGGCCGAAATGGAGATCGGAGAGGTGGACGAGTCGCATCAGGCCGGCTGCCCCTGTGCCTGTTCGCCTGTATCGGATCGCTCATCGGCGATTTCGGCCTTGACCGCCTGGAGCGGTGCGAGCACCGAAAGGGCGCGAGGGTAGATCTTGAAGTGCAAGGGCGCCTCCATCGACTGGACTTCGCCATCTATCATCAGCTGAAGCCTGGGTTTTTTGGATCGAATAGTGACCGTGCGTGCCGTCGAGATGCTCAGCGCGTCATAATCGCGCCAATGGCCGGCCAGCATGCCTGTCGCCAGCCTGAACACATCGGCCACTCTGAGGTGATGCAGGACGTAGATGGTCAGCAGCCCGGTATCGAGCTTATCGCGATGGAAGAACCGCCCCAGGCCCTCGTCATAGGCATTGGAGGCCACCGCTATGGCCTGAACCCGTTCGACACGGGATTGCCCATCACCAGTCGAGATTTCCAGTGCCAGTCGCCGTGCGCGCGAAATTCGGCGGAAGAAGTAACGCATAAAGCCGATCTTGGCGCCCACCCCCTGCCCGCGGATATATTCGCGGCCGGCCGCCAGTTCGGGAATGACGCCGATAACGGCCTTGTGCAGGAATATGGTTCCGTTGACTTCCGAAACGTCGATGGCCAGCGGTTCCATGTCGCGCAGCGCCCCAATCGCTTCGCGGAGATCAAGGGGCATGCCCAGGTCGCGCGCCAGAAGGTTCGCCGTGCCGAGTGGCAGGATGGCGAGATTCTTGTCGGAATGAACAATGGCGGTTGCAAGGGCAGTTACCGTGCCGTCGCCGCCAGCGGCGATGATCGTGTCGGCGTCGCCTTCGATTGCCCGGCGGATGCGGTCGGACAGTTCGGTGTCGGGGTCCGCGTCAATTGTCACCTCCAGCCCTTGTTCGGCAAACATCGCCTTGAGAGTGTCAGACGTCACCCCCAGCGCCTGCACGGTGCCGGAATTGACGTTGAGAACAAGATGGAAGCGGCGTTGAGACATTATTTGTGCCCGATTGATGAAACCCGAAGCATCAACGCGTGGGTGAGCGAAAGGTTCGCCGGGTGGAAATTATCCTTTCAGCGCATTGTCATGCCCGGTCTAAAACGGCAATGATAATGCCAACAACAAGAATATCCATTCCCGGTTCGGTTCATTGTCCCGTCTGATCCCGCTCATTCTGGCGGTCGCCCTGTTCATGGAGAACATGGATGCGACGGTCATTGCCACCTCCCTGCCAGCGATTGCTGCCGACATCGGCACGACCCCTGTGGCACTGAAGCTGGCGTTCACCGCCTACTTTGTGGCGCTGGCCATCTTCATTCCGATCAGCGCGTGGCTCGCGGACAAGTTCGGCGCCAAAACGGTATTTCGCGCGGCGATCCTCGTGTTCATCGCCGGATCGATTGCCTGTGCGTTCTCGGGTTCCCTTGCAGAATTCGTCATGGCGCGCTTTCTCAAGGGCATGGGCGGCGCGATGATGAGCCCGCTGGCCCGCCTCATCCTGTTGCGCACCACCGAGCGCAAGGACCTCGTCAATGCCATGGCGTGGCTGACCATTCCAGCCCTGATCGGGCCGACGCTGGGGCCGCCGATCGGCGGGTTCCTGACCACGTTTCTGTCGTGGCACTGGATTTTCATTATCAACGTGCCGATCGGCCTGCTTGGCGTGGTTCTCATCACCAAATATCTGCCCGAGGTGGAATCGGCCACGCAGCGCCCGATGGACTTTCCGGGGTTCTTTCTCTCGGCGATTGCCTTTTCTGGGATCGTGTTCGGGCTGTCGCTGCTTTCGATGCCCGTCCTGCCGCTCTGGGTGGCCGGTGTTTCAACTGTAGTCGGTCTTGCCGCGGCGATCATCTACGTGCCCTACGCCTTGCGGATAGAACACCCCCTGCTCGACCCGCGGCTGTTTTTGCATCCGTCCTATCGGGCTGTTGTGTTCGGCTCATCGCTCTTTCTGATTGGGGCCGGGGCCACGCCATTCCTCGTGCCGCTCATGCTGCAGGTGGGATTTGGCTATACGCCGTTCGAATCGGGGATGATCACTTTTGTCGGTGCGCTCGGCGCGTTGTGCATGAAATTTATCGCCAAGCCCATTTATCAACGGATCGGTTTTCGTTCCGCCCTTATAGCTGCCGCCGTCCTGTCCTCTCTCGGGCTGGTCATCAAGGGCACCTTCGTGCCGCAGACACCAGTCATCGTAATGATGATGGTGATCTTTCTCGTCGGGCTTATCCGTTCGCTCTATTTCACCGGCCAGAACGCTTTGGCGTTCGCCGATATCGACGAGGACGAAGCCGGTCCCGCCACGGCCATTCACGCCGTCATGCGCCCCATTGCGACAGCGCTGGCGGTCGCCACGGCTGGCGGTGTGCTGGAGCTTTCAAGCCATCTGCGCGGTCAGCCGCTGGGCGTCGATGACTTCCATACGGCCTTCTTTGCTATAGCGGCCATCTCGTTTCTCGCCATCATCCCGTATCTGAGGCTGGAGAAAGAAGCGGGGAGCGACATATCGGGGCAGCGCACTGCAGCCCAGCGCCAGGCCGCGCTCCAGAAAACCGACGAACAGGGCTACCAGGGCCGTTCGCCCCGCTTCTAGCTGTGCTTTTAATCCTGCCGGCTGCCCTTGAAGCCGCGGGCCACGAGATAGGTTTCCGCCGATTCCGAACGGCTCGAGGGCGGTTTGGCGTGGAACGTCGTCGTAAAATTGCGCTTCAGCATCGCCAGAAGCTCATGCTCGGTGCCGCCCTGAAACACCTTGGCGACGAAGGTGCCGCCCGGCGCCAGCACATCGAGCGCGTAATCTGCCGCGATCTCGACCAGCGCGATGATCCGCAGATGATCGGTGGGTTTGTGGCCTGTGGTGGGCGCAGCCATGTCCGAAAGGACGATATCGGCCTTGTGGCCGCCCAAAAGGTTAAACAGCGCCTGGGGCGCGTCCTCGTCGGTAAAGTCCTTTTGCAGCAGCGCGGCTCCGGGAACCGGATCCATTTCGAGGTAATCGATGCCGACAACGCTTGGATGTTCCGGATCTGACTTGACGGCTTTGACCGCCACCTGGCACCAGCCGCCGGGCGCCGCGCCCAGATCGACCACGCGCATGCCGGGCTTTAACAGCCCGTACTTCTCGTCGAGTTCGAGCAGCTTGTAGGCCGAACGCGCGCGCCAGCCCTCGGCCCGGGCCCGCGCCACATAAGGATCGTTGAGCTGGCGTTGCAGCCAGAGCGTCGAAGAGGTGGTGCGCTTGCGCGCCGTCTTGACGCGGGTCTTGAGATCGCGATCACCACGACGGCCGGCGCCCTTGCCGGTCGGCTTATTTGGCATTGCTGCCTCCCCTGCGCCTGCGTCCGGGACGGCCGCGCATCCACACGCGGTCCTCCGACATCATCGAAATCAGAATGCCCTCGCGCAGGCCGCGATCGGCAACCCGTATGCGCTGGCACGGCCATTCACGCCGGATGGCCTCGAAGATCGCGCAACCCGGTATCACCAGATCGGCGCGTTCCTTGCCAATGCATGGGTTGCTGGTGCGTTTGTCATAGCTCATGGCCAAAAGGACGCGCATTGTGGCGTCCACGTCATCGGCATGCATCCAGAGCCCATCGACCTTGGAGCGCTCGTAGCGCTCGAGGCCGAGATAGAGCCCGGCCAAGGTCGTGACAGTGCCCGAAGTGCCAAGGAAATGCACAGGGTGGCTGGCCAGCATACCGCGCAGTTTATCCCGCCCGCGGAAGTGTCGAAGCTGCTCGGTGACGTGGCCGACCATGGCCTCGAAAATCTCGGGCGTCACATCGACGCCACCGAATTTTTCGGCAATCGAGACGACGCCAACCGGCAAGGACTGCCACGAGCGGATCGAAGCTGAGGTCTTGCCCTGGTTGCGCGGGCGCCCCCCACGAAAATCGAGCCAGGCGAGTTCGGAAGATCCACCGCCGATATCGAACAGGATGGCGCCGGGGGCATCGGTTTCGATCAGGTCGGCGCAGCCGGTCACGGCAAGTTCAGCCTCGGTCTTGCGGTCGACCACCTCGAAGGTCAGCCCCACCTCGCGTTTGACGCGGGCGAGAAAGGCGGCCGAATTGGTGGCCGAGCGGCAGGCTTCGGTGGCGATGATGCGCGCCCGAACCCCGTCGTGCTGGGCCAGCTTGTTCTTGCACACTTTCAGGGCTTCGATTGTCCGGTCCATCGCGGCGTCGGATAGCCGCCCGGTCTGGCTCAGGCCCTCGCCCAGCCGCACGATGCGCGAAAAGCCATCGAGAACGCGAAACCCGTTTTCCGTCGGGCGCGCAATCAACAGGCGGCAATTGTTTGTACCCAGATCCAGCGCCGCATATGTGGGCGCGCGCTTTTTGCGCTGCCCTGCGGATTTGGGTTGGGACGTCCACCGCGTTGCCCGCTTGGCGCCCGGTTGCGCCTTGGCGTCGTCGCGTTCATGCCGGACAGGCTCATCGGCGCGCTCGCGCAGAGACGCAGGAGCCGCCGACAAGGCGGTGGACCGACTTGAATCGGTCAACTCGGTTACTCCGTACCGCCCGGTCGCCGGTGGGAGCGCAAGGCAGGCAAAAGGCCCGCAATGTCTCGAATGGAAGGCGCCCGAGGCAGATCATTTCAGTTTCGGATTAACGGTAGTCCATCATGGCCCGCAACGCAACGATTGCCGCATCGCGCGCCATTCGCACCGACGTGCCCAGATATCGCCACAAAACTCCAGTTTATGCCCGCTTCACGGGAGGGGGCCGCAAGTGAGCACGGCCGCGCGCGTCGCCTCGACGCAATGTCCCTGCCCGTTTGCGGAAATAACCCCGCGTTGGTTTGCCCGCTCTTTAGCGGATGTTCTGCCGACGACTAGACCATAACACACACCGGCCGCGCCAGTTGCCTGGCTATAGCTGTCCGGGTCCAGACAAGGACAAATCTAAAGTGATGCGTATTGCCTTATCGCTTCTGCTTGCCCTGTGCGCCGCTTCGGCCATCACCACCCCGGCCAATGCCCGGGATCCCCAAACCGTTATCAATGTTATGCTCAGCGAGTTGGGCAGCGTGCGTCCCTCGGGCTGTCCGGGGCGCTGGTGCGCGTGCTATCTCGACACTGTCCTGGCCCGCAGCGGCCTGCTGCCCACGGGGTCCAACAAGGCGCGCGACTTCGCCAATTACGGCGAACAGGCCGATCCGGGCGCCGTGGGATCGATCATGGTCATGTCCAATCACGTCGGCGTGGTCGTGGGCGATTGCGGCAACGGTCAGGTGCAGATCGTTTCGGGCAATTACTCCAACACGGTGGCGCTCGGCTGCTACAGCCCCAACCGCGCCATCGCCTGGCGCGCGCCGGTTACGCACTAAAGGCGCTCAGGCGGCCGCTCCTTCCTCCTGTGACGCCTGTGACAAAGAAGTGAAATTGCGGGCTTGAAATCGCCATCGTGTGCCGCTAAACAGGCGCCACTTCCTTCGGTCTCGCGCCGAAGCGAAACGCGCGGCAAGCCCGCATCTGCTGGGGAATAGGTTAACGGTAGACCCACGGACTCTGACTCCGTTAGTCCTGGTTCGAATCCAGGTTCCCCAGCCAATCCTTCCTAAGTCATTGATATCGCTAAAACTCTAGGGTTTACAAGGGTTTCGCGGCCTATCACTGATCCACTTTGGTGATCCATTTTTTTTCAAAATGTGCATCTCCATAAGTGGCCTCGCTATAGACTAGGGGAAGGAGAATTGCATGGCATCCGGCTCAAGCGTCGCGGCTCTACTTAATTACGCTCGGCAGATCGTCCCTGTTGAGCTTCAGCACCTCATGGGCACTCGTGAGCTTATAGACCTTTACCGGCAAGTTGCCGATGGCCGTGGCGATCAGTTCGACGGCAGCGGCAACAGCGGGAACGCGCATGGCGTTGGCAGCGGTGAGGGGGATGCCGCTGGCCGAATGCGTGATGCCAAAAATGCTGAGCGGGAAATCGGGGTCGGTGAGCGTGTAGCTTTTGCGCTCAAAGAGACGCTTGAAACGGTCGAGGGTCTTCAGCAACCGGGTCAAACTCAGCTATTGCGGTATTATGTTACCGCAATATGCCAGAATAAGAACAGAATGTGAATCCCTCAAATACGAGGCAATTAAAATGGAATGTCATCTTCTTCTTCGCCGTGTTCTTTAATCAAATTAACCAGTTCGGGAACAAACCGAGTGAGACCATCGAAACCCCGGAGATTGAGCAGCGCCCTTTTGGGTGGTGAAGCCTTCTGTCTTAGGTGGTCGATTTGGCTGATAGTCGGCAGCAATGCAGAGTATGCATACTGACCACTATGCCGAAATTTTACACCTTGACGCGACAGCATTCCAGCCTCAATGAGCAGATCTCGGATTTCACCTACGTATTCCTCAAGTTCACTGTAGTCATTCTGAGATGGACTTACATTTATCCTTGAGTCATAATTTTCATTTCCGAACGCGTCTTCAGTCCCTAACTGCTCGGTGATATAAGTTCTATTAACATTATTCCGCAAGTTGGCGACAAGAATTGAAATCATCTCATCAATATCTTCGTCAGCCTCTCTCTGCTCCACTCTCTCCCTGTCACTCCGCAGGAGCTCGGTTTGTTCGGCAATGAGCAGAACATTCTTTTTTGCTTCCTCTACCTGCTGCGTAGAAACAACTCGCGCCTCGCGAAGTTCTTGCCGCTGCGCAGCCAATTCATTGCGCTGTAAGAGAACCGCAGCGACCAGCCAGACAAATGCGACGGGCGCAAACGCTCCAGCGAAAGTGTCGCCCAATGCGTTAGGCTCAAGACAGCTTACCCGATGCCACAGCCACCAGCCATCTGGGCAAGTGCCGGTGCCGTTTAACAGCCATCCAAACAGGCCAAGGAATGCCGCCGTGACCAGAAGCGCGACGGCAATTATCGGGCTGCGCTTATCGTTCGCTTGATCCTTCAAGTTCAACTCCCCCAAGAATTTGGGAGAAGTCTACTCGATTCAAGCTGCTGCGCATTACCTCAATCATCGCGACATTGGCATCACCAAAAGCACCCCAAAAAGGTGATCCACTTTGATCCACTTTTTTGCTCGCCGATCTTGATAACCCGTTGAAATCGTTATATGTATCTTTCAACTGGTAGGTCCAGGTTCCCCAGCCAATCCTTCCAGCATCCTGGGCAAGCTGTTTCGTCGGAAATTTCCTGCTGTCTGCCTGAGGCGCAAAGATTTTTTCGGCCGAGCGGCAGATCCACTTGGGCCCTACTGAGAAAGGACTTCCCAATGTTGGCGGCTTTCCCGTTTATGGTGCTGGCCCTGCCGGCAGTCGTCTCGCAGCCTTGGTTGAGGGCTTTTGTCGTGGCCGCGGTCTGGTTTGCGTGAAGGGGCAGCCAGTCTAGAAGGCGTGCCGTGTGACGGGGACGGGTTCGACCTGTGCAAAAAGCACGGTTTCCGTCCGCTCGACCGGCGCCGGGTGCGCTTCAAATTCCGCTTTTCCGGCCAGCGCCGCGTGCAGCGCGAAGGGCGGCAGCAGGAAGACGAAAAGGAACGCCCAAAGAGGGTAGCGCATGACGCTGGTTCTCCAACTTCATCGAACGCGATGAAGTGGGGCCACTATGGGCCTTAGCGCACCAACGGGCGTTTTAGGAAGTTGGTTGCATTTTATCCTGTGTTACGGCGGGCGGCGGCAACAGCAGTTGTGCCTCACGCGGGGCCGTTTCGCCGAACGCTATTGAAAGCACGGATTCGAGCGTCAGATAGGACCGCACCAGCCTGAACGCTATATATTCGGGCAACCCGATCAAAGCCCCGATCCGGCCGTTGGCCAACGCTGCAAAAGCTGCCATGAGGGCCGGCGCCCCCAGAACCACAGCAAAAACCGCCTGAACCGTCAGTGGGCTTTGCGGATTGAACCCCACGAAATAATACAGCACGCCAAAGATCACCAAGGGCACCGTCATGGCCCGTCGGCCCGAGTTGAGCAGCATGAAGGGCAGGATGATCTTGCCGCGCACCGAGGGCATCCAGCCGTCGAGGTAATCGCGGTTGCGCGACGAAACATGATAGACCGAGCGGAACCAGCGCATGCGCTGTTCGCGCAGATGCTTCCAGCTTGCAGGAACTTCGGAGACATAGGTGATCGTCGGATCGCCGACGACGCGGAAGCCCATCTCGCCGATGCGCAGCGACATGTCGGTATCTTCCCCGTTCATGCCACCGGTAAAGCCACCGACATTGCGCACGGCCTCCGTACGATAGACAGCAAGCATGCCGGGCACGCCGACGATGGCGTCAACCGCGCCATAGGCGACCTGATAATAGCCGTGCTTGAGAAGGGTTTCGAGGTTGCGCGCCCTGTCAAATTTCCCGGTTCCCGGGGCAATGGGCAATCCCCCTACCACGCCGACGTCGCCGCGCCAGAAGTGGCGTACGGCCCGCCCGACCGAGGCCGGAGATACCTGTGTATCGGCGTCGATACGGATAACGATTTCGGTCGTGGTCCGGGCGATGCCCGCATTGAGCGCGTTCGACTTTCCAGGAATCGGCACGTCGAAAACCTGTCCTCGCAGATTGGGCAGATCGGCAAAAATGCGAAGTGCCGTTTGGGCGGTCCCATCGGTAGAGCAGTTGTCGAGCACCAACACATTGACCTCGCCACCATATTGGGCGGCCGCTTTTTCGAGCGCGTTCAGCGTGCGCGGCAGGATATGGGCCTCGTTGTGCGCAGGAATGATGGCCGTGACCGGTGGGCAGTATCTGGGCTTACGCCGCAACAGGGCGCGGAGCGTCCCCAATACATAGAGCAGGAAGAACAGCACCGGCAGGAACAGGAACACCCCCGGCCCCGTGCCGCCAAGCAAAGCAACCGAGCGCAGATCGCCCACCAGCGGCAGATCGAGCGTATCGATCCAGAGGGAAACGGCAATTGCCGCACCGACGGCAAGCACGATCAGAATGAACGACGTCACCTTGAACCGCGGGTTGAACGGGGCAAACGGAGCCCGGCGGGGCATCGTCCCCTGGTCGAGCAGGCGGATCGAGAAGATATAAAAGCCGAACAGGCCGGAAAGAATTTCGACCACGTGGATCGAATAGACGAAGCCCGTCAGCCGGTAGGCAGCGATGTTGATGAGATCGAACGCGGCGCAAACGACGATGTAATAGAGTGTGACTTCAAGGAAAAAACGCAACCGCTGGGGCGCCCTGGCGCCCACCGCCGAAAAGGCGACGAAGAACGAGACCATGAAGATGCGCAGCGGAATGGAATGGATGCCCAGATAGGGTGAGAATACAACGTCGCCATTGGGAAAGATTGCGGCCAGCGGCTCGGCGCTGATGGCCGCCAGCAATGCCGCGGCTACTGCTGTAAATATTACCAGAAGGGTCGGCGCCGCCCAGATCGAAAGCGGTCGCGTCAGCTTTGCAGGCGCGCTGTCCACCGACCAGTAATCGTGATCCTTTGGCGCGCGCTGCAGCATGGTCAGCGGTCGATCAGCATGACCGCTGCGTTATCATCGAGGTGCTCGATCAGCGCAGCGGCGCGTGGGTCGGCAACCGCGATCAAGGTCGGGTCCTTGTCCTCATTGGGCACGACCAGCCAGATGGTCTGCGCACCGGCACCGAATTGACCGGCAAGGCGCAACGCGGACTTAAGGCCGCCCGCCGTGGTCATCTCGATCTTTGCCGGCGCGGTATCGACTTCCGTTCCGAACACTACGCTGCTCCGGACCGGCAGGAAGCTTCCCAGCAGCGCCGCTGCCGTCCGGGCTTCGCCGCGCGACAGGGCCGTTGCAACCTTGAGCCCGATCGTCTGGTCCGCGGCCAGCGCCCGCACCATCTGCGGCCACCCCTCGGCCGGCTGGACGCCCTGCGGGGTCAGACGGGAGGTGGGCAACAGCTGCGCCTGTGCGTCCGGGCCGGCCCGGCAGATCGAGTCGTTGGGGCTCGTGTCGATCAATTCGATCAGAATGGCGTTGGACAGGGTCTGGATTTCGGACGGCAGTGTGACGTCGAGCGAAATCATATCCTCCTGCCCGTCGAACCGCTCGGTCTTGAGCAGATTGCCGTTGAGCGAAACGCGCACCACCCAGTCATTGCCCGGCGCCAGTGTCGAGGTCTTGAGATCGATCGCAAAGCGCCGCGGCATCAAGCCGTCGGGCAGATCGGCAAGAACGTAGGGAATTGTCCAGCGCCGCGATCCACGAAAATTCTTGAGCAAGGTTTCGGCCGAAAGCTCGTCAACGGACACCGGCCAGGCATCGGGTGCAGGCAGCATTGAGGCAGACATGCGGGCGGCGAGCAAAGCATCGATCCCTGCTGCGCCTGAAACTGCGACGCGGCCATCGGGATCGAGCGTGAGCGCCGAGCCGGCAATCTGTGCCATGACGAGATCGGGCGTGGCATCAGCGGCGGCAAAGCGCACTTCCATGCCCCTGCGGGCAAGGTCCTGCCGCGCCCAGATTGCCCGCGCCTGCGCCTCGGCATCGCTCCCCAATCCGAGCCACGCCGGGTCCCCCATCGTAGCGATGCGCACTGCACGGGTATCGATGGGATCGTCGGTGAACAGCGCCAGTCCGCTATCGGCGCTCAGAGTGATCGCCGCGCCCGAATTGGCGGCATCGACCGGGCAGATCTGGCCGCCGCTTGTCGTGCCGCGGCCATCCAGCGTCACAACCACCGCATTCGACAGCAATTCGTCGGGGGCAAGTGCGATCTCGACGTCGTGGCGGGTGAGGCCCGCATCGAGCACAACCTCGCCACGACGCACTCCATCTACGCTGATCGTGACGCGCCCGTCCCCATCCGCACCCAGTTGCGAGTCGAGCGCGAGCTTAAGGGTGCCGGCCGAAAAATTGATCCCCGATGGCAGGGCGAAGCGGATTTCGGCCGAATCGGGGAAACCGGCAAGCCCGACCCATTGGTCGGCTCGGGGCCGGGAAATCCATATCTCGGTGGCGCCGTCGTCATCGGGTGCGTTGGGGTCGGCTGCAGGAAATTCCAGCTTCGGCAACGCCGAGGTGTCCACGGCCGTTGTCAGCCGCGCCAGCACGTCGCTATCGCGTGTGTAGGCGATGGCGACGCCGACAATCACAAAGCTCAGAATCGCGATAAACAGCAGACGCAGAAAGTCTTTCATCGCAGGGCGAAACGCGGCGCTTCGAGTTGTGGCGTTTCAGTCTCGCGCCGGCCGGGCCACAGCGCGGTTGCCGGAATTGTGTCGAGATTGGCCCGCTCGATGAAGCGCAGGGCAATGTCCACGGTCTCGGTCAGCAACTCGTCGCGCAGCAGGATCGGTTCGAGACCGAGACCCTTCAGGGTCTTGCTGGAAACCGCGAGATCGTTTTCAGCGGCCTCGCTGCGCGGGTTGTCCAGATACTCGATGTCGGCGCCGGTGAGTTCGGCAACCAGTTCGGCCAGATCGCGTACGCGATGGGTCTCGGCCACCTGGTTGATGATGCGAACCTGGTCGCCGGCGGCAGGCGGATTTTCGATCGCCAGGGCGACGCAGCGCACCGTGTCCTGGATGTTGATGAAAGCACGGGTCTGCCCACCGGTCCCGTGGACGGTCAGCGGATGCCCGGCGGCCGCCTGCATAAGGAAGCGGTTGAGCACGGTGCCGTAATCGCCGTCATAGTCGAACCGGTTGATGAGCGCAGGATCGAGCCGGGTTTGCTCGGTCTGGGTGCCCCATACGATGCCCTGGTGCAGATCGGTGATCTTCATCCGGTCATTTCGGGCATAGAACTGAAACATCAGCTGATCCATGGATTTGGTCAGGTGATAGATGCTTCCGGGCTTGGTGGGATAAAGGATCGAGCGCGGATGCCGGGCACCGTCGGGTCCTTCGACGACGACGTCGAGATACCCTTCAGGGATTTCCAGCCCGTCGCCCTCATAACCATAAACACCCATCGTCCCGAGATGGACAAAGTGCGTATCGAGCCCGAGTTCGACAATAGCGGACAGCACGTTGTGGGTGCCGTTTATGTTGTTGTCGACAGTGTAGGCCCTGCGCGCTGCGTCACGCATCGAGTAGGGAGCGGCGCGCTGTTCGGCGAAATGGACTATGGCATCGGGCCGGACCGACGCCAGCAAGCGCCGCAGCTCGCACCGGTCCCGGGCGATATCGAGTTCGACAATATCGATGTCGTGCCCGCTCACCTCTTTCCAGGTGTTGAGGCGTTCGTCGATGCTGCTGATGGGTGTCAGGCTCGGAGCGCCAAGTTCTTCGGCAATATGCCGGCGGGCGAAGTTGTCAACTATAACGACTTCATATCCAAGTGCCGAAAGATGAAGCGATGTGGGCCAGCCACAAAAGCCATCGCCGCCAAGAACAAGAACCGTTTTAGACATAGAGGGACCTTCCTTCGCAAAGCCTTTCGGCTCGGCGAATTGTAAATTCGTCTGAAGGTTTCGGCTGTCCCCCAACAACGACTGGCGCTCGCGCCGTACGCGCTTTTACGAAAACCTTCGTTGTTGATAACGCTTACGCGGTTTAACTCAAGTTAGGAATTTGTGAACGGTACGTTCTTGTAGCCGGTCAAATCGGCCAAAGTCCGCCAGAAAAAAGGCGCCGCCCGAGGGCAGCGCCTTTTTCTGGATCAGTGCCCGGGCACCGATTCGGCCCCCAGGGGCTCGGCCGGTGGCCGCCGGATGAAGAACGCTGCCACGATCGCGAACATCGAGATGATCGCCCCGCACAGGAATGCGAGCTGGATGCCTTGCGACATGGCCGGGACAGCTTCGATGCCATCTGCAACGAGATCGGCGGCGCGCAGCGTCATCAACGAGACGAACAACGCGATGCCCGCCGCGCCGGCGACCTGCTGGATGGTGCCGATCACCGCGCTGCCATGCGAATAGAGATGACGGGGCAACGAGCCGAGGCTCGAGGTGAACAGCGGGGTGAACATCAGCGCCAGCCCAAGGCTGAGCGTGATGTGAAGCCCGAGGATGAAATAGATCGACGTGAACTGATTCAGCGTCGTCATACCCCAGAGCACCCCGCTCACCAGTACGGTTCCCGGCACGATCAGCACCGTCGGCCCGAACCTGTCGAACAGCCGTCCAACGAACGGTGCCATCAGGCCCATGACCAGCCCGCCCGGCAGCAGGGTCAGCCCGGTCTGGGACGCATCGAGCCCCAGAACGTTCTGCATATAGATCGGCAGCAAGATGAGCGAGCCGAACATGGCCATCATCGAAATCGCCATCATGATGACGCTGACGGTGAACACCGGCGTGCCAAAGGTCCGCAGGTCGAGTAGCGCCGCGTCGCGCTTCTGGAGCGCGAACTGACGCGTGATGAACAGGCCGAGCCCGATCACGCCGACGACGACAGGCACCCATGCCGGGAACATGGATGTGCCGCCGCCATGAGAAGCGTCACCGCCCAGGCTGCTCAATCCGTAAACCAGCCCGCCAAAACCCAGCGCGGACAGAATAATCGACAGGACGTCGAGCGGCGCTTTGGTCGGCGTGGTCACATTCTGGATCTTGGTGGCTCCCAGGGCCAGCGCGCCCAGCGCGATGGGCAGCACCAGATAGAACATCCAGCGCCATTCGAGGTGCTCGAGAATGAAGCCGCCAATGGTCGGGCCCAACGCGGGCGCCACCGAAATGACGATGGAGATGTTACCCATGGTCCGGCCACGCGATTCGGGCGGCACGAGGTTCATGATGGTGGTCATGAGCAGCGGCATCATTATTGCGGTGCCGCAGGCCTGAATGATGCGCCCCACCAGCAGCACCTCAAAGCCCGGCGCCACGCCCGACAGCAGGGTTCCTGCACTGAATGCAGACATGGCCAGGATAAAGACCGGGCGCGTGTTGAGCCGTTGCAGCAGATACCCGGTAATGGGGATGACCACAGCCATGGTCAGCATGAAGGCCGAGGTCAGCCATTGCGCGGCGCTGGCGCTGATTTCGAGGTCGGCCATCAGGTGTGGAATGGCCACGCTCATGATGGTTTCGTTGAGGATCACCACGAAGGCCGAAACCAGCAGCAGGCCAATGACGAGCCTGTTGCGGGCCGTGTTATCGGGTTCGCCCAAAGGCGTTTGGGGCGCAGACGCGCCGTTCACATCGGTCGGTGACATTGGATATCTCTTGGTCTGGCGGGCCCGCCGCTCCAGCGTGCACGCAAAATTAGGCCGTGTTGAATCTGCCTGTTGAAAACGAAAGTCAACCCGTCGGATTTCAATCCTTTTATTCCGGAAGCGCACGACGGGCGAATAACACTTGCCCTGCCCCCCATATCGGAATTGACTGAACGCGCTGACCCCCGGGACAGCCACACTAGAACCGGGCTGCGCCGTCTTGGGGGAGGCCAAGCGGCCCGAACCAAAGGATGAGGATTATCATGCATGTTCTACGTCACGGCGGAGCCTTGCTCTCCGCCGCTCTCCTTTCATCAGTACCCGTCTGGGCACAGGACGTTCCCCAGCCCGAAGATACGACAGCCATTGCCGATAACGAATCCGTGATCGCTGAGGATTTCATGATCGCTTCAGCACACCCGCTGGCCACCCAGGCCGGTTATGATGTTCTGGCCGCAGGCGGTTCGGCGGCCGACGCCGCAGTTGCCGTCCAGACAATGCTCGGGCTGGTCGAGCCGCAGAGCTCGGGGCTCGGCGGTGGAGCGTTCCTGCTCTACTGGGACGCAGCGACCAGCGAATTGACCACTTACGACGCGCGCGAAAAGGCGCCGCTGGCCGCCGATGGCGACTACTGGCTCGACGAGAACGGCGAAACCATGGGCTTCATGGACGCTGTTGTCGGTGGACGGTCGGCCGGCGTGCCCGGGACGCCGATGCTGCTCGAAACGCTCCATACCGATCACGGCAGCATGGATTGGGCCGAACTGCTGCAGCCCGCCATCGACACTGCCGAAGACGGCTTCACCGTCACCCAGCGGATGGCGGACTCGGTTGCCGGCGCCACTGGCCTCGATACCTTCGTTGAAGCGTCCGAGTATTTCCTGCCCGGCGGCGAACCGATTGCAGAAGGCTCGACGCTGACCAATCAGGCTTATGCCGATACGCTCAAGCTCTACGCGGCCGAGGGCGCTGCGCCGTTCTATACTGGCGAGATTGCCGAGGATATCGTCGCGGCGCTCAACACCAATATCAATCCGGGCATCCTCACCATGGAGGATCTGGCAGCCTATGAGGTGGTGGTACGCGATCCGGTCTGCATGGATTATCGCGGCTATGAAGTCTGCGGCATGGGCCCACCCTCCTCGGGTGCGCTGGCCGTCGGCCAGATCATGGGCGTACTCGAACCGTTCGACATCGGCGCAATGGAAGATGGGGTCGAATTCCGGCACCTGTTTGCCGAAGCTTCGCGGCTGGCCTTTGCAGATCGGGGGCTCTATCTGGGCGATAGCGACTTCGTCGATATCCCCGAAGGCTATCTTGATGATGGCTATCTGGCCGAACGCAGTGCGCTGATCGATCCCGAAGCCTCGATGGGCGCAGCCTCCCCCGGCGTTCCTCCGGGATGGGACGAGGCATTTCTCGCCTCGGACATCGAGCGTCCGCGTGCCGGGACCTCGCATTTCGTCATCGTCGATGCCGAAGGCAATGCGATCTCTGCGACAACGACCATCGAAAGCGGTTTCGGCAGCCGGGTCATGACCCGCGGCTATCTGCTCAACAACGAGCTGACCGACTTCTCGTTCGCGCCGGAAGCCGATGGTGCCCCCATCGCCAACCGGGTCGAACCCGGCAAGCGTCCACGCTCGTCAATGGCCCCGACCATCGTCTTTGAGAACGATGCTCCGGTGCTTTTGACCGGCAGCCCCGGCGGTGCGGCGATCATCCACTATACGGCCCTATCGCTGGTCTCGATGCTCGATTGGGGCATGGACCCTCAAGAGGCCATCGACCTGCCGCATGTGACCAATTTCAATGGCCGCACCAATATCGAAGAGGGTGAAGGTTCTGCTGAACTGGCTGCCGGTCTCGAAGCTCTGGGACATGAGGTCAATGTCACCAACCTCAACTCCGGCCTGCACGTCATCGCCATCACCGATGAAGGCCTGGTCGGTGCCGCCGACAAGCGCCGCGAAGGTGTCGTGATGGGCGAATAGCTCTTGGCGCGGCGCCCTTTCGGGCGCCGCCTCACCTGGCCGGCAATTGCCCGCCCAAAACGAGCGTCAGTTCCTTGGCCGCCTCGGCGATCAGCCGACCGAGCACATGCAGCCGCTCGTCGCTCACACGCACCGCAAGCCCTGAAATCGAAATCGCGCAAAGCGCTTCGGCCTGGGCGTTATAGACGACGGCGGCGGCGCACCTGAGGCCAGTGACGAACTCCTCGTCGTCCAGCGCATAACCGCGCTCGCGGATAGCGGCGATGTCGGCGCGGAGCGCCGGTGCTTTGGTGATCGATTTTTCCGTGGCCTTGCGCAGCCCGTGCCGGGAAATCGCAGCGTCGACATCGGCGTCGGGATAGCTGGCGAGGATCGCCTTGCCCATCCCGGAATTGACCACAGGCGCCCTGCCCCCGACCCTGGTTATGGCGCGCATGATTTCGCGGCTTTCGATCTGGGTCAGCACCACGACCTCCCCGTCATCGACCACGCCGAGATTGACCGTTTCGCGCGTCTGGTCGCGCAGACGGCGCAGAAGGGGCAAGGCCGGTGCCACGAAATTGCGCTGCCGCACAAAGGCGGAGCCAACCGTGAAGGCTCCGCGCCCGACATGCCACATGCCATCGGAGCGGTCGAACTGCACGAAGCGCCGCTGTTCGAGCGTGGTCAGCAGCCGGTGCACTGTGGAAACGGAAAGGCCGGTGCGCCTGGCGAGATCGGTCAGGCGATAGCCTTCCTCATCCTCGCCGAGCACTTCGAGGATGGCCATGGCCCGGTCGATCGATTGCACGATGCCCGAGCGGGGCGGCGGGCTGGTTACCATTTCATTCATGGCCTCGTCCTCTCCTGCAACTTTCTACCATATTCGCATCCGTAATACTAAGTGGCCCGACAATAGGGGTATTTTGCCCGCCAACCAGTCACAAGCGGCGATACCCCCCATGCCCAATCGGTCACTCGGCGATCTGCTCGACGGCCAACAGAACAGCTTCAATGCTGTGCCGGGTTGCACTCCCAAAAAAAGGGCCCGCCGTAGCGAGCCCTTTTCCGATCGTATCGTTTGCGATCTCAGCGCTTGCTGGCAATTTTGCCGGCAATGGCGGCTTCCGGAGGGGTCCAGCCTTCGAACGAGAGGTCGCGTTCGCCGTTTTCGTCGCGGATCGAGGTCTGAAGACCCATCTTGTTGAGCAAACCGAGGAACGGCTGCGGGGGCAGTTCTTCGATATTGACCATCTTGTGGCAGTCCCAGGTGCCTTTGGCGACCAGGATCGCCGCGGCGACCGGCGGCACGCCGGCCGTATAGGAAATGCCCTGGCTGCCCACCTCGTTATAGGCTTGCCTGTGGTCGGCGACGTTATAGATGAAGACCTCTCGGTCCTCGCCGTCCTTGGTGCCTTTGACCAGATCGCCGATGCACGTCTTGCCCTCATAATTGGGGGCGAGCGACGAGGGATCGGGCAACACGGCCTTGACCAGCTTGAGCGGCACGACTTCAAGCCCTTCGGCCGTCGTCACCGGCTGCTCGGAGAGCAGGCCGAGCGAGTTGAGCACGGTAAAGACGTTGATGTAGTGCTCGCCGAACCCCATCCAGAAGCGGATATCGGGCACGTCGAGATTGCGCGAGAGCGAATGGAGCTCATCGTGACCGGACAGGTACGAGGTGTGCGAGCCCACGACCGGCAGATCGTCGGTGCGGGAGATCTCGAACATCTTGTTGGTCTGCCACTGGCTGTCCTGCCAGGAATAGACAACGCCGGTAAACTCGCGGAAGTTGATCTCGGGGTCGAAGTTCGTGGCAAAATACTTGCCGTGCGAACCTGCATTGATGTCTATGATATCGATTGAATCGACCGTGTCGAAATATTCGTCCACCGCCAGCGCCGCATAGGCGTTGACCACACCGGGATCAAACCCGGCGCCCAGGATTGCCGTCACCCCGGCCTTCTCGCACCGCTCGCGCCGCTTCCATTCGTAATTGGAATACCAGGGCGGCGTCTCACAAATCTTTTCGGGGTCTTCATGGATGGCCGTGTCGATATAGGCAGCACCCGTCTGGATGCATGCTTCGAGCACGCTCATGTTGATGAAGGCGGAGCCGACATTTATGACGATCTGCGACCGTGTCTTGGCGATCAGCGCCTTAGTCGCGTCGATATCGAGCGCATCGAGACGATGGGCTTCGATAATACCGGGCTTTTTGAGGGACTTCTTTTCGAGCACGCTCGAAACGATGGCCTGGCATTTGTCCAGCGTGCGCGACGCGATATGGATATCGCCCAGCACGTCGTTTGCCATTGCAGCCTTATGGGCGACGACCTGCGCCACACCTCCAGCACCGATAATCAGTACGTTCTTTTTCAATTGTCACGAAACACCTTTTCAGAGGTTGAACCAAGCTACGCACGCTGTTCGAAATCGGGATCTCACCCCAGGTTACGACAGGCTCTGCGCGTAGTCCTCAAACGTGAACTCTTTTACGAGTTCCACTTGCCCGTCCAGGTGACGTACCGCTATTGACGGCATCTGGACCCCGTTGAACCAGTTCTTCTTGACCATGGTGTAGCCGCCAGCATCGAGGAACGAAATTCGGTCCCCGGCCTTGAGCTCATGGGGGAACTGGAACTCTCCAAAAATGTCTCCGGCAAGGCAAGTTTTGCCGCAGACAATATACGTGTGCGGCCCGGTATTGGGGGCCACGCTGGTATATTCGCTATAGGTCAACAGATCGAGCATATGCGCTTCGGTCGATGAGTCAACGATAGCAACGTGCTTGCCGTTATAGACGACGTCCAGCACGGAAACTTCCAAAGTGGTCGACTTTGTGACCGAGGCCTCCCCCGGCTCCAGGTAGAGCTGGATGCCATAGCGCTCGCTCATACCCTTGAGCCGCGCGGCAAGCCTGTCGATCGGGTAGTCATCATTTGTGAAACGGATTCCGCCGCCAAGGCTAACCCATTCCAGGCCATGGAGAATTTCGCCGTAGCGCTCTTCAATGGTCTTCAGCAGCGTATCGAGGCTGTCGTACTCGTCATTCTCACAGTTGAAGTGGAACATCACGCCCGAGATACGGTCCAGTACGGGCTTGACCCGCTCCATGTCCCACTCGCCCAGCCGCGAAAAGGGCCGCGCCGGGTCGGCGAGAATAAAATGGGAGTGGGACACACCCGGATTGAGGCGCAACCCGATCGCCTTGCCCTGCGCTTGCGCCTTATCGGCATAGCGCTCGAGCTGGTTGACCGAGTTGAAGATGATCTTGTCGCAATTGTCGATGGCTTCATCGATCTCATGATCGGCCCACGCCACCGAATAGGCATGGGTCTCGCCGCCGAATTTTTGGCGGCCGAGTTTGAGTTCATTGAGCGATGAGGAGGTCGTGCCGTCCATGTGCTCGGACATGATGTCGAAGACAGACCATGTCGCGAAGGCCTTGAGCGCAAGCACGCATTTGACGCCGGATGCCTGACGCAAATACGATATTTTTTCCAGATTTCGGAGAAGTACCGATTTGTCGAGCAGATAATAAGGTGTCTGTAGCGTCAATTCTTGCGTTCGAACCTCCTTGGTCCCCGATTACGAGGATGAGAGCGATAAGCCGTAGGGCCATAAAAAAATCCGCGCCGGATGAAACGCGGAAGACACCTCATCTAACGATTGGCGCCCACCCGCACAAGTCCCGGAGAGCAAAATTTTCGTTTATCGCCAACGCCATCTTTGCCGCAGACCCTGTCCCGTGCTCTAAGGCAGCAATGAAAAAACTGTTCGTCATCGGCATCGGCACGGGCAATCCCGAACATCTGAGCATGCAGGCCATCGCTGCGCTCAACACGACCGATGTGATCTTCATTCCCACCAAGGGAGAGGAAAAATCGGCCCTCGCCGCCATCCGCACGACGATCTGCGAGCGCTATATCTCGCGCCCTTACGAGCTTGTCGAATACCCCATATCGGCCCGCAACGAGGCGATCGGCGATTATACCCAGCGCGTGTTCGACTGGCACGATCTGATCGCCACGAGCTATGCCGAGATGTTTTCCAAAGCCCCCGAGGACGCCACCGGCGCCCTGCTCGTCTGGGGCGATCCCGGCCTTTACGACAGCACGCTGCGCATCCTTGAAAGCGTCAAGACCAGGACCGATCTCGCTTTCGATCTCGAAGTCATCCCCGGCATCACGGCGATTGCCGCTTTGACCGCCGCCTTCGCGATCCCGCTCAACACCATCGGCAACCCGGTGACCATCACCACGGGCCGCAAGCTGGCGGCAGGATGGCCCGATGGCGCCGATAGCGTTGTCGTCATGCTCGACGGCAACAAGACTTACGCCGGCATCGATCCTGAGAATCTCCACATCTACTGGGCCGCCTACGCCGGCATGGGCGACCAGATCCTGATCGAGGGCCCGCTTGCCGAGGTCCGCGACCAGATTTCCGCCACCCGCGACGCGGCCCGCGCCCGGCATGGCTGGATCATGGACATCTATCTGTTGCGGCAGAGCTGAGTTTACGGCACCGCCCTTCCCCACCCCTTCGCTGCTCCGGCGAAAGCCGGAGTCCATCAGCGATTCAAACCCACCGGTGACCCGGCAAGGCTGCTGGGTCCCGGATCAAGCCCGGGACAGCGATGGAGGGTAGTGCCGGAATCCATCTAAACCACGCCACCCCGATCACCACAGCAAAGTCGGCCCCAACCCCTATCTCGCCCCGCCCGCGCTTGCTATGAGACGCACATGACAGCATCTCCAGCCCCGCGCGGCGCCTGCCCCACCCTCGATAGCCCCATGCCCGTGGCCGATGGCTTGCTCGCCCGCTTTCGCCCCGAAGCCGGGCTTTCCGCCGACCAGCTCACGGCGCTGGCCGATGCGGCGGAAACCCACGGCAACGGGCTGCTCGAGGTCACGGCGCGCGGCAATCTGCAAGTGCGCGGGCTTTCCGAATCGTCGGCTGCGCAGTTTCGTACCGCCCTGGCCGATGCCGGCATTTTCGCCCAGCCGGCGCCCGCCATCGAAATTTCCCCATTGGCCGGCGAGGATCCCAAGGCCATCGCCGATCCGCGCCCGCTGGCCGAAGCCCTGCGTGCGGTATGCGATGAAGCGCTTGCGCAAGGGCCGCTCTCGCCCAAGCTTTCCATCGTGCTCGTTACGGGCGGGCAAATCCTGCTCGATGGGCTCAAGGCCGATATCCGCCTTATCGCCCGCCAAAAAGGCTGGGCCCTCGAATTGGGCAGCGACACGCTGGGCGAGCTCGATGAGGTCGATGTTCCCGCCGCCGTGGCGATTATCCTCGACACCCTTCAGGCCGAAGGACCGCGCGCCCGGGCCAGCGACCTTGCCGCCGCGCCGATTGCCGCAAAAATCGAAAATCTGCGTCCCCTTGCCCATTCCAGCGTGCGCCCGGCCAGTTACATGGTCGGCCCCCTGAGCCTTTCGGGCCATGCGCCGGCCCTGCGTGTCGGTTTGCCGTTCGGGCAAGTCCGGGCGCGGCAGGTTCGCGATCTGGCCCAGATCATGAGTGAACAGTGCGTTGGCGAAGCGCGCACGGCGCCTGACCGCTCGCTGGTCCTTATCGGGTTCGATGCCTCGACCCTGCGCGATCTCGCGCCGGCGCTGGCTCGTGTCGGTTATTGGACGCGCCCCGATGCCACCGGTGTAAAACTCTCGATCTGCTCAGGCGCTGAAGATACGGACGCGGGCGTCATTCAAGCCGCCGAACTGGCGCAGGGGTTTTATTCCGGCGCGCCCGAATTGATCGACGGCTCGTTCCACATCCACGTCTCCACATGCGCCAAGGGCTGCCCCCATGCGGGCCGTCCGGGCATCGTGCTCGATGGCAGCCGATTGACGCTTTACCGCGCACCAGACGCCAAACCGCTTGCAACGCTCGATCCTGCCGCTATTGAAACCGGCATCGTTTCTTTGGCCAAGCGAATCCGCGATACTCGCCAGCCCGGCGAGACGACGCTTTCGGTTCTCGGCCGGCTGGGGCAGCAATGACGCAATACGACTACATCCGCGACGGCCAGGAGATCTACCGCCAGTCCTTCGCCACCATCCGCGCCGAAGCCGATCTTTCGCGCTTTTCAGCCGCCGAGGCCGAACTTGCCGTGCGGATGATCCACGCCTGCGGCATGGTCGATGCCGCCCGGTATTTCCATTTCGCCCCCGGCTTTGTCGAAGTGGCGCGCGGCGCGCTCGAACGCGGCAAGCCCATATTCACCGACGCCGAAATGGTGGCGCGGGGTGTCACACGCTCGCGCCTGCCGGCGGACAACGAAGTGGTCTGCGAGATCAACAATATCGAAACGCCGTTTCTGGCGCAGGACCATGGCAACACCCGTTCCGCCGCCGCCATACACATCTGGCTGCCCCGTCTCGAAGGCGCTGTCGTCGCTATCGGCAATGCGCCGACCGCCCTGTTCCACCTTCTCGAACTGCTGCGCGATGGCGCGCCCAAACCCGCCGCCATCATCGGGATGCCGGTCGGGTTCGTGGGCGCGGCAGAGTCAAAACAGGCACTTAAAGACAATTCTTACGGTGTTCCTTTCGCCATTGTCGAAGGCCGTCTTGGTGGCAGCGCCATGACCGCGGCTGCGCTCAATGCGCTTGCGAGGCCCGGTATATGAGCCAGACCACGGGAAAGCTGATCGGGGTGGGCACCGGGCCGGGCGATCCCGAGCTTTTGACGCTCAAGGCCGTGCGCGCCATTCTCGATGCCGATGTCGTCGCCCATTTCCTCAAGCGCGGCAGGCCCGGAAATGCACGCGCCATCGTCGCGCCCCACTGGCCGGAAAATGCCATCGAACTCCCGCTGGAATATCCGGTGACCACGGAAGTCCATCGGCACGATCAGAACTACAAGAGCCAGATCGCGGCATTCTTTGACGATGCGGCGCTGCACATCGCCCATCATCTCGATCAGGGCAGGACCGTCGCGGTGCTCTCGGAAGGCGATCCGTTCTTTTACGGCTCCTACATGCACGTCCATGTGCGCCTCGCTCCCGCCTACCCCACCCAGGTGATTGCGGGCGTCACCTCGCTTTCGGGCTGCTGGTCGCAGGCCGGCGTGCCGCTCATGCAGGGTGACGATATCTTCACCGTCCTGCCCGGCACGCTCGATCTTGCCGACCTGCAAGCCCGCCTCGGCGCAACCGATAGCGCCGTCATCATGAAGGTGGGGCGCAATTTGCCGAAAATCCGCGAGGCGCTTAAAGCTGCGGGCAAGTTCGACAGCGCGATCTATGTCGAGCGCGGCACCATGGACAACGCCGTGGTCCTGCCGCTCAGGGATCGCGACGACAGCCCTGCCCCCTATTTCAGCCAGGTGCTGGTTCCCGGCTGGAAGGCACGGCCATGAGCGGTACGCTTTACGTCATCGGCACCGGTCCGGGCAGCCCCGAGCAGACCACGCTCGAGGCCCAGGCGGCCATTGCCGCTTCGAGCCATTTCTTCGGCTACAAGCCCTATATCGAGCGCCTGAACCTTACGCCCGAACAGGTCGCCGTGCCCTCGGACAATCGTGAGGAACTCGACCGGGCGCGCGCCGCACTGGCACTGGCCGCAGAGGGAAATACTGTCGCGATGGTTTCGGGCGGCGATCCGGGGGTGTTCGCCATGGCCGCCGCGGTCTGCGAGGCCATCGACACTGGCGAGCTGCAATGGCGCGGCATCGAACTTATCATCGTGCCGGGCGTCACCGCTATGCTGGCAACAGCCGCCCGGATCGGCGCCCCTTTGGGCAATGATTTTTGCGCCATTTCGCTTTCTGACAATCTCAAGCCTTGGGCGATCATCGAAAAGCGCATCCGCGCCGCCGCCGGCGCAGGTTTTGCCATCGCGTTCTACAACCCGATCTCGAAATCGCGGCCCTGGCAACTGGGCAAGGCGCTGGAAATCCTGCGCGAAATTCTGCCTGCCGAAACCATCGTGTCCATTGGCCGTGGCGTGGGAGCGCACCGAGGTTCTATTGGGCGCCAGACGCTTTCGGAGGTGAACCCCGAGACCATAGACATGTCGACCTGCCTCATCATCGGCAACACCCTCACACGGGTGATCGAACGCCCCGAAAAGCCCGATCTCGTTTACACTCCGCGCTGGGTGCCCGAACATGGCTGACCGCTGGCTTACCATTGTCGGTATCGGGGAAGACGGGCTGGATGGGCTCACCGATCTCACCAAGTCCTTGATTGCCAACGCGGAAGTGGTGTTCGGCGGCGAGCGCCATTTGCGTCTCGTGCGCGGCATGAACCTCGCCGAACAGCGCCGCTGGCAAAGCCCGATCGAAACCTCGATCGAAGAAGTCGCCCGGCTGCGCGGCCGCAAACGGGTCTGTGTTCTGGCCAGTGGCGATCCGTTCCATTACGGCATCGGCGCCACCCTGGCCCGCCGCGTTCCGGCGGCCGAAATGCTCGTGATTACAAGCCCTTCCTCGTTCTCGCTCGCCGCCGCGCGCATGGGCTGGCCGCTGCAGGACGTCACCACATTGTCCCTGCACGGCAGGCCCATCGAGCTTGTCTTGCCGCATCTGCATCCGGGCCGAAAAATCCTTGCGCTGACCTCGGACGAAACCGGCCCAGCCCAGATTTCCGGGCTTTTGACCGAGGCCGGCTTTGGCCGCAGCGCCATGACCGTGCTCGACGCGTTGGGCGGCCCGCACGAGAGGGTCCGCACCGCTCTCGCGCAAGCGTTCGGTATCGAAAACATCAGCCCGCTCAACGTTCTGGCGATAGATATCCTCGCCGATGAAAATGCGCGTATCCTTCCCCTCACGCCGGGGTTGCCCGACGATTGGTTCGACCATGACGGGCAGATCACCAAGCGCGAAGTCCGCGCGCTGACCCTTGCCGCCCTCGCCCCTAGGCGCGGAGAGCTGTTGTGGGACATCGGGGCGGGTTCGGGTTCGGTGGGAATCGAGTGGATGCTGGCCGACCCATCGCTCTCGGCCATCGCGGTGGAGGCCGATCCCATACGCGGCGCCCGCATTGCGGACAATGCGGCCCTGATGGGCGTTCCCGGCCTCACAATCAGAGTCGGACGCGCGCCGCAAGTCCTTGAAAAACTTGAGAAACCTGACGCCATCTTCATCGGCGGCGGGGGCACTGAGGAGGGTGTGGTCGACGCCGCCATCGATGCGCTCAGACCTGGCGGGCGGTTGGTCGCGAACGCGGTAACCCTTGAAATGGAAGCGCTTTTGGCTCTGCTGCACCAGCAGATGGGCGGCAGCCTGACCCGCATCCAGATTGCCCGTGCCGAGCCGCTGGGCTCCATGAGCGGATGGCGCCCCGCAATGCCGATTACCCAATGGGTGTGGGTCAAATGAGTGTCCATTTCATCGGCGCGGGACCCGGCGCGGCGGACCTCATCACCGTGAGGGGCCGCGACATCCTAAGCCGTTGCCCCGTCTGCCTTTATGCCGGTTCGATCGTCCCCAAGGAACTGCTCGGCTGGTGCCCGAAAGATGCCCGGCTGGTCGACACCGCCCCCCTCTCGCTCGATGAAATCGAAGCCGAATATGTAGCCGCTCACGCTGCCGGTCTCGACGTCGCGCGCCTTCATTCGGGCGACCTTTCCATGTGGAGCGCGGTCGCCGAACAGATACGGCGGCTTGAGGCCCATTCCATCCCCTATACGCTCACCCCCGGCGTCCCGGCGTTTGCGGCCGCCGCGGCAGCGCTGGGTCAGGAATTGACCAAGCCTGCGCTTGCTCAAAGTCTTGTTCTGACACGCATTTCTGGCCGCGCTTCTGCGATGCCCAAGGGCGAAACGCTCGCCAATTTCGGGGCCAGTGGCTCCACCCTCGCCATCCATCTGGCGATCCACGCGTTGGGCGAGATCGTTACCGCGCTCACCCCGCTCTATGGCGCCGATTGCCCCGTCGCCATCGTCGCCTGGGCAAGCTGGGACAGCGAAAAAATCGTCCGTGGCACGCTGGGCAATATCGCCGGCAAAGTCGCTGCCGATCCTATCGAGCGCACAGCCATCATTTTCGTTGGCCGAACCCTTGCAGCGGAAGGGTTTTCCGACAGCTCGCTCTATGACCCGGCCTATCAGCGCCGGTTCAGGGGGCGGGATTAGCCGAGAGTGCTGCCACCGCGTCGTGGTGGCTGAGGAACACCCTGCCATTGAGATGATCGAGGAAATCGGTGCGTTTCAACCGATCCATCACAGGGCCCTTCACCTCAGACAGATTGAGACCAATGCCCTGTTCCTTGAGCCGAATATTGATCGCTTCCAGACTTTCGAGCGCCGACATGTCGATGGCATTGATGGCCGGGCACATGAGTATGACTTCGGTCACCTCCGGTTTGCCGGAAATCTCGTTGGCGATCCGCTCTTCGAGATAGCGCGCATTGGCGAAATAGAGGCTTTCGTCGACCCGCAGCGCCAGAATATGGGCGTCCGTCCAAACGTCGTGACGGTCGATGTTGCGGAAGTGCTCGGTCCCCGGCACCCGGCCGACAATTGCCATATGGGGGCGTGAACTGCGGTAGAAAAAGACCACCACCGAGGCCGCGACGCCCAGTGAAATGCCGGTTTCCACGCCGAAGATCAGCGTTCCCGCCAGCGTTGTCGCCACAGCCAGAAAATCCGCCTTCGAATAGGCCCAGGACTTTTTCAGTATCGAGAAATCGACCAACGCCAGCACGGCCACGACAATCGTCGCGGCCAGCGTGGCCTTGGGCAAGAGTGCCAGAAACGGCGTCAGCAGCAGCGTGGCAATGGCAATGCCAACCGCTGTGAACATGCCCGCTGCAGGCGTCGCCGCACCGGCGTCGTGATTGACGACCGATCGCGCGAAACCCCCGGTTACCGGGAACCCCGAGCCGATGGCCGATGCGATATTGGCCGCGCCGAGGCCCACGAGTTCCCGATCAGGATCGATGCGCTCACGCTTTTTGGCGGCGAGGGTTTGGGCCACGGAAATCGACTCGACGAACCCGACGATCGAAATGATGAGAGCCGGAACGATCAGGGCGCCGACAATATCGAGATCGAGATTGGGCAGCGACAGCAAGGGGATACCCTGTGGAACGTCCCCCACCAGCGCTACGCCCCGGGCGCCGAGATCGAATACCGCGGAAGCGGAAATTGCGAGCAGCACCACGACCACGGGCGCTGCCCGAACGGCAAGCGTGGCGACAGGCGAAGGCAGGCCCCACGATTCCAATATGCGCTTCATGCCGAGCCGCACCCAGATGAGCGCGGCGAGCGAACTTGCGCCCACCGCGAACGTATAGGGATTGAACTGGCCCAGGTGCTCGGCGAGCGAAGCGAGAAGTTCGGGCATGGCGTGGCCGGCGCTGGAAATGCCGAGCAGGCCGCCGACCTGGCTCGTCGCGATGATAAGGCCCGAGGCGGTAATGAACCCCGAGATCACCGGGTGAGACAGAAAATTGGCGATGAAGCCCAGTCGGAAGATGCCCATGAGAGTCAGGATGCCGCCAGAAAGAAGGGCGAGCACGATGGCGGCGCTGGCATAGTCTGCCGTGCCCTCCTGGGCGATCCGGCCGATTGCGGCCGCCGTCATCAGCGAGACGACGGCCACAGGGCCGACAGCCAGTGAGGTCGAGGACCCGAAAATGCCGTAGGCAACCAGCGGCAGGATGGAGGCATAGAGCCCCACTTCGGGGGGCAAGCCTGCCAGAAGTGCGTAAGCCAGCGATTGCGGGATCAGCATGATCGTGACGATCACGGCGGCCAGAAAATCGCGGCCGAACTTGTCCTGCGAGTACTGCCTGCCCCAATTGAGGATGGGGACGTATTTTTCGAGCATGGTAACCGAACCTATCGGTCGAGCGTAGCGTAAAGGCTACCGGCGCGGGCGCCCGAGCGGCAGTAACCGAGCACCGGCCCATCGACATTGGCCATCGCTTCATGGAAGCGAATAATCTGGCCTTCCGTCAACTGGCCCGATACCGGCACCTGAAAGGCTTCGAGCCCTGCCGCGCGAGCGGCGGATTCGATCTGTGCGAAAGTGGGCTGACCGGGTTCTTCATTGTCGGGACGCGCGCACACAATGGCCCTAAACCCTTTGTCCTTGAGCATGCCGATATCGTCGGGCGTGATCTGGCCAGCCGTTGAAAAGCGGTCGTCGATTTTCTTGATGTTCATAGCAAATTACCTTGAGGTCTGGAGGTTTCGTGACGTCAGAATCTGGCGGGCGCTGCGGGCCAGGATAATGCCGCCAACCATCGAGGCGACAAAAACGAAGGCGTCGGGTTCTCCCAGGCCGAGCGCCGGGATGGATCCGCCGGGGCAAAAGCCCGTGATCCCCCAACCGATGCCAAAGGTTGTCGAGCCAGCCACCAGCGGCAGGTCAATGTCTTTGGACGTTGGCAGGTGAAACGCCTTGTCAAAGACTGGCGCAGGGCGCTTGAGGACGAAAAAATACCCGACGGCGGTGACGGCCAGCGCGCCGCCCATTACGAGCGCCAGCGACGGGTCCCAGGTGCCGGCGAAGTCAAAGAAATTGAGGACCTTGGCCGGATTGGCCATGCCCGAGATGGCGATTCCTGCGCCAAAGATCAGGCCGATAAGCCCCGCGACAATTACTTTTTGCATTACAGCCCTCCCAGCAGGTGGCGGATGACAAAGACTGTGGCGGCTGTGGAGGCCATGAAAACAAGCGTAGCGACGACCGAGCGTGGCGACAGGCGGGCGATGCCGCAGACGCCGTGTCCGGAGGTGCAGCCCGAGCCGAAGTAAACGCCGATACCGACGACGAGACCGCCGCCGATCAGCCACTGGACGGGGACAGGACTGTGGAAACCGACAACGTCACCGAAAACGGCAACGATCAGCATCGGGGCGACAATTGCACCGGCCAGAAACGCGGCGCGCCACGCCCAATCGGTGTGAAGGGGTGGAATCACAGCGGTCAAAATGCCGGTCATGCCCGCGATCCGGCCATGAAATGCCATGAGCAGGACAGCGGCCAGCCCGATCAGAGCTCCGCCGGACAGCGAAAGCAGGGGCGTAAATTCAGTCATTGAGCATACCTTGATAGCTTGGAAGCAGAAGGAGGGAAATCACTGCGCGCCGGGACCGCAGAACAACTCATACATCGTTGAAACGATGGCTTTCGCCTTGGGGTCGGACAGCCTGTAAAATACGGCCTTTCCATCCTTGCGGCCTTCGATCATTCCGGCGCTACGCAGTTCGGCCAGTTGTTGGGACAGGCCGGGCTGACGAATATCGAGAAGGTCTTCAAGCTCGCGCACGCTGCGCTCGCCCTCGACCAACGCGCAAACAACGAGCAGACGATCGCGATTGGCGAGTTTCTTGAGAAACGCCGTTGCTTCATCGACCCTGCCCTTGATGACCCGGGTCTGGGCTGCGAGCTCATGTGTCCCGGTTTCGATCACCACGATGCACCTCCGAGCGCATCGAGCGGTATCTTGAGATAGCGTTTCCCGTTGGACTCGGGCTCAGGCAGCCGGCCGCCATTGGTGTTGATCTGCAAGGCGTGAAGGATCAACTTGGGCATGGGGAGCGTCTTGTCCCGCGCGTCCCGCACGGCCTTGAAGGCATCCTTCGACTTGTATTTCGACATATGGATGTTGGTCGCCTTCTGCTCGGCCACCGTCGACTCCCATCGCGGTTCGCGTCCGCCCGGCTGATAATCGTGACCGGTGAAAATGCGGGTCTCGTCGGGCAGCGCCAGAATGGCCTGGATCGAGTTCCAGAGCACTTCGGAACTTCCGCCGGGAAAGTCGGCGCGGGCCGTGCCGCTGTCGGGCATGAACAACGTATCGTGGACAAAGGCAGCATCGCCGATCACGTAGGTTATCGAAGCCAGCGTATGTCCAGGAGAGAACATGACCCTGGCTGGAATGTTGCCGACCATAAACTCTTCGCCATCGGCAAACAGCCGGTCCCACTGGCTACCGTCGGCACGGAAATCAGGCCAGTTATAGATGCCCTTCCAGAGCTTCTGGACCTCTGTGACCTTTTCGCCGATTGCAGTGCGCGCGCCGGTCTTGCCCTTGAGGTATTGAGCCGCTGAAAAGTGATCGGCATGAGGATGAGTGTCGAGAATCCACTCGAGATCGTATCCCCGGTCCTTGATGAAGGCGAGCAGCCTGTCGGCCTGCACGGTGGCCGTGCTGCCCGACTTTTCGTCGTAGTCGAGCACCGGATCCACGATCGCGCATTTTTTGGTTTCCGGGTCGGCGACCACGTATTGAATCGAAAATGTGCGGGGTTCGAAAAATCCGGTAACTTCGGGTTTTGAAGGCATAGGTGGTTCCTGAACGAACGATGGTAGCTTGATCGCTTAGGTAACAACGCTTGCATTTTTTTGCAATAATAATTTTGAAATTTTTGTATTGCTGCGCAGATACCGCGCAAATGCTACTCTGCGGCAGCGGCCATAACGCGGTTTCGTCCGGCGGCCTTGGCGGAATAGAGCGCGCCATCAGCACGGCGGACGAGGCTTTCGGGTGTCGTTGGGGCCTTGGTCAGATCGTACTCGGCCACGCCGAGGCTCGCGGTGACTTCACTTCCCAAATCATAGGTACTCGCCGCGGCGATGGAGGTCCGAATGCGCTCGGCTACCGCCTCGGCGCCGGCCAGGCCGGTATCGGGCAGGATGACAGCGAACTCCTCGCCGCCATAGCGCGCGGCCAGATCGGCCGGCCGGAGCAAGCTGGTTTTAATGGCGTTTGCCACCATGACCAGACAGCGATCCCCGGCCTGGTGGCCATGGAAGTCGTTATAGTGCTTGAAACGGTCCACATCGAGCAGGATCAGGCTCAGGGGCGTGCCGGCACGCCCGCAGCGGGCCATGTCGCGCTCCAGAGCTTCATCAAACACCCGCCTATTAGCGAGTCCGGTCAAGGCGTCGGTGGACGCCTTCCGGGAAAGATCGGCATTGGCTTCGATCAGGGCGAGTTCGGCGAGCTTGAGGTCGGTGACGTCTGTGACGATGACCAGGGCGGAATCATTGCTGGCCAGTTGGTTGCGCAACTGGAGGTAGCTGCCGTTGAACAGTTCCACGGTGACCACGTTGGGCACCCGCAGCAGGCTGCCGACCCGTTCTGCCCACCCCTCGACGTCGTCTTCCGGAATGCCGAGTTGTTCGCCCGTGCGCGCGCATTCGAGCAGGATTTCATTGATGTGCGCTCCGGGCACGCGGGTATGTGCCGATCGCGGAAACGCATCCCGGTACTGGTCGTTGCAAAAGACCAGATAGCCGTTGCGATCAAACAACGCGAGGCCGTCGCTCATTTCAGACATGGCAAGGGAGAGCCTGTCGCGGCTTTCGATGAGTTCGCGTTCGAGTTGCTTGACTGCGGTGGTATCGACGGTCATGCCCGCCAGACCGACGATCCTCCCGTCCTTACCGGTAAGGGGAACCTTCGACGTTCGGTACCAGCGATGCTGTCCGGATTTATCGACAACGTCCTCCTCAAGGTCCAGAACGGCGGTTCTGCTCTCCATGATCCTGCGTTCTTGCTCATGGAGCTGCTGGGCCCGGGCCAGATCGGTGAGATCAAAATCGGACATCCCTATCATTTCGGTGGGATCGGAATATCCGTGGTGATGAGCCACCGCCTCATTGACCGTCAGGAACCGGCCGTTGGCGTCCTTGACGTAGAGAAATTCAGGAGCCTGGGCGAGGGCTGCACGCAGGATGGAGCGGTCTCTGCCCGCCTGGCGGGCGGCAAGTATGGTCAGCCCCATCATCAGCGTCGCCAACAGGCTCAAAACCGTGCCAGGCACGATCAGCTCACGAGCGTCCTCAAGACTGACAACGCGGGTAAGGAGGAACACCATCGCCAGCAACAGCAGGGCCATGGCAGTGGCGAGGACAAAAACCCAGAATGGATTTGGCAACGGAGACCGGGCTGCCGCCCGGACCCCCAGCCCGACAAGGGCCGCCATTGCCAGATGGAAAACGCCCAGTCCGGCGCCGCTTCCACCTTCGAGCACCCGATATGTCCCCGCCATGACGATCGCAACTGCAGCCACCAGCGGGCCGCTGAAGAAGGCCCCGACCGCCACGACACATGTTCTGAGATCATAGACCACGCCCGGGACGATCTCGACGGTCAGGAGCATCGTGGAAACAGCCGCGCTGCCAACCAGAACGCCTATGCAAAGTTTGCGGACAATCCAACGCTGCTTGTCCAGCCAATCCGACGCCAGGGACCAAATGGAGGAAAACAGGGCCACAACAGCCAGGTTGGCAATGAGGGGTTGCCAGATTTCGGACACGCTACGCACTAACCTCTTTAGTCGTTGTCTGAGCCCCCAGGGTGATTATGCCTTACCCCGTTCATCGTGCAAGCCGGGTTATGCAATTCGTTAGAATGCCGATTTTCACTGGGCGGCAAAGCTGAATTTCGCTAGGTCTGCGCTGGTATGCCTGTTTACGCGTCCACTTCAATTGCCGGCCGGAGGCCGCATGTTGCCCAAATTTTTTCAGCAGCACCTTTCGCCTAGCCGGCTCCGGCAGATACGCGATTTCCTGTTCGCCGAGCAGACGGTTTTGCTTGGCATCGGACTGGTCGCGGCGCTTGTGTTTGCGTTTATTGAAATCGCCGATGAGGTCAGCGCCGGCGAAACTCACGAGATCGACATAGCGATACTCGAGATGTTCAGGGCACCGGGCGATCCCAGCCAGATGATCGGACCGTTCTGGTTTCAGGAAGCAGTTCGCGACGTGACAGCGCTAGGAAGCTTTTCGGTTCTGACGCTGATGGTTTCGAGCGTCGTGATCTACCTGTTGCTTGCCCGCCGTGCGGGCGCCGCGGTTCTGGTGGCGGGCGCTGTCATAAGCGGATCTCTGCTTACCGACCTTCTAAAGACATTCTTTGACCGCCCCCGCCCGGAATTTTCCGCGGTGGCCCAGGAGTTGTCAGCGAGCTTTCCCAGCGGGCACTCCATGATTTCAGCGGTAACCTATCTCACGCTCGGTGCCTTGCTGGCCCGGCTTACGGATCGGCGGCGGGAAAAGGTGTTCTTTTTTGGCGTGGCCATCGTCCTGACGGCACTGGTCGGCGTCTCACGTGTGTTGCTGGGCGTCCATTACCCCAGCGATGTCGTCGCTGGCTGGGCGCTGGGCGCGGCGTGGGCACTCTCAGCCGCCACACTGGCCTCTGTGCTCCGCCGGCGCGGGGCGATCTAGGGCCGGCAGCTGGCGGCGCCCCGCTACCCAGTTATACGGGCAAAAGTACGGTTTTGACGAATCCGGTACGGGGACCGCTTGCAGTTTGCCCCAGCGCGAACTAGCGGTACTATCGATAAAAACAAACCTTCCGTGGGAGGAGGAGCGAATGCGCGCGCTCGCCTTAGCGGTTCAGGCCATAGGTGGCTTGAACCGGCTGATCGGCAATATCTTTTCGTGGCTGACGGTTGGCGTTGTCGCCGTCTGTTTTGCCGTTGTTGTCCAGCGATACGTTTTCCATACGACTTTTCTATGGATGCAGGACCTCTACATCTGGCTGAGCGGTGCAATGTTTACCGCCATCGCCGGATACGCCCTGTTCCGGGACGATCACGTCCGCGTCGACATTTTCTACCGGCCCGCTTCGACAAAGCGCAAGGCGATCGCCGATATCATCGGGGTCGTTATCTTCCTCCTTCCCTTCATGTTTGTCGTCTGGACATGGGGGCTGCCCTATGTGCAGCGCGCCTGGAGCTTTTACGAGGCATCGCAGAACATCGGCGGCATGCCCGGCCTGTTCGTGCTCAAGAGTTTCATTCTGGTGTTTGCGGTTCTGCTCGCTCTTCAGGGCATTGCGATGATCGCCCGCGCCATACTGGTCCTCAACGACAAAGAAGAACTCCTGCCCGAGATGTATCGCTACAAGGTGGAGAGTGAAGAGGAGACGCCCGTTGTCTAGCATTTTCTTAGGCGAAATTCTCTCGGGCCTCCTGTTTGTCGGCGTTATCGGCGCGCTGCTCCTGGGCTTTCCGGTTGCCTTCACACTGGCTGGCACCTCGCTGATTTTCGGCACCGTTGGCTATTTCCTGGGCGTTTTCGATTTTTCGAACCTTGGCAACCTCATGGGCCGGTACATCGGCTACATGACCAACGAGGTTCTGGTTGCGGTCCCGCTTTTCATCTTCATGGGGGTGATGCTCGAAAAGTCCAAGATCGCCGAACAACTGCTCCTGACCATGGGGAAACTGTTCGGCCGGTTGCGGGGCGGGTTGGGTATTTCGGTGATCGTCGTGGGAGCGCTGCTCGCTGCCTCGACCGGCGTCGTCGGTGCGACAGTCGTCACCATGGGCCTCATCTCGCTGCCTGCAATGCTGCGCGCCAAGTACGATCCAGGCCTCGCCTCCGGTGTGATCTGCGCATCGGGAACGTTGGGGCAGATCATTCCGCCCTCGACCGTCCTGATCTTCATGGGGGACATGCTCTCCTCGATCAACGCGCAGGTGCAAATGGCTCAGGGCAATTTCGCCCCTACGCCGGTGACTGTGGGCGATCTTTTCGCCGGCGCATTCATTCCGGGGCTGCTGCTGGTCGGGCTCTATATCTGCTACATGATCTACAAGGCGATCACCCAGCCCGAAAGCTGCCCGGCAACGCCTATGACCGAGGAAGAGCGCAAGGGCATCGTCAAAGACGTCGCGGTTGCGCTGCTCCCGCCACTCGTTCTGATCCTTCTGGTGCTCGGCTCAATCCTCACGGGTATAGCGACACCGACGGAAGCAGGCTCGGTGGGCGCGGTCGGCGCGACGATCCTGGCCGCGCTGCGCTGGAGGCTTTCCTTCAAGGTTCTCCGTGATGCCGCGATGACCACGGCGACCATCACATCGATGATCTTTGTCATCCTGTTTGGCGCCTCGGTTTTCTCCATCGTGTTCCGCGTGATGGGCGGCGACAATCTGGTGCACGAGTTCCTGACCGGCCTGCCGGGCGGGGCAATCGGCGCCATGATCGTTGTCATGCTCATCATGTTCGTGCTGGGGTTCATTCTCGACACCTTCGAGATCATCTTCATCATCATCCCGATCACCGCGCCCATTCTTCTGGCGCTCGGCGTCGACCCGATCTGGCTCGGCGTAATGGTTGGTGTGAACCTGCAAACGAGCTTCATGACGCCGCCATTCGGCTTCTCGCTCTTCTACTTGCGAGGGGTGGCGCCAAGCAGGGTGACGACCGGGATGATCTATCGCGGGGCGATCCCATTCGTCGGGATCCAGATCGTGGCGATAGCGCTCCTGTTCCTGTTCCCGCAGCTTATCACCTGGCTGCCCTCGCTGAGCAACTAGAGTGCTTCCAGGATAAGTGGGCACCACTTATCCGGTTCGGAAGCGCGACAAACAAAGACTGAGCGCATTGAGGCAATTCAAAGAAGCGCCTCAATGCCATTCCTCATCGATCAAGGACCAGCCAGGTCCAGACAACGCCGGCCGCCCGGTTCGCCTCCTGCAGCGAACCGGCGGCCTGCCGCGAGCATAGGGTCAGGCCGGCACAGGCCGCGCAATCGAGAATTGCATCGACATCGATGTCGAAGACTTGGCGGTCGGGATGCCCCGGTCCATGTCGCAGGGAGAGGATCAGCCGCCCGCCCGGAGCGGTCAGCCGGTTAAGCGTTTCGATCGATTTGTACTGCTCTTGGGGCTCGAGGTGCTGGATGACGCCGAGGGCGAGAACCAGATCGTAGCGCTGGGCGCCGGCCATGATCAGTTGCAGATCGGGCAGCCTGTCTTCCCGCCACTCGATCGCACCCGCTTGATGAAACTGGACGACCGGCTCGACAGCAACAACAGAATGGCCAAGTGATGCCAGCCAAACGGCCTCAGTGCCGGTCCCGGCGCCGACGTCGATCACGCGGGCCGGGCTATCGGGCAGGAATGCCCTGACGGGGGCGAGGTGTGCCTCAGCATCTATCGCGCCGAACTGGGTAACCAGATCGGGAGCCGCCTTCGCGTAGCCTTCGATAACACCGTGAGACATCGTGGACCTCTTGCGTTTTCTGCCCGTCAAAGGCTTAACGAGAGTCCATGACAAATACAAAAAAGGGCCCGAACTGACGTTCGGGCCCCCAATTCTCACTTTACTGAATGCACTTTAGTCGAGCGTGAAGTACTGCTCGCGTGCGCGCAGGAAGAGCGAGTCGGTGCCGTCGGTTTTCTGGCGCACGATCTTGAACGCCTCGACATAGCTTTCGGCGACGCGCTTGGTGAGTTCGTCACCATTGTCCCGGATGTTGGTGAGGACTTCCTTGGCAGCGACGGCGCCGGCTTCCAGAATTTCCTCGGGGAACTGGCGGACGGTCACGCCGTGATCGTTGACCAGCGTCTGAAGAGCGCGCGGATCGTTAGCGGCAAAGTCGGATGCCACTTCGTCATATTCTGCCTGGCAGACGAGCTTGACGAGTTCCTGAAGATCCTGAGGCAGTTCCTGATACTTGGCCTTGTCGACCACCAGTTCGGTTGCCAGACCCGGCTCGATGAAGCTGGGGAAGTAGTAGTTCTTGGCAATCTGGTAGAAGCCCAGGGCAAGGTCATTGTACGGGCCGACGAATTCGGCAGCGTCGAGCGTACCGTTCTGCAGCGCCGCGAAAATGTCGCCTGCCGCGAGGTTGGTCACCGAGGCGCCGAGCTTTTCCCAGACCTGGCCGCCAAGGCCCGGTGTGCGGAAGCGCAGCCCCTGAACGTCGGCAACTCCGGTCAGCTCATTGCGGAACCAGCCGCCGGCCTGCGTGCCGGTATCACCCGACAGGAAGCCCTGAACACCGAACTGGTCGTAGATATCGTCCCAGATTTCCTGGCCGCCCATGTGGCGAACCCATGCCGCGAGTTCGCGGTTGGTCATGCCGTACGGAACACCGGTGTAAAACGACAGGCCCTGGCTCTTGTTCTGCCAGTAATAGGCAGCGCCGTGGCTCATCTCTGCCGAGCCGTCGATGACGGCATCAAGCGCCTGGAGGCCGGGGACCATTTCGCCGGAGGCAAAGACCTGGATCGAGAGGCGTCCGCCCGAAGCTGCCGTGATACGATCAGCAAGGCGCTGCGCGCCAACGCCCAGACCGGGGAAATTTTTCGGCCAGGTCGTGACCATACGCCAGGTGATATTGCCCTGGGCGATGGCCGGGGCGGCCAGCGTGGTGGCTGCCGCTGCGACACCTGCGGTCGCGGCGCCGGCCTTCATGAAGAAGTCGCGTCTTTTCATCAAATCCTCCCAATGGTGCTTTTTGCACCTGCTAGAAACGGGTTAAGGCCGCGCTCCGAGAGCCGCCACCGTTTTCGAGCGCATCTTCGAAGCGCAGGGCAAAAAAGACTGCATTTGCCTGCTTCCGTCGAGGGCCCGGTTCCGCAAGGTACCTGCTTTATTCGCAAAGGCTACCCAGTTTTACGCAGTAAGTGATAATGGACGCGCGCGCTATCGGCTACAATCGCCCGTAACCGGCCAACGATCCGGTTGGAGGAGAGTTTTTTTATCATGCAGTTCCGGCACCAGATTCTGGCGCTCGCCATTGTTCCGTTGATCCTTGCCATCGTCGCCATCACCTGGCTGGTGACTTGGCAATCGGCCAGTCTGGCGCGGGCCAGTATCGACACGTTCGAGCGCAACATGGTGCAGGCCAAGCAGGACGAATTGCTCAATCTCACCAACATGGCGCTATCGGCCATCGATGGAATTTATCGCGACGCCGGGCCGAACGATGAAGTGGCCAAGGCGCAGGTCCGGTCCATCCTCAACGCGCTGGACTACGGTCAGGACGGGTATTTTTTCGTCTATGACTATGATGGCGTGAACATAGTGCACCCAAGACAAACCTATCGGCCCGGTCAGAATTGGCTGAACCTGACCGACCCGAACGGCGATCGGGTGATCTATAATCTGATCGAAAAAGCCAAGGAAGGCGGCGGGCTTCATTCCTATCTGTGGGAGAAGCCATCAGCGGGGACGATTGCGGAAAAGGTCTCGTTCGCCGTCGGACTGGACAAGTGGGAATGGATGCTGGGGACCGGCGTTTATCTTGATGACGTCTTCGCCCAGACCGCCGCGGCCCACCAAGACCTTCGCAACACGATCAACTCGACGTTTTTTACGATCGTTCTGATCGCCGTGCCCGCCGTGCTGCTGGTGTTCGCAAGCTGGATGGTGCTCAATCTCCATGAGCGCCGGCTGGCGGACAGCAAGCTCAAGGAACTGACCCAGCGCGTCATCGACACGCAGGAGGAAGAACGCACACGCATCGCGCGCGAACTTCATGATGGTATATCCCAGATCCTGATTGGCGTGCGCTATGCGATCGACCTGGCGAGGCGCAAGGTGGAGAATGGCGCCGAAGGCGCGCCCGAAGCAATCGGCAAGGGCGCCGACGCGCTTAATGGCGCAATCAAGGAAGTGCGGCGTCTCAGCCACGATCTGCGTCCGGGCGCTCTGGACGATCTGGGGCTTTCGGCAGCGCTTGAAGCGCTGACCCACAATTTTGCCGAGCGAACGGGCATCAAGGTCACCCTTGAAGCCGTCGCGTTCAAGAACATGCTTTTGCCCGAGGCCCGGACCGCGCTTTATCGCGTGGCCCAGGAGGCGCTCAACAACATAGACCGCCATGCCAGTGCCAGCGAAGTCACGCTTGTGCTTTCGAGCCCGCATGGCCGCGTGCAGATGGTCATCGCCGATAACGGCAAGGGCTTTTCACGGGAGACCGGCGCACAGCGCGGACTTGGGCTGCGCAATATGGCCGAGCGAATGGCCCATTTCGGGGGCACCATGCTGGTAGAGCCCTCCCCGAACGGAACGACGCTCAGGGCTACCCTCCCCAAATCGGTGTTCATTCGCCAGTCCAAGCTTGCCGAGGTCGCATGAGCGTTCCCAATCCCATAAGAGTCCTGTTGGTCGACAACCACCCTCTGGTGCTGGACGGGCTCAAGGCCATTCTGGAAACTTACGATCATATCGATGTGGTTGGCGCCGCTCCTAGCGCGCGCGCCGCGCTCGATATTGCCCGGAATGCCGAGCCCCACGTTGTGCTCATGGACATCAACATGCCCGAGCTCAACGGGCTGGACGCGATCGAATTGTTCAAGGAACAGTCGCCGGCGACCAAATTGCTGATGCTCTCGATGCATGACAGCCGCGAGTACATCTCCACATCGGTGATGTATGGCGCCTCGGGTTACATTCTGAAGGACGTTTCGACCGAGGAGATTATCGAAGCCATCGAGACGGTCGCGGCGGGGGGAACCTTCTTTTCGACGGGCGTGTCCGATGTGTTGCTGGAGCGCGGTGAAAAGGCGCAGAAGAGCAAAGCGCTGACCACCCGCGAACAAGCGATCCTGTTGCTGATCGCAGCGGGAAAATCCAACAAGGACGTGGCGGCGACCCTCGATATTTCCGCGCGAACCGTCGAAACCCACCGCAAGAACATTAAAAAGAAGCTCGGCATCGCCACCACCGCGGGCCTGACTCGCTATGCCATCGAGAACGGGCTCGTCGGCGGCTGACCGCGAAGTCGTGACTGCGCGTGAAACACAAATCACTTGGCCACAGGTGACAAAACCGACATGGTCAGGCGAGTGACTCGCTGACCTGGACCGCCGATGGCCGCCTATATCCTGCGACGCCTGCTTTTGATGATTCCGACGGTATTCGGGATCATGGTCGTGTCGTTTCTCGTCATACAGTTCGCCCCGGGCGGGCCGGTGGAGCAGGCGATTGCCCAGTATTCCGGGACCGACGTTTCCGCCCTGTCTCGCATTACGGGTTCGGCGCAGGGTGATTTTTCCGGCCAGAGCGGTATCGACAACAGCGCAGCCAGCAGTTCGAGCAGCGAGCCGCAAGGTGTCTATCGCGGCGCACGCGGCCTGCCCCCAGCCTTTATCGCGCAACTGGAAGCCCAGTATGGTTTCGACAAGCCGCCGGTCGAGCGGTTCTTTTCGATGATCTGGGATTTCTTGCGTTTCGACTTCGGGGAGTCCTATTACCGCGACATTGCAGTGATCGACCTAGTGGTCGAAAAGATGCCTGTGTCGATTTCGCTCGGGTTCTGGATGATGCTGATTTCATATGGCATTTCCATACCGCTGGGCATTGCCAAGGCCGTGCGGGACGGTTCGCGTTTCGATATCTGGACCTCCGGGGTGGTCATTATCGGTTACGCCATCCCCGGTTTTTTGTTCGCCATCCTGCTGATCGTGCTGTTCGCGGGCGGCAGTTTCTGGTCGATCTTCCCACTGCGGGGCCTGACCTCATCGGGCTTTGCGTCCATGCCCTGGTATCAGCAGATCCTCGACTATGCCTGGCATCTGGCCCTGCCAATCGCGGCGATGGCCGTGGGCGCCTTTGCGACATCGACCTTGCTGGTCAAAAATTCATTCCTAGATGAAATCCGCAAGCAATACGTGGTTACGGCACGGGCCAAGGGGCTAACCGAGAACCGGGTTCTTTACGGCCATGTGTTCCGCAACGCGATGCTGATCGTGATCGCAGGCTTTCCCGGCGCGTTCGTTGGGGCGTTCTTTGGCGGATCGCTGCTGATCGAGACGATATTCTCGCTCGACGGGCTTGGCCTGCTCGGCTTTCAATCGGTCGTGACACGCGATTATCCGGTGATTTTTGCCACGCTCTACATCTTCTCGCTTGTCGGTCTGGTTCTCGGCCTGATCTCCGACCTCACCTATATGTGGATCGATCCGCGGATCGATTTCGAGTCGCGAGAGGTTTGAGCTTGGCTGTCTCGTCTATCACCCAGCGCAGGCTCGCCAATTTCCGCCGCAACCGGCGGGGGTACATCTCGTTCTGGATTTTCGTGATCCTTGTCCTCGTTACGCTGTTTGCCGAGGCTATCAGCAACGACAAACCACTGATGGTTTCCTATCAGGGCGAGTTGCTGTTCCCGGTGGTGATCGATTATCCCGAGAGCAAATTCGGCGGGTTTCTGGCGGTGACGCAGTATCGATCCTCGGTCATCCAGAACGAGATCAATGAGAACGGCTGGGCGCTCTGGCCACTTTTCCGGTTTTCCCACCGCACCGTCGATACCACCCTGCCCGGACCGGCGCCGACTCCACCAAGCTGGCTGATGAGCGATGAGGAAAATTGTGCGCGTTACGGCCAGGGCGTCGACGATCCGGGGTGCATTCTCGGTAACATGCATGTGCTGGGCACTGACGATCAGGGGCGCGATGTGTTGGCGCGTTTGATCTACGGGTTCCGGATTTCGGTGCTTTTCGGGCTGACGCTGACGATCCTGTCGTCGGTGGTCGGGGTGGTGGCCGGTGCGGTGCAGGGGTATTTCGGCGGCTGGACGGACCTGCTGTTTCAGCGCTTCATCGAAATCTGGACGTCCATCCCATCGCTCTATCTCCTGCTGATCATTTCGAGCATCATCGCGCCAAGTTTCTGGGTTCTGCTCGTCATCCTGCTCTTGTTTTCCTGGGTGGCCCTGGTGGGTGTGGTGCGCGCGGAATTCCTGCGGGGGCGAAACTTCGAATATGTCAACGCGGCCCGCGCTCTGGGGGTGGGCAATGGCACGATCATGTTCCGGCACCTTCTGCCCAATGCGATGGTGGCGACCGTCACCTTCGTGCCCTTCATTCTGGGCGGGTCGATCACGACGCTGACCGCGCTCGATTTTCTGGGCTTCGGGTTGCCGCCGGGTTCGCCCTCGCTTGGGGAACTGCTCGCGCAGGGCAAGAATAACCTTCAGGCGCCCTGGTTGGGCCTGACCGGGTTTACCGTCATTTCGGTGATGCTGAGCCTTCTGGTCTTTGCTGGCGAGGCGGTACGCGACGCCTTCGATCCGCGCAAATCGTTCGGGTGATGGCATGACCGATCCGCTTCTTTCCGTCCGCAATCTCGATGTCTGCTTCCAGCTCGGCGACAGGCGGCTCGATGCTGTTCGAGACGTCAGCTTCGATATCGCGCCCGGCGAAACGCTGGCGCTGGTCGGTGAATCGGGGTCGGGCAAATCGGTCACCGCATTGTCGGTCCTGAGGCTCCTGCCCTACCCTTCGGCGTCCCATCCCAAGGGCCAGATTATCTTCAAGGGCGCCGATCTTTTGACGGCGGGAGACAAGACGCTCCGCAAGGTGCGCGGCAATGATGTTTCCATGATCTATCAGGAGCCGATGAGTTCGCTCAATCCGCTCCACACCATCGAAAGACAGGTCAGCGAAGTGCTGTCCGTGCATCAAGGGTTGGGCCGGAGTGCAGCGCGCAAACGCGTCCTTGAACTGCTCGATGCGGTGGGTATTCCCGATCCTGAATCGCGGCTCGCCTCGTTCCCGCATCAGCTATCGGGCGGGCAACGCCAGAGGGTGATGATTGCCATGGCGCTGGCCTGCGAGCCTGACCTTTTGATTGCCGACGAGCCGACAACGGCGCTCGATGTGACCGTTCAGGCGCAAATTCTCGATTTGCTGAAATCGGTGCAGAAGCGGATGGGCATGGCCATGCTGTTCATCACGCATGACCTGGGCATTGTGCGCCGCATGGCTGACAAGGTCTGCGTGATGCAGAATGGGGAGATCATCGAACGAGCCGACACCGAAACGCTTTTCGCCAGTCCCCAGCATGCCTACACCAAACATCTGCTTTCGTCGGAATTGTCCGACTTGACGCCGGCGGTCGCCATGGTTGGCAGACCGGTCGTGGAGGTGGACAACCTCAAGGTCTGGTTTCCTATTAAGCGCGGTTTGTTCAAGCGCACCGTGGGCCACATCAAGGCCGTGGATGGCGTCGATCTGATGGTCAGGCGCGGTGAAACACTTGGGGTTGTTGGGGAGTCCGGATCTGGCAAGACGACACTGGGGCTCGCCATGCTCCGTCTTATTTCTTCCGAGGGTCGGATCGTCTTTCTCGGCGACGACATCACAGGGAAGAAATCGCGCGCCATGCGCCGCTATCGGGCCGATATGCAGGTGGTCTTTCAGGATCCTTATGGCTCGCTCTCTCCCCGGATGAGCGTCGGCGACATTATTGCCGAGGGGCTGGCAGTCCATTTTCGCCACTTCAACGCGGATGAACGCGATGAAAAGGTTAAGGCCGTTCTGGCTGAGGTCGGGCTCGAGCCGGAAATGCGGCATCGTTATCCGCACGAATTTTCCGGCGGACAGCGTCAGCGGGTCGCTATCGCCCGCGCGCTGATCCTCGAACCGAAATTCATCGTGCTGGACGAGCCGACCTCGGCGCTCGACATGAGCGTGCAGGCGCAAATCGTCAAACTGCTGCGCGACCTGCAGGCGCGCCGCCGGCTGACATATGTGTTTATTTCCCATAATCTTAAGGTCGTTCGCGCCATCGCCAGCGAGATTATCGTTATGCAGAATGGCAAAATCGTCGAACGGGCCAGGACCGAGACGCTGTTCGAGGCGCCGGAGCATCCTTACACCCGCACATTGCTGGCAGCAGCCCTCGATGTGGCCATCGGTTGAGATATTATCGCGTCTGCCGTCGCCTCGGCGCATGAAACTTGCGCCGTGCGTGGGGGGGGCCGCCCAAAAGTGGTATCCACTTTTGGATAAAGCACACTAAGATCGACCCGAAACACCTTCTCCTCGAAAGGGGATTAACGCCATGAAGACGTTTGCTTTTACCGCTGCCTTACTGGCTGCGTTGTCGCTTTCCGGCACGGCGACCGCCCAGGATGACGCGAATTGGGTGCATGCCATTGCGCTGAATGGCACCCCGAAATACGAGGCCGGCTTCGAGATGTTCGACTACGTCAACCCCGATGCGCCGAAGGGCGGCACAGTAAGGCTGCCGGCGCTTGGCGGCTTCGATACCTTCAACCCGATCCTGCCGCAAGGTCAGGCGGCCACGGGCCTGGGGCTGGTCTACGAGACGCTGACGACCCAGAGCGTCGACGAAAATTCCGTTGCCTATGGCCTTCTGGCAGAAGCCCTGAGTTACCCCGACGATTTTTCTTCGGTCAGCTTCCGCCTCAATCCGCGCGCGCGCTGGCAGGATGGCGAACCGGTCACCGCCGAGGACGTGCTGTGGAGTTTCGAGCAGGTGATGGAGATTTCTCCCATCTATTCGGAATACTACGCCTCAGTCGAAGATGCGGAAATCACCGGTGAAGGAGAAATCACATTCTATTTCAGCGAGACCGGCAACCGCGAGCTTCCTTCCATCATGGGCCAACTTCTGGTCATGCCGAAACATTGGTGGGAGGGGGAAAACGCCGAGGGTGAACCCAGGAGTATCGGGGCGTCCACGCTGGAGCTTCCGATGGGATCAGGCCCTTATGCCCTTTCAAGCTTCGACGCAGGCCGGACGGTGACCTTTACGCGCGATCCCGACTATTGGGGCGCTGATGAACCGGTCAATGTGGGCACCGCCAATTTCGACGAGTATCGGATAGAATATTTCCGGGACACTACTGTCATGTTCGAGGCGTTCAAGGCCGACGAGTTCGACTGGTGGACCGAAAACATCGCGCGGCGCTGGGCGACGGGATACGATTTTCCGGCGGTGAACGATGAGCGTGTCGTGCTCGAAACGTTCGAGAACGGCTATAACGCCTCGGGCGTCATGTGGGGGTTTGTGCCCAATCAGCGCAAGGAAAAGTTCCAGGACCCGCGCGTCCGTGAGGCGCTCAACTATGCGTTCGACTTTCAGGAACTGAACCGCACGCTGTTCTACGAACAGTACCAGCGCATCAATTCCTATTTCTTCGGCACAGACCTTGCCGCACCCGACGGACCTCCGGCTGGACTTGAGCTCGAAATCCTCGAAGAGGTCCGGGACCTCATCCCGGCTTCGGTGTTCGACGCGCGGTTTACCAATCCTATAGGAGGCAGCGAAGAAGCACTTCGCGACAATCTGCGCGAGGCTCTGCGGCTGTTCAACGAGGCGGGGTATACCCTCGAGGGAACACAACTTGTCGATGCCAATGGCAACCAGTTCAGCTTCGAAATCCTCTCCTACGATAGCACCATCGAGCCCGTGGCTCTGCACTGGGCTGAAAACCTCAACGCAATCGGCGCCAATGTGACGTTGCGGGTGGTCGATACTCCGCAATACACAAATCTCGTCCGCTCGTTCGACTATGACGTGATTTATACGCGGTGGGCCCAGTCGCTCTCTCCCGGAAACGAGCAGCGCTATTTCTGGGGCTCTTCATCGGCCGATGAACTGGGATCGCGCAACTACGCCGGCATTTCGGACCCGGGGGTCGATGCCCTGATCGAAAGGATCGTGCTGGCGCCTGACCGCGACACTCTTGTTGCGGCAACCCATGCTCTTGATCGGGTGCTGCTGGCCATGAACAACGTCGTGCCCAGCTATACGATCACCTACGCCCGTACGGCGCGCTGGGACCGGTTCAGCCACCCCGAAATTCTGCCCGAATTCTCGATCGGTTTTCCCGATGTGTGGTGGTGGGATGAAGACAAGGCTGCACTGACAGGCGGCAATTCACAGTAATCGAATTGGCCCGCGATCCGCGCGGGTCATCAACCACAAGCTCTGGAAAGTCTGACCATGGCTCAGGACGTCATCGTCATCGGCGGCGGCATCGTCGGTGTATCGACCGCAATTCATCTGCTTCGGCGCGGCCGGAGCGTGTTGCTGGTCGACAAGAACACGCCGGGACGGGAAACCTCATTTGGCAACGCCGGTATCATCCAGCGCGAGGGCGTGCGCCCGCATGCCTTCCCGCGTGACCTTGCGACATTGATGCAGGTGGGCCTGCATCTGTCCACCGCAGCGCGCTACGATCCGTTTGCCCTGCCTCGCGTCACGCCTGCCCTGATGCGCTATTGGTGGAAGTCTTCGCCCAATCACTACAGCCATGTGGTGCGCAGCTATGCGCCGCTGATCGCCCGATCGATCGACGAACATTCCGACCTGATTGCGGCATCAGGGGCCGAAGACCTGGTTATCAAAAAGGGCTGGTATCTGGCCTTCAGAACGGCCGAAAAGCTCAAGGCCGAAGCTGCCAAGGCAAAAAAAGACCATGAGCTCTATGGCATCAACCATCGCGTGGTCGATGGCGCCGAAATGGCACAGATCGAACCCGACTTTACCGAGCGGCTAGCCGGTGCGATCCACTGGACAGATCCGTGGACGATCCGCAATCCGGGCGCTCTGGTTGCCAAGTACTTCGAATTGTACAAATCGATGGGTGGCCGGTTTCTGGGTGGAGAGGCAACGGGCCTCGAGCAGGACGGTGACGATTGGGCGATCACGGTCGCCGATACCCGGTACACCGCACGCGAAGTCGTTGTGACCCTTGGCCCCTGGGCTCCCGAAGTCCTGGAACCGCTGGGGTATCGCCTACCGCTGTTTGTCAAGCGCGGTTACCACATGCATTACGGCACGCAAGGGGACGCCAAGCTCAACAACTGGCTGATCGATGCAGAAGTCGGATATTGCCTCGCGCCGATGGAGCAAGGCGTTCGCCTGACGACGGGCGCCGAGTTCGCGCTGCGCGACGCCGCGCCCACCCCAGTTCAACTCGGCCGAGCCGAAGGCAGGGCCCGGGCACTTTTCCCACTCGGGGAACGGCTGGATCCCCAGCCCTGGAAGGGAGCCCGTCCCTGCACGCCGGACATGATGCCGATCATCGGGCCGGCGCCCAAGCATCGCGGCCTGTGGGTCGGTATAGGTCACGCGCATCACGGCTTTACGCTCGGCCCAGCTACGGGGCACTTGCTGGCGCAGGCCATGACTGGCGAGAAGCCCGCAATCGACATCGCGCCGTTCGGGATGGACCGGTTTGCCGGGACCTATCCCCGATAGTTAGCCTATCCTGCTCAGCCTGGGCTCGATTTCGACCGGCACAGCGAGCCGGGTAATCAGTTCGAGTGCATCTCTTGGTGGGAGGGGTCGCGAGAACAGGAAGCCCTGTATTTCGTCGCATCCATGGGCGCGGACGGCATCGAGCTGGGCTTCGGTTTCAACCCCCTCGGCTGTCGTTGCCATGCCCAGGCTGCGGCCCAAGGCGATGACGGCCTTGATGATCTCGAAGTTGGCGTCCGTAGACCCCACGTCCTCGATGAACGAGCGGTCGATCTTGATCTTGTCGAACGGGAAGGCCCGCAGGTAGGAGAGCGAGGAATAACCGGTTCCGAAATCGTCCATCGAAATGCGTATGCCCATGGCGCGCAGGGCGTGGAGGGTTTCCAAAGTCTGGTCGGAATCACTGAGCAGCACGGATTCGGTGATTTCCAGCTCAAGGCGGCTGGCTGGCAGACCAGCCTCCGCCAGTGCCTGCTCGACACTCTCCATCAGCCGGCGGCTCTTGAACTGCACGGGCGAGAGATTGACCGCGACGCGGATGTCGCCGGGCCAGGTCGCCGCCGTCAGGCAGGCCTGTTTGAGCACCCACTCCCCCAGTTGCACGATAAAGCCGATTTCCTCAGCCACTGGGATGAACTCAACCGGTGAAATGAAGCCCATCTCCGAGTGTTCCCAGCGCAACAGGGCTTCCATGCACGAGATGCGATTGCTTTCCAGGTCCATGAGCGGCTGGAAAACCAGCCTGAACTCGTCGCGGGTAAGGCCCAGCTTGAGGCCGCTTTCGATGGCGCGGCGATGCTGCATGGCAGCGTCCATGCCCTTCTCAAAAAAGCGGTAATTGCCGCGGCCATCGCTCTTGGCGCGATAGAGCGCAAGGTCGGCGTTTTTCATCAGGGTTTCGCCGTCCAAGCCATCGGTTGGCGCGACAGCAATGCCAATGGACGTGCCGATGATAACGCGGTGTCCCTCTATTTCCATTGGATGGCTGATCGCGGCGATCAGGCGTTCCGCCAATGCAGCAGCGTCGTTGGGGCTCTTGAGTGGACCGGCTAGCATGGAGAATTCATCACCGCCCAACCTGGCTGCGCACTCGTGCTCACGCTTGGCGTGATTGATGCGTATGGCAACTTCCTTGAGTACGGCGTCACCCACGCCATGCCCCAGCGTATCGTTGATTACCTTGAAGTGGTCGAGGTCGAAGCACAGGATCGCCATCATCTCGCCGCGGCGGATGCGGGATTCAGCCAGGACCATCTCTTCGCCGAACAGCGTGCGATTTGGCAGATCGGTTAGCGCGTCGTGGCGGGCCAGATGATGAATGCGGGCTTCCGAGCGTCGCTGCTCGGTGATGTCCTGGTGGGTTTCGACCCAGCCGCCATCGTCCATCGGCTGGTGAACAAGCGAAATGATCTGGCCGTTCTCGAACTCGCAAATGTCCACGCTGCGCTTCCGATCGGTGATCGTTTGCACCCGGCGCTGGAGGAACGCCATGGGCCCTTCCTTGGGGCGCATGCCGTTCTCGAATCTGTAATCGAGAATGTCGGTCAGCAAGGTGCCGGGCTGCCGCAGGTTCTCGGGGAGGTCGTAAAGCATCGCGTAATTGGCGTTGCAGATCACCAGCTTGTGGTCAGCATCGATCATGCACAGGCCGTGCGCCATGTTGTCGACCGCCGTTTCAAACCGAACCGCCTGCTGGGCGAGGTCGGCTTCGCGCTTGGATAGCGCGGTCAGGTGATCGCTGGCGTCGGTGATGTCTTCATGGGTTACCAGCCAGCCCGTGCCGGGGCGGCCTGTATAGGTGGTACGTATGTTTCTGTCGCGAAGGTGCTGTTCGTATTGGGTTGGCGTCTCACGACGCTCTTGCCGCGCAAAGCGGCCCAGCATGGCTTCGTAAAGTTCGTCGACGCTGTAGCCGAAATAATTGCCCGCATCGATGACGGCACGGCAGCAGTCGCGCAGGCTCATGCCTGCTTTGAGGGCCTCCGTGTCCAGACCAAATGTCCAGGCATAACGGGCGTTGAACAATTCGAGCTTCAGATCCTCGCTCCAGACGCACAGCCCGTAGGGCATTGCTTCGAGCGCCGCATCCACCGCCTTGGTATTGCCCATTCCCTTGCCATCCGGCATCCACACGTCCCCCACAAGCCGTCCCCAAAATTGATTGGGCATCATGGCGCGCACCCCTGAAACAACAATGAATCCGATTGGTGGAATTGCGGATTTCGCATTGAACACTAATGGGCGGTTAATCGCCCGTGCGGAACCGACCGGCTCGACCGGCGTTTATAACCCGCATTGGCTACACCATTTGCCTTTTGAACTTTTTTTGGAGAATTTGATGAGCCGCAATACGCTTTATCTTTTGCTTGGTGCTCTGGTCGTTGTGGTTATTGGCTTTGCGATCTACGCCTATCAGCAGGAATCCCAGCCCGACGGCGTCCAGATCGAACTCAATGAACAGGGACTTTCCGTCGAGGGCAACTGACCCCGGCCAGCCCCACCCGTGGCATAATGATGCTTTCCCCCCGCTCCGTGTCCCGCTATTGAGTGCATGAAGATGCACTACGATGGGAGGCGGAGCGTATGGGTTTTCCGGCACAAACGATCGGGGATCTCAAGGATCGGGCAAGACGCCGCGTGCCGCGGATGTTTTTTGATTATGCCGATTCCGGATCCTGGACTGAAAGCACCTACAACGCCAACGAGACCGACTTTTCGAAGGTAAAGTTCCGCCAGCGCGTTGCCGTCGACATGACCAATCGCTCGCTGGCCTCCACCATGATCGGGCAAGAGGTTGCGATGCCCGTCGCCATAGCCCCCACCGGCTTTGGCGGCATGCAGCATCCCGATGGGGAAATGCTGGGCGCCAGAGCGGCGCGTGCCTTTGGCATCCCTTTCACGTTGTCGACAATGAGCATCTGTTCGATCGAGGACATCTCAGAGGCCACGGGCGGCGCCCCGTTCTGGTTCCAGCTCTACGTGATGCGGGACCGCAAGTTCATGTACAACCTGATCGACAGGGCAAAGGCGGCCAATTGTTCGGCACTGGTCCTTACGCTGGATCTGCAGATTCTCGGGCAACGGCACAAGGATGCCCGCAACGGGCTTTCGGCTCCCCCCAAGATCAGTCTCAACACCATCTGGCAATTGGCCTCGCGGCCGCAATGGTGTCTGTCGATGCTCAAGACGCGGCGCCATACCTTCCGCAACATTGTCGGTCACGCCGAAAATGTCGGCGACTTGTCCTCGCTGTCCTCATGGACGGCGGAGCAGTTCGATCCCAAGCTCAACTGGTCCGATATCGAATGGATCAAGGAGCGTTGGGGCGGCAAGCTGATCCTCAAGGGCATCATGGACGCAGAAGACGCCCGCATGGCAGCGGCCTCTGGCGCCGACGCGATCATCGTATCCAATCATGGCGGGCGGCAACTGGACGGCGCTCCGTCGTCGATTGCGGCCCTTCCGGCCATCGTCGAAGCCGTAGGCGACAAAATCGAAGTGCACATGGACGGCGGCATCCGCTCCGGTCAGGACGTTTTGCGGGCGCTGTGTCTTGGCGCCAAAGGCGTCTATATCGGCCGGCCGTGGCTCTATGGGCTCGGGGCTGGCGGAGAGGCAGGGGTCAAGCAGGCTCTCGACATCATCCGTAATGAGCTGGACGTCACCATGGCGCTGTGCGGCGAGCGTGACGTCCGCAATGTGGGCCTGCACAATCTGGTCAATCCGGGCGTCTTTTCGTGATGATGAGCGCCCATCCTGCCGCCCTTCCCCGCCATGTCATCGAACGGACCGTCCAGACTGCGTTCGCTGAAGACCTTGGAGAGGCGGGGGACATTACCTCCCAGGCCACGATCGGGCCAGACGCCACAGCGGTCGCCCGTATCAACGCGCGCAGCGCGGGTGTGATTTGCGGGCTCGATTGCGCGATTGCCGCGTTTTCGCTGATTGGGCTAGGCCTTGAAACAATGCCATTCGTTGCCGACGGCGCCGTTATCGGGGTGGGCGATGCCATTCTCGAAGTGCGCGGCAATGCGCGCAACCTGCTGGCTGCCGAGCGCACAGCGCTCAATTTCCTGACCCATCTGAGCGGCGTGGCAACCCTGACCCACAGTTTCGTGCTGCAGACCGAGGGCACCGAAGCCCATATCTGCTGCACGCGAAAAACCACGCCGGGGCTGCGGGCGCTTGAAAAGTATGCGGTTCGATGTGGCGGCGGGCATAATCATCGCTTCGGGCTGAACGACGCAATCCTCATCAAGGACAATCACATCGCGGTTGCCGGCGGCGTTGCCCAGGCGATCGCAGGGGCGAAGGCGTTTGGGGGCCATCTCGTCGCAATCGAAGTCGAAGTCGATACGCTGGGCCAACTCGAAGAAGCGCTGGCATCCGGTGTGACCGCCATCCTCCTCGACAATATGGATGAAGATACGCTGGCCCAGGCGGTTGCCATCACTGCAGGGCGGGCCAAGCTGGAGGCATCGGGCAATGTTACGCTTGAGCGCATCGCGGCGATTGCCCGGACGGGCGTTGATTATATTTCGACCAGCCGGATCACCACCGCATCGACGCCACTGGATCTTGGGCTCGACATAAGCATCGATTAACGCAGTTTTCTCACGCGATCGTAAGATTTTTCATCGTACGCGGACTGATCGAGGTGCGACTCTTCGTCGTATATCTTGGCAAGCGATGCGCCTTAATATATAGGCCCATCATATTCTCGTTCAGCATATGGCCGATGGAACATGAACGTCCGGACCCTTTGCCTCTCCTTCCTCTATACCCAGGACGCGAGTGGCTATGAGATTCGCAAGCTTTGCACCGAAGGTGGCGGCGCGTATTTCGTCGAAGCCAGCTTCGGCTCGATCTATCCGGCGCTCGCCAAGCTCGAGGACGACGAACTCGTAACATCGAGGATCGAGCATCAGGACGGCAAGCCATCCAAGAAAATCTATTCCATTACCGAGGCTGGCCGCGCGGCGTTCTGCGACGCGCTGCATGAGCCGTTGGGCGACGATATTTTCCGCAGCCCCTTCCTGCTTTTTGCCCGTTTTGCGCATCTGCTTGACGCCGATCTGGTCAAGTCGCGCATCGAAGACAGGCTCGCTTCTTTCGACACTCAAATTGCCGAACTCAAAGAGCTACAGCAGCAGATTGAGACCGGAGATGACACAAGCCATGCCAACGACGCATGGGTGGTCAGCTATGGCATCACCTGTCTTGAAGTTGCACATCGGCATCTCCATACCCACATGAACTCGTTAATTGCCTCCGCGCGACAGAATCGAGCGCGCATCGGGCGGCAAGCAGCAGAATAGAGGGCGCTGTTTTATGCAATTTCTTAAGTCTTTCGGATTGTCGCTTTTCATTCTTGCCGGTGCCGCCATATGGCTAGGCACCGGGACGTTCGTGATGGGCGGCCAGGGCCCAGGAAACGGCGAACACTCCATTGTCGGCCTGATTGAAGGCGACGATCATGGCCCAATTTCGACAACGCTGGCCGAAGCCGGGGTGCTGCCCGAACATTCCGCAGAAGACGTTGAGTTGGCGCGCATGACGGTTGCCGAGCGCGTGGCCCAGACCAATGGCACATCGGGTGCCTCGGTATCGGTGCGCACAGAGACGTTCGAGCGCCAGCAAATGCCAATCGAAGTCACGTTGCGCGGCAGAACGACGGCCGCAGCCAACGTTTCAGCAGTCGCCGAAACCGCGGCGGTGGTGCAGACAGTCCACGTCGACAAGGGGGATCAGGTGGAAGCCGGTGATCTCTTGTGTTCATTGGCCCCTGGCACCCGCGCCGCTGCGGTCGCACAGGCCGAGGCTGGTCTTGCACAGGCCGAGGCGGGACTTGCCCAGGCCCAGCTCGATCTTGAAACCAACACCTCGCTGCGCGAACGGGGCCTCGCCCCGGCCAACACTGCAAATTCGGTTCAGGTCGCTCTGGCCGGTGCCGAAGCCCAGGTTTCCTCAGCTCAGGCAGCGCTCGACAATGCCCGGGCTGAGCTGGATCGCACGGAAATCGTTGCCGAAGTCTCCGGGCTGGTTCAGGCTCCTATCGCCATCCGCGGTTCGATGCTCGCTCAGGGCGGCGTATGCGCGACAATCGTTCAGCTCGATCCCATCGTTTTTTCGGGCTCGGTAGCAGAAGCCAACATTACACTGGCCCGGACGGGGCTTGCCGCCACGCTGAACACGGTGACCAATCAGAACGCCACCGGTGAAGTCACTTACGTAGCGGCCAGTGCGGACGATGCAACTCGCTCTTTCCCTGTCGAGATCGAGTTTGCCAACCCCAATTTTTCGATCCGCGAGGGCGTTACAGCCACCGCAACGGTCAATATGGGATCGATGCCGGGACATCTGTTGCCGCAATCGGTTCTAACACTGAACGATGATGGCGTTCTGGGCGTCAAGTCCGTTCAGGACGGCACGGTTGCGTTCACTCCCATTACGATCGTTTCGGACACCCGGGACGGTGTTTGGGTGACGGGACTTCCCCAATCCATCGACATCATTACCATCGGCCAGGAATTCGTGATCGATGGGCAGACCGTGCAAGCTGGGCAGGAAGCTGTCTCGGATGATGCCACGGGGACCTCTGAAGAAGGCGCACCTGCATGACCACCTTCATCGAGCGCATCCTGCGCATGCCCCGCGTCGTGATGACAATCATGGCGCTTTTGTTGCTCGCCGGCGGGCTCTCCTACTCGGTTCTGCCCAAGGAGAGCTTCCCGGCCATCGACGTCCCCTACCTGTACGTTTCGATCAGCCAGACCGGCGTTTCACCTCGCGACGCCGAAAACCTGCTGGCCAAGCCTGCCGAAGAAGAACTCAACGGGCTGGACGGCTTGGTGAACATGACATCGACCTCGACCACCGGGCACGCCTCGGTGATCCTGGAGTTCGGTGCCAATGTCGAAACGGATCAGGCGCTGATCGACACTCGCGCACGCATCGATGCCATCAAGTCGAACCTGCCCGATGACGCAAACGATCCGACGGTCAACGAGATCGACATGGTGGGGTTCCCCATCATATCGGTGGCCGTTTATGGCGACGTGCCCGAGCGCGAGTTGGTGCGTCGTGCCGAGGAACTCCAGACCGCTCTCGAAGGTGTCGGCACCGTCCGCGAAGTCACCCTGTCGGGTGCGCGCGACGAAGTGGTCGAAGTCACAATCGACCTGATGCGTCTGGAAGCCTACAATCTCACCGCCAATCAGCTGTTTGATGCACTTGCTCGCAACAACCTCGTTGTCGCCGGCGGCACGATCAATACCGGCCAGGGATCCTTCAGCGTTGAACTGCCCGGCCTGATCACCAGCGCGCAAGATGTCTTCGAGCTGCCGATCAAGACGGACGGCAACACCGTCGTTACGTTTGGCGACATCGCGAACGTTACGCGCACGCTGGAGGACGCGACCGAATATACCAACGTCAACGGATCCCCTGCCCTGATCCTTGGCGTGAGCAAAAAAGCCGGCACCAACATCATCGAAGTCTCGGACACCGTTCGGGCGATAACCGAAGAAGTGTCTGCCAACTGGCCGCAGGGCGTTGGCCACAGCTTCTTTCTCGATCAGGCAGAAACCACGCTAAGCCTGTTCCGTTCGCTAGAGGCGGCGGTTCTGACCGCTGTGGCGCTGGTGCTCATAACCTGTATCGCCGTTTTGGGTGTTCGCGCCGCGTTCATGATCGGTATGTCGATCCCGCTGTCGTTCATGATCGCATTTCTCTACATGCAGATGACCGGCATGACGATCAACATGATGGTCATGTTCGGGCTGGTGATCGCCGTGGGCGTTCTGGTCGACGACCCGGTCGTGGTCGTCGAATATGCCGAGCGAAAGCTGCAGGAAGGTGTCTCCAAGAAAGAGGCCTTCATCCAGGCGATGCACAAAATGTTCATACCGGTGATCGGTGCGACGGCAACGACGCTCGCCGCCTTCGTGCCCTTGCTGTTCTGGCCGGGGATCATTGGCAAATTCATGACCGATCTGCCCACGATCGTGATCGTCGTGATGTCTGCGTCGTTCGTTTCGGCGCTGATCTTCATGCCGGTTATCGGCGCGGTCATTGCCTCCACGCATGTCGATCCTGAGCGCAAGGAACAGGCCGACATCGTCATGTATCCCGAGAAGTTCCACCCCAAAAAGGTAAAGGGACCGACCGGGGTTTACGTGCGGCTCATGTCCGTCCTTCTGCGCTGGCCGATCCCGACCCTGCTGGTCGGCTTCGGCATCGTGTTCGGCGTGTTTTTCGCCTATGCCGCCAACCCTACCGGGACCGAGGCGTTCCCGGCTTCCGAGCCTGAATATGCGACTGTCGCAGTGGTTGCCCGTGGCAACTATTCTCCGGAAGAAGTCCGCGACATGCTCGTCGAGGTCGAAGACGAACTGATGCAGGTCCATGGCATCCGCGACATCATCATGCAGTTCGGCACGACAGGGGCCATGGGCACCATGCCGCCCGATACGATCGGTAATTTCCAGCTTCAGCTCGTCGACTACAACAATCGGGTGAAGGCTGAGGAGATCTTTACCGACATTCGTGAACGCGTTGCCGATATATCCGGGTTGCAGGTTCAAGTCCTCGCTACAGAGGACGGTCCGCCGGCGGGCAAGGACATCAACATGCGCGTGGAAAGCTCCAACTACGAAACGTTGGCGCCGACCGTCGAACGCATCCGGGACTATCTCGAGAACGAGTTGCCCAATACTGCAGACATCGAGGATGGCCGTCCTTCGCCGGGCATCGACTGGCAGGTTACTGTCGATCGTCTGGAAGCAGCCCGATACGGTATCGGTGTGCGCGAACTGGCTCCCTACGTGCAACTGGTCACGTCCGGCGTCAATCTGGGCACCTATCGCGATCAGGAAACAGGGGATGAACTCGACATCAAGGTTCGCCTTCCCCAGGATGAACGCACATTGGATGCGCTCGATTCCATGCGCATTGCCACATCACAGGGCATGGTGCCGGTTTCGAACTTCATCCAGCGCCAGGCCGTACCCAAGGTCGCAAATATCGAGCGGCGCAATCAGGTCTACGTGATGCCTATTGCCTCCAACCTGGTCAATCTGCCCGAAGGCGTTTTCCCCGCCACGCGGGTGGCTGAGCTGCAGGCATGGCTGGATGGGCAGGAGTGGCCCGATGGGGTGTCGTTTGCCTTCGGCGGCGCCGAGGAACAGATGGGCGATGCCAACGCGTTCATCGGGCAGGCATTCGGCGCAGCGGTGTTCCTGATCTTCCTGATCCTGCTGCTCGAGTACAACAGCTTCTATCAGGTGTTCGTAACGCTCTCGACCGTGTTCATGTCGGTCGCTGGTGTTCTGCTGGGTATGCTGGCCACCGGCATGAGCTTTTCGGCCATCATGACGGGGCTGGGTGTGGTGGCGCTCGCCGGTATCGTGGTCAAGAACGGCATCGTTCTCATCGATACCTACAATGAGTACAACCGAGGACAACAGGTTGAGCCGGTAACCGCAATGTTGCTCACCGCAGCGCAACGCGTGCGCCCTGTGCTGCTCACTGCCTTCCTGACGGCTCTCGGTGTTATTCCCATGTGGGCCAACGTCGAGTTCGACTTCCTGCGGCGCGAGATCGTGGTTGGCGGCATCGCCGGGTCCTGGTTTATCCACCTCTCGGCCGCTCTGGTAAGCGGGCTGTTCTTTTCGACTGCGCTGACCCTGATCATGGTTCCGGTCATGGTTACGGCCCCAAGGGTCATCAAGGGTCAAATCGGCAGCATGTTCAACTGGATCCGTGGCCGGAGCGCAGCAGAAGCGACACCTGCAGGCTTTGACGGCATGGCCGTGGAAGTGGTCGGCAACGATGCCGGGCAACAGCACGTCGTGACCAAGGATACCGAACTGATCGAGCGCAACGAGAACGGCGTCACGGTCATTTCCCGAAGACCTGCAGCCGAATAGCAAAAAAGGCCCCGCACATTGCGGGGCCTTTTTTTATTCCGCAGGTTGTTCGGCGGGCTTGCGTATGACGAACCCTTCCGGGTCTTCTTGGGCTGCTCTCAGGCGTTCGCTGGCCTCGGCGGCTTCGCGCTGGCGGTTCCACATCTGGGCATACAGCCCATCGCTGGCCAACAGATCGTTATGCCTGCCACGCTCTGCGATAACGCCGTCGCGAAGCACGATAATCTCGTCGGCATCGACAACGGTCGAAAGCCGGTGGGCGATAACCAGCGTCGTGCGGTCCCTGGCGACCGTATCGAGGGCAGACTGAATCTCGCGCTCGGTATGAGTATCGAGCGCCGAAGTCGCCTCATCGAGGATCAGTATGGACGGCGCCTTGAGAATGGTGCGGGCAATGGCAACGCGCTGCTTTTCTCCGCCCGACAGCTTAAGGCCGCGTTCGCCGACCTGGGTCTCAAAACCATGGGGAAGGCTTTCTATGAAATCGCCGATCTGGGCCATGCGGGCCGCGTCGCGCACTTCCTCGTCGGTGGCATCGGGGCGGCCATAGCGGATATTGTAGGCGATGGTGTCGTTGAACAGCACGGTATCCTGCGGAACCATGCCAATTGCCGCGCGCAGCGAGGCCTGCGTTACATCGCTCACATCCTGTCCATCAATACTAACGCTGCCGGAAATTGCGTCGTAGAAGCGGTAGATGAGCCGCGAAATGGTCGACTTTCCAGCGCCCGACGGCCCCACAACAGCGATGGTCTTGCCCGCAGGGACCGTGAAACTCACACCCTTGAGGATGGGGCGATCCGGGTCGTAATGGAAATGCACATCCTCAAAAGACAGAACCGGTCCGCTGATTTCGAGCGACAGCGCGTTAGCTTTGTCTTCGATCTCGGGGTTCTGATCGAGCAGGATGAACATGGCTTCGATGTCGGCCAGGCCCTGACGGATCTCACGATAAACGAAGCCGATCTGGTTGAGCGGACGGTAGATCTGCATCATGAAGGTGTTGAGCAGGACGAAATCACCAACCGTCAACTCGCCGCGCATGACGCCGAGCGCCGACATGACCGAAAGGGTGATCATCCCGATCCAGAAGATGACCCCCTGCCCGAAATTGAGCCAGCCCAGCGATGTCCAGATGCGAATGGCGGCGCGCTCGTAGCCTGACATGGCCTTGTCGAAACGATTGGCCTCGAGCTCCTCATTGCCGAAATATTTGACCGTCTCGAAATTGAGCAGACTGTCGATAGCCTTGGCGTTCGCATCGGTGTCGCTATCGTTCATGTCCCTGCGGATGGCGATGCGCCAGTTGGAGGCGCGCACCGTGAAAACCATATAGAGGACCACGACGGCAGCAAGGACCAGCACATAGGCGATGCCGAACATCCAGCCGAAAATCACGCCCACGATCACGAACTCGACGAGCGTTGGCGCCGTGTTGAGCATTGTAAAACGCACTATGGTTTCAATGCCCTTGGTGCCGCGCTCGATGACGCGGCTCAGGCCGCCCGTCTTGCGCTGCAGGTGGAACCGCAGCGAAAGCCGATGCACATGGGTGAAGGTGCGATAGGCGAGCTGGCGCACCGCGTTCTGACCTACCGAGGCAAAAAGAATGTCGCGCAATTGCTGGAAGCCGGTATCAATGATCTGGCCGACGCCATAGGCGATCACGAGGATGATGGGGACGGAGATGCCAAGCAGCACAGCAGCTTCGGGGCCCGAGGTGCCCAGCGCATCGATTATGCCTTTATAGGCAAAGGGCACGAGCGTGCTGGCGACCTTGGCCAGGAGCAGTGCCCCGATCGCGAGGACGGCCCGCATACGCAAGTCCGGCCGATCCGCCGGCCACATGTAGTCCCAAAGGTTGCGAACCGTGGAAAGCAAAGCACCTTCGTCGGCGCTGACGGTTGATCTTGGCGCCTTGGCCATCAAAAAGCTCCGGTAGAGATGAAGGACGGCGATGGAGCTGCCGAAAGAAGGATCAGGACGCCTCGGCCGGCTGACGGTCGCAGTGCGAGCCTGACGCGTCCAGGCCCGAGACATAGTCACCCACAGCCCGATTGAAGGCCGCAAGCCGATCGGTGCGCACGCAGTAATTGTTGCGCGTTCCCTGCGCCCGGCGTTCGATCACGCCAGCGTCGAGCAACACTTTGAGATGCTGGGAAACCGTGCTCTGGGCCAGCGAAAGACAATCGGTGACGTCATTGCAGCAACAGTTTTCGGCGCGCTGTGCCAGGATGCGCAAAATCTCCAGCCGAACAGGATGCCCCAGGGCCCGCATCATTACAGCGATATCATCTTCATGCATGGCGGCAGCTTCCATCGTTATTTAACGATAGAGTAAAAGCACGACCGGCGCAAGGCACTGCTCGTTGGGCTTGGGAAGAACGGCAGCCAGCAGCCACTACTGGCTGCTGGCCTCGCCATTATCAGCTTCGCCGATCACCTCATCGGTGCCCGGAAGGTCGAAGACCTGTCCCGGATAGATGAGATCAGGATTGCGGATCTGATCGGTATTGGCCTCGAATATCTGGGTATAGCGAATGCCTTCGCCATAGACCCGGCGCGCGATGGTCCACAGATTGTCGCCCTGCCGGATGATCGCCAGACCTGTCGCAGTGCGCGTTCCGTCACTGACCCCGACCAGTGTCGGAATGGCAGGCTCGACGGCTTCTGCAGACTGGACAGTTTCGGCAGGCTGGACGGTCTCGGCTTCTGCAGCTGCTTCCATCGTCTCAGCAGGCTGGGCACTCTCGACGGCCTCAACAGGCTCGACAGTCTCGACAGGTTCAGCCGGTTCGACGGCATCAGCGGGTTCGACGGCTTCAGCCACCTCGGCCACCTCGCCAGGCTCTTGTTCAGCCACGTCTGGCATGGCGGGGGCCGGCGCGACCGGGGTATCGACGGGTGCAACTTCTGCTACCGGCGCATCCTGGCTTTCTGCAGAGATGGAGTCTTCTGCTTCCACCCCCCCCTGTTCGGCAACGACAATTTCTTCGTTCACTGCGGCGGGCAGTTCAAGGATGAAATCGACCTCGGCGCGACCGACCACAGACCCATCCTGGGCAAGCATGTCGATCCGAATGCGCTGGCTTTGCTGGTCGAGCACATCGATTGCTTCAATGAGCCAGCGTCCATCGCTGACCTGAGTGGAACCGACAACCTCGTTATCGACGTAAAGCCGAACAGCGAGGCCATCTTCACCCGCGCCAGCAAAGAAGTTGCGATCGCCATCGATTTCAACCGCGTCTATCGTCGGTGCAGCAACCTCTGGCTGAGGCGCGGCAGCGACCGCTGGCTGTGCGGGCGTGGCTGGCGCTTCGACATCTTGCTGGGGCTCTGTGACAGGCTCTGAAGGCGCATCGGCCGGAGCAGCCGGCGCAGGTGCAAGTCCGGCGGCCGGTGCTGCATCGCTGTCGGGCTCGACGGCGGATGCAGGAGCTTCGGCGGGCGCTGACGCCGGCGCTTCGGTATTATCGGCTTCCGCGACGGGCGCCATTGCAACCTCGGGCTGATCGGCGGACACAGGCGCCCCAACCGGCGCTACCTCCGCTGCGACCGGCGCGTCCTCGGCTGACGCAGCATCTGGCTGCGGTGCAGCGGTCTCGGCGTCCTCTTGCGGAGCGACTGGCGTCTGGGAAGCACTAGCGATCTCCAGCGCGTCTTCTTCCACACCGTCCTCGATGTCATCGGAGGCACTTGCCGCGTCCTGGTCGATGGCAGCGACCGTTTGCGAGGGCTTCTCCTCATCGCCTACAGGTTCCTGGGGAACTGCGCTTTCCTCCACCGAGGCAGCAATTTCGGGCGCGGCTGGGCTTTCGCCGGGCTCATCGGCCGGATCTATGGCCTCGGCTTCGGCGACCGCCATGGTTTCGGGAACTGCCTCGGCGGCGGGTTCAGCCGGTGCGGCGTCGTCGGCTGCCGCGACGGCGGAGCCATCGAGCCCTTGCAGTATCTCACTTGCTTCGCCCGGCGCTGATGCAATCACCAGCGGCTCGCTGGTCCGGTCGTCCTGAACGACCACAATCACCGACGTGTCGGCAAAACGGTCCGTCTCGACATCGAGAATGCGAAGTTCGACACCGCCCGTGGGCAGCGGAGCGTCGGTTACGAAGGCAAAGTCACCCGAAGCCTGTGCCGTCTCGGCGCCGATCTGATCCTCATTGGCGAAAATATGGACTTCGCCTGAGGGCGTCGCGCTGCCAGCAATCACAGCCGACCCGTCAGGCTCAACCCGAACGAGGCCGAAGGCGGGCATAACGGCTTCCGAAACGCTCGTCGCCGTTTCCTGGCTCCCGACGCTCTCGGTAGCCCCGATAGGCGCGCCGTCAGCGGAGGGCGTTTCTTGAGCACCTTCGGCGCTGGCCAGTTCCTGAACGGTTTCGCCGTCGCCGGTTGCTGCAGCTGATCCGCCGAAGAAGGTCTCGTTCATGCAAATCGGAAAGTCGCCGCGCTGAATGCAGGCAACCGTACCGGGGCCGGCGATTACGCCTATTGTAACGACGACGGTCGCTGCGGCCGCGCCGACTGCGAGAACGATGGGAGAAAGGGGACCGGCCAGTTGAGCCTCCGTAAATGTTTCCCGGCCGCCGCATCGGCCATGTCTGCGATTCGCGTGTTCGAAGTAGTCTTTTGAACTATAACGGCTATGCCGTCTTCATCAACTTATAGGTAAACGACTCATACAAGGCCTCGAACGAGGCATCAATGATGTTGGGGGATACGCCCACGGTGAACCATCGCTCGCCCGTATCGTCACGGCTTTCTATCAGCACACGGGTGACCGCGCCCGTGCCGCCGTTCAGGATACGTACCTTGAAATCAACCAGTTCGAGATCGTCGATCCGGTTTGAATACTTTCCCAGATCTTTGCGCATGGCCAGATCGAGTGCATTGATCGGCCCGTTGCCTTCGGCGACCGACATGAAAATTTCGCCATCGACATCGATCTTGCACACTGCCTCGCAGACCGTGACCATCTCGCCTCTGGCGTTGTGACGGCGCTCGATTGCAGTGCGATAACTGGTGACGTCGAAAAACTTCGGTAGCGTTCCCAACATCTTGTGGGCGAGCATGAAGAACGATGCCTCTGCGCCGTCATAGGAATAGCCGCGCGCTTCGCGCTCCTTGACCTGACGCAGCAGTTTATCGAGGCGCGGGTCGTCCTTGGCCATTTCGATGCCGAAACGCCTCAGCGTCGTCAGCAGATTGGACTTTCCGGCCTGCTGGGACACCATGATAAGCCGTTCATTGCCGACACTTTCCGGCGTCACGTGCTCGTAGGTCGATGGGTCCTTGGCAATGGCGGAAGCGTGTATACCGGCCTTGGTGGCAAAGGCCGATGCGCCGACATAGGGGGCCTGCCGGTTTGGTCCGCGATTGAGAATCTCATCGAAGGCGCGTGACACATGGGTCAGCGTTTCGAGTTTTTCCGCCGTAACGCCGGTTTCGAACCGCTCGGAAAACACCGGCTTGAGCACCAGCGTGGGAATCAGAGTGACGAGATTGGCATTGCCGCAGCGCTCGCCGAGGCCGTTGAGGGTGCCCTGAATTTGCCGCACGCCGGCCCTGACCGCCGCCAGCGAGTTGGCCACCGCCTGGCCCGTATCGTCATGGGCGTGGATGCCAAGCCTGTCGCCCGGGGCAATGGTCAGGACATCGGCCACGATCTCTTCAACCTCGGACGGCATCGTGCCGCCATTGGTATCGCAGAGAACGATCCAACGGGCACCGGCCTCCAGCGCGGTCTTCACGCAATCGAGTGCATAGGCCCGATTGGCCTTGTAGCCGTCGAAAAAATGTTCGCAGTCGACAAAGGCTTCCTTGCCGCCATCGATGGCGGCCCGCACGCTGTCAGCGAGGCTCTTGAGATTTTCCTTTGTCGATATGCCCAGTGCCAGCCTGACCTGATGGTCCCAGGCCTTGGACACGTAGCAGACGGCGTCGGCGCTGGAATTGATGAGATCGGCGATGCCGGGATCGTTTTCGACCGACCGCCCGGCTCGCTTGGTCATGCCAAAGGCGACGAACTGCGCCGCCTCTGTGCGCTTTTTCGCAAAGAATGCCGTATCGACGACATTTGCCCCCGGGTAGCCTCCCTCGACATAGTCAACGCCCAACCCGTCGAGAAGCCGGGCGATGGCAATCTTGTCCTCGAGCGAGAATTCGATGCCGGTCGTCTGGGCCCCGTCACGCAGGGTCGTGTCGAAAAGATAAAGGCGTTCTTTGGTCATGTGAGGCTTGGTACTTTTTGAAAAATGTCAGGCGGATGCGTGGCAGACCGCTTCGATGTTGTGGCCGTCCGGGTCGAAGACGAAGGCCCCGTAGTAATTGGGGTGGTAGATTTCGCGAACACCGGGCGCTCCGTTGTCGCGGGCGCCGGCGTCGAGCGCTGCACGATAAAATGCGTCCACGTCAGCCCGCGACTTTGCGGCGAATGCGATATGGAGTTTGCCGGTGCACCGGCCACCCGCCTGTACCCAGAAATCGGGTTTTCCGTCCCCATAACCGGCGATCATTCCATTGGGGATTTCAAATTCCTGAATGCGGCTATAGCCAAGCGTCGCAAGAACCAAATCGTAGAAATCCCGCGAGGTCTGATAGTCCGCAACGGTTAGTCCGAAGTGGTCGATCATGGTCATCTGGCTCCTCCCTTAAGGCCAATGGTCCGTATCGTGGTCTGGGTGCTTTCTGCCAAAGGCTACCGCGCAGCCCTCAGCACCATTCATTGCTGCCTCGGGGTCGCTTCCCAATGCGCGGTGTCGGTATCGGGGTGCTGGTGGTTGGTTGCCTTGATCGCCGAAGCCCAGTCTTCCCGGTCGGTCTCGGTCGCGCCGCCATCTTCTATGGAGGTGATGGTTTCAAACCAGGACACCGCCCCTTCCGTGCCGGTATTGGCGCCCGGCGGGAAGGCGCTCGGGTCATCGAGCGAGCCGATCATGAGGTTGGTGCGGCCGTTATGGACGTCGTGATAGAACAGCGGCGTACCGCAATTGGCGCAAAAGCCTCGTTCCACATTTTCCGAGCTGCGCCAGATCGCAGGCTTGCCGCGCGTCCACTCCAGCGTGTCGTCGGGCGCTGCAACGAGCCCCGCAAAGATGCTTCCGGACGCCTTCTGGCACATCCGGCAATGGCATAGGTGCGAATTGTCGTGCATCTGGGTTGAATGGTAGCGCACAGCGCCGCATTGGCAGCCACCACTGACCTCGATATCGAGTCTGTTCATAGTCTTTCCTCCCTTGGCGGCCAGGATTCCGTATCGTGATCGGGATGCTGGTTGGAATGGATTCCCGACATGAAATCCCGCCATTCATCGGTCGTTTCGCGGACCGGCAGGGTGGAGAGCCCTGCAAAGTAGGGTACCCGGTCGCTCAGATTGACCTGGATTTCGGGCGGCACCTTTTCAGGCTCGTCGAAGGTGCCGATGGCCAGTTCCAGCCCGAACTTGGTTTCGTATGCCAGCGGTGTGCCGCAATCACCGCAAAAGGCGCGGCGAGCGGCATCTGATGACTGGAACCATTTGGGTTCGCCCCGCGTCCAATGCCCGTCATGGGAGGTGACCAAGGGGCCAAAGAAGCTCCCAAATGCCTTTTGGCACATGCGGCAATGGCAGATCGAGCCGCGCCCGACCAATTTGGTGGCAAACCGGACGGCGCCGCACTGGCAACCGCCGGTCAGGGTTTCGCTGGCTTCGGTCGCGCTCATCGCTTGATCTCCCATTTGGTGCGGCGTTCGCCGGTCTCGGGGTCCTTGTAGTCCATCAACTGGATGCCATCTTCGAGCAGTTTGTTGCGGATGGCGTCGGCCATGGCAAAGTCCTTTGCTGTCAGTGCACCAAGCCGAGCATTAATCTGATCTTCGATGCCGAACGAGTCGTCGTGCTTGAGCAGGCTGTCGATCGAAAATCCGAAGAACTCGAGCGTGACAGCGAGGCAATGGGCGGCGGAAACCGTCCCTCGATTGGCCTTGCGTGCCATGGCATCGAGAACCGTAGATGCGCGGGAAAAATTGAGATCGTCTGCCAATTCGGCAATGGTGGATGCGTCGGGGGCTGTTTCCTTCCCGGCCCGCGCAGCACGCTGCCAGCTGACGAGCTTGTTTTCCGCCTCCTCGAGCCGCGCAATCGAGAAGTCGATCGGCTCGCGGTAATGGGTCATCAGCATTGCAAGGCGCAACACTTCGCCCGGCCATTTGCGGCCGCCGAATTTTTCGGTTTCAAGCAGATCGTGGATGGTGACGAAATTGCCTTCCGACTTGCTCATCTTGCGGCCTTCGAGCTGCAGATAGCCGTTATGCATCCAGTAATTGGCCATCACTTCGGTGCCATGGGCGCAGCGCGACTGGGCTATTTCGTTTTCATGGTGGGGAAAAATCAGGTCCAGTCCGCCACCGTGAATATCGAAGGTTTCGCCCAGAAAGGCTTCGCTCATGGCCGAGCATTCGATGTGCCAGCCGGGACGGCCGCGGCCCCATGGGCTATCCCAGCCAGGCTCGTTTTCGCTCGAGGCTTTCCAGAGCACGAAATCGGCGGGATTTTCCTTGTGGCCCTCCACGGCCACGCGGGCCCCGGCGATGTTATCTTCGAGATTGCGGCCCGAGAGTTTTCCGTAATCGGCCATGGACGAGACGCGAAAAAGCACTTCGCCGCCCGCCTCGTAGGCGTGATCTTTTGCGATCAACCGACCGATGATGGCGATCATACCATCGATATGCTCTGTGGCGCGCGGTTCGACCGAAGGCGGCAGGCATCCGAGCGCAGCCACGTCCCTTTCGAACTGGGTCGCCGTCTTTTCGGTCACCTTGCGGATTGCTTCGTTGAGCGGCAGATCGGGATAATCGCGCAGCGCCCTTGCGTTGATCTTGTCGTCGACGTCGGTAATGTTGCGCACATAGGTGACATGGTCGTCGCCGTAAAGGTGACGCAGCAGGCGGAACAGCACGTCAAAGACGATCACCGGGCGAGCGTTGCCGATATGGGCAAAGTCATAGACCGTCGGCCCGCACACATACATCCGCACATTGTTCCCATCGATGGGGACAAAGTCCTCTTTGGTGCGGGTGAGCGTGTTGTGAAGTTTCAGGGTCGGCAGTTGCGACGGCATAAAGTGAAGTCCCCAGGCGCAAGAGTTTACGCTGCTGGCAGCGGGTCCACTCCTTTGTGCCGGGAAAATGAAAACCGCGCCGCCAACTCTACGTTAGCGGATAATGGTGCAGCCAATAATGCAGGTCAGGCCATTGGTTTTCATGGCGCGCACAATGGACGGGAACAAAACCCAAATCAAGCATGAAAATAGGGGCGGCGCCGACACGCCACCCCCAGAACGGAGACCTTGGAGTTTAGTCAGAAAGTGTCTTCCACCCGTGGCCGGATGGACCGGAACAACTGCCCATGTTCCGATGCCTCAGACTGGCACGGCAAACCCGCCGCGGCCATCCCGATCACGGAAAGTTTTAGAGGGTCGCCCTTTTGATGGTCGCCGAGCCCACGGCCAAGCCCAGCGCGCCGACGCCTATTGAAACCAAAACGCCCCAACCGACCGTCATCGAAAACATTTGCCCGGCAAACAACGCCCTTTCTGCCTCGACCAGATAGGCAAGTGGGTTGAAACGGGACGCGATGTAGAGCCAGTCCGGGGCCATCTGCATGGGCAGTAACACGCCGCCGAGCAGCATCAGCGGCAGGGCCACCGAGTGGGACACCAGATAGAACAGGCTCCCGTCATGCTTGGTGGCAATGGCCAGCGCGTATGACAGCGCAGCCACCCCGATTCCGAAACCGAGCAGCAAAAGCAGCCCAACCAACATGGGAATGACGTGGAGCTGGAGGCCGAACGGCAGGGCCACAACGATCAGGATCACGGCCTGCACCAGTAGGGGGGCCAGTTCCTTGAGGGCACGGCCGACGAGGATGGCCGGGCGATTGATCGGCGTCGACAAAAGCCGCTCGAAGCTGCCCGACATCAGTTCTTCCGTCAGCGACCAGCCGCAGGAGACTGTGGTGAACAGCACAAGCATCACGACCATGCCCGGCACGAACCATTGCAGCGCATTGCCATCGCCGCCCATGGGCATGTTGTTGAGCAGCGGCACGAACAAGGCCAGATAGAGCAGCGGCTGGATGATGCCGAAGACTATGTAATACCAGCTTCGCAGTGTCGGGCCGATCTCGCGGCGAAACGACAGGAAGGTATCGGAGAGGAAAGTCATCATCGTTCTCTCTTTTTGAATGTCGGTCAGGCGGCGATGGCGTTTTCACGCAGCGAGCGCCCTGTAAGGCCCAGAAAAACATCATCGAGGGTCGGGCGCCGGACGTTTGCGGCAGCGATATCGATGCCCTTGTCCTGCAATATTCGAAGGTAATGCGGGAGCACTGCCTCGCCGTCCTTGACCGTAAGGGTCAATGCGACTCCGTTAGGCGCTATGTCACTAGCCCCGGGAAGGTTCTGCGCCATCTCGGCAGCGCTTGCGACCTCGCCCCGGCTGGTCAGAGTTACCTTTATCGTGTCCCCCGCCAGATCGGCTTTGAGCCGTTCCGGCGTGTCGTCGGCAATCATTGTTCCATTGTCCATGATCATCACCCGTTCAGCCATCGTGTCGGCCTCGTCGAGATAGTGGGTGGTAAGGAAAATGGTCATGCCGGTCTCCTTGCGGATGCGCACTATATGCTCCCAGAGATTGGCGCGGCTGTGGGGATCAAGCCCGGTCGAAGGCTCATCGAGAAACAGGATCGAGGGCGTGTGCATCAGGCCCAACGCAACATCGAGCCGCCTTTTCTGGCCGCCTGAAAGCGATGCGCAATCGCGCCCGGCCAGACCATCGAGTTCGAGCATGGCCAGAAGTTCGTCAGCCCGGCGGGCAGCCTCACGTTCTCCCATGCGCTGCGCCCTGCCCTGGATCAGGAGTTCGTCCCGCACGCGGTGATATGGGCCCGAGGCAGTCTTCTGGCCGACATATCCGATCTTGCGCCGCACAAGGGCCGGCTCGCGCGCCACGTCGTGACCACCAACATTGGCGCTGCCCGAACTCATGGGGAGCAGCGTCGTCAGCATACGCACCGAGGTCGATTTTCCGGCGCCGTTCGGGCCGAGGAACGCGACGAGTTCGCCATCGGCGACGTCGAGACTAAGACCCCGCACCGCCTCCACGAGACCGGTTTTGGTTTTGAAGGTACGCGTAATGTCGCGGGCATGGATCATTTCTTTGGCTCCAGTTGACATGTGTCGGGCAAAGCCTAACCACTCCGGCTGACAGGCCATGTCAGCAGGTGATCGAGCATTTCCGGTCGACAAAATCGGCACGGCGGTATTTAATGTTGTACGCCGCACAAGGTTTAACATAACGTTGTGCGGTGTAAAGAGTTATTTTTGGAGTGTGCATGGGCCAGGACATCGCTGGCCGGGGTGACCCGGTAAAACTGCTCGAGTTGTTATGGGGCCGGGACAAGGCGCCCCGCCGCGGTCCCAAACCCAAAATCGCGCTCGAGCAGATCGTCCAGGCAGCCGTCGATATTGCCGATGCCGAGGGAATAGAGGCCGTCAGTACAAGACGGGTGGCCGACGCCGTCGGCATCTCACCGATGTCGTTTTATACCCACGTTCCCTCAAAGGCCGAGTTGCACGATCTGATGCTGGACCACATCGCCGCCCCAGGGAAGGAAGCTCCACCCGATTGGCCACAGATGGACTGGCGCGCCCGGATGACACTCGTTGCCGAAGCCATGTGGGGATTTTATCTCCAGCACCCCTGGGTCCTGCAGTTCCAGACCCACCGCCCCGTGCTTGGCCCAAATACGCTCGCCGCATACGAGGTTGCGCTTGGGTCCGTGGAGGGCATAGGGCTCGACGATCTTGAGATGGATCTGGCCGTTACTGCACTTATGGATATCGTTGTCGGCACCGTGCGGAATGCAGCCCGCGAAAAGACCGTTCGAGATGCCACCGGCATGAGCGACGACGAGTGGTGGCGCAGGATCGAACCGTTTCTCGAAACGATCGATTATGCGCCCTACCCCATTTCTTCTCGCGTCGGACCAGTTGCCGGAGCGGAATACGGCGCGGGCGATCCGCATCGCGCGTTCAAATTCGCGTTTGAACGGTTTCTCGATGGAATGGAATTGATGCTCGAACGCAAAGCCGGCCGCAAAGCTTAGGGCAAGCCGTCGCGGCCCATCTTACCCGCCCGGCGTCAGCAGCTTCACGGGCTGCTCGATAGAGCCGAAGACCGAGCGATTGTCAGCGTCCACGGCATTGATGCGCACCACGTCCCCCAGCGCCAGGAACGGGGTGCGAGCCTTGCCGATCTTGCTCTTTTCGGCGGTTCGGGCCTCTGCAATGCAGCCAAAGCCAATGCCGTCATGCTTAAGCGGCAGTATTTCGTCATGGGCGTTGGCGACGGTTCCCGACCCGATGATCGTGCCGACGCCGAGCTCGCGCGTCTGCGCCGCGGTGACGATCAGATCGGCGAAATCGAACCGCATGTCCTTGCCCGCATTGGGCTGGCCATAAAGGCTGTTGTTGACATGCACGCGCACCTTGAGGTGGAGGCGGTTGTCCTTCCAGCTTTCACCTAGCTCATCCGGCGTCACAAAAATCGGGGCGAAGCTGGTCGCGGGCTTGGCGTGGAAAAATCCGAACCCGTTCTGGAGGTCGTTGAGGACCAGCCGGCGCAACGAGACATCATTGCAAATTCCGACCAGCCGGATGGCCGCGCTGGCATCCTCTCGGCTCGGGCGCATCGGCACATGACCTGTGACGACGACCACCTCGGCCTCGAAATCGACAGCAAGGCCATCTTCAGGCACGACAATGGGCGCCGTGGGTGCAACGAAACTGTCCGAGCCGCCCTGATACATCAGCGGCCGCTCGTCCTGCAATTCCTCGTCCCGGCTGCCCTTGAGAGTGCGCACCCTGTCGAGATGCACCATGTAGCCCGAACCGTCGATCCATTGGTAGGCGCGGGGCAACGGCGCCAGCGCCTCGCGCGGATCGAACGGCATGCCGGCGATCTCGCCGTTGTTGAGCTGGTCGCTGACGGCCCGCAGAATCGGCGCACAACGCTCCCATTCGTCAAGGGCATCCTGAAGGTTGGACGCTATGCGCCCCGCCGATGCGAAACGGGCGAGGTCTCTCGAGACGATAACCAGATGTCCGTCGGGACGACCGTTACGCAGCGTGGCAAGTTTCATGAGTGGATAAGACCGGAAGTGATTGGCATTGGCCGCTAAGATGGCCCATACCATTGCACAGTTAAAGCCTTGCGTTGAGACAAAAGCCTGATAAGCGGATCGCAATGGTCGCGGCGGGCACCCCATGGACGGTATGATTTCAGTTCGTTGTTCTTTTGCCGCGTGGGCGCGCCTGCTGATCGCGCTTCTGGCATCCCTTGCCTTCGTTTTTGCCGACATGTCCGCCGCGATGGCGCAGAATCAGAATTGCGGACAGATCACCGCGATCCTGCGCGGTATCGAGCGCAACCAGATGTTTCAGAGCTTCAATGGCATTGTCGGCGAACTCCAGAACCGGCAGGTCGAGGTTCGGCAAGCCGAAAGCCAATGGGGCGCTTCAGGCTGCCAGCAGATACTCAATGCCGGACAGGCGCTTTCGGCGCAGTGCCAGTCGATTGCCCGGTCCATTACCCTTGGCCGAAGCCAGGTCGAGCAACTGACATCGATGGCCCGGGAGGGCCAGACACTTGCTCAGAACTACCAGCAGATCATGGCCGACTATCAGCGTTATGGCTGCGACACGGGACAGTCGGGCGTCACCTTCGGCAACGAGGGAACGCGAGGCGGCCTTCTCGACGACATCTTCGGTGGCGGATACGACTATATCGACGGGGCGTACAACCCCTGGAGCACGCAGCAGACGCGCCGCACCGTCTGCGTACGCACCTGCGACGGCTTTTACTGGCCGATCAGCTTTTCAACCACTGACGATTACGTCGCCCAGGACGCCATCCGGTGCCATGAAATGTGTCCAGGCACCGAGGTTGCGCTGTTTTCGTACCGCAATCCCGGAGAAGAGCCGGAAGACATGATCTCGCTCTCGGGCACGCCCTATCGGTCGATGTCCTATGCCTTCCGCTTCCGCGAGGAGATCGATACGAGTTGTTCGTGCCAGACCCGTGAGACGGTCGGAACGATTGCCCTCAACGCACAGGGCGAGCAGTCGCGGGCCGTCATCGCGTTCGGCGACCTGGAATTTCCCCTGCCCCAGCCCGATCCGCGCGGCGGCCAGCAGGTCGAGGCCGTCGTGGCGGAACTGGTCTATGTACCCTTGCCACGCCCCCGCCCCCGGGCGGACGGGACTGCCGAGCCTGCCTTTGAGCAGCCGGATCTCGACGGCCCAGATATGCGGGTCGTTGCGTTTGGCGATAGGCCGGTCAGGATAGTCGGGCCAGAGACACCGTACGTCCCAGCACCGGCAGAAGCGCCTTAAGCTCGGGGCCTTCGTGGCTGCCGGTGAGCGCCAGGCGCAGCGGCAGAAAAAGCGCTTTTCCCTTGCGGCCCGATTTTTCCTTGAGGATACCTGTCCACTGCCCCCAGGTCGTTTCGTCCCATGGCTCGTCCGGCAGTGCTTCCCGAGCCAGGGCGATAAAGTCCCTGTCCTCGTCCGCAATGATCGGCGAGGCGTTGGCTATCACATCGTCATAGAGCGGAACAAGCTGGTTAAGCCGGGAAATGTTACCGCGCAGGGCAAGCCATGCGGCTTCAGTCAAGCCGCCCACATCGCCCAGTCGCTCTTTCACCGCAGCAAAGTCCATGGCATGAACGATGCGGGCATTGAGCGTTTCGAGTTCGGCTGGATCAAAGCGCGCCGAGCCATGCGAAATCATCGAAAATTCGAGTTTTTCGGCAATCGCGTCGAGGTCGGGATAGGGCTCGACCGGCAGCGACGTGCCGGTGATCGACGCCATGATGGCAACTGCCAGCGGCTCGTAGCCATCGTCGCGCAACTGGCCGAGCGAGAGCGAACCCAGCCGTTTGGAAAACCCCTGTCCCTCGGCGTCGGTCAGTAGGTTGTGATGTCCGAAAACCGGCGCGGGCGCCCCAAGCGCTTCGAATATCTCGATCTGCGTGCCGGTGTTGGAGACATGGTCTTCGCCCCGGATGATATGGGTCACACCCATATCGATGTCATCGACAACCGAGGTGAAAGTGTAGAGATAGCTGCCGTCTTCGCGGATCACCACGGGGTCCGACATGGAGCTTGTATTGACCGTCTGGCCATCCTTGATGAGGTCGTCAAAGGCGACAGCGCGGCCATCGAGCCTGAACCGCCAATGCGGCTTGCGGCCCTCCGCTTCGAGCTTTGCCTTGTCCTCGGCGGTCAGATCGAGCGCCGCGCGATCATAGATCGGTGGGCGGCCTAGTGCCCGGGCGCGCTTGCGCTTGCGGTCGAGTTCGTTCGCCGTTTCATAGGCGGGGTAGAGCCGCCCTTCGGCGATCAGCCGGTCGCGCGCGGCATCGTAGAGCGGCAGCCGGTCCGACTGGCGCGCCTTGAGATCGGGAACGATCCCCAGCCAGTCGAGATCAGCTTCGATGCCCTGTGCAAACTCTTCTGTCGAGCGCGCGGTGTCGGTGTCGTCAAAACGCAGGATGAATTGGCCGGAATTCTTGCGCGCGAACAGCCAGTTAAGAATCAACGGACGGGCGTTGCCAAGATGCAGGCGGCCGGTGGGCGATGGCGCGTAGCGAACAACAACGCTCATCGGGCCACGCTCCCGTCACGATAGCCCGATGTGATCGGGTATTTCCGGCCGATGCCGAAGGCTTTCGACGTGAGCTTTGGCCCCGGCGCGGACTGGCGGCGCTTGAATTCGGCGATATAGATGAGCCGCTCGATGCGCTGGACCAATTCTGCATCGAACCCCTTGCCGACGATCTCGGCCAGCGACAGTTCGTCCTCGACCACCGCTTCGATGATCGCGTCGAGCACCGGATAGGGCGGCAGCGAATCCTGATCGGTCTGGTCGGGCCGCAGTTCGGCGCTTGGCGCCTTGGAAATGATCTCAGGGGGAATGACGACGCCGGCCGGGCCGAGCACGTCAGTCGGGTAATAGCCGTTCCGCCACTCTGCCAACCCATAGACCTGCATCTTGAGCATGTCCTTGATCGGATTGTAGGCGCCGTTCATGTCGCCATAGATCGTCGCATAGCCTACCGCCATCTCCGACTTGTTGCCCGTCGTGATCAGCAGCGATCCGAGCTTGTTGGACACCGCCATAAGGATGGTGCCACGCATGCGCGACTGCAGGTTTTCCTCGGTAATATCGGGCGTGTGGCCTTCAAAAACAGCGGCCAGATTTTCGTTGACCGCGTCGACCGGCGCGCCAATCGGCACGATGTCGTAGCGCACCCCAAGGGTCTCGGCGCACGCCTTGGCGTCACGCAGGCTAGCCTCGGACGTATAGCGATAAGGCAGCATCAGGCAGTGAACGTTTTCGGCGCCCAGCGCATCGACGGCCAGCGCCGCCACGACAGCAGAATCGATGCCTCCCGACAGCCCCAGAACCACCGATTTAAACCCGTTCTTGTGGACATAGTCGCGCAGACCGAGCATTGCTGCATGCCAGGGCGCCTCGTTGACCGGCACCAGCTCGGTCACATGGCCTTCAACGCAGTGCCAGCCCGCATCTCCCTTACGCCAGTCGGATATCACCATATCGGGCACAAAGCTCTTGCCCTGAAACGCCAGCGAGCCATCGGTATTGATGCCAAAGCTGGCACCGTCGAACACAAGTTCGTCCTGCCCGCCGATCTGGTTGGAATAAAGCATCGGCAGACCGGTCTCCTGGACACGCTGGCGGACCAGTTCGAGTCGCAGGCGCTGTTTGTTGCGCCAGTAGGGCGAACCGTTTGGGCACAAAAGGATTTCTGCGCCATGCTGGGCGAGCGCCTTGCAGACCGGCTCATGCCACACGTCCTCGCAGATCGGCACACCCACCGACAATCCCTTGATCGTCATGGGTTCAGGCAGGTCACCAGAGGTGAAATAGCGCTTCTCATAGAAAACGTCGTCATTGGGCAATTCGACCTTGTTTCGCCGGTCGATGATGGCCCCGTCTTCGGCCAGGACAACACTGTTGTAGAGCTTGCCGTCAGCGCTCCAGATGGTCGGCAGCAGGACCGAGACGTTCAGCCCCCTGGTCGCGCGCGCCAACGCCCTCGCAGCCTCCATCGCCTCAGTCACGAACTGGCGCTTGAACAGCAGATCTTCGGGGAAGTACCCCGTCAGGTAGAGTTCGGTGAACATCAGGATGTCCGCACCCGCCGCCTCGGCCTCCTCCAGCGCCTTGCGGGCCTGGACGAGATTTTCAGCGATGGCGCCGACTTTGGGGTTTAGCTGAGCGAGGGCAATGCGAAGCGTATCGGTCACGAAATCTACGTCCGGCAGTCATGAGAAGCGCGCCAGACTTATAGTGTGCAGCGTTCGAGAGCAAGGCGGCGCAAGGCAAAGCCGGGCTGCGAAAAGCGCCCGGCTTCAGCATGTTCGCTTCTCAGGTGCTAGAAGGTGCCGGTCAATTCGATGACCGGACCCCAGCGGAACAATTCCATCGTACCTTGCGAGGTGAAACCCTGCGACTGGGTCGGGTCCCCGGTGTCCCGCGCCTCGAAATAAGTTTCGGTCGGGCCGGTGAGATAATAGCCGCGGACCCCTGCCCTGATTGCAAAATTCTCGTGCGGCTTAAAACCGACCATGGCTTCCAGCGCACCGCCATAAAGATGCCCGGAAATCTGCGGTGCATTGCCCTGTGTCAGGCTGGGATCGAGGGACGCGAGATCGAATGCCCCGTAGGTTCCGCTCAGGGATGCGTAGGGGATGGCCGCCGCATCGACCCGAACATCGAAAACGTCGTTGATATCTGCGCGTGCCGTGGCGCCGAGGCGCAAGCCGTGAACTTCAAGAGAGTTGGGTTCACTGTTGCCGCCGCCCGATGCCATGAGAAACTGGGAGCGGCCCATATATGCGGATTCGTTTAGGTACTGGTATCCCACGAACCCGCCGAACGCCAAACCTTCGGTATTAACAGGCAGATAGCCGAAATCAGCGCCGCCATAGGCGATGGCGCCGGCAGTCGACGTCTGCGCGCCACCGCTAGTCGGCGTCTGATAGGTATTGTCTATCATCGCGGCATAACCAAGATTGCCCTGAACGTAGGTATTGGTCGAACTGTCGTCGATCTTACCATGCACTTCGACAAAGTGACTGGCGTCGTCGGCGGTGTAGTTCTGCCCGGAAATCGTCGCCCGCTGACCACCCATGCCGTAGAAATATCTCAGGCCCGCCTCGAAATCGAGGCTGTCCTCATACGGCATCATATCAACGGGATAAGCGGGCTTGAACATCGGTTCCTGCTGCACGCCCCAATCGGCGGCAACGGCCTGCCCGCTTGCGGCGGCAGACAAGAGACCCACGGTAAGGCCTGTGAGAAGACGCGACATTGAGCCCTCCGAACGACGCGATACAGTTTCATTCGTCTTGGTTATGAGCCCGTTAGGGTTAATGTTGGCTAAATGAAAAGAAAAAGGCGCTGCCCGAAGACAGCGCCTTTGTGTAATTCAGAACTATTGAGTTACCTCAATACCCGACGGCCTCGGCCGTAGTGCGCGTCCGCTGGCCGTGCATCTCCTCGGCGATGAGGAATGCCAGCTCGAGCGCCTGGCTGGCGTTGAGCCGGGGATCGCAATGGGTGTGATAGCGATCGGACAGCGAGGCTTCGGTTACCGCCGAAACACCGCCGGTGCATTCGGTGACGTCACGACCGGTCATCTCCACATGCACGCCACCGGCGACGGTTCCCATCTCGCGGTGGATTTCGAAGAACGACTTGACCTCCGAAAGAATGCGGTCGAACGGACGCGTCTTGTAGCCGGAAGACGCCTTGACCACGTTGCCGTGCATCGGGTCACAGCACCAGACGACGGTGCGGCCTTCCGATTTGACCGTCTCGATAAGGCGCGGCAGATGCTCGTCGACCTTGTCGGAGCCGAACCGTGCGATCAGCGTCAGACGACCCGGCTCGTCCTCGGGATTGAGGACATCCATGAGCCGCTTGAGATCATCCGAAGGCATCGACGGACCGCATTTGACAGCGACCGGGTTGTTGATGCCGCGGAAATATTCGACATGCGCATGGTCAGGATTGCGGGTGCGATCCCCGATCCAGATCATATGGCCCGAAGTGGCGTACCAATCATTGGTGATCGAATCCCGGCGCGTCATGGCCTGTTCATAGCCGAGCAGCAACGCCTCGTGGGACGTGAAGAACTTGGTCTCCCGCAGCACAGGCGTGTTTTCCGGGCTCAGCCCAAGGGCGCCGAGGAACTCGATGGCGTCATCGATCTTCTGGGCCACTTCTTCATAACGCGGGTACCAGTTGGAGTCCTTGACGAACCCCATTGTCCACTCGTGCACGCGCGAAAGATTGGCAAAGCCGCCGGCGGAAAATGCGCGCAGCAGATTGAGCGTTGCCGCCGATTGCCTGTACGCCTCAAGCTGGCGGTTGGGATCGGGGATACGCGCCTCGGGCGTGAAGTCGATACCGTTGATGATATCACCCCTGTAAGAGGGCAATTCCACGCCATCGATAGTTTCGGTGTCTGCCGAACGGGGCTTGGCGAACTGGCCGGCGATACGGCCGACCTTGACCACAGGCTTGGATGCGCCGTGGGTCAGGACCACTGCCATCTGCAGGAAAACACGGAAGAAATCGCGGATATGGTCCGCATGATGCTCGGCAAAGCTTTCAGCGCAATCGCCGCCCTGCAAGAGGAAAGCGCGACCCGCCGCGACCTCGGCCAGATTGGCCTTGAGGTCGCGCGCCTCGCCTGCAAAAACCAAGGGGGGAAACGAGGCGAGCCGGGCCTCGACCGATTCAAGCTCTGTCTGGCTCGGATAGGTCGGGACCTGCAGGATCGGTTTCGTCCTCCAACTGTCAGGTGTCCACGTGCTCATCGTTTCACTCGCTTAATATAAGGTTTGCCTTCCCGAGAAGCCGGGAAGGTCCGGCGGTTTACCAACTACGGCCACCGATGCCAAGTATCCTATGGTCGAACACTGGGTCCGGTCGCGCATACGGGCCTAAGGATTGCACTTTTCGCCATCGACCACACGATAGCTGGGCGACTTGAAGGTCACTAGTTCTTCGGCTGCCGTGGGGTGTACGGCAATGGCGTGATTGAAATCGGCCATCGTGCCGCCCATGCCCAGCGGTATGGCAACAAGCTGGATCATTTCGCCGGCTCCTGGCCCCAGGATGTGACACCCCAAAATCCGGCCGGTATCGGTTTCAGTGATGAGCTTGAACACCATTTTTTCCTGGCGGTCCGACAGTGTGTTCATCATCGGGCGGAAGCGGGCGATATAGACATCGATCGAGCGGTAGTGTTCGGCCGCAGCCTCCTCGCTCATGCCCACAGTGCCGATCTCGGGCTCGGAAAACACCGCTGTGGGGATCAGCTGATATGGCACCGTGGTCGGCGTGTTGTTATAGACCGTCTGGGCAAACGCCGCCCCCTCACGGATCGCTACGGGCGTCAGGGCAGCCCGGCCCGTAACGTCTCCGACTGCATAGATGGAGGGCACCGAGGAGCGGGAATATTCGTCGACCACAACTGCGCCGGTCTGGTCGAGTTGCACGCCTGCCGTATCGAGGCCGAGGTCTTCCGTATTGGGATGGCGGCCAGTAGCGAACATGACCTTGTCGAATGTTGCTTCCTCGCCATGGGAGAACGAGACGCAGACACCCTCCCCGTCCTTGCTCAGTTTCGAGATGTGGTAGCCATACCGAATCCGGACGCCGCGCTCACGCAGCGCGTCTTCGAGACCATCGCGCACGTCGTGATCGAAGCCGCGCAGGATCTTGTCTCGGCGATAAACGAGAGTGGTGTCGACGCCAAGGCCTGAAAAAATAGTCGCAAATTCCACGGCAATGTAGCCGCCACCTTCGATCAGGATCGTCCTGGGCAATTTTTCGAGGTGGAACGCCTCATTTGAGGTAATTCCGAGCTCGCTCCCCTCAATATGGGGCTTGAAGGGGGCGCCGCCGGTGGCGATCAGAATCCGCTCGGCTTCCAGTTCCTCTCCGGTCGAGAGCTTGACCGTATTGGGGCCGGTCACCGCAGCGCGAGCTTTGAAAGCCGTGACGCCTGAGCCATCGAGCAGCGTTTCATAGATCTTTTCGAGCCGGCCGATTTCCTTGTCCTTGTTGGCCAAAAGAGTTGGCCAGTCGAACGAGGCATCGACCGACCAGCCAAAGCTGGGCGCCACATCGAAAAGGTCGCCAAACCGCGAGGCATAAACGAAAAGCTTTTTGGGAACGCAGCCGCGGATCACACAGGTGCCGCCGTAGCGGTATTCCTCGACGATGGCGACTTTGGCTCCCAGTTGCGCAGAAACCCGCGCGGCGCGCACGCCCCCCGAGCCCCCACCGATGACGACCAAATCAAACTTCTCGCTCATGGGAACCCCGCACCGCTCATGTGTTTTGACGACACGATATAAGCGCCCGACGCGCACAAAAAAACCCCCGTCCTTCCGGACGGGGGCTAAAGCAAACGTGAAGACGCGGACCTTATTGCGGTGCCGCTTCCTCTTCTTCGGCCGCAGGTGCTTCGACCTCTGGGGCGTTATACCCCTGGTTGCGCAGTTCAGCGCGGACGCGGGAGAGGAATTCGTTGCTCGTGTTGCGGCTCCAGACGCCAAGCGCAAGCTGAAGGTCCTCGTTGATGCCCGCATTCTGGCTCAACAGCCTCTGGCCGACCGGCGTTTCATAGAAATCCACGATCTGTTGGAGCTCTTCGAGCGAAAAGCGGATTGCATAGATGCGCGCGAACTGGTCGTAGAGCGGGTCGCGGTCGACGAGATAGCCGTCATAAACCGTCTGCAGCGCGTTGATCAGCGGATCGCGCAGTGACGGATCTTCCTGGATCATCAGGCGCATGACACGCAAGCCCATCTCGACGAGCGTGCGCTCATAGAGTTGCGCGGAATCGGTCATGTCCACGTATTCGCGCGCCTTTGCGAGATGCTCGGGAGAAATTTCCTGTTGCGCGTTGGCGGGGGCTGCCGCCACCAGTGCGGCGCCGGACAGGACAAGCGCCGCAACGAGCCGGCGCAGAGTGGGCAGGAAAGTCATTGTGCGTACGGTCCCTTACGAAATGAACGGGTTATGATTTCGGGTGCTCGGAGAGCTTGATAGTCCCCCCGGGCGTAGCAAGATAGGCGTCGGAACACAAATCGATGAACAGCCCGTGCTGGACGACGCCGGGTATTTCGAGCAGTGCCAGCGAAAGTGCTTTTGCGTCTGAAATACGGCCAAAAGATGCGTCCACTATGTAGTGTCCGCCGTCGGTAACGAAGGTTTCACCATCCGCTTTTTTCCGCAGCGCTTTCCCGCCCTCGGCGCCAAATCGGGCCATCACTGCGGCAATCGCCTTTTCGGTTGCAGTAAGGCCAAAAAGGTTGACCTCAATCGGCAGGGGGTACTTGCCCAGCGTGTCCACGAGTTTGGTTTGGTCGGCAATCACGATCATGCGCGTCGAAGCCGCGGCGACGATCTTTTCGCGCAGCAGTGCTCCCCCGCCGCCCTTGATGAGTTGAAAATCGCGGTCAATCTCGTCCGCGCCGTCGATCGTGACGTCGAGGCTATCGATGTCGTCGAGCGTGGTCAGCGGAATATTGAGCCCTCGCGCCTGCGCGGCAGTCGCCTCCGATGTCGGCACGCAAAGGCACTCGAATCCCTTTGCCACTTCCGCGCCGAGCAAATCGACAAAGTGCTTGGCCGTGGAGCCGGTACCGAGCCCGATCCGCATGCCTGAGCGGATTTCCGACATGGCCGCTTCGGCCGCCTTGCGCTTGAGGTCTTCACTCACGTTCTGCAATCTCCGGTTTTGTCTCTAGAACGGCAGTTCGGAGTGTCTGTCAACGCTACCAATGTCGATGCCCACATCCCAGCGATAGCACGCGGCTTTTCGCCAAGTGCAATTGCGCCTATATTCGCCCGATGACAAATCAAACGACCCAGCGCCCTCTCGTTGACAGTTTTGGCCGGCACGTCACCTATTTGAGGGTTTCGGTGACAGACCGCTGCGATTTTCGCTGCACCTATTGCATGGCCGAAGACATGGTCTTCCTGCCCAAGAGCGAGGTGCTCAGCTTCGAGGAAATCCAGGAGGTTATCGGCGCCTTCGTCCGGCGCGGAGTTCGTAAAGTCAGACTGACGGGCGGCGAGCCATTGGTGCGCCGCGACATTATCAAACTCATCGAGGCGCTTTCGGAACGCCATCTGGGCCAAGGTGAGCTCGACGAGTTGACCCTGACCACCAATGGCAGCCAGCTCGCAAAGCATGCAGCACGCCTCGTCGAACTGGGTATCCGCCGGGTCAATGTTTCCCTCGATACGCTCGACGGCGAAAAGTTTACGGCGATCACCCGGCGTGGGCGCTTGCCGCAAGTGCTCGACGGCATCTATGCGGCCCGCGACGCGGGGCTGTCGGTCAAGCTCAACATGGTGGCGATCAAGGACGTCAACGAAGACGAGATATTGCCCATGCTCGAGTGGGCCCATTCGGAAGGGTTCGAGTTGACCCTCATCGAGGAAATGCCACTTGGCGATGTCACTTTCGACCGCGCCGACACTCACCTGTCCCTGCGCACTGTTCGTGACCGGCTTGCCGAGCGTTTCACGCTCACGCCGATTGTCAAGCGCACGGGCGGGCCGGCCCGTTACATGCGGGTCGAACAGACCGGCGGCACCATCGGGTTCATCACGCCGCTCAGCCACAATTTCTGCGAGAGCTGCAATCGGGTACGACTGACCTGCACGGGCCAGCTCTATATGTGCCTGGGCCAGGAAGACCGCGTCGATCTGCGCGCCGCCTTGCGCGAGGGTGGTTCAGAAGGTCTGGATGCCGCACTCGACCGCGCGATGATCCTTAAACCCAAGGGCCATGATTTCGTGATCGAACGCCGCTCTGCTCCTGCTGTCGGGCGGCATATGTCGGTGACCGGCGGCTAGTCCCCGACTACCGCAAATTCGAGCGGCAGGGCCGTCGTATATTTGATCTGCTCCATGGCGAATGACGAGCTGACGTCGGACAGCGCGATCTTGGAGATCAGCTTCTTGTAAAATACGTCATAGGCTTGGATCGACGGGACGACCACGCGCAGCAGATAGTCGACATCTCCGCTCATGCGGTAAAACTCGACAACCTCAGTAAAATCCTCGACCACGGCGGCGAATTTACGCAGCCAGGCATCGTTATGCTCGTTGGTCTTGACCGCGACGAACACGGTGACGCCCGCATTGACCTTTTCGGGGTCGAGCACGGCAACGCGGCGCTTGATGACGCCTTCTTCCTCCATTTTCTGGATGCGGCGCCAGCATGGTGTTGTGGAAAGGCCGACCTTGCGACCGATTTCCGCCACTGGCATCGTGGCATCCTTTTGTAAAAGCTGGAGAATTTTGCGGTCGAGTTTGTCGAGCGCCATGGAAGCCCCTGAAATAGTATTCTTAAAATCAACGAAAATTTCCAGTATTCTGGAAAATCGTCCGCCTCGGCGTGGCATTTGACGTGCCCGCATTGCTGCTGTCAAGGCAGAGAGCGCAAGACTGATGCACAGTATTTTCCACACGGCCGAGTTCCGGAACCGGCCAGCCAGCGGGCCTCCCGCCAAGTATGGTGAAAATTGCGTCTAACTGTCGGGGGCCGTTCAACGTCCTGTTAACCACGCGTGGCTTAGCGTTACGGCTCGTGTACGGGCAGGCATGATTTTGCTGGCCCGATGAGCAGTTGAGTAGCGTAACGAGAGTTCGATGGCGTCCAGCCAGCCAAACCGTGCCACCGAAGCGCCGCGTCGGGGAGAATCGCGCCGTACGGTTCAGCGTGCTGTTCTCGACGCCCGCCAGAGGCTGACCTCCAGCTCAGGCACGCGGGCCACTTTCGATTACGAGTTGCTGGCCGAATATGCTGATGCCCGGCTCACCAGCCTCCTGCCCACCCTCATCTTGCTGAGCATCCTGTCGCTCGCCGCCGTTCTCTGGATCGATCCGGTAATTGCTGCGCTTTGGGCCAGTGTCGTTGGCGTTGCCAATCTGGGTGTCGCCATGATCTGCCGGCGGTTCCGCAAGCAGAGCTCGTCCAAGTTCAATCCCCGCCGCTGGACGCAGACCTTTATCATCGCGGAAACGATCACCGGGCTGTCATGGGCCACCCTGCCGGTTCTCACCATCGGTGGTGGCGGGCAGGACATCCAGATCATCATCTTTGCCATGCTGCTGGTCGGCGTCGCGGCGAACGCCGTTGCCACCCGCACGCTGCCCAGCGCCACGCTGGTTACGACTTTCCCGGGAACGGTGACAGTGGCCGCCATGCTCATCTGGAGCGGTGGCACGCTCAACTATGCGATGTCGGTCGTGACCATCGGCGCCTTCTTCTTTTTCCTGTTCCTCACCCGCCAGCTCTACAAGTCCGAAATCGGCAATCTCGAGCATCAGTGGGAAAAGGACGCGCTGATCCTCGAACTCGAAGAAGCCCGCACGATGTCGGACGAGGCCCGGCGGCACGCCGAGCAGGCCAATATCGCCAAGTCGCGCTTCCTCGCCACCATGAGCCACGAACTGCGCACACCGCTCAACGCCATTATCGGCTTTTCCGAGGTGCTCAAGTCCGAGTTGCTCGGCGCGCACGCCGTGCCGCAATACAAGGAATATGCTGGCGATATTCATGCCAGCGGACAGCACCTTTTGACGCTCATCAATGAACTACTCGACCTCTCACGCATCGAAGCCGGCAAGTACGACCTCAACGAAGAGGGCATTTCCCTTGTCGATATTTCCGACGATTGCCGCCGCATGCTCGAAATCCGGGCCCGGTCAAAGAATGTCGACCTCCAGTTCGAGGCCGGTGAAGGGCTCCCCAAAATCTGGGGCGACGAGCGCGCCGTGCGTCAGGTCGTGCTCAACCTGCTCTCGAACGCCATCAAGTTTACCCCGCAGTCGGGCAAGATCGTCCTGACTGTGGGACGGTCCACCGATGGCGGGCAATTCATCTCGGTAGTCGACAACGGCCCCGGTATCCCGGAAGAAGAAATCGAAACCGTCCTGTCGTCCTTTGGCCAGGGGTCATTGGCGCAAAAGACGGCCGAACAGGGCGCCGGACTTGGCCTGCCCATCGTGCAGAAGATCATGGACCTTCATCAGGGCCGGTTCGACCTGTTCTCCAAGCTGCGCTTCGGCACAGAAGTGATCGCCACCTTCCCCCGCGCCCGCGTCATGGAAGGCATCGCGCCCGTGGTCGAGCAGCGCAACAAGCTTGAGATCTACTCCGAAGCCTCCTAGACGGCCCGTAGATCCTCGACAAGCACTCCTGCCAGGGCGATTTCGGCGTCATGGGGTTCATCGCGGATGGTCTCGGCGAGCCCTGCTTCATACCACTCCTTCATGGCCGGCAGTGCCAGAAGCCTTTCGGCATAGGCCATGGAGGTATCGCTGAGCTTCAGTCCGTAGGTCTGCATGCGGAAGGCGACCGGACAAAAGAACGCGTCGACCGCCGTAAATGTCTCGCCGGCGAGAAACGGCCCGCCGAAGCGCGCAAGGCCCTCGCTCCAAAGTTCGTCCAACCGGTCGAGATTGGCTTGCAACGCTGCGCTGACTTCGTGCATGCGCACCCGGACGCCGATATTCATGCCGCAGATATTGCGCAGGGCCGATAACCCCGAATGCATCTCGGTCGTGGCCGATCGCGCCCAGGCGCGCGCTGCCCGATCCGCGGGCCAGACCTGGGGATGGTCTTCGGCTACATATTCGGTGATGGCCAGCGAATCCCAGACGGTCAGGTCGCCATCCACAAGGCATGGCACGAGGCCCGTCGGCGAAAACTTGCGGAATTCCTCATAGCTGGAGCCCTGCAGGAACGGCACGAAGCGCTCATCGAAATCGATGCCGAGCGTCGTGAGCAGAACCCAGGGCCGCAGCGACCACGAGGAATAATTCTTGTTGGCGATATAGAGCGCATACATGGCGTTTCTCCGTCAAAAGCAACTTCAATTTACCGGCGTCCCGACGGGTGCGAAAAGCACCAGTCGGACACGATTTCACAGTTCCGCTCAGGACGATTTTTCGTCCACGGCGGCTTCGGCGAAGGTTGCCATGTTCTTGTGGAGGTGCAGCGCCGTCTTGCACAGGACGGCTGCCATTGCGGCGCCACTCCCCTCCCCCAGCCGCATGCCGAGATCGAGCAACGGCTTGGCGGACATCCTTTCGAGCGCAAGTGCGTGACCGCCCTCAGCCGAGACATGCCCGAACAGGCAGTGATCGATCGAGGCTGGATTGACCGCGTGGGCAATGGCGGCCGCGGCAGTTGCCACGAACCCGTCGACGATTACCGGCACCTTCTGATGCCGGGTGGCGATGATCGCCCCGACCATGGCCGCTATTTCGCGCCCACCCAGATTGGCAAGAATTCCAAAAGGTGTGTTGAGGCGCCCTGCATGGCGGTCGAGTGCCCTGTCTACCGCGTCGGCCTTGCGTTCAAGTCCGGCATCGTCAACGCCCGTGCCACGTCCTACCCAGTCAGCGCCCGTCCCCCCATAGAGCGCAGCATAGATCGCTGCGGCGACGGTGGTGTTGCCGATCCCCATTTCGCCGATGCACAAAAGGTCGACGTCGCCTGCAATGGCCTCCATACCGTAGGCAATGGTTGCGGCGCAGGTCCGCTCGTCCATGGCCGGGACGACCGTGATGTCTCCCGTCGGCACCTCCAGCGCCAGTTCGAACACCCGCAAATTGATTTCGTGCAGGGCGCAAATCTGGGAGATTGCCGCCCCGCCCTTGGTAAAATTGTTGACCATCTGCTTGGTCACATCGCGCGGAAAGGCCGACACGCCCTGATCGGTCACGCCGTGATTGGCGGCAAAGATCGCCACCATGGGGTCTTCGAATGTGGGTTCGGCCTTGCCCTGCCAGCGCGCCATGTGCTCGACCAGAAATTCCATCTCGCCGAGCGCTCCGGCGGGTTTTGTCAATTGCGCGTCACGCGCCCTTACCGCCGCAACCGCCGCCTCGTCCCCGTCCGGCCCGAGCATCAGGAGATCATGGAAATCGGTGAAGGCTTGGGCAGACATGGTCGCTCCCGGATTCGAGTGGTATGAGGGGTGCTCTTTTGGGACGAAAAGAGGAAAAACGCAATTGAGCGATGCCGACAACCGCAACGGGACCCCGGGCGAAGACGATGCTCCTTCCAGGGCCGTTGATTTGGTCTCTGACCTCGTCATGGCACTGCGTTTTTTCTCGCGCTTGCCGACCGGAGCGCGGCCACACGCCGTCCCCAATCTCGATCGCATCGCCAGAGTGCTGCCGCTCGCCAGTCTCCTGATCGGGATTGGGCCGGCCTGCGTGCTCTTGCTGTCCGTTGCCGGTGGCATTCCGCTGCTGTTTGCGGCAATCGCCGCCGCTGCGTGTTCGGCCATCGTGACGGGTGCCATGAGTGAGGACGCCGCGGCGGATGCAGCCGATGGCTTGTTTGGTGGCCATACCGCAGAGCGCCGGCTGGAAATCCTCAAGGACAGCCGCCACGGCACCTATGGGGTGCTGACCATAGTCTTTGTCGTGGGATTGAAGGTTGCTGCACTTTCGGCGCTCTCGGCCTATGGTGGGTTGGCGGCAGCGCTGGTGTGGCTTGCCGCGGCGCTGCTCGCGCGCACGGGCGGTCTCTATATCGCAATGGCCTTGCCGCCGGCGCGCGCCAGTGGAGCCTCAGCCGCCGCCGGGCGACTTTCGCGGAACGCTTTCGGGTTCGGGCTCGTTTTCGCTCTCGGTATTGCAGCGGTGCTTGCCGTTCCGTTTGTTCCCCCCTTAGGATTTGTCGTTGCGGTCGTCATCGCTGCGCTCATCGCATTGGGATGGACACGGCTTTGTGACCGGCTGGTGGGTGGCCAAACGGGCGATCTTATCGGCGCTTTGCAGGCGCTGCTTGAAATTGCCCTATTGGCAACCTTTATGCGTATGATTGCCGGTTGAACCCATTTGGATCTTTCATGCTGTTTGTCGCTTTCGCCATCCTGATCGTGGTCGGTCTTGCCGTCGCCATCAGCGCCGACGCCGGCGCTGTTTTCGGACTGACGCAAGCCCAGACGGCGAGCGCCATTCCGCTCGTGGTGATAGGGACACTTGTAGCCAGTGCGCTTGTGGGTCGGCGGCACAGGCTGGGAGAAATCCTGTCGGGATTTGTCATCTGGATCGCCATTGGCGGCATTTTGGTGCTCGGCTACACCTATCGCGGCGATATTGAGCGGATGGGCCAACGGGTGTTCGGCGCCTTGCAGCCCGGAGCCGCCATCGTCGACCCGCAGTCCGGAAACGTCCATGTTTCCCGCTCGTTTGGCGGCAGTTTCAGCATCGATACACGAATCAACGGCACCAAGGTGCCAATGATCTTCGACACTGGCGCCAGCGCCGTTGTGCTCTCCCACGACGACGCAGATGCGGCCGGCATCGATACCGACAATCTGCGCTATACCATCCCCGTGCAGACCGCCAACGGTACAGGCGCTGCCGCGCCCATCCGGATCGAGCAAATCGAAGTGGGTAACATCGTGCGCCGCAATATCCGGGCCTTTGTGGTCGAGGACAATGCGCTCGAAACCTCGCTTTTGGGCATGACCTTCCTCGAAACGCTATCGCGTTACACGGTCAGCCAGGATTCTCTGGAACTTCATAATTAGCGCCCCCTCCAGGGCTGAACGCTTCAGCGAGCAGGTCGAAGACCACGCGTATACGCGGGCTGGTACGTAATTCGCGATGCACGGTGAGCCATATCGGTGCCGGCAGGGGCTCCATATCGGGCAGGATGCGTTCAAGGTCTGAGAACTGATCTGCTGCGTCGGCAAATGTCAGTCCGAATCCCAGCCCGCGCCGAATGAGCTCAAGCCCCACCAGCGAGCTGATGCACAGCCAGCGAAAGTTCGTGCGGGTCACGGGTATGCCGCGCTTGTTCAGCTCCTGATCCACGGAATCATCGGGTGCAAATCCGATAAATGGCGCTTGGGCCAGATCGCCCGGTTGGGCCGGGCGCCCGAACCTGTCCAGAAACGATTTAGCCGCATAAAGGCCCACTTCGGTGTCCCGGCACCGCCGCGCAATAAGGTCGTCATGCTCGGGCCTGACGTGGCGAATGGCAATGTCGGCCTCGCGGCGCATCAGGTCGTCGATCGAATTCGACGCGATGATTTCGACCTCGATCCCCGGCGCAACCGCATAGAGCTTTTCCAGGATGGCCGGCAAAACGTGGGCGGCCAGAATGTCCACCGCCGTGATCCGCACCCGCCCCTCCAGAGCCTGCGACTGGGAGGATGCCGTAATGGCGATCCGATCGGCTGCCGCGCCCATGGCCTGCACGTGCCCGGCCAACCGCCGCCCCGTCTCGGTCAGCGCCAGCCGCCGTCCCACCCGCTCGAACAGCAACAGGCCCAGATCGTCCTCAAGAGCAGCGATTTGCCGGCTCAATGTGGGTTGTGTCAGCCCCAAGGCCCTGGCCGCAGCCGAAAGCGAGCCTGCCTCGATGGTTGCGAGGAAGGCGCGCATCTGGTTCCAGTCAAAGCCAGGCGGCATCGCGTTCATGCAAGAATGTATAACACTCGTGCAAAATTGGGCAATTTCTCTATGAGCCGCTCTGGGATAATCTTTGTGCCGGTCAAACTGACCGGAGGGAGTTGCTATGGCTGCGACAAGCAGGTTCTGGGACAAGACAGCGGACAAATACGCCCGTCTGCCGATCACCCACGAGGATGACTACCAGACCAAGCTCAAGGTCACTCAGGGCTATCTGCGGCCTGACATGGAACTGCTCGAATTTGGCTGCGGCACCGGTGGCACGGCCATCGCGCACGCGGCCCACGTCTCGCAAATCCGGGCCATCGATTTTTCCGAGCGCATGCTCGAAAAGGCGCGTCAGCGTGCCGCCGAGGCGGGCGTCACCAACGTCGCTTTCGAGCGCGCCGACATCACAACCCTGCCGCTCCCCGACCAGCCATATGACATGATACTCGGTTTGAGCGTCCTGCATTTGCTCAAGGACCCCGATGCGGTAATTTCCAAGATCTACCGCATGCTCGCCCCGGGCGGATATTTCGTCTCAAGCACCGCGTGCCTGGGCGACACCATGGGCTATTTCAAGGTGCTTGCTCCCATCGGCCGCGCTGTGGGCCTGCTCCCGATCCTCAAGGTCATGAGCACCGACGAGGTCATTGCCAGTATCAAGCGTCCCGGTTTCGAGATCGCCCATCGCTGGAAACCGGGCGAGGATCGGGCGCTGTTCGTTGTGGCGCGCAAGCCGGAGTGATCTACGCTCAGGCGACGCGTACGGCCCCAGCGGCCTCGTTGATCTGGGCGAATGCGGCGGCGATCACCTCGGGCCCGGCACCGGGCTTGCAGGCTTCGACACTCAGAATCTGCCGGAAGCGCCGTGCACCGGGCAAGCCATTGGCCAGCCCGAGCATGTGGCGCGTGATCTGATTAAGGCGCGTGCCCTTGCTCAATTCGATTTCGGAATAGGCGGTCATGGCGGCTTGGATGTCGTCGAGCGTTTTGGGCGCGCGATCCTCGCCAAACACTTTGGCGTCGGCGACAGCCAGAATAATCGGATCGTGATACGCCGCGCGACCGAGCATCACACCATCGGTCTGCTTGAGGTGCATTTCGCATTCCTCGAGTGATTTGATGCCGCCATTTATCATCACCGGGAAATCGCCGAGCCGCTGTTTCAGCCGGTACACCCGATCATAATCGAGAGGCGGTATATCCCTGTTTTCCTTGGGCGAAAGTCCTTTGAGCCATGCTTTTCGCGCATGGACGTAGAGCGCTTCGATACCCGTGGGCAGTACGGCATCTACAAAACGATCGAGGTCGGCCTCGCTGTCCTGATCGTCGATCCCGATCCGGCATTTGACGGTGACCGGGATGTCGGTGGCCTCCGCCATGGCCATCAGGCACTGGGCGACGAGCCCCGGTTCGGCCATCAGGCACGCACCGAATTTTCCCGACTGCACCCGGTCGGACGGACAGCCGACATTGAGGTTGATTTCATCATATCCGAACCGGTCGCAAATCCGGACCGCCTCGGCCAACTCGAGCGGATCGGACCCGCCAAGCTGCACCGCGACCGGATGCTCACTGTCATCATACCCGAGCAACCGTTCCGCATCCCCATGCACCAGCGCCGCACTGGTCACCATCTCGGTGAACAAAAGCGCATGCGAGGTCAATTGCCGGTGAAGATACCGGCAATGCCGATCCGTCCAGTCCATCATAGGTGCGATGGAGAACCTACGTGATTGTTTTAACAAGGTTTCTTTAGTATCTTCAGTACGTTGCACGGCGGTAGAGGCACCCTAATTTTCGATCCGATACGACCCTTTCGCCGCGTTTCGATCCTTCATTGCACACACAGCGCACACGAAAAATGACGACGCTTACGAAACTCAAGTCCGGCTCATGGCCTGTCCAAATCAGACGTAAAGGAAAGGACCCAAGTGATACTTTCCTGCGTCGCGGCGATGCAGAGGTCTGGGCGCGCAAACTCGAACACAAGATCGATCGTGGCGATCCTATACTATGCGATCCCAAAACCACAAAATCCTTCGCAAGCCTTATTGATCTGCGCTGCAACATTGAGACCAAGGTAGGGTTGTTGGCTAGGAAGAGATCACTGGCCATTGCCATTAACGACTTCCGCAGCTGCTTTATCGACGTCGGCGCCAAACCTCGCGTCTTCGGGCCAGAGAGCAGATCTCGCTCTTCCGACCATGCGTTTCGACCGATTGCGCGGCTGTCGGAGACCTCCGACACGTTGAGAACGATTAGTTGCTGATGAAGTCTTGGCGCGCCGGAGCAAAGCTGTCGACAAGGCGGCCTTTTTCCAACGCCCGCACACCGTGCGTGAGACCGGAAGGGACAATAAAAGTGCCGCCCTGTTCAAGGGTTTGGCTTGTACCATCGATTGTGACCTCAAATCGGCCTTCGGCGACGAAGCTGGCCTGGACGTGGGGATGAGAATGCAGCGCCCCGATCGCGCCTTTTTCGAACGCGAATTCCACGAGCATCAACTCGGGTGTATGAAGCAGAACGCGCCGCTGGTTCCCATCGGGAGCGACCGTCCATGGCCTTTCGCCGTAATCAGAAAACAGCTTTATATCAGTCATTTAACCTCCTATCGCGCCAACCAGCCACCGTCGACGGGTATTGTGGTGCCGTGCATATAGTCGGATGCGGGGGCGAGGAGGAAAACGGCGGTATCGCCGATGTCTGAGGGTGCTCCCCAGCGCCCGGCGGGGATTCGGCCGAGGATTTGGGCGCTTCGATCAGGGTCTTGGCGCAGGGCTTTGGTGTTGTTGGTTTCGACGTAGCCTGGTGCTATGGCATTGACGTTGATGCCCTTTTCTGCCCACTCGCAGGCGAGCAGCCGAGTGAGTCCCATGACCCCGGATTTCGACGCTGTGTAGGAGGCAACCCGTATGCCACCCTGGAAGCTGAGCATCGAGGCGATGTTGACGATTTTCCCTTGTTTTTCAGATGCTTGCAAGACACGGCGCGCGAAGGCCTGGGAAAGAAAAAACACCGTCTTTAGGTTTATGTCCATAACCTCATCCCAGTCTTTTTCGGTGAAATCGAGGGCGTCGGCGCGGCGGATGATGCCGGCATTGTTGACGAGGCCGTGGATGGGGCCGTGCTCGTCCCATGCTTCGTCGAGCATCATTTTGGGGTCAACTTTGGCTCCAAAATCCATGGACTTGTGTGAAATTGAACCCGAGATTGCCGATGATTGGCGAAACAATGTTTCTGTCTCCTCCATCGAGGAGCGACCTACGGCAATGACGTTGCCGCCTGCCCTGCCGATGGCCAGCGCGATGCCCTGTCCGATGCCGGTGTTGGCGCCGGTGACCATCACGGACTTACCCTCAAGAGAAAATGCGGAAAGATCGGTCACAAGATGTCTCCCGGCTGGACGGGCTCGACATCGGTGTAATCGACGTTGTCGCCGGCCATGGCCCATATAAAGGTGTAGCTGGCAGTGCCGGCGCCCGAATGGATCGACCAGGGGGGCGAGAGAACGGCTTGCTGGTTTGCGACGATGAGGTGCCGGGTCTGTTTTGGCTCACCCATGAGATGAATGACGCGCTGGTCCTCGTCCATATCGAAATAGAGATAGGCTTCCATGCGGCGCGAGTGGATATGGGCGGGCATGGTGTTCCAGATCGAGCCGGGAGCCAGCGTGGTCATGCCGACAACAAGCTGGCAGGTTTTCACCGCATTGGTGAACTGGAAGATCGAGCGCTCGTTGCAGGTGTCTGACGAACCGAGGTCGACGCGTTTGGCATCTTCGATGCGGATATGGGTTGTGGGGTGGGTCGCATGGGCGGGGGCGCTGACCAGGTAGAATTTGGCCGGGTTGGCGGCGTCCGTAGAAACAAAGCTGACCGAGGCGCCACGGCCGACATAAATCATGTCACGGGTGCCGAGCGTGAAAGTCTCGTCTCCGGCCCTGACCCTGCCCTCACCGCCGATGTTGACGGCAATCAATTCGCGCCGGTCGAGGAAGCTTTCGGTGCCCGCGGGCTTGATCGCTCCGAGCGGCAACGGATCGGTGCCCGGGACGGCGCCGCCGACGACCATGCGATCGTAGTGGGTATAGGTGAGCGAGATTTCCCCCTGGGCGAAAAGATCATCGATCAGGAAGTGTTGGCGCAGACCGCCGGTGTCGAAAGTCCCGGCCTGGGACGGTGAAACGGCGTGGCGCTCGGTGAAAAACGTACTCATGTCAGCACCACATATTCTGTGAGTTGGGCAATGTCGGTATCGGCCTTGGCAACATCGAAGACCTTGGTGCCATGACTCATGATCACGAAGCGGTCGCACACCTGGTAGGCGTGGTAGATGTTGTGAGTCACAAGCACACTCGAGACGTTCTCGGATTTGAGCTTGAGCACCTGTCCCAGAAGCGCCTCGGTTTCCCGAACGGAAAGGGCCGAGGTGGGCTCGTCCAGCAGCAGGACGCGGCGTTTGAAATAAACGGCGCGCGCGATGGCCACTGCTTGTTTCTGTCCACCCGACAGATCGCCAACCAGCTTGTCGGGGCTGTCGATGCCCGAAATATGGACGGCGGATTTCAGGACATCCATGGCGATCTCACGCATCTCGGATTCTCTGAGAAAGCCCAGAGCGTTGGTGCGTTCGCGGCCCATGAAGATGTTGCGGGTGATCGAGAGGTCATCGACCAGGGCAGTGTTCTGGTAGATGGTCTCGATGCCCGCCTCTGCGGAGTCGGTGCGGCAGGTAAAAAGCGTCTGCTTGCCGTCAACCGCGAGGTGCCCTGAAGTGGGCTTGTGAATGCCCGAGATCAGATTGACCGTTGTCGATTTGCCGGCGCCATTGTCGCCCAGAAGTCCGATGACTTCACCTTCCCCGATATGAAAGCTCAGATCGGAAAGCGCAGTGAGGGCGCCGAAGCGTTTGGTAATGCCGTGAAGTTCAAGAAGCGGTACGGCGGTCATCATGCCCTCCCCCGGCCATCGATCAACTGGTTGAGGATCGACGCCCCCACGATCAAAACGGCGATGAACATTTCGAGATAAAAACCGGGTGCACGCAGCAACAGGAGCACATTGGTGATGGTATGGATGAGCAAGGCGCCCAGGAACACACCGATAATCGACCCGCGCCCGCCGCGCAGCGAAAGGCCGCCGATCACGCAGGCAGCAATCGCCTGGAGTTCGAGGCCAGTACCCTGTCCGGGCTGCACCGAGCCGACACGCGCAGTGGCGAGGATACCGGCCACAGCGGCCATGCCCCCGGCGATGGCAAACGCGATGATCTTGACCCGGCCGGTGTTGATACCGATAGCGGTTGCCGCGGGGCGGTTACCGCCAGTAGCAAAGACGTGATTGCCGAAGCGGTGGTGGTGGACCAGCATATAAAAGGCAAAGGTCAGCGCCAGAAACCACAAGAAGGCGGCGTTGAAACCGAGGAGCGTGCCGGCAAAGATTTCGGTGAAGATGGGTTCAGGGTCAAACCGCACCTGAACCGCCCCATTATAGAGCAGTACCGCTCCGCGCCAGAACAGCAGCCCGCCCAGCGTGACGATGAAGGAGGGCAAGTTGAAGCGCAGGGTGATGAGCCCGTTGAGCACGCCGATGGCGACGCCGAGCAGGACGGCCAGCGGCGCGGCGAGAAAACCGCTCATGCCGGCCGAGACCTGGACGGCCATGACGATGGCGGTGAGCGCATAGACGGAGCCGACCGAAAGATCGAACTCACCGGCAATCATCAGGATGCCGACGCCGAGGGCGAGGCAGCCGAGCACCGGTACGGCGCGCATCAGGATGGCAAGGTTCTGGGGCGAGAGATACCGGAAATCATCGGGATAAAGTAACGCCCAAACGATGCAGGCGATCTGGATGAGTGCGAAAACCAGCATTATGGAGCCGGCCGGATTGGCCAGCAGACGGCGGAGGTAATAGGCCGGGCCGTGGCGCGGTGGGGCCGACCCGCTGTCGGTGGTAACGGTCATGGGAGCAGGCTCCTGTGGCGGCGGTCTGATGTGCGTGTAGGCGGAAACAGCGTGTCGAGCACGAAACAACGGAGCGATGGGCCGATGCCCACCGCTCCGCCGATCTTGATTACCTGTAGGTACCGATCAGATCCTTGATCGCGGTGACCCGTGAGGCGTCGAGGAAGGCGCCCTGGCCCGTGTCGACATCGGTCGGGGTGAGACCAAAGCGTGCCGCCAAGGCGATCTGGGCGATCGGCTGGTATCCCTGCAGGTAGGGCTGCTGGTCCATGGTGGCGAACATCTCGCCCGATTCCACAGCGTTGGCGATCTCCACGGCGAGATCGAAGCCGGCGAAGGGCACATCGATGCCCGCATCACGAATGGCTGCAGCGCCAACGGTGGACGTGACAGAACCCGTGCCGAAGACGGCTTTCACATCAGGGTTAGCGATCAGGAACTGGGTCATGATGTTTTGTGCTTCGGCAGGATCGAGACCGGCCCTGACGGTTTCCACCGTGATGCCGACTTCGCCCATGGCCCGCTCGATTCCGCCACCACGGGCGACAGCGAAGGTGGCTTCAGGGATTTCGCGCGGGTTGAAGACGACGTCGCCTTCCTGAAGGTCGAATTCCTCGATCATGCGCTGACCCAGTTCGTAGCCCGAGGCCTCCTCGTCCATACCGACATAGGCCTGGCGGCAATTGCCGCTGGCGCCTTCGAGGTCGTCATTGTTGAAGCCAATGACGATGATGCCCTGGTCGACCGCCGAGCAAATGGCTTCGTCAAAAGCATCCGATGACGAAATCGCAACAGCGATGCCATCGACGCCTGCGGCGGCGGCGCTATCAATCAGATCATTCTGACGCACCGGATCGTTGTTGGCGTATTGCACGTCGAGGCTGACGTTGAAATCTTCGGCGGCGTCCTGTGCGCCGCGAACGACCGGATTGAAGAACTGCACGCTGGGGTCGAGATAGATGATCATGGTCGCCGTGACCTGCTCGTCTTCCCCGACGCTCTGGGCCAATGCGGTCGAACAGAGCAGCGAGGCTCCGGCCAGACCGGCGATTACAAATTTCAGTCCCTTGAATGACATGTGAGTTCCTCCCTAGGTGTCAAACAAACTTTTGCGGCCCCGGCGGTGTCTCCACGTACCGCCAAAGCCCCTCCCAAAGCTTTGGCTCAGCCGCCGAACCAGGCGGGCGGCTTGCCGAAAGTGACGTGGACGCCTTTGAATTGCGAATACTCGTCGAAGCCGTAGCGGCCGAGCTCCCGCCCCAGCCCGCTTTTCTTGTAGCCGCCGATCGGCAACTCGGCAGTGCCATCGATGACCGAGTTGATCCAGCACCGTCCCGCCTTGATGCGACGGATGGTCTGCATGGCGTTTTCGAGATTGGTGGACCAGACGCTGGCCGAAAGCCCGTACTCGCTGTCATTGGCCAGCGCCACAGCCTGTTCGGCAGTCTTAAAGCCGATGGTCGAAAGCACGGGGCCGAAAATCTCCTCGCGGGCAATCGCCATTTCCGGCCTGACGCCCTGAAAGACGGTGGGCTGGAAGAAGAGGCCGTGCTCGGCTTCGGCGGCGCCCCCGATCAGCACTTCGGCGCCATCGGCGCGTCCGGCTTTGACGTAGCCATCGACCTTTTCGAGATGCTGGCGCGAGATCATGGCGCCGATTTTCGTGCGCTCGTTGAGCGGATCACCGAATGGCACACGCCGGGAAATATCGAGAACCCGGGCCAGCAGGTCGTCGCGGATGTCCTCATGCACAAGAAGGCGGCTACCTGAAATGCAGCACTGACCAGCGTTGTGATAGACGCCATAGGCGATACCGTCGGCGGCGGCGTCGAGATCGGCATCGGCGAAAACGATCTGGGGGCCCTTGCCGCCCAGTTCGAGCCCGACGCGCTTGACCTGACGGGCGGCGATTTCGGCCAGCCTAGTGCCGACGCGCACCGAACCTGTGAACGCGACCATATCTGTGCGCGGATCTTCGGCCAACGTCTGGCCAGCGGGATCGCCATAGCCGGTGACAACGTTGAACACGCCATCGGGCAGCCCGGCTTTGCGGGCGATCTCGGCCATCATGATCGAGGTGCCCGAAGTGAGCTCGGACGGTTTGAGTACAACCGTGCAGCCCGCCCCAATGGACCAGGGCACGCGCTCGGATGCGATTATGAAGGGGAAATTCCACGGCGTAATGATGCCCACGACCCCGACGGGCTCGCGCAGAACAAGGCCGAGACGGTCATCGCCGATATTGTTGTGGCTTTGACCCTCAAGCGCCCGGGCCTGACCGGCGGCGTAGGTCCACAAATCGGCGCAATAGAGGATTTCGCCCTTGGCCTGGGAAATGGGCTTCCCAACTTCGAGGCACTCGGCGAGTGCTAGTTCATCGGCGTGATCGACGATCTTCTGCGCAATGTGCAACATTATGGTGGAGCGCTCGGCGCCCGACATGCGCGGCCATGGCCCTGTGTCAAACGCCTCTCGAGCTGCCCCGACGGCGAGCTTGACGTCCTCGGCCGACGCCTCTGGCCAAACGCCCACCGTCTTGCCGACGTGGCCGGGGCTCTGGCGCTCGATCACCTTGCCCGACTGCGCATCGACCGACTTGCCGCCGATGAGCATCTGGTAGCGGCGCGCTGTGGCGAGGCGGGCGTCGGAAAGATCAGGTTGGATGTAGCTCTGCATGTGGCTCATGGGCAAAAGGCTCTCGCCATCCTCCTCGTCTCTGTAGCCTTGGTGTCATTTTCTTTGTTGTATGGTACCGTATGGTAGTACATTCTAGTTGTCAACGAGTATGGTAGGCGCATGAACATCGAATCGCTGAAGATTGAGAAAAAATGGGCCGATAGCGGGTCCAGCACGGCCGCGCAGGTTGAGCGGGACCTGCGCGAAGCTATTATTCGGCTCGAGTTGCGACCGGGGACGAGACTGTCGGAGCAAGACATTGCCGACCGCCTCGGGGTGTCACGCCAGCCCGTGCGTGAGGCCCTGATCGCGCTGGGGAAATCCAAACTCGTCGAGGTGCGCTCCAAACGCGGCACATATGTCGTCAAGATTTCGGCGAGGGAGATGATGGAAGCCCGTTTCGTCCGCGAGGCGATCGAAACAGCAGTGGTCAGGCGCGCCTGCGCCACGTTCGATCCATGGAGCCGCACAGCGGTCGATGGGATATTGAAACGACAGGCGGCGGCTCGCGAGGCGCAAGACTATAATCGTTTTCGCCGCGAGGACGAGCAGTTCCACATGGCGTTGGCCAGCGGGGCCGGCTGCGCGATGGCCTGGAACGTGATTGCAGACATCAAGGCCCATATCGACAGGGTGTGCAATCTGCAGTTGCGCAAGCCCGATTCCATGGGCGCCCTGATCAGTGAACATCACGCCATCATGGAAGCGGTGGACGCTCACGACGCCGACCGGGCCGAGCGCGCAATGAAAGCCCACCTCGAAGGCATCATTTCCGACCTGCCCCAGATTGAATCGGAGAACCTGGATTTGTTCGAGTAGGAATAGACTGGCCCCTGTGCTGTTTAGCCGTGCCAAGCAGCAAAGGTGCAATAACATCGTTTTAAATCAATTCGGGGCCGTTTGCTGCCTGTCGGTTCTGGCAAGAGAACGATGACATTTGGCATCCGACCCCCTGCGCTGCAGCTTGAAGGCTATCCCGATGCTTGCCGATGATCTTGCGGCTGCATTTTCTGGCATCGCTGAGGTCGGGGCCGTCGCCCTTGGAGGATCGTGAGCGAGTGTTTTGAAGGACTCCTCCTCATTTGCGAATGTGCAACCGAACTTTCACACGACGCACAGTCGCGTCCAGCCTCGACACCTATCGTGCCGTCTCGTAGAGCAGAAGCGCCAGGGCCACGATGTGGCACACTCCCTCGCAGGCCTCTATGGCCCGTCGATCGAAATGCCCGGGTCCCGACAAGCAATTGAGAGTGCCGATAACCGCCCCTTTCACAACGATTGGAACATTGACAATTGATTCACACCCGAGCGACCGGATCAGCTCGTGATCAAACATCACCGCCGCAAGCTCGGAATAATCATTGGCAACGAAGGTCTGCTTCTGTTCGATGACGTGCTCGCTCCATGGCGTATCGTTGGGCGGCTTTCGCCCCGCCGCAGCGTAGGCGTCGGGCATTGAAGAATACAGCCGCAGAAATGAGCCATCTGCAATGTCGCGTTGGGTCACCGTCACCAGTTTGACCCCCCAGTCTTCACGAAGCCGGTTCGAAACCAGTCCCAAAATATCGGCCGGGGTGACGCCATCTTGAGCAAGTGCCTCGGAAACACGGGCGTTCAAATCCGGCGCTCGTTGGGCTGTCTCGGGCATGACCCTTCTCCTTGTTGCTGGAAGAAGGCGGGGCAATCCCTGCCCCGCGCTCATTTTACTGGGTGGCGCGCGCCGTGCTGGCCGTCTCATCTATCCGACCGTCCACTACAACGACCCCATAGTCGCTTTCAGCTGCTTGTGCCGATAGGTAGCCCCGATCGAGATCGCGCTGAATTTCCGCAAATGGGCGCTCAAGCGGATTTCCAAAGCCGCCCCCGCCGCCAGTACGGGTGATCACAAGAGTGCCCTTTGGCAGCACACGCGCTCGCATCTTGAGCGGCGTCTCTTGGGTGCCGTCAGGCAAGACCAGAGTATTTTCTGGCCCCTTAGCATCCTTACCCCCTTTAAGACCCCATGCGGGGGTTTTGCTGCGTTCAAACCACAGAGCCCCGCCGGCGTCTTCCATCATGCGATAGCTGCGAACAACGCCATTTCCACCCCGCCAGCGGCCTGCTCCGCCTGTATCGGGACGGATGGAAAACTCTTCGATTCGGACTGGGAACTTGGTCTCATAAACCTCGGCAGATAGATTGCGAAATCCGCCATTGACCAAATTGATGAGCGCGCTTTCCCCGTCTGATCCATTCGAGCCACCCCAGCCGCCCGCGGTCGCTTCCACCGAAAGCCATTGTTTCTTGCGCGGATCAATGCCGAAAAAGGAGGCCACCATGGAATCTCCATAATGAGCCGCCGTCGCCTGTTCCGGCATAGCCTCGGATAGACACGCGATCATAAGGTCAGCCAACAACCCCAGCCCGGTGAAATACCACGTACACGCATAGGGCTCTCTTGCATTGAACATGCAATCATCGGGAATATTGACGCTCATCGTTGAGAACGAGCCACCGGTGATCGCGCGATCAGGACTAATCATTGTCTTATATGCAAGACGCAAAAGCGATTGCGTCTGCACGGCCCCGCAATTGATCGAGCCCGCAACCGGAGGAGAAGACCCCTCAAGGTCAATGAGCATGTTCTCGCCCTCGATCGTGAGCTTGAGACGAACCTTCACCGGGTCGTCGGACTGCCCATCGTTGTCGAGATATCCTTCGCGTGACCAGGTCCCGTCGGCCAGAGCCGCTATCGCAGCCCGGTCCAAGGCGCGCGACTGCTCAAAGATGTTGAGGCAGCTCGCCCTGTAGGTGTCTCGGCCAATCCGGTCCAGCAATTGGCCCAGCCGACGCTCCCCGGTTCGGATCGAGCTGACCTGAGCCCGGAAATCGCCCAGAATTGCAGACCGCATACGGGTGTTGCGCTGAATAAGATCGATCCAGTCCTCAAGCTCCTCGCCGCCTTTGACGACCCGGGTAGGGCCAAGACGCCAGCCTTCCTGGAAAATCGAGCTCGACCCCATGGGCATGCCGGGATCCATCGCCCCCACATCGGACCAATGCGCTCGGGCTGCGCCAAACCCAACCAGAACACCCTCATGAAACAGTGGTCCCACAGCCGTAAAGTCATTGAGGTGGGTGCCCTGAAGGTAGCTGTCGTTCATCAAGAAGATGTCGCCAGGGCCAATGTCATCGCCATACTTGTCGATCACCAGATGCACACACGCATCAATGGCCCCCACAAAGAGCGGAACACCAGTCGATTGGCCCAGCATATTTCCTTCCGCGTCAAGGATGGCCACGGCGCTGTCGCGGCCCTCGTAAATGACTGGGGAATAGGCCGAGCGCCAAAGCGCAGCATTCATGTCCTGGGCGCATGAGATAACAAAATTTCGGACAACTTCGGTCGTAATCGGGTCACTTTTCATCGTCATTCCCCTCACTCCCCATCGATCTTGGTCATGGACAGATGACCACCGGTGATCACCTCGACCCGCCAGCCCGGCGGAACCAGAGTGGTCGTCGTTTCTTCTTCGATAATCGCGGGCCCGACGAGAGTGTCACCGAGCGCATAAGCCTCGCGCCGCACGACGTGTGTGTCGTGTTCGGCGCCGTCGAAATAGACCTTACGGGTGCGAATATCGTGGCTTTCGCGGTCTTTGGGACTGGGTAGCCCCGGACGCCGCAAACGCCCTAGCGCTGCAACGCGCAAGTTGGCCACTTCAACGCCGGCGGTCGCGCTCGAATGGCCGTATTGTGCCTGATAGGCGGCATCGAACCGGTCGCGCACCGCCTTGAGGTCAACCCTGCCCGTGCCTGCCGGTATGGTCAGTACATATTCTTGGCCCTCATAGCGAAGATCGACCGACCGCTCGAAACTGATGTCGGTCTCATCCATGCCCTCATGCTTGAGATGCTCGCGGCCCTGGTCCTCCAACCCTTCGAAAGCCTGTGTCAATTCTGGCGGCGACGCTGCACTCCAATCGCCATACCAGGTCATCTTAAAGTCGTGGCGCATATCGGTCTGGAGCATCCCGAATGCGGAAAATGCACCCGGATGGACGGGAATGATCACTTCCCCGATGTCGAGCTGTTCGGCGAGAGCAGCAGCCTGGCTTGGCCCAGCGCCACCATAGGCCAGGAGAGCAAAGTCTCGCGGATCGATCCCTCGTTGCACGGTGATGGTGCGGATGGCATCAGCCATCTTTGCGTTGATGATGTCGATAATGCCTTGAGCAAATGCTGCCGGTTCGAGTCCAAACGGGTCACCTAAAGATCTGACTGCTGTTTCCGCCGCTTGAGCATCAAGTGTCATCTCTCCGCCGGAAAAGTTCGAGCTATCAAGGCGTTTGAGCACCAAATTTGCATCCGACACCGTGGGTTCCACACCCCCACGGCCATAGCACGCTGGGCCAGGGACAGACCCAGCCGATTGCGGCCCCACACGCAGCGCATTTGCCTCCTCCCACGCGATCGAGCCGCCACCAGCACCAATCACATGGATGTCTACTACCGACATTTGGACCGGTAAGCCCTCCAGGGTGGTCTCGTTGGAGATCGAGGGCAGCCCATCGACAATCAAACTGGCATCAAACGAGGTGCCACCCATATCAACGCAAATCAGATTGGCTCGCCCGGTCTGTTCGGCCAGCGACCTACCCCCGATCGTGCCCCCCACTGGACCCGACAGCAATGTCTGAAGCGGACTACTGGCCGCAGCGTCAGCGGTCATAGCGCCGCCATTGGATTCCATGACATGAACCCGCCCGCCTTCAGGCAGCGTATCGGCCATCTGCTCGACCAATGTTGAAAGATAGCGGCGCACCACCGGTGCGGTGAAGGCGTCCATCACGGTGGTCGATATCCGGTTGAACTCTCGCCATTCCGGGGACACCCGATGCGAGAGCGCTATGTCGATATCAGGCAACCGCTCGCGCAGATACGCTTCAGCAGCAAGCTCATGTTGAGGATTGCGGAAGCCAAAAAGAAAACAGATGGCGATGGCATCATAGCTGCTTTCGCTCACCGCGCGGATAACAGCGTTGAGTTCTTCAAGAACAATCGGTGTTTCCACCGTTCCGTCAGCCGCAATCCGCTCGCGCACAGTAAAAGTGTCTTCTACCGAAACCAAGGGCTCCGGCTTGCGCCACCGGATCGAAAAGATTTCGCCTCGGTCATTGCCCTGAATGGTGTAGACATCGCGAAAGTTCTCGGTCGTAACCAGCGCCACCTTGGCGCCCTTTCGCGTCAGGACCGAATTGAGGCCCACTGTCGTGCCGTGCACGAAAAAATCGATGTGCTCACCCTCGCCCAACCCCTTCTTCACCCCATCAAGCACAGCAAGTGCCGGGTTTTGCGGGGTCGAGAGAACCTTAAGCGCTCGCACAGCCCCGGTCTGGGTGTTTTGAAATACGATATCGGTAAAGGTCCCGCCGATATCGGCCGAGACGCGGTATCCGGTTGAAGTCATCCTGCCAACCTCTCCTTTGATGATCCCATGCCCCGGTTGACCGGGGTCAAATCTCCAGATTCTGGCGCGCTGGCAACAGCGTGCACGCTGCGGAAACGCCCGGCTCAAAGGGGTCGTCCGCACTCTCATTGCCAAGATGCTAGGTTGCGTGCAAACTTTATGCAAGACAATAATGCAAACTTTATGCTAGCGTTCTTGAGTAGAAGAAGTGCCAGGGGAGAGGATCGGCCCGAATGTCAGAAATCGATGAGCCGGAAAAATCGGCAGCGGTACGACGCGAACGCGGCGCCACCACAGTCTATCAGGCCCTGCGCGAGGAGATCTTCACCCTCCAGCGCGAACCTGGTTCTGGGCTCGACGAAGTGGGAATCGCCAAAGAGTTCAACCTTTCGCGCACCCCCGTGCGCGAGGCGCTATTCATGCTTTCCGGAGAAGGCCTGGTTCACGTCCTTCCCAACCGCGCCTCGATCGTTGCTCCGCTCACAATGCACAGGCTCAATGATCTCCTCGATACCTGGCTGATCCTCACCCGGGCCGTGTGCGTTGATGCCGCCCATCGTCGCACGCCCGATGATCTGGTCGACCTTGAAGACCGCGTCGTGCAGTTCGAGGTGGCAATTGACGCTGGCGATGTATTGGGCATCGCAAGAGCCATGCTGCACCTTCAGCGCGGCTATGGTGAAGTGGCCCGCAATTTCTTTTTGGGCCGTTATTATCCCCTATGCCTAGACGCAGGGCGACGCACCCTGCTCTTGCATTATTTTCCCTACACCAGCGCTGCTTATCTTGCTGACCAGGTCAAGAACCATCGCGCCATGATCGGGGCGATAAGGGCCAATGATACGCGAGCCTGCAATCAGATCGCTGGCGAGATGCTGGCGGCTATCTTGACCGTGATCAAATCCTCGCTCGAACCTTCAATCGCCGACGAGGTGGACTTGGTCACCTCTCCGCTCTCGCGCGCCGCGACCCAAAAAAGATGAAAGACGCTCCGCTTATGGACAAGAGTCAACGGATCGCCAAACTCTCGAAACTGCTCAAGGCCGCAGACTGCCCCGCTATCGCCTTTGTGCCAGGTCCAAATTTTTACTATCTCACAGGTGTTAGCCTCGCGCTCATGGAGCGACCGACCATCCTTGTCGTTACCGCTGAGGGCGATGCACACGCAGCTATCCCCGCGCTTGAGCGTGATCGCTGGGCGGCAGACGTGCCACACGCGCGGACGGTCTATTGGCAAGATTCCGACGGATATTCCGATGCTCTTGCAAAGCTTGCCAAACAAGTCGGTGGCCAACAATTGGCCGTTGAGGGCAACCGAATGCGCCAATTTGAAGCTGCAGCGCTCAGCACCGCTTTCGGCAGCGCGGTGAGCGATGGCACCGCGATGCTGGCATCTCTGCGGTTGATCAAAGAGCCCGAAGAAGTCTCGGCGATCCAGCGAGCGATTGATGTAAGCGAGGCGGCCCTAGTGGCTACGCTAGCGCAAGTGCGCGCCGGGTTGAGCGAAACCGAAATCCGGGCTCGCTTGCAGGTCGAAATGCTTGAACGTGGGGCCGACGGGCCCGGCTTTGACCTTATCGTTCTGGCCGGCGGCGCGGCCGCCGATTGCCACGGAATTCCGTCCTCGGAACGCATATTAAAGCCAGGTGACGCCCTGCTGTTCGACTTCGGCGCCAAGCTGAACGGATATAGCGCGGATATCACCCGGACCTATTTCTGCAAGGAGGTGCCTGAACCCCATCGGCGCTTTTACGAGGTTGTCCTGGAAGCCAATCGCGTTGGACGCGACATGGTCGCGCCAGGGGTTGCCATCCATGATCTCGACCACGCTGTGCAATCGGTGCTGCGCGATGCCGGTTACGGCGCCAACATTCGACACAAGGTCGGCCATGGGCTCGGCCTCGACATTCACGAAGCCCCACAACTTATGGTGGGCAACCATGAAACGCTCCAAGAGGGCATGGTAATCACCATCGAACCGGGACTTTACGAACCCGGCGTTCTCGGCGTCCGGATCGAGGACGACGTTCTGGTGACCGAAAGTGGCGCCAAATCTCTGACCTCCCTGCCGCGGGAACTCCAGGTGATTGGCCGATGAAACATATGCCCAGCAGTGCTGATCTGGCGCTGGACAAACAAGATGCCAGGTCGGCGGGAAATCAACGTGTGGCGCTCACAGCCGATCCCATGGGGCCGATATGACCGCAACAGCCTATACCAACGCCCGATTGCTCGATTTGGAGCGCGAAGCGCTCACAGCGCCGACGACCGTAACAACTGACGGCGACACAATCGCGAGCATCGGCCAGCCTGCGCCGGCTAACGCTGAGGTCATCGATCTGGGTGGACAAACGCTCATGCCGGGTCTGATCGACAGTCATTTCCACGTCGTCGCCCACACCCTCAACCTCTGGAGCAATGCCATTGCTCCAGATTCCCTGGCTGCCTTTCGCGCCGGGGCGGTGATGGAAGAGCTTTTGACTCGCGGATTCACCACTGTGCGCGACCTGGGCGGCGCCGATCTGGGCCTCGTACGCGCCGTGGAAGAAGGATACATCGACGGCCCCAACCTCGTCATCTGTGGCAAGGGCCTCTCGATGACAGGCGGACACACCGATCTTCGTGAGCGCACCGATATCCGCCCCGACGCCCTGGGATGGCGGCTTGGGAATATGGGCATCCTGGTCGATGGTGTCGATAACGTTCGCGCCACGTGCCGCAAGATGCTCAAGGAAGGCGCCAAATTCATAAAAGTTATGGCCAATGGTGGGGTGTCCTCACCCAATGATCCCATCGACTCCATCCAGTATTCCGATGCGGAAATCCTGGCAATGGTCGAGGAAGCCAAGAATGCCAACACCTATGTTGCCGCCCATGTCTATAACGATGCCGCCATTCGCCGCTGTGTGGATCTCGGAGTGCATTCCCTTGAGCACTGCAACCTGATTACCCCCGAAACCGCCCGGCGCGCTGCAGATGCCGGGTGTATCGCCGTTCCGACCCTGGTCGCCTACGAGGGGCTCAAGCTCGAAGGGGCCGCACTTGGGCTTGGGCAAGCCGAACAGGCAAAGATTGATGTGGTGCGTGATCGGGGACTGGAGAGCCTTGCCATTATGCGCGACGCCGGCCTGTCCATGGCCTTTGGCACCGACCTCTTGGGTCAATTGCGCAAGTATGGCGGCATGGAATTTGACCTTCTGGCCAAAGTGCTCACGCCAGCACAGATCATTCGCAGCGCAACCGAGGTGGGTGCACGCCTGTGTGGATTGGATGGAAAAGTAGGGACCATTAGAGAGGGCGCCCGCGCCGACATGATCGTCGTCGATGCCGATCCATTCGCAGACGTCACCGTCCTGGGCAAGCCTCAAACCTATGTCACGCGCGTCATGAAATCCGGGCGCATCGTACGCGAAATGGCTCACCCAAGAGGCGGCCACCTATGAGTGATGGCACCTACAACGCAGCCAGGATTTGCCAGTTCCTGGCCCAACCGCAATCTGCGGTCTCCTTGTTTGGCTATGTGCGCGATGGTCTGATCCGCGAGATCGGATGCGGGCTGATGACCGCCTCACTTTACGACCTCCAGACAATGCGCACCCGGCGCGTCTTTACCGACAACGACGCTGCTTATGCCCTTGGCAACTTCAAAAGGCTCGACCGCAACCGGTTCTACCAATTGGTGGTTGAAGCCGCGAAGCCGTTTTCAAGCACAACAATTGAAGAACTCGCTGAGGTCTTTTTTGACTGGGAGCACATCCAGGCCCTGGGCTATGGATCCAATCTCAATGTGCCAGCCGTGGCGAACGGCAAGGTGCTGGGCACGATCAATCTTCTTGAAAAGACCGGCCACTACACGCCGGATCGCGTCGCCGCCGCCATGAAATGGCAGCCGCTTGTGACTTTAAGTTTTCTCTTACTCGTGGCTGAGGGGCCCGAGTCAGCGAACTTCCTTGGCCGTCCCACCTCGCAAGGGGCGATCACCGAAGGCGCGCGTCAAACTCATGAGGCGCGTCCACATATCTAAACCTCATAGTTCAAAGGGAGAATTTAGCTATGAAGACAATGACCAAACTCGCCGTTCTCGCAACGGTCCTAACGCCCGTGCCAGCGATGGCACAGGACGATGCAATTTCTATCGCGTACCTCGCATCGTCCAGCCAGAACGGGTTCAATCAAGCCATCTATGACGGCATCCAACGCGCCGCCGAGGAATACGACAACGTGTCGGTTGAGATCTTTGACGGCGAGTTCTCAGCGCCTGTCCAGTTCAGCCAGGTCGAAGATCTCGTTGCCGCCCAGCGTTTCGATGGCATGATCGTCACGCCCAACGACACCGTCGGTATTGCCACAGCACTCGAAACCGCAGCAGCGGCCGGTGTAAAAACAGCCGCAACCTTGTTCCCCATCGGTCCTGACCTCTCCAACATGGAGCCCCAGGTCGAAGGCCTCGTCACTACGGTGGCGTCCGATCCCTCGATCGGCGCGGCGCGTCAGGCAGAAGACGTGGTCGCCTATTGTGAGGACAAAGATCCCTGCAAGGTGGTTGTGCTGATCGGCCAACTGGTCTTCCCTTTCGACAATCTGCGCTACGAAACCTACCAGACGGTTCTGGGCGAACACGACAATATCGAGATCGTGGCCACCGGTGAGGGCAATTACAGCCCGGAAGCCTCGATGACGGCGATGCAAGATATTTTGCAGTCCAATCGCGATGTCGATGTCGTGCTCTCGAACGCTGACCAGCACCTGATGGGCGCAGAAATCGCCATTCAGGACGCGGGCCTGGATCTTGAAGAAATCTATCTCATCGGCGCCGGGCTAAACCAGATCGCTGTCGATGCCATTCGTTCTGGAATGTGGGATGCTTCACTCGCCCAGTTTCCGCGTTCGATGGGCGAAGCCGCGTTGCACTCGATGGTTGCCGCCATCAGAGGCGAAGAAGTCGAGACCTGGATCGATGAATCCAAGCTCGGCGAGTCCCCGGCCATCGTGACCCAGGAATGGCTCGAGGAAAATCCCGACTTCGAAGCAGAATGGCAGGGTTGATCTAGTCTGTTTTCGGGTCGGCGCGGTTTACGGCGCCGACCCGTAATCGAAAGCCGAAGGGATGGCCATGACCGCACCTGAAGTCGCCGTTCGTGTAAAGGGCGTTGCCAAGAGTTTTGGCGGCACCCGCATCCTCAACGATATCACGATCGATTTTTTCAAAGGCACCGTGCACGCACTTGTGGGCGAAAACGGCGCAGGCAAATCAAGCGTCGGCAAGATCATTGGCGGATACTATTCAGCCGATGAAGGAAACGTGGAAATCGAAGGAGACACCGTTACACGGTTCTCACCGCGCGATGCGCTCAAACGTGGCATCGCCATGATCCATCAAGAACTTCAACTCGTTCCCGAGTTGACGGTTCTCCAGAACGTGTTTCTTGGACAAGAAACCAATCGCGCCGGAGTGCTGGTCAAAGGCGATCTCGCGAGATTTAAAACCCTTGAACAGACCTGCGAATTTGGTCTCGACCCCAATGCGAAAGTGGCGTCGCTGCGTATTGCTGAGCGCCAAAAGGTCGAGATCATGCGTGCCGTCGCGCGAGAGGCCAATGTCATCATCATGGACGAGCCGACCTCCTCGCTGACCGAGGATGAGGCCGACCGCCTCCATAGCCTGATCGCCCGCCTCAAATCACGCGGCACAACCATTATCTATGTCAGCCACTTCCTCGACCACATCCTATCAACCTGTGATCGGGTCACCGTGATGCGCGACGGAGAAGTTATCCGCACAGACGCCATCGCGGGCGAGACGAAGCAGTCTTTGGTCGACTCAATGCTGGGCAAGGCGTCAGAAATTATCTGGCCCCAGCTTCCCCCTGCTCCAGCGAACTCCGTGTCACCAATCGCTGAAATGCGCGAGGTCGCGACCACAAGCGGGCTCAGCAATATCTCCCTCACCATTCGGCCAGGCGAGATAGTGGGCCTAATCGGTCTGGTAGGTGCCGGGCGCACCGAAGTGGGGCGCGCGCTCTTTGGAGCGGACCGCATATTGTGGGGCACCTACATCCTCGATGGAGACGTCCAGAAAAACCTCATGATCCACCAGGCTGTGAAGAAGGGGGTTGCCCTTGTGCCAGAAGACCGACGCAAGGAAGGTCTCGTTCTGAGCCAAACCACACGCCCCAATGTCAGTTTGGCCTCACTTGACCAGATCAGCCGACTGGGCATCGTCAACCGTCGCCGCGAACGCGATCGCGTTGCCAAAATGATTGAACATTTTGGCATCATTCCAGGCAAGGTTGACGGCGAGGTCGCATTCTACTCCGGCGGCAATCAGCAAAAGGTCCTCCTGTCAAAATGGGCAGTGGAACGGCCCAAGCTATTGATCCTCGATGAGCCAAGCCGCGGCGTCGATATCGGCGCCCGCCAGCGCATTCATGAGTTCATTGTGGAAATGGCAGCAGCCGGCGTTGGGGTATTGCTGATCTCCTCAGAGCTCGAAGAAGTCATCAACCTCTCCCATCGCGGGTATCTGATGAGCGAGGGCCGAATTTTTGCCCAAGCCGATTGCCGCGAGCTTACCGTCCAAGATGCGCTCAAACACATCTTTCGCCAACAGGGTCAGGAAAAACACCCAAAAGAAGGAATCGCCGTATGAGCGAAGCACATTTGCCAACAAGCAAAAGACAAGGCGTCAACTGGATTGCGGTCGGCGACTTTGCCCGCCAATACGGCGTGCTAATCATTATCGCCGCCCTTTTGATCGGGCTCAGTTTCGCTTCTGAAAATTTCCTCACCGCACGCAACCTGCTCAATATCCTCAATCAGAGCGCACCGCTGGCCATTATCGCTTGCGCTTTGACACTGGTTATCATTGGGGGCGGGTTCGACCTCTCTACCGGCGCAATATTTGGTGTGGCCTCGGTTTCTGCCGGCTGGCTAGCCATCAACGTGGATCCCTACCTTGCCATCGTCGCTGGCCCTGTTATCGGGCTGATGTTGGGCGGAATTAATGGAGTGATCATTACCGGATTTGGCGTCCACTCCTTCCTGGTCACTCTAGCAACCAGCCTGGTCTATCGCGGGGTCGCAATCTTGATTACCGGGGGCGCGCTTATCCCCGTTCGTACGCCTGAATTCTCATGGCTGGGCCGAGAGCGCATAGGAATGGTCAATGTCGCCGTGATTGTCCTGTTTGTGTTCATGGCCCTGATGACATTCCTGCTCAATCACACGACCTTTGGGCGCAAGGTCTTTGCCGTCGGAGGAAATGAGGAAGCAGCGCTCCTTTCGGGCATCCGCACGAAACTGATCAAGATCATGACGTTTTGCCTTTCCGGCGGTGCCGCTGGCCTCGCCGGCGTGATCAGCGTCTCGCGGATTTCGATGGCAGAACCGCAGGCCGGCGTGGGCATGGAGCTCGAGGCCATTGCGGCGGTGATCCTTGGCGGGACCTCGATCATGGGCGGCTCCGGTGCCGTCTGGCGGTCAGTCTCTGGCGTGTTGCTGATCGCCTTGATCGGCAACGGATTCAACATCCTGAACGTCAACCCGTTCTTTAAGGACCTAACCACCGGCGTGATCATCGTGATCGCTGTCGCATTGGCCGCATCTGCCTCTCGGCGCTGACAACCTTTGGGAGGCTTGGTCCAACGAGCCTCCCCAACCACACTATTTGCGGCGCCGGATGCATCCCGCTGCCCTCCCCGCCTTGCCAGGAGACCTGCGATGGCTGAGACAATTACCCGCGTTTCGACCGATGTCGGCGGCACCTTCACCGACCTCGTTTTTTTCGAAACAGACATTAATACCGGGACGCAAAAGGTGCGCACCGCAAAATCAGACACCACTCCGCCCAATTTCGAACAAGGCGTGCTCAACGTACTTGAACGCGCCAATATCGATATTGGCGCGATCGACATGTTCGCGCACGGCACCACAGTCGTCATCAATGCCCTCACCGAGCGCAAAGGGGCGAAAGTGGGCCTGATTACCACCAAGGGGTTCCGGGATTCCCTCGAGATTGGTCGGGGCAACCGGCCAGACTTTTTTAACTTGATGTACCAAAAGCCTGCCCCCTTCGTGGAGCGATATCTCCGCCGCGAAATCGTGGGGCGCATGGATTACCACGGCAATGAGGTAACTCCTCTCAGCTTCGACACGCTGGATGAGACACTTGAGCTCTTCCGGGCCGAGGACGTCCAAGCGGTCGCGATCTGCCTGCTCCATGCCTACGCCAACACCGCTCATGAAGCCGCACTCGCCGCAGAGGTGCAAAAGCGCTGGCCCGACGTCACCGTCGTCGCCTCCCACCAAATCACCCGCGAATGGCGCGAATACGAACGCACAAACACAACCGTTCTTTCAGCTTATGTGCAGCCCAAAGCTCAGCGCTACCTTGAAAAACTCGAGACCGGCCTCAAGGACAAGGGCTATCGCGGGCAGCTCTTTATCATGCAGTCCAATTGCGGCGTCGACTCCCTCCAGGCCACCAAGGCGGTCCCGATTACTATGGTCGAGAGCGGACCGGCCTCGGGCTTTTGGGGGGCAGCGGAACTGGGCCGGATCATTGGAGAACCCGATGTCCTGGCACTCGATATCGGCGGCACCACCGCCAAGTGCTCGCTGATCCTTAACGGCCAAGCCACGGTAAAGACCGATTATTGGATCGAGCGCGACAAGCGCTCGGCGGGTTACCCGATCATGGTTCCCGTTGTCGATCTGGTCGAAATCGGAAATGGCGGCGGGTCGATTGCATGGGTGGACGATTTTGGCAAAATGCACGTCGGGCCCCATTCCGCGGGTGCCGCGCCAGGCCCGGCTGCCTATGGGCGCGGCGGAACCGAAGCGACGACGACCGATGCCAATCTCGCATTGGGCCGCATCAACAAGGATTACTTCTGCGGCGGCACCGTAGAAGCAGATATGGAGGCCCTCGGACGCGCCTTTGAAGACCTGTCGGGCAAACTCGACATTTCACCGATTGAGGTCGCGCGCGGTATCGTCCGCATCGCCAATTCCAACATGGTCAACGCCCTGAAGCTCGTTTCGGTGAACCGGGGCTTTGATCCGCGTGACTTCACCCTTGTCGCCTTCGGCGGCGGCGGGCCAATGCACGGGGTGGCGCTGGGACAGGAGCTGGGGGTCAAGAAGGTCGTCATTCCGCGCGGCGCTCCTGTCTTTTCGGCCTGGGGCATGATGATGTCCGATCTGCGGCGAGACTATTTTGCGACCAAGCTCATGGACGCAGACGACGCACATTCGCTCGATACGCTTTTGCGCCACACAATGGAGCTGGCCCGCGACGAGTTTGCCGGCGAAGGCATCGCCCGCGACGCGGTCAAGCTCGTGCCCCAGGTCCGGTGTCGCTACCAAAACCAAGAATTCGGGGTCGAAATTCCGATCGCGGCCGGCCCTGTCACCGATGAAACGATCAAATCCATGATTGCCGATTTCCACGTCGCCTACGAGCGCGAATACACCTACAGGCTCGACGCCGCCGTCGAGGTGACGGGCATTCACTTGATCGCATCAAGCGAAGTGGGGAAACTCGACATCGTTCCGCTGCCCACAACCGGTGCGACGATAAGCGACGCCATCAAGGGCAAGCGCCAGGTTGATTACGCAACCGAGGGCGAGCACGAGGCAACCATCTACGATGGCGAAAAGCTCGAACCGGGCATGAGCTTTGCCGGTCCAGCGATCATCGAGGACCCGGGCACCACCGTCGTCATCCATCCCGGCAATCGCGTCACAATCGACGACTACGGCAACACGCACATCGAAATCCGGGGCTGAGACATGAACAAGCACGACCAGATGACCCACGACCCCGTCACCTTCGACATCATTCAAAACGCCCTTGAAGCTGTGGCAGACGAAATGTTCGTGGCCCAGCGCAAGGCTTCAATGAGCGCGATCATCTATGAGGTTCTCGACCTTTCGACGTCGATCCTCGACGCCAAAGGGGAAATCGCCGCCTCGGGCGCTGGCATTCCGGCCTTTATCGGTGTGCTCGATAAAGCGATCCACGGCATCTTTAAAAAGTTCCCGCTCGAAACGATCAAGCCGGGCGACGTCTTTGCCTCCAACGACCCCTATTACGGCGGCGTCACCCACCTCAACGACATGGTGCTCGCCGCGCCGATTTTTGCGGAGGGCAGATTGGTCTCCTGGGTGGCCAACATTGCGCACTGGAACGATGTCGGTGGCATGGTGCCAGGCTCGATGTCTTCAGACGCCACCGAGATTTTCCAAGAAGGCATTCGCGTGCCGGCTGTCAAACTCTTCGACGAGGGCCGCGAAAACACGGCGGTGTTCGACATTCTTTATACCAACACCCGCCTGCCCGAATATTTGCGGGGCGATCTTTGGGCCGGGATCGCGGGCCTGCGCATCGGCGAGCGACGCATCCATGAGTTGATCGCCAAGTATGGCACTTCGACGTTCGAAGCGGCCATATCGGACTATATGGACCTGGGCGAAACTCGCGCTCGTGCCGCATTGAAAGCACTGCCTCATGGCACCTATAGCTTTGAGGAAGAGCAGGACACCGGCCAGATTCACAAGGTGACGCTGACCATCACCGCAGAGGAGTTCATCGTCGACCTCACCGACAATCCCGGACAGGCCGGCTCGTCGAACTCCTCGCGCGAAGGTACCGAGATTGCGGTACAGCTCGCCTTTAAAGCCTTTGCCGACCCGGAGGCGCCTGGCAATGGCGGCTTTTTCCGGCCGCTCAACGTCAAGACAAAGCCCGGCACCATCTTCCACGTTCAAGAACCCGGGGCATTGGGCTATTATTCAGAAGTTGAAATCCGGCTCTTTGACATGCTGTTGCGCGCGCTGGCGCATCACTTCCCCGGTATCGTGCCGGCCGGCAATTTCGCCTCAATCTGCGGCACCGTAGTCGGTGGTCCTCACCCTGAGACCGGGCGCCACTACACCATCGTGGAACCACAAGTTGGTGGCTGGGGCGCATGGCCAGGTCACGACGGGCCATCGGGTCAGTTCTCGGGCTTTCACGGAGAAACGTTCAATTGCCCCGCCGAAGTGGCCGAGGCACGCTATGGACTCTGGGTCGATCAGGTCGCGCTCAATGCCGAGCCGGGCGGTGAAGGACAATGGAGGGGCGGCAAAGGCATTGACGTGCACTACCGCGTCCGCGCCGATCACAACTTCCTGTCTCTGGGCTACACCCGCTCTCGCATCCCGCCCTGGGGCATTGAAGGCGGTCTGGACGGCTCCCCCAACTATGTCGAAGTCATCCGTCGCCAGGGAGGCACCGAGCGCTTCAGCTTTGCCACAAATGTGGAGGTGAACGACGGTGATGTGATCCGGGTGGTCACCGGCAATGGTGGAGGATGCGGCGATGCCAAAAAGCGTGCCCCCCAAGACATCGCCCGCGACCTCAAGAACGGCTATTTGACCCCCGAGCGCGCCAGGGAAATCTATGGGTATGAGGGCTGATCATTCTATCTGATCTCGAGCCGTGACCATGTCACCAATTCCCGGAGAAACGCATATGTCACTGGACAAAACCGGACTGGCCGAGCAGTTGGACGGAGTTCTCTCTGACCTGCATGAAGCCCAGACCGACTGGCTGGCCCGTCTTGTGTCCTTTGACAGCGTCAGGGGTAACATCACGCCCTGCCAGACATGGCTGGCGGCCGAATTTGCCGCTCGTGGCTGGTCCGTGGACAGCTTCACTATCGATGAGGTGGACGTCGAGGGAAAACCTGGGTTCTCCCCCGTCGTCGAGGCCAATTACGCCGATGCTCTGATCGTGGTTGCGACCCATGATGTCACCGATCCTGGTGGTCGAAGCCTGATCCTTCAGGGGCACATTGATGTCGTTCCCCCTGGTGCGCCCGAGCTCTGGCCCCACCCGCCCTTCGAACCCCAGATAAAGGACGGTTGGATGTCGGGACGCGGCACAAACGACATGAAAGTCGGTGTCGCCGAAATGGTCTTTGCCCTCGATGCCCTTAAAGCCATCGGCTATGTTCCCGACGCCCGGGTTCACATCGAGACTGTGTGTGAAGAAGAATGCACGGGCAATGGCGCGCTTGCGACACTCGAGCGCGGATACCGGGCCGAAGCTGCCCTCATCCCGGAAAGTCTCAACGGCAAGCTTTTACGCGCCGAGTTGGGCTCGGTGTGGTTCCGGGTGCGCGTCTTTGGTAGGCCGGGCCATGTACTCTCAAGCGCAGGGCCAGGAGCCAATGCGATCCTGGCTGGATACGAGTATGCCCAGGATCTGACCGAGCTGACTGCCCAGATCAACACCGAGGCGCGCGATCACCCTTGGTTCGGCAACATCAAGAACCCGGTAAAGTTCAGCCTTGGCAAGATCCGCGGCGGAGACTGGCTCGGCTCAGTGCCCTCCTGGTGCGAGATCGAATGCCGAATTTCGGTGCTGCCGGGAACAAGCTTGCCCAAAATGCGTGAGCGTGTGAGCGCATGTATTGCCGAAGCGGCGAGACGATTGGATGCCTCGACAGAACCCGTGATCGACTGGATCGGGTTTCAAGCTGATGGCCACGTGTTCGAACCTGATACAGACGCCGAGGCAACGCTTTGCCTAGTCCACGAGCAGGTTACTGGCAAACCGCTCGAGACCTTTTGCCAGACAGCTACCTCGGATACCCGGCAGTACGACCTTTATTTTGATATCCCCACTCTGTGCTATGGCGGCCATGGTGAAGGGAGCCACTCCCCTTTCGAGCGAACCGACCTTGCCTCAATGCGTGAAACGACCAAGGTAATAGCGCTTTTTGTTGCCGAATGGTGCGGTCTGCGGCCCGTTGAGAGTGGTAAAGTTTAATAGAGGCCGAGTTGGGGTCGTTGGGGACCAACCTGCTTGCCCAACAGAACAATCTCCATTAGCGGACAACGCTATCGCGGTCGTGAGCCGTGTCCGGCAGATTTGGATATCTAACACGCCCGCAGCTACGTAAATGGCACAGTTTAATCCTTAGAAGCTCTTCGGGGCGCCGCCAAACCTCCGGGATGGACCCGCTTGCCCTTCAGAGCTGCAATATTCCAATGCCTGGAACAAGGGAAAGGCGCGTGCGGGCGTCAGTCCAAGTCTGGTAGGACAGCTAGAACCTGTATCTCGACCTTGATGTCGGGCAATGCGAGGCGTGACTCTACTGTGGCGCGCGCCGGTGCGGTGCCTGGAACGATCCATCGATCCCAGACCGCGTTCATCTCATCGAAAGTTGTGATGTCGCTGAGCCAGATGTTGACTTGGACGAGATGCTTCTTGTCGGTTCCCGCGTCGGCCAGCAACTCATCGATGCGCTTGAGAATGTCGGCTGTCTGCTCGCCAACGCTCCTGCCCTCGCGCTGGGCAGCCGTCATGCCCGAGAGATGAACGTTGTTGCCGTTGATCACTATGCCGCTCATGCGGGTTTTGATGTGAATGCGCTTTAGAGACATTGACTTATCCTTGATGGGTTGGGCACGCCGGCAATGGATTGGCGGCGGTTGGCCATGGAGTAACCTGCGCGCGGTTGCGGCGCTCGCGCTCGATGCCGGGATCAGGTATCGGCACGGCATCAAGCAGGATCTTGGTGTAGGGGTGGGCCGGTGCGGTGATGATCTTGCGGGTGGCGCCCAATTCGACCAACTGTCCCCCATACATCACACCGATCCGGTCGCTCAGTTCGGCCACGACCGCAAGATCGTGCGCCACAAGCAGATAAGCGATATCGAGTTCGCTCTTGAGTTCACCGAGGAGCCCAAGAATGTCCTGCTGGATCGAAACGTCCAGCGCCGAGACAGGTTCGTCGAGAATGACCAGCCGTGGATTGAGCATGAGGGCCCGTGCAATTGCTATGCGCTGCCTTTGCCCGCCTGAAAACTCATGCGGAAACCTGTCGAGCGATGCAACGGGCAAACGGACCTGTTCGAGCACTTGGCGCACCCGTGCATCGGCATTCTGTTCAAAGCCGTAGATATCCAGGGGCTCGCAAAGCAATTGTTGAACGGTCATGCGCGGGTCGAGCGAACTGTAGGGGTCCTGAAACACAACCGATATGTCGCGTCCTACAGCCCGGCGCGCTGAGCGCTCACGCAAATCGTGCCCGTCGAAGATAACCTTGCCATGGTCGGGCAGGTAAAGCCCCAGAATGGTGTTGAGCAGGGTCGTCTTCCCCGATCCCGATTCTCCGACAATCCCCAGCGTTTCGCCCGCCCGTAGCTCAAAGCTGACACCGCACAGGGCGTGAATGGTCCGGTCGCCCCCCTTTGGCGTGCCCGCACGGGGACGCTGGAAGTGTTTCGACACTGCATCCACCTGCAACAACACCGGCTGGTCGCCCCGATCGGCTTTCTCGTGGCAGAACTCCAACTGATCGAGCCGGGGCGCCAGAGAGAGCAACATTTTGGTGTAATCGGCCTGCGGGTCCGCAAACAGCTCGACAACATTGCGCTCTTCGACGATCTGCCCATGCCGCATTACGGCAACCCTGTCGGCCACCCCTGCCACCAGCGCCAAGTCGTGGGTGATGAACAGCATCGCCGCCCCGATCCGTTCTCGGGCAACCTTAAGGGCATCGAGAACCTGCGCTTGCACCGTTACATCGAGCGCAGTGGTGGGTTCATCTGCAATGATAAGGTCAGGCTTATGGATCATCGCCATGGCGATCACGATCCGCTGACGGATCCCCCCGGACATCTGATGTGGATATTGATCGAGCCGGCTTTCGGGATCGCGAATGGCCATGAGCTCAAGAAGCTCCACCGCGCGCTTGCGGCTTTCCGCCTTGGATATCGGGCCGGCAGTCGCGAAGGTTTCGTGGAACTGTGACTCGATGGTCAGAACTGGGTTAAGGCTCGTGGAGGGGTCCTGGAGAATGGTCGCGATGCGGCGGCCCCGGAAAGCGCGCCATTGATCGAAACTAAGATTATCGACCGGTTTGCCGCGAAAACTGATGTGCCCGGTCGCTCCGGCCCCGACCGGCAGCAGACCGGCGATGGCAAGGGATGTCAGCGATTTTCCCGAACCGGATTCTCCAACCAGTGCGAGCACTTCACCTTGCCGGATCGCAAGCGAAATCGCGTCGACGGCCGCCGCCCCCGACCCGGGGAACCGCACGGTATAGTCGCGAATAGAAATTAGCGCGTCTGGGTGCTGGACCGCCGACTGGGGTACCGACCCCACAGCCTTGCGGGTGATCAGCGGGTTTGTCAGCGCAGCCTTGGGATTGAAGGCATCGCGCAGCCCCTCCCCCACATAATTGATCGAGAGCACGATGAGGATGATGAGCAGGCCGGGAGCGTAGAAAAGCCAGGGGCGGGTCAGTACAGCCGTCTGCGCATTGGAAATGAGCAGGCCTAGAGAGGTATCGGGCGGACGCACCCCAAATCCGAGGAAGGACAGCGCGGTCTCGGACAGAATGGCGACCCCAATCAGCAGAGCTGTTGCAACGATGATATGGTCTGCAACATTGGGCACCATGTGCCTTGCCATGATCCGGATCGGTCCCGCTCCCATGACTTGGGCGGCCTTGATGAACTGCATTTCCCGCAGGCTCAGGGATACGCCACGCACCAGCCGGGCAACCGAAGTCCAAAACAGCGCCCCGAGCACCAGCGACAGCCCTATCCAGGAGACGCCAAAATTGCTCATGGCATTGCCTAGGAACGCCGCCAGCGCGATGGTGGGAATGGTCAACACCAGGTCCACCAACCGCATGACCGAAGCATCGACATAGCGCCCGAAGTATCCCGCAATGATCCCCAGCGTGGTTCCGATCACGCTTGCCATCAGCGCGACGGATCCCGCGATCAGCAACGACTGCTGCATGCCGCGCATGACAAGGGCCAACATGTCCCGGCCCAATGTGTCGGTGCCCAGGGGATGGGCAAATGAGGGCGGCTTGGATAGGTCCGGGGTGAGTTCTGTGTGTCCATAAGGCCAGATCATGGGACCGATTGCGGCCACCAGAACCAGGGCGATCAGCACTGCCAGACCGACCACAGCTGGTGTATTGGAGCGGAAACGTCCCAGGGCCATAACAAATCGCGATTGCGGCTTGAATGTGCTGGCGAGGTCAGGTTTCTCCATAACGTACCCTTGGATCGATGATTGCATAGAGAATGTCGGCAATAAGGTTGAACAGCACGACCGCGACGGCAGCCACGAGCAGCCAAGCCATGACAGCATTGGCGTCCCGATTGGCGATGGACTCGAGCAGAAAACCGCCCATGCCTCGCCATTGGAATACCGTCTCCGTAATCACCACGCCCGAGAGAAGCGCCGGAAGATCGAGGGCCACCACTGTGACGATGGGAATGAGCGCGGGCCGGACGACATGTGAGCGCACGATGCGGCCGCGCGGCAGGCCCCGCAGGACGGCAAACCGGACATGGTCGCTCGAAAGCGATTCAACGATCGCCGTGCGTTGATAACGGCTCCAGCTGGCAAAATGCACCATTGTCAGAACGATAGTGGGCAGCACCAGATGGCCGGCCATGTTGACCATCAGCGGCAGCCAGCCCTCGGGTGCAGGGATGGAGACATCCCCAACAGTATACAACAGGCGCTGGTCTGCGGTCCGATTGATGAAGATGCCACCCTGCTTAAGCAACACCGCTAGCCAGAACGAGGGCAGCGCAATCAGGATGAAGGCCGATGTGGAAATGATATGGTCGGCCAGCCGGTTGCGGTAGAGTGCAGCCATGGTGCCTGTTAAAAGCGCAAGCATCACAGCGACAATGATCGCCACTGAGACCAGCCGCAGGGTGACCCCAACCCGAGGCGCCAGTTCCGCCCCGATATTCTGCATGGGCTTGACCGAAGGTCCGAAATCGCCCTGCAGCACACCGCCAAGCCAGCGTACATAACGCACGGGCACCGGCTGATCGAGCCCCAGGCGCGCTTCTTCTGCGGCAAGCACATGTTCGGGCACCGGGGGCTGGCGATCGCGCATTTCGCCGAGCGGATCGCCTGCCAGAGCAACGAGAGAGAACACCACGACGGTGGAGGCCAACAGGATCAGTATACTATTGATGAGCCTGCGACCGATCAGGGCTATCATGGAAACCTTCTCCTTTTCTCTGGCAGGTCGACAGCTCAGCCCTGGCTCACGGGACGAATCCGACCCCAGTGCCACCACGGGATCGAATAGTCGAGTTGATCGGCCCATCCAAAGAACCGCTTTGAGCGCGCATAATAGGTGCCGTACCAGAACAGTGGCACGAACTCGCAGTCGCGGCGCCAGATTTCCTGCAAGCGCCGATAATGCGCCCCGCGCTCCTGACGGGTTACGGCGGTGCGCGCGGCCTCGTAGGCGGCGTCGGCATCCTTGTTGTGATGCAGACCCATATTGTTGAGCCCGTTCGAGGCGTATTTGGTAGCCGTGATTTCGATATCGGGCGCCATGGTTCCGCCCACAATAATCAGGTCGAAGTCGTGGTCCTTGCGGATCCGCTTTGACCATTCGACCGAGCTCAAGCCCTCATAGCTCACCGCAAAGCCAATCGCTTCAAGATTGCGCGCGACAATCGCTGCCAGGGCCCGGTGGCCATAAAAGCTCTCCATGAAATAGAGCCGTAGCGTGCCGCGGGAACCCGAGGCGTCACGGCTCGCTCCGCTTTCTTCAAGTAGCCTTTCGGCCGCCTGGGCATCGAAGCCGGGCGCCTTGGCATCGGGATTAAAGGCCCAATCCACGCTCTCGAGAAGATAGTGATCCCAGGCCGCGCTAGCGCCTGGATCTTCCACCTTGGCGACATCGGCACGATTGATAGCATGGGCGATAGCGTCGCGCCGGCGTTGGTCCTGCCAAAGCGGGCTTCCGTGATTGAAGTCGAGCAGAGCCATGCCGGGCCCCTTGCCTCGCATCAGCTCGACATTATCAGCTCCCTCGATCAGATGCAGCCGGTCATAGGTCAGTGTATCCTGGGGAAAAAAGTCGGCCTCGCCGCGAACAACCATATTCACGCATTCGTCCCGATCCGGCTCAATCTTGAGGATCAGCCTATCGATCTCGGGCTGGGGACCCCAGTGGTTCTCGACCTTTTCGAGAATGATGTGTTTGCCCTTTTCCCATTCGACGAGCCGGAATGGGCCCGAGCCGACGGGATTGAGATTGTAGGGGTTGGTGTCCCAGTCCGTGCCCTCATAGAGGTGACGGGGTAGAACGTGCGAGAAGATGAAATTGCCCAACTGAACCAGAAAGCCCGAGTTCGGTCCGGAAAGATGGTAGTCGACAGTGTGGTCGTTGACCGCGACGATATCGACAACGTCGGTCAGGAACATGGCACCGGTGTAGCCCATCTTCTTGGCGTGCATATGGGTATAGACGACATCGTAAGCGGTGAGCGGCGTGCCGTCCTGCCAGCGTGCCGCCTGGTTAAGATGAAAGCGCCAGCGGCGCGCCCCATCGAGCATTTCCCAATGCGTTGCAAGGTCAGGATAAGAGCCGTTGAAATTGTACCACTCAGTCAGCACCATCCGATTGTAGATATTGTTGCAGACCAGGTATCCGGCCGTGGCCGTATAGTTGCGGTGCACGTCATTGAAATGCACGGCATCGTGTGGCGTTGCCACCACGAAATCGATCGTCATGATCAACTCACTTGATAGGGGGAGCAAGGAGGCGGGCCAGGAAATGGCCCGCCCAGTGTGTGTGGATTATTCGGCTCGCAGGCCCCACTCTTCCACATTCATGGTGGTGCCGTACTTTGAAGGATTGACAAAGATGTTGGCAAACCGGTCCGAATACACCGCCATGTTGGTGATCGGGAACAGCGGCACCACAATGCCGTCTTCAAGCAGGGCCCGATCAAGCTCGTTTGTCAGCTCGACGGTGCGCGCGTCGTCCAACGTGACCGAGATTTCCGCGACCAGATCGTCGACAACCTCCGAGGAGTACCCAAAATAATTGCGCGCCGCGCCAGTTTGATACCACTGGGCGAGCGAGAGCGCACCCAGATCCAGGGCCGTGGCGGTCGTATAGATATCGAATGAACCCGCCTGGGCGTCCGGCGAATAACGCGACCGGTCGGCAACATCGATAAAGGCCGTAATCCCGATCTGGGCGAGCTGGGCCTGGGCTAGTTCGGCAAGTTGCACTCGGATCGGATCGATCGAATAGGTCAGGATCTCGATTTCGCGCAGCGGCCCGCCATCGGGGGAGTGCAAGGCGCCCTCGACCAGCGTGTACCCAGCATCCTCGAGCAAGGCAATTGCCCCCTCGATGTCGCCCGTCCCGACCCCAGTTGCGCCGGTGTTATCCTGCACTTCGGGCTGGCCAGGAATATATGCCGAGCTGGTCATGGGCTCTGCCGTCTCAACATATTGGCCTACCGTGCGGCGCGTCATGTCGGGAATATCGAGCGCCATGGTCATTGCCTGCCGCAGCGCCTTATCTCCCATGACCTCTCCGCTAGCCTTAAGGCTGAAGTGGTAATAGGTGAGCGTTGGCCCCACTTCTGAGCTAACGCCGAACATCTGACTAACCTGTTCGATCGTATCGAGCGTCGCGCCGCCATAGACGGCATCGAGCTCTCCGTTCTCGAGCGCCGTCATCTGTTCGCCGATCGAGGAGATATAGCGGAAGCGGATGGTGTCCAGATTTGCCGGACTGCCGTACCAGAGTGGGTTCTTGACCAGCGTCATTACCACGCCGTCCTGATAGCTCTCAACCATGTAGGGGCCGCCCGAAACTTCCAGGACGTTGTTGGATAGGCCCTCGTTGAAGGAGGTCGCGAGATCCCCATAGGTTTCCGCGACATGGGCGGGAAGAATGAACGGGAACAACGTCCGCCAAGGCGCAAAGGGCTCAGAGAATGTGACGCGAACCAGCTTGCCGCTATCATTGGTTTCTATCGCGGTCACCAGGTCATAGCCCTGGGTAAAGGCCGCCGCGCAATCGGCACAGGCGGCAGGGTCCTGAACCATTTGGGTGTACTCGAAATCGGCAACGGTGATCGGGGTGCCGTCTGACCACACGGCCTCGTCACGGATGACGTATTCCACGACCATTGGGTCGGTGCTCACCACTTCAGCAGATTCAAGAAACTGTGTGTTCACTGACACCACCGCATCGGTCCCCGTGAGGAACGGGTGGGGATAGAGCGGCCATTGCTGCTGGCGGTTAGTGGTGATGTCGCCGACGGCGGAGACCGGGTTCCAGTTGGGGGGAGAATTGGTCGAGCCGATGGTGAGCTCGCCTCCCGGGTGAACGGGAACGACATCTGCGGTTAATGCGGGTGCTGAAGGCCCGACGGCCAGCGCAACTCCCAATGCCGCAGCTGAGCATGATAAACGGATGGACACGCTAATTCCTTTCCAAAACACGAGAGTTCATGTGTGGTCTGGCGCGGCGGCGGGCCCTTTGTGACCGTCGCGTCACAAACGAAGACTAGACCTGCGCTTTTGTTTTGGTCAATATAACTATGTTCATAAACAAAAGACGGTACCCATGGATCTGATTGACCGCATCGTTCAGCGCGTGCCCATGCGCAATCCCCGGGCCCTGAGCCGTGCCATCATGGAAATGGTTGCCGACGGAGATCTCCCGCCCGACACACGCATGCCTACCGTACGCCAGATCGCGGCGGCCCTGGCCATGAGTCCGGCCAGCGTCGCCGCTGCTTGGCGCGAGCTGGTCGACTGGCGCGTGTTGGAAACCAAAAGGCGTGGCGGGACCAAGGTTCTGGGACAGGCCCTGGCGCCGCGTGCCACCCGGTTTTCGGTCATGATGAAGGCCTCTGAAGGCATTCCGCTCAACTTGGGACATTTGACGCCGGATCGCTCCATCCTCCCGCCCTTGGAAGACGCCCTGGCATTTGCGGCGACGTCCCCCGATTTGCATGTCACCACCCAGACACCGCTCACGCTTCAGCTTCGGGAAGTCATGGAGCCACTATGGCCCTTCCCTCCCCAGCAGATGATGGCGACCCACGGCAGCATCGCCGCGCTGCAACTGGCGCTTGAAACCAGTGTGCGCCCCGGAGACCGGGTCATCGTGGAAACGCCGACTGTTTCGCGGGTGCTCGACATTCTCGACGCCATCGGGGCCACCGCCATACCGGTGCGAGTACGCGAGAACGGTCCGGACCTTGAGGAGCTGAGGAAGGCCCTGCTCATGCGGCCCGCCGCCATGATTTACCAACCGGTGGGCAGTCATCCCACCGGTCGCTCGATCGATGCGGACTGGATCGAGCAGGCCGGAAAGCTACTCGCAGACAGCCGCATGCCAATCCTCGAACTGGTCCAGACGCCACTCTTGTGCCCCGCGCCATGGATGACGTTGGGCCGCCGGTTCCCTCAATTCGTCGTCCATATTCACGCCTACAACTTCTTTCTCGGCGGCGACATGCGCGTGGGCGTGGTGGGCGGAAGCGAATACTATATCGATCGCATGTGGCAGAAGCTGACATTCTCCTCGGGATGGGTCAGCCGGATTTTGCAGAACGCCCTGGCGTTTCAGTTGTCCGATCCAGGTGCCAAGGCGAAGCTCGACGCATTCATTGCCACCTGTAACCAACGGCAGGCCCAGATGGTTTGCGCACTGCGTCAATCGGGGTTTCCCCTGCCAAAGGGGCCGGGACCAACAATTTGGCTACCGGTTCACGACGAGTACATTGTCACCAACCAGCTTTCTAGCCGCGGCATCGTCGTGCACCCTGGCAGCTATTTCTGTCCCGTCTCCGATCCCCAGCACCATGTGCTGATCAACGGCACTACGCTCGGCCAGGATCACCTCGAAATCGCCAGAACCATCGCGCGCGCCGACCAAATTTGATCAACTTTGGCTCGCGACTGAAGAAGTTATCCTTCGGTAATCGTCGCCCCGGATCGGGGGCATACAACTCAAGCATTGGTTCTCGAGGCGACATGGCCCGCTGCGTTGAACCGCAAATGGTCGCTGACGCGTAGATTTATACTAGTTCGTTGAAAAGCGGCACGGTTGGAGCATGGCCTTCGATTGCCTTTACGACACTAGACGGGAGAGGAAGATGCCCCTCCTCGCCGGCGGCGCGCCAGCTTGAACTCATTCTGGCGAATGAACATGATAGGGCTCTGCGCCAGTCGATCCGGCATCTCGACCGCATTCAGATGCGTTTCAGAGTTACATCGTGGCGCTTGAGGTTGTCGATTTCTTGCGGCAGGTCGTGCTCGGATACCGACTTGTAGCGGACTCATTTACCCTTCGTCCTGCGCTGCCAACCGCCGTCCAAATACTGCTTCGGCGTTTGTACCGCGCACTTTCTCGCGCAAGGCCGGAACCAGTCCGGCGACGTCATATTCGGCCGATGGGGCACCCATGGGGAATGGCCAGTCGCTGCCCAAGAGCAGATGGTCTTCCCCGAAGAGTGCCACAAGAAAACCCAGGACGACGGGATGGTGCACGATGGTGTCGGCGTAGAACCACCGCAGGGCGCCGGTGGGGGAAAGACCCAGCGGCCCAATACCTGGCCGGGCTGTATCGGTACCGCGTTGCCACCGTCCAATAAGCGCCGCACTCGCGCCGCCGCCATGGGCAAGAATGACTTTCAACGCTGGAAAACGCGCCGGGATATCACCGAAGATCAATTGAGCGGCGGCCAGGGTGGTTTCGAATGGATTGCCCAACAGGTTGGAAAAGTAGAACGGCGCCATCCGTGGATCTGGAGACTCTGAAGGGTGTAAAAGCACCGGCAGCCCCGCGTCGCTCAACGTCTGCCAGAGCGGATGAAACGCCGGATCGGCATAGCTGTAGCCACCAAGCACCGTGCCTACCGTTACACCCGCCCAGCGGTGATCGAGCTTCCGCGCGACTTCTGCCGCCAGTTCGGGTTGCTCGGTTGGCAAATAAGCCAGCGGGCGCAGGCGAGGATAGGCAGCGACGGTCTCAAGCAGACCCGAATTCATCGCCTCCACGTAATAAGATCGCAAATCGACAGACAAATCCGCCCGAAACAGCGGGGGTGGAATGGCGACAATTGCCCCTTCCAGCCCGTCCCTGTCCAGCCGCGATAAGAGCGCCTCCGGATTGCCTATGGTGGCGAGGGAAAGTCTGGCGTCGTGGACACACACATTGCCGCCATCGACTGACATCCCATATCGGCCAGAAGCGGCAATATCTGCCAATCCCGCCGGCAACAGATGCGTATGTACGTCCCAGCCGGAGCGCTCCATCAGTGGGCGTCTTCCTCATTTGTGTACCAGGGCGGCTGCACCGGATAGTGCGGCCCATCGTAGATTTCGAGAAACACCGTAGTCTCATCGGCAACGGTTGGCCCATGCACGCTGCCGATGGGATTGCAGTAAAACGACCCAGCCACCAGCGTCGTGCCGGTCGGAATATAGCGGTACTGCCCCGACAGACAGAACATGAACTGGTTGGAAGCGTGGGAGTGGGCGTTGGGTATGCCGACGCCTTTTTCAAAACGGATCAGGGCGATCGACGCGCCAGTCTCTTCATTTCGCCACAGCATTTTCTGCGATAGTCCCGGCAGCGACTTGGGCGACCACGGCAGTGTGGCCGCGTGAATAAGAATTTCTTTGAAAGCCGCCTCGTAGCCCTCCGGTGCACCGCCACCTTCTGGCTGCTCTGGAACCGGGTTGGACGGGTCATCCTCATACACCCAGCGAACCGATTTGAACTCGATCAGTCGGGACAGATAGGTCTGGTCAGAGCGGTTCGTGAGCTTATGGATCGCCCGTGGGTCGTTGATAAAGGTGGTGTGACCCAGCGGCTCTTCGGTCGCGATCTTCTCGCCGAAGATCGTCTCGATCTCATTGGCACCACCGCCAAGTGAAACGACGTAATACGGGTGGTAGTGAATGTGGAAACCCAACTCCTCGCCCGGCTCAAGCCGCACTTCCCAAACCCGGGTCAGATCGTTTTCCTCGACAATACGATGGCCAATTTCGCCAAGCGTGATGCCGCGCTCTTGGGCAATGGCAAAACCGTTATCTTGCGTCATTCTTTCCTCCTTCGCGCGACCGAACCGCTATTGTCCCGACCAGGGTGAATGCAGGTCAGTCGCTGTCATTGTATTTCTCAGTTCCCCAAGGACGCTGCTCCGGCAAATCACTTCGTCGCCATCGTCGAGGAACAGTTGTGGGGTGCGCGCATTTCCAACGCCCGCGGGGGTTCCTGTCAGGACGATATCCCCTGCCCTCAGCGTCATTCCGGCCGACAGTTCAGCGATCAATTGCGCGACAGTGAACGCCATGAGTCGCGTGCTGGCCGACTGAACGACTTCGCCGTTTACACTGCACTCAAGGTCAACGTCCTGAGGGTCCAAGCCATGGGCGAGCGTTACATAGGGTCCCAAAGGCATCGTACCGTCAATCGATTTGCCCTTCAGCCATTGACCACCATGGGCTCGCTGCAAATCGCGCTGCGAAATGTCGTTGGCAAGACAATAGCCGAACACGTGAGCGAGCGCCGTTTCCACGGGAATGTTGCGGCCGTCCCGGCCGATGATCAACGCCATCTCGACTTCGTAATCCCACTTTGACGAGATCGTGTCGTCGAACGCTATGCCGTCATAGGGCCCAACGATTGTATCGGGGCCCTTGGTGAAGAACGTAGGATGCTCGGGGCGATCGACGTCCTGTCCGTCTCGCCGCCCCTTTCCTTCCTCGAAGTGATCCCAATAGTTCCAGCCGGCGCACAACACGTCACGGCGCAGCGTGGAACGCGGCGCGCGCAAGAGTGTTTGATCGAAGGCAATGACCTCCAGTGCGGGCTGGCTCGATAAGGCGGCAAGCGCCGCCTCACCTGCGTTGATTGCAGACTGCAACCCAACAAACTGCGTCGGCAATAGCCGAAGCCTCTTGCCCTCCACAAAAGCGAGCCTTTCGGCACCATGAAATTCAAGTACTGCGAGTTTCAACACAGTGCTCATGCGTCCGGAAGCACGGCAATAGCGCTGATTTCGATCAGGTATTCGGGGAACACCATCTTGCTCACTTCAACCATAGTGGACGCCGGAAGGGGGGATTGGAAGTACTCCCGACGCACGGCATGAATCTTGTCGAAGTCCTCAATGTTGCGGACATAGACATCCACCCTGCACACATCGGCCAGTGTGCCGCCGGCCATCTCGACCGCGGCTTTGATGTTCTCGCAAACCTGCCGGGTCTGTTCAGAGACATCGCCAATGCCCGCTATGGTGCCGTCGGGCTTACGTGCGGTCATGCCGGAAATGAACACGAGCTTTCCCTTGGCCTCGATGGTCGTGGCCTGGGAGAAGTGCCCATTGGGCGTGCGCAGGTTTGAGGTGGATATTTCCTGTTTAGCCATATTACGTCTCTTTCGTGATAGGTCGTGGCGTATTCACTCGCATTGGCTCAAGGCCGAGGCTGCCGGCCAGTTCAGCGAGATGATCGAGAACTGCATCATCGACAGTAACGGTATCGGCAGCACCGGCGCGCTTGAGCCACTCGGGTTCTCCGGGTGTATAAAGCCGCTCTACGCCGGGTGCGCGGGCGCCCGCACGTATACTTCTGGCCACAGCTTCAGCCTGCGCCCGCGCTGTCGCCGGATCGGTAAAGTGAGCGACATTAATGGCGATAAACAAATGGGCGCAGTCGTAAGGCTGCTCCATATCTCCGTATAACGGCTGAACGCCAACACCAAAGGCGCCACCCGAAAGCAACCCGCACATCAGATCAATCATCAGTGCCAAGCCATAACCCTTGGGACCGGCGCTGGGTAATAGCATGCCTGCAATAGCTGCCGTGGGATCTGTCGTGGGAGAGCCATCCGCCTGAACCGCCCAAGTGTGAGGGATTGCCTCACCACGCTTGGCGGCCATGCGAATCTTGCCCATGGCTGCCTCGCTGGTAGCCATGTCTAGCACCAGGGGGACGGAATCATCGGTCGGGATAGCAATGGCAATCGGGTTATTGCCAACCACCCGCTCCGCACCGCCCGGCGCGGGCATCAACGGTCGCGTGTTGCACATTGCGATGCCCACACAGTCGGCCCGCGCCGCCGCCACTGCAAAACGCCTTGCCGCGCCAAAATGGAAGGCATGACGGACCGCAACAATTCCTGAGCCCATCTCTTTTGCCTTTGCGATGGCCATGTCCATTGCATAATCCGCCACAAGCACGCCAAAAGCGTTTCGGCCATCGAGCACCACGCTAACGCCCTGCTCCGATACAAGCTCGGGCTTGGTATGCAACGATACCGACCCTGCCTGAAGCCGCTTGAGATACATATCGGCCAGCATCACGCCATGCGAATTCAGACCAAGCTGGTCGGAATCGACAAGGCTTTCCGCAACGGTTCCTGCCGCATCTGAATCCAGCCCCGCCGCCACGAACATGTCGGCGACATAGTCCCGCAGCGCGGCAGCCTCAACTGAAACTGGCATAGACAACTCCACTATAAAGCGACGGCAAAGCGAGCCGTCCATGCCTTTTGGGTAGCCGAGAGCATGCCGATAATCAACATTATTTTCGAAAATAATTTGACTAGTCGATTATTATCGGATTGGCTGCACATATTGCGCACGTACTCCCGAGAGGGCTGGGAGTGTGCGAAAACCGTTCAAAGGGAGAACGACCATGATTAAGGTTTGGTCAGGCTTGGGCCTGAGCATCGCAATGAGTCTGGCATCGGTAATCGTGCTGCCTTTGGCAGCTCAGGGGCAGGACGAGTTGACGCCCATCGTCTTCTCGCTCGACTTCATTCCGCTCGGTCGACACGCGGCATGGTATGCCGCGCTCGAAGAGGGGTATTTCGAAGAAGAAGGGCTCGATGTTTCCATAATTCCTGCCCAAGGCACTGCTCAGGTCATGCAGGCAATAGCGTCCAACACCGCTCAGTTCGGTTTTGTCGACTTGCCGGGGGTTGTGCTGGCCCATGCCGGTGGCACCGACATCAAAATGGTCACAGTCAACTACCAGAAAGCACCCTATGCCGTCTTCTCACTGGCGAATGGCGCGGATGTGACCGAAGCTTCGGGTCTCGAAGGTCTTTCATTAGGCAGCGGCGCGGGCAGCATTACCCCCCAGGTCATCGCCGGCTTCATGGCTCAGAATGGCCTCGACAGTTCCACGTTGCAGATCGTCAACGTCGCACCACCCGCGCGGGCAAGCACCCTTCTCAGCGGCCAGGTTCCGGCAATCGAATTCTTCGTGATGGCCCGTCCGGGTCTCGAAGCAGGCGCGGCCGACGCCGGCACAGAACTCAGGACGTTCCTGTTGGCCGATCACGGCCTTGAGCTGTATTCCAACGGCATCGGCGCGACCGGCGATTATCTCGAGCAGAACCCAGAAATCGCAGAAGGCTTCGTTCGCGCAGCACTCAGGGGCTGGGAGTTCACCTTGGCAAACCCGGACGCGGCGGCCGATCACATTCTCAGCAACGTGGATGGACTGGACAAGGCGGTGGTTCTCGCTGAAATCGACGTGGTTCGCGACCTTGCGCTAACCGACGATACGCTGGCAAACGGGCTTGGCTGGTTTGATCCTGGCAAGATGGCAGCGGGCGTGGATTTCGTCGTCGAACACATCGGCATAACCGGCACCGCGCCCATGGCAGAAGATATCTATGAAACCCGCTTTCTGCCTGACCCCCCGATCGTGCCCTAGAGATTCTATTCAATGGGCTGGGAATGGATGTTTCAAGCCTTTGATTTATTGGGTGTCCGCATAGCAGCAATAGAAGTCTGCGGGATACCGTCTGGACTGGTGAAGACGTGACAACATTCGACCCACATCATGAGCAAGCCTCCAGGAGGCTTGCTCATCCTTCTGAGCCCTTTGGGAAGTTCTCTTCTATCGGAAAGCGATACGACTTAGGCGGTGGCGAAAGCCTCACGGCCATCGAGGACGTTTCCCTCAATCTCGAAAAAGGTAAGTTGATCAGCCTTCTCGGACCGAGCGGCTGCGGCAAAACCACGTTCCTCCGAATCGTGGCAGGCTTGGAAAGTGCCACATCGGGCACGGTCGAGATCGAGGGAAACCTCATCTCTGGGCCCCACCCTGACTTCGCGTTCGTCTTCCAGCAGCCCAACCTGATGCCTTGGCGCACCGTGCTCAGGAATGTGCTTTTTCCGCTGGAAGTTCGTGGGGAAATGAACCAGAGCGGGCGCGAGCGCGCGCTTGATCTGCTCGATTTGGTGGGGCTCGCCGGGTTCGAAAGCCGATATCCATCCGAACTCTCGGGCGGCATGCAGCAACGCGTCGCCCTGTGCCGCGCGCTGGTCCATGACGCAAAGCTATTGCTGATGGATGAGCCGTTTGGCGCGCTGGACGAACTCAAGCGCATGGAAATGCACGACCTGTTGCTCTCCATACGCGAACGCACAAATGTCAGCGTCCTTTTTGTGACGCATTCAATTTCAGAGGCGATTTATCTTTCCGATACCGTGGCGGTCTTTTCAACACGCCCCTCCACCATCTGCGAAACGATCGAGGTAACGCTGCCTTACCCCCGTCAGAACCAGATGCGCTACGGACAACAGTTCAACGGTTACGAGCTTGCCGCCAGTCGAGCTCTGGGAATTGTAAGATGAACATGAGAAACGTCACGCAAACGATTTATCCGATTATCGGCCTGGCCGTAATTCTGCTGGTCTGGCAGGGGTACACCGACCTCTTCAATATCAACACGATCGTGCTTCCGAGCCCCATCGACATAAGTTATGCAACGATTGTCAATTTTCATATCCTTCTGCGCCACCTCTGGCCAACGCTGCTCGAATGCGTGCTGGGCTTTGCGCTAGCCATCGGAATCGGGATACCGATGGCCGTTGCGGTCAGCAATTCGCGCGCATTGAACCTGACTCTGTATCCAATCTTGATCGCCATGCAGTCTGTACCGAAAGTGGCAGTTGCACCGATCATCATCGTGTGGTTCGGGCTCGGTATCGAGTCCAAGCTGGCAATTGCCTTCCTCGTGGCATTCTTTCCCATAGTGGTGGATACGGCGACCGGCCTGCGCTCAACGCCCAAAGGATTGCTGGAATTGGCCAGATCGCTGCGGGCGTCTCGATGGCAGGTGTTCTATAAGGTCCAGCTGCCGGCAGCCCTGCCCTTCGTGTTTGCCGGCGCCAAGGTTGCGGTAACACTGACGGTCATCGGCGCGGTCATCGGGGAGTTCGTGGGATCAAGTGAGGGATTGGGCAATTTGCTGCTGACTGCCAACTCTCAACTCAACGGTGCTTTGGCCTGGGCTGCCCTCGTGTGGCTCAGCCTGCTTGGGATAGCGCTGTTCGGTGCCGTCGTTCTTGTCGAGCGTCTGGTCATGCCATGGGCGTCCCATGGTAGCGGGCACTAAACGATCTGGCTGGCGGCCCGATGGGTCGCCAGCCGACGTTATCGAAATCAGAATGAATATTGGTGCTTGAGCTTTTCCGTGGTGCGCTCGATATGCTCCCGGTTCAACCTGAGCGTGAGCTCCACATCACGATCAATGGCTGCCCCCATGATGCCCTGGTGTTCGGCGACATCGTCACGGATTTCACCCTTGGCTGAAATTGAAAGCGCCACATATCGTTCGGCCTGGTCAAACAGTCGCTGGCGAATCTCAATTAGCGTTTGCGATCCGCAGCCGGCAACGAGCGCACGATGAAAGTCGCGATGATAGTGCATCCAATCTGTGTTGCGCTCGTAGGGTTTGCCCGCCGCTCCCTTGGAAACACTCGCAAGCCGGTGCATTGCGCCGATAAGCTGCACCTCCCAGTCGACCTTGCCCCGCTCTACCGACCATCGCAAGGCAATTGCCTCGATTTCAATGCGTGAGGCTGTCAGATCCTCCAGATGGGCGAGCGAAACGCCTGCCACGCTAAACCCCTTGTTCTGCTCGAGAAGAACAAAACCCTCCGCTTCGAGCCGCATCAGCGCCTCGCGCACCGGGCTTCCGCCCACATCGTAGCGCTGCCTTAGCGTCTCGGTGCGGAGGCGCTCCCCCGGCTTGAGCTTGCCTGCAAGGATATCCTCGCGCAGCTGAGTGAACACCGTTGCATTGAGCGTGTTCTCAACATTCATCCACGCTTCCTCCCAGCCCTACTGTTTCCAAGTCTCTGCCCAGCGATTCGGTCCAATCAGAGCGTTTTATGTCACGACCAATGCTTCGAGCCAATCAGGAGTATCGCACACAATCGGCAAATACCATTATTTTCGATAATTTATTGACCTGTCGATACAAGTGTGATCAATCTTAAATCTCAGTATTCAACACTGAAAAGGGAACGAGCGATGGGTACGGGACGTAAAACGAAGGTGCATGCGGCATGTCTGGCCGCTGCATGCGTGCTGACAACTCCGGCCCTGGCCGCGGAGGCGACATTTGGCTTTTCCGGCTGGGCCGTGGGTTATCTGCCAACCGCCATAGCGATCGACCGGCTCAATGAGATGGGGCACGAGGTTGACGCCGTGGAGCTCGGCGGAAATAACAATCAGTTGCAAGCCGCAGCGACCGGAAATGTTGACATCACCGCTATCGCTCAAGTTATGGACGCGATTGATCAGGGCTTCGACACGCGGTTTTTTCTGGCCGGTAACTCCAACGAGTTTCTGCTCGTTGCCCGCTCGGGTCTCGACAGTTGCGAGTCTCTAGAGGGTCAGGCCCTGGGCATTCACTCTGTGGGATCATTCGTGGGGCAACTGGCGCTTCAATGGCTGGCAGCGACCTGCCCTGAAACCAACGCCAATATCACCGTGATCGAAGGCTCGGACAACCGATTGGCGGCGCTCGTCGCGGGCCAACTGGATGCCAGCGTCATCGATCTGCAGGATTGGGCGCTGCTGCAGCAGGCAATGCCCGGCGCATTTGAAGTGACCAGCGACTACACAAAAACGCTTCCGATCATGCGCGCTGCCTTTGCCGCGCCTCCTGCCTTTATCGAAGCCAATCCCGAACTCATCGAGGACTGGATCACCGTCCATCTGGATGTCTATCAGGAGATTTACGAGAACCCACAACTCCTCGTCGAAAAGGGCCTGGAGGTGCTCGGCGAAATCGATCCCGAGGTTCTGCCACAAATTGTCGATGCATTCGTCGCTGCCGAAATCTGGCCGGTGGACGGCGGCCTTACGGACGCCTCGGTGCAGGCCACCATCGACTTCTTTGACAATGATGGCGAGCCATTCGAGACGATCAGCGCCCCGGCGGACGTGGTGGATCGAACCATTCTGGATGCGGTTCTGTCTTCGAGATGAGTTCAGGTGTTAATGCGGGAAGGGCCGGAACTGATGGTTTCCGGTCCTTTCTCACCTCAAAAGCCGGTCGCTACACCATTCGCGGCACCATGCTCGTGCTGCTGATCGGGTTGTGGCAAATGGCAGGCGACGATAGCGTTGCCTTGCTGTTCCCCACATTCACGCGAACGTTTGGCGCCTTCGTCGACCTTATGGCAGATGGGCGGTTGCCGATGGCGCTGCTCATTACCGGTCAGTCGCTGGCCGTCGGGCTGGCGATTATGTTGGGAATTGGCATCCCGCTCGGCGTTGTTATTGCCCGAATTCCTTTGGTGGACCGGGCGGTTTCGCCTTACTTCACCTTCCTTGTCGCCATCCCCATCATAGCGCTTGTGCCCGTCGTCCAGGCTCTGCTTGGACTGACCTTCGCAGCAAGGGTGACCATTATCGTCCTGTTCGGCATTTCCTACGTCGTCATCAACAGCGCTATCGCGGTGCGCCGTGTTGACCCCGCACTCGTCGAAATGGCGAAAAGCTACGGCGCGAATAGACGAGATGTCATGTTCGGCGTCGTTCTGCCGGCAGCGGTGCCTGGCATAATGACGGGCGTTCGCATTGCACTTGGACAAGCCCTGATCGGCATGGTTGTCGCCGAGCTGACCATCGTCGGCGCGGGGATAGGCAGCCTGATTGCCGAATTGCAGGGACGCTTCCGCGTCGCGCCTGTTCTGGCCATCGCAATTACAATCGTTCTCGTCGGCGTCGTGCTCATGACGGCTGTTGAGCGACTTGAAAAACACTTGAGCCGTTGGAGTACCCCACGATGAACACCCCTGACGCATCGGCCATTGCTGTTCGCGATCTCTCAAAGTTCTTTGTCGCAGCCAACGGTCAGAAAACGCGCGCGCTGGAAAAGGTCAATCTGCACGTCAATCGCGGCGAATTCGTTTCGATCATCGGCCCAAGCGGCTGCGGCAAGACGACGATGCTCAAGATGGTTGGCGGAATTCTGGGCTGGGACGAAGGTGCAATCGAGGTTTTCGGTGAAACGGTGAACGGGCCGGGCCCCGAACGTGCGACCGTGTTCCAATCTTTCGCCTTGCTTCCCTGGATGACCGTACTGGACAACGCGGCGTTCGGGCTGAAAATGCGAGGGGAAGGCAGGGCCGAGCGAAATCGCAAGGCGCTCGAACTGCTCGAAGTGGTGGGGCTTGCCGACTTCGCCAATGCCTATCCGCGCGAACTTTCGGGCGGCATGCAGCAGCGGGTCGGTTTGGCGCGCGCCCTCGCGGTTGCACCACAGGTGCTGCTTATGGACGAACCCTTCTCGGCCATTGATGCGCAAACCCGGCTGATACTGCAGACCGAACTCCTCGACGTCTGGTCCAAGACGGATTTGTCGGTCCTGTTCATCACCCATGCGATGGATGAAGCCGTGTTCCTGTCCGATCGCGTTATCATAATGGGGGCACGCCCCGGACACGTCACCGATGTGATCGAGATCGATCTGCCACGCCCCCGCACCGAGGAAACCCGGCGCGATCCACGGTTTGTGGAACTTACGGGTTTTGTTTGGGATCGCCTGCGGGGAATGATTAAGGACGAGCGCACCGAGGGTCGCCAATGACCGGTTTTTTCGGACGCCTCAACTTTCCATTCCTTTTGACCCTCATCGGCCTGGCACTCGTATGGGAGATTGCCGGCCAGATGGCCAACATCCTCACGCTGCCCCCGTTGTCGAGTGTGTTTCAGGCATTTGGCCGGCTGTGGGCGCGTGGGGAACTGACAGCGCCATTGCTGGACAGCACCCTTGCGCTGCTCGTCGGCCTGGCCATTTCCCTTTCCGTCGGCAGCCTCGTCGGCATTGGGATCGGTCTGTCGCGCACCATTGACGTCGCCATGTCGCCTTATGTGAAGGCCGGCCTGTCGGCCCCGATGATCGCCTTCGTTCCCGTGTTCATGATGCTGTTCGGGATCGGGCCGGAAACCCGGATAGCCACCGTCATTGCGTTTTCCGTCTTCATCGTTGCGACGAACGCGGCGACCGCCGTGCGATCCGTCGACCCTGCACTTGTCGAAATGGCGCGGTCGTTTGGTGCAAAAGGTTGGCCGCTTCTGCGCGACCTTCAACTCCCCTCAGGAGCCCCCTACTTCGTTGCAGGCCTGAAACTGGGCGTTGCGCGTGGGGTCAAGGGCCTGATCAACGGCGAAGTGCTGATTGCGATCATCGGCCTAGGAGGGCTGGTCAAGAAATACGGCACAGTATTCTCGATGGACCAGCTTTACGCGGTGATCCTGCTGATTGTCCTTTACGCCGCTATAGCTGTTGGCCTGGTCTCACTCTTTGGCAAACTTGTCTTGCGGGGAACTCGATGAGCGCACCGACCATCGCACTTCTGGTGGGCAGCCTGAGTTCCCATTCGATCAACCACCGGCTCGCACTGGCCATCGGCAATACAGCGATGGGCCGTCTCGATTTCGATCCTATCAGCATTGGCGACCTGCCTCTGTACAATCGTGATCTTGACACCGAACTCCCAGGGACCGTCCTGCGGCTGAAAAGGCAGATCAAGGCCTGCGACGGCATTCTAATCGTAACGCCCGAGTACAATCGATCTTTGCCGTCCGCCCTTAAGAACGCACTGGACTGGGGATCGCGCCCCTATGGTGAGAGCGCATGGCAGGGCAAGGTAGCTGCAATAGCTGGAGCCTCGTCCGGCGCGATCGGAACGGCGATTGCACAGTCACACTTGCGTATCATTCTTACGCATCTGGACATTGTCACCCTTCCGCAGCCTGAGCTTTATCTGCGGGTGACCGATGAACTCATCGACGCAAATGGCAAAGTGCTTGACCAACAGTTTCAAGCGCTGCTGCACCGTTTCGTTGATAGGCTAGTCTCACTGGTTACCACGCCCGTCTGAACGCTATTCAACATCCCGCGAAGTGGTCACACAAATTTGGATCTCTTCAGGGATCGCTACCATTTTGGCCGCTGACCCATTCATCGAACGGCCCAACATGTGTTTCGAATTGCGAGCCAGGGGCTGATGGCGGCGATCTTGGTCTCCGACACGCCCTCTCCATAGAGAAGCTTTTTGGAAACCTACACCGCCTTAGGTGCGGCGCAGCATGAACCGCGCAGCGCGCTCCCCAATCATCATTGCGGGGGCGTTGGTGTTACCAGAGACCAAAGTGGGAAAGATCGATGTGTCCGCGACGCGTAGCCCTTCGACACCTCTTACGCTCAGTTTCTGATCAACAACGGCCAGTGGATCCCCATCCAAGCCCATCTTGCAAGTTCCCGAAGGATGAAACACGGTCTTTGCGACCGACCTCACATAACTCCCAAGCGCCGCAACGTCGTTCTCCAGCCCGATCTCGGGCATCACACGTCGCTTTATAAGAGCCTTGAGCGAGGGCGCGTCGAGGATTTTCATCGCCAGCCTGACCCCGCGCACAAGGGTATCGACATCTTCCTGGACAGCCAGGGAATTGGCCCGGAAATCGGCAGGATCGCGCGCATCTGACGAGCGTAGCTTGACGGTACCCCTCGACCTGGGCCGCAGAAAGCACGGATTGATGGAAATTCCATGCCCCGGCCTCGACTGACGGTCGGCGAACCCGGTGAACGATGGCAATACGTGGAACTGTACGTCCGGAATTCCATCGCCGTTGGTATCGGCAAAGCCGCCACTCTCGACAATTGTCGACGTCAACAACCCGGTCCGCGTCAGGAGGTATTGCAACATATGGCGGGCCGCTACCGCTCCCTTGTCCTGCCCCACCATGGCGATAGGGCCGATTGCCTCGCCCTGTACAGTGGCCTCCAGGTGATCCTGATAGTTCTCGCCTACCCCTGGCAGATGCGACACCACTTCGATGCCATGCGCCTTGAGATGTTTCGCATCGCCAATCCCGGAGAGTTGCAACAGCTTCGGGCTTGCAACGCCGCCGGCGGATAAGACGACTTCACGTCGCACCTTGACTTCCCTTCCGTCGACCAGAGCAACGCCGATGACCCTTCTGCCGTCGAACTTGATCCGCGCAACCTCGGCATTCGTCATCACCGCGAGATTCCTGCGCTTGCAGGCCTCAGTCAGGAAGGCACGCGCACTGCTCCACCGACGTCCTTCGAAAGTTGTCGTCTGATAGTAGCCAACGCCTTCCTGGTGCGGACCATTGAAGTCGTCATTGTGAGATAGGCCCGCTTCCTGGGCAGCTCTTATAAACGCCCAGCTTAAGGGGTGGCCGAACCGCCGGTCGGACACCTTCAATGGGCCGTGTGCCCCATGAAAACCGTTCGATAGGCGTTGATTGCCTTCGAGGTCGCGAAAGACCGGCAACACTTTGGCGTAGGACCATTCTGTGCAGCCTAGATCCGCCCAGTGGTCGTAGTCGGCTGCCGACCCGCGAATATAGACCATGGCGTTGAGAGAGCTGCCGCCGCCGATGACGTTTCCCTGAGGAACGATCGTCGACCGCCCGCCCAGTCCCTCGTCGGCGTCCGAGGTGTAGAAGTGAACGTCTCGCCCCTTGCCGATTACCTTGAAGAAGGTGGCGGGAATGTGGATCCAGGGACTGGTGTCTCTGCCGCCACGCTCTATGAGCAGAACGCTGTGGTCCGGGTTCTGCGAAAGCCGGTTCGCCAGTACGCACCCTGCCGACCCCCCGCCGACAATAACGTAGTCAAAGTCCATGATCGCCGCTCCGCTCAGGAAAAAACTGTTTGAACAACGGTGAACTCTTTCAGGCCCTCAGCGCCGAATTCCACACCAATACCGGACTGCTTGACGCCGCCGAACGGCGCGTTGGGCTGGATCGCCCCATGATTGTTTACCCAGGCCGATCCACATTCGAGCTTTGAGGCGAGAGCCTTGGCTGCTGCCAGGTCGCTCGACCACACCGACCCCCCAAGGCCGAATGGGCTCGCATTTGCTTTCTGCAGCGCCTCATCGACCGTGGCATATCGAATGATGGGGAGGACGGGGCCAAACTGCTCCTCATCCACCAGACGTACGCCGTTGTCGACATCAGCAACGAGCGTGATGGGATAGAAGTAGCCATCTCCGCCCAACGGATTGCCCCCTACCAGCACCCTGCCACCGTTCGCGCGCGCATCGTTGACCAGTTCCGACACATGATCGAACTGAGCCTTGTTCTGTACTGGACCAAAGACCGTATCGGCCTCCAGCCCGTTTCCGGTCTTCGCCGTTCCCGCGATGCGCACGAGTTCGTCGCACACATCGTCGTAAACGCATTCGTGGACGTAGAGACGCTTGAGCGCTGCGCAAGTCTGGCCATTGTTGAGAAACGCACCCCAGAAGATGCCCTCGGCAGCGGAGGCGATGTCAACGTCGGGCAATACGATGCCGGCATCGTTTCCACCAAGCTCCAGGGTCAGCCTCTTCAGAGTATCGACTGCCGAGGCCATAACCTTCTTGCCGGTCGCGGTGGACCCGGTGAACACCATCTTGTCAAAGCCTTGGTGACAGCTCATTTCGGCGGCGAGGTCGTCATCTCCGGTAATCACATTGACCACACCGCGAGGCAGGACGGTGTTCATGATCTCGACCATGCGGATCGTCGCCAAAGGCGTCAATGGAGATGGTTTGATAACGACCGTATTGCCGGCGCGGATAGCCGGGATAACGTGCCAGCAACCAATCATTACCGGGTAGTTCCAGGGCGTGATCGACCCGACGACCCCTATGGGTTTGCGGTGAACCTCAACCCGGCCATCCGCGCCCTCTTCGATCACTTCGATGGGGAGATTCAACTCGGCTGTCGCTCGGGTCCACCCGATTGCACCATCCATCTCAAATCTGGATCCGAGTTTGGCAAGCGGCTTGCCCTGTTCTGCTGTCAGCAGTCGGGCCAGTTCTTCCTTTTTTTCCTCAAGGGCGTCGGCGACCGCGCGGCAGAGAGCCTTACGCCGTTCATCACTTGTATCGCGCCATTCGGGGAAAGCGCGGCGCGCAGCGTCAACCACACGATCGAGTTCCGCCGCCGTCGCCAGCGGCATTTGACCAACCACCGATCCGTCGGCCGGATTGATGACCGCTCGATACTCCGGCGTCTCTACCTTACCACCGTCGATTATGAGCGCATAGCGATCCATCCCCTATCCCTCCTCAAGCTGGAACCCCGCGCGGAGCCGTCGCTGTGCGGCCCGCATCTCAAGTCCTAGTCCGCAAGGAACGCATGGTTTTCAACCCTCGCCCGGACGGGTGGGCATGAATTGCACGGTGGATCAACCTTGAGTTCCCGGGCAAGCGCGACAGCACGGTTCCCCGCTCTTAGGTTCTCAGAAAACGGGATGGGACAGAACATGACGGCACAACCGCGCCCCGCGGACTGGAAAAACTACGAAGATTTCGCAGACGGCATAGACCATAACAGACTCCCTCGAACCGATGCCCTTGTGGGCATGTCTTTCGCTCTGTCGTTTACGGATGGCCGTGAATTGAGCCTGCGGTTCGAAGCGTCGGACGCAGTCACCTGGACCGACGACGGCGCATCCGACACGGATTGGTGCGAAGTCATCGCGGTGGCCCAGGACACTTATTTCATAGATCTCGTCTTCAAATCGCGCCCGCGCGAGTCCGACACCCTTGTCGTCAACACCCGAACCGGACGCGTTCTATCGATCTACGCCACTATTCGCAGCGCGGAGGAGGCAAAGGGCGATCCTCGGGTCGATCAGGCGTTCCGGCCCGGCACCATTTCCGGCATTTCGCCTTCGGCACCGGAGCCGGCCGAGACACGCGATCTCATCGGCCTGCGGGCACATTTCACCTATAGTCCCAACCACGTCTACGAACACACCTATCTCTCTTCTAAGCGCTATGCCTGGCAGAACCTTGTCGGCGTTCAGCGCGGCCAGGGTGATGTGGACATGGCGACGACCTACAAGTTCGATGACAGTCTGTATGTCTTCACGTTCCGGGAATTTCTGATCCCGGTGGCATCCATCTTTTTCTATAATCTGATCGACAACCGTTCGACCGGAAAATTTCTCGGAATCACCGGAGATGGCGCCATAGCGAACAACCCTGCCGGTGCGTTCATTCGAAAGGCATCAATGACTTACTATTCGCCGGGCCAGGAACCAGTCTGAAGGAAGAAGATGACATGACCAAAGCATATGACGTTGTGAAGAGCCACTACGATGCAAGCGATCGCGGCGATCTTGACGGAATGCTCGCACCAATATCCCCACAGGCCCGTTGGACGGAAGCTGAGGGGTTTCCCTGCGCGGGAACCTATGTCGGGCCCGAGGCAATCAGGGACAACGTATTCGTAGCGCTCGGGAGGCTGTTTGACGGGTTCACTTTCACCCTCGACACACTTCTCGATGCAGGTTCCCACGCCGTCGGAGTCGGGAGCTATTCAGCGACCTCAAAAGCCACTGGCAAGTCATTCAACGCCCGTGTTGTGCATCTGTGGACCGTTGAGGACGGAAAAGTGGTTCGCTTCGAGCAGTTTGCGGATACAGCCATTGTCGCCCGAGCCATGCGTTGAACGGGGATATGCCCACGGTGGGGCTGCCTTGCAGCGGCCTCCTCATTTCGCCGACTTTACGAGACCGAACAATGCCGGATCTCGCTGGGCGAGCAATCGAAACGCTTGCGAACCGCACGGGAGAAGTGGGCGCTTGAGGAAAACCCGCACGAGAAGGCAATCTCCGAAATCGAACTGGCCCTGAACTGCGGAGACATCAGGCGTTCGCGGGCCTTGTCCAGACGCACACCCCAGAGGTACTCTGAAGGCGTAGTCTCGTCCTGCTCGAATGCGCGGAACAGATATCGCCGCGAGCATCCCATTTTTCGGGCGAGTTCAGCGATATCGAGATCACTGCGAGACAAATTCGCCTCAACATATGCCTTTACCCTCAAACGCAGGATCTTCAGGGATACCGCACTGCGCTCGAGCGCGTTGGGACCGGTCCTCATAATAAGCGTCTTTGCAAGGGTGAATAGCGTCTCTCCGACGCAGTTCTGTCCCTCTTCGTCAAACCCGTCGGCCTGTTGAAGGGCTTCTTCCATCATTGTGAACAGCACGCGATGCAGGCTTTGTTCGGCCGCGTCCATGACGCAGGGGCGAGTCAGTGCTTCCAGAACAGCCGCCGAGAAATTGTGCCGGGGCATCTGCAGGATCAATTGGCGCACCGGCGACAAGTTCGCGACGCTGTAGGGCCGGGTCGGGTCATAGGCGACCCAGTTCCCAGGCCCGATATCAATCGATATGTCGTTTTGTAGAATGCGCGATCGCCCGCCTGCCTGCAGAATGAGCTTTATTGCATCGGGATCGTGAGAATTCCGCACAACCCGCCCGCCGTCCACGGCATGACTGCTGGCTTCCACGCTGGACAAGCGGCACGGCCCCAGCGTGATTGTGCGAAGTTCCGCCGCGTTACCTTCATCGCTTGCGAAGTCGACACCGAGGTTTCCGAATATGTCGCGAGCAAGCGACTGGAATGCCGAGTCGGTTGCATACTGTAAGCGCGCTGAATGGTGGTTGAGCATGGCGATGTCCTCCTTGCACTGATCCCGCCAGCGTTTTCGGGAAATCGGCTAACCCTCCAGCTACACCCCTCCTCCGACGAGCACAGCTGCCAACCTTCCCTCTATTCTATTTAACGTGTTAATCAATTGGACGCAATAGTAAACTGGAATTTCAATATTAAAACTGCTTGAGGTTTTCAGCACACGCTGCGCCATCCGGGATGGGGCCTGCGCGGTCGATGTCGCTGAATGCGGCGGCCAAGACGGTCGTCGCTCTGGAAAACAGAATGGCGTCGGTTCCCACATTCGCAAATGTCTGATCTGCCGTGAGCATTCCAGTAGCCTTGCGGAGCGGCTTCTTTGACCTCCTGGCTCCGGGATCGAGCGACAGGCGAAGTGCGGCGTGGCGCGAAAAGGCCGGCAACGTAGGCACCTGCGATGGCGTGCAGCTCCGCATGCTTATTATTTAATATGTTAACTAATTAGGTTGCCACTGTCAACGACATCTGGCGGCTTGCCCTGTTGATGCTGAGGGGCAATAAGGTGTTGAGCCAGTTTGGAGGGAGGGCGCTATGTTTCCATTGAGTACGAAACGATCGCTGCCCATGGCCCTGCTCCGGGCAAGAGAGTCGGTCATGTCACATTTCCGTCCGATGCTGGCCGCTCACGAAGTTACCGAGCAACAATGGCGCGTGCTTCGTGTTCTGGACGAGAACGGACCTCTCGATGCGACGCAGGTTGCCAACCATGCCGCGGTCCTCGCCCCGAGCCTCACACGTATCATCAAGGCACTTGAGGATCGCCGTTTCGTCCAGCGGGCCAGGGCAGAGGACGATGGGCGCAAAGCGGTTCTCACGATCACCGAAGCGGGTTCGGCTTTCATCGACGAAATAGCCCCTGAGCAGAAGCGCATCTATTCCGAACTTGAAGGCCGGTACGGCACGGAAAAGATTGAGCGACTTCTCGATCTTCTCGAAGAGTTTAGCGAACGCTGACCCCGCACTTCGGTCGCGACACCCTAGAATCCGTTGGTTCACATCCCAGCCCTGTCACACGGCCCGGTGTGCCGCAGGTACGCGGCCGCCGCCATCGGCCACGAGGACTGCCCCCGTGACGAATGACGCTTCATCGCAAGCAAGAAACAGACAGCAGGATGCAATCTCTGCTGCATCGGCAATCCGCCCGAGACCAATTCCGCTTTCGAGCTTTGCGAACTCCACTTCGCGTGTCGTGCCGTTCAGACCCGCCGCTTCGTCCATCTCCGCCTCGCTCATCGGTGTGCGAACCCAGCCCGGCGCAACAACGTTGGCGCGAACACCATCTCTCCCATGCGCATTGGCAATAGAACGGGTGTAGGCAATGAGAGCGGCCTTGCTGGCCGAATAGCTGGCCATCCCGTTCCCACTGTTAAAGGCCGCCACGGAAGCGATGTTCACAATTGCCCCGCCGCGTTTGCCCAACATCGGTAGCGCAGCGCGGCACACCTTCATTGTGCCGGTTGCGTTAACGGCCAGGGAGCGCTCCCAGGCATCGTCATGAATGGTCGCAGGATTGTCAGTGGTGATAAAGCCGGCAGCATTGACCACGATGTCGAGCTCGCCCTGTAACGCATCGATTGCTGCATCGACATCTGCCTGTTTCGTCACATCGCCATGAATGGCAACACCGCCTGTGGCACGCGCGGCAGCAGTGAGCCGATCGTCACCAAGACCAAACAAAACCAGGTCCGCGTTCTCCGATGCGAAGCGTTCAGCCACCGCGCGCCCTATGCCTGTTGCCCCACCCACGATCAACGCTTTCCTGCCCGCCAGCCGCCCCGTCATTTCCGCCCCCAGCGGTCTTCAACGGCATATCCTGTTTCGGGAAGTGTGGCGCCGCCGTCCACGACTATCGTCTGTCCGGTGATGTACCGCGCTTCATCCGAGGCAAGGAACAGCATGGCATGGGCAATGTCATCGGCGTCTCCCATTCTTCCCATCGGAATGTGACGTCCCAAGGCAGCGATCGCGTGCTCGGAGCCCATCCGGCCCCGACCGGGTTTGGCAATAAAGCCCGGCTCGACTCCGTTGACCGTGATGTTGTCACGCGCCAGTTCGAACCCCGCGCCCCGAATGAAGGCGTTCACCCCTGCCTTCGCAGCCGAATAATGTGCGCCGCCCCCGAAGGCCACGCGTGCCGAGACGGAAGACGTTACCAGTATGCGCCCCTGTCCGTTCGCACGCATCGTGGGAATCGCCGCCTGCGCCAGCCAGAAGCAGGCCTTGAGATTAAGGTCGAGCACATCATCAAGCTGCCCATCCTCCAACATTTCCAGATCCGACCATGGGCACCCCCCGGCATTGTGAACAACGATGTCCAGGCGATTGGCGTGATCTCTGGCCACATCGGCAACAAGACCGGCGATTCCGCGCCTCGACAGATCGATGAAGGGATATGTCGTGGCCCGATGACCCTGCTGGCGCAGTTCCGCTGCCAACGCTTCTGAATAATCGTTCGTGCGATTGGCGAGCGCTACTGATGCTCCTGCGTCAGCAAAACGCCGCACAATGGCAGCCCCTATTCCACGTCCGGCCCCGGTAACAAGCGCGATCTTCCCTTTGAGACTGAACGACATCAATCAACCCCGGCTTCTTTCACCAATCGGGCAAACTTCCCGAAGACTGAGGCGTGATGATCTACCTGATCGGCACGTGTCGCGGGACACATCAGAAACATCGTATGGAACGGGGTCACGAGGATTCCTTCGTTCATATAGAACGCATGCAGGAGGACCTCGAGGTCTCCCCGGCGGGTAACGATAACGTCCGCGCCATTTCGCGGGGGCTCTGGCGAGAACATGATCTCGGCCCGCGCACCGACCTGGGAAACATGCCAGGGCAGACCTTCGCGCTCGATAATCGCCCGCGCGCCGACCGCAAGGCGTTCAGCGTTCTCAATCATCAGCGCATAGTTCTCGGGTATCAGGATGCTCGAAAGCACCGCCTTCATCGTGGCGACGGTCAGTGCATTGCCGGCCAACGTTCCACCAATACCGAGATGCGCGGATTGACGCTTGCGTGGATTGACATAAGGAACCTCGTCCCAGACTCGCCGCGCGATATCCTCGCTCACGCCGAAGACGCCAGCTGGGATACCACCGGCGATTGCTTTTCCGGCAACAAGAACATCAGGGTCCAGTCCGTGCGCTGCTGTGAAGCCGCCCGGACCGCTGGAGAGCGTATGCGTTTCGTCAATGATCAGCACGGTTCCCGTCCTGCGCGTCTCCTCCCGGACAAACTCGTTGAAGCCAGCGGCAACGGGGATCATCCCGAAATTGGTCATCATCGGCTCCATGAGGACACAGGCAACGTCCTTGTCCGCGAGGGCGGCACGCACCGCGTCGCGATCGTTGAACTCGACAACCTTGGAAACGCGGGAGTGATCGACACCATTGGGATGGATGCCGTTGCGCAATCCGATCGTGCCGTCGCGGATCTCGACATGCGCCTCCTCAACACCGCCGTGGTAGCAACCCGAAAAAACGAGAACCTTGTTGCGGCCAGTGACCATGCGTGACAAGCGGATGGCGCCGCGGTTGGCATCGGTCGCCGAAGTTGTCAGCGTCCAATAGGGCAGACCGAAGCGCCGCTCGAGTTCCTGCCCAACCCAGTTGGCGTCTTCGGTCGGCAGCATCGTTGTCGTGCCCCGTCCCAGCTGGGTTAAGGCCGCTTCGGTGATCGCTTCGTGTGCATGGCCGCACATTCCACCTGTGTCACCAAGGCAGAAGTCGGTATACGTGTTGCCATCGATATCCGTAAGTTCTGCGCCGCGCGCGTGGTCGACGTAAATGGGAAATCCACCTGCCCAGCGTCGCATCCAATGCGAAGGCCCACCATAGAGATAGTTCTTTCGTCCTTCTGCCCAGAACGAACGAGACTTTGGTCGCGCCGCGGCAAAACGCGCCTGCTCGATGTCCACGAGTTCGTCAATTTTTGCCGATTTTTGGGCGAATGCTGTTGTCACAACTGTATCCATGCGGTTTTGAGATCCGTGTACTTTTCAAGGGCGTGGAGCGACTTGTCGCGCCCGAACCCATATTGTTTGAACCCACCCAAAGGGACGGTGATTTCGGAAACGTGCACGACACCTGCACGAACGGCGCGGACCTTGCGGTGCGCGCGCGACTGGTCCTTTGCATCGATACCTGACTGATTCGGCATGAATTTTCCCCCCGCAATTCTTAGCCCTCAGGATCGATACTCGAACCACGATTTCAAAATCAGGGTTGCAAAACTTCCGCCTCACTGTCAATGTAATTCACACGTTAAGTATTTAATCACAGGAAGTGTCGATGAGCACTGTCGGTAAGGCGGCGGATATACTCGAGGTGTTCAGCATCGAACGGCCAGAGATAGGTCTTTCGGACGTTTCGCGCATGGCGGGTTTCGACAAGGCGACATGCCACCGCTTGCTCCTTGCACTTACACGGGGAGGCCTGGTAGAGCGCAACCCAGAGACCCGGCTCTACAGACTGGGGCCGGCGGTCGTGCGGCTCGCGCGCATTCGGGAAGCGCATTTCCCCTTCATGGAAAGTGCTCGCGAACCGATTGAGACGCTGTCCAAGTCGACAGGAGAAACCGCCCACCTGACAGAGTATGACAGCGGTGCGCTGACCTCTCTTCTTGTTTGTGAATCGAGCAGGGCCAACAGGATCAGCGTTGCGGTAGGCGATCGTCTGCCGCTCAATGCGACGGCCTCTGGATTGGCCTTTCTGGCCTTTGGGCCGTCAGCTGTACGCGAGAGGCTCCTTGGCTCGGCATTGAAGCGTTACACAGAGCACACAATCCATTCACCGGAAGATCTGAACCAAGAAATCGCAAACACCCTGGCGAGAGGATATTCGATAGGGCACCAGGGGCGTGAAGACGGCGTGTTCTCGGTGGGCGCTCCAGTGCTAAATGCCGAAGGCATTGCGATCGGCGCGGTCTCCTTGGCGGCACCGGTCTACCGGGTCGATGACGCAGCAATCGAGCACTTTGGGGGCGCAGTCATGAGCGCAGCCCAGGACATTTCCATCCGTCTTTTCGGCGCCCCAGAATCCCTTCGCCGGAGCGCCGTATGACCGTCCAAGCATTGGACGACACTCCCGCCGCCCCGCGTATCCTGGTCATCGGCACCGGTGACACGAAGGCCGATGAGATTCAGTTCCTCGCCAATACGATAACGAAGGCGAATGCCGTCCCCCTCTTGATGGACGTGAGCGTGCTGGGGGACCCGCCGTACATACCGGACTTCTCAAAACACGACGTAGCTGCTGCAGCCGGACACACACTCGAGCATATCCTGGAAAGTCCCGACGAGAATGTCGCCATGACGCTGATGGCGGAGGGTGCCTCCGCCTTGGCATTGTCGCTGCACGATGCTGGGCAGATCCACGGGTTCATCGCTCTCGGTGGCACCATGGGCACCGATCTCGCTCTCGATGTGGCACTGGCTCTGCCCTTGGGTGTTCCCAAGTTTGTTGTCTCGACAATCGCATACTCCCACCTCTTGCCACCCTCGCGGATCGCAACCGACCTGATGATGATCCTGTGGGCCGGAGGACTATTTGGCCTCAACGCAATTTGCCGCTCGGTATTGTCTCAAGCAGCGGGAGCAGTCGTGGGCGCGGCGCGCGCAACCCAAATTCCTCGGCCAGTCAAACCGCTGATCGGAATGAGTTCACTGGGCAAGTCGTGCCTGCGCTACATGGAAGATCTCAAGCCCGAGATCGAAAAGCGTGGTTACGAACTGGTGGTCTTTCACACCACCGGCATGGGAGGACGGGCGCTCGAAGCTATCGCAGCGAAAGAAGGCTTTGCCGCTGTTCTGGACTTTTCTCTTCAGGAACTGGCGAACGATTACAATGGCTCCGTTGTCTCATCAGGTCCCGACCGCCTCGAAAACGCGGGACGCGCCTGCGTTCCCCAGATCATCGCCCCCGGCGCAATCGACATGATCGACCTGCCAGCCTGGAAAGCTATTCCGGCCCACCTTTCCGATCGGACCTACTACGCCCATAACCGCCTCATTGGGATGGTTACGGCGAGTGCGGATCGACGGAGAGAAATTGCGCGGTACATCGGCGAGAAGATCAGCAGGCATAGCGGTCCAGTAGCCTTCGTGTTGCCGGAGCGCGGCATCCAGCAATGGGACCAGCCCGGTGAACCTTTCCATGATGCTGCTGCGCTAACTGCCTTCATTGATGAGATGAAAAGAGCAGTGCCGCCCAACGCCGAGTTGCATGTAATCGATGCTCATATCAACGATCGCGCATTCGTCGACCGTGTTCTGCGCATTCTGGACAATTGGATTGAGATGGGTGTTGTGCGCCCCGGCGTCATCCCTCCCCCTAGCGGCGGAGAATGTTGAATGAAGAAAGCCCTGGCGAAACTTGGACGGGGATGAAGACCTTCGTCCAACGTGCGCGAAAAACCGATCCGTCGGCCGCCGCACTTTCCAGCTAGTTCCTCCAGACAACCACGCTGGAAACGGACGGTCCGGGGGCTTACTTCCGGACCGTCTATTCTGAGGTGTGGGAACTCAAGCGGCCGCAGTATCTCCAGAGTCACCAAGGTACAGTTTATGGAGCCGGCCGGCGTCTTTTCGTAGCGGATCGCAGTCCCCTGCATAGACCATCGTGCCTCTGCGCAGAACGTAAGCCCGATCACCGATCGACAGAGCCAGGTTGGCGAACTGCTCGACTAACACCACCGCCAGACCTTCATCGGCGAGGCGGCGTACGGCGGTCATCAGGCGACCAACGACGACAGGCGCAAGTCCAGCCGACATCTCGTCAATCAGGATCACCTTGGGCCCGCCGAGCAGAGCTCTCCCTATTACGACCATCTGCTGCTCACCACCCGAGAGCAGACCTGACTTGATGTGTTTGCGGGTCTTGAGTTCAGGAAACAGCGCATACGCCTCATCGAGCTCGGCACCCGGATTTAGCGCCACCTTCAGGTTTTCCTCGGTGGTCATCTCGGCAAAGATCGCGCGCCCTTGTTCGACATGGGCGAGCCCGCTCCGGGCTCGCACCCCCGGGTTCGACCTCGACAGATCTTTTCCCTCAAGCGTCATTTTCCCCCTCGAAACCGGGATGATCCCGGATATGCCTTCCAGGAGGGTCGTCTTCCCGGCGCCGTTGGCGCCGAGCAGGACACTGATTTCACCGCTGTTTGCAACTAAGCTCGTTCCGCGAACAATCGGAATACCAGCGCGGGCGATCTCGATGTCCGCAATCTCCAACATGCTCATTCGGCCGCCTCCTGATCGGAATCTATACCCATGTACGCCTTCTGCACCTGGGGCGTTTCCAGAACAGTCCCCGGAGGACCGGAGGCGATCACGGTGCCAAAATCGAGCACTGTGACTTCCGAACACGCCGACCTCACCAAATCCATATCATGCTCAATCAGCAGCACCGCGGAACCGAATACCTCCGGGATGCTGGCGATGCGGGCTCCAAGCTTTACGGCTTCAGCGTAGGATTGACCTGCTGCGGGCTCATCGAGCAGGATAACCGGCGGCCGTGCGGCCGTCACGCCGGCCACGTCAAGCATGCGTCGGGTCCCGGCATCGACAGACGAGATTACGGTATCAGCGCCCGGACAGTCGAACCATTCGAGAACGGCAGATACTTCTCGGTCGGTGATCGCTGTTCCTGCGGCGAGCCGAATGTACTCACCGACGGACAGTTCCGGCGCAATCCGCGTCGTCTGCCATGTTCTGCGGACACCACGTCGGGCACGGTTTGTCGCTGAAAGCCTGTCAATCGTTGTTCCCTCAAGCGCGATCTGACCTTCGTAAGCGTGAAGGAATCCGGCTATCGCATCGACCAGAGTCGACTTACCGGCTCCATTCGGCCCAATCAGTCCGACAACTTTGCCGGCCGGAACGGAGAGCGAAACGCCGTTTACCGCAACGACGTTGCCGTAGCGCACGGTAACCTTGTCCACAGTGAGCGCCGGGACGTCGCTGCGAGAGATACGGGCCGCGGGAAGCCTCAGTCCTGCACTGGCTTGCCCGCGCTCGGCGGCACGGGGCCACGCCTTCGTGGCAAGGCGCGTGAGCGTCTCGCTGATGCTTTCCCCAGTGGAGAGGGCTTGAACGGCACCCGCGGCAAAAATCACGCTTCCAAAATCCTGCGGCAAGTTCAATCGGCGCAGGAGCTCGGGAAACAGCGAAACCAGAACACCGCCGATGATTGCGCCAAGCGTGAATTGTCCACCCGCCATTGTTGCAACGGCAAACACGGTAAGGGACTGCATCATTGAGAAGTTCTCGGAGACCAGAGTACCGAGATAGCCAGCGAACAATCCCCCGGCAATCCCGGCAATGAAGGCCGAAATGGCGAATGCACTGAGTTTTGCACGCGGTACCGACACCCCATGCGCCGCAGCGGCGCGTTCGGAATGCCGAATGGCAAGCCAAGTTGCTCCAAGTCGCGATCGATTTACGAATTCAAGTACGACGGCAATGATCGCATAGACCGCAATGACAAAGCCAAAATACCCCAGATCTCCTTCAAGACCTATCGGGCGGGCAACCATCTTGAACGACGTCTGACCTGGAAACGTGATGGTCGCGAGAACGACGTCGAAAGCGGCAGCGAAGCCAAGGGTGACTATGGCGAGGTTTATTCCGCGCAATCGGAGCGCAGGCAATCCAATTATGATTCCGAACGGCAGGGCTGCAAAGCCACCGATTAACAACCAAAATGGAAGTCCTCCGGGAAAGTCAATGAGGTTGAGGTAACCGACCGTCCACGCACCAACCCCCGCAAATGACATCTGGCAAAGCGAAATCATGCCGGTCCTACCGGTAACCAGCCCCAAGCTTTGTATTGAAATGCCGATGATGAAAACGGCCGTGACCAGGAAAATCCAGTAGGTTGGAAGTAATCCTGCGACCAAACCACCTACGGCGAGAATTGAAACTGCCGACGTGAAGGCGGCTCTAATACTAGCGCGCCTCATCCCAGCGAGCCCCCCTTTGCGACCACAGCAAAACAAGAAGAATGACAAGAAGCGGTACAGCCGCGCGATACTGATTGAGGCCGACGAGGCCGCTTGCCAAGCCCTCGACCACTCCGATGAGCAATCCACCGGCTAGAGCCGCGCGAAAGCTTCTGAACGCTCCGACCAAAGCGGCGGCAAGCGCCGGCACGACCAGAAGGCTGAGTGAGGCGAAATCCGGAGAGCGCAATGGGGCGATCAGCATCAGGGCGAACGACGTTACTGCCCCTGCGACTGCCCACACGCCTAGCGCGAGCAATCGTACGCGAATCCCAAGGAGTTCTGCTGCCATCGGCCGTTCGGAAAGCGCCCTTAGTTCCAGACCAGTTCGCGTTCTCGCCAAGAACAGCTCGGCAGCAACCGTCAGCACTACCGCCATGGCAATCGTGACCAGCGATGCGTTGGTAATCTGGACGTCGGCTACACGCAGCCAGGCGCCACCGACAAGATCAGGGAAGTGTTTTGGGTGCTGACCTCCGGTCAGGCGAAGCCCCATTGCAATGATCCCGACCAGCAATGCAGCCGTTACGGCAGCCTTTACGGAAGCGCTGGAACCTGAAAACCAGATCGTGGTCATGAAACCGACGGCGAGAGCCGCAAGGGCGCCGGCGAATACTCCAATCGCAACAGCCGGGAGAAGGGGCATGCCATGCTCGGTAAGCACGACCATTACGAAGGCACCACAGCCTCCTATGGCTGCGCCAGTGAAATTGACAACCGCCACCAGGCGGTAGGTGAAGATGGCGCATACCCCAAGGATGGCATATGCCCCGCCGGCAGACAGACCCGCCACCGCGGGTGTCAGGAGTGAATTCATGACATTGACCTTTCTGGGGCCCGCGCCCGGGTGTCCCCCAGGCGCGGGACATCCTCAGTTCACCTCGGGAAGGACCAGCCATTCTGTCAGAAGGACTTCCCAGGCCCCGGAATCAAGCGTCATGACCTTGGTTGCGCGCATCGGATTGTGTGCATCGGCGACACCGAAGACATAGGGCGACCCGGCTATGGGGTAAGCGATTGGGTCCATGCCCTGTAGCGCAGTCGTGACAGCCTCGCGCGTTACTGGACCGTCGATTGAGGAGATCACGTCGATGATGACCTGGGCGGCGAGGTATCCGCCTTGCGAGAACGCCGTGCGCGGCAATTGCGCCTCGTTCATGACATCGATCCAATCAGAATTGGCTTCGCTGGACTCGGTATAAGGCTCCCATTCGGTGCCGACATAGATCGGTTGGTCCGTGTCGGCCAGAGCGCTTGAAACTGCGTCGGCGTATCCCGGCGCCAGGAACAGCCAATTGATCCCCGTTATGCCCTGAGCGTCGGCGGTATTGACCCATTGCACGATACCGGGTTCAACCTGATTGGTCAGCAGCGCTTCGCATCCCGCATCGCGCGCACGGATCAGATATGGGGTCAGATCACCCTGGGCGGGCAGAGTGAGATCCATCAGGTGCAACTCTTTGCCGGTAATCGTCTCCCAGTTTTCAACGGCCTGCGTATAGGCTTCCTGGGTGCCGCCGATGATCATGAAAAACGCACACAGCTTCTCGTTTTCGAGCACTTCGCTTGCGTAGTAGAGCATCGCTGTTGACAGCATGAACGGGCCAACATTGACCGGAGCTATGGACGGTGCATTGAAGCAGGCTGCATCGACGCCGAGACCGGAGACATTCAAGACACCCGATCGGGCGTAGGTTCCCGCATTCACTGCACAATCGAGAAGACTGGCACCACCTACCAACGCGACCACGCCCTTGTTGTCGATGAGATCGCGCGCCGCCTGAGAGGCCACTTGCGGGTCGCCTCTGTCATCCGCGAGCTCATACTCAACCTCGCAGCCATTGATGCCGCCACGCGCATTGAGTTGTTCGAAAACGGCAGCGGCGGCTTTAGGGGCGTCCGAGAAATCGACAACCCCGGTTACTGTGGATACGGAACCCAGACTTATCGGGCCGTCTTCGCAAGTCGGCCCCTGTGCTGCGGCGGATGCCGCCGACAGTGCCAGTGCCACGCCTGCCAGACCGGCAGCGGCGAGAAAATTCTTGAATGTGTTCATGGTGGGTTCCTCTCCCTTTGCTTAGTTAAATTGGCGCTCGTGGGCGTGCATGCTCCTCAAATGCACGCCAGTCATTTGCCCTGGATCCAGCGCGACGAATTTCACGAGAGTGCGCTCGATAACCTCCCGATCGATGTTCTTGACGATGAAGACGAGGCGCGTCCTGCGATCGCTCGAGGGCCACGCTTCAAGCTGCCTGGGGCGATTGAAGACATGCTGGACACAGTGGATTACCATCGGTCGCTCCCGATCTTGAGCGATGTGGACGATACCCTTGAGGCGCAGAAGGTCCGGTCCCTTGAGCGCAGCAAGGTTGTCCAGCCACTCGCAGAACAGGCGCCAGTCGACGGGCTGCTCGAAAGTGAACGCGTACGTGGAAACGTCCGTATGCACGTGGTCGCAGTGCGCATCACACGTATGGCGCTCATGCCCGCCGCCAGGCTTGATCGCCCGCGCGATCAATCGCTCGACTTCAGAGGACCATTCGGCAAGAGCCTCCGCATCTTGCGCCCGACGCGAGAACGCACCCTGGAGAAGAAGATCAGCCGATATTTCGCCGGCGCTTACCTCCCGAACGCGAGCACTCGGATTCCCGGCGGTGATGGCATTTCGCGCCTCATCGTGCTCTGCAGCGCTCGCGATGTCACCTTTAGTGAGGATGACCTGATCAGCGTACGCCAACTGCTTTCGCGCCTCCTGAAAGGACGTCAGAGAAGCAGCGCCGGACACCGCATCTACAAGTGTAACGACCGTTTCAATGTCATAGGTTGCCTCAAGCCGATCATCGGCCATCAGCGCGTGCAGAATGGGCGCAGGATCGGCAAGACCCGTTGTCTCGATGATGACCCTGTCAACGTGAAGCGCCCCCGCCAGACGCCTGTTGTCGACATCGAGCAATGTCTGGACGAGATCGTCCCGCACCGTGCAGCAAATGCAACCGTTTTCGAGCAGAGCCATGCGCTCTTCGGTGACTTCGAGAAGCAGGTGATCAAGGCCGACCTCACCAAACTCGTTGATGATTGCCAGCGTACCGGCCATGCTGGGCTGGCTCAGCAGGCGATTGAGCAGCGTCGTCTTCCCGCTTCCAAGGAATCCCGTAACGATCAGGACCGGAATCTTGGTCCGGCTCATGGGGCGCTCCGAGTAAAAACGCTGCTGCCCTCAAAGTAGGTCTCTTCGACCTTGGTGTCCGAAATGGTGTCGACCGGAACCTCAAAGATGTTCTGGTTCAGGACGATCAGATCTGCGGACTTGCCAACGTCGAGGCTGCCGACATCGTCGCCGAGACCAATCGCCCGCGCCGAGTTGATCGTGAAGATTTCCACGGCTGACGCCAGATCCACAGCCTGCTCGGGCCACAGAGCTTTATCGGCAAAAGCACCAGCCGGGTTTTGGCGCGTCACGAGTCCTTCTATCCCGTTCCAGGGATTGGGATTTGGGATGACCGGCCAGTCCGAACCGCCCGCCATCAGGGCCTTTGCATTCTGTAAATCCTTGTTTGGCCAGAACCGCTCGGCCCGAGCCTCACCCATCGCCTCCTTGTGAGCTTCAAGGAACGTCGTTGGATACCAGATCATAGGAGACAGATCGGCCGCGACACCGAGCTGCGCAAAACGCTCGATGTCGTCGGGTCGTATGTAACTGGCATGTGCGATGTGGTGGATGAGGTCAGTCGGACCGTTGAAACTGCGCACTACATCCACCGCGTCCAACGCCTGGCTGACCGCTGCATCGCCTGCACAGTGAATCTTTACGGCGAGACCCAACTTCTCGCACTTGCCCAACCAGCGGATAAGGTCGGGATAAGTCATCATGGTTTCGCCGCGAAAACAGCACCCGTGGATGGGATCCTCGAGGTAGGATTCGTGAAAAGCCGCAGTCTTGGCCCCTGGCACGCCATCGAGAAAGAACTTCACGAAATCCGGGTGCACATGATCGCGACGATACTGCTCCCGCTCCGCAAACAACGCATCTCCCGCGATACCGAAGAGAAATGTCGGCTCTACAGCAGGCATGGCGCATACAGCCCAGGCTGTTAATCCGCCCTCGTCATCCAGCCCGGCAAGCGCTTGCATCACGTTTTGCATCGACGCCGCGTCCATGAACGCTGTCACTCCAAAGGCGCTGAGCGTGTTGATCGCCTTTTTGACCGCGGCGATATTCATTTCCGCAGAAACGGCGCCTTGTTCCAATGCCGCGCGCTCAACGATTCCCGACGCAGCCTCAATCATCAATCCGGTCAGGCGACCGGATTTTGGATCTCGGCCAAAAGCCCCTTGTTCGGGGTCCGCGGCGTCCTGGGTAATACCGGCGACAGCCATCGCAGCGGAATTCACCCAGCGATTGTGAAAGGTTTCATCGCGCAGAAGCACTGGATTGCCTCCGCTTGCGGCATCGAGCAGGGCGAGAGACTCGTCTGAGTTCAGGATACCGTTGAGATCGGCGCCCCATTGGGTGCCGATAATCCACTGCCCCTCCTCCGTCTTTGCGGCCGCAGCGCTAACAAGGTCTAAAATTTCCGTGCGCGTGAGCGTTCCTGGAAAGCGAAGCTCGAACAATTCCGACAAACCACCGAGCAGGATGTGGTTATGGACGTCAACGATACCGGGCATGACCATTTTGCCGCCGAGGTCCACCACTTTGGTGTGCGCCCCAATCAGCTCGTCCATGTCGTGTGCGTTGCCGCGCGCCAGAATCTTCCCATCACGCACCGCCAGAGCGGTGACCCAGGGCTGCTTCCGGCTCACGGTATAGATTCGACCGTTGGTAAAGACAGTCTGCGCTGACATATTCCCCCTCTACGAACAAAATGCCGTTCGCCCGCCCCCCATCCTTTGGAAAACCGGCATTAGAAGGCTAGTCCTCACCTGCAGATCGGTCTTGCCCAACGGTGCATCAATCATTGATTGGAACGGATGCCGGAAAAATCCTCGGCGCCGCGGGAATTGCGGCGTCGCCCTGTTGAGCAAGCCAGACTGCACCATCGGGCAACGTGCGGTGTGGCGATCATCGCTCCCTTGCATAGAGTGCGCGCATTCAACCACCCCGAACAAGGCTGCACCTCATGCAACCGCATCATCGCCTCTATGCGAGTTTTTTTGCCTTCTCATTTACCTTGGGAAGTTTCTTCTCGCGTTTGCCGGACATTCAAACCTCGCTTGGCGCAAAGGAATCTGAACTGGGCCTCGTCTTGATCGGGAGTTCACTTGGAGCGCTTACCGGGCTGACCTTTGCGGCCCCTGTCATCGCGCGCCTGGGCACGCGCTTGGCGATCGCAGTCCCCCTGATGGGCATCGCAGCGCTGTGCGCTGCCGTGCCGTACGCGCCGACATTAACATGGACGTTTTCAGTCTTGCTCTTGCAAGGGATGATGGTGGGAGCCCTCGAAGTCTGCCTCAATGTCGAAACCGATAGGCGCGCGGCGAGTCTCGGGCATGGGATAATGAGCCGCGCTCACAGTCTGTGGAGTTTCGGCTTCTTCGTTGCGGCCCTGATCGGAGCGGTCGTGCGCCAGTTCGGCGTTCCGACTTGGGCGCATCTGACCGGGGTCATACCTATCGTCGCATTCATCATTGCCACGGTCGTCCTAAAAATTCGGCCCGCTCCAGTTCGCACCGGCTCATCCGAGATGGAGGGCCCCCTCTTTGCCCTTCCCACTCTGGGAATGCTGGGCCTCTGCCTTATCGCCTTTTCACCAATGCTTGCCGAGGGCGCCGGCGTTGATTGGTCGCTCATCTATATGCGAGACGTTTTCGCATCCGACCCGATCATCGCCGGGTTGGCCTTATCGGCCTTTACGTTGGTCATGGCCGTAGCACGTTGGTTTGCCGACCCGGTCGTTGACAGACTGGGAGCGAGAATGGCGACGGGTTGGTTGCTCTCATTGGTGGGGGGTGGCGCTCTCATGATCGCCATTGCTCCGAACGCCGCCAGTGCGATTATTGGATTCACCATGATGGGGCTTGGGTGCTCGGCTGTTTATCCCATTACCATATCAGCGGCGGCACAACGTACCGACCGTCCGGCGGCCATAAATGTGGCGGCACTGGGGCAGTCGGCCTTTGTAATTTTCTTTCTTGGACCCCCGTTACTTGGATTTGTTGCGGAGTATTTCGGTATTCGGTCCTCATACCTTGTTTGCCTGCCAATCGTGGTTGCCAGCTTGTTCTGCCTCCGCTCCCTGAACGGCCCCCAACCCAAAACCGAGAGTGCGGTTAAGCACGGCACATGAGGGAAAAAGACTGTCACTCCATAGCTTTTATGTCTACATTAGTGGAAATTCGGTATCGGTCCGAACGAACAATGGAGATAATATGCACTTCCCGGACGCGACTTCGTCACCTACCCGACGGGGCAAAAGCGGCCACAAGCCATTTGCCGATATGGCGTTTCTTGGAGGCACCGTACATGTTCTCGACGAGGGCAGACGTGTTGCGCAGGCCCTTGCCGTCATTGGGGATACGATTGCCGCCGTAGGATCGAAATCCGAGGTAGAGGGATGGATCGGGCCAGAGACTAAAATTATCTCGACCGAGGGACGCGCAGTCCTTCCAGGGATCAACGATGCCCATCTTCACGCGGTGTGGTTCGGAGCGCAATGGCCCCGGCTCATGTTCGAGTCTTCAGATGTTGGCTGGCACAGTCGCCTACTATGCAGCGAACAGGACCGGATCGCGGCAATCCGGAAGGCTTGGCAGGAACTCGCACGTCTTGGCATCACAAGCTACACAGAGCCGGGAATTGGACCGGGCGAAGACGACGGCGAAACAGGGTGCTTCGGGACAGCGGTTCTCGAAACCTATGCATCGCTTGCCGGGTCTCGCGAGCAAACCGCGCGTGTAACCCTTCTGAGGCTTTTCGGCTATCTCGATGGCCCAAGCTCCATCGATGATTACCGCCGCGGCCTCGAAACCCCTGCACCATCGGCAGATAGTCGTTGGCTCAGCATCCCGGGCGTAAAAATTTTCGCTGATGGCATTCCACCAATGCGTACAGCGTGGACGAATGAGCCCTATCGTGACGGTGGACATGGTGCCTTGCTGACTGGCGACGGAAACGAGCAAGAGCGTCTTTGCGATTTCCGCACCATGGTCAGCATGGCGCATGAACGAGGCCTGCAGGTTGCAGTTCATGCAACGGGAGACCGCACCATCGAGGAGTTCATTTCCGTTGTCGAGAAACTCGGTGGAGCAGAACGCCTCGGACACTACGTAATTCACGGCGACCTGATTACTCGGGAGCAGATCGAGCGTCTCAAATCCGCTCGCATGGGCATCGCGCTGCAGCCTCTCATTGCCGACCAAACTGCGGACTGGCTGGCGAAAGCCGTTTCCGAGGCAACCGTCAAACAGGCGTGGCCGATGGATAAACTGGTTGGAAACGCACTAAACGCTATCCTCAGTTCCGATGCTCCGGTCGCCAGCCCTGATTGGCGACGGGTCATTGCGTCGGCGGCACTCCAGCTCGAACGCAGGGACGTTGTCGTCGATGAGGGCATCCTGACCGAACTTCTGCGCATGTACACCGCCATCCCTGCCATCCAGGATGGGGCGGCCGATTGGAAGGGTACTCTCGAAGTTGGAAAGGTCGCGGACATTTGCGTCCTTGAGCATGATCCGCTGGCGATCGGTGCGTCGGCACTGCCCAACATCGAAGTCGACATGACGATGGTGGGCGGACGTATCGTTCACGAGCGCGCAATCAACTGAGACCCAGGTCGGGGCCGGCAACCGGCCCCGATTAATGCCCTTCACACGGCCTCGGCGACCAATACCCTGGGGCATCCGGGCAAGGCGATGGTTTCGATGGGGCGCCACCCCGATCCCTCCAGCCACTGCCGGACTTCGCTCTCGGGGAAAACGACGGTACCGTCGATAACGAGGTATTCTCCAGCGTGCAATGCGTCGATTGCCCTTTGCTTAGGCTCATCATCCAGAAAGAAGTCAAGCACCGTTAGTCTGGCACCTTCTACAGAAGCTGCGCGGGCGTTCTTGAATATCTGTTGATTCTCTTCGGCCGAGAAACGATGGATAACGTGGTTTACGAACACCAGATCATGTTCTCCCTGCGGCCGAGCGGTAGCGGTCGGCATTCCGACAACCTGGGAGCGTTCGGAGACACCGGCCTCGGCCAGTTGCTCGGGAATCCGGTCTGCGAAATCGGGCGCATAGGCAAAGGTCGTCTTGAGGTCGGTGTTGGACTGCATCGCACGAATGGCGAAATACGGGGCCAAACCGCCGAGATCGAGAGCGTGTTTGTGCTCGGAGAAGTCCATCGCATTGGCAAACATATCGGCGTGCAAGCGATTGTAAGTCATGACACCACCCAGGAATGTGCCCCAACGTGCTTCGTTCATGCCCAGATCACCGGGCTGGTCGGTGTCGACTGTCTGTGTGAACTGGAGCCAGTGCGGATAGCTGATCTCACGCAGGAAGGTCAGGAACGGCGCCAGGTCCAGTTCAGACGCCTCCCCCAGGAGATAGGTACGGGCAGCGTCAGTTAGCGCGTATTGCGCGTTTGCCCGCGTGAGCAGGTCCAGTGACGCCATGGTATCGGCAAGGATACGGGCCATGCGTGGAGTAACATTGCAGGTCGACGCGATGTCCTCAGAAGACGCCGCACCCTCGGAGATCGCCCTGAACAATCCAATACGGCTCGCGGCGAAAAGTTGCTGGGCGGCCATATAGCCTGTGGCGATATCGAGTATGCGGGATGGGTCAGTTTTGACGGGTGTGGTTTTCATGTCTTTTCCTTCTTGCTGGTCGTGCTCGATTGCCCGCGCGGAATCGCCCGCAGCCAGGTTCTGGCCACGCCCCGATTGATCCTGACCGCGAGGGATTGGTATGATCGCCGCGATGTAGCGGCGCCTTTAGTTCAGTCCAAGAAACCGAAAGGCAGCCTTCCGAAACTCTTGTCCGTGAAGCGCCGAGAAGTGATCTCCCGGCACGCGCTCAGTCCTTGCTCCTGTAGCGTGCGCCTCCAACGCATCGATCCCTCCGGCCACCTGATCCTCGCTTCCTGCGACGAACAGAACCGGGCACTTTGGCGCTTCGGCACCGGGATCGAACGGCTCGGATCCAAGCCCTTCCATCAGGTTGATCAAGGAGTGGCTATCCTTGTCCGGTCCCACGGCCATGCCCACAATCATCGCGGTCATCTTGTCGGCAGGGGGTGTGCCCTCGTCGGCAAACGTGCGTGCGGCCTTGTAGTCGATCACGGCGAACGGATCCCCTGGACTCAGACCAGCCAGAAGTGCTGAGTTCACCAGGCCCGGGTGTCGGCTGGCAAAAGACCAGGCCAGGCGAGCGCCCAGCGAGTATCCGATGACATCCACCGGCCCTCCTTCCTTGGCGACGAGATCGGCGATCGCTTCGATGACACGCGTCGTCGTGGCACTTTTCGTGTCGCCAACTCGCGCACTAGAACCATGTGCGGGAAGATCGATCACGATCGCTGCACGCCCCTTATGCACAAGTTCCTCGCCCCATTTGTCGTCAGGCCAATCGTTGGCCCCTGAAGAATAAAAGCCATGGATGAGGAGCACCGGGGCGCCGGTTGGCTCTGCGGGACGGTGGGGTGTCACCGCAATGTAGGGTCTGGGCTGGCTCACGATCGTCTCCTTGGCGTTGTTCGCACGCGAGACAGAATCCAGCCTAGTCCTGCCCCGTCGCGCGGTTGATGTAACTTTCGATGATGCTGCGATAGGTCTGGATATGCTCGCCGTCCGGGTGCATCAGGTTGACCACATTGGCCCCGATGGTGATCGACATTATTTCCAGCGCCAGAGCCCTGTAGTCGATCTCGGATGTATCGTCCCCGCGGCTGCTGCGGAGCAAGGCAATTGTCGAATCCTGCCAACGCCTGAAGAAGCGACGGTACGTATCTGCAAGCTCCGGATTGGAAGCAGCATGATCCCACAGCACCAGCAGGACGCGGCCGGCGCTGATGGAGTACTCCGTGAGTGGCATTGAGAGATTGAGTCGCTCGCGGAGTTTCTCGACGGCTTCCGTTTCCACCGGCTGTTCGGTGCGATCCAGCCACCCTTCGGTATCCATCTCGGCAAGAACGCTTTCGAAGGTCGCGGCGACGATGCTCTCTTTTCCCGGAAAGTAATGCTTGAGTGCGCCGTTGGCGAACCCAGCTTCGGCGGCAATCGAGCGCATGGTGGCCGCTTCGAATCCGCCCTCCAGGATCAGTCGCTTGGCGACCTCTACAATCTCCCTCCGCCGCTCGTCGTGATCTATTATTTTCGGCATTCCAGTTCCATTCCTGATCCCAAGGGGCTGCTCGAGGCGTCGCATTACATGCCCTTAGAGCTGGCACAACGTCTACCCATGGGTTCGGCATTGTGTTATTCTGCAGACGCATTGTCGCTCTTTCTCAGGCTTAGCCAAGCCTCGCGCCGCTTTGCCTGAATATGTGGATCAGCCACTGGCGACGCCAGAAGCAGTCGTTCGCTGTAAGGATGACGTGGCTTGCGCGTGATCTGATCTGCCTCCCCGACTTCCACAATTTCTCCACGTTGCATGACGGCAACCCGATGACAGATCCTGCGCACCACCCCAAGGTCGTGTGACACAAAGAGATAGGAAAGGCCGATTTCGCGCTGCAGTTCGATGAAGAGATCGATCACTGTCGACTGCGTGGTAAGATCGAGAGCACTCACGGGCTCATCGCAAACGACAAGTTTGGGACGGCGCACGAGTGCGCGGGCAATCGCGATTCTCTGGCGCTGTCCCCCCGAGAACTCGCTCGGAAGGCGATCAATCACCGAGCCCGGCAGATTTACGCGCTCGATCATCTCGGCGACCTTGTGGCGTGCAGACAATCTGCTTTCCCCGGCAACCGTCAAAGGTTCAGTGAGAATGTCTCCTACCGTCAGCGCAGGGTTCAGCGACCCATACGGGTCCTGGAAAACAACCTGAATTGACCGGGAGAGTTCGCGGCGCGCCCGCCCCGTCAAGTGGGTGATGTCCTGTCCATCAAATCTGATCTTGCCTTGTGCGACCGGAGCAAGTCCGAGAATGGCGCGACCCAAAGTGGACTTCCCCGAGCCACTCTCCCCAACGACTCCCGTGCATTCACCATGACCGACATCAAGCGAGACGCCCTTGAGGGCTTTGAACCCCCTATCCCGAGCTCCGTATTCGACAACGACATTTTCGACGCTCAAGATGGATTGCGAGGGAATGATCATTGTTTTCCTCCGCCGGTTGCCGCGTAGTGTCGTTCCTTGTTGCCGGCAGAGTGATAGATGGCATCGAGTTCACGTCGCCCCTCGCAATCGTCGAGCGTAGCCGCGATCAGTTCACGCGTGTAGGGCTGCTTGGCGCCATCGAATATCGCGTTAACTTCGCCTGTCTCCACGACAATGCCTTCGCGCATAACAATCACGCGATCACAGATATCTGCGACCACGCCGAAGTTGTGGGTCACAAGGACCAGCGCCATGCCGAACTCCTCCTGCAACTCGCGAAGGAGCTCGAGAACTTCGGCCTGGACAGTGACGTCCAGTGCCGTAGTCGGTTCATCCGCCAATAGCACGGACGGCTTGCCCGAAATCGCCCCCGCGATGAGCACGCGTTGCGCCATCCCACCCGATATCTGATGCGGATATGACTGCATTACGCGATCAACATCGGCAATACCCACCCTTGCCAGCAGAGCCCGTGCGAGCCGGTCTGCTTCCGCACGAGACTTGCCGAAAGTGTGGCGGAGCGGTTCGGTGAGCTGGTGTCCGATTTTGAATGAGGGATCGAGATTGCTCATCGGTTCTTGTGGAATATAGGCGATCTCGGAGCCCAGAAGTTTTGTCCGTTCACGGGCGCTCAGAACGTGAACCGGCCGTCCCGAAACCCAGAGGCCCTTAGCCTCATAGCGCCCGCCCTGTGGCAGAAGATCAAGTAGCGAAAAAACCGTCTGGGACTTTCCAGACCCAGATTCACCAACAATTCCAAGTACTTCTCCAGGTCGAACATCGAACGATATGCCCTTCACGACCTCCTTTTCTGCAATACCTGGCCCATAGAAGACGCGCAGTTCCTCGATCCGGACCGCGCAGGCTTCAGGTGAACAAACGAAATTCTCGCTACTCGGTGTCTGCATTGCTGCGAGACGCGACGCCGCACCTCGGGACTGAACAGGTGCCTTCATCCTGACCAGATCGGCCAGCGTAGAGCCCATGATTGCAAGCGCAGCGATCGTGACGCCCAGTGCTGCCGAAGGCCATAACAGTAGTAAGGGGTTCGTCAGCATGAACCGAAACCCTTCGTTCATCATCGCGCCCCAACTCGGGGTGTTCGAAGACCCAACGCCAAGAAACTGCAGTCCGGCCTGAATGCCCATTGAGATGCCGGCCGCGAGGGCCGTCTGAATAATAATTGGAGCGTAGATGCCGGGGAAGATGTGCCGAAAAATGATGCGTGTATTGCCCAAACCCGCGACCCGAGCGGCATCGATGTAAGGTTCATGGGCTATAGTCATCGTGGTTGAGCGTGCAATTCGGAAGTATCCCGGCGCCATGAACACCCCCACAGTGGCCATGAGAATGACGAAGTTCGAACGCGTACCGGCGGCAACCACAAGAAGTATGATCATGCCTGGAATGGCCTGGACTGCGTCCGACAACCATGAAAGGCCCCGATCGGCCGAACCACCGAAATACCCCGCGGCGATCCCTGTGGGAATGCCGGCAAGAGCGGCGGTCATGATAGTAATGGCCGCCCCGAGCAGCGTCGTTTGAGCACCCCAGATCAGGCGGCTGAGAACGTCGCGTCCGGAGGTGTCGCCGCCGAGCCAATGTTCAGCGCTCGGCGGTGCTTTTGTGTTGGCAAGATCAACATAGTTTGGGTCTTGCGGTGATATCCACGGTGCCAGTAGGGCGACCGCGACCACGAGCAGGAACACTGCCAAGGCAATAGCGCCACTCGGGGTGCTGATGAAGCGCCGGAAGATGGATAGCCTTGCGACACGGTCGGGCCGATCGACAAATTCGGAAGCCGAGCTCATTTGACACGCACCTTCGGATTGATCCAGCCCAGTGCAACGTCGAGCAGGACATAGATGACGACAACAAAAACGACTGAGACCACGGTGATGCCGAGAAGCACCGGTATGTCCCCTATTTGCGCAGAAGACTGAGTGAGCTGACCAAGTCCCGGCAGGCTGAAGATGGCTTCGACGACGATTGCCCCGCTCAGAAGCGATGCAAACATGACCGCGATCACGGTCAGTGCTGCTGGGGACGCATTTCGCAGTATGTGCAGGTTCACCCTGAAATCCGAAAGACCGCGACTTCTCAATGTGCGGACATAGTCCTGGGAGGACACCGCGATCACCTGATTACGCAACTGCTCCGCGATCATGACGATTGCGCCGAGCGCAAGCGCGACAGCCGGAAGAGTAATCGACCGGATCCAGCCCCCGATCGACACTGTGGGTGCCACGTAACCTACGGCAGGAAACCAACGCAGTTGGATGGCAAACCAGATCACGAGAACAAGGCTCAGCCAGAAACCTGGCAATGCGAACAACACGACGGTCCCGGCCCTGATTGTACGGTCAAAGGCACTTCCTGGATGAAGGCCGGCGACCAGACCAAATGCCGTTCCAAAGATCGCGCTGATCAGGATGGCAAAGCTGACGACGGAAAGTGTGACTGGCACTCTCAGAGCAATCTGCTCGCCTACAGGCCGGAAGTTTCGCCAGGAGTTTCCAAGATCACCGGTCACAGCGCCTGCGGCCCAATCTCGAAATTGAACGAGTAGTGGCTTATCGAGCCCAAGTTCAGCTGCAAGGGCCGCTTGCTGTTCCTGAGTTGCAGTCGAGCCGAGAAGGGCCACAGTCGGATCGCTGATCGCTGCATGAGCAAGGAAAAACGTTCCCGTCGACACGCCGATCAACAAGACCAGACCCGCAAAGACACGTTTTGCTATGAAACCGATCATAAAACTTTCCAGGAGTTCGGGGCAGGCCGTACAATGACACGGCCTGCCGTTGCTTGTTTAGTTCGGCTGAACGAAACGCAAAGTTGGGAACATCATGCCGGTCACACCGGTGACCGAGACATCGGCCGTCGAGTGGTAGGTGTTCGCCGCCTGGTACCACACCGACCACCAGGCCAGTTCCGTGAGCTTCTGATTGACCTGCCGGATGATCGGAAGCTGGTCTTCGGGACTTGCTAACCGCGCGGTCTCGATAAGGTCATTGACCTCCGGGAACTTGGTGTAGTCCGGATCGGGATTATACCATTGCGACGTAGCCACCTGACGAGCAAAGTTGGCAGACGGGTCATTGTCGACCGCTATCAGGGCGATAAACATGGGGTAGGTCGGCGCATTGATCTGGTAGTCCGGCATCTGCATGTCGTCCCAAGTGACGTCGATGCCGAGTTCGCCAAAGGTTTGCTGAACCACCGGCTGCCATTGGGCAAAGATCGGAGACATGGGCATGTTAAGCGAGAAGCCGTCCGCATAGCCGGCCTCAGCCAACAGAGCCTTGGCTGCCTCCATGTTGTAGACGTACATGGAGTCGAGTTCGGCATCGTATGCTGGCGTTCCAACCGGAAACACCTGGTTGGTGACATTGCCGGCACCCTGTCCGATCGCCTGGAGAATTGCCGCGCCATCGAAGGCATGGTTAAGAGCCTGGCGAACCTCGAGCTCACCAAGTGGCGCCAGCCTGTCTCCCGCGTGATCGAGAATCTGGAGCCCCACCCACCCCGAAGGGGCTTCTGCGATGTTCCATCCGGCCATCGTTGCCTGATCGTTGTTGAGAGGCTGAGCGTAGGCGACGTTGAGCTGCCCCGACAACATCGCGTTATGGCGCGCCGTGTGATCGATGATCGGGTAGATCGAAATGGCCTCATACGGATAAGTCGCTTCGTCCCAGTGACCCGGTTTCTTCGAGAAGTGGTACTCCGACCCAGGAACGGAAGCCTCAAGGGTATAGGGACCGGATCCGACGGGCCCTGTCGTCAGGGTATCGGAAATGATGGCTTCCGGAGACATCATGTAGCTGCGGCCGAGTCCCATAAGATACAGCATCGTATCGTCACGTTCTGAGAGCCTGATTTCGATGGTGTCGGCATCGACCGCCATAATCGAATCAACCTTCAGATATGCCTCACCTGACCTCGCGCCTGACTTCAGGTGCTCAAGACTGGCAACAGCCGCTTCGGCGTCGAATATTTCACCATCAGAAAAGGTGATACCGGACCGCAGATTCATGGTGAGTGTAAGCAGATCGTCTGAGTATTCCCAATCTGTCGCTAGAACCGCCGCGATATCGCCATCGGCATCGAGGGTTACCAGCGGGTCATAGACAGCCGACATATAGGGTCCGTCAAATCCGATATCGGCCAGCGCCGGATCCCACGACGTGACGTCGAGGAAGTTGCCAATTTTCAGCTCGCTCGTCTGGGCAGCCACCGAGCCGGTCATGCCTATCGATATCGCCAATGCCACCGCGGCCGCTTTGATCTGGGTAGTCATTTTGTTTCCTCCTCCTTTGGGATGACGTCCGCACCAGTCTCCGACCTCACCACGCCAACGCCTGATCATTTTTTATTCTACATACGTTGACAACAATCGCAAGGGGCGTGGCGATCGCGCCACATCACACTAGAACCCACCCTCTGCAGGCACGTGTTTGTCCAGCCAGACCGGTTCCAGCAAAGTTCGGATTTCAGAGCCGTGTGCGTTGGCCAGTGGAATCGCCCCCAGATTGTCTTCAAACTGGGAGAGCTTGGACGCACCGAACAGCAGGTTCGCTGTTGCCGGATTGGAAAGACAAAAGGCCAGAGCGGTCTGAACAGGACTTGCGCCAAACTTGGCGGCAACACTTTCCAGGATCGGGACTGAGGCGTAAATATTCTCTCTGATGGAGCCCACATCGGCGCCGATTTTGCGACTTGGCACTCCCTTTCCTGAAAGAATGCCGCCTTCCAGGCAATCGGACGCTTGGAGGGACAATTCGCCAGACCTGAAGAGGGACGCATACTGGGGCCCTTCTGTCATCGTGCGGCGAACAGGACTGTATTTCAGCTGAGCGAATGTCGGCGGCACGAGCCTTTCCCGCTTGGTGAAATCAAGCGCCGCACGCGTGTCCTTGTAGATCCAATTGTTGATCCCCCAGCTGCCAATCATCCCCTCGGAGATCAGCTCATTCACCTCAAGCGCAATACGTTCCATGTCCGGCTCGCCGAAATAATCGCCGACGACAACCATGTCGAACCTGTCGAGCCGTGCCCGTGCGAGGCTGGTCTCTATTTGTTTCCTGAATTCCAGGTTCGGATACTCCCAGAGCCATAGTTTTCCGCATACCTGAAATTCGGATCGAGGAAGACCGACACGCGCCATTGCTTCGCCAAACAATATGTCGGTTCGAGAATGCTCATCATGCGGCCCCATATTGTAGTAGGCGATATCGAAGAACGCAGAGTCCACGTTTTTTGCGCGCTGGATCAATGCATCCGCCTCCTCGGGTGTCATACGATCCCAGGTGTTCCAGGAACCCAGGGAAAAGATTGGAACCATAGGCCCTTTCGGACCGAGACGGCGTTTGGGGACCTGAATCTCAGACATTGGCATTCTCCTCGTTCTGGCGCGATTTCCAGCTTTCGCGACTGTAGACTTTATTTTTCTACACTTGTAGTATAACGATGTTGGAGTTTGAGCAAGGCCCGGGGGATCGGGCTACGCGAGGAGGATCTATGAGCGCGAAACGCATTGTAATGATAACGGGTGCAGCCCAGGGACTGGGCAAAGGTATCGCCGAAGCGTTTGCCGAAGTCGGCGATCATGTAATCGTTGCCGACATCAACGGCGAGGAGGCCGCCAGGACTGCGGCCGCCTTGAAGGGTGAAGCGGTCGAGCTCGATATCAGCTCTGTTCAGGACGTGCGAACCACAGTCGCAGATATCGAAGCACGGCATGGCCGCATCGATGTCCTTGTCAATAATGCGGGAGTCGTTGGCGGCGGGGGGCCGCTCCTCGAGCTGGATCCTGACATTCTGAACGCCGCTCTGGCGGTCAATGTTCGTGGAACCTGGCTGGTGACCCAGGCTGTCGGCAAGGTAATGCTGAAGGCCCAACGCGGTGCGATCGTGAACGTATCATCGGTTGGCGCACGCCAACCCACGCCCGGGCTCGGCCATTACGAGGCCACCAAGGCGGCGGTCGATGCCATTACGCGCACGACGGCGATCGAACTCGCGCCGTATGGCATTCGCGCCAACGCCGTCGCCCCCGGCCCCATAATCACACCCTTAACCGAAGGTATGGCCGCCGACCCTGTCGCGCGCGCAGCATGGGAAGCCCGTATTCCACTCGGGTCGATCGCCGAGGTCGAACGAATTGCGCCTGCCGTTGTCTTTCTTGCCAGCGACGCAGCGGCCCACATCACCGGGGTCAGCCTTGCAATCGATGGCGGACAGCTTCTCGTCTAGACGCAAACCGGAGTCCAACATGATCCCCAGATCCACACGTGCTGCCGTGCTTACTCGTCATTCGACGGCCCTTGACATGCAATACCTGCCGTTGCCCGAAGTTATCGGGCCCGGAGCGGCACTGGTGCAGATAGTATGCGCCACCCTTTGCGGCACAGACATTGAAATATGGCAAGGCAAGATGAGTTTTCCCGGCATGCTGCCGATGGTGCTTGGGCACGAAATGATCGGGGAAATCGTTGCCGTGGGCGAGGGCACCACGGACGCACTGGGAAGTGTCCTGGCAGTCGGCGAACGGATCGGATGGTCAGAGTCCACTTGCGGCAAATGCTATGGCTGCGTTGTCCTGCGGGAACCGGTTGCGTGCGAAAATCGCGGCTACGGATTCCTGCAGCGGTCCGACAAGCCGCCTTTTGCAACTGCCGGGCTCGCCGACTACGCTTATGTGACCCCGGGAGCCGCCAAGCTGCGCATCCCGGAGGAAGTTAAAGATACCTGGGCGTCGATGGCAGGATGTGCTGCCAAGACCGTCTTGCGTTCCATCGATCGCGTCGGAGGCATTCGGGCAGGTTCGACCGTGGTAATTCAAGGCTCTGGCGCACTCGGCATCTTCGCTACGGCGGCCGCCAAACTCTCCGGTGCCGCCAAGGTCATCACTGTCGGGGCACCTGTAGCGCGGCTCGAAATGGCTCGGAAGTTTGGAGCCGACGCCATCGTCAATATCGAGGCGGGATCGGATGCCACAATTGCAACTGTCAACGAACTGACGGGTCGGCGCGGTGCCGATTACGTCTTCGACTTCGCCGGCGCCGCGACGGTCGGGCGCGAAGCGGCGCACATGGCGGGCCAACGCGGCAAGGTGGTAATAGTGGGATCGACCGGTCCCGCCGAGACGCCAGTTCCGTTGGGCACGATCATGGGCAAGGAATTGACAGTGGTCGGCTCGCTCAACGGCGACATCTCCGACTATGCGCGCGCCATCGATTTTTTCAAATCCTTTGCCAGGGCAATGCCGTGGGATCTCCTGTTCAGCGAACCGGTAGGTCTCTCCACGGCGTCCAAGTGCATTGATGCAATGTGCAGCCATCAATCCATCAAAGCGGTCATCGATCCCCGCATTTCCTGAATCACACAAGGAGGAAGCTTCATGAGCACCAAGCCGGTGCCGTCCAATACCTTGGCCGGCCTGAACATGCCCCTGCTCTCGCTCGGGTCCTGGCACATCTACGATCGCATGGACTTCGGCGTGGCAGTCGCCATGGTTCGCCAAGCAGTCGATGCGGGCATCAACATGTTCGACGTGGGGGTGTACGGCACGCCGGACACCCAACCCCCGCCGCTCACAGACGTCCTGTTTTCTGCCATCGTGAGAGGGGCTGGCCTCAAGCGAGATGACTATCTGCTCTCCGAAAAGCTCTGGCTTGAGGGGTTCGATGACGAGAAGGGTTTTAAGCCACAGCTTGAAAATGCCTTGTTCCGCGTCGGCGCGGAGTACGCCGATGTCGTTGTTCTCGGCGATGTCCGTCGCGACGACGTGGTGCTTCGCGACCTCGTGCTCTCATTGGCCGAGCTCAAGAAACTCGGCATGATCCGCGCCTGGGGTGTCAACAACTGGTCGGCAACAAACATCCAGTCGCTGCTCGACATCGCCAGGACAGAAGGCGTCGATGCGCCTGTGATGGCGCAGCTTAAATATTCGGTGGCGCGCCGTGCGATCCCAGATGGAGAACCCTTCGCCGGGTTGTTCGCTCAAGGCTTCAAGATGCAAGCCTCGGACGTCATGGAAGGCGGCATCCTCGTCAAGCCGCAGCAGCTTCGCGAGGTTGGACGTGACCCCGGCAACATTCGGGATCAAATCGCGGCCTCGGCGGCCAAGGTGGCTGAAGTCGCAAAACGCTTTGACGCAACGCCCGCACAGCTCTGTATTGCGTTCACGCTGACCCATCCCCAAACCGTCAACACACTTGTCGGCTGTTCCCGGCTTGAACAGCTGGACCAGGCCATTGGCGCGATTGCACTGCTTGACCGAGTTGGGGCGGAAGCAGTGCGGATCGCAGCCGAACCGCTCTGGGCTGACAAGGGTCGGGTCGATCCCGAAGGACCGTGACCAGCACTTAATCAGGAGGAGTTCAACAATGGGCGACCCGACACCCACCCCCGTACCGTACGACCCGGAAATGCTGGAGCCGCTTTCTCGCATCGCGCCACTCGATGCACCTGACATGACCGAAGCCGACATTCAGCCTTCGCGCGACGACATGAACACGTGGTTTCCCTCTTTCGAGGAGGCAATCGGCGACCTTCCAGTCGTGCTCGACGAGTATTCGGTCCCGGGCCCGGAAGGCGCGCCGGACATCATCGTTTCTGTGCTTTCCCCCAGGACCCACCGAGATAAGGCGATGAAGGGAAAGGCCGATCCGGTTGGCGCCGTCTATAACATTCACGGCGGCGGCATGATGGTCGGTAATCGCCGTATGGACGTGCCGCGGCTGATCGATCTCGTCGTAGAATTCGGAATTGTCGCCGCGACGGTCGAGTATCGGCTGGCGCCTGAACACCCCGATCCGGCTCCGGTCGAGGATTGCTATGCCGGCCTGGTGTGGATGGCGAAATCGGCTGAAAAGCTCGGCATCGACCCCGAAAAGATCATCATCACCGGTGGCAGCGCCGGTGGCGGTTTATCGGCCGGCGTCGCGCTAATGTGCCGCGATCGAGGAACTGTCAAGCTCGCAGGCCAGCTTCTGTTGTGCCCGATGATCGACGATACCAACACGACGCTTTCGAGCTTCCAGTACCTTCAGGGCAATACATGGACACGCCAACGCAATCTGTTGGGCTGGAGATCCCTGCTTGGGGACCGTGTTGGGACCGAAGAAGTTTCAATTTATGCGGCTCCCTACCGCGCCAAGGACCTCACAAACCTGCCGCCAACCTTCATTGAAGCCGGAAGCGCAGAAATGTTCCGGGACGAGAATGTCGAATATGCGAACCGCATTTGGGCAGTTGGCGGATCGTGTGAGTTGCATATCTGGTCAGGCGGTTTTCACGGTTTCGATTTCTTCGCCCCAGGCACAGAGCTCAGCCGAGCTGCGATTGCGGCGCGCAAATCGTGGATCAAGCGAACGCTGAATTTTTAGCGCGCTGCGGAGCCCTGCGTGCGAAAATTCATCCGCTCGGTGCCGGCTCATCGATGCCTTTCGCGGATCATGGAATGCGCCTACGAGGGCGTGTCCATTCCACTTTCTGACCCATACGACGCCCTCACCGGGTCAGTGACCCGGAGCTGATTGCGCTTTGATGGCCCTTTCGGCATTGGCCTTGATCTTGCGCAGGGTGCCAAGGGCGGCGAGTTCGTGCTCCTCTGAAACATCTTTGAGGAGTTTGTTGAACTGCACGACACCTTCCGTCTGCATGACCCCGAAAATCGGGATCGAACCTTCCTTGAGGTGGATCCGCAATACCCGCTGATCCGCTTTGTCCGGCCGTCGTTCGATCCAGCCTTTTGCCTCGAGTCTCTCCAGCAGTTTGCTGGTGGCCGCACGCCCCATCTGCATGATGCGCGCCAGGTCCGACTGGGTCTGACCTTCATTTTCGGAGATATGCATCAACGCCCACCATTGGGAATGAGTCAGGTTGTGCGGCTCCATCGCGTTATCGAAATAGGTGCTGATGAGCCGCGAAAGCTCGTGCATCATGTAGAGCAGCTCTCCGTGAGCGAGATTGGAGGGCTCCGTCGCCATCGCGGCATCGAGGGGTTTCTTCGTCTCGCTCAAATCAATCTCCCGGAAAGGCTCGGCCGGTGGAGCCTCGAGTCGCTCATCCCCTGGCCGTAGCCAGTTCCCTAGCGCGGTTGGCCAAGCTTGTCAGCAGGCCGGCACTCAAAATTGTATGCTGGCATACAGTCTTGGCGCCATCCACACTCGTATGCTAGAAGACAAACAGACAGATACAGGAGGAAGTTGTCATGTCTTCACAATCGCGCGTCTCCCGACGCGACTTCATCAAGGCTGCCGGGTTGGGCGCGACGGGAACGGCGCTTGGCGCGACCATGATAACCAGTGCTCAGGCTCAGGAAATGGATTGGGACCAGCAGGTCGATGTCGTCGCCGTTGGGTCCGGTGGTGCGGCTCTTTCCGCGGCAGTGGGCGCTATCGACAACGGTGCGAGCGTCCTTCTGCTGGAAAAGGGTCCAGTTCCCGGCGGCACAACCGCCAAATCGGGCGGTGGCGCCTGGGTGCCCAACAGCCATCACATGCAGGCCGCCGGCCTTTCGGACGATCGCGACACGTTCCTGCAATATTGCGCACGCGTTGCCTTTCCCGAACTCTATCGCGAAAACAGCCCGACCTACGGGCTTTACCAAGACACCTTCGCGCTCTTTGAAACCTTTTACGACAACGCCAACCGTGTCTTCAAACAGCTCGATGACAGCGGCGCTTTCCCCACCACAATGGCCATGTCCTGGGAGGACAAGCCAGCGCCTGACTACCACGGCCAGTTGCCGGAAAACGGCGGCATTCTCGGCCGCCAGACATCACCCCGCAACGCGTCGGGTGGCGAGGGCTATGGCGGCGATCTCGTCGCCAATATGAGCGCCTATGTCCGCGATCACGGCGGCGAAATCCTTTCGGGCCACCGTGTCACCCGCATCCTCATCAACGAAGATGGCCGCGTGATCGGCGTCGAGGCCGAAACCCCGGACGGCACCAAGCGGTTTGGCGCCAACAAGGGCGTGGTGTTCGGTTCGGGTGGTTTCACCCACAACCCTTACATGCGCACGAACTATCTGCGTACGCCCGTCCTCGGGGGCTGCGCGGTCCCGACCAATCAGGGGGACCTGATCCTTATGGCGTCCGAAGTCGGCGCCAAGCTGGGCAATCTCAACGAAGCCTGGAACCAGCAGGAAGTTCTCGAAGAGGTTCTGGCGTTCTCCTCGGTGCCATCGGGCGTGTTCTTTCTGGGCGGGGACTCCATGATTGCCGTCAACAAGTTCGGCAAGCGCATGTATGACGAGAAGTACGTTTATCCCGAGCGCACCCGTTCGCATCAGGCCTACGATATCTTCCAGGGCAATTATCCCAACCTCTACCAGGTGATGATCTTTGACGAAGCGGCGCGTGAATTCGGCGGCATGCTGATTCCAGGCCCCGATGCGGACCTGCCGAGCCACATCATCACCGGCGATACGCTCGAGGAACTGGCCGGGAACATTCAGGCGCGCTTTGACAGCCTTGCCGAACAGATTGGCCCCTACCCGCTCGACGAGAGCTTTCTCGACGGTCTCAAGGACACCATCGCCCGCTACAACGGCTTTGCCGAAACCGGCGTCGACGAGGATTTCCACCGCGGCGAGGCGCCCATTGACGCGTTCTTCCACGATGCCTCGGCCGATCGCGGTCTTCCCAACCGCTACATGGCGCCGATCGCCGGGGAAGGCCCCTACTACGCCATTCTGCTTGGCGCCGGCACGCTCGACACCAAGGGTGGCCCGGTCTTCAATACCCACGGCCAGGTCGTCAACATCCACGACGAGCCGATTTCCGGTTTCTATGTGGCGGGCAATGCCGGGGCCTCTCCCTCGGGCAAGAGCTATCTCGGTGGCGGGGGCACGCTTGGGCTTGGCATGACGTTCGGCTATCTGGCCGGCGAACATGCCGCGAGCCAAGAGTGACCACGACACGTTCGGTCCCGGGGCTTGCCCGGGACCATTCTCACACGGGACCCATCACGAAAATGACTATCAAAACCCTTACGCTTTCCGCGGGCGTATTTTTCGCCCTTGCCGGTGCCGCGCAGGCCTCCTGCGAAGTCACCCTGGCTGGCGATATTCAGCCCGTACTCGATATGCGGTGCGTCGGCTGCCATCAGGACGCGGCCCCCGGTGCCGGACTTTCGCTCCAGTCCGGCTCGACCATTTCCAACACCGTCGGCGTGCCGAGCACGCAGGTTTCCGACATGAACCGCATCGAACCCGGCGATACCCAGTTGAGCTATCTTTATCACAAGCTCGCAGGCACCCATGGCGACGTGGGAGGCTCTGGCGAGCGCATGCCGTTCGGTGGCCAGTTGACCGACGACGAGATGGCCATGATCGCCAACTGGATCGAGGACTGTGAGGCCGCGGAGTGAGTGCTCGCACCAAAAGCCTTCTCTACACCAAGCGGCAGGGCGATCCCGGTGGAACGCCCTGGCTGTTGCTGCACGACCGTCATGGCGATCTGCCCGATGCAGAAGCGTTGGGTGCGGCGTGTCCAGATGGGACACTGCGCATTGCCGTGCGTGCCCCACGCCTGCAGACGAGCGGCGCCACCAGCCGCGTGGGTGGGTTTTACTGGTATTTCGGCCCCATCGATCGTCCCGAACTTTCAACGCTTGGAGACGCGCTCTACCAACTCGAAATCGTGCTGCTCGAGGCCGCCCAAGCAAGCCCGACGGGCAAGGCCGGTCTCATCGGCAAGGGCGAAGGGGGCGTCGTCGCTCTCCTCATGGCTCAGATATGGCCCGACAAGATCGAAAAAGTCATCGCCATCGACTCCAGCCTGCCCACCAATCTTGACGACATTCCCTTCGATCGCCGTGAGCTCGACGGGCTAAACATCGAACTCCGCGGCACATCTCCCAGCGACACCATCACCCGCGCTTCTGCCGAGTGACGCCGTCGGGCGCAGGTTTTCCGCCACCCGGAACCGTCACAGGCACTGTTCGAGCAGTGCCCGGGTGTTTTCGGCCGTCATCTTGATGGGATTTCCGCCGGTGCTCGGATCGCGCAGGGCGGCCAGTGTGAGGGCATTGAGGTCGGGGTTTTCGACACCCAGCTCCGTGAGCGTTTTGGGAATGCCGAGCGCCGCGTTGAGCGTTTCCACGTATTCGCAAAATCCCTCGTATCCACCGTCGATTCCGAGATAGGCCGCGGCGGCGTCGAAGCGCTCGCTGATGGCGTCGCGATTGAACCGCAGCACCGCGGGCATGAAGACGGCGTTGGTGGTGCCATGGTGGGTGTGATGCACAGCGCCGACGGGGTGGCTGAGCGCGTGGATGGCGCCAAGCCCCTTCTGGAAGGCGGTCGACCCCATGGCCGCCGCAGACATCATGTTGGCTCGCGCCTCGATGTCGCTGCCGTTTTCATAGGCGCGCGGCAGATATTGTTTCACCAGCCGCATCCCTTCGAGGGCAATACCCTGGCTCATCGGATGATAATGCGGGCTGGAAAACGCCTCGACACAATGGGCAAAAGCATCGAGCCCCGTGCCCGCCGTTATGAATTTGGGCATACCGACGGTCAGTTCGGGGTCGCAGATCACCACGCTGGGCAGCATTTTGGGGTGGAAGATGATCTTTTTCTCGTGCGTCGCCGAGTTGGTGATGACGCTCGCCCGCCCGACCTCCGAGCCGGTCCCGGCCGTCGTCGGAACGGCGACGATGGGCGCGATCGCATCGGGATTGGCACGCGTCCACCAATCGCCGATGTCCTCGAAATCCCACATCGGCCGGGTCTGGCCGGCCATGAAGGCGATGACCTTGGCTAGGTCCAGCCCTGAGCCGCCACCAAACGCTATGACGCCGTCATATCCGCCGTCCCTGAAGACCCGCACGCCCTCGTCGGCGTTGGTATCGGTGGGGTTCGGATCGACGTCCGAGAACAGCCCCCGGCCAAGTCCTGCCGCTTCAATCAGATCGAGGGTTTTGGTTGTGATCTCCATGCGCGCCAGCCCCTTGTCGGTGACGAGCAGAGGCCTGGTGATACCGGCCGCCTTGCAGGAGTCGGCGATTTCGGAAATGCGCCCGGCGCCGAAGCGGATAGCGGTGGGATAGGACCAGTTGGCGGTGGGAAACATCTTACTGTGCTTTCTTCAAATAGTAGGATTTGGGGCGCGTGAGATTGTGGTAGCCGATCACCGATAGACCGCCCCCACGGCCGGTGTCCTTGCACCCCGTCCAGCACAGGGCCGGATCGAGATAGTCGCAGCGGTTCATGTAGACGGTGCCGGTCTCGATGCGGTTCGCGATGGCCTCGGCCCGGTCCATGTCCTTGGTCCAGAGCGAGGCCGTCAGCCCGAAATCACTGTCGTTCATGAGCGCGACGGCCTCGTCGTCGTTTCTTACCTTCATGATGCCAACCACCGGACCAAAACTCTCCTCGCGCATCACGCGCATGTCGTGGGTGACATCTGTGAGAATCTGCGGGGTGAGATAGGCGCCGCCATCGTCGGTGTCGAAGGTGGGGATATGCGCCTTTGCGCCTGCCTCCACGGCGTCGGCGATCTGGCTGCGCGCCTCTTGTGCGAACCTGACATGGGCCATCGGGCCAAGCGTCGTTTCAGGGTCGAGCGGATTGCCCAGCTTATAGCCCTTGACGATAGCGACAGCCTTTTCGACAAAGGCATCAAAGAGCGGTTCGGCAACATAGATACGCTCAATCCCGCAGCAGCATTGGCCCGAATTGAACATGGCGCCATCGATCAGCGCATCGACTGCGGCATCGAGATCTGCGTCGCCCATGACGTAACCGGGATCCTTGCCACCAAGCTCGAGCCCGAGCCCGGTAAAGGTGCCCGCTGCAGCGCGCTCCATGGCTTTGCCGCCGTTCACCGAACCTGTGAAGTTGATGAAGTCGAACGCGCCTTCGGAAATGAGCGCCCCGGTCGTTTCATGGTCGAGAAAAACGTTCTGAAACACATCTTCCGGCACGCCCGCGGTGCGGAACGCCGCCGCCAGGCGCTCGCCGACCAGCAGGGTTTGCGACGCGTGCTTGAGGACGACGGCGTTGCCCGCGATCAGGGCCGGTGCCACTGTGTTGATCGCGGTCATGTACGGGTAGTTCCAGGGCGCCACCACAAACACGACGCCGTGCGGAACGCGCTTGATGTAGCGCTTGAGGCCCGCCTCGCTCGAAACCGCGATGTCTGCAAGCGCGTCTTTGGCGATGGCAGCCATGTGGCTTGCGCGTTCGTTGAAACCGCCAAACTCTCCGCCGTAGCGGACCGGGCGTCCCATCTGGTGGGCGAGTTCGGGCACGATTTCGGCATTGAGCGCGCCTATGGCTGCAACTCCGGCCATGACGAGGTCGATACGCTCCTGCAGCGGCCGGGCCGCCCACGCCGCCTGCGCCTTGCGCGAACGGGCGGTCAGCGCACGTGCATCATCGAGCGCGAGCGCCTCGCGCTCGGCAAATACGGAGCCGTCTATCGGCGAAATGCATTGAATTGTCTTGGTCATAATATCGGGCTCACGCTTTCTCAAAGCCGCGGGCGATCTCGTAGTCCGTCACCACGCGGTCAAACTCTTCCTGTTCCCATTCCGCGCAGCGGTAGTAGTGCTCGACGACATCGTCGCCCAACGCCGCACGCAGCATTTTCGACGCCCTGAGCGTCGCCATGGCGTCGCGCAGGGTGCGCGGGATCTGGCTTGCCTTGGCCGCTTCATAGGCATCGCCCGTGAGAGCCGGCGGAGGATCGAGCCCCTCCTCGATCCCGGCGATCCCCGCAGCGAGCTGGGCGGCCATCGCCAGATAGGGGTTGATATCGGACCCGCCGATCCGGCACTCGACGCGCACCGCCTTTGTATCCGCGCCGCAGAGCCGGAAACCGGCCGTACGGTTGTCGATCGACCACACAATGCCGGTCGGCGCGAAGGTGCCCTTCTGGAACCGCTTGTAGCTGTTCACATAGGGCGCGAGGAAATAGGTGACGTCGGGCGCGTATTTCACGAGCCCGGCCAGGTACTGCCCCATCAGCGCGGACATCCCGTGTGTCGCGGTGCTGTCGTAAAAGGCCGGCTCCCCGTTCTTCCAGAGCGACTGGTGGATATGGGACGACGAGCCAACCCTGTCGTGGTGCCATTTGGGCAGGAAGGTCGCCGCATGCCCTTTCTGCCAGGCGATCTCCTTGATGGCATGCTTGGCGATGGTGTGGTGATCGGCGCAGTTGAGCGGCGCGTCGTAGCGGATGTTGAGTTCTTCCTGGCCGGCCTCGGCTTCGCCCTTCGAGCTTTCGACAGGTATCCCCGCGGCGAGAAGCAGGTTGCGGACGGGCCGCATCACATGCTCTTCCTTGGTGGTCTGAAGGATGTGATAATCTTCATTGTAGCCGCTGATCGGCTCAAGATCGCGAAAGCCGGACTTGCGGATTTCATCGAAGCTTTTTTCGAACAGAAAGAACTCCAGTTCGGTGGCCATCACCGCCTCAAACCCGAGGGCGCGAAGGCGTTCGATCTGGGTTTTGAGAACTTGCCTCGGCGAATGGGCGACCGGCGCATGCGTGTGATGATCGAGGACGTCGCAGAGCACCATGGCGGTGCCTTCGAGCCAGGGAACGGGCCGCAACGTCGCGAGATCCGGCTTCATGACATAATCGCCATACCCCGCCGCCCAGCTTGTCGCGGCATAGCCATCGGGCGTTGCCATCTCAAGGTCGGTGGCCAGCAGGTAATTGCAGCAATGGGTTTCTTCCCATGCGCTTTTGACAAACGTCTGGGCCTGAAACCGCTTACCCATCAGGCGTCCCTGCATGTCGACGAGACAGACAAGGACAGTGTCGATTTCGCCCTCGGAGACCCTTTGTTTCAAGGTTTCGAATGTGAAGTCCGCTGTCATGCTCAAGCTTCCGGCCATCTTGTTGTTTCGTTGAAATTGGACCCCGACAGGGCCTTGGGCAGCGCGTTCGCGAGCAGGTTCACGACGTCCGCAAGGCTCCTTTCCGGCGCCAGCAAGTCGTTTCTCACCTCGATCATCACGTAGGGAAACGGGCTGTCGCCAAGGTGTTTTTCGATGGTGTGCAGAACGCCATCGGTCGGCCCATACGGTTGGTTGAGGCGAACATCGTATGCCGATCGTCCGGCGCAGAAATCCCGCAGGGCCCCAGCAAGGCGGCCATCCCGGCCGTGGAGGAATCCGATTTCGACGTCGCGGCGCTCGCCCCTGAAAATCGGAGTGAAGCTGTGAACGGTGACGACCACCGGCACCCCCTCACCCCCGCGCTTGCGGACGATGAGATCGGCAAGCGCCGCGTGAAAGGGCAGATAGATTTCCGCGACCCGCGCCTGCCGCTCGGCATGCGTCAGGTCCATATTGCCCGGCACCGCGCAAACTTCGGTATCGTGGGGCATGGCGCTCGGCGCGTCGGGCGGACGATTGCAATCATAGACGAGGCGCGAGAACCGCGCGGCAATGAGCTGGGCGTCGAACGCACTGCTCAAGCGCTCTGCAAGGGCTAGTGCGCCCGGATCCCAGCCGACATGGCTTGCGAGCTGCCCGGGCTCCAGACCCAGATTGGCGAGCCGTTCAGGCACCCGGTTTGCTGCATGCTCGCACACGAGCAGGATCGGACTTGCCCCTCCGGGATTGACGATCTCGAAGGCCGGTCCATCCGACGCACCCAGGAGGCGGCTATCTTGCGCAGTCGAACTCATGGCGCAGCAGGGATCGCGCCGGGCACGGCGATGCCGGTGCGGTTGCGGCGGGCGTAGTCGGCCGCCGTGTCAGCGGCCAGCGCGCAAAAGCGGCTATAGATCGGAGGCGCGGCGGCGGGTCGATAGGCGGCGGCAAATGTAAGCGGCTGTAGCGCAATGCCGAGATCGAGCCGTTCCAGCCGCCCTCCCACCGCCATCGGCGTAGGCAGCGTCGCTACGCCCAGCCCGCGCTCGGCCAGTGATCTCAGAGTCAGCATCGACATGCACCCACTAAGCCTGGGCTGGTGGGGCAACGGGAGTTGGCGGAGTTGCTCGGCCACCTCGAAATAAGGACGCGACCCGTGTGGAAACGTGATGACGCTCGCCTCGGCAATCTCTTCGACAGAGAGGCTACGCGGCACCGCATCGGTATCGAGCCTCGCCTTGGCGCGGCCATAGAAGCCGACCTCCATGGTGCACAGGGGGACCTCGACGAGAGCACGGTCATAGGACGGGCCAAGCATCATCGCGATGTCGATCCGTCCGTTGTTGAGTTCAACGAGAAGGTCCTTGGTCGGGGCGGCCACCACTTCAATGCGCACCTGGGGATAGCATCGCTGATGGCGGTCGAGAAAATCGGTGAGCCAGGTCGACAGGATCGTATCGACGGCACCGAGCTGGATCGTGCCCTGCCAGTCTCCGGGATTGCTGAGCCGCTGGAGTGCTTCGTCATAGGCCGAAACGATCCGCTCGCAATAGGGCAGCAGAGCCTGACCCGCGGGGGTCAGGACCATCGAGGCGCCCACACGCTCGACCAGCTTGTTCTGAAGCTGATCCTCGAGCATGCGGATACGCTTGGAAATCGCAGGCTGCGAGATGTGCATGAGCTGCGCTACCGTGTGGTAGTTGCGGTGCTCTGCAGTATAGATCAGCGTGCGCAGCGCCTCGATGTTCATCCGATCCCCCGTTAAAGCCGCTCTGCGACCATGGCCGACGCGCCGGTAATATCGCCCAGCTTTTCTCCGGCCCTGAGGCGGGCGATGAGATCGATTTCCGCGCTCTGCATGCCGAGCGCGCGATCCGCTACCGCCTCGGCGTCCTCGGGCGAAAGCACAACCACGCCGCTCTCGTCGGCCAGAATGGCATCGCCCGGGCTGACCGTCACCCCGCCGCAGGATATGAGCGTATTGAAGCTCCCGGACTGGGCATAAAGCTTGGTCGTGATCGAGGACCGGCCACGGCTCCAGATCGGAAAGGCGTTGGCGACGATCTCGTTGACGTCAGTCACCGGCCCATCGATCACCGCGCCGGCAAAGCCGCAGAGCGCGGCGGCGTTGGTTACGACACCACCCCAGCACGCGTGACGCGTATCGCCCGAACGGTCAATGACCAGAATGTCGGTAGGCCGCAGCGTCGAAACGACATCATGGAGCAGCGTGGAATCATTGGCCGCCAGCCGCAGCGTTACCGCAGTGCCAGCAATCCGCCTGCCCGGATCGACCGCGGCGACGGCGCTGTCCATGAAGGCCGAATGGAGGAAATGGCCGATGGTTGCCGTCTCGACGCGCCGGAGCTTTTCGAGCAGCGCATCGGGCAAGCTTGCCGGCAGAGGGTTTTTGACGAAGTCTTTCACTATTTCTTCCTTACTGGTCTGCGCGCTGGGGCAATTGGCCGATCACCGAGGCGAGCCCGGCCATCAGCACCTGATGCTCGGCCGCGATGACGCGGACGGCGGCGCCCTCATCGATCGCGAATTGCTGTTCGTCGGGCTTCCAGGCCGGTATCCACCATGGCTTGCCGGCTGCCTTGGCGGCTTGTGCGATGCGGGCGATATCGGCGCGGTCCGCGTCGGTGAAGGCGTAGGTCTTGCGCCCTCGCGTCAATGCCAGATCGAACGGGCCGACAAAGACGCCGTCGACGCAGTCGTGGGCGAGGATCGCTTCGATGTCGCCGAAAGCCTCGGCGGTCTCGATCATGGGCAGGCAGAGGATTTCCCGGTTGCACCGCTCGAAATAACCGGCATCGGGCGGGCTGAACCGCGCGGAGCGCCCGGCGGCGTAGCTGCGCGTGCCCATGGGCGGGAATTTGGTCGTCTCAAGCGCTGCGCGGGACGTCTCGAGCCGGCCGCAATGGGGGATGATTACCCCATCGACGTCAAGGTCGAGTGCGCGCTGGACCCAGACGGGCTCGGGGCCTTCGATCTTGAAAAACACCTTCAGCCCCAAAGCGCGGGCGGCAACGACGAGTGCTTCGCGCCGATCGGGGGAAAAGCCGTTGTGTTCGACGTCGCAGACGACGCGCTTGAAACCGGCATTGGCCGCGATCTCGAGGAAGTCGAGATTGGGCGTGCTCATCCAGAATGCGTATCCGTCAAGCATGGGCTCAGGCCAGAACGTGGTGGTTGTTGGACGGCAGGATGGTGCGGACATGCCGGGCGTAGTCGAAGTCGACATCCGCCAGCGTCACGCCCGGTCTGGCCGAAGCGCGGGCAACGATATTGCCCCAGGGATCGATGACCATGGAATTGCCGTAGCACGCACGTTCACCAGCCGCTTCGCGATGAAAACCGATCTGACCGGCGGCGATCACCCAGCTCTGGGTTTCGATGGCGCGGGCGCGCAATAGCGCTTCCCAATGGTCCTTGCCGGTCTCCATATTGAAGGCCGCGGGGACCATGATGACATCGCAACCGTTCCGCATGTGCTGCAGATAGAGCTCGGAAAACCGCATGTCGTAGCAGATCGAGCACCCGAACTTGTGGCCATCATAGGTGAAATCGACAACCTCGCCGCCGCGGTCGATGACGTCGGATTCCCGGAAGACGTGGCCGCCTGGGGTTTCCACGTCAAAGAGGTGGATCTTGCGATAGCGGGCGAGTTCGGTCCCGTCCGGACCGAAAACGACGCTCGTGTTGTAGTGCTTGTTGCCGTCACGCTCGATCATCGAGCCTGTGTGGACGGCAACGCCGTAGGTCCTTGCGAGCCCCTGCAGGGCGCGATAGCCCTCGCCGTCGGGGAACGTCTCGGCTGCGGCCCACTGCTCTTCCCTGAGCCCGCCCAGGAAGGTGGAATATTCCGGTGCGGCGACCAGGTCGACGTCCCGGCCGGCGATTTTTTCCTCGAACAGCCGGGTGATCGTGGCGATGTTGGCCGACTTGTCGTCGCGGGAATTGAGCTGCAAAAGCGCAACGCGCATAGGGGTCTCCATTGGGTAGTGGTTGGTTATTATCCGCCGTAAACGAGGTTGGGCAGGAACAGGGAAATCTGCGGCACGAAAGCGATCAACAAGATCGCGATGACGATGGGCAGCAGGAACGGAATTGTGGCGCGCGCGACCTTTTCGAATGGCAGTTTGGCGATATCCATCATGATGTAGAGCGCGATCCCGACGGGTGGCGTCAGAATCCCCACCATCAGCGTCAGCACCGTAAAGATGCCGAAGTGCACACGGTCGATGCCGAAGCCATCGACAATCGGCAGCATGATCGGCACCAGGATAATGAGTGCCGCTGTCGCGTCGAAAACGCAGCCAAGGACGATGAGGAACAGCAGGTAGACGAGGATGAATACCCATTTGCTGTCGATATTGCCGAGGATGAAATCGGCAAGTTGCTGGGGCACGAGATCGAAGGCCATGATCCACCCGACGGTCGCCGAGAACCCGATCATCAAAAGCGCGATGGTCGAAAGGTAGGCCGTGTCGCGGAACGCTGTGACAAGTACGTCGAGATTGAGCGTGCGGTAGTAGAGGCCGAGCCCCAGGGCATAGATGCACGCCAGGACACCCGCTTCGGACGCAGTGGTGAACCCGGTCAGCATGGCGCCGAGGATGATGCCGGGCGCCAGCAGCGTCAGGAACCCATCGACGGCGCTCCGGGCCACCTCCCCGAATCTGGCGCGTTTCTCCCTGGGGAAGTTCCGGCGCACAGAGACGATATAGACATAGATCATCAACACCGCGACGAGGAGCAGCGCGGGCATGATGCCGGCGAGAAAGAGACGCCCGACTGACGCGTTGGAAACAAAGGCATAGATCAAGAGCGGAATGGACGGCGGAAAAATCGGCCCGACGATGGACGACGCGGCCGTGACAGCAGCCGCGAAATCGGCCGGATATCCGCGCTCGCGCATCGCCTTGACCTCGACAGTGCCCAGCGCGGCGCAATCTGCAACCGCGGCCCCCGAAATGCCGCCGAAAAGCAGCGAGGCGAGGATATTGACCTGGGCCAGCCCGCCCCGGATGTGACCGACAAGGTTATTGGCGAAGCGGAAAATGCGGTCGGTCAGCTTGCAGCCGTTGAGAAGGTTCCCCGCAAGGATGAAGAAGGGCACCGATAGCAACGCCGGCGAATTGATGCCGTCGAGCATCTGCTGGGAAACGATGCCCAGCCGATCGGTGAACCCGAGCGCAACGACGCCCGCCGCCGAGGCGATGATGATCGAGGTGAGGATCGGCACGGACAGAAATGCCAGCGCCATGAAAACGCCAAGGACGAGAAGGCCGGTCATTCTGCCACCTCGATCATTCCGAAGGGCGTGTACTCTTCCTTTCCGGCCGCGATGGCAATGAGGGCCACCAAGGCGTCAAGGAAGATCGGCAGGCTCGAAAACAGCAGCGGATAGATAAGGACTTCACGCGGCAGGGCGACGATTTCTATCAGCCCGCGCGACGAGGCCAGCCGTTCGGGGATCGTATAGAGCAGCAGACCGGCGGCAGCGAGGATCGCAAGATGGACGAACACGCCCAACACCCGGCGGGCCATCGGGCCGAGGAACTTGAGCACGATATAGATGGAAACGTCTTTGCGGCGCCGATAGAGCGGGTAGAACGCCAGCATCACCCACCATAGGAACAGCACCATAGTCCAGGGCCATACCCAGTTGAGCGGTTGGTCGAGCACGGCACGGGACGCAATATTGCCGGCGTTGATGGTCAACATGACCGCCAGAACGCCGATGCAGGTCCATTCAAAAACCCTGGCGACAAGATCGAGGATGCGTTCGGCGGCCTTGAGAGAGGAATTCATGTGCGCTGCCTTTCGGGGGTAAGGGGCCGCGCGCATGCGCGGCCCGCTTGACACATGTTACAGGCAGGCGTTGCGCGCGGCATCGACCTCGGCAAGGAAGCCGGTCGGCATGTCGCCGCTGGCCTCCCGGTCGCGGTAGATGGACGAAGCGGCTTCGATCAAGGGTGCCGTATCGAACAACCCGTACGTCGCGCCTTGCGCTTCCATGATCTCGAGCGAATCTTCGAACGCCGCGTCAATTCCCGCGGTAGCCATGTCCGAGACCTCGTAATAGGCCCGAAGGACGCCTTCCTGCGCCTCGGCCGAGATGCCGTCCCAGCTGTCCTTGTTGATCATGTAGACGTTGGCCTGATTGAACTCGTCGGTGCGCACGATGTACGGTGCCGGTTCGTAGAACTTCATCGATTCAACGAGCGACGCGGGCGAGGTGACCGCCTCTACGATACCGGTCTGGAGCGACTGGTAAACATCGGTCCAGGCCATGACGAGCGGGTCGGTGCCGAGCGCCGTCCAGATGTCGACGATAAGCTGGTTGTCCCAAAGACGCAGTTTGAGATCCTGGACATCTTCAAAGCTGCTCACTTCATCTTTGGTGACGAGCACGCGGAAGCCGCGCGTGAACGGACCGACGTCGCCGATGACGGTAATGTTGTCGCGTTCGGCAACTCCGTCGAGGATCGACTGGAAATAATCGGTCTTGAGAAAGCAGGCCCAGTGTTCACGGTCGTCGAACAGGAAGGGCGCCGAAATCCACGATACGCTGGGATCGAACTTGTCGAGGTAGGTCACGTCATCGGTAAAAATGTCGATGATGCCGGAACTGACCTGTTCGAGAACGGTCTGTGCATCGCCAAGTTGCTCGGACGGATAGATCTGAATAGAGACTTCGCCGTTCGTGTACTCGCTGACGCGCTCGGCGAAAACTTCATGCAGCTGGCCCTCGAACGACTCCGACGGCAGCTTGGTGGACATACGCCAGGTTTGGGCGGACGCCGCAGTCGCGAGGCCAGCCGAAACCGCGGCTGCCAAGCATATTGTGCCTATGGCGCGATAACTATTTTTCATCAGATTTATTCTCCCCTTTGAACCCATACGATTAGACACCCGGCAATGACAGAGGAAAAGTTTCTTAATTTCACGATTTTTGATAATGTAAAGTTATCATCTACCTCTTTCAGGTATCCGCGCCGGCGAGTTGCGTCAGGATGGGGCAGTTGGGGCGGTCGTCGCCCGAGCAGCAATGGACGAGATGTTTGAGCGTATCGGCCATTTCCTGAAGCTCGGTGATCTTGTGCTCGAGCTCGGTGATATGGTCGGTGGCAATGCGTTTGACGTCGGCGCTGGCCCGGGACTTGTCCTGCCACAGGCCGAGAAGCGCTGAGGTTTCATCCATGGAGAAGCCCAGTGTCCGCGCGCGCTTGATAAAGCGCAGCGTATGGACATCGTCGGTCCCGTAAACGCGATAATTGCTCTCGGTCCGGTCGGCGGGGGTGATGAGACCGATGGTTTCATAGTAGCGGATCATCTTGGCCGTTACGCCTGACGCTTTTGCAGCCTGTCCGATGTTCATGGGTTGGGGCTCCTGTCTTTTTGCGCAAGCGGGGGCTGATACCTCCGCAGACGCAGGGCGTTGGTGACCACGCAGACGCTGGAGAGCGCCATGGCGCCCGCCGCCAGCATGGGCGAAAGCAGAATGCCGAAAGCCGGAAACAGCACACCGGCCGCAACCGGGATCAACAGCGCGTTGTAGCCAAAGGCCCAGCCGAGATTTTGCCGAATATTGCCCATCGTGGCGCGGGAAATGGCGATGGCCCGCACGGCGGCACGCACATCGCCCCCCACCAGAACCACGCCGGCGCTTTCGATGGCCACGTCGGTTCCCGTGCCAATGGCGATGCCCACATCGGCGACGGCCAGTGCCGGGGCATCGTTTATGCCATCGCCAACGAAGGCGATCTTGCGGCCGTCTGCCTTGAGCGCTTCAATGGCTGCGACCTTGCCCTCGGGCAGCACCTCGGCCACCACGTGATCGATGCCGATCTGGTCTGCTATGGCCTTTGCCGTGTGCGCATTGTCGCCGGTTATCATCGCGACCTGCAGCCCCATTGCGTGCAGTTGGGCAATCGTTTCAGCGCTTGTCGATTTGATGGGATCTGCCACGGCGACAATGGCGGCCAGCCTGCCGTCGATGGCGGTGAAAAGCGGGCTTTTGCCCTCGCGGCCCAGCCTTTCGATGTCAGGCGCGAATGCACCCACATCGATACCGAGGCGTTCCATATAACGGTCTGCGCCGATCTCGACCTTCCGACCCGATGCGCTCGCGGTAACGCCGAAACCGGGTACCGAGTCGAACTCCGCGATGTCGGGCAAGGTCAAATCCCGGTGGCGGGCTGCCGTAACAATGGCCTGGGCGATCGGATGTTCGGAGTTAGCCTCAACCGAAGCGATGAGCGAGAGCACGTCTTCCTCCTCGAACCCGTCGGACACGATCAGGTCGGTCAACTCCGGCACACCCCTGGTGAGCGTTCCGGTCTTGTCGAAAGCGACGATTCCAACCGAATGGAGAAGCTGCAGCGCTTCGCCCTTGCGGAACAGCACGCCCAGTTCAGCCGCCCTGCCCGTTCCGACCATGATCGAGGTCGGCGTGGCCAGCCCCATGGCGCACGGGCAGGCAATGATGAGCACCGCGACGGCATTGACGAGCGCGAAGGTGTAAGCGGGATCGGGACCGAAAATGGCCCAGATGACAAATGTCAGCGCCGCGATTGCCATGACGGCCGGAACGAACCACGCGGTCACCCGATCGACCAGCGCCTGGATGGGCAGCTTGGAGCCCTGCGCCTGTTCGACCAACTTGATGATCTGGGCGAGCATCGTATCCCCGCCGATCTTGGTGACTTCGAACCGGAAGCTGCCGGTGGTGTTGATGGTGCCGCCGATCACGGTGTCGCCTTGCGCTTTCGCAACAGGCACGGGCTCGCCCGAAATCATCGCCTCATCGACAAAGGAAGTGCCATCGGTCACCGTCCCGTCGACCGGGATTTTTTCGCCCGGACGGATCACGACGACATCGCCAACCACGACCTGATCGAGTGCAATTTCAGCAGGCTCGCCATTGCGCAGCACACGGGCCGATTTCGCCTGCAATCCGACCAGCCGCTTTATGGCGTCGCTGGTCCGTCCCTTGGCGCGCGCTTCGAGCAGGCGGCCGACAAGAATGAGCGTAACAATGACCGCTGCCGCTTCGAAATAGATGTTGCGCGAGGTTTCGGGCAGAAGCTGCGGGGCAAAGGTGACAACGCTCGAATAGAGGTATGCGGCACCCGCACCCAGCGCCACGAGCGAATTCATGTCCGGCGCGCGCCGGAAAAGCGCGGGTACACCCTTGATGAAAAAGCGGCGGCCCGGACCGAACAGCACGGCGCTGGCCAGCACGAAATAGGCCAGATAGAGCCAATTGGCCGGCACGACGCCCATCAGCCAGTGGTGAAAAGGTTGATAGAGGTGGCCGCCCATTTCCAGCACGAACAGTGGCAAGGTCAGGATCGCGGAGATGACGACGTCGCGCTGGAGTGCGCTGATTTCGTTGGCCTTTGCCTGTTCGCGGGTTTGCGCCTGTCGGTCCGACAGACGATGGGGTGTGTATCCGGCGGTTCTTATGGCCGCTTCCACCTCAGAAAGACCGGCCGCTCCACCCACAATGTCGAGCGTTGCCTTTTCCGTAGCCAGATTGACCGAAGCGGAAACGACACCCGGTGCTGCAGCCAGGGCGTTTTCGACTCGTTTGACGCAGGACGCGCACGTCATGCCTTCGATGCCGATCTCCAGTCGTGCAACTTGCAGGTCGTACCCGGCATCCTTGATCGCCGCGCGCAAGGCAGCGGCGTCGAAATCGGGAGATGGACTGATTGCCAGTGTTTCGTTGGCAAAGTTGGCGTGCGCCTCGGTAACACCTGGCAGTCTGGCGGCAGCCGCCTCCACGCGGGTGACGCAGGACGCGCAGCTCATGCCTTCGACTGGAAATGTCAGCGTGGCCGATTGGCGGGAAACGGGAGCGTTCATGGCTTATCCTTGATAATGTAAAGCCACGCTAAGGCTTCCCATCATGGTAAGGTCAAGCACCGATATAGACCTGCCGGGACAATAATTACAGGGCGAAAATTGCGCTGGTGGCACAGTTGCGGACACGATCGACGCAGGTGCCGTCCCAATGGAAATCGAAATGGTCTCCCTGCACCGGGATGCCCATGAGGTCGGGCCAGAATATCCCGACACATTCGCCGCCCGGCGCACGCACGCTGCGGTAGATTACGCCATTGCTGGCTGAAGCGCGCAGCGTTCTGGCGAGTGCCTGTGGCGGGCCGTAATCGTCCGGGCGGTGGCAATCGGGGAGCTCGCGCACATCGTGCAGGTCGAGATCGAGCGCGTTGACCAGCACGCGGAATTGCGAGGTCCAGCCCGGTGCTTCAGCGGTCGCCGCCATGGCGATGGAATGATGATGGGCAACTTCGCGAATGGCCACCTCCTCGCTGCTGCCGGCGCTGTAAACGCCGTAGGTTCCGTCGGTAAAGCGGCCCGGCCTATCGGTGCTGACATGAACGAAAGGCGCCATCAGCCAGCTTGCCCCCTGCCCGGCCACGCGGCGCGACGGCGGAATAAGATCGAGCCGGCCCAGATGCTCCCAGACGCGGGGATTGGTCTTGGACTCCGCCGAAGCCAGCGCCTCCCAATCGGCAGGGTCGGCGATATCCTCAAACAGGTCGATGGGCGGATAGATGGTGCGGATGATCCGAAACGCCCGGCTCCACTGAACGCGGGTAACCGGAACACTCACCAGCCGCCCCGCTCGGCGTCGAGATAGCTGCGGATACGGGCCAGCGCAAAAATGGAGCCTTCGGCCATGATATCGACGGGGGTGCGGCCAGCGAGCGCCGTGTTGGGCTTTTTGACCCAGGCATAACCGCGCGCCGGATCGGTAAAGAGATAACGCAGCCCCTTGTGGATGCCCATGAGCAGCGACAGGCGGGTTGCCAGATCGCGATCGATGCGCCCCACCTCACCTGCTTTCCAGCGGGCATAGGTGCGGGCAGCGAGACCACCGAGGATTTCGCGCGCCTCGGCATCGGTAAGGTCCCAGCGGGCAAACAGGTTCACAACCGTCCGCGCCATGGCGGCAGCTTCGGTCGCCGTGATCTGGGGACGCTCGGGCGTGGCATCGGCTCTGGGCAGTTCGTGCAACATGATCTTACCTCTTGGCGTAAAATAAGCATTTTAATGCCATTTGGCAAGATCGAGGGTAAAAGTAGCTGTTTGACGACATCGAGACAGCTAGGAGCCGCAATACGAAAGCGCCCTTTCCTTTTGCGCTTCCCCGGCGAAAGCCGGGGTCCATGACAACGGCTGCAAGCGCCGGTGCATCGGTTCGCGCTGCTGGACCCTGGCTTTCGCCGGGGCAGCGACGGAAAGACCGGCAAGCAGTTTCGCCAAAATTCGGACGGCCCTAAAACAGCAGTTCTGAGGTGACTTCGAGAGCCTTGTCACCGCGCACGGCGATATCGCCTTCGGGGCGGTGTGCAGCAAGCGTCCGGTCACGCTCGTGGATCAGCGCCTGGATCTCATCGTCATAAGCGGCCAGCACCGCCGTCAGCCAGCGATTGACCAGATAGGACGGGCGCGGCATGTGCACGTCGAACTTTTCCAGCAGAGCAATGGTGGGCTCGGCGTCGAGCCAATCGTCGCCCACCACCCACTGGTTGACGGTGAACAGTCGCTTGAGCTTGCCGTAGGGATCGACGCCGATGGCGATCAGATGGTGGATCGGGCCGCTGGTGCCCTGCGGCCGCACGAAACAGTGGAAATGACCGTGCTCGAGTGCCCCATCAGGGTCGTCGGCCGGGTGTGAATGATAGAACCACTGCCCCCCGGTCTCCGGATCGAACACGTCGTCTTTTGGATAGTGCGTCCAGACCGAAACATCCGGCGCATCGCGCAGGGTTTCGGTCAGAACGGTGAGCCCGCCCTTGGCGAGCACGCTTTCGCAAAAGGCGATTTCGTGCAGGGCCTGCTGGCGGGCATCACTCATCAGTTCACCACGAGATCGGGCGCTTCGGTCTCCCCCTCCGGCATCGCGGCTGGAGGCGGTGGCGGCGGGGTCAGTTCAGGCTCGGGCGCTTCGGCTTCCGGCATGGGCGCGGGCGGCGGAGGCGGTGCAGCAAGCTGGCTCGCTGGCTCCTCGGGCATTGGTGCAGGCGGCGGAGGGGCCGAGGCCAGCGGCGCTCCAGCGGCGCAAGGCGCAGCGGCAACAGGAGCCCCAGCGGCGCAAGGGGCCGCAGCAACTGGCGCTCCAGCCGCGCAGGGCGCGACCGCGGGGCTCGCTGTACCCGCTTCGCTCTGCGCAACAGGATTGGAGGCACGGACGACCGGATTGGAGATGTGGTCGGCGGCAATCGCCACTGTGCCGACGGCCAGCGCGGCGCCAAACAGGAGGGTGTTACGTCCGGTGGTCATTTCTTGGCAAATCCATCAAGTCCAAACAGAGGCCGGGCCCAGATGCCGATGAACGAGCCGACAAAGGCACAGGCAAACCACAGCCAGCCATGCAGGCTGCCCGAGGCGATGCCAGAAAACAACGCGCCGATGTTGCAGCCGAACGAAAGCCGCGCGCCATATCCCATCAGGATGCCACCCACCGCAGCGGCGATCAGCGAGCCAAGCGGCAGTTTCGCCTTGGGTGCGAACTTTCCGGCCAGTGCCGCGGCAAGTCCGGCGCCAAGGATGATGCCGAAATCCATCACCGATGTGTTGTCGGTCAAAACCGAGGAATTGAGCGCCTGGGCCTGGGCAGGCCAGGTCCAGAATTCCCAGGTTGCGACGGGAATGCCTACGGCATCGGCAATCTTGGCGCCCCACAGGCCGAACCCGTAAGTGATCGACCACGGATGGCCGGCGACTAGCAGTGTCGCGACGTTGAGGATGGCCAGCACCAGCCCTGCCCCGACCAGCGGCCAGGGACCGTAAAGCAGCCAGCTCCAGCCCGGACGCTTGGGAGCGGGCTCAGGTTCGAGACTGCCGTGCGCGCGCTTTTCAATGACCGCAGTGACAATAGCCACGAGCGACAGCGCGATGATGGTCAGCCCGATGGCGGCGGGCAGTCCGAACTGGACGCGTGCGTCGATGACGCCGAGCGATGGCGCCTCGAGCCAGAACGGCAGATGGGCCGTGCCCAGCACCGCGCCGACGATGAAGAAGCCGAGCGTCACCAGCATGCGCGCCGAACCGCCGCCCACTGTGAACAGCGTGCCCGAGCCGCAGCCGCCGCCCAGTTGCATGCCCAACCCGAACATCGTCGCGCCGACGATAACCGACACACCCACCGGCGCCAGCGCACCGACTAGTGGCTGTCCGCCAAGGTTTCCCGCCGCAATCAATGGCATCATGGCCAGCGCGGTGACCCCGATCATCAGCATCTGGGCGCGCATGCCGCGGCCGCGCTTTTCCACCACCATGCGGCGCCAGCCGCCGGTAAAGCCGAAAGCGCCGTGATAGAGCGCTGCACCCAGCCCGCCGCCAATGGCGAACAGGGACGCCTGGCGCAGATCGACCAGGTACCAGATGGCGATAAAACCAAGAATGAGCCCCAATCCGGTCACAAGCGACGGACCGCGATCGGAAACCGCGGCGGGAAGATAGGAGGGGCGATCGAGAGCGACGTCAGACATGTCGATCTTTCAAGACAAGACGGTTTTGAAATGAAACAGATGCCCCGAACGCCGGGGCATCTGCAAGGTCGGACTGGAGGTCGACCGGATTATTCGACCGGACGCGACGGGTCGGCTGTCCATTCGGCCATCGAGCCGTCATACATCGAAGCATTCTCGTTGCCGAGGATTTCGTGCAGGCCGAACCAAGCAACCGAGGCCCAATGGCCGGTGTTGCAGAAGACGATGCTGTCCTCGTCCGAGGTCACATTCACGGCTTCGAGCAGCGCGGCGACAGTGTCGGGCTGGGCGAAGCGAGCGTATTCGGCGCTATAGAACTGCGAGTGCGGAATGTTGACCGAGCCGGGGATGGTGCCGGCGGTTGCGACGACCGGGCTCTTGGACTGCCCCTCATGCTGTTCGACCGGACGGCCATCGACCAGCGCCGTGCCGTTTTCGAGCGCTTCGAGCACATCGTCGGTGGTGGCGATCAACTCGGGACGCACTTCGGCGGTAAATTCGACAGCTTCGGGCGCTGTGAGTTCAGCAACGCGTTCGCCGCCTGCCGCGTCGAACTGGCGCCAGCCGCCATCGAGGATCGAAACTTCCTCGTGGCCGAGATATTTGAAGGTCCAGTAAACGCGGGTGGCTCCCCCGATTTCCGAGGAATCGGTGCCCCAGGGCACGATCACGACGTGATCGTCATTGTCGATGCCGAGCGAGCCGATCAGTTCGGCAACCTGCTCGACGGGCGGGATCTGGCCCGGAACGCCCTGCACCTCGGTGCGCCAGCCGGCCGAACCGTAAGGCGCAACGACGGAGTTCGCCACATAAGGCAGATCGCCCAGATCGGTGCCTTCGACGTTATCGCGAATGTCGAGGATGACCACATTTTCGGCCCCGCCGTTTTCGATCAGCCAGCTGGCATCGACCAGCGGCGTGATTTGCGATTGAGCGAGGGCCGGTACGGTCAGCGCTGCTGAAATGGCCAGTGCCGTTAAGGTCAGGCGCATAAAAATATCTCCCGGTTATTCAGTTTCCCTATTATCGCTCAAGGACGATGAAGGTGCGAGGGCTGGGCAATCAAAATTTGCGTGAGAGGCAAAAAACCCTGCCAGTAAATGGTCCGCTATGAGCATGGCATTGCCCGCCGCGAAAAATCATGGCCGGACATGTAGCGCTTGGCCGATTGGATCGGGACGGCTAGTAAAAGATCTATCCATCATCGCTCCGGCCCTCCATGCTTGCCCTTATTTTTTCCGCCCTCCTGCCCATCGCCCTTATCATAACGCTCGGGCACCTGCTCAAGCGTTTCGGCTTTCTGGGCGAAGGGTTCTGGCCGCAGGCCGAGCGGCTGGCCTATTTCGTCCTTCTGCCGCTGCTGTTCGCCCATGGCCTTTACAAGGCCGATCTGTCCCAAGCGCCCATCGGGCTGATCGCTGCGGGTCTGATCGGTCCGGCAGTGATCGGAACTCTGGTTCTCTTGGCGGCCAACCGGGTGACCCGGTTCGATGGCCCGGCCCTCACTTCGGTGATCCAGGGCGGGATCAGGTTCAACAATTATGTCGGCGTCACCGCCGCCGTGGGCCTGCTCGGCGTATCGGGCGCGGCGCTGGCCGCCGTGGTCAACGCCATTCTGGTTCCCACGGTCAACATCCTGTGTTCGCTGGTCTTTGCCCGTTACGGAAACCGCCAACCCTCGGCTCTGGGCGTGGCGAAATCCATAGCGCTCAATCCGCTCATTCTTGGTTGCGTTGCGGGCGCTCTCCTGCGGTTGACCGGCATCGTGTTGCCCGCTGGCATCGAAGGCTTCATGCAGGCCATGGGGCAGGCAGCGCTACCGATCGGGCTGTTATGCGTCGGCGCGGCGCTCAACTGGGAGGCATTGGGGCGCGGCATCCGGCCCGCGCTGGTTGCCACCGCCGCGCGTTTTCTGCTCATTCCCGCCATCACAGCAGCGATCTGCCTTGCGGTCGGGCTGACCGGCCCGGCGGCTCTGGTGGTCCTTTTGATCCAGTGCCTGCCCACCGCCTCATCGGCCTATGTCATGGCGCGGCAATTGGGCGGCGATGCGCCGCTCATGGCCGGCATCATAGCGTTCCAGACCGTGCTCGGGGTCGTCACCGTGCCGATTACGCTGGTGTTTCTCGCGCCCATGGTCGGCGCGGGCGTCTAGCGGACGGACAGATATCCACCCTGCAACCCGTCCTTTGAATAGACGACCTGCCACAGATGCACCCAGCGGGCGCGGAAGATCGCCGCGCAACTCAGGAGATAGTAATTCCACATGCGATGGAATCGTTCGCCATAGACCTTGGACAGTTCGGGCCAGGCCGGTTCCAAGTTCTTGTGCCAGGCCATCAGCGTCGGGTCGTAATCGGCACCGAAATTGTGCCAATCCTCCATGACCAGCCTGCCCTCCACGGCGGTCGCCACCTGCTTGGGCGATGGCAGCATGCCGTTGGGGAAGATGTATTTTTCAAGCCAAGGCTCGCCTGCCCTGCGCGTCAGGCTGCCCCCGATGGTGTGCAGGAGGAAAAGCCCGTCATCGGACAGCAACTCGCTGACCTTGGAGAAATACGGCCGGTAGTTCTTGTAGCCCACATGCTCGAACATGCCGACTGAGACGATCCTGTCGAACTGGCCGTCGAGATCCATGTAATCCATGAGCCTTGTTTCGATCGGCAGGTCGCCACGGGTTTCGTTGGCATAGGCCATCTGCTGTTTGGAAACCGTGATTCCCAGGCCGGAAACGCCGTAGCGCTCAGCGGCGAATTTGAGCAGCCCGCCCCAGCCCGAGCCGACATCTAGGATGCGCATGCCCTCTTTCAGCCCGATCTTGCGGCAGATCAGATCGAGCTTGGCTTCCTGCGCGGCATCGAGCGTTTCGGCCTCGCGCCAATAGCCGCAGGAATAGATCATGCGCGGATCGAGCATGCGCTTGTAGAGGTCGTTGCCGATGTCATAGTGCTTTTCGCCCACTTCGCGCACATGCAGCCGCTGGGGATTTAGCACCATGCCCTTGATGGTCAAAAGCGCAAGCGCCGGATCGAACTTGACCCGATTTTGCAATTGCCCGGTCAGGCATCGATACAGGAACTGGTCGATCGCCTCGCTGTCCCACCAGCCATCCATGTAGGCTTCACCCAGCCCCAGAGATCCATTGGTCATCACGCGGCTGAACAGCCGGTCGTCATGAACCTGGATGTCCCAAGGCCGGGAGCCGCCGATTTCTATGTCGATTTGGGCAAGAAGATCGGTGATAAACGACTTGAACTTTGCCGACATGGCCCCGCTCAAACAAATATAGTGACGCGCCAAAGCGCGGGGAAAGCCACCTACCTCACTAAAATTTGTGCCTGTTGTCCAGTCCTTTAGTGTGCCTACTTCACCCAGTCTTCCGATTGGGGGGACGGAGGGGAATATCCCTCCTCGTCATCTGCCGTTTCCAGGATACCGATCAATTCGGCCACTTTCCCGGTGGGCAGATGATCGCCCTCATTGACCCGTGCCTCATCGGCTTCCAGCCAGGCCAGCGCGGTCGTCAAATCGGCCGTCGTGGCTTCAGTCGCCGCTATCTCGGCGGCCAGATGTTCGTCTATCGGACCGAGCACGCGCTCGATCGCGTTGCGTGTCAGCGTCATGGCAATATCTCCAAAAAAGACCCGCTCTTTGGATAATGCCGCACTGCCGCGGAGGGTTGCACGCCGGCTCTGGCTTTCAGCCGCAACCCGAGGCAGTGTGCATTTTCCTGTAACCTATGGAAAATTTTCGCTCGCGCTGTCGGGAACCGCACGCCGGGTACGTCCTCGCCATACAAGGAGTTTTGGCCATGCTCTACGCAATCCTTTGCTACAACGACGAAGCCGCCGTGGGCGGCTGGTCCAAAGAACATGACGACAAGATCATGGCCGATCTTCTCGCCGTCCAGAAACCGCTGGTTGAATCGGGCAAGATGGGGCCGGTAGCCCGGCTGATGCCGACAACCGCTGCCACCACCCTGCGCAAGACCGCTGGGGAGCCCATGGTGCTGGACGGGCCTTTCGCCGAAACCAAGGAACAGTTCCTCGGTTTTTATGTCATCGACGCGGAGAGCCTCGAAGAGGTCGTGCAAGTTGTGCGCGATTTGGCCGAGGCCAATCCGGGCATGGGATCTTATGAGATCCGCCCGGTTCGCGACTTCTTCCCCGGAGCGCAAGCAAAGTGAACGACAAGGATGCCGACTGGATTGGCCTGACACTGGGAGGTGCCCGCCCTCGGGCGGTTGCCGCGCTGTACAGGTATTTTCGCGACCTCGACATGGCCGAGGAAGCCTTCCAGGAGTCCTGTTTGCGGGCGCTGAAATCCTGGCCGAAAAACGGCCCGCCGCGCGATCCGGCCGCATGGCTGATCCTCGTGGGCCGCAATTCGGGCATCGACAGTGTGCGCCGCCGCGCGCGGTTTACCGAATTGCCCGACGAGGACAAGATTTCCGACACTTCGGATGCGGAAACCGACATCGCCGACAGGATCGACGACTCTCACTATCGCGACGACATCCTGCGGCTGTTGTTTGTGTGCTGCCATCCAGACCTGCCGGCCACCCAGCAGATTGCCCTGGCCCTGCGGATCGTTTCGGGGCTGACCGTCAAGCAGATCGCCCGGTCTTTTCTGGTCTCGGACGCCGCCATGGAACAGCGCATCACCCGCGCCAAGGCGCGCATCGCCAAATCCGGCGCGAACTTTGAAACGCCCGATGCCGCCGACCGCGCCGCGCGGGTCGGGGCTGTCGCGGCGATGATCTATCTGGTGTTCAACGAGGGCTACACTTCGGCTGGTGAGCGGGCTGAAACCCGCACGACCTTTGCCCAGGAGGCCATCCGGCTGGGCCGCCTGCTCCTCGGGCTGTTTCCCACCGAACCTGAACTTATGGGCCTGCTGGCCCTGCTGCTGATCCAGCAATCGCGCGACGACGCGCGGTTCGACAAGGATGGCAATATCATCCTGCTCGACGACCAGGACCGCACGCTCTGGGATCGCCGCATGATCGATGAAGGGCTCGCCCTCATCGACAAGGCAATGCGCCACCGCCAGCCCGGCGTATTTCAGGTTCAGGCGGCTATCGCGGCGCTGCATGCTCATGCGGAAACGCCCGCCGATACGGACTGGACCGAAATCGAACTGCTCTATCGCGTCCTTGAGACCCTGCAGCCCTCCCCGGTCGTCACCCTCAATCGCGCCGTTGCTGTGTCCAAAATCGATGGACCGCAGGCCGCACTCGACCTCATCGAACCGCTGGCCGACGCTTTGGGGGGCTATTTCTATTTCCACGGATTGCGCGGCGGGCTCCTGAAGGACCTCGGCCGCATCGAGGAAGCGCGCATCGCCTTCGACATCGCGATTGCCCATGCCAACACGACCGCAGAGGCGGTCCATATCCGCGCCCATCTCGACAAACTGGGCGGCTCGCCCTCAGGCGCGTAAATTTATTTCCCCATTTTGTCGGGAAGCAAAATGGTCGTCCGTCCTATGAGCATCATAACCGACGGAGAGCACCATGCTTATCAAGACCACATTTGCAGCGCTTAGCCTTGCGGCACTTGTTTCGTTCCCCCTTAGCGCTCAGGAGGCGACAATGGCGGAAACTTTTGATCCCATCCAGCTCAGCTCTGACGTTCCCGTGCCTTCCGAGGACGGCACCGTCAACATCGATGGGCTGGAGATGTATTATCAGGTCCATGGCGAGGGTGAGCCGCTGTTGCTCATCCATGGCGGGCTCATGACCATCGACGCCTGGGGACCGATCCTTCCAGCGCTTGCCGAAAACCGGAAGGTCTATGCGATCGAACTTGAAGGCCACGGCCGCACCGTCGATCTCGACCGCCCGCTGTCCATGCAGCAATTCGCCCAGGACGTTTCGGGCTTCATCGAGCAGATGGATATCGGCCCCATCGATATCGTGGGCTTTTCAATGGGCGGGGGCACCGCGACCGGCGTTGGCGTTCTGCACCCCGAACTGGTCAAGAGTCTCGTTGTCATCTCGGCCTCCCACCAGCCGGATTCGATCTGGGATTCGGTGCGCGCCGGCTGGCCCTACATGACAGCCGAGATGATGGAGGGCACGCCGATGCTCGCCGCCTATGAGGCCGTTGCGCCGCAGCCCGAGCGTTTTGCGGGTTTTGTCGACAAGATTCGCGAATCCATGGTCTCGGAAGAGCAAAGCTGGACCGATGAGCAGATCGCCTCGATCCCCGTGCCCGTCCTGATGATTATCGGCGATACCGATCTCATCCAGTTCGACAAGGCACTCGATATGTACCGTCTGCTCGGTGGCCAGGCATCGACTGGCCCGATGGGCCCGGATTTGAACCTCGCACGTCAGTTCGCCGTCATCCCGGGCGCAACCCACTACGATATCGTCTTCAAGACCGACCTGTTGCTGCCATTGATCGATGGCTTCTTTGCCGCGCAGGCCAATTCATAAACAGATTCAATTAGCTGACGACCGGATTCAGATGTATCGTAGTCTGAATCCGGTCTTTATCGTTAGATATTGAAACTAAACGTTTTTTCTGGATCGGGTCGAGGAGGCTCCGCATGAAGATCACCCCATATCTCAACTTCGCCGGCAATTGCCGCGAAGCCATGACGTTCTACCACTCGGTATTTGGCGGCGAACTTGAAATGACCGCCCACAAGGATACGCCTTCGGCCGAACACGTCCCCGCCGAGATGCAGAACCAGATCATGCACGCAGCCCTGACGTCGAGCGACGGCACGCTCTTCGCATCGGACGCCCCCATGGCTCAAGCCAATTCATTTTCAGGCGTCTACCTGTCCGTCCACCCCAAAACCGTCGAGGAGGCCGACCGCATGTTCGCCGCGCTCAAGGATGGTGGCGAAGTGGAAATGGAACTTGAAGAAACCTTCTGGGCCAAGCGCTTCGGCATGCTCCATGACCGCTGGGGCGTCAAATGGATGTTCAACGTGGACTAGTTTTCTAAACGCCCCCCTTGAGCAGGTGGCCAACCATCCTGATTGCGCTCAAGGCGAGTTCGAAAGGATTATAGGCCGTCGCTGCACCGAGCCCGATCCCGACAAACATGAAGGTGATGGCAACCAGAACATGCTGCTCGAGGCCCCACCAGAAGCCCAGCCCACCGCCAAGGGCCATACAGATCGCGTACCAATAAATGCGCCCCATGCTCATGAAAAGAACATGGGGTATCCCGTTTGGCATGGCCAGCCTTTTGGCGCCGTATGGTCAACGCACCGGCGGCATTTTTTCCATCACTCGTAGCCAGTGGCGCCAGTTGTCTTTCATCGGCGCATAACCCGCCCCGCTTCCGCACCCCCAGCGCGTCATCCTCGGGCTTGACCCGGGGATCTGCAAGGTTTCCACATGCACGGCTGAAGTGGTGCTCGTCGCCCACTCAACGCCCCCAACGTCTTCACCGGCTCCCCCGATGCAGCGGATCCCCGGGTCAAGCCCGAGGATGACGCGGGGGAGCGTGGAGACGCGGGTTACAAAACTTATCCCCGCTCCCATAACCTCCTCCATACTCGCTCCCACGAACCCGCTTATATGGACGCAAGCGCAACGAAC